>NZ_BMVU01000030.1 GCF_014650875.1 Streptomyces minutiscleroticus
CGGTGCGGGCGTCGAGCTCGAACAGCTCCACCGCCCGCATCCGCTCCGAGGAGGCGGCCACCAGCTGCAGGGGTGCGCCGGCCGCGGCGAGCATCACTCCGGCGTCGCTGATGTCGAGGAGGTCCATGCAGTGCTCGGTGACCCGGTAGAGGAACTCCGCCGGATCGAAGTCGGCGACCAGCACATCGGCCAGATCGATCAACGCGGCCGTCACCCGCCGCTCACGCGGAAGAACAGTGGGTTCTTCCCCACTCGGCGGATCAGAGGCAGGGGCAGGCATGGTCAGAACGCTTTCCGCATCGTCGGTGTCAGCGACCGCAACCGGACAAGCACGCACGGGGACTGGGTGGAAACCACCCGGCCACGCACTGACCTATAGCTATGTCTACTCGCCCCCGCACCCGCCCGCCAGACCCCCGTCCCGTCACGGTGGAGACCGCCTCACGGCCACCCCAGGGCGACGTGGCGGACCGGCTGTCCATGCGCGGCAGTCCGCACGGCGTGACCGGAGCCGCTGCGTCCGGGAGTGGTGTTCTCGCGGACGTGGCACCGGTCCGCACGTCCCCACCGGCGTCACCGGCATCACCGGCTGCACCTGAGGCAACCGCTTGAGCGCCTGCCGCGCCTCACAGCCGACCCCACTGGTGCACCGCTTCCCCTACGCGTGCACGTGGACCTCGGCGGCCTTGCCCCGCCACTGCCGCCACAACCGGTCGTAGGTGTCCGCCTGCTCCGACGTCCACCCCTGCCCGGACGGCCGGGCGACCGGTACCTCTGCGGACCGCCGCTCACCTCCGGTGCCTCCCGTCCGTCGTGCGGCACCCGCGGCACGAGGCTCTCCCGCGGCCGCAGGAGCCGGCGCTCCCCGTAGCGGCGGTGACCGCCCGCGCCGGTCCGGACCGGCGCGGGCGACAGCGCACCGATCTCGTCGTAGCGGCGCAGGGCGCGCCGGGTGTACCGGGGCAGCCGGTGGCCTTGAGGGGTGACGATCCCGGCGTTACCCATGAGCCGACTGCTGGACGGCCTTGAGGACGTGGCCCGCTCCGTCCCCGGTCGCGATGTGATGTGCCGCTGCCGCAGCGGCTCGTGCGTATGTCCGCTGTCGCACCACACGGTCGAGGGCGTCGGCGAGCCGTTCGGCGGTGAGGGCCCGGAAGGGAACGGGTTCGGTCGCGGCGCCGAGGGCGGCGAGTCGTCTCGCCCAGAACGGCTGGTCGGCGGTCACCGGCACGGGGACCGCCGACACCGCGGCGCGCAGGGCGGCGGCCGACGTGCCGGCCCCGGCGTGGTGGACCACCGCGGCCGGCCGCGGGAACAGCAGGGCGTGCGGTACGTCCCCGATGGTGAGCAGGTCGTCGCCGTCGGCACTGGTGTGCCGGGCCCGCAGGTGTTCCAGGGCGTCGGCCCGCGGATTCTCGAAGACGGTGGCGATCTCCTCCAGGGAGAAGCCAGCTCGCGGTGGAAGAGGATCTGCTGCAGACGCACCAGGTCGGCGTCGCTGCAGAGCCGATGGCCGGCCGGACTGCGATCACCGGGCGAGAGCAGCCCCGCCTTGTGTAGTGACGCAGCGTCCGCACCGTCACCCCGGCGAAAGCCGCGACCGCCCGGCAGCGGCGGGCCGGGCCCTGAGCGGTACCGGTCCCGGCGCCGTTCGGCATCCGCCGGGCCGGTCCACTGATCCCCAGGTCAGGGGGTGCGAACACGCCTTGCACGTCAACCCCACGGTAGGCAATACTCCGCTTCCCCCCACAATCGTTGATCACGACCGTTCACGGATCCGCCTCGCACCGGCCGTGCTCAGCCGCGGCACCTGTGTCGCCGCACCCGATTCCGTCAACCGGACATCCCGTGGGAGGGACTCTGCCCGATGGGCGCAACCCTACGAGCGCTGCGCGCTCTTCTGTTGCTCGCCGGCTTCTATCTGCTCGGTGTCCTGCTGCTGGCGGTGCTCGCCGGCATCGACTGGCTGCTGTATCTGCACGCCCCGTCGAGCGTCGCGGTGAAGCTGTACCTCGTGTCCGTGCTGCTGGCGATCCCGGTGGCCCGCGGCCTGTTCATGCTGCGGACGCCGAAGGCCGAGGAGGCTCCCGGCCTGCCCGTCACGGAGGCCGACGAGCCCGTGCTGTGGCGCACCGTTCGGGAGCTGGCCGACCGGATCGGCACCCGCGCCCCGTCCCGCATCCTGCTGACGCCGGACGTCAACGCGGCCGTCGCCGAGGACGCCCGGCTGCTCGGCCTGCTGCCCGGCTCGCGCCGCCTCCACCTCGGCGTGCCTCTCGTTCAGGGGCTGACGGAGGCTCAGCTGCGATCGGTCATCGCGCACGAACTGGGCCACTACTCCAACGCCGACACCCGCCTCGCCGCCCTCGGCGTGCGCGGCCGCGCCCAGATCCTGCGCGTCATCGGGCACTTCGAGGAGCTCGCCGGGAGGACCGCGGCACGGGAACAGGCCCGGCAGGAGAGGAAGAACGCCAAGGCCGCGGCCAAGGGCAGGAAGACGAAGGAGGTCGACACCCGGCACCAGGGCATCACGTACCGCGCGATGGCCCGGATCTACACCGCGTACGCCAAGCTGTACCTCCGCGCCACGCTGGCCGGCGCCCGCCGCCAGGAGTACGCCGCCGACGCCGCGGCCGCCCGGGTCGCCGGCCGGGACGCCACCTCCTCGGCTCTGCGCGAGATCCCGGTGCTGGACGCCGCGTTCGGCTTCTACATGCACCACTACGTCACCCTGGGCGAGGAGGCCGGGCTGCTGCCTCCCCGCGGTGAGGTGTTCGGCGGTTTCGGCCGGATGCTGAGCGCCCGCCAGCTGGAGCTGGCGGGGTTGCGCACCGACCTGCCGACCGAGCCCGTCTCGCCGTACGACTCCCACCCGCCGATCGCCGACCGCGTCCGCCGCATCGAGGCCCTGCCCGCCGACCACCGTACCGACGAGGGCAGAGGCGCCGCCCTCGGTCTGCTGTCCGACCCCGAACGGACCCTGGCGGCGCTGGAGGACGCGGTCCTGACGGAGGAGGTGCGGCGGTTCCGGCGTACGGCCGACTGGCCGGAACTGCTCAACGGCTCGATGACCACCCAGTTCGCGGGCCTCGACACGCCCCTGCACCGGGCCCTGGCCCTGTACACCAAGACGCATCCGACCCTGCCCGCGCTGCTCGACCTGATCGACGACGGCCGGCTGTGGCAGCTGGCGCGGCGACTGCCGCTGTCCGACGAGGCGGTGGCCGCGAAGGGGCGCGCCTTCCGGGAGTTCGCGCGTCCGGCCCTGACCGAGTCGCTGCACCGCATGGTGCTGGCCGAGTTCAGCGCACACGCCCGCCTTCACTGGGAGTTCTCCTGGGAGCGGGGGGCCACCGCACGGCTGCTGCCCGCGCCGGGGGAACCGGCGCCGCCGTCCGACGCGGCCCTGAGCGACCTGATCGACCCCGCTGTGGGCGCCGCCGTCGCCGACCACCCGGACACCGGACCGCTGCGCGCCCTGCTGCCCTCCACCCCGACCGACCCCGCGAACCGAGAGACGGACAGTTCCCGATGACCGTAGTGCTGTGGATCCTTGCGGTCCTGGCCGTACCCACACTGATCTTCTTCGGGTGGCTGGCCTGGGTGTTCCTCAAGGAGTTCTTCTCCCCGAGCCATGACGAGGACGCCGCGGCCGAGGCGGCCGAGAAGCTCGGCCTGCTGCCGGCCGACCGGCAGAACACCGGCCACGCCGGCCCGCTGCCCACGGGCTGGGAAGCGGCGCTGAGCCGCGTGGGCGGCGGCGACTGGCACGCGGCGGCCGAGCTGCTGCGGGGCATCGGGCGGGACTGGGACCGGCGGTCGATGGCCGTCGGGCTGCTGAGCGGACTGGCGGCGGACGACGACACCTGGCTCCTCGCCTGGGAGTCGGCCCGCCCTGACGACCCGGACGCCGCCGTGGTCCGGGCCACCAGCACGGTCACCCTCGCCGGGCGGATCCGCGGCGCCAAGCGGGCCGAGTACACGACGCAGGAGCAGTTCGCGGGCTTCCACCGTATGCTGCACCGCTCCCGCGACGAGATAGCCCGGGCGGCGGCGCTCGACCCCGACGACCCCACGCCCTACGTCATGGAGATCACGGTGGCGCTCGGCCTGGGCTACCCGCACTCCGAGATGGACAGGCTGTGGGCGGAGATCACCGCACGCGCCCCGTACCACTACGAGGGGCACTGGCGGGCGCTCCAGTACTGGTGCAAGAAGTGGCGCGGCTCCGAGCAGCTGGCGACGGAGTTCGCCGAGCAGGCCGCGGCGAAGGCTCCGCCGGGCAGCCTGCTGACCGTGCTCCCCCTGATCGCCCACTTCGAGCACGACGAGTCGGACGACGCCGAGGGCGACCGAACGCCCGAGATGGTGGCCCGGGTGGACG
Organism: Streptomyces minutiscleroticus; assembly: GCF_014650875.1. Classification (GTDB taxonomy): domain Bacteria; phylum Actinomycetota; class Actinomycetes; order Streptomycetales; family Streptomycetaceae; genus Streptomyces; species Streptomyces minutiscleroticus. The sequence goes on from NZ_BMVU01000030.1 coordinate 4,385, forward strand.
CGGGCCTGGCGGACGCGGCCGCGGCCGACCCGGCCCATCCGCGGCTGCCGGAGTTGCGCCACCTGCTGGCGTACTACCTCTCGCTGCAGGACCGGGACGAGATGGCGATCGAGCAGTTCCGGCTCGTGGACGGTCATGTGAACGCGCTGCCCTGGCGCTACCGGGGCGGCGGCGCCGACATGACGGCGTACTACTGCAAGATCCGCAACTCGTCGGCGCAGGTGGTCGCTGCCACGGGCTGACGTCGGCCGGAATGCGGGGCGGCGCTCGACCGTGCGCCGAGTGCCGCCCTCACGTGGTGTCGGGAAGCCGACGCGCAGGCCGGCTTCCCCGGCCTCGGCGTGGGCGCGGACGTCGGCCGGGGCATGCGGCCGCGCCGGACCGCCGGGGACGGCGGAGCCGCGCGGGCCGGGTGGGACGTCACCCTCCACCCGGCCTGCGCGGCCGTCGCAGCCGGACAGGGGTCCGTACGCGCCCCTGTCCGGTGTCACCCACGGCGGTCCTGCCGTTGACTGGCAGCAGAGCCGCGCTCAGGTCCGGCAGTGCGGCGGTCAAGGCCACGACGGCTGCCGTCAGGACCGGTCTCCGCCGGCTTTCGGCGGGAACGGCGATGCTCCGACGGTCCGGTCCGCGACACCCGTGAGGGTCCTACCGGCGTGGGGTTACTTCCCGGCGGTCCGGACAGAAGGAGACAGGTGGCTGCTTGCTCCTGCGCTCTTCGGGTAACAGGGGCGGGGACGGCGGTGGCACCTGCCACGCCGGCTCTGACCGAAAGCGGCAGGTTGTGGCGCATGGCGACCAATTAGGAGGTTCGGGTGACGACGCACAGGCCATCGCGCTGGAGATCGCCGATGCCGTAGACGCTCTGACGGACCTGTGGTCGTTGGCGGCTCAGGGGGCCGCCTTGCGCCTGTCCGCCCATCAACTGCGTGCGCTGCGGATCCTGCAGGCGTCACCCGGTCTCAACCTCACGGCCATGGCGGACGGGCTGCGCGCGGGGCTCCCCACCGCCAGTCGGCTGTGTGACCGGCTGGAGGCGGCCGGCCTGCTGGAGCGTGCGGTGCATCCGCGTAACCGACGTGAAGTACGGCTCAGCCTCACCGCACAGGGGCGCCTGGTGATGGAGGACCTGGCAGCACGTCGGATGCGGGTGCTGACGGCCGCGTTGGAGGGGATGCGGCCGGCTGAGCGCGTGGCGCTGCGTCGCGGCCTGCGGGCCTTCCGGACCACGCAGAACACCGACGGCTCCCTCCCGCCGGAAGGCGCGTGACGGCGGGGCCGGCCACTCGTTCGGTGTCGCGGCCCTCGTCCGGCCGCTCGCTCGGTGTCGCGGCCCCCGTCCGGCCGCTCGCTCGGTGTCGCGGTCCTCGTGCGGCCGCTCCGGCCCGGCCAGACGACAGCGGCGTCGGCGGTCGGGTCCCTTTCGCCGGAAGGGCAGGCCCGCCGTCACTTCGTCTGCGGCCCGAACCGGCGCTTGTACGCCGACGGAGTGATGCCGGTCCCGCGGCGCATCAGTGTGCGCAGATTGGCGGCGGTGCCCAGCCCGCTGCGCCGCGCGACCACCTCGAAACGGGTCTCGCCCCGCTCGATCAACCGGCACGCCAGGGCGAGCCGTTCCCCCGTCAGCCACGCCAGCGGCGTCGTGCCCAGTTGCGCCCGGAAGCGGCGGTGCAGTGTCGCCGGACTGACCGCCGCACGCGTCGCGAGGTCGGACACGGTCAGCGGTGAGTCCAGCCGTTCCTGGACCCAGGCCAGGACGGGCGCCAGGGACTCGTCCGGCAGGTCGGGCATGGGGCGCTCCACGAACTGCCGCTGCCCGCCGTCCCGGTGCGCGGCGAAGACCAGTCGCCGGCTGACGGAGTTGGCGATCTCCGCGCCGTGGTCGCGGCGGACCACATGCAGCCCGAGATCGAGCGCGGCCGCGCTCCCCGCGGCGGTGAGGATGTCGCCGTCGTCCACGAACAGCACGTCTGTTGCGAGGTGGACGGAGGGGAAGCGGGCCCGGAAGGCATCCGCCCACTGCCAGTGCGCGGTGGCCCGCCGGCCGTCGAGGACGCCGGCCTCGGCCAGGGTGAAGGCGCCGCTGCAGAAGCCGATCAGGCGCGCGCCGCGTGCATGCGCCCGCCGGACGGCATCGAGCACGGCGGGGCGGCGGGGCACCTCGACGTCCGGGCGGTTGGGGACGATCAGGGTGTCCGCCGCGTCGGCCGCTTCCAGTCCGGCGACCCCCGTGAGCGTGAAGAACCCGTCCCGCATCAGGGTGCGGGGCTCGGGCGAGCAGAGCCGGAAGTCGTAGAGATCACGGCCGATCTCCGGTCTGCGCAGGCCGAAGACCTCGGTCGCGCAGCCGAGCTCGAAGGGGTTGGAGTTCTCGTCCACGACCACGACGACCCGGTGTACGCCCGCCGTGTGAACCGCTTGCGAGGATTCTTTCGCCATATGCGATTCCTAGCACTCACACCGGCCGTGCGGAACGGCCCAGGATGAGCCCATGAGCAACGGACCCATCCCCCTCAGCACAGCTCTGGCCTCATTCGACGCCCTGTGGAGCCCGCGCATCGTCGCGCGCGTCAACGACTACGACGTCCGCATCGCCAAGGTCGAGGGCGAACACATCTGGCACGTTCACGACCACACCGACGAGTTCTTCCTGGTGCTCGACGGAGAGCTGCGCATCTCCTTGCGCGAGCCCGACGGGGAGCGCACGGTCCTGCTCCCGCGGGGAGCGGTCTTCACCGTCCCCCGGGGCACGGAGCACAAGCCCTACGCTCCGTCCGGCGCCGCGATCCTCATGTTCGAGCCCACCGGGACACAGACCGTGGGCGATCGCCACGACGAGGTCCCGGACCACGTGGACGCGACGACCGGGCACGCGCTCACCACCTGAGCCGACAGGCTCCGGGCGCGCCCTTCCCCTGCCTGCCGCGAACGGGGCGGGGACCGCCGACGGCCCGTCATTCGCCGTGGGGGAAAGGCGGTGCGGAAACCCAGTCGGTGATGGTGACGGTGGTTCCTTGTCCGGGCCGGCTGTCGAGCGTGAATTCCTGTACCAGGCGTCTCGCGCCGTTCAGTCCCAGTCCCAGGCCCTGGCCGGTGGTGTAGCCGTCGGTCATGGCCAGGTCGATGTCTTGGATACCGGGCCCTTCGTCGACGCAGGACAGCCGCAGCCCACGGGTCCGCCCGTCGTCCAGCACGGTCATGTCCATGTGCCCACCGCCGCCGTGGACGAGGGTGTTGCGGGCCAGTTCGCTGGCTGCCGTGACCAGTTTGGTCTGCTGGATCAGGTTGAATCCGAGTTCGTTCGCGATCTGGCGGATCCGGCGTCTCGCGCCGGCGAGGTCGGCGCCGGAGCCGATGGGGATCCTGGTCGTCAAGCCGAGTCGGGCCTGCATGACGCGCCCTCCTCCAGGTGTGGGGACGGTTCGGCGCGGGGAACCCGGCCCGGCGGGGCCGGGGCTTCCTCGACGCCGAGGGTGGTACGCGGCCCATGGACGGTGAGCATCGGTCCGGCCGGCGCCCTCGGCACGGCGCGGCGCGCCCCGCCGGGCGACGATCGCTTCCGGCAGGCTCTCCAGGACTGTCCGGCTGCGCGCGCTGTTCAGGGCGCCGATCAGCGGGGCGGCGACACCCGGGGCCGGGTCACCGGCGTGGCCGCCTCCGGAAACCGTTGACGGGGCGGCCGTGCGCTTCGGCCGGCAACCGGCCGTGCCGGAGCCGGGCGCCGCGGTACCCGCCGGTTCGCCGTAGGGCGCGACGGCGGGCGGGGCGGTCACCAAAACCTTGGACGCCCCGACCGCTCCGTCGCACGAGCCGGTGAGGACCGCGCATGACGGGAGGGCTCGGGTCCGGCGCTCAGCGATCTGCTCGCGGCGCCGGCCGAGTAGGTACCGACCCGCTGCGCCTCCGGCCGTTGAGTCGCGTCCCGCTGCGACACCCGCATCCTCTCCCTGCTGCACTGGTTCCGCGTTCCGCCGGTGGGCGCACCCACTGAACCGATAGTTGTCGTATGACAAACATTAGACCGCGGGGAGCGGCACGAACAAGCACCCCTCGCGCCGGGCCGTGCGCAGCGGCCTTCCGTCACCGTCCCCGCCAGTCCAGGCAGACCACCAGGGCGTCGTCGTCGGGGGCCTGCTGGCCACGGTGCCCGGTCAGCTCCCGCAGGATGGCGCGCGGAACCTCGGCGGCGGGCAGCAGCCGCGTGGCGTGGATCGCCCGCGCCAGCGCCGCGTCGCCGTACGCCTCGCCCTTGGGCGAGGCGACGGCGTAGACCCCGTCGCTGACGAAGACCAGCCGGTCGCCGGGCTCGACCTGGAAGTCCTGGGTGCGGTAGTCGGTCTCCTCGAACATGCCCAGCGGCAGCTGCGCCTCGAAGTCGATCCGCTCCACCGTTCCGCCGCGCAGCCGCAGCATCTGGGGCGAGCCGGCGTCCACCACCAAGGCGCGTCCGGTGGCGAGGTCGAAGTCGAACATCAGTACCGACAGGTACTGCCGCCCCTGGTACTGGGCGTAGACCGCCTGGTCGGCCAGTGCCGCCTGGTCGGCCAGGGGGATGCCCGCCCGGCGGGCATTGCGCAGGGCGTTGACCGCCAGGTTCGTCAGCAGGGACGCCTCTATGCCCTCGCCCATGCCGTTGGTGACGTACAGCAGCAGGCGGTCCGCGGTCACGGACCAGTCGAAGTTGTCCCCGAAGATGGCGTACGCGGGTTCCAGCTGGGCGCCCAGCTCGTACTCGCGCCGGGCACAGGAACGTCCGGGCAGCAGCTGCCACTGCATCTCGGCGGCCAGAGTGAGCCGGTTCGTGCGCCGGGCCTGCATGTACAGGTCGGTCTCCCGTTCGGCCACGATCACCGCGTGGGCGAGCACCTCCGCTATCTCGGCCAGTTCCTCCAGGCAGCCGCGCACGTGGTCCCCGCCGGGCAGTACGACCGACAGCACCCCGAGCCGGTCGCCGCGCACGCTGACCGGCAGATGGGCGCGCACCAGGCCACCGGGGGCGCTCTCCATGAAAGGTTCCTGGGCGCCGAAGGCCCGGCCCTCGGAGCTGTTGTGCACCGACACCGGCTCCAGGGTGTGCGGCAGCACGGACACCGGCTGCAGCATCGTGAGACCGTAGTCGGCCATCAGCAGCTCGACGGACTCCGCCGCATACTGCTCGACCAGTACACGACGGACAGCGTCGAGCAACTCGTGCGGAGCCGCCGTACGGACAGCGCGCTCGGCGGCCACAAATCTGTTCACGATAGAAACCAATCTTTTGCCGGACTCCTAGGGGAATGTCCGGGGAAGTGAGACGTGCGATGCGGTCATGCGGCCGCACAAGCCCTCTGCCGTCAGCCCACACGGCTAGTACGCTGTCAGCCGTCCCAGTGTCTGCGAGAGTGTGACCGTGAGTACCTTCCGCCCCCGCCCACAGACCGACGAGATCGCACGCGTGACCTCGACGGCCGCGGAGCTGCTGGAAGTGCTCTGGGGCCGGGCCTCCACCGCGCCCGCCTCCGCCTCCCAACTGCGCGTGCTGCTCATCCTCGAGCACCACGAGGGCATCAATCTGCGCACCCTCGCCGACTCCCTCGCCTCCACACCGCCCTCGACCAGCCGGCTGTGCGACCGGCTGCAGGCCTCCGGCCTCGTCGAACGCGTCGTCAGCGCGAACGACCGGCGCGAGGTGCACCTGTACCTCAGCAAGCGGGGCCGCACCTTCCTCGACGACCTGCGCAAGCGCAGGGAGCGGGAGCTGCGGGCGGTGCTGGACCTGATGCCCGCGGCGAAACGGGAGGCACTGCTCGAAGGCCTGGAGGCGTTCCGCAGCGCCGCGGCGACCCGGATCCACCACGAGGCCGGCACCGACGCCGACACCCGTTCCGCCTGAACCACAGGGCGCGGCGCCGGGCTCCCCGGCACGCCGCGGTGCCGGTGACCGGTCCACCGGACAGCGCCCGCCCACCGGGACATCTCAAGCCTCTCCACACGCACGTTCACCACGGCACACTCTGTTGCCCTACGACTATAGTTGTCAAACGGCAACAGTTGCTTCTTCGTTGCCCTCCTCGACCGAAGTCACAGGCGCGCCCCCGGCCTTGTCGCGCTCGCCCGTACGCGGTTCGCTTCGGGGACGGCCATCTCGTCGGACACCTCGGGGCGGCAGCGGCGTGAGCGACCACGATCCGCTTGCGGACCGTGGTTGATAGGTTCGGTTCGACATGAGCCATCAAGGCTGGGGGAGTGGAACGTGACCGGTGCGGCCCATCTGCGTCAGACGCTGCGGGACATCGAGGTCTTCGCCGGCGAGCTTCCCGGCTTCGACCCGTCGACCGCACCGGACACACCGTTCGAGCTGTTCACCGAGTGGCTGCTCAACGCGTTGGGCGCCGGGGTGCGGGAGCCGCACGCCATGACGCTGGCCACGGCGGACGCCGACGGTGATCCGACCGCCCGTGTACTCATCCTCAAGGACGTGAGCCCCGAGGGCTGGCAGTTCGCCTCGGACGCGAGCAGCCTCAAGGGCCGCGACCTCGCCGCCCGCCCCTATGCGGCACTGACCTTCTACTGGGCGCCGCTCGCCCGCCAGGTCCGGGTGCGCGGACCGGTGGTGCGGGAGACCCCCGAACGGTGCGCCGCGGACTTCCTCGCCCGCAGCGCGGGGGCACGAGCGGAAGCCCTGCTCGGCCGGCAATCGCAACCGCTCGCGGACCTGGCCGAGAGGGACGCTCAGGTGGAGGCAGCGCTCACCCGGATCGAGAGCGAGCCGGACCTCGTGGCGCCAGGGTGGACGCTGTACTCGGTGCGCCCGGAGTCGGTGGAGTTCTGGCAGGGCGACAAGCAGCGCCGCCACACCCGGCTCGTCTACCTGTCCTCCCCCGACGGATGGACCAAGCAGATGCTGTGGCCCTGATCCCTGTCCGGTCCACACATACTGACGTCGGCAGCAGCGCGCCGGCCTCGGCGGACATGTGACAACCGCCGTACGGAGGCGGTCCGTTGCCGACCGGGCGGAGAGCCGTGTGCGGACCGGGGAAGGGGCGGGTGCTCGAAGGCCGGGGACGCGAGCCGGGGGAGGGCGATCAGCGGCGGGCCCGGTCGAACCGGTCGGCGCGGCGGCTCACCCGGAACGGGCCGACCAGCACCGCATGTGCCCGGTCGGCGATCTCCACGGCCGGATGAGAGCGCACCGTGGAAGGTGCGTCCACCACGCCTCCTGACGGGTGAAACGACCATGGAGTCTGGTGCGCGCTGACCACCTGTGGTTATCTTGGCCCCATGACCGTGCTCGTGACCCGCCGCCACGTCGACTACGTGCGTGTCACCACCACGGGCTGTTCCGCCGCGAGCTGACGCCTCGCTCCGGCTTCTGAGCAGCCTCTTCTCTCTTTCCCACTGCATCGCGCTGGCCTTCGCACCCGTACCGGGGCGGGGCGCGCGGCTCTGCGGTCCCTTCACGCCTGCCCTCCCCCTCCGCGCAAGGGAGCACCACCATGAGCCAGCCCATCGACTCCGTCACCGCCGGCCACACCCCCGACGACGAGGCGGCCGGGCCCGGCACCTCCGCCTGGTCCTTCGAGACCAGGCAGGTCCACGCCGGTGCCGCGCCCGACCCGACGACCGGGGCGCGGGCGACGCCGATCTACCAGACGACGTCGTTCGTGTTCCGCGACACCCAGCACGCCGCCGACCTGTTCTCCCTGGCCGAGCCCGGCAACATCTACACCCGCATCCACAACCCCACCCAGGACGTCTTCGAGCAGCGCGTCGCCGCCCTGGAGGGCGGGGTCGCGGCCGTGGCGCTGTCCTCCGGGCAGGCGGCGGAGACCCTGGCGGTCCTCGCGCTGGCGAGCGCCGGCGACCACATCGTCTCCAGCGCCTCTCTGTACGGCGGTACGTACAACCTGTTCCGGCACACGCTGCCGAAGTTCGGCATCGAGGTGTCCTTCGTGGACGACCCGGACGACGCCGAGGCGTGGCGGTCGGCGATCCGGCCGAACACCAAGGCACTGTTCGCGGAGACCCTGGGCAACCCCCGCGGCAACGTCCTCGACGTGCGGGCGGTCGCGGACGTCGCCCACGAAGCGGGCGTGCCGCTGATCGTGGACAACACCGTGCCGACGCCCTACCTGCTGCGGCCGATCGAGCACGGCGCGGACATCGTCGTGCACTCGGCGACCAAGTTCCTGGGCGGGCACGGCACGGCCGTCGCGGGGGTCGTCGTCGACGGCGGCACCTTCGACTTCGGGGCGCACGCCGACCGGTTCCCCGACTTCACCGAGCCCGACCCGAGCTACCACGGCCTGCGGTACTGGCCGGCGCTCGGCCCGGGCGCGTACGCCGTCAAGCTGCGGGTGCAGCTGCTGCGCGACCTCGGTCCGGCCCTCTCCCCGCACTCCGCCTTCCTGCTCCTGCAGGGCGTGGAGACGCTCAGCCTGCGCATCGAGCGGCACTCCGCGAACGCGCTGGCGCTGGCCGAGTGGCTGGAGCAGCGCGACGAGGTCGCCGCCGTCCACTACCCGGGTCTCGCCTCCAGCCGCTGGTACGAGGCCGGGCGGAAGTACCTCCCGCGCGGCGCGGGCGCCATCGTCTCCTTCGAGCTGCGGGACGGCATCGAGGCCGGCAAGCGGTTCGTGGACGCCGTCGAGCTGTTCAGCCATCTCGCCAACATCGGCGACGTACGCAGCCTCATCATCCACCCGGCCTCCACCACCCACAGCCAGCTCGACGAGGAACAGCTGGCGGCCACCGGCGCCTCGCCCGGCCTGGTGCGCCTCTCGGTCGGCATCGAGAACCTCGCCGACCTCAAGGCGGATCTGGAGGCCGGGTTCCGCGCGGCGAAGGGCGCGTCCTGAACACCGTACCGACGCCGTCCGAGGTCCCCCTCCCGCCGGCCTCCGGGGCCTGGCGGGAGGGGGACCCGCCCGGGCGTCGCCAGTGGTACGAGCGGGGAAGGCCCCTCACGCTGGAGGCGGGTGGCGAACTGCCCGGCGTGCGGCTCGCCTTCGAGACCTGGGGGCGGCTCGCCCCGGACCGCTCCAACGCCGTGCTGGTACTGCACGCCCTCACCGGCGACAGCCATGTCGCCGGCCCTGCCGGGCCGGGCCATCCCACCCCCGGCTGGTGGGACGGACTCGTCGGTCCCGGGCTGGCGCTCGACACGGACCGGTGGTTCGTCGTCGCCCCGAACGTCCTGGGCGGCTGTCAGGGCAGCACCGGCCCGTCCTCCCCACGCCCCGGCGGACCGTACTGGGGCGGCGACTTCCCGTTCCTGACCCAGCGCGACCAGGTCGCCGCCGAGGCCGGTCTCGCCGACGCGCTGGGCATAGACCGCTGGGCCCTGATCGTGGGCGGCTCGATGGGCGGGATGCGGGCGCTGGAGTGGGCCGTGTCGTATCCGGAGCGCACGGACGCGCTGCTGCTGCTCGCCACGACCGCCGCGGCGAGCGCCGAACAGATCGCCTGGGCCGGCGTCCAGCTGCACGCCGTCCGCTCCGACCCGCACTGGCACGGCGGCCACTACCACGACACCGGCCGGGGCCCGCACGCCGGACTCGGCCTGGCCCGGCGGATCGCCCACGTCACGTACCGCAGCGAGCCGGAACTCCAGCTGCGCTTCGGCCGCGAGCCGCAAGGGACGGAGGATCCGTGGCACGGCGGCAGGTACCAGGTCGAGTCCTACCTCGACCACCATGCCGCCAAGCTGGTGCGCCGGTTCGACGCGGGCAGTTACGTGGTCCTGTCCGAGGCCATGAACAACCACGACATCGGCCGCGGTCGCGGCGGCGTGCGCGCCGCCCTGCGCCGGGTGACCGCCCGCACCCTCGTGGCCGGCGTCGGCTCCGACCGCCTCTACCCGCCGTCCCAGCAAGCGGAGCTGGCGGCGGGCATCGCCTCGGCGGATCACCTACGGCTCATCGACTCCCCCTACGGCCACGACGGTTTCCTGATCGAGGTGGAGCAGGTCGCCGCGCTCGTGGGCGAGCTCGTCCACAGGGACTCCTCACCACCGGCACCGGAGCCGAGACGTCACCGTCCGCTCCCCTGACGGGTTCCCGGCCACCGGCAGGCACCGGGAAGAAGGCGCCCCATCCATCGAAGAAGGGCAGCACGCATGTCGCCTCGCACCGCGAACTCAGCCGTGACCGTCCACCCGCTGCTCGCCGGACGCTGGAGTCCCCGCTCGTTCGACGCCACGCACACGCTCACCGACGAGACCGCGAGACCGCCGCCCGTGAGCGGCGTCCCGTGGCGGAGACCTTCTCCGCCCGGAGCTGGGGCGATCCGTTCCCCGTCGGCCCCTGAACCCGGCCTTCCCGTCTTTGCCCCGTGCCCCTTCGACCACCGGTTCCGTATTCCGTGGGAGTGCATGTGACCGTCCGGGACTCCTCCACCGGCACCGGCACCTTCGTCGACGCCGGCCTGCCCGCCGCCTCCTGTGTTCCAGGGAGTGGACAGCAGTTGGTGCGGCGCTGCGGCTGCTGTAGAAATGGGCCTCATGATGTCCGAGCCCTTGGTGCGACACCTGGTCATCGACCTGTGCCGACGCCCGGGTTCGTGTTGTCGCTGATCTGAGCTCTGCTCTTACGCGCCCTGCCGTGCGGTGATGTCACCCGCACGAGGGCGGTTGCCGCGCCCCTGCCGCAGGGGTGCTCCCTCTCCTCTTCGTTCGGCATCGCTGTCGCTCGGGTCCGGCCACCCCCGCCGGCCGACGGCAGCAGCTCACGTCCCGGCGCCCAAGGAGGACGACGCATGTCCACAACCCCTGTTCTTCCCACCCCAGGTGACGCACCGTCATCTATTGGCGTGCCGCCCGAACCCCGCTCGCCGGCGCGGGGCGTGTGGGCGCGCGTGCGCCATGTCGCGCTGCCGTTCGGCTCCCTCCTGCTGTTCCTCGTCCTGTGGCAGCTGCTGGCGGCGAGCGGGACGTGGAGCGAGACGCTGGTGCCGTCGCCCGCCAAGGTGTGGGACGCGTTCGTCAACGTGTCCACGACGCACGACGGCGTACGCGGCTACAACGGCACCTACCTCGTCGAGCACCTGGGCATCAGCCTGCGGCGCATCGCGCTCGGAGCCGGTATCGGCATCGCGCTCGGAGTGTTGTCCGGGCTGCTCATGGGCACCGTCGGCTGGGTGCGCTCGCTGTTCGAGCCCTGGATCACCTTCCTGCGGACGCTGCCGCCGCTGGCGTACTTCTCGCTGCTCGTCATCTGGCTGGGCATCAACGAGGAGCCGAAGGTCACCCTGTTGGCCGTGGCCGCCTTCCCGCCCGTGGCGGTGTCCACCACCACGGCCGTCGTGGCCGTGCCGAAGAGTCTGGTCGAGGCCGCCCGTGCGCTCGGCGCGTCGCGGTGGGACGTCGTCAGGGACGTCGTCGTGCCGTCCGCTCTGCCGCAGACGCTCACCGGGGTCCGGCTCGCCGTGGGTGTGGCCTACTCCTCGCTCGTCGCCGCCGAACTGGTCAACGGCCTGCCCGGCATCGGCGGCATGGTCAAGGACGCCGCCAACTACAACAACACCCCCGTGGTGCTGGTCGGCATCATCGCCATCGGCGTCTCCGGCCTGATCATCGACGGCCTGCTGCTGCGGCTGGAACGCACGGCCGTGCCGTGGCGCGGTCACGCGTAGCACCCTTCCTCCCCTCCGCACAGAAACGGCTCCGCCATGTCCCGTCCCCTGCAAGGCCCCTCCCGCCGTCTCCTCCTCACCGGCGCCCTGGCCGCCCTGTCCGCGGCCGTCACCGGCTGCTCCTCGGACGGTGAGGCGTCCTCGTCCGGCGGCTCCAAGCGGCTGCGCATCGGCTACTTCGCCTTCCCCAGCGGCGACCTGCTCGTGAAGAACAGAAAGCTGCTGGAGAAGGCGCTGCCGGACTACAAGATCACCTGGATCAAGTTCGACTCCGGGGCCGGCGTCAACCAGGCCTTCCTGGGCAAGTCCCTCGACATCGCCGCGCTGGGCTCCAGCCCGTTCGCCCGCGGGGTGTCCGGCAGCTCGCCCATCCCGTACAAGGTCGCGTGGATCCTCGACGTCGCGGGCGAGAACGAGGCCCTCGTGGCGCGCAGGGCCACCGGCATCTCCGACGTCGCCGGGCTCAAGGGCAAGAAGATCGCCACCCCCTTCGCCTCCACCTCGCACTACAGCCTGCTGGCGGCGCTGGGGACAGCCGGCCTGAAGCCGTCCGACGTCGAGCTCATCGACCTGCAGCCGCAGCCGATCCTCGCCGCCTGGCAGCGGGGCGACATCGACGCCGCCTACGTCTGGCTGCCGACCCTGGACGAGCTGCGCACGACCGGCACCCAGCTCACCAGCAGCAAGGAGATCGGCGCCGCGGGCAGACCGACCCTCGACCTGGCCGTCGTGTCGGACGACCTGATCGCCGGGGACCCGCAGGCGATCGACGCCTGGCGCACGGCGCAGGCCGAGGCCCTGCGCCTGCTCGAGTCCGACCGCGACGGCTCGGTCGAGACCGTCGCGGCCGAACTCGGCATCAGCGCCGCGGACGCCGAGGCGCAGCTCGCGCAGGGGGTGTTCCTCACCCCGGAGCAGGTGGTCTCGGCCGACTGGCTGGGCACCGAGGGTGGCCCGGGCGAACTGCTCACCTACGTCACCGACACCGCCCGGTTCCTGGCCGACCAGAAGCAGATCGACGCCGCACCGTCCGAGGACGTCGTGCGTGAGGCGTTCTACCTGAAGGGGCTGTCCGATGTCCTCAAGTGAGATCACCGGGACCGTGCAAGGGGCGGGCACCGCACGATCCGGGTCGGTCCGCATCGACCACGTCACCCACCGCTACGGCCGGGGCGGCGAGACCTTCACCGCCGTCGGTCCGCTCGACCTGACCGTCCCGGCCGGGGAGTGCCTGGTCCTGGTGGGCGCCTCCGGCTGCGGCAAGAGCACCCTGCTGCGGCTGATCGCCGGGTTCGAACGGCCCACGCACGGCTCGGTGCGGGTCTGTGGCGCCGAGCCGCGGCCCGGTGAAACGGCCGGCGTGGTGTTCCAGACGCCGCGGCTGTTCCCGTGGCGGACCGTGCGGGGCAACATCGACCTGGCGCTGCGGTACGCGGGTGTCGAGCGCGCCCGGTGGCCCGAGCGCCGTGCGGAGCTGCTGGCCCGGGTCGGCCTGGACGGCACCGAGAGGCGACGCGTCTGGGAGATCTCCGGCGGCCAGCAGCAGCGCGTCGCCATCGCCCGGGCGCTCGCCGCCGAGAACCCGCTCCTCCTGCTCGACGAGCCGTTCGCGGCGCTGGACGCGCTGACCCGGGAGCGGCTCCAGGAGGACGTCCGCCGGGTGACCGACCTCACCGGCCGGACCACGGTGTTCGTGACGCACTCGGCGGACGAGGCGGTCTTCCTCGGCTCCCGCATCGTCGTGCTGACCAGGAGCCCGGGGACCGTGGCCCTGGACCTGCCGATCAGCCTGCCCCGCGGCGACGTCGACGCCGAGGAACTGCGCGGCTCCCGCGAGTTCGCCGAGCTGCGCGCGCAGGTCTCCCACGCCGTCAAGGCCGCCGCGGCGACCTGATCCCGGTACGCGGGAACGGACACACGGGTGAGCGGGCCCGCAGCGGTCCACGCTGCGCGGGGGCGGGCGCTCCCCTCACCTGCGGTTCCACTCCCGCGCGAGCAGCTCGTACGACCTCACCCGGTCGGTGTGGTCGTGGGTGATGGTCGTGATGAGCAGCTCGTCGGCGCCGGTCGCCTCCTGGAGCTGCTCCAGGCCGTCGGCCACGCGCCCCGGTGAGCCGACGAACTGCGTGTCCACGCGGTCCCGCACCAGGTCCGTGTCCTGCTCGCTCCACTCCAGGGCCCGGGCCTGCTGCGGCGTGGGGAACTCGATGGCGCCCTCGGCGGTGCGGATGCTGCGCACCCATGCCGCGTAGCCGGTGGCCAGCTCGCGGGCCGTCTCGTCGTCCTCCGCCACGACCACGTCGGCCGAGACGCCGACGTAGGGCTTGCCGAGGACGTCGGAGGGCTGGAAGAAGGCCCGGTAGCCGTCCACGGCCTCCAGCACCGTGGCCGGGCTCACGTGGTAGTTCGCGGCGAACCGCAGACCCCGCGCACCCGCGACCTCGGCGCTCGGGCCGCCGCTGCTGCCCAGGATCCACACCTCGACGTCGGCGCCCTCGCCCGGCACGACGTGCGCCTCGACGCCCTCCGGGGACCGGTAGGCGCCGGCCAGCAGGGCGAGGATGTCGTCGATCTGCTCGGCGTAGTCCTGCGACTCGGCACCGGGCAGCAGGAGCAGCTTGCGCTGCAGGGCGATCCGGGGCGAGTCGAGGAGGCGCTCGAAGGAGAAGCGCGGCGGGATCAGGAGGCCGTTCGGGGCCCGGCCGTCCACGACGGGCGTCGCGGTCGCGGGGGCCGCGGTGGGTCGTCCCGGCGGACGGCCGCCCGAGCGGCCCAGGCCGAGGTCGAAGCGGCCGGGGTGCAGGGCGTCGATCAGGCCGAACTCCTCGACGGTGCTGAGCGCGGTGCGGTGGCCGAGCTGTACCGCGCCGGAGCCGAGCCTGATGGTGGAGGTGGCGGAGGCGGTCAGCGCGAGGACGACCGCGGGGGACGTGCCCGCGACCCCCGGGTTGAGGTGGTGCTCGGCGAACCAGTACCGGGCGTACCCGAAGCGCTCGGCGTGCTGTGCCAGGTCGATGGAGTTGCGCAGGGCGTCGGCGGCCGTCGAGCCGGACGGTATCGGCACCAGGTCGAGGACGCCGAGGGGGATGTCAGACATGGGCGGGCTCCTCGGTGACGGGCAGGACCGGTCCCCAGGCGAAGGGCGGGTCCGGGATCTCACGGCGCAGCACGGGAGCGACCTCGGCCTGGAAGAGCTCGAGGGAGGCGCGGTGCCGGGAGTCCGGCAGCCCGTTCGCGTCCGCGTGCAGGTGGAGCACGGTGTGCCCGAACCGCTCGTGGTAGCGGTGCACCTTGTCGATGATCTGCTGCGGGCTGCCGATCAGGGCGGAGCTGCGCTCGGCGAAGTCCTCCACGCTCTCGAAGACCACCGGCAGGCCGGACTGCTTCTGGAACGCCAGAGTCGACTCGAAGACCGGCCGGTACGCCTCGATCGCCTCCTGGGAGGTGCGGGTCGCGAGCAGCCCGGCCGTACCGGCGCCGACCGCGATCCTCGCCGGGTCGTGGCCGTAGTGCTCCCAGCGCTCGCGGTAGTACCGGATCAGCTCGGCGTACGGCTCGACGGGGTGGGTGACGTTCGCGGAGAACAGCGGATCGCCGTGGCGGGCGGCCAGGTCCACCGACTCCTTGCTGGTGGCGCTGCCGTGCCAGACCCGGATGGGCTGCTGGTAGGGCCGCGGCCACACCTCGGCGTCCGTCAGCGGAGGGCGGAAGCGGGTGGCCGCGGTCACCTTGTCCTGCCGCCAGATCTGCCGGAACACCTCGTAGCTCTCGGCGTTGCGGTCCCACTGGTCCTCGGGCGTGACGTGGAACAGCTCGCGCTGGGCGGCGCCGTTGCCCTTGCCGATGATCAGGTCCAGCCGTCCTTCGGAGAGGTGGTCGAGGGTGGCGTAGTCCTCGTAGGCGCGCACCGGGTCCAGGAGGCTGAGCGTGGTCACGGCGGTGAAGAGGCGGATGCGTCGGGTCAGGGCCGCGACGTGGCCGAGGACGACGGTCGGCGAGGAGGAGAGGAAGGGCCGCTCGTGCCGCTCCCCCACGCCGAAGCCGTCGAAGCCGAGTTCCTCGGCGAGCAGGGCGCTGTCGAGGACCTCGCGGAAGCGGTCGTGGGTCGACTTCTGAAAGCCCGTGACCGGATCCGGGCGGTGCACGATCAGGGTGATGGCGAGGAACTTCATGACGCCGCCCGCTCGTCGCGGACGTCGTCCGGGTGCGCGAGGCCGAGGTGGTGGCGCAGGGTCGGGCCCTCGTACTCCGTGCGGAACACGCCCTGCTCCTGCAGGAGCGGGACGACCTGGTCGGCGAAGGCGTCGAGGCCGGTCGGGGTGATGTGCGGGACGAGGATGAAGCCGTCACTGGCGTCGGCCTGCACGAACTCGTTGATGGTGCGGGCGATCGTCCGCGCCGATCCGATGAAGTTCTGCCGGTTGCCGGTCTCGATGACCAGGTCGCGGATCGACCAGTTGTTCGCGGCGGCGAGCTCGCGCCACTCGCGGGCGGTGGCCAGCGGGTCGCGGTACATGCGGACCTGGGCGCGGCCCTGGGAGATGTGCCGGCCGCTGACGTCCGGGTCGATGTCGGGGAGCGGCCCGTCCGGGTCGTAGGAGGACAGGTCCCGGTTCCAGACGAACTCCAGGTGCTTGAGGGCGGTGGCGCCGCTGACCTGCTGGCGGCGCACCACCTTGGCCAGCTCCTCCGCCTCGGCGTCGGTGTCGGCGAGGATGAAGGTGGCGGCGGGCAGGATGAGCAGCTGGTCGGGGCGGCGGCCGTACGTGGCGAGGCGGTTCTTGACGTCCGTGTAGAAGGCCTGGCCCTCCTTCAGGGTGGCGTACCGGCTGAAGATCGCGTCCGCGCTCGACGCGGCGAACTCCCGGCCCTCGTCGGAGTCGCCGGCCTGGAAGATCACCGGGCGGCCCTGCGGGGAGCGCGGCACGTTGAACCGCCCGTGGATGTCGAAGTGCTGCCCGGTGTGGACGAAGGCGCCCGCCTTGGCGTCCCGCAGGAAGGTGCCGGTGGCCTGGTCGGCGAGGATCTCGTCGCCGCGCCAGGAGTCG
This sequence comes from Streptomyces minutiscleroticus, assembly GCF_014650875.1. Classification (GTDB taxonomy): domain Bacteria; phylum Actinomycetota; class Actinomycetes; order Streptomycetales; family Streptomycetaceae; genus Streptomyces; species Streptomyces minutiscleroticus. The sequence goes on from NZ_BMVU01000030.1 coordinate 21,043, forward strand.
AAGAGTTCGTTCGCCGTGGCCAGGAACTCCTTGGCGCGGGAGTAGCGCTCCTCCTGCGGCAAGAAGCCGCCGCGGCGGAAGTTCTCGCCGGTGAAGGCGTCCCAGGAGGTGACGACGTTCCAGGCGGCGCGGCCGCCGGAGAGGTGGTCCAGGCTGGCGAACTGGCGGGCCACCTCGTAGGGCTCGTTGAAGGTGGAGTTGATGGTGCCGGTCAGGCCGAGGTGCTCGGTGACGGCGGCGAGTGCGGCCAGGACGGTGAAGGTGTCGGGGCGGCCGACGACGTCCAGGTCGTAGATCTGTCCGCCCTGCTCGCGGAGCCTGAGCCCCTCGGCGAGGAACAGGAAGTCGAACCTGGCGCGTTCGGCGGTCTGCGCGAAGTGCGCGAAGGAGCTGAACTCGATGTGGCTGCCGGCCCGCGGGTCGCTCCACACGGTGGTGTTGTTGACGCCGGGGAAGTGGGCGGCCAGGTGGATCTGCTTCAGCGGCTTGCTCATGGTCGTGGACGTCCCTCCGGCTCAGGCGGTGGCTGCGGCTGCGTAGCGGTTGGCGGGGCGGGCCAGGCCCAGCAGGCCGCGCAGGGTGTCCGCCTCGTAGGCGCGGCGGAAGGCGCCCCGGCGCTGCAGTTCGGGGACCAGCCCCCGGGTGATCGCCGGGAGGTCGTGGCCCGCGACGGCGGGGCGCAACCGGAAGCCGGTCAGCCCGGCGGTGTGCAACTCCTGCAGCAGATCGGCGAGTCGGTCGGGCGTACCGGCGAAGATCCGGGCGTCGCTGGTGTACGGCTCCCCCGCGAGGGCGTCCAGGCGCGCACGCCGGTCCTCCGCGGCAGCCGGGTCGTCGTCCAGGAAGACCACCACGTCACCGAAGACATGCAGGGGTTCGCCCGCTCGCCCGGCCGTCTCCTGCTCGGCACGGATCTCGGCGACGATCGCGCGGGCCTCGTCGGCGTCGTGCGGGGTGACGTAGCCGATGTCGGCGGCACGGGCCACGAGCCGGTACGGGACGGTGTCGTGGGCGAGGGCGCTGACGATCGGCTGGCCCTGCGGCGGACGGGGTGTGATGGAGGGGCCCCTGACGCTGAAGTACCTGCCCTCGAAGTCGATGTAGTGCAGTTTGTCGCGGTCGATGAAGCGGCCGGTGGCGGCGTCCCGGATCTCGGCGTCGTCCTCCCAGCTGTCCCAGAGGCGGCGCACCACCTCCACGTGGTCGGCGGCCTCGTCGAACAGGTCGGCCACCACCTCCTGGGCGGCCGGGCTGTCGTAGGCCTCGATGCGCGCGACGGTGCGGCGGCCGAAGTGCGCGGCCTCGTTCGGGCGGGCGGTGATCTGTACGCGCAGGCCGGCGCGGCCGGCGCTGACGTAGTCGAGGGTGGCGATGGCCTTGGAGATGTGGAACGGCTCCGTGTGGGTGGCGACCACCGTCGGCACCAGACCTATGTGCCGGGTCAGCGGGGCAACGCGGGAGGCGATGAGGACGGCGTCGAGGCGGCCGCGCACCTGGTCGGTGCGCTCGTCCGGGTCGAGGAAGTGGGAGGACTGCGGGCCGAGGCCGTCCTCGACGGTCACGAAGTCGAGCAGACCGCGCTCGGCCTCGGCGACCAGGTCGGCCCAGTATCCGGCGGTGAACAGGTCTCGGGGGCGGGCCACCGGCTCGCGCCAGGAGGCGGGATGCCAGCCGGTGCCGTCCAGGGCGACGGCGAGGTGCAGGGGAGAAGGAGGTGTCGAGGACACGAGTGGGTGCCTTCCTGGAAGTCCGTGACAAGAACGCCGGCCCCTCGCACGGGAGGAGGCGACGGCGGTGAAGGAACGGGTCAGGAACAACAGAGCGCGCCGGCCACGCGCTGGAGGTCTATGTGGGGCCGGGAGTGGAGGTGGACGGTGCGGAATGTGTGCGTCACGTCCGCCACCTCCGTCCTCGGGGCCATGCGCGCCGGCGCCTGGCGGATCTCGTCGTGCGTCACAACGTTCCGGCTTCGCGCGGTGTTCCCGGGCCGTGGACGGGCCGGACGGGCGAGCGGCGTCGCGGGGGGAAGCCGACGGACTCGTGCAGGCGCATTGTCCTGGCGTCGCCGTCGGCGGCGTGCGGGAGGGGAGCGCCGCCCCGTGCGCGGGTGCTCGTCGCGACCGCGCGGATGCGGCGCGCGGCGAGGCCGCGGCCTCGGTGGTCCGGGACGGTGCGGACGGCGCTGGTCCCCGTCCGGTCGAGCGGACGGATCCTCCCCCGGCCTCCGGCCGAGGGACCCCGTCCCGCTTCGCTCGCCGACCGGTGCGGCCCGCACCGCGCTGTCCAGAAGGCGCGTGCCCGGGTCGGCCGGGGCTTCGCCACCACGTACGTCGATCGAGGATGCCACGGAGACGGCCGCTGAGGGGTCACCCCAGCATGTCTAGCAGGTAGTTGCGGGCTACATCATTGCGGCCGTGTGAAATTCCGTCCGGGTTCGCCGGGACCGGGACGTCCGAACGGCTCGCGGCCGGCTCCCCCTGCCCGTCCGGTCGCGCACACCGAGGGCGGCGACGGGCGGGCGCCCCTGCGGTGGCGGGGGACGACGGCGGGCCCCGGGGTCGTACGGCGCCGCCCTCGCCGCTGCCCGCAGTGCCTCACTCCTGGCCGGCCACGTCGCGCAGATACGCACCGAGGGCGGCGACGGCCGAGGGGTTGCGCGGGCTCTCGACCAGGTCGGCGTAGTCGAGGGTGAGGATCCGCCGGTGCCTGACGGCCGAGACGTTGCGCAGCGGAGGGTGCGAGAGGAGGAACTCCTTCTTCCGTTCGGCGCTCACGTCACCGTAGTCGCAGATCACAATGGTCTCCGGGTCACGCTCGACGACGCTCTCCCAGCCGACTGTGGTCCAGGAGTCCTCGATGTCGTGCATGACGTTGACCCCGCCGGCCTCGCTGATGATCTGGTCGGGGGCGGCGTAACGGCCGGAGGTGAAGGGCTGTGTCTCGCCGCTGTCGTAGAGGAACACGGTGGGCCGGTCGGCGCCCCGCGGTGCCTTCGCCCGCACGTCGGCGACCTGCTGCTCGAAGTCGGCGATCAGTGCGTCCGCCCGCTCCTCGACCCCGAACAGCCTTCCCAGGTTCGCGAGGTCGGTGTACAGGGCGTCCAGGGGCGGCATGATGCCGCGCGAGGTGTCGGTGCGACCGTTGCGGCAGGACTCGGTGAGCAGATACGAGGGGATCCCGAGCTTCTCCAGGGCGTCGGGGGTGAGGCCGGTGTCCTCGCTGAATCCGTAGTTCCAGCCGGCAAAAACGAGGTCGGCCCGGGCGTCCAGGACGTTCTCCTTGGTCAGCCGGTCCCTGGAGAGCCATCTCACCTTCTCGTAGCCGTCCTTCCACGGCACGTCGGCCACGTCGCCCTTGTCGTCGGGCATGGCGAACCCGGCCATGCGGTCCTCCAGACCGAGGGCGAACATCAGCTCGGTGATGCCGACGTCGTTGGTGACGACACGCTGCGGAACCCTGTCATAGGTGACCTCGCGGCCGCAGTTGGTGAGGGTGACCGCGGATGTCCCGGCCCTCTCGGAGGTTCCGGTTCTCCCGGACGGTTCGACGGTGGCACCGCAGCCGGTGGCCGTGAGGGTCGCGAGCAGGCAGAGGGAGGCGGCGAGGAGCTTGCGCACAAGTGTCCTTACGCAGTGGGCGGAAGCAGGTCGAAGAGCAGTTGGACGGCGCCGGTCCCCGGGTGCCGCACGGGGTGCGCGCGGACTCCGAACACCTCGGCGAGCAGGTCGGGGGTCAGGACGTCGTGCGGCGGTCCGGAGGCGACGATCCGGCCGCCGGCGATCACGTACAGCACGTCGCAGTGCGCGGCGGCCAGGTTGAGGTCGTGCAGGGCGGCCAGCACCGTCGGGCCGCTGGCCCGGACCAGGGACAGCACGTCCAACTGGTGGGCGATGTCCAGGTGGTTGGTGGGTTCGTCGAGGACGAGCACCCGGGGCCGCTGGGCGAGCGCGCGGGCGACGAGCACCCGCTGCCTCTCGCCGCCGGACAGGGCCAGGAACCCGCGGCCGGCCAGGTGTCCCACACCGGTGCGGTCCATGGCCTGCGCGCAGATCGCCCGGTCCTCGGCGGCGGTCCGCTCCCGGTGCGGCAGCCGCCCCATCGCGACCACCTCGGCGACGGTGAAGTCGAACTCCGCCGACGACTCCTGGGGCAGCGCGGCCAGCACCCGGGCCGCGGCCCGGGGCGCCAGCGCGTGCACGTCGTCCCCGTCGAGCCGCACCGCGCCCGCCGCCGGCCGCAGCGCCCGGTACGCGCAGCGCAGCAGCGTCGACTTGCCGCTGCCGTTCGGGCCGACCAGCCCCACGAAGGAGCCGTCGTCCACGGTGAGCCGGATGTCCTCCACCAGCCGGGCCCCGGCCGCCTCGACCGTCACGTCCTCGATGTCGAGCCGCATGGGTCGCCTCCCCTCCTTTCCGCCGCGGTCAGCGGCTTCCGAACGCGTAGCCGCCGCGCCGCATCAGCAGCAGGAAGGCGGGGACGCCCAGCACCGCGGTGATCACTCCGACCGGCAGCTCCGCCGGTGCGAGCAGCAGCCGGGACAGCACGTCCGCCCACACCAGCAGGACGGCCCCGGCGAGCGGCGCCACGGCGAGCACCCGCCGGTGGTCGGCACCCACCAGCATCCGCACCAGGTGCGGCACCATCAACCCCACGAACCCGATCGCCCCGCTGACCGCGACCACCGTCCCGGTCACGGCGGCGGTGACCGCGAACAGCTCCCTGCGCAACCGCCCCGGCGGCACGCCGAGCGCCGCGGCGGTCTCGTCCCCCATGGCCAGCGCGTTGAGCGCCTCGGCCCGCACCCGCAGCCACGCCCAGCCTGCGGCCACGGTCACGGCGGCGAGCGGTACCTGGGCCCAGGTGGCGCCGCCCAGGCTGCCCAGCAGCCACATCATCGCGGCACGGGCCGCCTCACCGCGGGCCGCGCCGAACACCATCACCGTGGTGACGGCCTCGAAGCCGAAGGCCAGGGCCGTACCGGTGAGGATCAGGCGCAGCGGTGTGAGCCCGTGCGGCGAGCGGGCCACCGCGTACACCAGGGCCATGGCGGCGAGCGCCGACGCGAACGCCGACGCCGACAGGGCCCAGACCCCCAGTCCCGCGAACGCCCCGAGCAGGATGACGGCGTTGGCGCCCACGGCCGCGCCGGAGGAGACGCCCAGCACGAACGGGTCGGCGAGTGCGTTGCGGACCATGGCCTGGACGGCCGTACCGACGGCCGCGAGGCCCGCTCCGACGACGGCGCCGAGCACGGTGCGCGGCAGCCGGATCTCCCAGACGATGGTGTAGGCGGCGGCGTCCCCGGCGCGCACGGTTCCGCCCGTGAGGCCGGCCCACAGGAACCGCAGGACCTCGGCCCAGCCGATCCCGGCGGCTCCCAGGCCCACACCGCACACCAGCGACGCCAGGAGCAGGACCGCGAGCCCGAGCACCAGCGGCGCCGCGGATCTCCGGCGGCGGCCGGCTGACAGTGTCGAAGGTGGGGGCACGGGCACGGCGGTGGCGGTCCTTCGCCTCGGGCCACCGGGAGAGCGTCAGGCGGGAGACAGCCCGTACGGCACACCGGCCGCGCGGTCCCCTCTCGCAGTCCACGGCGAGCAGTCAACGGGTCGCACCACCCACGGGCGATCGGGCTCGCGCGACGGACCGTCAGGTCCCCGCGCACACCGTTGCGGGTCAGCGCCGGACTCTCACCGGACTTCCCCCGCGGGAGGCCCGGGCAGCTTAACAAACGCGGGTGCCGGCCGAGGAGGCGCAGCCGGCGCCCGCGGTCTCGGCGGCATCAGGGGCGAGCCGAGCCGTAGTCGAACAGCACCACCCGGTACCGCTCGGCCGGCGCGGGCACGACCAGCCGCCACATGTTCTGGTCACAGCCGAAGCCGTGCGCCAGGACCACGGCCGGGCCCGCGGCCGCCCCGCCGTCCGGGCCGGTGACCGGTCCGACGACCGTCACATTGTTCCTACGGCGGATGTCCATGCCCGCCGTCCTCTCACCCGCGGAGGATCGGACTCGGGCCGAGGTCGCCCGCACGCTTGACGAAGCACACAGAGGCACCTCCGGACCGGCCGGCCGCGTCGCGCGCGGCTCGGCCGGCGATCACTGGTCCGTGATGTCCAGAGTGACCTTGGACAGTGGTCGGCCCACACACGTCAGCACGTAGCCGTCGGCTCTCTGTCCCGGCGTGAGGCAGTTCGGCTCGCCCTGCGCGACCTCTCCGCCGCGGAGCCGCACCATGCAATCGCCGCAGTTGCCGACCGTGCAGGAGTACGGCATCGGCAGCCCCGCGGCGAGTCCCGCGTCGAGCAGCGTTTGGCCGGGCTCGACCACCACCGTGCCGACGGGACGCCCGTCCCGCTCGACGGTCATCTCCTGGGGCACCGTCGCCACGGTCCCGGTACCCCGTGCGCTGGTGTAGTGCTCCTGGTGCACCAGCTCGTCCGGGACTCCGAGCCCGGCCAGGACGCCCTGGACGGTGTCCATCAGCGGTCCGGGACCGCAGACGTAGTAGTGGGCGTCCCGGGCCGGGGACAGGCCGGTGACCCAACGACGCACGCCGTCCGCGTCGAGCCGCCCGTCGCGGCCGGTCAGGACGTGGGTGACCGAGAGCCGGTCGGGATTGTCCTTCGCCAGCCGGGTCAGCTCGTCGCCGAAGATGGTCTCTTCCGCGCTGCGGCTGCTGTGGAGCAGCGCGATCCGGTCGCGGCCCGGCCGGTCGGCGAGCCGTGCGCGGATCATGCTCATCATCGGCGTCACGCCGCTGCCCGCCGCGACGAGCACGATCTGATCCGGGGGCCGCGGCTCGGTGTGGAAGGTCCCCGACGGGCCGCACACCGCGAGGCGGTCCCCGGGGCGCAGGTTCCGGTGCACGTGGGTGGAGAACCGGCCGCCCTCGATGTGCTTGACGGTGACCTCGAGCCGGGACGACCCGGGTGCGGACGAGGCCGAGTAGGCCCGCCGCACCGTGCGTCCGTCGACGCCGGCGACGAGCGTGAAGAACTGGCCGGGCCGGAAGTCGAACGTTCCCGGGTTCTTGCCGACGTCCTCCAGCACGAGGGTGAGCGCGCTCGGTGTCTCCCTGCGCACCTCGGCGATGCGCACCTCTCGCAGAGGGTTCTCCGTTCCCTCCGTCCCGCCGTCGGCGGCGGAACGCCGACGCACGGAGCCACGGCGCCGACCGCCCGCACCGGGCCCGACGTCCTCGTAGCCCTCCTTGCGCAGTCCGGAGCGGTAGGCGCGGTTCATCACCAGCCGCAGCAACCGGTCCACCCCAGGGATCGCCCCGATGAGCCTGAGCAGGAACGCGGGAGGACCGCCGCCGGTCCCGGCCGAACCGGCCGCGAGGTGTTCCCCCGCCAGCGCCATCAGATCCGGCACCGTGCCGCGGTCGACGTGTGCGCCGGGGGTCCACGGCCGCGAGCGCGCCACGGCGTCGTTGCCGCTCACCTCGGCGTGCTCGACGTCGATGAGCAGCGCCAGGTGCGGGGGCGTCCCGCGCAGCGCCATCGTCTCCAGCAGCGCGGGATCGTCGGTGATCGCGCCGCGGCCGCGGACATGCAGGACACCGGCGCGCCCCGGAACGAGCGCGGCGAGCGAGAGCCGGTCGTCCTGGAGCAGGTTGTGGAGCGTGTCGGCGCGTTTGTTGCCCCTGCGGTCCGGAATGGCGAGCGTGCGGCCGTCCAGGATCCGCGCCACCGTCCGCCGGTCCCCCCGCGGACTCGTGTCGCTCCCACCGGAGCGGTCCCACGTGGACAGTGCGAGGAACGGGGCCGCAGCCAGGAACTCGGCGACGCCGGGTCGGCACAGGGGCCCGTCCCCCGCGAGTCCGGCGGCCGGCCCGGCCGGGACGGGCGGGCCGGGCGGGCCGGGCGGGCCGGGCGGCTGCCACAGGCGGGACCGCAGGACGGCCTGCGCGCAGTGCACGTAGGCCTCCTCGACGTCGACGGTCGTCTCCGCGCCCTTGTGCGCGGCCACCGAGCCGTTGACGCGCAGGACCTCCCCGACGCCCGGCAGGAGGAAGAAGAACGAGACCGGACCGTGCGGGACTCCGGACTCGGGCAGGGAGAACGAGATCCGCGTAGGCGAGTGGACGCGGGCGAACCCCGGGGTGCCGCCGATGAAGGTCGTCCTGCTGACGCCGTCGGCGTCCCGGTAGCCGAAGGCCGCGACCGGACACCGGGCGAGGACGGCCCGGCAGCCCTCGTCGAGGGCGCTGATCTGCTTGAGCACGACCACCGACGCCGGGCGGCCGACGACCGCCTCGACCTCGTCCACCGTCGTCAGCCGGCGCAGGGTGCTGGACTGGTTCGACTGCTGCACGAACTACTCCTCTCAGCCGAGGCCGACCGGCCCAGGGGCCGGCAGCCGAAGAACGAGATGTCCCGCTCGGGCACGCCGCGGTCGTCGACCGGATGCCGCCGCACCGACGTGGCCGGCCGGGTCGCCCGGCTCGGCCCGACGCACCCGGGACGACAGGGGCGAATCCCCGTGCGGGACGGACTCGACGCCGATCGCGTCGTCCGCGGGCCGCACGCGCCGGCCCGTCAGGTTGCGCACCCGCGGCCGGACCGGCTTCGGCCCCGGCATCAGCCGGGCGGTCCATGCCCCGTCCGGGACCGCCGGCATCCGTGACACGCCCTGTCCCTCGCGCGGGAGGAACAGCCGAACCGTGTGGCCGTCGCCGGCGACGGTGAGGTCCCGCACGGCCGGACCGCCGGGAGCGACGCTCGCGAAGCCCGGCGCGAGGAAGGTGCCACGACGCACCTCCGGCGTGGCCGTCGTGCGCGGCCCGGGTGGGTGCGCCTTGGGGATCACCATGTGTCCCCCGGATCGGCCGTGCCGCTGTCTTTGCAGGTCATGCCATTATTGTGAGCAATGACTCAGCTTTTTGACTACTCGCTTTTCCCACCCTGAGGAGGACCTGCAGATGCCGTCGGCCGACCGCCGTCTTCAGCCACGTCGCAAGCCCCGTCAGGTGCGCGCCGAGCTCACCCGCGAGCGCATCCTCACCGCCGCTGCTCACGTTTTCACCGAGTACGGCTACGCCGCCGGCACCACCAACCGCATCGCCGAGCGCGCCCGCATCTCCATCGGCTCGCTGTACCAGTACTTCCCGAACAAGGACGCCATCCTCGCCGAGCTGATGGTGCGGCACATCGACCGCGGCGCGTTGACGCGGACCGACCGGATCGATCTGTCCGCCGGCAGCCTGGAGGCGATGGCGCGGGTACTGGTCCGCGACGCGATCGACCACCACCGCGAAGACCCGCACCTGCTGCGCATCATGATCGAGGAGGCGCCGCTCTCACAGGAACTGCTCGACGCCATCGACCGGCACGGAAGGACGCGCGTCGGCCAGGTGCGCGACCTCCTCGCCCGGCACCCGGACGTCCGGGTACGAGACCTCGACACCGCGGCCGAGCTGATCGTGTCCACCGTGGAGATCAATACGCACAGGCTCATGGCCCATCCGCGGACCATCCCGGTCGAGACGTTCGAGAACGAACTGGTGGACATGGTCACCCGCTATCTGCGCGGCGACCAGTAGCCGCACCGGCACGGCGCCCCTCGTCGCCGCATCCACCGCGACGGCAGGAAAGGTGGACGCCGGCGCGAGAACCCGAAGGCGCAGCCGGACACGCGCCGGAAGGCAATGAGCCGATCCCAGCGCCGTGCAGGGCCGGGACCGTCACGCGCTCGGCTCGGTGCCCCGCGGTTCGAGCCGCTGATCACTGCACACGGGTTGCGTCCGTTCCTCTCGCCGACCGGAGGCGAGCCGCAGTGGGCGGCCGAGGCGACGCACGGCGTCGGGACGGCAGGAATCCGGTCGGCGGACCTCGAGACCGCGCCGCTGCGGTCCTTCGTCACCGTCGTGCGGGCGGGCGGCATCAGCCGCGCCGCGGCCACGCTCGGACAGGCTCAGCCCGCGCTCAGCCAGCAGGTGCGCAAGCTCGAAAGAACCGTCGGACGTCCACTGCTCCACCGCTCACCGTCCGGTGTCCCGCCGACCCGGGCGGGCGAGGAGCTCCTGCCGTACGCCGAACGCATCCTCTCGCTGTCCGCGCAGGCACTCACCGAGACCGGGCGCGTGCTCACCGGCCGCTGCGGTGTCGGACTGCTCGAAGACCTCGCCGCGTCCCAGCTCCCGCAGGCCCTCGCCGACCTCGCCCGGCTGCATCCCGACGCGACCCTGGAGGTGCTCAGCATGTCCGACGCCGCGATGCGGGAGGCCTACGACACGGGCCGCGTCCAGCTCGTGCTCAACGAGGTGGCGGCCATTCCCGGACCGCCGCGCCGGACGGTGCGCCACCCGCTGGTCTGGGCGATCGGCCAAGGCATGGACGTGGCCGCCGATCCGCTGCCGGTGGTGCCGTTCTCCGACACGTGCTCCTGACGTACGTCGGCGCCGGACACCCGGGAACGCGCCGGACGGCCCTGGCGGGTGGCGTTCGACAGCAACAGCCTGGCCGGTGTGCTCGCCGCGCTACGTGCCGGGCTCGGCGTCGCGGCGCTCCTGCCCACGAACCTCGAACCGGCCATGGCCTGCCACGACGCAGCCGCTCCGCCCGTCCTGCCGGACGTCGGACTCGGCCTCGCACGGCACCCCCGGTCCGAAGGCGACCCGCTGATCGATGCCGTGGAGACCGCGCTACGACGGACGATCTGAGTTCCGCGGCCGGCCGGCACAGTGACCCTGTGCACAGCCGGGCGGTCCGGGGCGAAGGCCCGGCGGACCGGGCCGTGTCCCCGTGCCCGGCAGTCGGGTCAGGAAGGCTGGACCTCGTCGAAGAGGGCGATGGCCTGGGAGGGGTCCGGACTCACGAGGCGTTCCAGACCGGCCGTCGTGATGTTCGCCCACCTGCCGGCCCGTGCCCACATCTGTTCCTCGAAGGCGCGGACGGCCTCGTCCAATTCTTCCGGGCCGGAGGCGGCGGCGATGGACTCGGCGAGTTCGGCGCCTTCCAGCATCGCGAGGTTCGCGCCCGCCCCCAACGGCGGCATCAGGTGGGCGGCGTCGCCCAGCAGCGTCACCCCGAAGACGTGGGTCCAGGTGTGAGGCACGGGAAGGACGTAGAGGGGGCGGCGGACGAACGTCGTGCCATGGCGCAGGAGGTCGAGGACGGGAGCGGCCCAGCCGTCGAACAGGGCCAGCAGGTTCGACCGCACGGCCTCGGCGTCGGCCGGGCCCAGGCCCGCGCGCCGGTCCGGGCCCATGTGCCTCGTATGCCGGTCCGGGTCCGTGTGCCGGTCCAGCTCCACGCGGAACTGGGCGTACACCTTGACGTGGCCGCCGCTGTTGCGCTGGGCGACGAGCGCGCGGTTCACGCCGTACACCGCCACGGAACCGTCGCCGACCAGCCGGGCGAGGTCGGGGTGGCGGGTGTCGACGTCGTCCAGGGAGGTCTCGACCAGGGTGACGCCGGTGTACTGCGGCGTCGCGGACGAGACCGCCGGACGCACCCGGGACCAGGCACCGTCCGCGCCGATCACGAGGTCGAACGTCTCCTGACGCCCGTCCGCGAACCGGACCAGCACGCCGTCCCGGCCCTCCGGCACCACCTCCGTCACGCCCCGCCCCCACTGCACGTCCAGAGGGCCGAGCAACAAGTCACGGAGTTGCCCGCGGTCGATCTCGGGATGGGCCCGCTCGCCCGGACGAGGCCGCCAGTCGCGCAGGACGGTCCCGTCCGTGTCCAGGATGCGCATGGCCTGCCCCTCGGGACGGGACAGCGCCTGGAACCCCGCCAGCAGCCCCGCCTTCTCCAGCGCCAGCTGGCCCATCCCCTCCTGCAGGTCCAGCGTGCCGCCCGGGGGGCGGGCATCCGGGGCGGGGTCGCGTTCGAGGACGGTGACAGGATGGCCATGACGGTGCAGGACACGGGCGAGGACAAGGCCGGCGGGTCCGCTGCCGACCACGGCGATACGGGTACGGGGTCTCATGCCGGTACAACGTACGGCCCCTCACCGAGCCGGTCCCGCCCCGTCACCGAACCGAAACGACGGCGCCGAGTCGATCGTGAGCGGGCCGGGCCCGAACGCGGTCCTCCCCCGGCCTACGGCCGACGGCGGGGACCGGCCCTCTGCGAGCGGAGCGTCCCCGTGACGTACCTTCCGGTCCGAGAAGCCGATGACGCGGGACGCCAGGGGTGGACGGAGGCCCAAAGTCCGTATCGCGCACTGCGCATCGCCTGACCGGCATCTGGCGGCCGGCGGCCGGCGGGGAGCCCGCGGGTCGTGAGCGGCTCGTGGGAGGAGCGGGCGACGGTTTCGACGCCGTCGCCGGTATGGACGGTACGGACACCGGAGAAGGGCGACGGTGTGATCACAACGCCGGAGTGCGGAGCGGAAACTCCCGTGCGCCGACTCGTGCGCCCCTGCGATCATCCCTGAATGGCGCACAGTCTCGAATCGCTGGTCATCCGGCACACCCACCGTCTTCCCTTCCCCAAGGGCTCCGCCGGGGAAGGGACCACCGCCGCGCGGCAGTTCGACGCGGCGCTGGCGTCCGTGGGCTTCAAGCTCTCGGCGGAGCTGCTGGAGCGGCTGGCGGGGCTGTCCGAGGCCGCGGTCGTGCACACCGCCAGGCGGACGCTGCGCACCGTGGGCGAGATGGTGGGCGACCACGTCCGGCACAACTCGTACTTCATCGACTTCCCGGCGAACGTACCGGACACCGAAGAGTTCTGGATGCGGTGTGTGACGAAGGCGCTGAGTGACGGCACGTCCCGCGACAACGTGCTGACGCAGCTGGCGCACGGTGTGCTGGACCTGCTCAGCCTCCCCGCGTACGGCCGCTACCAGCACACCTACGAGGAGATGCTCGCGGCGCAGGACGAGCTGATCGCCTCGGCGGGCGACCGGGTGACCGTCCTGCACCTCGGGCGGGACCTGGACGACGAACTCACGGACCTGTACCTGGCCCTGGCCGGCAGCACGACGCCCCTGGGCGAGGACCACCTGCGCGACCTCAAGGCCCTCGCCGAGCGGTGCGCGCCCGGCCCCCAGCCGGAGTCGATCCCGGTCCGGGAGAACCGGGCGGTCGTCAACGAGGCCCGTCTCGCCGCCGGCGCGGACCTCCTGCTGGACACCGTCACCGATGTGCTGCGACTGGCCTGCGCGCTGTCGGGCGGCGACGTGACGCTGCAGGAGCCGACCCGGTTCCGGACTCTGCCGCGGCCGGTCCGCCGTGCGCTGCTCGCGGGCCTCGACTCCGTGGTCGCGGCGAACCCCGCCAAGCTGGCCGACGTCCACGCGCACCGCGAGCCCTTCAAGCGGCTCGGTGAGCGTCTCCACCCGCACGAGTACCCGCACTGGCCGCACGCCGCCGACGTGTTCGCCGTGGCACGGGGGCAGAAGGAGGCGCGGTCCTTCGACAGCCGTGTCCAGCAGCTGCTCGACGAGCCCGACGTTCTCGGTGCGGTGCGGCTGCTGGAGTCCGCTCCCGGCAGACTGTTCCGCGCCCTGGACCTCCTGCTGCGTACCGCCGCCGGCCAGGAGGAGCGGGACGCGGTGGTGGCCGCCGCGGTGCGGGCCGCTCCCGCGGTCTCCGGCCGGGTCGTGCTGTCGGTGCGCGAGCACTTCCAGAACCGGGAGCCGGCCACCGGCGACCCCCGGGTCTTCGTCAACCGCCGGGGCCGCGGCTGGGCCGCCCCCGACGCCCGGCGGCCCGTACCCGCCGCCGACCGCGACCGTCTGGTCGCCGCCCTCGACGCCGAGGTGCGCCGCAGGCTCCCGGCGCCGGGCCGGCTGCTGCTCGACCCCGACGTCCTCGACGTGGCGCTCCCGCTCAGCGGGAGGGCGACCGCGGCCGGGCTCGGCACGCTGCCGCGGGGTTCGGTCTCGGCCGTCGACGGCGAACGGCTGCGCTTCTTCGTGTACTGGAAGGAGACCGGGAAGCGGACCGACTACGACCTCTCGGCGCTGCTCCTCCGCGCCGACTACAGCACCGACTCCTGGCTCTCCTACACGTCCCTCACGGCTGTCGGCGGCAGGCACTCGGGCGATGTCACCGAGGCGCCCGACGGGGCCTCGGAGTTCATCGACCTGTCCCTGGACCGGGTACGCGGCGCGTTCATCGTTCCGCAGGTCAACATCTTCGCCGGCGAGGGCTTCGAGGAGGTCGAGGAGTCGTTCTTCGGCTTCATGCTGCGCGACGGCGAGCAGAAGGGCCGGCCGTTCGAGCCGCGGACGGTGCGGATGAAGTCGGAGCTCCGCGGGGCGGGGCGGGTGGCGCTGCCGCTGGTGTTCCGGCGCGAGGACGACGGCCGGTGGCGCGCGAAGTGGACGCACCTGTACCTGAAGGGCGTCTCGTCGGCCAACCGCGTCGAGGAGAACCAGGTGTCGGTGTCCAAGGTGGTGCGCGCCGTCGTGACGCGCGAGTACCTGACGGTGCGCTACCTGGTCGGCCTGATGTCCGGCGACACGGCGGACGTGGAGCTGTGGGACGGCGGGCCGGTCCCGGACGGGCCCGTGACGTACATCGGTCTCGAACGTCCCGACGGGCTGCACCCGGACTCCCGCGTCATCACTCTCAAAAATCTGCGCGACGTGATCCCGGGCTGAGTGCTAACGTCGCCCGAGGCGAGGCCATGAAAGGGCTTCCTTCTTCATTCCTTTCCTGAAACAAGCTCTCTCGCTTCCCTCGCCCTCGGCATCGATCCGGGCGGCGCCCGCGCTCACCGCGCGGGCGCCGCCCGGATCGGCTCAGCGGCTGTCACATCCTTGTGGGCCGGGGCCGGCCGGGACCTCGGCGGTCCCGGCCGCCGACGTCATGACGCAAGGACGGAGTGCACGTGTTCGACCTGCGGCGCAACGGCGAAGTACGGCTCGGCCAGGGCCCGCCACCGGGCGAAGCCCTCGGAGGCGCGGAAGGTGACGGTGTGGTGCTCGACCGTCTCCCAGCGGACCATCAGCCGGTAGCGCGAGGGGTGCTCGACGCCGCGGAGCAGGTCGACCCCGTGGCAGCCGTCGGCCGCGAGGAAGTGGGGCAGGGCCTCGGCGACGGCCTCCTCGAACCCCTGCTCCTGGCCCGGCTGGACTTCGATCTGGGCGATTTCGGTGATCATGTGGTGCTTCTCCCTGGTCAGCCGCGCTTCTCGGCGGCGGCCTCGTGGTGCTCGGCGTCGCCCCGTGCGGTGACGCCCGTCTCTACCATGGTGCGGGTGACATCGACGGTGGCATGGATCCACAGGATGCGCATCGGCTCGGTGGCGGAGGCGTTGCGGAACCGGTGGGGCATGCCGGCCGGGACGTACGTGGTGTCGAAGCGGGTGACGTGGTGTTCGGTGCCGTCGATCTCCACGACGGCGTCACCTTCCAGGACGGTGACGCTCTCCGGGCAGTCGTGGGTGTGCAGGGCGATGCCCGCGCCGCCGGTGGGCGCGTCGTGGCGGCCCGGGCCGTCGGGGATCTCGCCGCCGGGGGCGAGCACGGCACCGGCGTCGCCGACGCACCGGCCCGTCTCTCCGGCGTACATCGCCTTCGCCCTGCCGACCGGCGCCGGCACGCTCGCATGACGGGACGGGCCGTGACGCCCGGCCGGCCCGGGGCCACGACGCGTCACCGAAGTCGGTGGGCCGCCTCCGTCACCGGAACGGACAGCTGCCGGGGTCGCGCGCCCCGTCCCGGACCCGTTCCGTGGAACCAACAGAGCACCGGGCACACTCTGCGTGTGTAGTACCTCGGCAAAAGGATGACATACGCATGATCACGCTCACGAAGGAAGACGGCCCGGCAGACCTGGACGGAGTGACCCATCTGTCCATCGGCGTGTCGTGGGACCCCACGGCCGGCGCCAGCGGCGGAGTCATGGGCCTGCTGCGCCGCAAGACCGGCACCGACCTCGACCTGATCGCCATCGCCATGCAGGGCGCGGACCCGGTGCGCCTGGCGGGCCTCGACTCCCTCGACCCCATGGGCAACGGCTCCCTGGTGCACAGCGGCGACAACCAGACCGGGCGCGGCGACGGCGACGACGAGACCGTCACGGTGGAGTTCGCACGCGTCCCCGCCAACATCACATCGATCGTGTTCGTCGCCGCCGCCTTCAAGAGGGGCAGCTCCTTCCAGAAGGCACGCAACATCAGCTTCAAGGTCTACGACGCGACCGGGGGAAGTTCCCAGCAGGTCGCCGACATCTGGCCCAGCCTGCTCACCCAGGACAACGGCTGCGCCGTGGCCAAGGCCGTGCGGGTCGGTGACACGTGGAAGCTCGAAGTGATCAACGCGACGGGGAAGATCAAGCAGGGCGACGAGCACGCCCTGATGCGCTTCGCCGTCAGCAAGTAGGACGCCCCTCGGGCCCGGCAGCCGGACGACCGCCGGGCCCCGCGGGACGCCGCGGTGCTCCGCACCCGCTTCACCGCCTCCGACCTGAGGCAACGCGCCGGACCGACGGTCCGGCACGACCGGTCGCCGTGCTCGTGCGCACGGCCTGCCCGTGTGCCGCGCGGCTCTTCACGCGACTGGCCCTGCCGGGCAGACCCACCGCGGCGCAGAACGCCGGGATGCTCATCCCGCGCCACGAGCACGCGATGTCGCGCCGGCGGAAGGCCACCCCGAACTCGCGGAGTCGGACCGCAAGCCGTAACCCCCGTCCCCTCTGCGCCGGTCGCCCCGAGGAGACGGAGTGCCGCGGTCAGCGGGGCGCCGCGTGCTCGCTGCGCCGCCGTCGTACCGGGCGCGAGCGTCGTCGGGCCTTCCGGCCCTTCGCGGACGCCGATGACCGGGCGGCCGGTGTGCAGTGATGCGGCAGGGGCCGTGGTCGGGGCCAGTGCGGTCACCGCCGTACGCTCCCCTCCCGTCACGGAAGGCGGTGCGGTGGGTTCTCGGCGGCGGTGGCGGCCGGTCCCGCGGGCTGCGCCGGCGGCCGCGTCGCCGGTGCGGACGGCCGGGGCTGCCGCCGGGTCAGGGCGACGCCGACGAGTACGACCGCCATGCCGAGGGCGGTCCGCGGGCCGAAGTCCTCGTCGAGCACGACGACTCCCAGCGCCACCGAGACCACGGGCAGCAGGTAGCCCAGGGTCGCCGTGCTGGTGGCGCCCTCTGCGGCGATGTTGCGGTAGGTCAGGTGGAACGTGGTCCCGGTGGCGACCACGCCCAGGACGATGACGACGATCACCGTCCGCGCGTCCGGCTCGACCGGTGACAGGCCGCCGGCCGGCAGAGTCGGCGCGGTGAGGACGGTCGCCGCGAGGAGCTGTGCCGCGGAGAGCGAGAGGGTGGGGATGCCGCGGCCGACCAGGTGCCTGCCCATGAACGCGAAGCCGACCGCGTAACTGGCCGCCGCGGCGGTGACGGCGAGGACGCCCAGGCCGCCCGCCCCGGCCGCCTGCCACGGGGCGAGGATCAGCACGACGCCGGCGAAACCGAGCAGGAACCCGCCCAGCCGGGCCGCCCGCAGTCCGCGCTCGGTTCCGGCGACGGCACCGATCAGCAGCGACCACAGCGGGGTCGTGGCGTTCAGTACGCCGGCGACGCCCGAGTCGATGCCCTGCTGGCCGAAGCTGAACAGGGCGAACGGTACGGCGTTGCAGAAGACGGCGGCCACGACGATGCGGCCCCGGACCGCCCGGCCGTGCGGGAGCCGGTGACCCGACACCCGGCAGGCGACCAGGAGCGTGACCGCTCCGAGGGCGCAGCGGCTGAAGGTCACCTGCACCGGAGTCAGTGCGTCCAGGGCCAGATCGATCCACAGGAAGGTCGATCCCCACAGCAGGGCGAGCACGCCGATCCGCGCCCACGCCCAGGTCCTCTTCATGACACCGATCCCCTTTGCGTCGTCCCGGTCGGCCCGAGAAACGGTGCCGCACCCCATTTGGAAGGACAAGTGAAAAGTTCTGCATCTTCGTTAAGCTGTGCTGCATGCTCGATGTGAGGCGCATGCAGGTGCTGCGCGCGGTGATCAGCAGCGGATCGGTGACCGCGGCGGCGGCCCACCTCGGCTACACGCCCTCGGCCGTCAGCCAGCAGGTGGCGGCACTGGAGAAGGAGGCCGGACTCGCCCTGCTGGAACGGGCCGGCCGGGGAGTGCGGCCCACGGCGGCCGGCCGGCTGCTCGGCCGGTACGCCGCCGACATCAGCGAGCGCCTGTCCGAGGCCGAGACCGCGCTGGCCGATCTGCGCGCCGGACGCACCGGACGGCTCACCGTCCGCTACTTCTCCTCGGTCGGCCCGACGCTCCTGGCCCCCGCCCTCGCCCGGGTCCGCCGTGAGCACCCGGGCGTGGCGATCGACCCCCTGCTGGCCGATCCGGACGAAACCCTGCCGGAGGTGAGCCGCGGCAACGTCGACCTGGGCATCGTCGTGGGCCGGCCCCCGGACGGGCAGCACGGCCGGAGCGTCCGGGTGGTGCACCTGCTCGACGACGCCTACCGGGCGGTGCTTCCCACCGGACATCCGCTCGCCGCGCACCGCGTGGTCGACCTGGCCGACCTCGCCGGCGAACCCTGGGTCGGCAGCGAGTCCCCCGGTCCGTGCCTCGACCCGCTCCTCGACGCCTGCGCCGCGGCCGGCTTCAGCCCCGACTTCGTGGCGAACTCGCAGGACTACGCCACCGCCCAGGGCTTCGTCGCCGCGGGCCTCGGCGTCAGCCTGATCCCCCGGCTGGGACTGGACGCCCGCCATCCCGGCGTCGTCGTCCGCCGGGTCCGCCGCCCCGAGCCCGTCAGGGCGATCTACGCCGTGGTCCAGGAGGCGTCCCTGGACCGGCCCGCACTGCGCACCCTCCTCGACACCCTTACGGGCACGGTGGGCGCGACGAGGAAGTGAGCCGTCCCCGGCCAGGCGCGCACCGTCCGAGATCTCCATGGGGCCAGGAGCGGTTCAGCCCCGATCCGCTCGCCCAGCGGCGTACGCGCCGAAAGCTCAGCGCCGTGACATCCGCCCCCTTCACCATGACCTTCACAGCCGTGGGGCCGTCTTCCCGACTTCCGCCGGCCGCGAGACCGCCGTCGTCCGCGACCCGCGCGGCACCGTAAAGCCACGTCACCCGGCTCACGCCCAGGTCACCCGGTCCGGACCGCCGGCGGCCGGCAAGGACGGCAGCACGTCCTCGCGGACGCGGGCGCAGCGCTCCTCCAGCTCGGCGGGCGGCGTGTCTCACCCCGCTCGCGGTACCCGACATGCTCGCGGGCGGCGGCCAGTTCCCCGGCGAACCGCTCCGGCACCGGCTCGCCGAGCGGGGCGGCGTACGGGAGGTGTCCGCCCTCCGCAGCCGCCTCGGCCACCACCAATCGCTCCAGCGGCGTGCCGACGTCGGCCGACGTCGGCTCCCGCACCGCCGCCGGGGCCGCCCCTCCCCGACGGCCCTGGCGTCGTCCCCCCTGCCGACGCCCCGGAGCAAACGCCGACAAGCCGTCGCCGGCCTCGTCGACGAGCACCGTCACGCGAGCTGATCCCTCGACAGCGCCCCGGCTCCACGGGCGTGAGGCGGTTCCGAAGCAGGACGGGAGTACCTGCCCGGCCGTCAGGACCGCTCCGCCGCCAGGGCGCAGAGCCGCGAGCGGTTGGGCTGCCCGGTCTTGGCGATCAGACTGGCGACGTGCTTCTCGACGGTGCGCGGCGATATGTAGAGCCGGGCGGCGATGTCCTTGTTGCTGAGGCGGTCGGCCAGCAGCTGGAACACCTCGTACTCGCGGACCGTCATGCCCTTGAGGCGCAGCTCCGGCGGGATGAGGTCACTGCCGGTGCGGTGCTGGCGCACCGGCGCGCCGATCGCGCGCAGGAGGGTCCGGCAGGCGCCGACCACCGCGGTGTCGGAGGTCTCGCGGAAGTGGTGTTCGGCCTCCCGCAGCCATCTTTCCGGATCGCCCCAGTTCAGCTCGTGGGCCTCCTCCGCGACCAGCCGCTGTCCGAGGTGGCGGGCGGTGGGATAGGGCGCGCCCTCCCTCTGGGCGAGAAGCGCCGCGCGTCCGGCCTCCTCGGGCCGGCCCTCCCGGCCGAGCAGGACGGCCTCGGCGAGCAGGACGAAGTGGCGGTTCCACCGCATCCGGCCCGCGGCGCTGGCGGCCACCCGGTCGAGGTGACCGCGGTCGGACCGGCCGCCCAGGAGGTCGAGCAGCAGGCCGAGGCCGTGCCGTCCGCTCAGGTGGAAGGTGGTCGGGTTCTCGGCCTCCAGCACCTGGAGCTCGGCCATGTCCCGGGCCGCCCGGTCCCGGTCCTCCTCCAGGAGGGCGCAGAAGACCCGGGCCAGGCCGAGGGTCAGCGGCTCCTCGGGCGAGCGTCTCCCGCCCCAGCGTCCGAACTCCGCCAGGGCCTCCTCCATGGCGGTCCGGTCGCCCTGGTGGGCCGCCAGCACCGCGCGGGTCATCAGCACGTAGCGGCCCGTCGGCGTCAGCTTCAGGCGGGCTGCCATGGTCAGCGTCTCGTCGCCCCGCGCCCGGGCCTCGGCGAACCGGCCGCACAGCACGTCGTGCAGGGTGAGGATGCCGTCGATGTCGTAGACGACGGTGACCGCGCCCAGCCGCCGGGCCTCCGTACGGGCCTCGTCGAGGGTGGCGGTGCTGCCGTCGTCCAGCCATCGGATGCCGCCGAGCCGGGTGAGCGCGTACATCCGCTGGAGCGGCAGGCGGTGCCGCTCGGCGGTGCTCATCGCCCGTTCCAGGTAGGTGCTGGCCTCCGACAGGTCGCGCTCACGGGCGACCACGCCCAGAAGCTCCCACGCCTGGCAGGCCACCAGGGGCAGACCGCGCTGCTCGGCGGTGCCGAGCGCGGCCCGTGCCAGCCGCTCGGCCCGCTGGGTGCGGTCCTGCCCGGGCGTGTCGAGGCACAGGTATGCCTCCACCACGTCGGTCAGCGCGGTGTGCGTCTCGTCCGGCGCCGTCTCCAGCAGGGCGCGGGCCCGTTCGATCTGGTTGTTGCCGTCGGCCCAGCGACCCGCCATGTACGCCACGTGCGCGAGGCGGGTGTGCAGGGCCGCCAGCCGGGCCGCGTCCAGGCCGGCTCCGACGAGTTCGCGCAGACTGCCGGTGAGGCTGAGCGCGCGGGTCAGGTCCCCGGTCTCCGCGAGCGCGGGCAGCAGCGCCTCCAGGGCCTCGGCGCGGGCGGCGGAGTCACCTCCTCCCGCCAGCAGCCGCTCGGCGCGGTCGAGCAACGCGACCGCGGATGCGACCGCGCCGTCGGCGAGGGCACGACGTCCGGCCTCGGTGAACAGCCGGCCGGCCCGGACGGGGTCGCCGGCGTCGGCGCGCAGGGTCGCCGCCAGCGGGCACCAGTCGCCCGGCAAGCCGGGGTTGAGGGTCTCGATCGCGTTCGCGGCCTGGTGGGACAGGGTGGCCCGGGCGGTCGGGGTGAGCTGTGCGAGCAGCGCCTCGGCGGTCAGCGGTTGCTGGAACGCGTACCAGTCGGGGGCGGGTTCGTCGGCGGCGACCAGCCGGGCCGCGACGCCGGCGTGCAGGTGGCTGAGCAGGCTCCGGTCGTCGACGCCGGTCATCGACTGGAGCACCGACAAGGGGAACCGCCGGCCCAGCACGGCGGCGGCGGAGAGCAGCGTCCGCCCCTGCGGGCCGAGCTGGTCGATACGGTGGATGGCGCCCTCCAGCAGCGTTCTGGGCATGTTGCGGCGGAGGTCGCCAGCCACCCGCCAGGCGGCGCCCTCGCGGACGAGCGAGCCGCCGGCGACCGCACCCTGGAGGAGTTCCTCCACCAGGAACGGGATGCCCGCGCTGTCCTCCCACATCCGGACGAGCACCTCTGCGGGCATCAGGCCCGGATCGGTGTCCAGGCAGGAGGCGATCATCCGGCCGACCCCGTCGGCGTCCAACGGCGCCAACCGGAACACCGTCCCGCTGTAACGGCGCCCGGCGGACTCGGCGAGGCGCAACGCCTCCCCGGGCTCCGACCGGACGGTCGCCACCAGCATGAGCGGCTGCTGTTCGAGGTTGTCCACCAGGTACTCGACGACGGCGAGGGTCTCGGTGTCGGCGTCGTGCAGGTCCTCCAGCACCAGCAGGCAGCCGTTCTCGCGGCCGGCGAAGGCGAGGAGCCGCAGGACCGCCTCGGCCAGCACCACCGTCGATCCCTGGTCGGGGGCGCCGGTGCTCCAGCCCGGGACAAGCCGGCCGAGGGCCGGGCGGTACGGCCCGAGGCTCGCCTCGTCCGGTGTGACCCCGCCGCGGGAGAGCGGCATCAGGGCCTCGGTGAGGGGCCGGAGCGGCACCATCGGCCCGATGGTGCTGCTCCGGCCTTTGAGAACCCGGACACCGGCGTCCAGCGCCGACCCGATCAACTCGGCGACCAGCCGCGACTTGCCGATCCCGCCCTCTCCGACCAGAAACGCCGTGCCTCCGCGTGACCGGCTCAGATCCCGCAGCAATTCGCCGAGCTCGGCGACTTCGGCCTCACGACCAATGAGATGAGCTGCCCGCAGACGCATACCTACGGATAGTAGTCACTCGCCTCACGAAAGGCGCAGACCTGTTCGGACGAATCGTGCGTGACGGCAGGTCAAGCGGGCACCGACACCGTGGTGTTGGTGACGGAGCCGAGGCCGACCAGCACGCCGCTGCCGAGGTTCATCCCGGCCAGCGCCCGGGTCCGGGCGCACGCCCCGTTCCAGCGGACCAGTCGGATTTCGCCGGCCGGGTCGGTGGCCGTCACGGACGCTCTCGTGGCCTCGTCGCGGACGGCACCGTTCTGCGGGAAGTGGGACATGGGTCTTCCTCTCCATGGGGATCGATCCGCTCTGGGATCGTTCTGTTCGCTGACTGTCGCGCTGTTCGGGAAGGTCGTCGTGGCGCCCGCGCCGCGGGTACCGGACCGGGCGGCGGTACAGGGCGCTCAGCTCCACCCGCCGCCCTGGGCGGAATCGAGCAGCAGGACCGAGGGCACGGTGTCGGCGAAGCCCAGCCGGAGCAGGGCGTAGCCGATGCCGGACAGCCCGGTGAGCAGTCCGGGTGTCGCTGTGCGCCCGGGTGTCCCGCAGCGGGGCCCCCAGGCGTGGAGCAGTCCGAGGACCGGGCCGGTCCGGCCGGTCAGGCTGCCGCGCGCCTCGATGTGGCCGTGCCCGGCGAGTGCGGCCACCGCCTCCGCGATGCCCAGCTCGCCGTGGCACAGGCTGAGGTCGGCCACCGGCGGGTGCTCGGTGAGCCGGCGGCTCGCGTCCCGGGCCGGGCCTTGAGCCGACTGCGGACAGAGCCCGGCGTCGGCCGCCGCCAGCACGACACCGGCCGTGCCGGAGCACCAGCCCGCGTCGAGCCGGTCCGTCGCCGCGAGCGCGGTGGTCAGCCTGGCCCGGCCGGCCGCGTCGGCCCGCGCGCCCAGCGGGCCGCCGGCGAACCGTGCGTGCCGGGCGAGCGCCCAGCCAATCCCGGCCTCGCCGAAGGCGAAGCCGAAGCGCTCCGGCGCCTCGTCGCCGGGCCGGGCGGCCGGCGGAAGCCGCAGCAGCCGTTCGGCGATCCGGTCGGCGAGGTCGGCGGCCTGCGGCAGACCGCGCTCGCGGTGCACCGCGTGCAGGGCGGCGAGCGCTCCGGCCAGGCCGGCCGACACGTCCGGCGGGGTGTCGTCGCCGAGCGCCGCCAGCGCCAGGGCGTCCAGCGCCGTCGGCAGGCACTCGGCGAGGTCGTCGTCGACCAGGGTCGCCACCCGTGCGAGGGCGTAGCAGACCCCGCCCAGGCCCTCGAAGCCGCCCGGGCCCACGGCTCGGCTCAGCGCCGGGTCGGCGGCCATCGCGGCGACGAGTTCGGGAACCGGGGCGAGCGCCGCCCGGGCCAGCTCGGTGTGCCGGGCGGAGCCGGTGAGCGCGCCGAGCTGGGCCAGGAACAGGGCCACACCGCTGTATCCCTGGGCCAGCCCGGCGCCCATGGGCAGCACCGTCCAGCGGTCGTCGACCGCCTCCAGGCCGATCCAGTTGACCCGCCCGTGCCCGCGGACGGCCCGGCCGGCGATCTCGTCGGCGACCCCGGAGGCGGCGGCCAGCAGCGCGGAGGGTTCCGGCAGGGCGGCGGGAGCCGGGCGGGCCCGGCGATCCACCCGGTGGTGGCGTCCGGCGGTGCCCGGCTCCGTGGACGCCAAGGTGGCCGAGATGATCCACTCCTGGGCGTGACGGTCGACGGCGCCCATGGCGGCGAGCTTCGCCTGCGCGGAGGCGAGGCCGGTCATGTCCAGGACGCCGTTCACCGGGCTCCCGTCCGAGGCGAGGACCTCCGGCGAGCCGGGCCGGTGGAAGAAGACGGGGACGTCGCCGTCCCACAGATCGGCGATCTCGTACTCGATCAGGGCCTGGCGGGCCGGGTCGCCGTCCGACTCGGCCCACAGCACCGCGAACATGGCGTCCCGGTCGAGCCCGTCGCGCAGCACCTGCGGATGGGTCGCCTCCTCCAGCAGGGTGGCGTACAGCATCGTCGGGCGGACCACCAGCCGGCCGACCGCGTCCGCGCCCGCGGCCAGCAGCCCGGCCGGACCGGACAGTTCGTCGCGGTGCCGGACGACGGCGTCGTACCCGGCGCGGAATCCGGCCAGGACCGCGGCCAGCCGGTCGGCGCTCTCGGGCCCCGTCGCGGCGCTGTACGGCCGGTTCAGCGCGCCGGTGAACGGCACCGGGCGGCGCACCAGGCGCATCTCGTCCGTGCCGGCGTCCTCCCAGACCATCCGGGTGTTGGGGGACTCCCCGCCGGGCGCGCCGCCCAGCGCGGAGACGTCGACCGCGCCGAGCTCGCCCATCAGGAGCTGCGGCAGCAGGCAGGTACGGTGCACCGAGGAGGCGTGCGCCTCGGCGGCCGGATCCGGCCGGGTGGTTCCCCCCTCCCGCAGGACGGGGTGCAGCAGTGTCTCGACGTCGACGAGCACGGGCTGGTCGCCGTGCGCGAGAAGGTTCTCGTAGTGCAGGTCCACCCCTTCGAGGGTGTGGGCCAGCGCGATCAGCGCGCCCTGCCGACGGTGGAACCGGTCGATCTCGGTGAGCGAACGGCAGGTCCGGTGGTCGATGTACTCCAGCCACCCGTAGCCGTCCCCGGCCACCCAGAGCGGGGTGCGCAGCTCCAGACCCGGCACTTCGGCGCCCAGCCAGCCGGCCATGCGGTCCAGCAGGGCGTGCTGGTCGACCGGCCGCGGCTTGTAGACCGCGCTGCCGCCGCCGGCGAACCGGAGCACCGCCACCGACCTGCCCTGCTGGTGCAGGTCCCCGAGTCCCAGCTCGGCGGCGGCCAGCGGGCCCGGGTCCCGCCCGCCGAACAGCTCGTCGGCGAGCTCCCGCCGGTCGGCGGCGAGCCGCGCCAGCAGTTCGGCGCCGGACCGGGCGGTGTGCCGGCAGGTCCGGGCCAGCAGACGGGCGAGCACCGGGTATCCGGCGAACAACCGGGCGAGACCCGCCCGGGTGCCCGCCCGGGCGGCGAAGTCGGCGAACCGGGCCGCCGCGGTGGTACCGGACAGGTCGCCCGCGGCACGCGCGGCGGCGAGTTCGACGACCAGGGTCCGGGCGGCCGCCTTGGCCAGCCGCCGTGCCAGCCAGCGGGCGTACTCCCGGGCGAACACCGCCGCCTCGCCCGGTTCGGCGCCGCCCGCGCCGGCTTGTTCGAGCAGCTCGGCGACGGCCGCCGCCACCAGCGGGCGCAGCACCGGTTCGAACACCGCCGCCCCGTCCGCCGCGTCGGCGACCGCGTCTTCCACGAACTCCGCCCACTGCGGCTTGGCGAGCCGGCCGGCCAGCCGGGCCGGAGGTTCGACGGCGAGCGCCGCCATCAGCCGGGCGTCGGCGCCCAGTCGGGCCGAGCGCGCGGACTGGCAGGCCGGCTCGACCGCCGAACGGGTACGCGCCCCGGCGGCCGGGCCCGCCGCCGGCGCCGCAGGCGGGTGCGGGGCCGACAGCCGTTCGCGCAGTGTCGCGGCCGGCGCCCACCAGGAGGGCGTCGCCCCCGTGGCGGGGAAGACGGTGTCGGTTGTGGTCACGTCCGCCACTCTTGCAGCGGTGTCGCCCGTCCGTACAGGGAGTGGCGCCCCTACATTTCGCGGCGGACTACCCATGTGCCGCCGCCACCGTGTCCCCCCTCCGCACCACCGGACGGCCCGGCACCGGGTGGTCACCTGTCTCGGTGGTGTCGGTGGTGTCCACTGGCGGTGTTCGCCGCCCGCTTCCCGCGGCGGGCGACCGCCTCACGCCCGGGACCGGACGCCGGCGACGGGTCGCTGCAGCCGCTGCTGCAAGTGGTGCTGCACCCCGGGCCGGAACCATGAGGCGCACCGCCCCTGCAGGGCCGGGCCGTTGGCCGGCCCTGCAGGGGCGGCTCGGCGGGGGTACGGGAATGCGGGTGATCACGCCCCATGCGGCACGGCGCGCGGGTTGCCGAGACTCTTCGCCGAGAGGTTCGTCCCACGCTGACCGAGGAGTGCACATGGGCAACCCCCTATCACTGTGCGTCGTGGCCCTGGACCCGGTGCTCGAGGCCGGCGCCGTCAGCGCCCTGTCCGGCAACCCTGACATCGCGCTGGTCCAGCCGGAGGAGAAGGCCGACGTGGCCGTCGTGATCTTCGATCGAGTGGCCCGCCGGGAACTCGACCTGGTGAACGCGACCGGCACCGGTCCTCACAGACCCGCCGTCATCGTGATCGCCTCCGACCTGTCCCCGGCCGAGGCCGCGGACGCCATCAACGCCGGGGCCCGCGGCCTCCTGCGCCGGCACGAGGTCAACGCCGACCGGCTGGCGCGGACCGTGCTGACGGTGGCCGGCGGCGACTGCACCGTGCCGCCCGACCTGATCGACGGCCTCCTCGACCAGGGCACCGGGACCGATACGTACCCCGGCGCGCGGGGGCGCGGACCGGACTGGGGCCTGGACGAGCGGGAACGCGCGGTCCTGCGGATGGTGGCCGACGGCCGGGAGACCGACGAGATCGCCAAGGAACTCTGCTACTCCGCGCGGACCGTGACCACCGTGGTCCGCGACATCACCCAGCGGTTCCGGCTGCGCAACCGCGCCCACGCGGTGGCCTACGCCCTGCGGACGGGCCTGCTGTGACCGGCCTCGTCCTCGAAGCGGCGCCGGAGGCCGGACGGCGCGAACGCGCACTGCGCGTGCACCTCGGCCCGGCGGGCGGGGCGGCCCGCGACACGGTGGCCGCCGGCCTGCGCCGGGCCGGCATCGAGCTGGCGGCCGCGGGCTCCGACGGGGCCGTGCGGGTGGCCGCCGGCCGGACGCCCGGGGCGGCGCTCGACGGCTGGCCGGAACGCGGCGGCGGCCCCCTGCTGCTGGTCGCCGACACCTTCACCGCCGCGGGGGTGCGGCTGGCCGTCCGGGCCGGGGCGGTGGTCATGCTGCAGTCCGCCGAGGCCACCCCGGAGCGCCTGCTCACCGCCGTCCGCAGTGCCCGGTACGGCGAGGGCCGGATGCCCTACGGCGTCCTGGTCCGCCTCCTCGGCGAGGCGGACGACAGCGACGCGGAGCGCCGGCACCCCGTCCCCGGCCCGCCGCTGACGGCCCGGCAGAGAACGGTGCTCACGCTGGTGGCGGAGGGGCACGGCAACGCGGCCATCGCCCGTGAGCTCTCCTGCTCCCAGCACACCGTGAAGAACGTCATGTACGACCTGATGACCCGTCTGCAGGTCCGCAACCGGGCCCACGCGGTGGCGTACGGCGTGCGCACCGGGCTGATCTGACCCGGTCCCGGTCCAGGTCGCGGCCCCGACCAGAGACATTGACGCAGCAAAAGCCGCTGCACGCGCTGCCGCTCCTTCCCTACTGCGCCGCCGCACCGCGACGGCAAGCTCCGGATGTGCCCCGGCCAGCCGAGGCGCGCGACGACCTACCCGAGACTCCTTGGAGGTGAGCCGGTGGACCGCGGTGACGGCCGGACGACGTCCTTCTCGCAGCAACGGCTGTGGTTCCTCGACCAACTGCGACCCGGCACGGCGGACCATCTGCTTCCGCTGGCGCTGCGCCTGCGCGGCGGCCTCGACACCGAGGCCCTCGCCGCCGCCCTGACCGACGTGGTCGACCGGCACGAGGTGCTGCGCACCCGGTACTCGGCCGCCGACGGCGAGCCGCTGGCCCACGTGGTCCCGCGGGTCGCGGTTCCGCTGGACACGGTCGAGGCGCCCGCCTCGGCGGCCGGCATCGCCGCGGTCCTCGACCGCGCGCTGCACCGGCCGGTCGACCTGTCGACCGCGCCGCCGCTGCGTGCCACCCTGGCGCGGCTCGCCCCCGACGACCACCTGCTGGCCGTCGTGGTGCACCACATCGCCTTCGACTTCTCCTCCTGGAACATCCTCACCCGCGACCTGGCCGCGGCCTACCGCGCCAGGACCACCGGCGTCCCCCACGGACTCCCGGAACTCCCCCTGCAGTACGCCGACCTCGCGGCCCGGCAGCGCGAGCGGTCGGCCGGTCCCCGGCTCGCCCGCGGCCTCGACCACTGGCGCTCACGGCTGGCGGGCCTGCCGCCGCTGGATCTGCCGACCGACCGGCCCCGCCCCGCCGAGTTCGACGGCACCGCCGCCGTGGCCCGGTTCACCCTCCCGGCCGACCTGGTGGCACGGGCCGACCGGCTGGCCCGGTCCCGCCGCGCCACCCGGTTCATGGTGCTGCTCGCGGCCTTCCAGGCCCAGCTGGGCCGGTACAGCGGACAGAGCGACTTCGCCGTCGGCACCCCGGTCGCGGGCCGCGGCCACGCCGCCGCCAGGGACCTCATCGGCCCCTTCGTCAACACCGTGGTCCTGCGCGCCGACCTGTCCGGCCGGCCGGGCTTCGGCGAACTGGTGGACCGGGTCAGGGACGCGTCCCTGACCGACCTCACCCACGCCGACACACCGTTCGAACGCGTGGTCGGCGAGCTGGCCCCGTCCCGCGACCTCAGCCGCAACCCCCTCTTCCAGGTCTCCTTCCTGACCCTCGACTCCCAGGCCGCACCGCCCGACCTGCCCGGCCTGACGGTCGACCTGGTGCCCACCCCGGTCGCCGGAACACCGTTCGACCTGGCGCTCGACCTGCTCGGACGTCCCGACGGCAGTATGGGGCTGCGTCTGCAGTACGCCACCGCGCTGTTCACGCCCGCGACGGCCGCCCGCCTCACGGAGGACTACGTCCGGCTGCTGCGCGGCCTGCTCGCCGCCCCGGACGAGCCGCTGATCCACGCCACCTCGGCACTCGAACCGCTGCCCGGCGGCGAGCGCCGCCGCCGGCTCGCGCTCGGTCTCGGCAACGCCCGCGCCGTGCCCCCGCAGACCGTTGCCGACCTGTTCGAGCGGCAGGCCCGCCGCACCCCGGACGCCACCGCCGTCCGCTCCCGGGACGGAGAGCTGAGCTACGCCGAACTCGACGAGCGGGCCGACGGGCTGGCGCACCGGCTGCGCGGCCTCGGCGTCGGCCGCGGCACCCGGGTGGGCGTCCTGCTGGAGCGCGGCACCGGGCTCCTCGTCGCCCTGCTCGGCGTCCTCAAGGCGGACGGCGCCTACGTCCCGCTCGACCCCCTGCACCCCGTACGCCGTATCGGCCACCTGATCGAGGACACCAGGGCCGCCGTGGTCGTCACCACCGGCCCGCTGGCCGAACGGGTGGCCGGCACACGGGCGAGGACCCTCCTGCTCGACGGCGCCCCGCCGCCGGCCGGCCCGGCGCACCGGTTCGAGCGGACCACCGGACCGGACGACCTCGCGTACGTCTTCCACACCTCCGGCTCGACCGGCACGCCCAAGGGCGTGCAGATCCCGCACCGTGCCCTGACCAACTTCCTGCACGCGATGACGGCCCGGCTGGAGCCGGGTCCGTCGACCACCGTCCTCGGCGTCACCACCGCCTCCTTCGACCCCTCGATGCTGGAGCTGTGCCTGCCGCTGCTGACCGGCGCCCGGCTGGTGCTGGCCGACGCCGAGCAGGCCCGCGACCCGGAGCGCCTAATCCGTCTGATCGGCGAGGCCCGTCCGGACCTGCTCCAGGCCACTCCGTCGATGCTGCGGATGCTGGTCGACACCGGCTGGACCCCCGGCCCCGGCCTCACCGTGCTGTCCGGCGGCGAGAAGCTCCACACCGACCTGGCCGCGGCGCTCGCCGCCGGCGGCGCCCCGGTCCTGGACCTCTACGGGCCGACCGAGGCCACGATCTGGACCAGCGTGGCCCGGCACGGCGCCGACGGGCGGGTACGGCAGTGGACCGCCGTGGACAACACCACCGTCCGGGTGCTCGACGACCGGCTGGAGCCGGTGGCCGAGGGCGGCACCGGGCAGGTCTGCATCGGGGGCGACGGCCTCGCCTGGGGTTACCGGGGGCGGCCCGCCCAGACCGCCGGCGTCTTCCTCCCCGACCCGCACGCCACCACGCCCGGCGGCCGGCTGTACGCCACCGGCGACCTCGGCCGGCTCCGTCCGGACGGCTCGCTGGAGATCCTCGGCCGCAGCGACCACCAGGTGAAGATCCGCGGCCACCGGATCGAACCGGGCGAGATCGAGGCCGCACTGCTCGCCCTCGACGGCGTCCGCGCCGCCGTGGTGCACCCGACGCCGGGCGCCGACGGCGGCCGGCAGCTCACCGCGTACCTGGTCGTGGAGGACGCCGGGAACCCTCCCACG
Organism: Streptomyces minutiscleroticus; assembly: GCF_014650875.1. Taxonomy (GTDB): domain Bacteria; phylum Actinomycetota; class Actinomycetes; order Streptomycetales; family Streptomycetaceae; genus Streptomyces; species Streptomyces minutiscleroticus. Next base: position 51,531 of record NZ_BMVU01000030.1, read on the forward strand.
CCCGACGTCCTGCGCGCCGGGCTGCTCGACTCCCTGCCCCATCCCTTGATCCCGGCCGCGTTCGTCCTGCTGGACGCCCTCCCGACCGCGGTCAGCGGGAAGGTCGACCGTCACGCGCTGCCGGTGCCGACGCCACAGGCGGCCGGCCCGGCCGCCGCTCCGCGCACCCCCCGGGAACGGTCCGTGGCCAGGATCTGGGAGGAGGTCCTCGACGCCACCGGGATCGGCGCCCACGACGACTTCTTCCTGCTCGGCGGGCACTCGCTGCTCGCCACCCGGGTGTCCGTGCGACTGCGCGCCGCCCTCGGCGTGGACGTTCCCGTGCGGGCCCTGTTCGACCACCCCACCGTCGCCGCCCTCGCCGCGGCCCTGGACGGCTACCCGCGGCCGGCCGCGGACGGCCCCCTGCCGCGGCTGACCGCACGACCGCGCGGCGACCGCACGACCGCCGGCCGCTGACCGAAACCGCCCCCTCGCCCAAGGACCGCCATGACCCTCGTTGCGACCACCGACACCTCCGTCTTCGAGAGGACCGAATCCGAGGTGCGCATGTACTGCCGCACCTTCCCCGCGGTGTTCGAGCGCGCCAAGGGCGCGCTGCTGCACACCGACGACGGCCGAGCCTTCATCGACTTCTTCTGCGGCGCCGGCAGCCTCAACTACGGGCACAACCACGACGCCGTCAAGCGGCGCATCCTCGACCACCTCGCCGACGACGGCCTCATGCACGGCCTCGACCTGCACACCGTCGCCAAGCGCGACTTCCTCACCCGGTTCACCGAGGTCGTCCTGCAGCCCCGCGGCCTCGACTTCAAGGTGCAGTTCACCGGCCCGACCGGAACCGACGCGGTGGAGGCCGCCCTCAAGCTGGCCCGCCGGGCGACCGGTCGCACCGGTCTGACGGCCTTCACCGGCGCCTACCACGGCATGTCGCGCGGTTCACTGGAGATCACCGGCAGCCGCCGCGCCCGCCGTGCGGGCGCGGTCGCCGGCGGGGACGTGACCTTCGTCCCCTTCGAGGACGGCCCGCTCGGCCCGTTCGACTCGATCGGCCTGATCGAGCGGCTGTGGGCCGACCCGTCCTCCGGCACCGAACCGCCCGCGGCGGTCGTCGTGGAACCGGTGCAGATGGAGGGCGGCGTCTACCCGGCGAGCCGTCAGTGGCTGCGCCGGCTGCGCGAGGTCACCGAGCGGTACGGGGTGCTGCTGATCCTGGACGAGATCCAGACCGGCTGCGGCCGCACCGGCACGTTCTTCGGCTTCGAGGACTCCGGGATCGTGCCGGACATCGTCACCGTCTCCAAGTCCCTCAGCGGCTACGGGCTGCCGCTCTCGCTCACCCTGTTCCGCCGCGAGCTGGACCTGTGGCAGCCCGGTGAGCACACCGGCACGTTCCGCGGCAACCAGCTCGCCTTCGTCGCGGCCACCGCGGCGTGCGAACTCTGGCAGCAGGACGACTTCCTGACCGGTCTTCGGCAGGGCGCGCAACGCCTCGCCCGGTTCCGGGCCGACGTGGGCGCGCTGGACCCCGGCCTCGTGCTGCGCGGCCGGGGCATGGTGCTCGGCATCGACACCGCCCGCGCCGGCGGTGCGGACCGGGCCGAGCGCGTCCAGCGCCACGCCTTCGAGCACGGCCTGATCGTCGAGCGCTGCGGCCGGTACGACGAGGTCCTCAAGGTGATGCCCCCGCTGACCGTCTCGCCCGGCCTGCTCGACGAGGGGCTCGGCATCCTGCACGACGCCCTGCGAGCGAACTGACGGCCGGCCACCCGAGAAGGGCCCTTCCGATGTCCCGACCCCACCGCCACCACCTGGTCTCCCTCGACGACCTGACCGACCGGGAGCTGCGCTGGCTCGTGCACCGCGGCGCCCAGTACGCCGCCGGCGAGCACGACGGCGCCCGGCCGCTCGCCGACGCCGTCGTCGGCGTGCTGTTCCGCAAGACGTCCACCCGCACCCGGACCGCGTTCTCGGCCGGTGCGCTCCGGCTCGGCGGCCGGCTGATCACCTACGGCCCCGGCGACCTCCAGGAGAACACCGGGGAGAGCTCCGAGGACACCGGCGACGTGCTCTCCCGCATGCTCGACGTGCTGGTGGCGCGGACCGCCGGCAGCACCGGGGAGCTCCGCGCCTACGCCGCCCAGCAGCGGATGGCCGTGGTCAACGCGATGAGCGCCGCCGAACACCCCACCCAGGCCCTCACCGACCTCACCACGATGCTCGGCCGCTTCGGGCGGATCGAGGGGCTGCGGGTGCTGTACGTCGGTGAGGGCAACAACACCGCCTCGGCGCTCGCCCTGGCCCTCAGCCGGTTCCCCGGCACCGAGCTGCACCTGCGGACCCCGGCCGGCTACGGACTCGACCCGGCCTTCCTCGACCGGGCCCTCGGCCACGCCAAGGAGTCCGGCGCGCTGGTCGAGGAACGGCACAACATGGCCGACCTGCCTCAGGCCGACATCGTCTACACCACCCGGTGGCAGACGACCGGCACGACCAAGCCCGACCCGGACTGGCGGCGCGTCTTCGCCCCCTTCCGGGTGGACGCCGCCGTGCTGGCGGCCTGCCCCGGCGCCGCCTTCATGCACGACCTGCCCGCGCACCGCGGCGACGAGGTGACCGGCGAGGTGCTGGACGGCCCCGCGAGCATCGCGTTCGAACAGGCCGAGAACAAGTACCACAGCGCCCGCGCCGTTCTGGAGTGGTGCCTCGGCGGCATCCCGGCACAACCGGCCTGACGACCGGCCGCCGGCACGGCGCACATTTCCCAGGGAGGTAGCACAGCAATGTCCGACACCATACGCATGCCCGGCGGCGGGTGGCGCCTGTGGACGCACTTCGCACTCCGCGGGCCCGGCTTCCCCGCCGCGGGGGTACTCCGGCTGGCCCCACAGGGCCTGGCCGCGGCCGCGGACAAGTTCGCCCCCGGGGAGGTACCGGCGGGGGCGGACTGGGAGGCGTTCGAGGAGGCGTTCTCCGCGGCCGCGGTGCGGACCGCGCGCGACCTCCAGGAGATCGCCGCCTCGGCGCCGTTCCGGGCCGCGGTCGCCTGGCAGAACCGTGCGGTGCTCCGCACCGGCATCAAGCCGTTCCTCGACTGGACGCCGGCCGCCGGGAGCCGCACCAGCATGCCCCGCCAGCGCGAGGAGCTGGTCGCCCACTACTGGCAGCGGTTCTGCGTCAAGAACGACACCATCGGGTTCTTCGGCCCGGTCGGCTGGGGCACCTTCGACCCCCTCCGGCGCGGCGTCGAGGTGCGCCCCGGCGCCGGCCTGGTGGCCGAGTCCCGGGTCTACTTCTCCAGCTGGTCGATGGACGCCCTCGCGAAGGCGATCGACCGCGACCCGCGGGTACGCGGGTGGACACCGCCGCGCCGGGTCCCGTTCGTCCGGGTGGCCGACGGCACGGTGCGTCTGCCCGGCCGCCCTCCGCAACCGGTACGTGAACCCGCGCTCACCGTCCTGCGCCTGTGCGACGGGCGCAGGACACCCGCCGAGATCACCGGCCTGGCCGCCCGGGAGCTGGGCCGGGACCTGCCTGCCCGCGAGGTGGCCGAGGCCCTGCAATGGCTGGTCTCCCGCCGCCTGATCGGCTGGAAGCTCGACGTGCCCGCCGGCACCCACCCCGAGCGGGAACTGCGCGCCCTCCTGGAGCGCATCGGCGACCCGGCGGTACGCGAGCCCGCCCTGGCCAAGCTGGCGGTGCTGGAGACCGGCCGCGACCGGGTCGAGCGGGCCGGTGCCGACCCCGAGGAGCTGACCGCCGCGCTCGCCGCCCTGGAGAGCGGCTTCGCCGAGATCACCGAGGTCGCGGCGGTCCGCGAGAAGGGGGCCAGGACCGCGCCCAACCGCGCCCTCGTGTACTCCGACTGCCGCCGGTCCGCCACGGCGACCGTGGGCACCGCCGTCCTGGAGCAGCTCGCGCCGCTGGAACTGTGCCTGACCGCCGCCCGCTGGATGACCGACCGGTACGCGGAGGCCGTCGGCGCGCGCATCCACGATGCCTACCTGAAGCTGCGGGAGCGGCACGAGCAGGTCGACCTCGGCTCGCTCTGGTTCGCCTGCCTGCCCGCCCCGCACCCGGAGTCCGTGGCCGACATCGAGCGCATCCAGGCCGACCTGCGCGAACGCTGGGGGCGGATCATCGGCGCCCCGGCCGGCGCCCGGCGGGTCTCGCTTTCCAGTGCCGCCATCGCCGACCAGGTGCGCGAGGCGTTCCCCGAGGGCGGGCGCGGCTGGTCGCTCAGCCGGTACATCAGCCCCGACCTGATGATCGTCGCCGAGGACCCGGACGCCGTCGAACGCGGCGAGTTCCAGCTCGTCATCGGCGAACTGCACGTCGCCATGAACACCCTCGGCCAGTCGCTCTTCGTCCACCAGCACCCCGACCGCGGGCAGCTGATCGACGAGACCACCCGCGACTTCCCCGGCCCGCGGCTGCTCCCCATGCTGCCCAAGGAGCTTCCGCTGAAGTGGTCGGCCCGCAGCCGCCAGTCCCTGGAGCGCCCGCAGGACTACTACGTCGCACTCGCCGACCACAGCGCCGACCCGCACCGCCCGCGCACCGTCCGCTCCGGCGACGTGCGGGTGGAGGAGCGCGCCGGCCGGCTGTCGGCGGTGCTGCCCGACGGCTCGGTCTTCGACCTGCTCGACGTGTTCTGCCACGCGCTCACCGACCGTGTGATGGACCGCTTCACCCTGCGCCCGGACGGCGACCACTCGCCCCGGATCACCATCGACTCCACCGTCGTCGCCCGGGAGACCTGGCGGTTCACCGGCTCCGCGCTGGCCTTCGCCGACGACAAGAGCGAGGCCCGGCGGTTCGTCCGGGCCCGGCAGTGGCGCGACACCCACGAACTGCCCCGCTTCGTCTTCGTCGTCTCCCCCACCGAACCACGGCCCTTCTTCGTCGACTTCGACAGCCCCGTCTACGTCAACATCCTCGCCAAGGCCGCCCGCCGCCTCACCCGCAAGGACCCCGACGCCCGCCTCACCGTCACCGAGATGCTCCCCACCCCCGAACAGACCTGGCTCACCGACGACCAGGGCCGGCGCTACACCTCCGAACTGCGCCTCGTCGCCGTCGACCGGAGCGCCGCCCCCGGGGAGCCGGCATGACCGCCGCCGCACGGACCACCTTCGTCGACGACATCCGCGCGCACGCCGAGCGCGCACCGCACTCCACCGCCCTGCTGACCGCCGACGGCCCGACCGGCTACGGCGAACTCGCCGCCCGCGTCGACCGGCTCGCCGCCCACCTCGCCGCCCACGGCGTGGGACCGGAGCGGGTCTGCGCGGTGGCCCTGCCCCCCGGCGCCGACGCCGTGGTCGCGACCGCCGCGGTGGTCCGGGCCGGCGGGGCGTTCCTCACCCTGGACACCGGCCTGCCCGACCGGCGGCTCGCCGCGCTCGCCGCCGGCGGCGGCGCGGCCCACCTGCTCACCTGCGCCGCCCTCGCCGACCGCCTCGGAGCGCTGGTCGACGCGGGCGCCGTCCTGGTCGACCGGCTCCCCGCAGCCGCTCCTCCGCCGGCCGCCTTCCCCGTCCCCCATCCGCGCTCGCTCGCCTACGTCAGCCACACCTCGGGCTCGACCGGCGCCCCCAACCCCGTCCTGATCGAGCACGGCGGCCTGGACACCTACCTGCGCGCCGTCGTCCGCGACAACGACCTCGGCCCCGGCACCGTCGCCCTCCAGCTCGCCCCGCCCGGCTACGACGCGTCCATCCGGGACACCTTCGCACCGCTCGCCGCGGGCGGGTGCGTCGTCCTGGCCGAACGCTCGCGCCTGCTCGGTGCCGACGCTTTCGCCGACACCGTCGCCGAGTACGGCGTCGACACCGTCCTCAGCACCACACCCTCCTTCCTGAGCTTCCTCGCCCAGTCCCCCCGCGCGGCCGAACGGCTGCGCACCCTGCGCCTGGTCTGCTCCAGCGGCGAGTCGCTGCGCCCCTTCCTCGCCGCCGGCGGCCGCGCCCTGGTCGGCGGCCGGCTGGTCAACCAGTACGGGCCCAGCGAGTGCACGATGACCTCCACCCGGTACGAGGTGCCGGCCGTCCCCGACACCTCCGCCGACACCGTCGGCACCGCCGTCGACGGCACCGCCGTACGCCTGCTCGACCCGCACGGGCGGGAAGTCCCGGACGGGCGGACCGGCGAGGTGCACATCGGCGGCGCGGGCGTGGCCCGCGGCTACGGCGGGCAGCCCGGTCTGACGGCCGACCGGTTCCCGCCCGACCCCTACGGACCGCCCGGCGCACGGCTGTACCGGACCGGCGACCTCGCCCGGCGCGCCCCCGACGGAACGCTGGAGTACCTCGGCCGGACCGACCGCCAGATCAAGGTCCGCGGCCACCGGGTGGACCCGGCCGAGATCGAGGGCGCCCTGCTCACCCACCCCGAGGTCACCGGCGCCGTGGTGACCGCCGAGACCGACGACCGGGGCCGGACCTGGCTCGCCGCCCACGTCACCGGCCCGCTCGACGGCACCGCCGACACCCGGCTGCGCGCGCACCTGGCCCGTACCCTGCCGCCGCACATGATGCCCAGGCGGTTCATCCGGCTGGCGCGCCTGCCCGTCACACACAGCGGCAAGGCCGACCGCCGGGCACTGCGGGCCCCCGTGCCGGAGCCCGTGTCATGACCGCCGCGGACACCCGGATCGGACCGGCCGCCGTGCCGGCCGCCGCCGAACGGATCGCCCCCCATGTCCGGCACACCCCGCTGCTCCGCTGTGATCTGCTGCCCGGCCTGCTGGTCAAGGCCGAACACCTCCAGCACAGCGGGTCGTTCAAACTGCGCGGCGCGGCCAACGCGATGCTCGCGCTCGGCGCCGACGAGGTGGTCGCCGGTTCCTCCGGCAACCACGGCATCGCGGTGGCCACGCTCGGCCGCACCCTCGGCGTCCGGGTCACCGTGGTGATGGCGGCCGGCGCGGCCGAGGCCAAGGAGGCAGCCGTCCGGGCGCTCGGCGGCCGGGTCGTCCGGGTGCCCGGCGGGGTGGCCGAACGCGACCGGTACGCCAAGGACCTCGCCGCCCGCACCGGCGCCGCGCTGGTGCCCTCCTCCGACCACGAACTCGTGGTGGCCGGACAGGGCACCGTCGGTCTGGAGGTGCTCCGGGACGCCCCCGACCTCGACACGATCTTCGTGCCGGTGGGCGGTGGCGGCCTGCTGGCCGGCGTCTGCCTCGCCGCCGCCCACCTCCGCAGCGCGGTCCGGATCGTCGGCGTGGAACCCGAGCGGACCCGGCGCTACGCCCGCTCGGTCGCCGCCGGCCGCCCGGTCGAACTGCCGCCCGGCGACTCGGTGGCGGACGGGCTGCGCGGCCAGCGGCCCGGCGAGGTGATCCTCCCGATCGTCCGGCACCGGGCCGACGAGCTGATCGGTGTCGGCGACCGGGCCGTGCTCCGCGCGACGGCCCTGCTGCACCGCGCCGGCGTCCCGGCCGAGCCGAGCGGCGCCGTCGCCCTGGCCGGCGCCCTCCGGCTCGGGCTGCCCGGCCGCAGCGCCGTCGTCGTCTCCGGCGGCAACAGCGCCGCGGCCCTGGCCGCCGCCCGAGCCGCGCACGCCGGCACCGGCCGCTGACCGGCGACCGGCGACCGGTGACCGGCCCGCGCGCCGGCCGCGCCGCCCCGTCTCCCTTGCTCACATCCACACCACCCGAAGAAGGACAGGCCATGAACCCCATCGACACCGCCGAACTGACCGGGCTGATCACCGGCTACTACCGCGAGACACTCGGCGACGACACCCTCGACGCCGCGAGCGACTTCTTCGAGGCGGGCGGCGACTCGCTCGCCGCCTTCCAGATCGTCGCCCGTCTCCAGGAACTGCTCGACGCCGAGATCGCCGTCGCCCTGGTCTTCACCTATCCGTCCCCGGCCGAGCTCGCGCAGGTCGTCGTCGACGACCTGTCCCTCGCTCCCACGTCGGCCTAGGAGGCAGCGGGATGCACGAGGGATCCGTCTCTCTGAGCGGCCGCTGGCGGCTGTGGGACCAGGTCGCGGTGCGCGGCGCGGGGTTCCCGGCGAACGGGGTGCTCCGGCTCGCGCCGGAGGGCCTGGCCGCGGCCGCGGACAAGTTCGGGCCCGGGGACGCCCTGTCCGGCGCGGCCTGGAAGGCCTTCGAGGAAGAGTTCGCCCGGGCCGCCGTGCGGGCGGCCGCGAGCGCGCAGGAGATCGCCGCCTCCGGACCGTTCCGGGCAGCGGTCGCCTGGCAGAACCGGGGGGTGCTCGACTCGGCGATCCGACCGTTCCTCAACTGGTCACCGGCGACCGGGGGCCGGACCTTCAAGCAGCGCCAGCGCGAGGAGCTGATCGCGCACTACTGGCAGCGGTTCTGCGTCAAGAACGACACCATCGGGTTCTTCGGCCCGGTCGGCTGGGGCGCCTTCGACACCTCCCGGCCCGGCGTGGCCGTCGAGCCGGGCACCGGGCTGACCGCCTCCTCGGAGGTCTTCTGGTCCAGCTGGTCGGTCGACGCCCTGGCCCGGGGGCTCGACGCCGACCCGGCCGTGCGCGCCTGGACGGCACCCCGCCGGGTGCCGTTCGTACGGCTGGAGGAGAACGCCGTACGGACCCCCGCCAGACCGCCGCACCCCGTGCCGCCGGAGACGCTGCGGCTGCTGCGCCTGTGCGACGGCACCCGCTCCGTCCCGGCCCTCCAGCAGGAGGTCGGCCCGGGAACGGACGTGCCCGCCCTGCTCGACGAACTGGTCCGGCTGCGCTGGATCACCTGGCGGCTCGACGTACCCGCCGACATCCGGCCCGACCGCCGGCTGCGCGCCTGCCTGGAGCGGATCGGCGAGCCGGCCCTGCGCGCCGCCGCCCTCGCCCGGCTGGACGAACTGCAGGGCGCGGCCGAGGCCGTCCGGGCGGCGGGCGAGGACCCCGAGCGCCTGGTCGCGGCTCTCACCTCCGTCGAGCAGACGTTTCAACGAGTGACCGATGCGGCCGCCAAACGCGAGAAGAGCACCGCCACCGCGCCCGGCCGCGCCGTGGTCTACTCGGACAGCCGCCGCGCCGCCCGGGTGACGCTCGGCGGCCACGTGCTGGCCGCGCTCGCCCCGCTCGACCTGCTGATGTCCGCGGCCGCCTGGCTCTGTTCCGCCCTGGCCGCCCGCGTGGCGACGCGCGTCACCGAGGTGTACGAGCGGCTGCGCGCCGGCACCGGGCCCGGACGGCCGGTGGACCTCGCCGCCTTCTGGTTCGCCTGCATGCCGGTCCTGCACGGGGCCGCGGTCACCGACGCCGCTGACCTCCAGGCGGAGTTCGAGCGCCGCTGGCGGCGGATCCTCCCGGCGTCCCAGGGGGTGCGCCGGGTCACGGTCGCCGCCGCGGACATCGCCGGCCGGGTGGCGGAGGCCTTCGGGCCGGCCACCGCACCGGGCTGGACGGCGGCGCGGTACGTCAGTCCGGACGTGATGATCGCCGCGGAGGACGCCGTCGCCGTCGGGCGCGGCGAGTTCCACCTCACCCTCGGCGAACTCCACCTGGCCGCCAACACGCTCGGCAACGAACTCTTCGTCAACCAGCACCCCGAGCCCCGCGAGCTCTTCGACCGCACCGACCGGGACCACCCGGCGCCGCGGCTCATGCCGCTGCTGCCGAAGGAGCACAGATCCCGGCTCTCCGCCCGTATCCGGCACGCGCTGGTACGGCCGCAGGACTACCAGGTCGCCCTCCTCGACGACACGGCGGACCCGTACCGCGACCGCACCGTGCCGAGCGCCGACGCCGTGGTGGAGCACCGCGACGGCCGGCTCTGCGTGGTACTGCCCGACGGCGCGGTCTTCCCTGCCGTCGAGGTCTTCGCCCATGTGCTGACCACGCTGGTGACGGACCGGTTCCGGCTCCTGCCGGAAGCCGACCACTCCCCGCGGGTCACCGTCGACCGGATGACGGTGGCCCGGGAGACCTGGCGGTTCACCGGCTCCGCGCTGGCCTTCGCCGACGACAAGAGCGAGGCCCGGCGGTTCGTCCGGGCCCGGCAGTGGCGCGACACCCACGAACTGCCCCGCTTCGTCTTCGTCGTCTCCCCCACCGAACCACGGCCCTTCTTCGTCGACTTCGACAGCCCCGTCTACGTCAACATCCTCGCCAAGGCCGCCCGCCGCCTCACCCGTAAGGACCCCGACGCCCGCCTCACCGTCACCGAGATGCTCCCCACCCCCGAACAGACCTGGCTCACCGACGACCAGGGCCGGCGCTACACCTCCGAACTGCGCCTCGTCGCCGTCACGGACTGAACCGCCCGCCCCTCCCCGCGCTCGCGAGCCGCGATCCGCCCCGCACCGCCGAACCGGGCCGGACTCCGTACCAGGAGTCCGGCCCGGTCGCGTCCGGCGCCGTCCCGCTCGTGCCGGGCGGACGGAGGAGCCGGTCCGCCCCCGGTGGACGGGCGTGGGACGTCGAGCACGGGACGAGCGGACCCCCGGGTCGACCGGGTCCACGGCCCCCCCGGCCGGCCCCGGTCGGCCCGCGCGGGCCTCGCGGCGGTGACGTCGCCGCGTACGTCCCCCGCCGGGTGTCCGGCGCGGCCCGGCGCCACCGCGCGGGTGCCGCCGTCGCCCCCGGCGGCGGAGACGGACGAGCGGGGCAGCCTCTGCTGTCGGCATGGCCGGGGCGCTCGGCGCCGGCGGCTGCGGGCGACCCGTCAGGCCCGCCGAGGACGGCGGCGACCGGACCCACCGACGCCGGGAGGGCGGAGGCGCTCCGTGCGCCTCCGCCCTCCCGGCCGTCCCACCGGCCGGTGTCAGCCGGTGCCCTCCGCGCTCCCGCCGCCGAGGACGGCGGTGAGAGCCTCGGCGAGCCGGCCGAGGTGCGGCGGCTTCATCACGCCGAAGTGGTCACCGGGGATCCGGTGCAGCGTCACGTCCCCGGTGAGCTCGCGCCAGCGGGCGAGGTAGTCGGGGAACGACTGCCCGGAGGCCACCTCGTGCTCGCCGTCCGCCAGTTCGTCACTGGCGATCAGGTGCAGCCGGCCCGCGTACGGGCGGTGCCGGTAGGTCAGGCACATCTCCATGACCTCCCGCCACATCTTCGCGGCGGGCAGCCAGACCTCGCCGGCGCCGTGCTCCGGCAGCGTTATCCCCACCTCGGGGTCGACGTCGTCCACGAGGTGTTCGAGCAGTGCCAGGGCCTCCGTCCGAAGCTCCGAGGTGTCCTGCCCGGGCGGCGCGGCGGCCAGCTCCGTCAGCTTCGCCACGCAGCTCTCGATCAGCCGGTACTCCCGCCACAGCTCGGCCCGCTCGTGGTTGTCCAGCCCCGGGTCGAGCAGGACGAAGGTGACCTCCTCGCCCTCGGCCGTGAGCCGGTGCGCCAGCTCGCTCGCGATGCCGCTGCCGCCGCACCAGCCGAACAGCCGGTACGGGCCGTGCGGTACCGCGGCCCGCAACTCGGCCAGGTAGCGCTCCGCCATCCGTTCCGTCGAGGGGACGGGGCCGTGCTCGGCCTGCAGGCCGGGCCAGGCGAAGGCCGCGACCGGCTGGTCGGGGTCGAGGTACGGCACCAGCGGGCGGTACCAGTGGGCGCTGCCGCCCCCGGGGTGCACGCAGAACAGCGGCGGCCGGGTGCCCTCGCGCCGCAGCCAGACCAGTGACTCGGCCGCCGGCGCGCCGGCCTCGGCGGCCGCGGCGAGTCCGGCCACGGTGGGGTGCTCCAGGAACGAACGGACGGTCAGCTCGATGCCGTGCCGCTCGCGCAGCAGGGCGGTGATCCGCAGGACGGCCAGCGAGTGCCCGCCCAGGACGTGGAAGTCGTCGTCCACACCGACCCTGTCCACGCCGAGCACCTCGCCCCAGACCTCGGCCACGGCCCGCTCGGCGGGCGTGCGCGGGGCGGTGAAGGCCGACGTCGCGACGGGTCCGGCGGGCTCGGGCAGCGCGGCCCGGTCGATTTTTCCATGGGCGGTGAGCGGGAGGGCGGGCAGCTCCACCCAGGCGCCGGGCACCAGGTGGTCGGGCACCCGCCGCCGGAGCTGCTCGCGCAGCGCCGCGACGTCCAGCGGACCGTGCCCGGGTTCGAGGACCACATAGCCGACCAGCCGCTTGTGGCCGTCCGGTCCGGGATGCACGGCGGCCGCCGCCGCCCGTACGGACGCAAGGCCGCCGAGCGCGGCCTCCACCTCGGCGAGTTCGACCCGGTGGCCGCGGATCTTCACCTGGCCGTCACGCCGGCCGATGAAGGACAGCGTCCCGTCGGTGTCGCGGCGGACGATGTCCCCGGTGCGGTACAGGCGCGCCCCGGGGACGGTCCCGGAGGGATCCGGCACGAAGCGGTCCGCGGTCAGATCGGGGCGGCCGAGGTAGCCGCGGGCGAGGCCGGGGCCGCCGACCAGGAGTTCGCCGGGCACCCCGAACGGCACCGGGTCGAGGTCCTCGTCGACCACCAGCACCCGGGTGTCGGTGATCGGCGTGCCGATCGGCACGCCGCGGTCGGCGTCGGCCTCGGTCACCCCGCGCAGGGCGGTGCTGAAGGTGGTGCACTCCGTGGGGCCGTAGCCGTTGGTCAGCGCCACGCCGTGCGCCAGGGCGGTGCGCACGTGCGAGGGTGAGAGCACGTCGCCGCCGGCGAGCACCTGCCCCACCTCGGCCAGGAGTTCCGGGCGGGTCTCCACCATGTGCTGGAACAGGCCGGCGGTGAGCCAGAGCACCGTCACCCCGTGCCGGCGGACCACCTCGGCCAGCTCGTCGGCCGTCCTCGCCCCGGGCGGGCAGACGGCGAGCCGGGCGCCGTTGGCCAGCGCCCCCCACACCTCCAGCGTCGAGGCGTCGAAGGCGAGCGGCGCGTGCAGCAGCAGTACCTGGTCCGCGTCGAGGTCGGCGTAGTTCGCGTCGTGCACCAGCCGGACGATCCCCCGGTGCGTGACCTGGACGCCTTTGGGGCGCCCTGTGGAGCCCGAGGTGTAGGTGACGTACGCCAGGTTGTCGGGGCCGGTCCCCGCCTCGACGGGGGTCTCGGGCAGCCCGTCCAGGACGGCCGCCCCGGCGTCGAGGGGGATGCTGCGCAGGCCGGCGAATCCGGCCAGGCGGGTGGTGTCCTGCGGGCGGCAGAGGACCACCCCGGCTCGTACGTCGTCCAGGACGTACCCGATGCGCGCGTCCGGATGGGCGGGATCGAGCGGCACGTAGTACCCGCCGGCCTTGAGGACGGCGAGCATGGCCAGCACCGCCTCGATGCCGCGGTCCAGGCAGAGCGCGACCGGCTTCTCCGGGCCGATGCCGAGCCCGCGCAGCAGGTGGGCCAGCCGGTTGGAGCGGGCGTCCAGTTCCCGGTAGGTCATACGCCGCTGCCCGTCCTCCAGGGCGATCGCCCCCGGCCGGGCACGGGCGGCGAGCAGCTCGGGCACGCAGACCTCGGGCAGCGGCCGGGTGGCGGCCGGCGGCCCGCTCACCTGCTCCAGGCCGGGCGCGCGGAAGCTCCGCGGGTCCGCGTCGGCGTCGTCGGCCATGGCGGTGAGGACGCCGAGGAAGGCCTCGCCGATCGCCGTCAGGCGCTTGCTGTCGGCCCAGCCGGGCCGGCAGGTCATCCGCAGTTCGCCGGGGAAGGTCCACACGTCGAGGGTGAACTCGTTCGGGCTGTGGTCGTCGACCGTGCCGATGTCGGCGCGCTGCTCGTCGAGCACGTGGAAGTCCAGGTAGGCGAAGACCACCTCGACGAGCGGTTCGCCGCCGCCCCATGCGCGCTGCATCGCGGGCAGCGGGTAGCGCCGGTGCGGCCACAGGGCCAGTTCCTCGGCGAACACCCTCCGCACCAGCTCGCGCCAGCTCGGCGCCCGCAGGTCGACGGCGAACGGCACCGTGTTGAGGTACATGCCGCGCACCCGGTCGCCGCCCGGCAGTTCGGGGCGGCCGTTGGTGACGGCGCCGGCGAGGAACCGGTGCCGGCCGCTGATCAGGCCGAGTACCTTCAGGTGGGCGGTGTACAGGACGCTCTTGAGGGAGGTCCGGGTGTCGGCGGCGAGCCGGCGCAGCCGCGGCTCCAGGTCCGCCCAGGGCAGCCGTACCTCGGGGGCGGGCAGGTGCGCCTCGGCGGGGGCGCAGTCGGCGGGCAGCCGGAGCCGCTCGTGGCCGGTGATCCGCTCCTGCCAGAACTGCCGGTCCGCCTCGGAGGCCAGGGCCTGCTTCTCCAGCCGGACGAAGTCGGCGTAGCGGACCCGCGGCGGGGCCGCGGACGGGACCGCGGTGCCTCGGGACAGCTCGCGGTAGGCGGCCCGCAGCTCGCCGATGACCGAGTGGTGGCTCCAGCCGTCCAGGATGGCGTGGCACTCGACGTGGGTCAGCAGCCACTCCCGGTCGCCGGTCAGGTGGGCGTGGTAGCGCAGCAGCGGGGCGCGGCCGATGTCGAACGGGGTGCGCCGGGCCTCGGCGCGGAAGTCCCGCACCCGTGCCCGCTGCTCCTCGGGCGGCAGGCCGCGCAGGTCGGTGACGCCCACCTCCGCCTCCAGGCCGTCCGCGGCGTGCACGAACTGCAGCGGTTCGGAGTATTCGGAGAGGTGGAAGGAGGTGCGCAGGATCTCGTGCCGCTCGATCAGCAGGCGTACCGCGCCGGTGAACGCCTCGGCGGAGAACGGGCCGTCGTCCACGATCTGGAAGGTACTGACGTTCTGGTAGGTGTTGCGCTCGGGGTCGGCGAGCATCTCGTAGACCATGCCCACCTGGACCTGGCCCATGGGGTAGGCGTCGGCCAGCCCCTGCGGGAGCCGGTCCCGGTCGCCCGGGGCCAGCAGTGCGAAACGGCCGGCCAGGGCGGTCTCCTGCGGCTCGGCGGCGGGCCGGGCGGCCGCCACCGCGGCCAGCTCGGCGACGGTCTGCCGGGCGAAGACGTCCTGCACGGAGACGGCCAGCCCCTGGCCGCGCAGTGCCCCGACGGCCCGGATGGCGCGCATGGAGTCCCCGCCGAGGTGGAAGAAGCCGTCGTGCACCCCGACCTTGTCGACGCCGAGGGCCGTGGCGAAGGCGTCCGCGAGGGTCCGCTCGATCGCCGTGCGCGGGGCGACGAACGCACCGACCAGGTCGGAGCGCGTCCGGTCGGGTGCGGGCAGCGCCTTGCGGTCGGTCTTGCCGCTGGGCGTCAGGGGCAGCGCCTGGAGCAGGGTCCAGTGCACGGGCCGCATGTGCTCCGGCAGCCGCCCGCGCAGGTGCTCCCGGGCCGCCTCGACGTCGGCGGAGAGCGGCACCAGGTACCCCACGAGCTGCTCGTCGTGGACGGCGACGGCCGCGGCCGCGACGCCGGGGGCCTCGGCCAGCACCGTCTCGATCTCGCCGGGTTCGACCCGCTGGCCGCGGATCTTCACCTGGTGGTCGAGCCGGCCGAGGTACTCGATCGCGCCGTCCGCGCGGTACCGGGCCAGGTCGCCGGTGCGGTACAGCCGCCCGCCGGGCTCGCCGGCGAAGGGGTCGGGCACGAAGCGGTCGGCGGTGAGCGCCGGACGGTCCAGGTAGCCGCGGGCGAGCTGGACGCCGCCGATCAGGAGTTCGCCGGGCACTCCGATCGGCACCGGCCGCAGGGAGGTGTCCAGGATGTAGGTGCGGGTGTTGGCGATCGGGCGGCCGATGGTGACGGGAAGGCCCGGCTCGCACCGGGCCGCGGTGACGTCCACCGCGGCCTCGGTCGGCCCGTACAGGTTGTGCAGCTCGCAGCCGATCCGCTCGTGCACGGCGGTGACCAGGTCGGCGGGGAGCGCCTCGCCGCTGCACACCATGCGGCGCAGCGAGGGCAGGGCCGGCAGCGGCTCGGCGAGGAAGGCCCGCAGCATCGACGGCACGAAGTGGACGGTGGTGACCGCCTCGGTGCCGATCAGCCCGGCCAGGTAGGCCGGGTCGCGGTGGCCGCCGGGGCGGGCCAGCACCAGGGTCGCGCCGGTGATCAGCGGCCAGAAGAACTCCCACACCGAGACGTCGAAACCGTAGGGCGTCTTCTGCAGCACCCGGTCGTCGGTGCCGAGCCCGTAGGCCTCCTGCATCCAGTGCAGCCGGTTGACGATGGCCCGGTGCTCGATCAGCACGCCCTTGGGGCGGCCGGTGGAACCCGACGTGTAGATCAGGTACGCCGGGTGCCCGGGGGCCGCCGCGACGACCGGGGCGCGGGCCGGGCCGCGGGGGATGTCGCCGGTGATGTCGACCAGGTGCGGCGCGCGGTCGCGCACCAGGGGGGCGAGCCGTGGGTCGGTGATCACGGCGCGGGCGCCGGAGTCCTCCAGCATGAAGGCGAGCCGGTCGGCCGGATAGTCCGGGTCGAGCGGCAGGTAGGCGCCGCCGGCCTTGAGCACCGCCAGCAGCGCCACCACGAGGTCGGTGCCCCGGTGCAGGCAGACGCCGACCACGGACTCGGGTCCGACGCCGAGACTCCGCAGGTGGTGGGCGAGCAGCTCGGCCCGGCCCGCCAGCTCCCGGTAGCTGAGGCCGGCGCCCTCGAAGCGCACCGCCTCGGCGTCGGGGGTGCGGGCGGCCTGGGCTTCGAACAGCTGCGGGAGGGTGTCGGCGGGGTAGCGCCGGCCGGTCGCGTTGAAGCCGATGAGCTGGCGGTCGCGCTCGGCAGCGGGCAGGATCTCCAGCTCGTCCACCGGGGTGTCGGGCGAGGCGACGGCACTCTCCAGCAGGCGGGCGAAGTGCGCGGCGAACCGCTCGGCCGTCGCCCGGTCGAACAGCGCCGAGGCGTAGTTGACGCCGCCGGACAGCGAGCCGTCCGGCTGCTCGGCGAGGCCCACGGTGAGGTCGAACTTGGCGGTGCTCTCGCCGACCGGCAGCCGCTCGGCCGTCAGGGCGCCCATCGTCGCCGGCGCCTGCGGGCCGGCCGCCTCCTGCCACAGCAGCATGGAGGAGAAGAGCGGCGTGCGGGACGGGTCCCGCTCCGGTGCCAGCTCCTCGACCAGCCGCTCGAAGGGCATCTCCTGGTGGGCGTAGGCATCCAGCGCGCTCTCGCGGACCTGCCGCAGCAGGTCCGCGAACGACGGCGTCCCGGACAGGTCGACCCGCAGCACCAGCGTGTTGAGGAAGAGGCCGACCAGGTCCTGGAGCTGCGACCGGTCCCGCCCGGCCACCGGGAAGCCCACGGCCACGTCGCGTTGGCCGCTCCAGCGGCCGAGCAGGACGGCGTGCGCGGCCAGCAGGGCCATGAAAGGGGTGGCGCCGTGCTCCCGGGCGAGCGCTGTCAGCCGCCGGGCGGTGCCGGCGGGCACGGCGAGCGGCGCCAGCCCGCCCGCCGAGTCGCGTACGGCGGGGCGGGGCCGGTCGGTGGGCAGCTCCAGGGGCGGCAGCCCGGCCAGCCGCTCGCACCAGTGGTCGAGCGGGCGGCGCAGCGCCGCGCCGGAGAGCCGTTCGCTCTGCCAGAGCGCGAAGTCGGCGTACTGCACCGGCGGTTCCGGCGAGCGGGTCGCCCGCCCGGCGACCGCGTCCTCGTAGCGTTCCGCGAGCTCGCGGACCAGGATGTCCTCGGACCGTCCGTCGCAGGCGATGTGGTGGACGGTCAGCAGGACGACGTGCTCCTCGGGTGCCAGCCGGGCCAGCACGGCGGAGAACACCGGGCCCTCGGCGAGGTCGACCGGCCGGCGCGCGCCGGTGGCCAGGGCGGCGATCCGGGCGTCCGCGGCCGCACGGTCGAGTGCGCCGAGGTCCTCCTCGTCCAGGGGGACGCTCCCCGGCCCGTCGACGACCTGTACGGGCTCGCCGTCGACCACCGGGTAGCGGGTCCGCAGCACCTCGTGCCGCCGGAGGACGCCGTCCAGCGCGGTGCGCAGCGCGGCCCGGTCGAGGGGGCCGCGCAGCCGCAGCGCCACGGTCATCAGGTACTCGGTGGTGCCGGGCCGGAGCCGGTCGAGGATCCACAGGCGGCGCTGGGCGAAGGAGAGCGGGAGGGGGCCGCCGCGCGTCGCGCGGGTGATTCCCTCCGCCGGGGCGGGGGCCGCCCGCCCGGCGAGGCGCCGTCGAAGCAGCTCCTGCCGCAGTCGCGCACGGTCCATGGTGTCGGTCATCGCAGGCCTTCCTCGGCGAGCAGGCCCGCCACTTCGTGGTCGGTGAGCGCGGCGATGTCGGCCTCCACGGCCTCGGACACCGCCTCGGAGAGCCGGGCCACGGTGGTGGCCTCGAACAGCAGGCGCAGCGGCAGCTCGACGGCGAACGTCTCACGGAGCCGGGCGAGCACCCGGGTGGCCAGCAGCGAGTGCCCGCCCAGGGCGAAGAAGTCGTCCTGGGCACCGATCCGCTCCAGGCCAAGGACCTCGGTCCAGATCGCGGCGACGGCCTCCTCGGCGGGGTCGCGCGGGGCGAGGTACTCGCGGGCGCCGCCGGCCGGGGCGGCCGAGGCGTCCGGCAGGGCCTTGCGGTCGATCTTCTTGCTGGCCGTCAGCGGGAACGCGTCGAGCGGCACCCACACCGAGGGGATCATGTACTCGGGCAGGAGTGCGCCCAGGTGCCCGCGCAGCTCGGCCACGTCGGGCATCGGGCAGCCGGGACGCGCCACCAGGTAGGCGGCGAGCCGGCGTTCGCCCGGGGCCGTCTGCGGGGCGGTGACCACCGCCTCCTGCAGAGCGGGGTGCCGGGCGAGCGCCGCCTCGATCTCGCCCAGCTCGATGCGCAGGCCGCGGACCTTGACCTGCTGGTCGATCCGGCCGAGGAACTCGATGGTGCCGTCCGGCCGGTGACGGGTCAGGTCGCCGGTACGGTACAGCCGTCCGCCGGGCCCGGTGGCGAAGGGGTCGGGGACGAACCGCTCCGCGGTGAGGTCCGGCCGCCGGTGGTAGCCGCGGGCCAGCCGGACGCCGCCGAGGTACAGCTCGCCGGGCACTCCGACCGGGACGGGCCGCAGGTCCGCGTCGAGGATGTAGGCCCGGGTGCCGGGGACGGGCCGGCCGAGCGGCAGGGCACCGGCCGCGTCACCCCGCGCGGGCGTCTGGAGGACGGGGTGCAGCAGGCAGGTGACGGTGGCCTCGGTCGGCCCGTAGTTGCACAGGAAGCGGGCGGGCAGGCCGGTCTCCGCCCAGCGCCGCGCGTCCAGGCCGGTGACCACGTCGCTGCCGACGTTCATCAGTTTCAGCGAGTCCAGCAGGGGCAGGTCGGGCGAGTCCAGGACGGCCCGGTAGTAGGACGGGGTGATCTCCAGGACGGTGACGCCGTGCTCGGCGAGGCGGGCGGGCAGTTCGGCCGGGGTCCAGAACACCGGGTCGGCGACCACGACGGTGGCGCCGGCCACCAGGGTCGCCGCGATCTGGTCCATCGCCACGTCGAAGGTGAGTGCGGACAGCAGCGCCACCCGTTCGCCGGGGGCGATCCCGTACGCGTCGGCGATCACCCGGCAGTGGTGGGCGTAGGAGCGGTGCTCGATCATCACGCCCTTGGGGCGGCCGGTCGAGCCGGAGGTGTAGATGATGTAGGCGAGGTTCTCCGGCCGGGCCGGGACGGGCGCCGGGCCCCCGGGTGCGGCGCCGGGTCCGTCCTGGGCGTCGGCGTCGGCGTCGGCCAGGACCACCCGGTGGCCACCGGTCAGCCGGCCGGCGAACGCGCGGGTGGTGACCACGAGTTCCGGGCCGGCGTCGGCGAGCATGAGGTCGAGCCGCTCGGCGGGGTGCCGCGGGTCGAACGGCGCGTACACGCCGCCGGCCTTCAGCACGGCGAGCAGCACCACCACCGCCTCGACGCCGCGTTCCAGGCAGGAGCCGACGACCGTCTCGGCGGTGACCCCGAGGGAGCGCAGGCGGGCGGCGAACCGGTCGGCCCGCGCGTCGAGTTCGGCGTAGCTGACCCGCTGGTCGCCGAAGACCACGGCGATCGCGTCCGGGGCCCGCCGGACCTGCCGGGCGAAGAGCTCCGGTACGCACAGCCCGTGTTCCCCGGCCGGGTCGAGCACGGCGGCCCGCCCGGCCTGCGGGTCGGCCCAGGCGGTGAGGGCGCGGTGCCGCTCGTCCTCGGTGAGCATGGCGAGGTCGCCGATCCGCGCGCCGGGGTCGGCCGTGACGCTGCCGATCAGGGTCAGGTAGTGGCCCGCCATCCGCTCGACGGTCTCCCGGTCGAAGAGCGCGGTCGCGTACTCGAACCAGCAGTACATGCGCCCGCCGCGCTCCTTGACGGTCACGGTGAGGTCGAACTTGGCGATCTCCAGTCCGGCGCGGACCGGCTCCACGGCGACCGCGCCGAGCCGGCCGGGGACGCCTGCCAGGTGCTGGTGCTCGAACATGATCTGGAACAGCGGGTTGCGGGAGAGGTCACGCTCCGGCCGCACCGCGTCGACCAGGTGCTCGAACGGCACGTCCTGGTGGGCGAAGGCGTCGAGCACCGTGCCGCGGACCTGCTCCAGCAGCTCCGTGAAGACCGGGTCGCCGCCGAGGTCGCCGCGGATCACCAGGTTGTTGGTGAAGAACCCGACCAGGTCCTCCGTCTCCTGGCGGGTCCGCCCGGCGACCGGGGTCCCCACCGCGAGGTCGTCGCGGCCGGTCCAGCGCGCGAGCAGCACCTGGAAGGCGGCGAGCAGCACCATGAACGGGGTCGCGCCGTGCCGGCCGGCCAGTTCGGCGACGGCACGGGCGACCTCCGGCGCCACCTCGACGACGACGTTGTCGCCCCGGGCGTCGCGGACCGCCGAGCGGACCCGGTCGGCGGGCAGCTCGACGGGGGTGAGGCCGTCCAGGCGGTCGCGCCAGTAGGCGAGCTGGTCGTCCAGCCGGCCGGCCCGCTGCTGCGCGCGCTGCCACACCGCGAAGTCCGCGTAGTTCACCGGCTGCGGGGCGTGCGGCGACGGCTCGCCCGCGGCGAAGGCCCGGTAGGCCAGGTCCAGGTCGCGCAGGTAGACGTCGGTGGACCAGGCGTCGAAGGCGATGTGGTGCAGGGTCAGGACGAGGAGGTGCTCCTCGGGGGCGGTGCGGATCAGGGTCGCCCGCAGCGGGTGCCCGTGCGCGAGGTCGAACGGCCGGCGGGCCAGCTCCTCGACCAGGTTCCGGGCCCGGGCCGCGGCGTCGGGCGCGCCCGCCAGATCGGTCAGGGTGAAGTCCACCGGACCGGCGGGATCGACGACCTGCACGGGCTCGCCACCCTCGGACAGGTATCTGGTCCGCAGTACCTCGTGCCGTTCGGACAGCGCGTCGAGCGCGTGGCGCAGCGCCACGGTGTCGAGCGGTCCGGTCAGCCGCAGCGCCAGCGGGACGACGTACTCGTGGCTCCCGGGCTCCAGCTGGTCGAGGAACCACATCCGCTGCTGGCCGAACGAGAGCGGCAGCGGGCGGTCCCGGCCCGCCGGCCGGACGGCGTCCGGATCGGTGTCCGCGGCGGCATCCGGGCCGGCGCCGGCCCCGGTGACCCGCGCGGCCAGCGCGGTGACCGTCCGCGCGTGGAACAGCTCGCCGACGGTCAGTTCGATCCCGAAGGCGCGCCGCAGCCGCAGCACGAGCCTGATCGCGAGCAGGGAGTGGCCGCCGAGCAGGAAGAAGTCGTCCTGCGCGCCGACCCGTTCGACGCCCAGGACCTCGGCCATCAGCTCGGCCACGGTCCGCTCGGCGGCGGTGCGCGGGGCTCGGCGGTCCGCCGCGGCGGACCGGTCCGGTTCGGTGTCGGCCGGCAGCCGGCGGCGGTCCACCTTTCCGTTCGGCGTGAGCGGCAGCTCGGCGAGCTCGACGAAGGCGGAGGGCAGCATCGCCTCCGGCAGCGCGGCGGCCAGGTGGGCGCGCAGCGCCTCCGGATCGGTCCGCTCCCCCGCGACGGGCACCGCGTACGCGGTCAGCCGCGCGTCGCCGGCGTCGGACCGGTGCACGGCCACCACGGCGGCGGCCACCGACGGGTGGGCCGCCAGCAGGACCTCGATCTCGCCGGGCTCGATCCGCACTCCGCCGATCTTGACCTGGTCGTCGACGCGTCCGACGTACTCCAGCGCGCCGTCCGCGCGGCGCCGCACCAGGTCTCCGGTGCGGTACCGGCGCGCACCGGGCACGGCCGCGTCCGGGTCGGGGACGAACCGGTCCGCGGTGAGGTCGCCCCGGCCCGCGTATCCGCGGGCGAGCCCGATGCCGCCGACGTACAGCTCACCGGTCACCCCGATGGGCACCTGTCGCTCCTCGGCGTCCAGCACATAGGTGCGCACATTGGGCAGCGGCAGGCCGATCGGTACCAGGTCGCCGGGCTCGTCCGGGTCGAAGGGCCAGGCGGTGGAGTCCACGGCGCACTCGGTGGGGCCGTAGGTGTTGACCACCTCGGCGCCGAGCGCGCGGCGCAGCCGGGCGGCCAGTTCGGCGGGCAGCGGCTCGCCCGCCGAGCAGACCAGACGCAGCGGGGCGCAGTCGGCCAGGGCCGGCTCGTCCAGCAGCAGGCGCAGCATCGAGGGCACGCCCTGCAGCACGGTGACACGGTGGTCCACCACGGCACGGACCATCACCGCCGGGTCGCGGTGGGCGTCCCGCGGGCCCGTCACCACCGCGGCCCCGCACACCAGCGGGGAGAGGAACTCCCACAGCGCGGCGTCGAAACCGATGGTGGTCTTCTGCAGCACCCGGTCGCCGGGGCCCAGGCCGAAGCGCTCCACCGACCAGAGCACGCGGTTGCGGATCGCGGCTTCCGGTACGACGACGCCCTTGGGGCGGCCCGTCGAACCGGAGGTGTACATCACGTACGCGGCCCGCGTACCGGCCCCGGCCGCCGGTTCGAGGGGCGGCGCCTCCCCGTCCTCCGGCCGGAGGGCGTCGAGCACGAGGGTGTTCGGATGGGACGGCAGCCGGCCGCGCAGCGCCTCCTCGGTGACCAGCAGGGCCACTTCGGCGTCGGCGACCAGGTGGGCCAGCCGCTCCGCCGGGTGTTCCGGGGCCAACGGCACGTACACCCCGCCCGCGGTGAGCACCGCGAGGACGGTGGCGACCAGGTCGGTGCCGCGGTGCAGCGCGACGCCCACCGTGCTCTCCGGGCCGACGCCGCGCGAGCGCAGCAGTCCGGCGAGACGCCGTACCCGTTCGGCGAGGTCGGCGTAGCGGGTCTCCCGCGCGCCGGACACCACGGCCACCGCGTCCGGGGTGGCCAGGGCCTGGGCGAAGAACAGTTCGGCGAGCGAGCGCCGCGGGCGCTCCGTCCCGGTGCGGTTCCAGCGCTCGAAGGCCGCCAGCTCCGCGTCGGGGACGGCCTGCAGCGCGTGCGCGGCGGTGTCCGGGTGCTCGGCGATGCTCGCGAGCAGCCGCAGCAGGCTCGCCGCCATCCGCTCGATGCGGGCGCGGTCGAACAGCGCGGTGGGGAAGATCAGCCGGGCCGCCATCGAGCCGTCCGGGAGCTCGGACAGGTGCAGCGACAGGTCGAAGGCGGAGTGATCAGTGGCCGGCTCGACCTTCGCGACGTCGAGTCCGGGCAGCCCGAGCGGGCGGCGCTCGGCGTTGTGCAGCGCGAAGCCGACCTGGAACACCGGGTTGCGGGAGGGGTCCCGCTCGGGCGCGAGGTCGGCCACCACCCAGCCGAACGGCACGTCCTGGTGCTCGTAGGCGTCCAGGGTGGTCTCCCTCACCCGCGCCAGCAGGTCGAGGAACGAGCAGCGGCCGGACAGGTCGGTCCGCAGCACCACGGTGTTGAGGAACATGCCGACCAGCGGCTCCAGCTCGACCTCGGTACGGTCCGAGACCGACACGCCGACCGCCACGTCGGTCCGGCCGGACCAGCGCGCGAGCAGCAGCTGGAACGCGGCCAGGTGCACCATGAACGGGGTCGCACCCGCGTCCCGGCCCAGTTCGGCCAGGCGCCGGACCAGCCCCGCCGGAACGGTGAACGGGACGCTGTCCCCAGCCGGGTCCCAGTGCGCCGGGCGCCGGCGGTCGGCGGGCAGCTCCAGCGGCTCCAGGCCCGCCAGCCGCTCCCGCCAGTAGCCACGCCGCCGCTCGGCCCGCGCGGGGGCGGCCGCCCAGGTGTCGCGCTGCCACTGTGCGAAGTCCGCGTACTGCACCGGCACCGGCTCCAGCGGCGACGGCCGGCCGGCCGCGAACGCGGTGTACAGCTCGTGCAGCTCCCGGGCGAGGACGCCCCAGGACCACCCGTCGAAGGCGATGTGGTGGACCGTCACCAGCAGGGCGGCGTCCTCCTCGGCGAACCGGACCAGGGTCAGCCGCCAGGGCGGCTGGTGACCGAGGTCGATCGGGGTGCGCAGCTCGGCCGCGTGGAGTTCGCGCAGGCGCGTCTCGCGGTCCGCCGGTGCCGTGCCGGTCAGGTCCACCCGGGCGAGCCGGACGGGGCCGGGCCCGTCCACGAACTGCGCCCCGGCGCCCGCGGCGGTGCCGTAGCGGGTGCGCAGCACCTCGTGCCGCGCCGAGATCTCGGTGAAGGCGGCCTGGAGCACCTGCGTGTCGAGCGGGCCGCGGATCCGGAACACCTCGCACATCAGGTACTCGGTGGCGGCGCCGGAGCGGAGCTGGTCCAGGAACCACAGCTGTTCCTGGGCGAACGAGAGCGGGTGGCCGCTGTCACCGGCGGGCATCGGCCACCTCCGCGAACGAGGTGGGGTCCACGGCCGCCGAGTAGGTCTCGGCCATCGCCACGGCGATCCGGCGCGGCCCGGTGAACGGCTCGCGGGCGTGTGCCGCCAGCATGTTGTCCACGATCAGCACGTCGTCCCGCTGCCAGTCGAAGCGCCGCTGCTCGGCGCGGTAGCAGGAGCGCAGGTGCGCGACGACCTCGTCCGGGATCGGCCGGCCGTCGCCGTAGTAGGTGTTGGTCGGCAGCCGCGCGTCGTCGTACATCTCCCGCAGTGCGGCGCACACCTCCTCGGCCAGCGTGCTCACGTGGAAGAAGGTGAGGTGGTTGAACCAGACCGTCTCCCCGGTCACCGGGTGGCGGTGCACCGCCCGGCGGCGCGCGCGGGTCCGCAGACCGTCCGCGGTCCACTCGGTCTCGACGCCGTTGCGGGCGCAGTACGCCTCGACCTCGCCGCGGTCGCCGGTGTTGAAGGCCTGCTGCCACGGCACGCCGAAGCCGTCGGAGAAGTTGCGCACCACCATCCAGCCCCGGGCGGCGAACTCCTCCCGCACGGACACATCGATCGCCTCGTACACCCGGCGGGTGTCGGCGAGCGGCGTGGCGCCCAGGGTGTCCGGCGGCTGCACGCAGTGGAAGAACAGGCTCAGCGGCCAGTCGGCCTGGTAGGAGTTCTCGTTGTGGAGGAAGATCTCCTCGTTCGGCGGATAGTCGGTCGAGGTGTACACCTGGCCCTTGATGGTGCTGCGCGGCGAGGACCGCTCCGCGTAGGGCAGCGGCGCGCCGGACACCGCCCGGACCGCGGCCTCGAAGCCGTCCACGCCGCCGACGTCGAAACCGCGCAGCAGCACCGCGCCGTGTTCGAGCAGCCGGTCGCGTACGAGGGGCCGGGCGTCCGACAGGTACTCGGACAGGGGCGTACCGGGGGACTCGGCCGGCATCGCCAGGGGGAGGGCGGAATCCGCGTCGCGCTTTCGGGCGCGGCCGGCCGGCGCGGTCCGGATGGAGGGGTTCGCAGTCATGCGCCTCAGCGTCGCCGCCGGGCCGTCGCGGCTCCGAGAGAACAACCGGCAGTCACATCGGCAGCATCGGCGTCGCGGTGACTGCGCCTCCTTCTCTGCAGCCGGACCGGGCGGTTGCGGCAGGCTCTCTGGCGCCGCCACCGGTCACGTGACGTTCGTGACGCGGCAGTTCACCCGAGGGAGGGCCCGACGTGGCCGAGGAAGACACCGACGAGCGCACGTACCGCGTCGTCCTCAACGACGAGGAGCAGTACTCCGTCTGGCTCGCCGACCGCGAGCTGCCGCTCGGCTGGCACGCCGAGGGCACCGAGGGCACCCGGGCCGAGTGCCTGGCCCACATCGGCACCGTCTGGACCGACATGCGACCGCTCAGTCTGCGCCGGCAGATGGAGCGGGCGGCGCGCGGCTAGCGTCCGGCCCGGCCGGACGGGGAGGGTGACAGATGACGAGCCCCGACACGAGAACGCCGGCGGACGCGCGGCCGCCGGACCCGCCGGACGCGGCCACCGCCGATCCGGTGGTCCCGCTGCACCGCAACCGCGACTTCCTGCTGCTGTGGGGCGGCTCGGCGGTCTCCCTGCTCGGGTCGACGGCGACCACCATCGCCTACCCGCTGCTGGTCCTGGCCCTGACCGGCTCGGCCTTCGCCGCCGGCCTGGCCGGATTCGTGGCGCTGCTGCCCGCGCTGCTCCTTCCGCTGCCGGCCGGCGCCCTGGTGGACCGCTGGCCGCGCCGGCGGTTGATGATCTGGTGCGACGCGCTGCGCGCGCTCGGCGCGGCGGCCATCGCGCTCGCGGCTGCCCTCGACGTCCTGGGCCTGCCGCTGGTGCTGGTCGTGAGTTTCGCCGAGGGCGCGCTCACGGTGTTCCACGGGCTCGCCGCGCACGCGGCCGTCCCGAACGTCGTACCACCGGGACAGCTCTCGCTGGCCCTGTCCCGCAACGAGGCGCGGGGGCGGGCCGCCGTGATGCTCGGGACACCGCTGGGCGGTGTGCTGTTCGGTCTCGGGCGGGCCGTCCCGTTCCTGGCCGACGCGCTGACCTACCTGGTCTCGCTGACCGGCCTGCTCTTCATCCGCAAGGAGTTCGAGGCCGAGCGGTCCGCCCGCACCGACAGCATGGGCGAGCAGGTCCGCGAGGGCCTGCGGTGGTTGTGGCGACGGCCCTTCCTGCGCACCACCACCCTGCTGGTGGCCGGCAGCAACCTGATGTTCCGGGCGCTGTTCCTGGTCGCCGTCGTGCTGGCCACCGACGTCGGCGCGTCCCCGGCGGGGGTGGGCCTGATGGTCGGCTTCGCGGGGGCCGGGGGCGTCCTCGGCTCGCTGGCGGCACCGTGGCTGGCCCGCCGGGTCGGACTGGGTGCCCTGGTGATCGGGGCGAACTGGGCGTGGGCGGTGCTGGTGGCCGCGATCGCACTCAGCCGCGACCCCTTCACGCTCGCCGCCGCCTACGCCGCGATGTGGTTCGTCGGACCGTTGTGGAACGTGGCGCTGGGCAGCTACCAGCTGAGCATCACCCCGGACCGGTTGCGCGGCCGGGTGCTCGCGGCGATGAGCACGCTGTCCAACGGGGCCCTGCCGATCGGCTCGCTGCTCGGCGGCCTGCTGCTCGACTCGGCCGGCGCGCGGAGCGCCGCGCTGGCCCTGGCGGGCTGGATGGTGCTGATCGCCGGCGCCGCCTCGCTCGCCCGCTCCGTACGCGCCGCGCCCGGCCCGCCGGCGCGGTGACCCGCCGGGCCCCGGCCCGGCCGGGGCCGCCGCACAACCCCTCGATCCAGTGCTGACAGGAGGAACCAGCGTGTTCCGCACCATGTTCGGGCCGTGCCCCGACCCGACGGGGCGAGGCCACCATGCCGGAACCTGACGACGGGCCGGCCGGCGTTCTCGGCACGATCGGCGGCACCCCGCTGATCGAACTCGCCAAGCTCGCCCCGGGGCGGCACTTCACCACCTACGCCAAGCTGGAGGCATTCAACCCCGGCGGCAGCATGAAGGACCGCTCGGCCCTGGAGATGCTGCACGAGCTGGTCCGGAACGGCACACTGGTGCCCGGCCGCTCGGTCGTCGTCGAGTCGAGCTCCGGCAACCTCGGCATCGGGCTCGCCCAGATCTGCGCCTACTACGGGCTGAGGTTCATCTGCGTGGTGGACCCCCGCACCAACCGGCAGAACATCGCCGTCATGCGGGCTCTCGGCGCGGAGGTCGAGGTGGTGAGCGAGTGCGACCCGGTGACCGGTGAGTACCTGCCCGTCCGCATCCGCCGCATCGGCGCGCTTCTCGCCCGCATCCCCGGTGCCCACTGGCCCAACCAGTACGCCAACCCGCTGAACCCCCGGGCGCACCGGCAGACGATGCGCGAGATCCTTCAGGCGGTGCCGGGCGGGATCGACTACCTGTTCTGCGCGACGGGTTCGTGCGGCACGCTGCGCGGCTGCGCGGAGTACGTCCGCGACCGGGGGCTGCCGGTGACCGTGGTCGCGGTGGACGCCGAGGGGAGCGCCATCTTCGGCAGGGCCCCGGCGTCCCGGCTGATCCCGGGCCACGGCGCGGCCGTACGGCCGGCGCTCTACCGGGACGGGCTCGCCGACGAGGTCGTCCACGTGACGGACCTCGACTGCGTGGTCGGCTGCCGACGGCTCGCCGCCCGGGAGGCCGTCCTCGCAGGCGGCTCCTCCGGGGCCCTGGTGGCGGCGGTCGACCGGATGGCCGACCGCATCCCGGCGGGCGCGCGCTGCGCGGTCGTCCTGCCCGACCGCGGGGAGCGGTACCTCGACACGGTCTACAACGACGAATGGGTCGCCCGCCACTTCGGCGACGTGTCCCACCTGTGGAAAGAGAAGAAGTCGGCGATGGAGGCGGCATCATGCTGATACTGGGAGCCAGGGAAGTCCGTCAGGTCCTCGACGGCGCCGAGGCCGAGGTCCTCGCAGCGGTACGCCGCGCGTACCTGCTGCACGACCGGGGCCGGACGGCCCTGCCGCACTCGGTCTTCCTCCGCTTTCCCGACGGCCCGCGCAACCGGATCATCGGACTGCCCGCCTACCTCGGCGAGGACGAGCCGGTGGCGGGCATCAAGTGGATCGCCTCCTTCCCCGGCAACACCGCGCGCGGTCTGGAACGCGCCTCCGCCGCGGTGATCCTCAACTCCATGGCCACCGGGCAGCCGGAGGCCCTGCTGGAGGGGTCGGTGATCTCGGCGCGGCGTACCGCGGCGAGCGCCGCCCTCGCGGCGGCGGCGCTGGGGTCGTCCGTCCCCGAGACGGGTGCCTCCCTGATCGGCTGCGGCGTGATCGGCTTCGAGATCCTGGCCTACCTCCGGGCCGCCCTGCCCGACCTCGCCGCGGTCACCGTGTTCGACCTCGACCGTTCCCGGGCGGAGGTCTTCGCCGCCCGCTGCCGGGCCCGCTGGCCGGAGCTGAAGACCCAGGTCGCCGAGAGCGCCGAGGAGGCGCTCGCCGCCCACCGGCTGGTCTGCCTGGCGACCACCGCCGCCGCCCCGCATCTGACCACCGACGCCTGCCGGCCCGGCACCCTGGTCCTGCACGTGTCCCTGCGCGACCTGACGCCGGAGAGCATCCTGACCGCCGTCAACGTGGTCGACGACGCGGACCACGTGTGCCGCGAGTCGACCTCCCTGCACCTGGCCGAGCAGCTCCGCGGCGACCGGGACTTCATCGCCGCCTCGATCGGCTCCGTCCTGAACACCAAAGAACCCTTCCGACGCCCCGAGGACCGTGTCACCGTCTTCTCCCCGTTCGGTCTGGGCACCCTCGACCTCGCCCTCGCCGACCTCGTCCGCCGCCGGGCCGAACCCCTGGGACTGGGCACCCGGGTACCGGACTTCCTGCCGGATCCCGCCGGCGCCGCGTCCGGCTGACCGGCTGCGGCCGGGGCGTCGGCCCGGCGCGAGCCGGTCGAGCGGCTGGCCGCAGGTCAGTGGAGGCCGGGTGACCTCGAAGTCCTGGTCGTGCCGGACGCCGGACACGGCGCACCCCGCATCACCCACCTGTTGGATGATTCACCCGTCGAGATCCTCGGCAGTCTCCGCTCCGACAGCGTCATGCGTCGCCCGACACCGCCGAGGATCTACGACCACGAAGACGGCCCACCGCCCAAACCCGGAAGCGGGTATCGCCGACCGTGCCCAGCTCCGGCTCCGCCGGCCACCCAGCGAAGGCGAGGTCAAACGACAAGGTCAGTGTCTGTTTTCCAAGTGGCCCTGCAGGTGGTGCAGCCTGGTGCACACGTCGGGATGCGAGGCCAGAAGTCGCGCTGTCACACCTTCCTTCGCGAAGGGCGTTCCCAGCGCTGCGGCGGTGGCCCGTTCGGACTCCTCCCGCTCGTAGTCCTTGCGCAGCACGGTCATCAGATGCTGCGCGAAGCCGAGTCCCGCCGCGTGTTCGTCGGCCCTCAGTTCGGCGCGTCGTGACACGGCCGCCGCCAGGTAGGGCTTCCCAATGGCGGCCCGGATCGCGGGCCGGTTCGCTGGTCGGACCCCGCCTCCGGGCCGAGCGCTCGGTGATGGTCCTGTTGTCGGACCCGCCGCGCAAGGACCTGCTGGACGATCGCGAAGTGGGCTGGGGAGGCCCCCCACTCGGCACGCACCGTCTGCTGTGCCGGGCCGCCGTTGACAGCGCTGGCCTGCAAGGAGATCAAGCGCCTGTTCAGCAGCCCTGTTCTTCTGCCCGCCCACAGTCCGGCCCGCCGGCTCAGCCGGTCCGCCCTGCGACGCAGCCGCCAGGCGCGATCACGAGCCGGCCACCACCGGGGACGAGTATGCCTGAGCACTTCCGCCGGCCACCGCGGACACCGGAGCTGCGCAACCCGAGCCGAGGGCTGAGGGACATGTCGGTCGCAGGGAGTAGGTCCTGCGCCTCAGGCGCACTTCGCGCCTGCTTGGTTAGGGTCGGTCCTCATGGGGACCACGGGAATCGTCCGTCGCCGGACGACAGAGCGCAAGCGCGACGCTCTGGAACGGCTCGTCACCGAGCGGGACGTATGGGTGTCGACCGCTCACCCTGACCGGGGGCCGCACCAGGTGCCGCTGTGGTTCTTGTGGGACGGGCGAGCAGTCTGGATGTGCACCAGCGCCACGTCCGTGACCGCGCGGAACATCCGTGAGGAGCCGCGCGTGCGCCTGGCGCTGCCGGACACCTTCGACGTGGTGCTCCTCCAGGGTGAGGCGGAGTGCTTCCCGGACCAGGAGGTGCCCGAAGGCGCAGCGGAGGCGTTCGCCGACAAGTTCGGATGGGATCCGCGCGTGGAGGAGGGCTCCTTTGTGTACGTATGCGTGGTGCCCAGGACGGTGCGCGCTTGGCGCGGCGAGCCGGAACTACGCGGAAGAGCCATCATGCGCGACGGAACGTGGCTGGCATGACGACCGCCCCTCCTCGACACGCCCCTCGCGGATCACGATCCGCAACTGGAACGCCGAGGGAGCGAAGGAAGCCGGCTCTGCTGGGCAGCGGCGGCTCCGTCCGTCACCCGCTGGGGAAAGAACGGTCCGGCCGCAGTGCTGTGCGGCCGAGCCGTCCTCGCCCGACGTACGGGCCTGAGGCCGTCGGGCGGGCCGCCGATGCCACCCGGTCGCGGGCCGGGCCGGCGGCAGTGCACAGTGGTAGGTGCTCGGAGGAACGGATGCGTGTGTCGCCGCCGAGGACCGCGGTGCCGGCGAGCGCGGGTTCCTGTCAGTGCCGGTGCTGGGCGGCCATCCACTGCCAGATGTGCGTTCCGTCGATGCTGGGGTCGTTGCGGGCGACATAGATCCACGACCAGTGGCCGGCGAACTGGTGGCCGTCCCGGACGACGTGGTCGTAGAGCGTCATCAGCGAGCCGGGGATCACGTCGTGCGCGTGGGCGGTGTTGGCCTGCGGGTCCACCGTGGTGTCGTCGCGGGAGGCGACGAGCCAGCTGGGGGTGCTGATCCGTGCCAGCTCGCTGTCGGGGATCAGCGGTGCGCCCCCGGGCGGGAAGGACGTGACGACGCCGCAGACGGGTACGGAGGCGGCGAACAGGGTGGGATAGACGGTGGTCATCTTCATGCTCATGTAGCCGCCGTTGCTGCAGCCGGCGACGTAGATCCGGTCGCGGTCGATGCGGTTCCCGCGTATGACGTCGCTGATGATCTCGTGGATGAGGGGGGCGAAGCGGGGGCCGTCCTGCATCCAGGCGGAGGTGCTCTGCGGGGCGAGGACGTAGGCGCCGCCGAAGATGCGCTGCGCCTGGGGGGTGGCGAAGCCCAGGGCGCCGCGGTTGGCGCGCAGCGTGGTCTCGTTGTCGTAGTAGCCGTCGGGCAGTGAGGCGCCCTCACCCCCGCCGTGCAGCCAGACGATCAGCGGGCGCCCGCCCCGCCGGGAGGAGGGGGAGCCGGTGGGTGAGTACAGCCGGTACTTCATTCCCGAGGCGGAGATGTGGGAGGTGAACGCGTCGACCTCGGGACTGGACAGCCGGGGGTTCTGCACGAAGGTGTCGATGGTGATCGACCGGTGGTTGCGCAGGGTGATCGGGGCGTGCTGGGTGAGGGTGTAGTCGAGGTCGAGCATCACGTTGCGGCCCCTGCTCGCGACGTAGCCGAGCGTGCCGCCGCCGGTCTGGCCCTCGGCGTGGCTCAGTTCGAGCACGATGTCGCCGCGGCGGTCGAGCCGGACGGCGGTCACCGTGCGGTCGAGGTCGTACTCGCCGGCGGGGACGGGGATCGGGCTGGTGGCCTTGGCGTGCACGCTGAAGGTGCCGGTGGTCAGGCCGGCCGGGTCGATCGGGCCGAGCCGGGCGGTGTCGAGGGTGATCGAGGTGACCTGTTCGCCGCCGTCGAGCACCTGGGCGTTCAGGGTGAAGCGCACACGGGTGGTCGCGCGGTCGTCGGCATGCGCGGCGGCGACGCCGGGCAGGGACAGGCCGGCGGCGGCGCCCGTGCCGGCGGCCAGAAGGGTGCGACGGCTGATCGGTGTTGCCATGCGGACTCCTTGTGAGTGCGGAGGCTTCATCGCGGTCTGTGCGCCGAACCCGGCGGGCCGCCGGGGAGCTGACCGCGGCTCACCACATGCGGGAGCACGGTGGACAATGTCATGAGCAGAACAGAGTCAGGTGCCATCCGGCACATTACCGGCGTCGCCGCACAGCGGACAGGTGCGGCTACGGCTTTTCTCCGGACGGCGACGGCCGGCCCGTGGGTCATGCGGCCCAGCGGTCGTCGAGCGCGCTCGACGACCGGTCCGCCGACCACCGCTCCGTCCACGACCGTGGCGGATTCACCCGCTTCGATGTCCGACGGGCCCGTACCGGCTCCTCGTCCGGTATGAAAGGTGGGCCCAGGAGCCGCCACGGGGTGATCCCGAGGAATCGGCCGCGTGACCCGGCGAAGGCGTCACCGCCCGGGTGCCCGGCCGCGCCTCCGCCGGCGGCCTGGACCGGAGAACCTGGGCCGGACCGCACCGGTGGCCGCCGATGGTTCGCTCCCTGGCGGCCACCGGTGCTCCCCGGCCCGAGCGGGACGGGGAGAGCGGTCAGTCGCAGCGGCCCGTGGGCCGGGTGCGGGTGACCACGTCGGTGGTGCCGGTCGTCGAGTCCAGCCACACCACCTGGCTGGACCCGACGGCCGCGGGATGCGTCTGGGCACCCCGGTTGCAGGAGACACGGCCCCTGTAGGTGCCCGGAGCGCCGGGCGTCCCGGCGGCCGCGAACTGGTGGAGCTTGGGGCCGGCCTCGTTGCTGAGGGGAGCGTCGGGCAGGCGGCTGAGGATCGTCGCGCTGTCCTCGGAGACCGTCAGGTCGTACGCGTACCGTGCGTCCGGCCCGTACTCGGGAAGGAGGTCCGCCGCCTCGGACCCGTCCAGTGCGGCTCGCCGCAGGGCCGTCGCACCGTCCGCCGGGTCCTCGTCGAGGAGCCAGAAGACGTGGGTGCCGTTGATGGCCGTCGGACCGAGGCCCGTCGTGTCGGGGTACTCCTGGATCACCGTGCTCTCACCGGTCACGACGTCGACGACGAGGATCCGCCACGCGTAGACGGCGCGTGCCCCCAGTGCCACCCGCCGCCACTCGCGGTAGGCGATCCTGCCGTCGCTGACCGACGGCGCGTAGGCCCGGCGGTAGGTTCCGCCGCCGAGCGTCGTGACGTCCGCCGGGTCCTTCAGGCTCAGATAGGCCACCGCCGAGCGCCCGCCCACGTTCGCGAAGCCGAAGGTCACGACGTCGCCGTCGACGCCGGTGACGCTTCCGCCGCTGCGGCCGGACCACAGTGTGCGCACGATGCCGCCCGTGAGCGACCTCGCCAGGATCTCGACGCCGGCGGAGCCGTAGGCCTGCCACACCACGGTCTTGCCGTCGGTGGCCGGATTGACGTGGTACCGGCCGTCGTTGGGGCTGATCAGCTTCGGCTGCCCCTTGCCGTCGGCCCGTCCGGCCCACACCGAGTACGGCTCCGAGCCGTCCTCGTTCGACCTGGAGGCCGTCCACCAGCCGCCGCCCGCGCCCAGTCCCGTACCGGTGGTGTTGATCCGGTCGAAGAGCGTCTCGGAGTCGGCGCCGAGGGCCAGCTCCCAGCCGGGCACGATGCCGTGCGCGGTGAAGGCGCCGCGCAGGACCTTCAGGCCGCTCCCCGCGACACCGAGGTCCCCGGCGGCGGCGAGGACGGCGGCCCGGCCCTCGGTGAAGCCGTCGAGCGGCGTGAGGTACTCGGTCAGCGCCTTGTACACGATCCTGTCGGTGAGGTCCGCGCCGAGTTCCTCGCGGGCGTCCCACAGGGCTCCGCCGAAGATGGTCGAGTTGAGGTGGACGCCGCCGTTGTCGTTGGCGAAGTCGAGGCCGAGGAAGGACTTGGCGGTGGTCCGTCCGTCGCCCAGGTCCCGCAGGGCGCACTCACGGGGGCCCTTCGTCCGGCACAGGCGCTCCCCGACCAGGCCGGAGTCCGGGCCGGTCACCGGGGTGCCGAGGACGTCCGCCTCGACGGCGTTGCCGAAGTAGTCGGCGACGGCCTCGTTCAGGGCGCCGGACTGGCCCGCGTAGACGAGGTTCGCCGAGTGCTCGACCACACCGTGCGTCATCTCGTGTCCGACCACGTCGAGGGCGGCGGAGAGCGGTCGGTACTCCTCGTCCCCGCTGCCGTACACCATCTTCCGGCCGTCCCAGAAGGCGTTCACGTACGGCTCCCCGAACTCGGTCACGCCGACCAGGGAGTCGATCCCCATCCCGCGGCCGTCGAGGCTGTCGCGGCCGTGCTTGTCCCGGAAGTAGTCGTAGACCTGCCCGGCGGCCCAGTGCGCGTCGACGGCTCCCGCCTCGGTGGCCTCGGCACCGAACTCGGGAGCGGGCGAGGCGAACTGCTCGATGCCCTCGGGCCACTGCCCGCTGACCTCGCCGACGTTCCTGCCGCGCGCGTCCCAGGTGGCCAGGGCCCGGGCGCCGTACTCGTCCGGTATGCGGGTACGGTCCCGCAGCAGGTACGACCCGCCCTCCTCGTCGCGGAACACGTCGAGAGCGACGGTCGTGCCGTCGAGCCGGACGCCGCTGCCCTTCTCGTCCCCGGCGGCCCGCACCCGTTGCCGGGCGGCGTCCGCCGCGGACCTGTCGGCTGCCCGGTCCGGTGCGCCGAACGTCTTGATACCGCTGTACGCGAGGACCGGGTAGCCGGCGTGGGCATCGACGTACACCTCTTGCAGCACGGGCTCGCCGGTGGCCGGGACGGTGCCGCGCACGGTGACGTGCCGGGTGAGGACGCCCGCGCCCGTGGGCAGGACCACGAGGCCGTGGTCGGTGCCCCGGAGCGGGGTCTCCTCCCCGCCCTCGCGCGGGGGCTTCGACAGCTGCCTGCCGGCGAGGTCGTCGAGGACGCCGTCGACGGCCCGTTCCACGGCGAGTTCCTCGTCGACCTCGGCCGTCGTCGTGGTGCTCAGGCCCGTGAAGTACCTGCCCGAGGTGCCGGTGACGATCCGCTCGCCGGCCTTTCTCTCCATGCGAACGACGTACTGGCCGCCCAGGACGGGCACGCCGCGGTGCCGCTGCTGCAGGCGCACGGTCTCACGGCCGCCCGAAGCGGTGGTGCCGACGGGCACGAGGTCGCGTCGCGCGTGCTCGATCCGGTACCGCTCCCGCTTGCCGTCCAGATGGGCACGGGCCGCTGCCGCCGCGCTGCCCGTGCCGGGAGCCCGCTCCCGGATCCCCTGCACCAGGGCCGGTGTCGCCGTCCGCTGCCCGGGGACCACCTCGCCCGGGGCGGGCGGTGGCGGCGCCCCCGTTCCCGCCGCGGCGCCGGCGGGTACCGCCGGAACGACGAGTGCGGCGACGCCCGTCAGCGCCACCGCACCCGATATCGCACTCAGTCGTGATCCGCGACCGCCTTTACGGCCTCTGCCTCTTCCGGAGTGACGCACGGTTCCAGACCCCCGATCGTCGACGGTGCCGGCGGCGCTGCGCCCCGGCAGGGGGTCATCGAAACCGTGATGTGCCGTCACATCAATGGGGCCGGAGACTCAGCGGTGACTTTCGGCCGGTCGCGGTACGGGGGAGTCCGCAGGGGGCCGACCGCCGACGGAACCGGTCCCGCCCTCGCCCGAGTGCGGGTACAGGAAGGGGCCGGCGCGGTGCGACGCCGTATCCGCCTCGCCCCGCGGACCGTGTGCCACGCCTCCATGACCGGTCACAGTCTGCCGAGGGCCTTGGCCGGTGCGGTGGCGGTGGCGGTGGACGCGATCACCTTGTCGTCGTGAGCGGTGTCGTCGAGGTTGCGACGGGTGAACACCGGCAGGACGATCGGCGCGTCCGCTCCCGGGGCCGGGTGAGCGCCAGGTCGTTGGCGGTGCCGTGGTCGCTCGCACCGCCGGTGCCGGTCTTGTCGCCGACCGTCCGGTCCTTCGGGAGTCCCGCCGTGATCCGGCCGCGGTGCGGCGCGGGTCCAGCACGGCCGGCCGTCGTTTCCTCCCGTCCGGCAGGCCCGGGCACCGGCCTCCCGCCGGTGGGCGGGAGGCGCGCGCCGGAACCGGACAACTCCTTTCGCAGGACCCTCGGCTCGTCAAGACGGTCCCACCGGGCCCGCGGTGCCGAAGGCCGCCCAAAAAAACGTGTCCACATGATCCGCTTCAGTGGCTAGATTGACGATCCATGAATCGGCGGCCGCTCAAGCTCCTGGTCGATGTATCGCTCATGCTGGTCGGCGCCCTGATGGGTATCGCGACGAACTACGCGACCGACGAATCGGATCATGTGCCGCTCGCTCTACGGCTGTTGCGGGAGTGGTCCGTGCCGCTGGTCGGCATCGCCCTGGTGCTGCTTGCAGGCGGGCAGATCCTGCTGCACTACCTCGACCGGCCGGTGCCGGCGCGCCGGGTGTGGGACTCCGCTCAGCCTCCCTTCCCGGGCCTCGAGGCCTTCACGGAGGAGGACGCGGCCGTCTTCTTCGGCCGGGACCGGGAGATCGCCGAGCTGGTGGAGCGGCTGCACCCGGCGGTGCCGGGCCGGGCGCGACGGTTCGTGACGGTGGTCGGTCCCTCGGGAAGCGGCAAGTCGTCGCTGGTGCGGGCCGGACTGCTGCCCGCGCTGGCGCGCAGACGCGGGCGGTGGACGGTAGCAGCCCCGTTCTCACCCGGCGCGAGCCCGGCCGGGACTCTGGAGCGGCACCTGTCCCGGCTTCCCGACGACCGGCCCGCGTTGGTCGTCATCGACCAGATGGAGGAGCTTCTCACCCTGGCCGGACCCGAGGAACGGGACACCTTCCTCGCCGCCGTACGCGACGCCCTGCGCCGCGACCCGCGGCTGTGGTTCGTGGCCACCTTGCGCTCGGACTTCCTCACCGAGTTCCTGGAATGCGGCTTCGCCCCATTGGTGCGCGAACCGACCGTGATCGGCGCACTCGGCCGGGACGAGCTGTACGAGGTCGTCGAGAAGCCCGCCGAACAGGCCGGGCTGACCTTCGCCCCGGGCCTCGTGGCCCGGATGGTCGACGACTGCGGAGGCGGTGACGCGCTTCCGCTGCTCGCCTACACCCTTCAGGAGCTGTACCTGCGCGCCGGAGGGGCGGGCGGGACGGTGAGCGAGGACATGTACCGCGCGCTCGGCGGCGTCGCCGGAGCCCTGTCCGAACGGGCCGACCGGATCGCCGCCGAACTCACGGGCGCACCCGTGATGGCCACCCTGCTGCGGTTCGTCACCGTCGACCGCGACGAGGCCACCCGCCGCCGGGTCCGCCGTGCCGACCTCACCCCGCAGGAACGGGAGGTCACCGACGCCTTCGTCGCCGGACGCCTTCTCACCGGCGACGGCGGCGTCCTGGACGTCGCCCACGAGGCGCTGTTCCGCCAGTGGGCGCCCCTGCGTCAGGCGGTCACCGCCCATACGCAGGAGCTGCGCCGCCGCACCGAACTGGAGCGCTGGGCCCAGGACTGGGAGCAGGCGGGACGGCCCGACTCCTACCTGCTGACCGGCGAGCGACTGGCCACCGCCCGTGCCTGGCAGGTGGAGGACGGCGGGGAACCGCTGATCACCGCGTTCGTGGAGCGGTCCGTCCGGGCGGACCGGGCGACGCGGGAACGTGTGGCGGACGCGGTGGCCGTCCGGGTGCTCGAGAGCGCCGACCGCGAGCCGGAGTCCGCGGTGCTGGCCGCGCTCGCGGCGGTGCAGGAGTGCGGGGCCGCACCGGGCGCGGTCCAGGCACTGCACACAGCCCTGGACACCTCCCGGCTGCGGGCGGTGCTGCGTGGCTTCGCACGCGGTGCCTCCGGGGCCGCCTGGTCGCCGGACGGGCAGCGGCTGGCCGTCTCCGGCGACGACGGCACCGTACGGGTGTGGCACTCCGGCAGCGGCGCCCCGCCGGTCGTGCTCGCCGGGGAGGGCGCCTGGATGCTCGGGGTGGCCTGGTCCCCCGACGGGCGCAGGCTCGCAGCCGGCTGCCGGGACACCACCGTCCGCGTCTGGTCCACCCACACCTGGACCGAACTGGCCGTCCTGCACCACGCGGCGGCGACCGGCGAGCGCGAGGAGGGGGTCGGCGCGGTGGCCTGGTCACCGGACGGCACCCGAATCGCCTCGGCCGGCAGCGACTGCGCCGTACGCGTCTGGGACGCCGCCTCGTACACCGGGACCGCGGTGCTGCGCGGGCACGAGCGCATGGTGTGGAGCGTGACGTGGTCACCCGACGGAACACGCGTGGCCAGCGGCGGAGAGGACGGCACGATACGGGTCTGGGACGTGAACGCCGAAGCCGCCGTCCGAAGACTCGCCGGCCACCAGGGCAACATCGAGTCCGTCCGGTGGTCCCCGGACGGCCGCCTTCTCGCCTCGGCCTCCGGCGACCGGACCGTACGGCTGTGGAACACCGGCAGCTGGGACGTCGAGCGGACGCTGCGGGGCCCGGATGTCATCAACTGCCTGGCCTGGTCGCCGGACGGCACGCGCCTCGCCGGGGGCGACGCGGACCGTACGGCTTGCGTCTGGAACCTCGGCGGCACCGGAAGCGAGCTCCGGCTCACCGGCCACACCGACACCGTCTACGGCATCGCCTGGTCACCCGACGGTGAACGGCTGGCCACGGCCTCCCGCGACCGCACCGCGGCCGTGTGGGACGTCAGCGAGCGCACGGACCTCTTCACCGACCCCGACGGCCCGGTCCTGCGCGTCGCATGGTCGCCCGACGGCACCCGCACAGCCGCCGTCTGCCGGAACGGCACCGTGCGCATCCGGTCCACCGCCACCGGCCGCGTAACGGGCGAGCGGCACGGGGGTGAGGCGTCCGACGTGGCCTGGTCCCCCGACGGCACCCGTCTGGTCACCGCCCTGCGTGACGGGACGGCCGTCGTGTGGCCGACGGACGGCGGCGACGATGACGACCTGACGTTGACCGGGCACACCGAGGAACTGTCCGACGTCGCCTGGTCGCCCGACGGCACCCGCATAGCCACCGCCTCCCGCGACGGCACGGCCCGCGTCTGGGACGCGGCCACCGGTGCGGTCCTCCACGTCCTGCGCGGCCACGACGACTGGGTCGCCGGAGTGGCCTGGTCACCGGACGGCGGCCGTCTCGCCACGTCCAGCACGGACCGCACCGCCGTCGTCTGGGACGCCACCGACGGCACCGTCCTGACCACCCTGCACGGCCATCTGGACTACGTCTGGAAGATCCACTGGTCGCCCGACGGCCGCCGACTCGCCACCGCCTCCCGCGACCGGACGGTCCGCCTGTGGGATCCCTGCGACGGCGCCGGACTCGCCACCATGACCGGCCACGAGGACCGGGTCCAGGACGTGGCCTGGTCGCCCGACGGAACGCGTGTCGCGTCCGTCTCCCGGGACCGCACGGTACGGCTGTGGGACCCGGACTCCGCCGCCCACGTCGCCGTCCTCGGGATCCACGGCGACTGGGTGAACGGTCTCGCCTGGCACCCGGACGGCTCACGGCTGGCGACCGCCTCCCACGACCGGACCGTACGCGTCTGGACCCTGGCCGGCCACGACGTCGACGCCTTGGTGCGCCGGGCCCGCACACGATTCTCCCGCGAGCTCGGCGCCGACGAGCGACGCGCCTTCCTGCT
The DNA here is from genome assembly GCF_014650875.1 of Streptomyces minutiscleroticus. Taxonomy (GTDB): domain Bacteria; phylum Actinomycetota; class Actinomycetes; order Streptomycetales; family Streptomycetaceae; genus Streptomyces; species Streptomyces minutiscleroticus. The sequence continues at coordinate 91,476 of NZ_BMVU01000030.1, forward strand.
GCCGGACAGAGGGTGACGCCCGCCCCGGGCCCCGCATCGGCCTGAATGGTCCTGCGCGACCTGCGCCGACGCGAACACACCGGCGCAGCGCGCATGCCGCGACTGATCCCTGCGTCGTTCTGCGGGATGCGGTGAGCCCGGCCGCTTCCGGCTGCTCTTCGGCACCCCCGCCGCCCTGTTGCGGTGCCCCCGCCCATCACGCGGTGAGGGCCTGCTCCAGGGTGGGGTAGCAGTCGAAGACGACGTCCAGGCCGCTGAAGCGGACGGCCCGTTCCACGGCCGGCCGCAGGCCGGCCAGGCGCAGCCAGCCGCTTCTGCTCCGGGTGGCGCGGTAGGCGGCGAGCAGGGCGTTGATGCCGCTGGAGTCCGTGAAGGACACCCCGGCCAGGTCGACCACCAGGCGCGGGACGCCCCGGGCGGTGGCGGTGGTGAGGGCCTGGCGCAGGCGGGGAGCGGTGTAGAGGTCGATCTCGCCGTGCAGGTGCAGGACGGTGACCTGCTCGGTGCCGGTAGTGGTGGTGGCGGTGCGTATGACGGCGAGCTGGCTCAGGTCGGCCGCGCCGTGGAAGTCGGTCACAGATGCCTCTGCAAAAAGACGGCGGCGGAACGCATCCGCGCTTCCTACTGGGGATCCGGTCATCGACCGTAGGCCCGGCACGGCCGCATGGCCTACCCACCCACCTCGTCCGGAACCGCCCTGCGGCCACGGCCACGGCGTGGAGTGCCGTGCCACCGCCGCGCCCCCTCACCGAGCGGGTGCGGACGGGCCCGGCAGGCGCGACCGGCTGTGTCGTTCTGCGGATTCGGTCGCCGATGGCGTGCCGTCCTACTCGTCGCTGATCAGCAGCAGTGCCTTGCCCGCGATGGTGCGTGCGGCCAGGGCGCGGTGGGCTTCGGCGGCCTGCTCCAGCGGGTAGGTGGCGCCGATCACCGGGCGCAGGCGCCCCTGGGCGGCGTGTGCCAGTGCCAGGTCCAGCAGTTCCCGGACGGTCCTCTGGTCCGGCGGGCCGTCCATGAGGGGCATGAGCAGCCGGATGCCCCGGTGCGCGGCCGACTCGCCGTCCGGGGCGGTGAAGCCGTCGGCGGTGCCGTAGGTGACGAACCGTCCGCCGTCCGCGAGGGCGTCCAGGGTGGCCGCGCCGAGCGCCCCGCCCGCGCCGTCGTACACGAGCGCGGCGCCGCCGCCGGTCACCTCGCGCACCCGCTCGATCCAGTCCGCTCGCGTGTAGTCGACGACGGCCTCGGCGCCCAGCTCGCGGGCCAGGTTCAGCTTGGCCTCGCTGGAGGCGGCGGCCACCACCCGGGCTCCGGCGTCAGCGGCCAGTTGCACCAGCAGTGTTCCCGCCCCGCCGGCCGCCGCCGAGACGAGCACCCACTCCCCCTTCTGCGGCGCGCCGAGCCGGTCCAGGCGGAGCGCGGTCACACCGTCGTGCACCAGGGCAGCCGCCGTCGTCGTGGCCAGTCCGTCGGGGATCGGCATGATCTCTTCCTCGCCCGCGACGACCCGCTCGGCGTAACCGGTGCCGGTCCGCACGGTCACGCGCCGGCCCACCCAGGCCGGGTCCACTCCGTCACCGACCGCCAGCACCGCTCCCGCTCCGCCGCCGCCCGGCACGTACGGCAGCGTCCGCGGAAAGAAGTCCTGGCCCCAGCCACTGCGCAGCAGGGTGTCCAGGAAGATGACGTCGGCCGCGGCCATGCCGACGACGACCTGCCCGGGTCCGGGCACCGGGTCGGGCAGGTCCACCAGGGCCAGTACCTCCGGAGCGCCGAACGAGGCCACCTGGATCGCACGCATGAGCAGCACCTTTCTCGGGGGACGGCGTCCCGCCGAGTCTCCGACCTCAAGTCCGGTCGAGGTCAAGGCGCTCCACTGCGGGTCACCCGTACGTCCCCGGCCGCGGAAGCGCGACGGGCGTCCCGCCGAGAGCCCCGAGTGCCGTCAGGCCAAGGCGACATGCGTAAAGCCGGTCAGCAGGCGCCTCCCCGGTCATCGACAGGCGCCTCCCGAAGGTGTCCGTACAGCCAGGGCATCCGCTGGACGAATGCCCAGCGCCGTGACGGCCTGGTGGGCCGCCACCGCTCAGCCGGGAGCGTCATGCGTGCGCGCCTGGCCGGATCGGTCCGTAGCAGGCGCCCGCCGCCCCGGTGACCAGCGCCCAGTAGCGGTCGCCGAACGACCAGTGCCACCACTCCGTGGGGTAGTTCACCAGGCCCACGGCCGTCAGCACATGTCCCAGGATCTCCCGACGGGTGCGCGCCTGCGCGCTGATCCCGGCGGCGCCGGTGTAGCAGGCGCCGGCACTCTCCTCCGGAGACGCGTTCATCGGCGTGCCCAGATCCAGCTCACGGCCGTCCGCATCGACGAGTGTCAGGTCCACCGCCGCTCCCGCGCTGTGCGGCGCGATCTCCGGCGGCGACACATAACGGCTGGCCGCCGACCGGATCCGCTCGTCGGTCCATGCGGGCTGCTCGGCCCGCAGGCCGGTCGCGTACTCCTCGAAGTAGCGCCGCTGCAGCCCTGGAGGGCGATAGCCCTCGACCACCAGGAGCCCCAGGCCCGCCGGTAAGAGCGCCTGCGCCCGGAGCAGACGTTCCAGCACGCCTTCTCGCAGGTGGAAGTAGGCGTCCGAGTCGTTCTGCTTCCGCGTGTCCACGAGGAGCGGTCCCTTACGGAGGTCGGCCAGCGGCTCGCCGCACTCGTGTACGGGGACGGCTGCCACCCGTGGATCCGACATCAAGATGATCTCGTTCATCCCGCGATGATCTCCGAGGGCGGGCGACGACCACAACGGCGCGCGATCGCACGGCGAACGTTCCTGGCCGAAGCGGTACGGGCAGGAGTCACCGCGACCTTCATTATCGTCCTGTTGACGAGAATGGAGATCACGCTTATCGTCTTCTGGACGAGAAGGGGGTATCTCCATGGCCGACATCACCCGGCGCCCCGGCTGGCGCCACCTGCGCGCCACGCCCACGGCCCACATCCGCCACCACCGCCGCGGAAAGCTCGTACACGACGGGCAAGGGCTCAGTTTCTGGTTCCGGCCCCTGAGCGCCGCACTCTCCGAAGTGCCGGTCGGGGACCGGGAACTGACCATGGCCTTCCACGCCCGGACCGCCGACTACCAGGACGTGTCGGTACAGGCGACGGTCACCTACCGGGTCGGCGATCCCGCACTCGCCGCCGCTCGCCTGGACTTCTCCATCGACCCCGACACCGGGACCTGGCGCGGGGCCCCGCTGGAGCAACTGGGCACGCTGCTCACCGAGACGGCACAGCAGCACGCGCTGGACGTACTGGCCCGCACGCCGCTGTCCGACGTACTGACCGACGGCGTCGCCGCGGTCCGCGACCGGATCGCCGCGGGCCTCGGTGCCGAACCGCGGCTGCCGGCCACCGGGATCGAGGTGGTGGCCGTACGGGTCATGGCGGTGCGTCCCGAAGCGGAGGTGGAACGCGCGCTGCGCACGCCCGCCCGGGAGCGGATCCAGCAGGACGCCGACCGGGCGACGTACGAGCGGCGGGCCGTCGCCGTCGAACGGGAGCGGGCCATCGCCGAGAACGAGCTGGCCAGCCAGATCGAACTCGCGCGGCGCGAGGAGCAGTTGGTGGAACAGCGCGGGGCGAACGCGCGCCGCGAGGCGGAGGAGGCCGCGGCGGCGGGCAGGGTACGCACGCGGGCCGAGGCGGAACGCACGGTCGCGCTCGCCGAGGCCGAGGCCGCCCGTTCCGTCACGCTCGCCCGTGCGGAGGCGCAGGCGGCGCGCGAGGTCGGCGGGGCACGGGCCGAGGCCCAGGCGGCCTGGCTGCGCGTCCACGCCGAGGTCGACGTGGCGACCCTGCACGCGCTCACCGGCACACGGCTGGCGGAGAACCTCCCCCGCATCGACAGTGTGACCGTCTCGCCGGACGTGCTGACCGGCCTGCTGGCCAGACTCGGCGGGGAGCGGGGATGAGTCTCGCCCCGCGGGCCGTCCTGGTCCACCGCGCCACGGAGTACGAGGAACTGGTGGCCCGGCACGGCAGCCACGGGCAGGCCGCCTTCTTCCTCTCCTCCCGGGGCCAGGACCTTCACGAGGTCGCCGAACGCCATCACCGCGCGCACCGGACCCTGGCCGAGGTGGCGGCCGCGGTCCCGCTGGCGTGGCGGCAGGCCCGGGTGGAGCGGACCGACCTGGACCGCTTCCTGTTCGCCCCGCAGGACGTCGTGGTCGTGGTGGGACAGGACGGGCTGGTGGCCAACACGGCCAAGTACCTCGCCGGGCAGCCGGTGATCGGCTTCGACACCGATCCGGGACGCAATCCCGGCGTGCTGGTACGGCACCGCGCCGCCGACGCGGCGACGCTGCTGCGCAGCGCGTCCACCGCCCGGGCGGACGAACTCACCATGGTCGAGGCCGTCGCCGACGACACCCAGCGGCTGGTCGCGCTCAACGAGATCTACCTGGGCGCCGCCGGCCACCAGACGGCCAGATACCGCCTGGGGCTCGACGGCGACCGTGGTGCCGTCGAGCCCCAGGCCTCCTCCGGGGTGCTGGTGGGCACGGGCACCGGTGCCACCGGCTGGCTCCGATCGGTGTGGCAGGAGCGGAACAGCACCCTGAGTCTGCCCCGCCCCACGGAGGACCGTCTGCTCTGGTTCGTCCGCGAGGCGTGGCCGTCACCGGCCACCGGCACGTCCCTGGTGGCCGGCGAACTCTCCGCCGCCGGACGCCTGTGCCTCACCGTCGAGTCCGAACGGCTCGTCGCCTTCGGGGACGGTGTGGAGGCCGACGCCCTGGAACTGGTGCGGGGGCAGACGGTCCGGGTGGGCAGGTGCGAGGAACGGCTGCGGCTGGTGCGGTGACGGGTCGTCCTGCGGGACGCGGGCCATGATGCCGAAGCGGCCGGGGTGCGCCTCGCACGCCTCCGGGGCGCCGTCGGTGCGGTTGCCCTCCCCGGACGGCGGGAGGATCGGCGCGCGGTCGACGCCGGCCTCGCCCATGAGCTCGCGGGCCTCTTCGCAGGAGAAGGGGTCCTCGCGGTGGCCGTTGAGGCGGATCAGCTCCCGGGCTCCCGGGACCCAGGGGCGGTCCGGGCTCTCTTCCGGATGCGGATCTGCGTGTCGACGACGGACATGTCCCGGCTCTTCCTGTCGGAACGGACGGTGGTGACGGGGGGTGGTGGTGAGGGGTGGTGCGGAGTGGACGCCAGGCGTCAGGTGTCGAGGACGGCGGTGACGATGTGCTCGGCGATCGCCATGGAGGCCGTGGCGGCCGGCGAGGGCGCGTTGCGCACGGCGGTGATCCGGCCGACCCGGTGGATGCGGAAGTCGTCCACGAGGGTGCCGTCCCGGTCCAGGGCCTGGGCGCGGACGCCCGCGCCGCCGCGCACCACGTCCTCGGCACCGACGCCCGGGACGTACCGCCCGGCGTCCTTCATGAAGGCCGCCGCGGAGAGGGAGCCGCGGTACTCCTTGATCCCGGTGCGCCAGTGCCGGGCCGCCATCCTCCAGGAGCCGGGGTAGGCGGCGAGCCCGAGCAGGTCCCGCGGGGAGATCCTCCCGAGCCGGTAGCCCTCCCTGGCCAGGGCCAGGACGGCGTTGGGCCCGACCTCCACCGACCCGTCGACACGCGGGGTGAAGTGCACGCCGAGGAAGGGGTAGCGCGGGTCCGGCACCGGGTAGACCAGGCCGCGGACGAGGTGGGTGCGGTCCGGCTTGAGCAGCATGTACTCACCGCGGAACGGGATGATCCTCGGTTCCCGCCCGTCCTGGGCCAGCCTGGCGACGGAGTCGGCCTGGAGGCCCGCGCACAGGATCAGCCGGTCCACCCTCACGCTCACCCATCCTTCGGCCGGGGGGACCCCCGGCCGCCCCGAGGCGACCTCGATGCCGCCGGGTACGTCGGTGATGCCGGTGACCGGGAAGCCGAGCCTCACCTCGCCGCCCGAGTCGGTGATGTCCTTGGCGAACTCCCGGGCGATCGCCGGGTAGTCGGTGATCGCGGTGCGCGGGGAGTGCAGGGCCGCGATGCCGCCCGCGTGCGGTTCGAGCTCCCTGATCTCGTCCTTGCAGATCTTCCTCAGGTCGGGCACGTGGTTGTTCTTCGCCCGCTGGTAGAGGTTCTCCATGCGGCCCAGCTCGTCCTCGCGGACGGCGACGACCAGTTTGCCGATCTCCTGGTAGGGCAGTGCGCGGTCCCGGCAGTACGCGCGCAGCAGTGACACGCCGCGCACGCACAGGTCGGCCTTGAGGCTGCCCGGCGTGTAGTAGATGCCGGCGTGCACGACGCCGGAGTTGTGGCCGGTCTGGTGCAGCGCGACCTGCCGCTCCTTCTCGAACACCACGACCCGGGTGCCCGGGCGGCGCAGCGCGATCTCCCGGCCGGTGGCCAGGCCCACGATGCCGGCCCCGACGATGCCGATCGTCTCGTCAGCCATCGGCATCCTCCTTTCCGTCCCTTGCAGCTTTCCCACCGTCGGGCGCCGAAGCGGACGGCGACCGTCTTGGGGCGGACGGAGAAGCACAGGACCTCCTCGCTCTGCCCCCTGCAGGCCGAGCCGGAGCCGTGGAACCCGCCGAAGGGCAGGTGGACGTCCCGGCCGGTGGTGGTGCCGACCTCGGCCCGACCGCACTCGGTCTCGTCGGCGAAGCGGTACGCGGAGCCGAGGCCGCGGACGGGGACGGCGGTGGCGGGTCCGGAGGCGGAGTCGTCGACGGCGGCCACGGCGACGGTGAAGCCGTCCACGGCGCGCAGGGCGAGCACCGGGCCGAAGGTCTCTCCGCGCCGGACCGCCGTCTCGGGGGTGACGTCGCCGAGCACGGTGGGCCGCACGTAGCAGCCGTGCGCGCGCTCCCCCTCGGTGCCGGCGCGGCCACCGGTGAGGACGGTGGCGCCCTGCTCGACGGCCCGGTCGATGTCGGCCGGGACGCTGTCGCGCTGCCGGGAACTGGACAGCGGGCACGGGGTGGTGGCCGGATCCGTGCCCGGGCCGGCCTTCAGGACCTCGGCCTCGGCGACCGGCAGCCGGGCCTGCCCGCCGGGCCGCAGCGCCCCGTGGATCGCCCGATGAGCGGTGCGGCCCGGGTACCGGCATACGATCCTCCGGCCGCTGGACACAGCGGAAGGGGCCCGGCTGTCGCCGGGCCCCTCCGCGTCGGCAGCGGGGACAGGATGTGAACCTGCGGCCTCCGGGTCATGAGCCCAGCGGGCCACCGAGCCGCTCCACCCCGCGTCGGTACACCCGCTCCGGACAACGCAGCGGCCCGCCGGGGTGTGGTCGTTTCAGCCGCGCACGATGTTCTCGGCCTGGGGCCCCTTCTGGCCCTGGGTCACATCGAAGGTGACGGGCTCTCCCTCCACCAGTTCCCGGTAGCCGTTGCCGGAGATGTTGGAGTAGTGGGCGAAGACGTCCGGTCCGCCGCCGTCCTGGGCGATGAAGCCGAAGCCCTTTTCGGCGTTGAACCACTTCACGGTGCCGCTGGCCATACTGCCTGTCCTTCGATATCGCCGGAAGTTCCCGGCTGGGTGATGGGTGGGCCCCTCCCTGATCGGAAGGCGCCCGGTGACTGTCCTACCCCGTCGGGGCGGGGTTATCCGACGGGTGTGCCCGGGTGGCGGATGCCGGCGCGGTGCGGTCGCGCACGCCCTGTCGTCATTACGCGGTCATCGCTGTGCGTGGCAAGGCTACTGGCCCCTGGCGGCTTCCTTGAGTACGGAACCGGCCGAGGCCTCGCCGAAACCGGCCGGTATCTGCAGCGGTCCGCCGCCCCGCGCGCTACGTGCTGGGAACAGGCGGCTGAACCGCACGCTCAGCACCACAGCGGTCGAGTCGGTCCAGTCGGCGCGGACGCCGCCTGGCGACGGCTCGACGCGGCCGCCACCGACGACGAACCGCCGGCGGACCCGCTCGACCGATCACGGGACCGGACCCGGGCACTGAAGCTCGAAGAACGTCTCTCACCAGCTGGAACGGTGAAGACGACCGCGCGAGGACCCCGGCGCCATCGGCCACAGCCGGCGCGCACGGAGCCTCGCCGTCCGTTCAGAAGAGCGCCTGGCCCTCGCCGCCGGTGTCCGCGATGACGGGCCGGAACCGGGTGGGGAGGCCGTCCAGGCGGTCGGGCCCGGCCTCGGCCGCCACGGCGGGGGCGGTCTCGGCCAGCCAGGTGCGAAACCGCTCGGCGGCCTCGCGGTAGGGAACTTCCGCCAGGACACGGTGCTCGCCGGAGGGGCACAGGTCGACGGCGACCGTGAGCAGGCAGGAGGCGGGCGCCTGGTAACCACCGGTCCAGGACACGCGCAGCGCGCCGCAGGGTCTGCGGCCGCGGGAGCTGTGGGGGTCGCGGTGGGTGGGGCGCAGTGACCGGCAGGCTGTGTGGGCGGTCCATGCGGCGAGGTGGGGCAGGGGCAGGGTGGTGCGGGTGCGGCAGCCGGGGCAGCGGTGCCAGTGGCGGAGCCAGTCGGCGGCGTGGGTGCGGAAGAGCCGTGTGTAGTGGTCGGCCACGCGGACGGTGTCGGGGTAAAGGTGGTCGGGTCGCTCCTGTGTGTTGCAGGAGTGGCAGACGGGGGCGCGGACGTAGCCGTGTTCGTGGCAGTGGTCGAGTACGGCGGCGGGCGCGGTGCGGCAGACCGCGCACGTCCACCCGGCCACCTTGCGCGCGGTGCCGGGCTTCCTGCTGAGTACCGAGTACAGCTGTCCCTTGAACTCCTCGTTGTACGGGCGCCGCGGGGCGGTGGGGCTCGCCGTCCGCCGGGTGCCGGCGGATCGGGCCGGCCCGTGCGGGGAGGGCGGCTCGGCGGCGGTGGCGCCCGCCCGGCCGGTCCGCGCGGCCCGCAGCCACCGTGTCTCGGCGTGCTCGGCCACATCCAGCAGCCTGACCACGGTGCGCGGCAGCCACCATGTCCGCTGCGTCCCCTCACGGGCCCTCTCCACGAGGATCTGCCGCCAGTCGATCCCCGCCAGATGGTACGGCCGGCCGTCTTCACACCGTCCTGCCCGCTCCGGCTCCTCCACCTCCTCCGGCTCCTGCAGCCGGCGGGCGATGCGCCGGCGCCAACGCAGCGACGTCGGCTCGTCGTGCTCCTGCTTCGGGCCGTCACGGAACGGACCGACGCGGACCAGGTCCCTTGGGTCCATCTCCACCGCGTTCAGCTCCGCAGCCGCCCGGCGCACCTCGGCCTCAGCGACGCCCCACTGACCGCCGTCTCCCTCCACCGTCGCCACCACACGGCTGCCGAGCAGGACGTAACCCGCCCGGGCACGGGCAGGGCAGGAGGTGAACGCCGCACGAGCCGTCGGCACGGCGCCGCCGGCCGTCAAGTCGGCCCACAGCACGTCCGCAGCGCCCAGAGGGATCAGGCCGCCCCTACGGCCCGGCACGACACGCTCCGACATACCGACAGGCTAACGGCCGGCCCCCGGCACCGTCCGCGCCGCCCCCGCACCCGTGGCCTCGACGCCCCCACGCGATCGCGGCACCGCACCGGCACTGCCGGCCGGGACCGGGTTCGACGCCGCCGCCCGCCGGCAGGGGCCCGCCGACCTGAGCGCTCATGCGTTCTCCCGTGACCTGGGCGCGGCTCGAAGCAGCCGGTCTCGGGGAAGGCGCCATTGGTCTTCACCTGGCAGTTGGACTTCTGCACGAATGCGGTGACGCAGGCGTCGCTGCGGACGCGGAGGCCGATCAGGGCGCCCTCGGGTCTGACGTAGTGGTCGGTCTCGAAGCGCGGGTCCATCGCCCGCACGGTGAGTGTCCCGCCGCGCCGCTCGCCCCCGGGCCCGGACCGTTCCTCCTGGTGACCGAGCTTGAGCAGCGCGGCGCGTACGCTCTTCGGCTCCCATGTCCCGGCTTCCCAGAGCCGCTTGAGGACCGGCTCGATGCGCTCGGCCTCCTTCTGCGCCCTCTTCGCACCGGCGGAGGACATCTCGCCCGGGAGGCGGAAGCCGTTGTTCTCGCGGTAGTGCGGGGCGCCGTCACCGGCTCCGGGCTCCGCATGGGGCGAGGCGGCGGAGGCACCGGGGCTGGACGGCGGACCGGCCGATCCGGTCGTCGACGGCCCCGTGACCCGCTGTCGGCCACAGGCGGTCGAGGAGAGAACGGTGCTCAGGAAGAGAACGGCCACCGCACTGTGCCGGCGCCGCCGCAACGTGGATATCGCCATGGTGCCGACTCCCCCACGACGGCGGGACGTTCGCTCCGGCCGGCCGTCCGCTCCCCGTCATGCCGGTTTCGCCCGGAAGCGCGCCACCGCGTCGTTGTTCGCGCACCGCACCGAGCAGTACGCGCGCCGCCCGGCGCGGGAGGTGTCGACGTAGGCGGTGTCGCAGCCCGCGCGGGCGCAGCGGCCCAGACGGTGGGGGCCGGCGGAGCAGACGACGTAGGCGAGGGCGGCGGCGGTGGATGCCTTCACGTGGACCACCGTGTCCTGGTCCTCCGGGCCGTAGTGCAGGTGCGGGGTGCCGTCGTGCAGGGAGATGCGCGGGGTGGTGGAGGCGGTGGCGAGCAGGGCGTTGACGTGAGCGCAGCGCTCCTCGAGCGCGAGGCCGTCGAGCGGACGGCCTCCCGAGGCGCCGAAGCAGCGCGCCAGTCCCTGCTCCGCCCAGCGGCGCAGTTCTCGCACCCCGGCCGCGTCCGGTGCCGGGCGCAGCACTCCGTGCGCCCGCAGGACCGGTACGAGATCGGCGTCGGGGAGGGCGTTGACCAATCCTGCCGCGAGCCGGGCCGCCTCGCCTCCGTAATGGTTGAACTGCACAAGGCCATGACAGCACGCTGCTGTCCATGTGTACAGACACAGGTGCGAGCCGGGCCCGGGATCCCGAGGCGGCCGGAGTTCCACGGCCCGAAGGGGTCACGGTCCCGGACCCCCGCGCGCCCGGCGCCCAGGGCTCCCGCGCCCCCGACGCCCTTCTCCCCCGTCCGCCGGGGGCTCTGGCCCGTCTCGCCCCCCTCCTCGTCCTGGCCCAGATGTGCAGCCTCCAGCTCGGCGCCGCCGTCGCGAAGACCACGTACGAGCGGGTCGATCCGGTGGTGGTGGCGGGGATGCGGCTCGGTTTCGCGGCGCTCTTCCTCGCGCTGCTGGTACGACCCCGGCTGCGGGCGCTGAGCCGGGCGCAGTGGCTCGGGGCGGCGGCGCTGGGGCTGGTGTTCGCGGGGAACAACCTGACGTTCTTCCTCGCCCTCGGCCGTCTCCCCCTCGGTGTGGCGGCGACCGTGGAACTGCTCGGCCCGCTGCTGCTGGCGGTCGCCCTCTCGCGCCGTCCCGCCCAGCTGGCGGCCGGGCTGCTCGCGGTGTGCGGAGTGCTGCTGCTCGGCGCCCCGGGCGGTGACCTGCCGCTCGCCGGGCTCGGCTTCGCCTTGGCCGCGGCCGGCTGCCGCACGGCCTACGTGCTGCTGAGCAAGCGGGTGGGGCGTCTCTTCACGGACTTCACGGGCCTGTCGGTGGCGTTGCTCGTGGGGGCCTGCGTGCTGGTGCCGGTCGCCGCCGTGCACGGCGGCGCCGCGGTGGCCGCCTCCCCCTCGGTGCTGCTGCCGGGCGGTGCGGTCGCGGTGCTCTCCTCGCTCGTGCCCTACGCGCTGGACATGGCCGTGCTGCGGCGGATCGACTCGCGGGCCTTCGGAGTGCTGCTCGCGCTGACCCCGGCCGTGGGAGCGCTGGTCGGACTCGTCTTCCTGCACGAGCCGCTGGGACGGCGGGAAGCAGCCGCGATCACACTGGTGGTGGCGGCGACGGTGTGGTCCTCGCAGGCCGCCTCCTCCCGCCGGCCCTGACCACCTGTACGGGGATCCCGAACACCACGCGAGCCGGCACGAGATCACGCTCGTCCACCAGGACGCGGCCACCAGCGGCACCCGGTTCTCCGGAGGCGGGCCCGGGGCCGGTCCTGGCGCCTCGGGCCCGCCCCACTCGCCCCGCAAAGCGGTGACCGCCTCGCCGGACCGCCGTGCGCCCGACCTCGTGAACGGGGCTGTCCAGGGGACTCCCGAGCTGTCATCACACCAGCCACCGTAAAAACGTCTCGTCCGTGACCAGCAGATGCGGGACAACGCTGTGGGGCTGCCGGCAAACCACCCGATGGCTTTAGGGTCCAGGACTGCGGTCAATGCCCTGCCCGCCCATATGGTGTTCTGCGGCGGCCCCTTATTCCTTCGGCATCACCTGCCGACGGTGACTGGAGGCGCTCGCGTTGCGGCGGGAATCCGAAAGAAACTGCCCCTGAGACGTGCACCGCGTCGCTGTCGGACCGTTCGAAGACGGCTTACGGCAGGAACGAAGACCGCAACCGAAGGACCGCAATCCAAAAGCCGCAATCGAAAGGCCGAAACCAAAGTGCGGCCGAGGAGGCGGCCGCTTCCTGTCGCCTTCGCGCAGTTCTGCGGCGCGGCGGGCGATCGGCCAGATCCTGCGACGACATAATTTCCTGGTGCGCAACGGATACCGGCGTTCCCGAACAGAACCCTTACGGTTTCATCTCTTCACACGAAATGCGCGAGCGGGCTTCTTGGATGCCATCTGCCACCGCGGCTCCGCAACACGGCTGCGGAACGTCGCACACCGTCTGAGGGTCCTCCACCCTCCTCGATCCGAAGCGACACCCGCGTACCGACACGACACGGTTCGCCTTCGCGTCTGTCCTGCCCCTCCCTCGTGAGGACCCTGTGATCCCACCCCTGTCGCTCCTGCCCTCCGGCACTCTCCACCGCGACGTGATGGCGTCGATCGTTGTCTTCCTGGTCGCCGTGCCCTTGTGCGTCGGGATCGCCGTCGCCTCCGATGTGCCGGCCGAGCTGGGCCTGGTCACCGGCATCGTCGGCGGTCTCGTCGTCGGTGTGCTGCCCGGGAGCTCACTGCAGGTCAGCGGTCCGGCAGCAGGCCTGACCGTCCTTGTGTACGAGGCGGTCCACACGCACGGGCCGGCCGTGCTCGGAGTGGTCGTCCTGTCCGCCGGCATCCTTCAGGTGGCGCTGAGCGCCATGCGCTGCGGGCGTTGGTTCCGGGCGATCTCGGTCACCGTGGTGCAGGGCATGCTCGCGGGAATCGGTCTGGTCCTGATCTTCGGCCAGGCATACACGCTGGCGGATTCGGCGGCTCCCAGTGGAGGGCTGGAGAAAATCGGCGGCCTTCCGCGGCTGGTGGCGGACATCGTCTCCGGCGGAGCGGCCCGGTCGGCGTTCGCGGTGGGAACGGGGACGGTCCTGGTGCTGGTGCTGTGGAAGCGGATGACCGGGCGGTTCTCGCGGATGCTGCCCGCGCCGCTCGCAGCCGTGGCGTTGGCGACCGCCGCCGTGGCGGTGTCCGGCCTGCCCGTGGCGACCGTGGAAGTACGAGGCGTGATCGAATCGGTTCAGCCGCCGGGCCTCGGTGACTTCTTCCTCCTGGGTGAAGTGGCCGTTCTCGGCACCGTGGCGGCCTTCGCCCTGATCGCCTCCGCCGAATCGCTGTTCAGCGCCGCAGCGGTGGACCGGATGCACGACGGGCCGCACACCGACTACAACAAGGAGCTGATGGCCCAGGGCGCGGGCAACGCCGTGTGCGGGATGTTCGGCGCGCTGCCGATGACGGCGGTGATCGTGCGCAGCACCGCCAACGTGCAGGCCGGCGCCTGCACCAAGCTTTCGCGCGTGCTGCACGGCGTGTGGCTGCTCCTGTTCGCCGCCCTGCTTCCCGCCACGCTCGGCATCATCCCTGTGGCGGCACTCGCGGGTGTCCTGGTCCATGCGGGCGCGAAACTGCTCCCGGTCAGGCAACTGGGGCCGCTGTGGCGTGAATACCGCGGTGAGGCCGTGATTCTGATCGTGACCTCGCTCGCCGTCGTGGTGACGAACATGTTCGAGGGGGTTCTGCTCGGCTTGCTGCTGGCCGTGGTGAAGACGGCCTGGGAGACGTCCGCCGTCCACGTGGTCGTCGACGACGGCGCCTCCCCGCGCATCGGTGTCCGCATGACCGGCAGCGCCACCTTCCTGCGGCTGCCGGAGATCCTCGACCCCCTGGAGGCCCTGCCGCACGACCGGCCGATCGAGCTCGACCTGTCGGGGCTGCAGCATCTTGATCACGCCTGCCGCACCGCCCTGACCGGCTGGGCGCAGCAGCACAACGAAGCAGGCGTCGAACCCGTACGGGTGCGGATACCGCCCTCGGCGTCCGCGTAGGGCCCTGGAGTCCTCCCCCAGCGCGCAGGTGACCGCTGAGCACAGCGCCGTCCGGCGTCCCACGCCGCGCCGCGGCACGGACCGCGTTCTCCGACACGATCGGCCGTGACCTGCCGCCGGGGTCCCGGCTCACGGCGGCGGCGTGCCGCGTCGCCGTGAGCCGGTCACGACGGCCGTCGGCGGGGATCCGCGCGGCCGCACGCGGCGGCCGCGCGTACCGGTGCGGGTTCCCCCTGGTCATCCGGCCGAAGGGCTGGGGGTCGGCGAGGAGGTGTTGACGTCCAGGTCGGGGCGGGCGGTGAGGGCGACGACCGGGGCACCCGGCTGCGGCGGCGGTGGGGTGAGCTGGTCCTTGGGAAGCTTCGGCGGGGTGGACTGCTGGAAGTTGACCTGCTCGAAGTTGATCACGCCGGTCTTCTCCAGCACGGTGATGTGGTCCAGGACGGTGTCGTTGGCCAGGTCGGCGAGCTGTCGCACCAGGGTGTTCTTGGTGGTGGCGCGGATCTTGGCGATGGCGGGGAAGATCTGGCCGTGGGTGACGCGCATGATGTTGGCGGCGGTGGTGTCGAACTGCCTGCCGGACTCGGCCGCCGACGTCTGCACGAACTGCTCCTGTTGCGGGGTCGCCTGGTTGGGCAGGGTGATGCCCAGTTCGGGGGCGATCTGCCGGCACATGGCGTCCAGGCCCGCGTGCCCCACGATCAGATGCTTCCCCGCCTCCTTCATCTGCGGTGTCGACCCCTTCTTCATCGCCAGCTCGCCCAGCGGGTACTCCCACAGCCCTGCGGAGCGCACCTTGACGACGAAGTCGCGGTCGGCCTCCGTGAGCGGTCCGTAGCGCGTGTTCGCGATGACACGGTCCGGGGAGCCGGACGTGTTCTGGACACCGAGCATGGCGGGATAGGCGAGGGCGCTGAGGGTCAGGATCAGCGCACCGACAACGAAGGCGGTTCCTACCTTGTTGCGTGAGATGGACATAGTGCCTCCGTACGCGGGTTCCGGGTATCCGGAGATACGGATGCGACGGGTGGACCGATCATGACGGCGAGCAAAATTTGCGCATTCTCCGCGTGAGATGAGTCACATGAACGGTGTGCCATGACGGTCCGCCGGAGCGCGAGAGTGCCGGAACGAGCGAACCGGGCGCGAGGAGGCCCGGCGGGACACCGTCCCGCTGCTGTTCGTGCTGTGGTGGGACGACGAAGGCGACCCCGGGCAGCGGACCCTGGACCGGTGCGACGTCTTCGGCACCAAGGAGAAGACGCTGCGGGCCGATCTGGGCGGGTACGCCGGTACCGCACCGTCTCGCCCTCCACCTGCTCGCCGACACCCTCTGCTCATCGGCACCCTCCAGTGCGGACGGGCGGACGGGCGGACGGGCGGACGGGGACGGGCAGCGGCGGGACTTGGCCTTGTGCCGGGCCGCCGACCTGTAGTCGGCTGGTTCTCATGAAGGGCATGCGGACCCTGCGGGTGCGGAGCGGTGCCACCCTGACAGCCGCTCTGGTCGCGGGCTTCGTCCACGCGGGCGCACCGGTTCCGGGTACGGAGGCCGCCGGAACCGGCGTGACCGGTCCGCCCTCGGCCGGCGCGTCCCCGCGACCGGGCGTCGACCTCGACACGGTGACGATCCCGGAGCTGCAGGCGCGGATGGCGGACGGTTCACTGACCTCGTCCGCGCTGACCGCCGCCTACCTGCGGCGGATCAGGACCGTCGACCCGAAGATCAACGCGGTGCTGGGCACCGACCCGACGGCCCTGCGTCAGGCGGCCGCCGGCGACGCCAGGCGCCGGCACGGCGACACCCGCGGTCCGCTCGACGGCATACCCGTCCTGGTCAAGGACAACGTGAACACCCGCGGCCTGCTCACCACGGCCGGGTCGCTGGCGCTGGCCGGCAGCCCGCCGGACAGCGACGCCGCCCTGGTGACCCGGTTACGGGACGCGGGAGCGGTGATCCTCGGCAAGACCAACATGACCGAGTGGGCGGACTTCCGCGCGGACAAGTCGACATCGGGGTGGTCCGCGGTGGGTGGGCAGACCGACAACCCCTACGTACTGGACCGGAATCCGTGCGGGTCCTCCTCCGGTTCGGCCGTCGCGGTCGCCGCGTCGCTGGCACAGGTGGCGATCGGTACGGAGACGGACGGCTCCATCGTGTGCCCGGCCGGGATGAACGGGGTGGTCGGCCACAAGCCCAGCCTCGGCCTCGTCAGCGCGGCCGGAGTGGTCCCGATCTCCGCCGAGCAGGACACCGCGGGGCCCATGGCACGCAACGTGACCGACGCCGCGCTCACCCTCTCGGTGCTCGGCGACCGCGCCGGCCCGCGCACCGCCGGCCCGTACTCCGGGTCCCTGCGCGGCACACGCATCGGCCTGTGGCGGCTGCCCCCGCTCGGAGCACGGACGGACGCCTTGATGACCCGTACCGCGCAGAAACTGCGTGCCGCGGGAGCCGAGGTCGTCGAGGTGGCACTCCCGTACCAGAAGCGGATCGAGGAACTCGAAGGCCCCGCGCTGCTGAGCGAGTTCCACCGGGACATCGACGCCTACCTCGCCACCCGCGACGGGCCGCGCGATCTCGCCGAGCTGATCGCGTTCAACCGGAGTCACCCGGCGGAGCGGACCTGCTTCGCCGGCCAGGAGGTGTTCGAACAGGCCCTCGCCGCGCCTCCCACCACCGATCCGGGACACCGGGCCGCGCGAGCCGAACTGAACGACCTCGCCCGGCGTTCGATCGACGAGACCATGGCCTCCCATCGGCTGGACGCCATCGCCTCGCCGACGAACCCGCCCGCCTGGACCACCGACTGCGCGCGGGGCGACGCCGACTCCGACCTCGCATCGTCCTCCACCCCCGCGGCCGTGGCCGGGTACCCGTCGTTGTCGGTACCCGCCGGGTTCGTGCACGGGCTGCCCGTGGGCCTGACCCTCATGGCCGGTGACCGCGAGGACGCGAAGCTGCTGTCGCTGGGGGCCGCGGTGGAGCACCGTCTTCGCGCCTGGCGAGCGCCGCGCTACCTGCCGTCGGTGGGGCCCGACGCCTTGCGGTGAACGGTCCGGCGCCGGCGGCCGGGCCCGTGAGGGGGCTCAGGTGGAGGTCTCCCACAGAAAGCGGGTGCCGAGTCCGGCGACGTCAAGGGCCAGCTCGGCGTACATCGCGTCGGCCCAGGAGAACCAGGGGCGGGTGAACCGGTGCGGGTCGTCCTTGTGGAAGGACTCGTGCATGGCCCCGGTGCCCGCGTCGGTGTCGGTCAGTGTGCGCAGGACGCCGAGCCGCTCCGCGGCGTCGTTGCTGGTCAGGCCCTGGACGGCGAGGGCGATCGGCCAGATGTGCCCCTCGGGGGTGTGGGGGCTTCCCACCCCCTCGGCCGCACTTCCGCGGTACCAGGTCGGATTGGCCGGGGAGAGGACGAACCTCCGTGTCGCGAGGTACCGGGGATCGGTGAGGGAGACGTTCGCGACCAGTGGCAGCGACAGGAGACTGGGCATGTTGGCGTCGTCCATCAGGAGCGCGTTGCCGAGCCCGTCCACTTCGTAGGCGTAGACCGGGCCGAAGTCGGGGTGGCGTACCGTTCCGTGCCGCACGGCCGCCTCGCGCAGTTCCGCCGCCAGCCGGGCGGCGTCCTCGGCGAGTTCCGCGTCGTGGAGGTGCCGTGCCAGTTCGGCGGTGCCGTCCAGAGCGGCGGCGGCGCACAGGTTCGCGGGCACGTTGTATCCGTACGCGCACGCGTCGTCGCTGGGTCTGAACCCGCTCCAGGTCATCCCGGTCCGGGCGACGGGCGTGCCCCGTCCCCCGTTCGGCAGGGTGTCGCTCCGCGGACCGTTCGCGCGCACGAAGCGGTACGCGGAGAGGCGCTCGTGGTCCTGTTCGGTGCGCCATACCGAGATGACGGTGCGGGCCGTGCGGGCCGCCTCGGCGAGGTGGTCGGTCCGTCCGGTGGCCCGCCAGAAGCGGTGGGCCAGCAGGAGCGGGAAGGCGAGGGAGTCGACCTCGTACTTCTCCTCCCACACCCAGGGGTCGTCGCACAGGTCGTCCGGGTCGTGGGCCCGGCCGGAGGGCTCGGCGTTGAACGCGTTGGCGTACGGGTTGTGCCGGATCTGCCGGAACTGGCGCGTCAGCACGGCGGTCACGAGGTCCTGCAGGGCCGTGTCGTCCCGCATGAGGGCCAGGTAGGGCATCATCTGCGTCGTCGAGTCGCGCAGCCACATGGCCGGGATGTCGCCCGTCACCACGAAGGCGGTGCCGTCGGGCATCGGGCGGATGGTGCGGGCCAGGGTGTCGTCCAGGCAGCGCACCAGTGTCCGCCCGAACCGCGGGTCCCCGAGGCCGTCCAGGTGCCGGACCGCGCGCTGGACGACCGGGTTGTCCTCGACACCGGTGGGGAACTGCTGCATCGTCAGCCTTTCGTCGGCCGGCCTGCGGGCCTCGTGGGTGCCCTCCTCGTGTGCCGTGGGAGGGCCGGGGCGAGGACGGCAGGAGGGTGGGGTGGCGGGCGAGTCCGGGGCGCCGCTCCCACCGGCGGCCGCCGGTGGGAGAGGCGCCCCCGGGTACCGACTACGCGGGGGCCGGCG
>NZ_BMVU01000031.1 GCF_014650875.1 Streptomyces minutiscleroticus
CGGCGACCTGCTCCGCTTCATCGTGCTCGACGGCCTGGCCAGGCCCACCGTCCTGGAGGGCCCCGACCCGGCCGTCCTGCTCGCCGCCTACGGCGAGGTGGGGGAGTAACCCCGGCAAGGCACCGCTTCGCCCGATCCGGGTGTGTCCAGGGGCACTTCGGGCGGTGGTCGGCCGTTCACCAAACGGCGGCCGGCCACGGTACCGTTCGGTCGGGGCCCCTCCCACGCCCGTCAGACCAGTGGGGGAGAGCGGGGTTCGTGTTCGCATCCCGCTGCCAGCGCCCATTGCCTCACGAGACGGAGTGGCACCGGATGCAGCACGCAGTGGGGTCCCCGCTGCCGCCCCCTCGGCCGGGGCACGGACCGGACGCCGGCTGGTCGCCGGCCGCACACCACCCGGGCCCGCAGCACCCGGGTCCGCACCACCAGGGCGGGCACCCCGGCCCCGCGCACCCGCCCACACCGGCGCACCCGCCCGCGGCCCCGCAGCCAGGGTTCGCCGGAGGGCCGGCCGGACCCGCCGCTCCGCCCCCGCCCCCGCCTCCGCCCGGGCACGCGCCCGCCGCCCACCACCCGGCGCCGCAGCACCCGCCGGTGCCGCCCGTGCCCCCCGCGCCGGACAGCACGGGGCACGTGCGGCTGCCGCCCGGCGCTCCGGTCGCCGTGCCGAACCCGCAGCCCGCGGCCGGCGCGCCCGACCCGGCGGCCACGACGCTCGCCGTCCTGCTCATCGGCCCGGCCGGGGCCGGCAAGACCAGCGTGGCGAAGTACTGGGCGGACCACCGCCGCGTCCCCACGGCCCACATCAGCCTCGACGACGTACGGGAGTGGGTCCGCTCCGGCTTCGCCGACCCGCAGACGGGCTGGAACGACAACTCCGAGGCGCAGTATCGTCTCGCCCGCCGCACCTGCGGCTTCGCCGCGCGCAACTTCCTGGCCAACGGCATCTCCTGCATCCTCGACGACGCGGTCTTCCCGGACCGGCCGGTCGTGGGCCTCGGCGGCTGGAAGCGGCACGTGGGACCCGGTCTGCTGCCCGTCGTCCTCCTCCCCGGCCTGGAGATAGTCCTGGAGCGCAACGCCCAGCGCTCCGGAAACCGCCGCCTCACCGACGAGGAGGTCGCCCGCATCCACGGCCGCATGGCCGGCTGGTACGGCTCGGGCCTCCCCATCATCGACAACTCCCACATGGACGTCCCGTCCACCGCCCGGGTCCTGGACGACGTCCTCGCCCGCGCCATCGCGAGCCCGCCGCAGTGGTGAGGACCGCCGGGCGCGGAACCCCGCTCCGGCCGGCTCCGCCCCCACATCCGCCCCGTACGGCGACCACCGCCCGTCCGGACGCGCTGGAGGGGCCGCCCCGCGGGGACGCCCATACGCTCGGGACATGGCAGACGTGTACGCGGCCCGGCGGGAACGGCTGAGGGAACGGTGTGCGGCGGGCGGCAGCGCGGCCGCGCTGGTCTCCCGGCCCGCCAACGTCCGCTATCTCACGGGCGCCGCACCGCGCGACGCCGTTCTGCTGCTGGACGGCGACGGCGAGGACCTGCTGGTGTGCGGCTCCCCGCCCAGCGCGCAGCCCGACGAGGGCCGCCTGGACGAGAACCTGCGGACGCACCTGCTCCCGGGCCGGGCGGGCGACCCCGCGGCCGCCGCCGGCGCCCTGGCCGCGAGCCGGGGCGCCGACTCCCTGGCCGTCGAGGAGCACCACCTCACCGTGGCCCGCCACCGGGCCCTCGGCTCGGTCGCCCCGAGGCTGCGCCTGAGCGACATCGGCGGCGCCGTCGAGCAGCTGCGCGTGGTCAAGGACGAGCAGGAGATCTCCTGCCTGCGCACCGGCGCCGAGATCACCGACCAGGCCCTCGGCGAACTGCTGGAGTCGATCCTCGTCGGCCGCACGGAACGGCACCTCGCCCTGGAGCTGGAGCGCCGCCTGGTCGACCACGGCGCCGACGGCCCCGCCTTCGCGACCTCCGTCGCCACCGGCCCGAACGCCGGGCGCCGCGACCACCGCCCCAGCGACCGCCGGGTCGAGGAGGGCGACTTCCTCTCCGTGCGCCTGGGCGCGGTCTACCACGGCTACCGCTGCGAGATCGGCCGCACCTTCGTGATCGGCAGCTCGCCCGCGGACTGGCAGATCGAGCTGTACGACCTCGTCTTCGCCGCCCAGCGCGCCGGCCGCCAGGCCCTCGTCCCCGGCGCCGCCTGCCGCGACGTGGACCGCGCCGCCCGCCAGGTACTGGACTCGGCCGGGTACGCGCCCGCCCTCCCGCCGCTCACCGGCCACGGGGTGGGGCTCGAAATCGACGAGGAGCCGCAGTTGGCCCCCTCGGCCATGGGTAAACTGGACGCTTGCGTGCCGGTCACCGTCGAACCGGGGGTCCACCTCCCGGGCCGGGGCGGTGTCCGGATCGATGACACGCTCGTCGTACGCCCCGAGGCGGACGGCGGACCCGAGCTACTCACCATCACGACCAAGGAGCTGCTCGCGCTGTAGGCGCGTGCCCCGGGGTCGTACGTCAGTCCAGGAGATTCCGCAACCGTGGCTTCCACGAACGACCTCAAGAACGGCATGGTGCTCAAGCTCGAAGGCGGCCAGCTCTGGTCCGTCGTCGAGTTCCAGCACGTCAAGCCCGGCAAGGGCCCGGCCTTCGTGCGCACCAAGCTCAAGAACGTGCTCTCCGGCAAGGTCGTCGACAAGACCTTCAACGCCGGCGTCAAGGTCGACACGGCCACCGTCGACAAGCGCGACATGCAGTTCTCCTACATGGACGGCGAGTACTTCGTCTTCATGGACATGGAGACCTACGACCAGCTGCACGTGGACAGGAAGGCCGTCGGCGACGCCGCCAACTTCCTGATCGAGGGCTTCACCGCCACGGTCGCCCAGCACGAGGGCGAGGTGCTCTTCGTCGAGCTGCCCGCCGCCGTCGAGCTGACCATCCAGGAGACCGAGCCGGGCGTCCAGGGCGACCGCTCCACCGGCGGCACCAAGCCCGCCACCCTGGAGACCGGCCACCAGATCCAGGTCCCGCTCTTCATCACCACCGGTGAGAAGATCAAGGTCGACACCCGCACGAGCGACTACCTCGGCCGGGTGAACAGCTAACCGTGGCCGCCCGCAACACCGCCCGCAAGCGCGCCTTCCAGATCCTCTTCGAGGGCGACCAGCGCGGCGCGGACGTCCTGACGGTGCTCGCCGACTGGGTCCGGCACGCCCGGACCGACACCCGGCAGCCGCCGGTCAGCGAGTACACGATGCAGCTGGTCGAGGGGTACGCGGAGCACGCGAAGCGCATCGACGAGCTGATCGCCCAGTACTCGGTCGGCTGGACGCTCGACAGGATGCCGGTCGTGGACCGTAACATCCTGCGCCTCGGCGCCTACGAGCTGATCTGGGTCGACGACACCCCGGACGCCGTGGTGCTCGACGAGGCGGTGCAGCTCGCCAAGGAGTTCTCCACGGACGAGTCGCCCTCCTTCGTCAACGGCCTGCTGGGCCGGCTGAAGGAGCTCAAGCCGTCGCTGCGCCGGGACGAGGCGTAGGGCGCTCCTCGCCGAGCGCATCCGTCCGCGCCGTTCCGCCGTTCGGGTGACCCCGTGCGGCGGACCGCGTCCGCGCGGGCCGCAGAAACCGCCCGGAGGGCCCGCAGTGTCACCACCGCTGCGGGCCCTCCGGCGTGTCCGGTCCCGGCGGGTCCCCGCCCGGCCGCGGCGCCACGGGAACCGGTACGAAAAGGCCGCCGGGGTGGCCGGAACCGATCGGTTCCGGCCACCCCGGCGGCACGTTTCTTCTCTGCGCGCTCAGCCTTCTTCGTGAGCCACCGCGCGGCGCGCGTCCGCGTCGAGGACGCCCCAGCTGATCAGCTGCTCGGTGAGGACCGAGGGGGACTGGTCGTAGATGACGGCGAGTGTGCGCAGGTCGTCCTGGCGGATCGACAGCACCTTGCCGTTGTAGTCGCCGCGCTGGGACTGGATCGTCGCCGCGTAGCGCTGCAGGGGACCCGCCTTCTCGGCCGGCACGGTGGACAGCCGCTCCAGGTCCAGGACCAGCTTCGGCGGGGGCTCGGCGGCACCGCCCGGCGTGGTGCCCGGCAGCAGCTCCTGCACCGGTACGCCGTAGAAGTCCGCGAGCTCGGCGAGGCGCTGCACGGTCACGGCACGGTCGCCGCGCTCGTACGAACCGACCACGACCGCCTTCCAGCGTCCCTGGGACTTCTCCTCGACGCCGTGGAGGGAAAGGCCCTGCTGGGTGCGGATCGCCCGGAGCTTGGCCCCGAGCTGTTTGGCGTATTCGCTGGACATATGGCTCCCCGGACACTGTCTCGACGTGCGGCGGCGCCGCGCGGCTGGTGACTCACTGTGAGGTTACGCAGCGTTACTCTGCCCCGTCAAGCCGAATGGTCCGGACCGGCCCTCCCGCGGGACCCGGTCCTCCGGGCCCGCCGGTACCGCCGGGCGGGGGACGGGGCGCCTCGCCGCCCTGGTACGGTGGATGGCGCAAATCCGACGTCCTTTAAAGTCCGTCCCGTGAGGCGGAGAAGGAGGTCCGTTTCGTATGGACACACAGCAGTCCGGTCCCCGGCCCGTGCTGGAGGGACCCGACATCGCGCGGGTGCTGACCCGCATCGCCCACGAGATCGTCGAACGTGCCAAGGGCGCCGACGACGTGGTGCTCCTCGGCATCCCCACCCGAGGCGTCTTCCTCGCCCGGCGGCTCGCCGTGAAGCTGGCCGAGGTCACCGGCCGCACCGTCCCGGTGGGCTCGCTCGACATCACCATGTACCGCGACGACCTGCGGATGCACCCGCCGCGCGCGCTCGCCCGCACCGAGATCCCCGGTGAGGGCATCGACGGCCGCCTGGTCGTCCTCGTCGACGACGTGCTCTTCTCCGGCCGCACCATCCGCGCCGCCCTCGACGCCCTGAACGACATCGGGCGCCCCCGCGCGGTCCAGCTCGCCGTCCTGGTCGACCGGGGCCACCGCGAGCTGCCCATCCGCGCCGACTACGTCGGCAAGAACCTGCCCACGTCGCTGCGGGAGACGGTCAAGGTCCAGCTCTCCGAGGAGGACGGCAGGGACACCGTGCTGCTCGGCGTGAAGCCGGACGCCGCAGACGCCTAGCGTCCGCACGCGGCCGGCCGCACGCGCCCGGCCCCCGGTCCGTACGCCCGTACGCGCGAGCCTGCCCGCCCGCCGGGCCGCTCCGGACCCGCCTGTCGAACCGACTTCCCTACGGAGCCTGAAACAGATGCAGCGCCATCTCATCTCGGCCGCCGATCTCACCCGCGACGACGCGATCCTCCTCCTCGACACCGCCGAGGAGATGGCCCGGGTCGCCGACCGGCCGATCAAGAAGCTGCCGACCCTGCGCGGCCGCACCGTCGTGAACCTCTTCTTCGAGGACTCCACCCGCACCCGGATCTCCTTCGAGGCCGCCGAGAAGCGGCTCTCCGCCGACGTCATCAACTTCTCCGCCAAGGGGTCGAGCGTCTCCAAGGGCGAGTCCCTGAAGGACACCGCCCAGACCCTGGAGGCGATGGGCGTCGACGCCGTCGTCATCCGGCACGGCGCCTCCGGCGCCCCCTACCGGCTCGCGACCTCCGGCTGGATCGACGCCGCGGTGATCAACGCCGGCGACGGCACCCACCAGCACCCCACCCAGGCCCTGCTGGACGCCTTCACCATGCGGCGCCGGCTGGTCGGCCGGGACGCCGGGATCGGCCGCGACCTGGCCGGCCGGCGCGTCACCATCGTCGGCGACGTGCTGCACAGCCGGGTCGCCCGCTCCAACGTGGACCTGCTGCACACCCTCGGCGCCGAGGTCACCCTGGTGGCCCCGCCGACCCTGCTGCCGGTCGGCGTGGAGACCTGGCCCTGCGAGATCGCCTACGACCTGGACGGCACGCTGCCGAAGTCGGACGCGGTGATGATGCTCCGCGTGCAGCGCGAGCGGATGAACGCCGCGTTCTTCCCCACCGAGCGCGAGTACTCCCGGCGCTACGGCCTGGACGGCGAGCGCATGGCGCGGATGCCCGAGCACGCCGTCGTGATGCACCCCGGCCCGATGGTCCGGGGCATGGAGATCACCGCCGAGGTCGCCGACTCCGACCGCTGCACGGTCGTCGAGCAGGTCGCCAACGGCGTCTCGATGCGCATGGCCGTCCTCTACCTGCTGCTCGGCGGCAACGAGCCCGCCGTCACCCACACCCGTCCGCCCGCCGCGCAGCAGTCCGCCGGCGAGCGCTCCGCCCACACCTTCGACACGGCCGAGGAGAAGTAAGACAGATGAGCAGGATCCTGATCCGCGGTGCGCGGGTGCTCGGCGGCGAGGCGCGGGACGTCCTGGTCGACGGCGAGACGATCGCCGAGGTGGGGACCGGTCTGAGCGCGGAGGGCGCCGAGGTCGTCGAGGCGGACGGCAAGGTGCTCCTGCCTGGCCTGGTCGACCTGCACACCCACCTGCGCGAGCCCGGCCGCGAGGACTCCGAGACCGTCCTGACGGGCACGCGGGCGGCCGCGAGCGGCGGCTACACCGCCGTGTTCGCCATGGCCAACACCTTCCCCGTCGCCGACACCGCCGGCGTCGTCGAGCAGGTCTACCGGCTGGGGCGGGAGCACGGCTACTGCGACGTGCAGCCCGTCGGCGCCGTCACCGTCGGCCTGGAGGGGCAGAAGCTCGCCGAGCTGGGCGCCATGCACGAGTCCGCCGCCGGCGTCACGGTCTTCTCCGACGACGGCAAGTGCGTGCACGACGCCGTGATCATGCGGCGCGCGCTGGAGTACGTGAAGGCCTTCGGCGGCGTGGTCGCCCAGCACGCGCAGGAGCCGCGGCTGACCGAGGGCGCCCAGATGAACGAGGGCGTCGTCTCCGCCGAGCTGGGCCTGGGCGGCTGGCCCGCGGTGGCCGAGGAGTCGATCATCGCCCGGGACGTGCTGCTCGCCGAGCACGTCGGCTCGCGCGTGCACGTCTGCCACCTGTCGACCGCCGGCTCCGTGGAGATCGTGCGCTGGGCCAAGTCCCGCGGCATCGACGTCACCGCCGAGGTCACCCCGCACCACCTGCTCCTCACCGACGAGCTGGTGCGCACCTACAACCCGGTCTACAAGGTCAACCCGCCGCTGCGCACCGAGCGCGACGTGCGGGCCCTGCGCGAGGCGCTCGCCGACGGCACGATCGACATCGTCGCCACCGACCACGCCCCGCACCCGCACGAGGACAAGGACTGCGAGTGGGCCGCGGCCGCCATGGGCATGGTCGGCCTGGAGACCGCGCTGTCCGTGGTCCAGCAGACGATGGTCGACACCGGTCTGCTGACCTGGGAGGGCGTCGCCGACCGCATGTCCTTCGCGCCGGCCCGCATCGGCCGCGCCACCGGCCACGGCCGCCCCGTCTCGGCAGGTGAGCCCGCCAACCTCACACTGGTCGATCCGGCTTACCGTGGAGAGGTGGACCCCGCGGGCTTCGCGTCGCGCAGCCGCAACACTCCGTACGAGGGTCGCGAGCTGCCGGGCCGTGTCACGCACACCTGGCTCCGGGGCAAGGCCACACTCGTCGACGGGAAGCTCGCGTGACATCCACCACGTACCTGACCCACGCCGCGCAGGAGTCCGCCGAGGTCACGAACTGGGCCGGCCGCATCGGCTGGCTCGTCGGACTCGCCCTCTTCGTGGTCCTCGTCTACTGGCTGATGCGCGAGGGCTGGAAGTGGCGCGGCACCCTGCAGGGCGACCTGCCGGAGCTGCCCCAGGCCCCCGAGGACCCCGGCCCGGCGAAGCTCACGATGACCGGCCGCTACCACGGCTCCACCACCGCGGGGCAGTGGCTCGACCGCATCGTGGCGCGCGGCCTGGGCACCCGCAGCCGCGTCGAGCTCACGCTGACCGACGCCGGACTGGACGTCGTACGCCCCGGAGCGGCCGACTTCTTCGTCCCCGCGGACGCGCTGCGCGGGGTCCGGCTCGACAAGGGCATCGCCGGCAAGGTGCTCACCGAGGGCGGCCTGCTGGTCGTCACCTGGGAGCACGGCGACAAGCTGATCGACTCCGGCTTCCGCTCCGACCGCGCGGCCGAGCACGCCGCGTGGGCCGACACCCTGAACCAACTGATCAACCAGACGGAAGGCGCACGATGACGACCTCCACCAGGGGAGCCGCCAGGACTCCCGCCGTACTCGTCCTGGAGGACGGCCGCATCTTCCGCGGCCGCGCCTACGGGGCCGTGGGGGAGACCTTCGGCGAGGCCGTGTTCTCCACCGGCATGACCGGCTACCAGGAGACCCTCACCGACCCGTCGTACCACCGGCAGGTCGTCGTGATGACCGCCCCGCACGTCGGCAACACCGGCGTCAACGACGAGGACCCCGAGTCCAAGAGGATCTGGGTCGCCGGCTACGTCGTGCGCGACCCCGCGCGCGTCCCCTCCAGCTGGCGCTCCCGCCGCACGCTGGACGAGGAGCTGGCCGCCCAGGGCGTCGTCGGCATCTCCGGCATCGACACCCGCGCCCTCACCCGCCACCTGCGCGAGCGCGGCGCCATGCGCGTCGGCATCTTCTCCGGCACGGCGCTGCCCGACGAGGACGCCATGCTCACCAAGGTGCGCGAGGCCCCCGAGATGAAGGGCGCCGACCTCGCCGCCGAGGTCGCCACCAAGGAGGCGTACGTCGTCCCCGCGATCGGCGAGAAGAAGTTCACCGTCGCCGCCGTGGACCTCGGCATCAAGGGCATGACCCCGCACCGCATGGCCGAGCGCGGCATCGAGGTGCACGTGCTCCCGGCGACGGCGACCGCCGAGGACGTCTTCGCCGTGAACCCGGACGGGGTGTTCTTCTCCAACGGCCCCGGCGACCCGGCCACCGCCGACGGACCCGTCTCCGTGATGCGGGCGGTGCTGGAGCGGAAGACCCCGCTGTTCGGCATCTGCTTCGGCAACCAGATCCTGGGCCGCGCGCTCGGCTTCGGCACCTACAAGCTGAAGTACGGCCACCGCGGCATCAACCAGCCGGTGCAGGACCGCACGACCGGCAAGGTCGAGGTCACCGCGCACAACCACGGCTTCGCCGTCGACGCGCCCACCGACCGGGTCTCCGAGACCCCCTACGGCCGCGCCGAGGTCTCCCACGTCTGCCTCAACGACGACGTGGTGGAGGGCCTGCAGCTGCTCGACCAGCCGGCCTTCAGCGTCCAGTACCACCCGGAAGCGGCCGCGGGCCCCCACGACGCCGCCTACCTGTTCGACCGCTTCGTCTCCCTGATGGAGGGCCAGCGTGCCTAAGCGCACCGATATCCAGTCCGTCCTGGTCATCGGCTCCGGCCCGATCGTCATCGGCCAGGCCGCGGAGTTCGACTACTCCGGCACCCAGGCGTGCCGCGTCCTGAAGGCCGAGGGCCTCAGGGTGATCCTGGTCAACTCCAACCCGGCGACGATCATGACCGACCCGGAGATCGCCGACGCGACCTACGTGGAGCCGATCACCCCCGAGTTCGTCGAGAAGATCATCGCCAAGGAGCGCCCCGACGCGCTGCTGCCCACCCTGGGCGGCCAGACGGCCCTCAACACGGCGATCTCGCTGCACGAGGCGGGCACCCTCGACACGTACGGCGTCGAGCTGATCGGCGCCAACGTCGAGGCCATCCACAAGGGCGAGGACCGCGACCTCTTCAAGAACGTCGTGGAGGAGGTCCGCAAGAAGATCGGGCACGGCGAGTCCGCCCGCTCGGTCATCTGCCACTCCATGGACGACGTCCTGAAGGGCGTGGAGACGCTCGGCGGCTACCCCGTCGTCGTCCGCCCCTCCTTCACCATGGGCGGCGCCGGCTCCGGCTTCGCGCACGACGAGGAGGAGCTGCGCCGCATCGCGGGGCAGGGCCTCACGCTCTCCCCGACCACCGAGGTGCTCCTGGAGGAGTCCATCCTCGGCTGGAAGGAGTACGAGCTGGAGCTGATGCGCGACAAGAACGACAACGTCGTGGTCGTCTGCTCCATCGAGAACTTCGACCCGATGGGCGTGCACACCGGCGACTCGATCACCGTCGCCCCGGCGATGACGCTCACCGACCGCGAGTACCAGATCCTGCGCGACGTCGGCATCGCGATCATCCGCGAGGTCGGCGTGGACACCGGCGGCTGCAACATCCAGTTCGCGGTGAACCCCGAGGACGGCCGGGTCATCGTCATCGAGATGAACCCGCGCGTCTCGCGCTCCTCGGCGCTGGCCTCCAAGGCGACCGGCTTCCCGATCGCCAAGATCGCCGCCAAGCTGGCCGTCGGCTACACGCTGGACGAGATCCCGAACGACATCACCGAGCAGACCCCGGCCTCCTTCGAGCCGACGCTCGACTACGTGGTCGTCAAGGCCCCGCGCTTCGCCTTCGAGAAGTTCCCCTCCGCCGACTCCACGCTGACCACGACCATGAAGTCGGTCGGCGAGGCCATGGCGATCGGCCGGAACTTCACCGAGGCGCTGCAGAAGGCGCTGCGCTCGCTGGAGAAGAAGGGCAGCCAGTTCACCTTCACCGGCGAGCCCGGCGACAAGGCGGAACTGCTGCGCGAGGCGGTCCGCCCGACCGACGGCCGCATCAACGCCGTCATGCAGGCCATCCGCGCCGGCGCCACCCCGGAGGAGGTCTTCGACGCCACGAAGATCGACCCGTGGTTCGTCGACCAGCTCTTCCTGATCAAGGAGATCGCGGACGAGCTGGCCGCCGCCGACCGGCTGGACCCGGAGCTGCTGGCCGAGGCCAAGCGGCACGGCTTCTCCGACGCCCAGATCGCCGAGATCCGCGGCCTGCGCGAGGACGTCGTCCGCGAGGTGCGCCACGCCCTCGGGGTGCGCCCGGTCTACAAGACGGTCGACACCTGCGCCGCCGAGTTCGCCGCGCGGACGCCGTACTTCTACTCCTCCTACGACGAGGAGTCCGAGGTCGCGCCCCGCACCAAGCCCGCGGTGATCATCCTGGGCTCCGGCCCGAACCGCATCGGCCAGGGCATCGAGTTCGACTACTCCTGCGTCCACGCCTCCTTCGCCCTGAGCGACGCGGGCTACGAGACCGTGATGGTCAACTGCAACCCGGAGACCGTCTCCACCGACTACGACACCTCCGACCGGCTCTACTTCGAGCCGCTCACCCTGGAGGACGTGCTGGAGATCGTCCACGCGGAGTCGGTGGCCGGCCCGGTCGCCGGCGTGGTCGTGCAGCTCGGCGGCCAGACCCCGCTGGGCCTCGCCCAGGCCCTGAAGGACAACGGCGTCCCGGTCGTGGGCACCCCGCCCGAGGCCATCCACGCCGCCGAGGACCGCGGCGCCTTCGGCCGGGTGCTCGCCGAGGCCGGCCTGCCGGCCCCGAAGCACGGCACCGCCACCACCTTCGAGGGCGCCAAGGCCATCGCCGACGAGATCGGCTACCCGGTCCTGGTCCGGCCGTCCTACGTGCTCGGCGGCCGCGGCATGGAGATCGTCTACGACGAGGCGCGCCTGGAGGCGTACATCGCCGAGTCCACCGAGATCAGCCCCTCCCGGCCGGTCCTGGTCGACCGCTTCCTCGACGACGCCATAGAGATCGACGTCGACGCCCTGTACGACGGCGAGGAGCTCTACCTCGGCGGCGTCATGGAGCACATCGAGGAGGCCGGCATCCACTCCGGCGACTCCGCCTGCGCGCTGCCCCCGATCACCCTCGGCGGGCACGACATCAAGCGGCTGCGCGCCTCGACCGAGGCCATCGCCAAGGGCGTGGGCGTGCGCGGACTGATCAACATCCAGTTCGCGCTGGCCGGGGACATCCTCTACGTCCTGGAGGCCAACCCGCGCGCCTCGCGCACCGTGCCCTTCACCTCCAAGGCGACCGCGGTGCCGCTGGCCAAGGCCGCCGCCCGGATCTCGCTGGGCGCGACCGTCGCCGAGCTGCGCGCCGAGGGCCTGCTCCCGGCGCACGGCGACGGCGGCACCCTGCCGCTGGACGCGCCGATCTCCGTCAAGGAGGCCGTCATGCCGTGGTCGCGCTTCCGCGACGTGCACGGCCGCGGCGTCGACACGGTGCTCGGCCCGGAGATGCGCTCCACCGGCGAGGTCATGGGCATCGACGCCGTCTTCGGCACCGCGTACGCCAAGTCGCAGGCCGGCGCGTACGGCCCGCTGCCGACCAAGGGCCGCTGCTTCATCTCGGTCGCCAACCGCGACAAGCGCTCGATGATCTTCCCGGCGCGCGAGCTGGTCGCCCACGGCTTCGAGCTGCTGGCCACCGCCGGCACCGCCGAGGTCCTCAAGCGCAACGGCATCAACGCCACCGTCGTGCGCAAGCAGTCCGAGGGCGAGGGCCCGAACGGCGAGAAGACGATCGTCCAGCTCATCCACGAGGGCGGGGTCGACCTCATCGTCAACACACCGTACGGCACCGGCGGCCGCCTCGACGGCTACGAGATCCGTACCGCGGCCGTCGCCCGGTCCGTGCCGTGCCTGACGACGGTCCAGGCGCTGGCCGCCGCCGTCCAGGGCATCGACGCGCTCACCCACGGCGGCGTCGGGGTCGGCTCCCTGCAGGAACACGCCGAACGCCTGATCGCGGCCCGCGACTAGCAGACAAGGCCCCGAGGGGGACACCGGAAACGGTGTCCCCCTCTTCATGAGGACACTTCGCCATGTACAAGTTCTTCTTCCGTCTGGTCTTCTCCCGGATGGACCCCGAGGCCGCCCACCACCTGGCCTTCGGCTGGATCCGCCGGGCCGCCCGCGTCCCCGTGCTGCGCGTCTTCGTCACCGCCGTGCTCGCGCCCCGGTACAAGGAGCTGCGCACCGAGGCCCTCGGGCTGCGCATGCACGGCCCCTTCGGGCTCGCGGCCGGCTTCGACAAGAACGCGGTGGGCATCGACGGCCTGGCCATGGCCGGCTTCGACCACGTGGAGATCGGCACCGTCACCGGCGAGCCGCAGCCCGGCAACCCGAAGAAGCGGCTCTTCCGCCTGGTGCCCGACCGCGCCCTGATCAACCGCATGGGCTTCAACAACGAGGGCTCGGCCGCCGTCGCCGCGCGCCTGGCCGCCCGTACGCCCGTCTTCAGGACGGTCGTGGGCGTCAACATCGGCAAGACCAAGGTCGTCCCCGAGGAGGAGGCCGCCGCCGACTACGTGAAGTCCGCCGAGCGGCTCGCCCCGCACGCCGACTACCTCGTGGTCAACGTCTCCTCGCCGAACACGCCCGGCCTGCGCAGTCTTCAGGCCGTGGACCACCTGCGGCCCCTGCTGACGGCCGTGCGCGAGGCCGCCGACCGCGCGGTGCCCGCCCGCCGGGTGCCGCTCCTGGTCAAGATCGCCCCCGACCTCGCGGACGAGGACGTCGACGCCGTCGCCGACCTCGCCGTCGAACTCGGCCTGGACGGCGTCATCGCCACCAACACCACCGTCGCCCGCGAGAACCTGGGCCTGGCCTCGGACCCCGCCGTCGTGGCGGAGACCGGCGGCCTGTCCGGCGCCCCGCTCAAGGAGCGCTCCCTGGAGGTGCTGCGCCGCCTCTACGCGCGCGTGGGCGACCGCATCACGCTCGTCGGCGTCGGCGGCGTCGAGACCGCCGAGGACGCCTGGCAGCGCATCCTCGCCGGCGCCACGCTGGTGCAGGGCTACAGCGCCTTCGTCTACGAGGGACCCTTCTGGGCCCGCTCGATCCACAAGGGGCTCGCCGCACGCCTGCGGACCAGCCCGTACGCCACCCTCGCCGACGCCGTCGGCGCCGATGTGAGGAAGACGGAGGAGACGGCATGACCCCGGAGCCCTTCGGCGCCCGGCTGCGCCGGGCCATGGACGAGCGCGGCCCGCTGTGCGTCGGCATCGACCCGCACGCGTCCCTGCTCGCCGAGTGGGGCCTGAACGACGACGTGGCGGGCCTGGAGCGGTTCAGCCGCACCGTCGTGGAGGCCCTGGCGGACCGGGTCGCCGTGCTGAAGCCGCAGAGCGCGTTCTTCGAGCGCTTCGGCTCGCGCGGCGTCGCCGTCCTGGAGAGGACGGTCGCCGAGGCGCGGGCCGCCGGCGCCCTCGTCGTGATGGACGCCAAGCGCGGCGACATCGGCTCGACCATGGCCGCGTACGCCGAGGCCTTCCTGCACAGGGACGCCCCGCTGTTCTCCGACGCGCTGACGGTCTCGCCCTACCTCGGCTACGGATCGCTGAGGCCGGCCGTCGACATGGCGCGCGAGAACGGCGCGGGCCTGTTCGTGCTCGCGCTGACCTCCAACCCCGAGGGCGGCGAGGTCCAGCACGCGGTCCGCGCCGACGGCCGCGGCGTCGGCGCGACGATGCTGGCGCACCTCGCCGAGGAGAACGCCGGTGAGGCCCCCATGGGCTCCTTCGGCGCGGTCGTCGGCGCCACGCTCGGTGACCTCTCCTCGTACGAGCTCGGGATCGGCGGACCGCTCCTCGCGCCGGGCATCGGCGCCCAGGGGGCCACCCCCGCCGATCTCCCCGGGGTCTTCGGCGCCGCCGTGCGCGACGTGGTGCCGAACGTCGGCCGGGCCGTCCTGCGGCTCGGACCCGACCCCGTCGCCCTGCGTGACGGTGCGACACGCTACGCACAGGAGATCGCGGCCGCGGTGACCGCCGGGTAACGGCGTCCGCAGGCCACCCGCCGACGCCGAACGTCCGGATAGTTTCCCGAATCCAGGGTGTTATGTCCTGAATGCCGGGCTCCATAGAGGCTGACCAGGACTTTTCCGCTGTTCTCGCTGACTCTGGCGGCCTCGACCGCTAGTCTCCGACGAGTGGGGGCACCTCCCACGCCCTCAAGGCAGTGGGGGAGGACGGGCAGGTGTGTTGCTCGTGGCTCCCCAGGTGTGGGGCGACTAGGTTCCTCACCGGTCCGTATCCGACAGTTCGACATCCGAGGTGACGTAGGCGTGGCTCTTCCGCCCCTTACCCCTGAACAGCGCGCAGCCGCGCTCGAAAAGGCCGCCGCGGCTCGCCGGGAGCGGGCCGAGGTCAAGAATCGACTCAAGCACTCCGGCGCCTCCCTGCACGAGGTCATCAAGCAGGGCCAGGAGAACGACGTCATCGGCAAGATGAAGGTCTCCGCCCTCCTTGAGTCGCTGCCGGGCGTGGGCAAGGTCCGCGCCAAGCAGATCATGGAGCGGCTCGGCATCTCCGAGAGCCGCCGGGTCCGTGGTCTCGGCTCCAACCAGATCGCCTCCCTCGAGCGCGAGTTCGGCGGTTCCGGCGCCTGACCCCCGGGCACCCGGGGATCGCGTCCCGGGCACACCGGGACTGCTGGAATAATCGCCGCATGGCTGCAACACCCCGGGGGACGACCCCCGTACCCCCGGACGTACGTCCGCGGCTGACCGTGCTCTCCGGCCCCTCCGGGGTCGGCAAGAGCACGGTCGTCGCCCATATGCGCAAGGAACATCCGGACGTCTGGCTCTCGGTGTCGGCGACGACCCGCAAGCCGCGTCCCGGAGAGAAGCACGGCGTCCACTACTTCTTCGTCAGCGACGAGGAGATGGACAAGCTCATCGCCAACGGTGAGCTCCTGGAGTGGGCCGAGTTCGCCGGCAACCGCTACGGCACCCCGCGCGCGGCGGTGCTGGAGCGCCTCGACGCCGGCGAGCCGGTCCTCCTGGAGATCGACCTCCAGGGCGCCCGCCTGGTCCGCGAGTCCATGCCCGAGGCCCAGCTGGTCTTCCTGGCCCCGCCCTCCTGGGAGGAGCTGGTGCGCCGGCTCACCGGGCGCGGCACCGAGCCGCCCGAGGTGATCGAGCGTCGCCTGGAGGCGGCCAAGGTCGAACTCGCCGCGGAGTCGGAGTTCGACACCACCCTGGTCAACACCTCCGTCGAGGACGTGGCGCGCGAGCTGCTAGCCTTGATGGACGTTGTGTGATCGTTTCTTCGATCTCATCCCCTCTTTCGGAAGGTAGAGCGTGTCCTCTTCCATCACCACGCCCGAGGGCATCATCAACCCGCCGATCGACGAGCTCCTCGAGGCCACCGACTCGAAGTACAGCCTCGTGATCTACGCGGCCAAGCGTGCCCGCCAGATCAACGCGTACTACTCGCAGCTCGGCGAGGGCCTCCTCGAGTACGTCGGTCCGCTCGTCGACACGCACGTCCACGAGAAGCCGCTCTCGATCGCCCTGCGCGAGATCAACGCCGGTCTGCTGACCTCCGAGGCCGTCGAGGGCCCGGCGCAGTAACCGCTGCTTTTCCCACCGACAGGCCCGGCAGGGGGCGCCTCCCAGTGAGAGCTGGGGGAGCAGCTGCCGGGCCTGCGGTGTGTCATGGAGGGGCGCGGCGGCGGGGCCGTGCGCGTCCTTCGTCGTCCCAACGTCGTGCCACGGCGTCGAGAAACGGGAGGCCCGGGGTGGGCAAGCCGAAGGTCGTTCTGGGTGTCAGCGGCGGCATCGCCGCCTACAAGGCGTGCGAGCTGCTGCGCCGGCTGACCGAGTCCGGCCACGACGTACGGGTCGTGCCGACCGCGTCCGCGCTGCACTTCGTCGGCGCCGCGACCTGGGCCGCGCTCTCCGGGAAGCCCGTCTCCACCGAGGTGTGGACGGACGTCCACGAGGTGCCGCACGTGCGCATCGGGCAGCAGGCCGACCTGGTGGTCGTGGCCCCCGCCACCACCGACATGCTGGCCAAGGCCGCGCACGGCCTCGCCGACGACCTGCTCACCAACACCCTGCTGACCGCCCGCTGCCCCGTCGTCTTCGCGCCCGCCATGCACACGGAGATGTGGGAGCACCCCGCGACCCAGGAGAACGTCGCGACGCTGCGCCGCCGCGGCGCCGTGGTGATCGAGCCGGCCGTCGGCCGCCTCACCGGCGCCGACAGCGGCAAGGGGCGCCTGCCCGACCCGGCCGAGATCTTCGAGGTCTGCCGCCGGGTGCTGGCCCGCGGCGTCACCGGGCCCGACCTGGCGGGCCGCCACGTCGTCGTCAGCGCCGGCGGCACCCGCGAGCCGCTCGACCCGGTCCGCTTCCTCGGCAACCGCTCCTCCGGCAAGCAGGGGTACGCGCTCGCCCGCGCCGCCGCCGCCCGGGGCGCCCGCGTCACGCTGGTCGCCGCGAACACCTCGCTGCCGGACCCGGCGGGCGTCGACGTGGTGCCGGTCGGCACGGCCGTGCAGCTGCGCGAGGCGGTCCTGAAGGCCGCCGCCGACGCGGACGCCGTGGTGATGGCCGCTGCCGTCGCCGACTTCCGCCCGGAGACCTAC
The DNA here is from genome assembly GCF_014650875.1 of Streptomyces minutiscleroticus. Taxonomy (GTDB): domain Bacteria; phylum Actinomycetota; class Actinomycetes; order Streptomycetales; family Streptomycetaceae; genus Streptomyces; species Streptomyces minutiscleroticus. The sequence continues at coordinate 17,191 of NZ_BMVU01000031.1, forward strand.
GCCACCGGGAAGATCAAGAAGAAGGACGGGCAGGATCCGGAACCGGTCGTCCTCGTCCGCAACCCCGACGTCCTCGCGGAACTCTCCGCGCACCGCGCCCGCGAGGGCCAGGTGGTCGTGGGCTTCGCAGCCGAGACGGACGACGTGCTCGCCAACGGCCGCGAGAAGCTGCGGCGCAAGGGCTGCGACCTCCTCGTCGTCAACGAGGTGGGGGAGAGCAGGACCTTCGGCTCCGAGGAGAACGAGGCGGTCGTGCTGGCCGCCGACGGCGAGGAGACCCCCGTGCCGTACGGCCCCAAGGAGGCGCTGGCCGACACCGTGTGGGACCTCGTGGCGCGCCGGCTGCCCTGACCGCCGCGGAGTGTCCCGTTCCGTGCCGCCGAAGGAACCGGACCCCGTGATTCCGGCGTGGCGGGCCTGGCGGTGGCGCCCGGTCATGACGCAGAATGCCCGTGCCGCAGGTCACAGCCTTCCCGCAGGACGAGACGGGTGGTAAGGCGGTGAAGCGCGACCGATAAACTGTTTCACGGACGACGCCGGGCGCAGCTCCCGTCCCGTCCGCCAATGATCAGCCAGCAGCCGCTGCAACCACAGGGAGCGTTGTGTCCCGTCGCCTGTTCACCTCGGAGTCCGTGACCGAGGGTCACCCCGACAAGATCGCTGACCAGATCAGCGACACCATTCTCGACGCGCTTCTGCGCGAGGACCCGACCTCCCGGGTCGCCGTCGAAACCCTGATCACCACCGGTCTGGTGCACGTGGCGGGTGAGGTCACGACCAAGGCGTACGCGCCGATCGCGCAGCTGGTGCGCGACAAGATCCTGGAGATCGGCTACGACTCCTCGAAGAAGGGCTTCGACGGCGCCTCCTGCGGCGTGTCGGTGTCGATCGGCTCGCAGTCCCCGGACATCGCGCAGGGCGTCGACACCGCCTACGAGCAGCGGGTCGAGGGCGACGAGGACGAGCTGGACAAGCAGGGCGCGGGCGACCAGGGCCTGATGTTCGGCTACGCCACCGACGAGACGCCGAACCTGATGCCGCTGCCGATCCACCTGGCGCACCGGCTGTCCAAGCGCCTGTCCGAGGTGCGCAAGAACGGCACGATCCCCTACCTGCGCCCGGACGGCAAGACGCAGGTCACCATCGAGTACGACGGGGACAAGGCGGTCCGCCTGGACACCGTCGTGGTCTCCTCGCAGCACGCCTCCGACATCGACCTGGACTCGCTGCTGGCGCCCGACATCCGCGAGTTCGTCGTCGAGCCGGAGCTGAAGGCGCTGCTGGAGGACGGCATCAAGCTGGAGACCGAGGGCTACCGCCTGCTGGTCAACCCCACCGGCCGGTTCGAGATCGGCGGTCCGATGGGCGACGCGGGCCTGACCGGCCGCAAGATCATCATCGACACCTACGGCGGCATGTCCCGCCACGGCGGCGGCGCCTTCTCCGGCAAGGACCCGTCCAAGGTGGACCGCTCGGCCGCGTACGCGATGCGCTGGGTCGCCAAGAACGTGGTCGCCGCGGGGCTCGCCTCCCGGTGCGAGGTGCAGGTGGCGTACGCGATCGGCAAGGCCGAGCCGGTCGGCCTGTTCGTGGAGACCTTCGGCACCGCCAAGGTCGACGCCGAGAGGATCGAGAGCGCGATCACCGAGGTCTTCGACCTCCGCCCGGCCGCGATCATCCGCGACCTGGACCTGCTCCGCCCGATCTACGCGCAGACCGCCGCGTACGGCCACTTCGGCCGCGAGCTGCCGGACTTCACCTGGGAGCGCACCGACCGCGTGGACGCCCTGCGCAAGGCGGCGGGCCTGTAGGGCGCGCCGACCGCAGGACCTGCCGTGGCCCGGCCCCCGCGGGGGCCGGGCCACGGCGCGTCCACGGCCGCCGCGGGAGTGTCGGTGCGGTCTGGTAGGAATGCAGGCGTGAGCAGGGAGGACAGGTCGGGCGACGAGGGCGCCGCGGGGGCGGCGCCCGAGCAGCTCGCGCTGATCCGGGAGACCGTCCGGCGGAACAAGGCGCCGAAGGCGAAGCCCCGGACGTGGCGCGGGGCGGCGCTGGCCAAGGAGCTGCCCGTGGCGCGGGTCCTCGTCGACAAGGGCGTCCTGCACCTGGACCGCTACTTCGACTACGCGGTGCCCGAGGAGCTCGACGAGGCCGCGCGGCCCGGCGTGCGGGTCCGGGTGCGGTTCGGCGCCGGCGGGCGCACCGTGCGGGGCGGGCGCCGGGAGGGCGGCTCGCTGATCGACGGGTTCCTCGTGGAGCGCGTCGCCGAGTCCGACTACCAGGGGCCCCTGGCCGCCCTCGCCCAGGTCGTCTCGCCCGAGCCGGTCCTCGACGCCGAGCTGCTCGGACTCGCGCGGGCCGTCGCCGACCGGTACGCGGGCAGCCTCGCGGACATCCTGCAGCTCGCGGTGCCGCCCCGGCACGCGCGGGCCGAGTCGCGCCCGTCACCCCCGCCCCCGCCCCCGCCCCCGGCGCCCGAACCGGGCGGCTGGCAGCGGTACGTACGGGGGCGCGAGTTCCTCGCCTCACTGGCCTCCGGGGGCGCGCCGCGCGCCGTGTGGACCGCGCTGCCCGGGCCGCAGTGGGCCGAGGAGATCGCCCGCGCCGTGCAGGCGACGCTCGCCTCGGGGCGCGGCGCGCTCGTCGTCGTCCCGGCCGGACGCCCCGCCGCGCGCGTGGACGCGGCGCTGACGGCCCTGCTCGGCGAGGGGCGGCACGCGCTGCTGACCGCCGACGCGGGCCCCGAGAAGCGCTACCGCGAGTGGCTGGCCGTCCGGCGCGGCTCCGTACGGGCCGTCGTCGGCACGCGCGCCGCCATGTTCGCCCCCGTGCGCGACCTGGGCCTCGTCGTGGTCTGGGACGACGGCGACGCCGGGCACAGCGACGAGCACGCCCCCTTCCCGCACGTACGGGAGGTGCTCGAACTGCGCGCCACCCGCGACAGGTGCGCCTTCCTGCTGGGCGGCTGGAGCTGCACCGTGGAGGCGGCCCAGCTCGTGGAGAGCGGCTGGGCGCTGCCGCTCGTCGCCGACCGGGAGCGGGTGCGCGGCGCCGCGCCGCTCGTGCGGACCGTCGGCGACGGCGACCTGGCCCGCGACGAGGCCGCGCGGGCCGCCCGGCTGCCCTCCCTCGCCTGGCAGGTGGCCCGCGACGGACTGCGCAGCGGCCCGGTCCTCGTCCAGGTGCCCCGGCGCGGCTACGTCCCCCGGATGGCCTGCGCCCGGTGCCGGGCGCCCGCCCGCTGCCGGCACTGCGCCGGGCCGCTCCAGGCGCAGGACGCCGCGGCGCTGCGCTGCGCGTGGTGCGGGCGCGACGAGGAGTCCTGGCACTGCCCCGAGTGCGGCGGGTTCCGGCTGCGGGCGCAGGTCGTCGGGGCCCGGCGGACCGCCGAGGAGCTGGGCCGCGCGTTCCCGGCCGTCCCGGTGCGCACCTCGGGGCGCGAGCAGATCCTGGACACGGTGCCGCAGACGCCCGCGCTGGTCGTGAGCACGCCCGGCGCGGAGCCCGTCGCCGAGGGCGGCTACGCGGCGGCCCTGCTGCTCGACGGCTGGGCGATGCTCGGCCGGCCCGACCTGCGGGCCGGGGAGGAGGCGCTGCGCCGCTGGATCGGCGCGGCCGCGCTCGTCCGGGAGCAGGGCGCCGGCGGGACCGTGGTGATCGTCGCCGAGCCGACGCTGCGCCCCGTGCAGGCGCTCGTCCGCTGGGACCCGGTGGGGCACGCGGTGCGCGAGCTGGCCGAGCGGGCGGAGCTGGGGTTCCCGCCGGTGTCGCGGATGGCGGCGGTGTCGGGCCCGCCGGAGGCGCTGGCCGCCTTCCTGGCCGGGGCCGGACTGCCCGCCGACGCCGAGGTGCTGGGGCCCGTGCCGCTGCCCGTGGCGGAGGCCGGACGGCCCCGGCGCGCGGGCGACCCGCCGCCGGGGGAGCGCTGGGAGCGGGCGCTGGTCAGGGTGCCGCCGGGCAGCGGCGCCGCGCTGGCGCACGCCCTGAAGACGGCGCAGGCGGCACGGCTGGCCCGGGGCGGGGGCGAGGCCGTCCGCATCAGGATCGACCCGCCCGACATCGGGTGAGGCACCGGAGCCCTCGGGGCGCGGGGGCGCAGGGCGCCGGATTCCGGGAGGCGGGAGTGCGCACCGGGCGCGGACACACATCTGCCTCCCGAGGCGCCGCGCCGTGCGGTGCCGGGAGGCAGACATGCCGTGGGGGTCTCGCGTCAGCCGCTGCGCGGGCCGGGGAAGGCGCTGGGCCGGGCCTCCTCGCGCAGGGTGGAGCTGCCGGCCGTCGGCTGCGTCGGCATCGGCATGGGGCGGGAGGCCGGGACCGTGGGGAGGCCCTGGGCGACGGCGACGGCGCGGGTGCCCGCCGGCTCCGTGGCCCGCTCGGCCTCGGCGGCGGCCTGGGCGGCGGCGCGGCGGGCGCCGTACCGGCGGTGGACCGCCTGCTTGGTGACGCCCAGCGCCGAACCGACCGCGTCCCACGAGAAGCCCAGCGAGCGGTCGAAGTCCACGGCCGCCGTGACCAGGGTCTCGACGCTGTCCCGCAGCTCCTGGGCGAGGCGGACGGTCGGGGCGGGGGCGCGCCCGTAGACGACGAAGCCCGTGGACGGGCCGGAGCGGCGCGGGCGGTAGACGTTGCCCAGCTGGGCGGTCAGCGTGCGCAGCGCGTCCACCTGCCGGCGGACCCGCTCGATGTCCCGCACCAGCAAGTGCAGACTGGCGCGAGCCTGGGCGTCATGGGTTGCTTGGTCGGCCATGGACAAGCCTCTCGAACCGGCGTCGAAGGATCGGGCCGCGGTGGGGCCCGTGGGGGTCAACTCTTTCTTGACCAACGCCTTTCGCGGTGAGTGGTCACGGTTCGGGGGCGTGGGCGTATGCGCGTACGCCCCCGGCGATGGGGTGCGCGCTCGCGGCCCGCCGCGAGCGCCGGCGGCGGCCACGGACCCGCGGCGCGGGGAGGCGAGCCGGCGGCGGGTCCGCGCGAGGCCGGGTCCGGCACCGCCGCACGCCCCGTCGCGTGCCCGCCCCATAGACTGGTGCGCTGCCACGAACTCCTGCCCGAGAGGCCCGAAGCCACCCATGAAGCTCGTCTTCGCCGGTACCCCCGAGGTCGCCGTCCCCGCGCTGGACGCCCTGATCGACTCCGAGCGGCACGAGGTCGCCGCCGTCGTCACCCGGCCCGACGCCCCGGCGGGACGCGGCCGGAGGCTGGTCGCGAGCCCCGTCGCCCAGCGGGCGGAGGAGGCGGGCATCGAGGTGCTGAAGCCGGCCAGGCCGCGCGACGAGGACTTCCTGGAGCGGCTGAGGGAGATCGGCCCGGACTGCTGCCCGGTCGTCGCCTACGGCGCGCTGCTGCCCAGGGTCGCGCTCGACGTCCCGGCGCACGGCTGGGTCAACCTGCACTTCTCGCTGCTGCCCGCGTGGCGGGGCGCCGCCCCCGTGCAGCACGCGGTCATGGCGGGCGACGAGATCACCGGCGCCTCCACCTTCCTCATCGAGGAGGGGCTCGACTCCGGGCCCGTCTACGGCACCGTCACCGAGGCGGTGCGCCCCACGGACACCAGCGGCGACCTGCTCACCCGGCTCGCCCTCGCCGGAGCCGGGCTGCTCGTGGCCACCATGGACGGCATCGAGGACGGCACCCTGAAGGCCGTGCCGCAGCCCGCCGACGGCGTCAGCCTGGCCCCGAAGATCAACGTCGAGGACGTCCGGGTGGACTGGTCGGCACCGGCGCTGCGCGTCGACCGCGTCGTCCGGGGCGCCACGCCCGCGCCCGGCGCCTGGACCCTCTTCCGCGGGGAGCGGCTGAAGCTGGTCCAGGTCGCCCTCGCGCCCGAGCGCGCTGACCTCGGCCTCGCCCCCGGCTCCCTGGCCGTCGGCAAGAACAGCGTCCACGTCGGCACCGGCTCGCACCCCGTGGAACTGCTCTGGGTGCAGGCCCAGGGCAAGAAGCCGATGCGCGCGGCCGACTGGGCGCGGGGCGTGCGCATCGCGGACGGGGAGACGGTCGGGGCGTAGTCGGGGCACGGGCGGACGGGACACGGCGCCGACGCCGTGTCCCCCTGACGTGCCGCTCCCGTGCCGCTCCCGCCCTCCGGCGCGTCGTAGGCTGGATGCACCACCCATCCAGGATCCGGAGCACCTTCTTCGTGAACGAGCAGTCCCGCCGTCCCCGCCGTCAGGGCAAGCCCTACCGACGCCCCAAGAAGGACCCCGTGCGGATCCTCGCCTTCGAGGCGCTGCGGGCCGTCGACGAGCGGGACGCGTACGCCAACCTCGTGCTGCCGCCGCTGCTGCGCAAGGCGCGCGAGAAGGACGGCTTCGACGCGCGGGACGCGGCCCTGGCCACGGAGCTGGTGTACGGGACGCTGCGCCGGCAGGGCACGTACGACGCGGTCGTCGCGGAGTGCGTGGACCGGCCGCTGCGCGAGGTCGACCCGCCGGTCCTGGACGTGCTGAGCCTCGGCGCCCACCAGCTGCTCGGCACCCGCATCCCCCCGCACGCCGCCGTGTCCGCCACCGTCGAGCTGGCGCGGGTGGTGCTCGGCGACGGCCGGGCCAAGTTCGTCAACGCGGTGCTGCGGAAGATCGCCCAGCACGATCTGGACGGCTGGCTGGAGCGGGTGGCGCCGCCGTACGACGAGGACCCCGAGGACCACCTCGCCGTCGTGCACTCCCACCCGCGCTGGGTCGTCTCCGCGCTGTGGGACTCCCTCGGCGGCGGCCGCGCCGGGATCGAGGACCTGCTGGAGGCCGACAACGAGCGGCCCGAGGTCACCCTGGTCGCCCGCCCCGGCCGCACGACCGCCGACGAGCTCCTCGACGGGCTCGGGGAGGACGCCGCGCTGCCGGGCCGCTGGTCGCCGTACGCGGTGCGGCTCAGCGAGGGCGGCGAGCCGGGCGCCCTGGACGCCGTGCGCGAGGGGCGTGCCGGCGTGCAGGACGAGGGCAGCCAGCTCGTCGCGCTGGCCCTCGCCGACGCGCCCCTCGACGGCCCCGACCGGGCGTGGCTCGACGGCTGCGCGGGCCCCGGCGGCAAGGCGGCCCTGCTGGCCGGGCTCGCCGCCGAGCGCGGCGCGGTGCTGCTCGCCTCCGAGAAGCAGCCCCACCGGGCCGGCCTCGTCGCCAGGGCGCTCGACGGCAACCCCGGCCCGTACCAGGTGATCGCGGCCGACGGCACGCGCCCGCCGTGGCGGCCGGGGACCTTCGACCGCGTGCTGATGGACGTGCCGTGCACGGGACTCGGCGCGCTGCGCCGCCGCCCCGAGGCGCGCTGGCGCCGCCGCCCCGAGGACCTGGAGGGCTTCGCGCCGCTGCAGCGCGCCCTGCTGCGCACGGCGCTGGACTCGGTGCGGGTCGGCGGCGTCGTCGGCTACGCCACCTGCTCGCCGCACCTCGCGGAGACCCGCGCGGTCGTCGACGACGTGCTCAAGCAGTACGGCGGCTCGGCCGAACTCCTCGACGCCCGCCCGCTGCTGCCGGACGTGCCGGCGCTCGGCGAGGGGCCCGACGTCCAGCTGTGGCCGCACCTGCACGGCACCGACGCGATGTACCTGGCGCTGATCCGCCGCACCTCCTGACATCGCCGTCCGGGGCCACGGGGACGGGGTCCCGCGCCCGGCGCGGACCCGTTCGGCGGCCGTCCGGGAAGCGGCGGGCTCCGGGGCCGACAGCCGACATCACGTCATACGTCCAGGTCATGACTGTGGTCGGAGGCGCCGCGGAGTCCGTGGCGCTGCTGGATGCGGCGGCCGTGCGATCACGTGAGTACGGCCTCGGGTTCCGCGATCGCGCCGCGCGGACACGGGGCCGGCGCCCGGCCGCGGCCCGGTCCCGTGGCGGCGCACGGGAGCCGGCCGGGACCGGCGGAAGCGCCTCGGAGCAGGGCTCCCGGGCCGGTACCGACGCGTGCGACCGGGCCCGGACATGGCAGGCTTGGGGCATGGCCGTGCAGATCAACCCCAGCATCCTGTCCGCCGACTTCGCCCGTCTCGCCGAGGAGGCGAAGGCGGTCGAGGGAGCCGACTGGCTCCACGTCGACGTCATGGACAACCACTTCGTCCCGAACCTCACGCTCGGTGTGCCGGTCGTGGAGAGCCTGGCGCGCGCGACGGACACGCCGCTGGACTGCCATCTGATGATCGAGGACCCCGACCGGTGGGCACCTCGGTACGTCGAGGCGGGTGCCGGTTCCGTCACCTTCCACGCCGAGGCGGCCGCCGCCCCGGTGCGGCTGGCCCGCGAGATCCGGGCGAAGGGCGCCCGCGCCTCGATGGCGCTCAAGCCCGCGACGCCGATCGAGCCGTACGAGGACCTGCTGCCCGAGCTGGACATGCTGCTGGTCATGACCGTCGAACCGGGCTTCGGCGGCCAGGCGTTCCTCGACATCATGCTGCCCAAGATCCGCCGCACCCGGGAGCTGATCGGCAAGCACGGGCTCGACCTCTGGCTCCAGGTCGACGGCGGGGTTTCGGCCGAGACCATCGAGCGCTGCGCCGACGCGGGGGCCGACGTCTTCGTCGCCGGCTCGGCCGTCTACGGGGCGTCCGACCCGGCCGAGGCGGTACGTGCGCTGCGCAACCGTGCGCAGGCCGCGACGTCCGGCGCGACGTGGGCGTGCGGCCACTGAGCCAAGACGACGTGAACGCCGCCCATCGGGGCTGATCGAATTCGCCGGATCTGCAAGGATGAACGGCGTATCCAGAGTGTGAACAGCAGTGAGGAGATGGCCGTGTCGGGTATGTCGGCGGGCCGGTCAGCCATGCGGATGGGACCCGCTGAGCTGGTGCAGGCGGCGGCCATGGCCCGCCGTTTCTACCTCGAGGGCAAATCCAAGATCCAGATCGCGGAGGAGTTCGGCGTCAGCCGCTTCAAGGTGGCCCGGGTCCTGGAGACCGCCCTCGAACGGGATCTGGTGCGGATCGAGATCCGCGTACCGGCCGAGCTGGACGCCGAGCGCTCCGACGCGCTGCGCGCCCGCTACGGCCTGCGGCACGCCGTCGTGGTCGAGTCGCCGGCCGACGCGGAGGAGTCGCCCGACCCGGAGAACCTCGGCGAGGTGGCCGCCGACCTGCTCGGCGAACTGGTCACCGAGGGCGACGTGCTGGGGCTGGCCTGGGGCCGCTCCACCATCCACATGGCGGCGGCCCTCGACCGGCTGCCGCCGTGCACGGTGGTGCAGCTGACCGGCGTGTACGACGCGGGGACCGCCGAGCGCGGCTCCGTCGAGGCGGTCCGCCGCGCGGCGCAGGTCTCCGGCGGGGACGCGCACCCGATCTACGCGCCGATGCTGCTGCCCGACGCGGCCACGGCGGCCGCGCTGCGCCACCAGACGGGCATCGCCCGCGCCTTCGAGTACTTCGACAAGGTGACCGTGGCCTGCGTGTCCATCGGCTCCTGGGAGGCCGGGATCTCGACGGTGCACGACATGCTCAGCGACGAGGAGCGCGCGCACTACGCGTCGCTCGGCGTGGCGGCGGAGATGTCCGCGCACCTCTTCGACGGGGAGGGGCGCCGGGTCGGGCGCGACCTGGGGGAGCGGTGCATCACCGTCAAGGCGGACCAGTTGCGCCGGGTCCCGGAGGTCGTGGCGATCGCGGGCGGGCAGCGCAAGGCCGCCGCGATCGACGCGGTGCTGCGCTCCGGGCTCGTCACCAGCCTGGTGACGGACACGTCGGCGGCGGACGCCCTGATGGCGGCGGGGGCGGCCCCGCGTCCGGCCCTCGACCGGGCGGACCCGGACGGGCCCTGAAGGGTTCCGCCGGGCAGCGGGACGGCCGTCGCGACGCCGCCCTGCGGCGCCCGACGGTGCCGCGCCGCGTAGTACGGCACGAAGACCTGCGCCACGCCGACGGGTTCGGGTCCACGTGCCGCGGCGGGCCGGCCCGCGCACCCCGGCCACCGCGCCGGGCGGGCGCACGTCCCGCGGTGACCACGACCACGCCGAGGTCCCCGGTGCGCCCGGCACGGTACAACCGTGCCGGGCGCACCGGCCGCACTGCACCGCCCGCACCGGCCGTGCCTGATCCCGCCGGACGACCGCGACGGACGACTGCGCCGGGCCGGAGCGGGGAGACGTACCACGTCACCGGTCACTGATCACTACGAGACGTTCGAGGCGGTACTGAGATGACGGACGACCTGGCGGGCCGGCTCGTGGTCGAGCTGGACCTCGACGGGGTCACGGACAGGGCGGGCCTGATGGAGCGCTGCGCGCGGGCCCTGGAGCTGCCGGACTGGTTCGGCCGCACCTGGGACGCCCTCGCCGACAGCCTCACCGACCTCTCCGTCTGGCCGGCCGCGGCCGCGGAGAAGGGGCTGCTCCTGGTCGTGACGGGCTGGCAGGCGTACGCAGGGGCCCGGCCCGAGGAGTGGCGGACCGCGCAGGAGGTGTTCTCCGAGGCGGTCGACCGCATGCCCGTCCTGTCCGTGATGCTCGCCCTCGGAGGATCGCACCAGGGGCCCGGCGGCATCCCTGGATGATCGTCCCGGCCCGCCGTGCGCACGGGGCGTGGGAGAATGAAGTACGTGCTCTTTCCCCCTGGCTGACCTGTCCGGGGGCCACCTCTGATCGACTGGGATGTGCAGCACGTGCGTTTCCTCAATGACATCCGCCCCCCGTACGACCTGACGTACGACGACGTCTTCATGGTCCCCAGCCGCTCCGCGGTCGGCTCCCGGCAGGGCGTGGACCTCACCTCCCCGGACGGTACGGGCACCACCATCCCGCTGGTCGTCGCCAACATGACCGCCATCGCGGGCCGCCGCATGGCGGAGACCGTCGCCCGCCGGGGCGGGCTCGTCGTCATTCCCCAGGACATCCCGATCGAGGTCGTCACCGACGTCATCGGCTGGGTCAAGGGGCGCCACCACGTGCTGGACACCCCGATCGTGCTGGCCCCGCACCAGACCGTCGCCGACGCGCTGGCGCTGCTGCCCAAGCGGGCGCACAACGCCGGTGTGGTCGTCGACGAGGACGACCGCCCCGTCGGCGTCGTCACCGACCGGGACCTGACCGGCGTCGACCGCTTCACGCAGCTGTCCGAGGTCATGTCCAGGGACCTGCTGCTGCTCGACGCGGACATCGAGCCCGGCGAGGCGTTCGACCGGCTCGACGCCGCCAACCGCCGTTACGCCCCGGCCGTCGACCGGGAGGGCCGTCTCGCGGGCATCCTCACCCGCAAGGGCGCCCTGCGCGCCACCCTCTACACCCCCGCCACCGACGCGAACGGCAAGCTCCGCATCGCCGCCGCCGTCGGCATCAACGGCGACGTGGCGGGCAAGGCCAAGCAGCTCCTCGACGCCGGCGTGGACACGCTCGTCGTGGACACCGCGCACGGCCACCAGGAGTCGATGATCACCGCGATCAAGGCGGTCCGCGCGCTGGACCCGCAGGTCCCGATCGTGGCGGGCAACATCGTCGCCGCCGAGGGCGTGCGCGACCTGATCGAGGCGGGCGCGGACATCATCAAGGTCGGCGTCGGACCCGGCGCCATGTGCACCACCCGCATGATGACGGGCGTGGGCCGGCCGCAGTTCTCGGCCGTGCTGGAGTGCGCCGCCGAGGCGAAGAAGTACGGCAAGCACGTGTGGGCCGACGGCGGTGTCCGCCACCCCCGCGACGTCGCGATGGCGCTGGCCGCGGGCGCGTCCAACGTCATGATCGGCTCCTGGTTCGCGGGTACGTACGAGTCGCCGGGCGACCTCCAGCAGGACGCGAGCGGGCGGCTCTACAAGGAGTCGTTCGGCATGGCCTCCGCGCGCGCCGTCCGCAACCGCACCAGCGAGGAGTCGGCGTACGACCGGGCCCGCAAGGCGCTCTTCGAGGAGGGCATCTCCACCTCGCGGATGTTCCTCGACCCGGAGCGCCCGGGCGTCGAGGACCTGATCGACTCGATCATCGCGGGCGTCCGCTCCTCCTGCACCTACGCGGGCGCGGCCTCCCTGGAGGAGTTCGCCGAGAAGGCGATCGTGGGCGTCCAGAGCGCGGCCGGCTACGCGGAGGGCAAGCCGCTGCACGCCAGCTGGAGCTAGCCCGCACCGCACGGCGGCCGGTCGCGGCGTCGCGGCCGTCGCAGTGGCGGCCGGTCGCGCGTCCACCGCGACGGCGACCGCGGCCGCCGTGCGGCGGGACGGCGGGCGCGGAGCCGGCGGGATGCGGCCGTGGGCCGGTCCCGCCGTCCGACGGGCAGCGACAAGGAGCCGGTGCGTGCCCGACCGCGGCGCACCCCGGGAGTCCCGCACCCCCGTCCGCTCCGCCGTCGCCGTGGGCGCGCGGCCCTGGTGGGGGTGCGGCGGAGCGCGCCTTCCGGGTGCCGCTGTCGCCCGCGGCCGGCTTCGGCCCCTGAGCCCGGACGACGTGCGGCCTCCCGGCGGTGACCCGGGTGGTCCTCGGTGTCCGGACGGCCACCGGGCCCGTGTTCTACTTCAGCTGCGGCCACCGCCGCTCCCGGCCGGCCGGTCGCCGCCGGCGCCGCCCCCACCGATGTCATCGCAGAGAAGTGAACCACCCGCCTTGCTGAACGATCTCGACGAACGCATCGTGCACGCCCTCGCCGAGGACGCCCGCCGCTCCTACGCCGACATCGGCCACCTCGTCGGCCTGTCCGCGCCCGCCGTGAAACGGCGCGTGGACCGGCTGCGCGCCACCGGGGCCATCACGGGGTTCACCGTACGGGTCGACCCGGCGGCGCTCGGCTGGCACACCGAGGGGTTCGTCGAGATCTACTGCCGCGGCAACACCTCGCCCGAGACCATCCAGCGCGGTCTGGAGCGCTACCAGGAGGTCGTCGCCGCCTCCACCGTCACCGGCGACGCCGACGCCGTCGTCCAGGTCCTCGCCTCCGACATGCGGCACTTCGAGCGGGTCCTGGAGCAGATCGCGGGGGAGCCGTTCGTGGAGCGCACCAAGTCGGTGCTGGTGCTCTCGCCGCTGCTGCGGAGGTTTTCGTCGGGGTCCCCCGCGTAATCCGCCGGGGTCCCCGCGCAAGGGGAACCGCCCGGCCGTGCGACGGCGCGCCCGGGGAGGGGGAAGGGGAGGGGGAGCCGCCGGAGGCTCTGTCCGCTGGGCGCGACGGGCGGAACCGTCTACCATCAGCGGCATGAACCGGCGACATTGATCCAGCAGCCGCGCCTCCCGAGGGCCGCCTCGGACGCCGTACCCCCGGCGTCCGAACCGTCCCCGCGGGAAGGCCTCATGACCTGCTCATCCACGCGCGCCGCGCGTGTGCCCGCCGCCGGCGTCCGGCGGCTGACGGCCACGCTGTACGGCTACACGTTCCTGAACGACCTCGTCCTGCTCTACCCGGTGTACGCGCTGCTGTTCGCCGACACCGGTCTCTCCCTCCACCAGATCTCCTCGCTCTTCGCCCTGTGGTCGCTGACCGGCGTCCTCGTCGAGATCCCGTCCGGCGCCTGGGCCGACGCCGTCTCCCGCCGCCTGCTGCTGTGGCTCGGGCCGCTGCTGGGCGCGGCCGGCTTCGCCCTGTGGACGCTGCTCCCCTCCTACGGGGCGTTCGCCGCCGGCTTCGTGCTCTGGGGCGTCCACGGGGCCCTCGGCTCCGGCGCGCTGGAGGCGCTGGTGCACGACGAGCTCGACCGGCTCGGCGCCGCCGGCCGCTACGCGCGCGTCATGGGCCGCGCCCGGGCCGCCGGACTGGCGGGCGTCATGGCGGCCATGGGGCTGGCCGGCCCGGCGCTCGCCCTCGGCGGCTACGGAGCCGTCGGACTGGCCAGCGTCCTGACCTGCCTGCTGACCGCGGCGGTGGCCGCCCGCTTCCCCGAACACCGCACCAGGGATGAGGAGGGAGGAGGGGAAGGGAACGGAGGCGCCGGCTGGGGCGTCGCCCTGCGGTCCGGTCTCGCCGAGGCCCGCGCCGACCGGTCCGTGCGCGGCGCGCTGCTGCTCGTCCCGGCCGTCACCGCCGTGTGGGGCGCGCTGGACGAGTACACGCCGCTGCTGGCGCGCGACACCGGCGTCGCCGACGGCACCGTTCCCTGGCTGCTGCTGCTCGTCTCGGCGGGGACCACGGCCGGCGGTCTGCTCTCCGGCGCGGGGGAGCGGCTCGGCGGCGCCGGGCTCGCCGGGCTGCTCGCGGGATCCGCCCTGGCCCTGGCGGCGGGCGCGGCCGCGGGGACACCGGCCGCCGTCGCGCTGGTGGCCCTCGCCTTCGGCGGCTTCCAGCTGGCGAGCGTGCTGGCCGACGCGCGGCTGCAGCGCCGCATCGAGGGCACGGGCCGCGCCACGCTCACCTCGGTGGCCGGCGTGGGCACCGACCTGGCCACCGTCGCCGTGTACGGGGCGTACGCGGTGACCGCGTCGGCCGTGCCGCACGGCACCGCCTTCGCGTTGTTCGCGGTGCCGTACCTGGTGACGGCGCTGCTGCTGGTGGCCGGACGGCCGGCGGGAAGGGGGCGCCGCGGCGCCTGAGAGGGCACCTCTCCGCGGTCGGCGGGGCGGGGTGCCTGCCGGACGGCCCCGCCCCGCCGACCGGCGGGCGGGGCCGTCCGGCAGGCGACGCGACCAGCGGGCGGCGTGCCCGGAGGACGCGCAACGGATCGCCGTACGACCCCCCGCACACGCAACGAATCGCCTGCTCACACGCAACGGCTGCGCCTTGTCCGGCCGCGACCGACGGCCGTACCGTCTACAGCGGCCGCTCGGCCGCCGCGTCCCGTCCTCTCGGCCGCGGCCTCCCCCTTCGCCTTTTCTCCGTCACCGTCGAGGACCCCGCATGCGCATCGCCCTGCTCCAGAGCTCCGGCCGGCCCGGATCCGTCGCCGGGAACCTCGAGGTGCTCGACGAGGCCGCGGCCCGCGCCGCCGCCGCGGGCGCCGGGCTGCTGGTGACGCCGGAGATGTTCCTGACCGGGTACGCGATCGGCGCGGACGTGCACCGGCTCGCCGAACCCGCCGACGGGGACGCCGCCGACGCCGTCGCCGAGATCGCCGCGCGGCACGGCGTCGCGGTCGCCCACGGCTACCCGGAGCGCACGCAGGACGGGGTGTTCAACGCGGCCCAGCTGATCTCCGCCGACGGAGCCCGGCTCGCCGACTACCGCAAGACGCACCTGTACGGCGCCTTCGAGGCGCGGTGGTTCACCCCGGGCGACCGGAGCGTCGTCCAGGCCGACCTCGGCGGCCTGCGCGTCGGGCTGATGATCTGCTACGACGTGGAGTTCCCGGAGAACGTCCGCGCCCACGCGCTCGCCGGCACGGACCTGCTGCTGGTGCCGACCGCGCAGATGCACCCGTTCCAGTTCGTCGCGGAGTCCGTCGTCCCGGTGCGCGCCTTCGAGAACCAGATGTACGTCGCGTACGCCAACCGCACCGGCGCGGAGGGGGAGTTCGACTTCGTCGGGCTCTCCACCGTGGCCGGTCCCGACGGCACCGCACGCGCCCGGGCGGGGCGCGGCGAGGAACTGCTCCTCGCCGACGTCGACCCCGCCCTGCTGGCCGCCTCGCGCGAGGCCAACCCCTATCTGCGCGACCGCCGCCCCGGCCTGTACGGCTCCCTGGCCTGAGCCCGGCCCGCACCCGCACCTCCCTCTCGCCCCTCCGTGCAAGGAGTCCGCACCCCATGACGTCCACGGTGCCCAACGCCGTCGAGCACACCGACGGGCAGCAGCCGCCGATCACCATGTTCGGCCCGGACTTCCCCTACGCGTACGACGACTACCTCGCGCACCCGGCCGGCCTCGGCCAGGTCCCCGCCACCGAGCACGGCGGCGAGGTCGCCGTGATCGGCGGCGGCCTGTCCGGGATCGTGACCGCGTACGAGCTGATGAAGATGGGCCTGAAGCCCGTCGTGTACGAGGCCGACCGGATCGGCGGCCGGCTGCGCACGGTCGGCTTCGACGGCTGCGACCCCTCGCTCACCGCCGAGATGGGTGCCATGCGCTTCCCGCCGTCCTCCACGGCGCTCCAGCACTACATCGACCTGGTGGGCCTGGAGACCCGGCCGTTCCCCAACCCGCTCTCGCCCGCCACGCCCTCGACCGTCGTCGACCTCAAGGGCGAGACGCACTACGCGCGCACGCTCGACGACCTGCCGCAGGTCTACCGCGACGTGGCCGACGCCTGGGCCGCCTGCCTGGAGGAGGGCGCCGACTTCTCCGCCATGAACCGCGCGCTGCGGACGCGCGACGTGCCGCGCATCCGGGAGATCTGGTCCCGGCTCGTGGAGAGGCTGGACAACCAGACCTTCTACGGCTTCCTCTGCGACTCGCCGGCCTTCCGGTCCTTCCGGCACCGGGAGATCTTCGGGCAGGTCGGCTTCGGCACCGGCGGCTGGGACACCGACTTCCCCAACTCCATCCTGGAGATCCTGCGCGTCGTCTACACCGAGGCCGACGACCACCACCGCGGCATCGTCGGCGGCTCGCAGCAGCTGCCGCTGCGGCTCTGGGAGCGCGAGCCGGAGAAGACCGTGCACTGGCCGTACGGGACGTCGCTCGCCTCGCTGCACGAGGGCGGCGCCCCCCGGCCCGCCGTGACCCGGCTGCACCGCACCGCGGGCGACCGGATCACCGTGACCGACGCGGCCGGCGACATCCGCACGTACCGGGCGGTGGTCTTCACCGCCCAGTCCTGGATGCTCCTGTCGAAGATCGATTGCGACGACTCGCTCTTCCCGATCGACCACTGGACGGCGATCGAGCGCACCCACTACATGGAGTCCAGCAAGCTGTTCGTGCCGGTCGACCGGCCGTTCTGGCGGGACCGGGACGAGGAGACGGGCCGGGACGTCATGTCGATGACGCTGACGGACCGCATGACGCGCGGCACGTACCTGCTGGACGACGGCCCGGACCGGCCCGCCGTCATCTGCCTCTCCTACACCTGGTGCGACGACAGCCTGAAGTGGCTGCCGCTCAGCGCGCACGAGCGCATGGAGGTCATGCTCAAGTCGCTGTCGGAGATCTATCCCAAGGTCGACATCAGGAAGCACATCATCGGCAACCCGGTGACCGTCTCCTGGGAGAACGAGCCCTACTTCATGGGCGCGTTCAAGGCCAACCTGCCCGGCCACTACCGCTACCAGCGGCGCCTGTTCACGCACTTCGTGCAGGACCGGCTGCCCGCCGACCAGCGCGGCGTCTTCCTCGCGGGCGACGACATCTCCTGGACGGCCGGCTGGGCCGAGGGCGCCGTGCAGACCGCACTCAACGCCGTGTGGGGCGTGATGCGCCACTTCGGCGGGGCGACCGACCCGTCCAACCCCGGCCCCGGCGACGTCTACGACGAGATCGCGCCGGTGGAACTGCCGGAGGACTGAGCCCGGCCGGGGCGACGGGGACCGGACCGGCCGGGGCGACCGGTGCCGGGCGGCCGGGTGCGGGTGCGGACCCGGCGCGGTGGTGCGGTGGTGCGGTGGCGCGGCGGCGCCGCCGGGTCAGTCCGGCAGCGGGGTGAGCAGCAGGCGTCCCGCGCAGCCGGCCGCCGCGTCCATGCGGTCGGCGAACTCGCCGGCCAGTCCGGGCAGGTCGCGCAGCGCCCACAGCGCGCGGGCCGCGCACCAGGCGGCGTCGCGGGCCCGCTCCAGGCTCCACGAGCCGGCGAGGTGGATGAGCGGATCGGCGACCTGGAGGAGGTCGGGGCCCGGCATCAGCTCCTCGCGGACGCGCTCCTCCAGCGCGGTGAGGATCTCGCCCACGCGGTCGAACTCGTCCTCCAGGGACGCCGGTTCGCAGCCGAGCGTACGACAGGCGTCCACGACCGCGAGCGCCAGATCGTGCCCGATGTGCGCGTTGATGCCCGCGAGCGCGAACTGCAGCGGACGTACGCCGGGGTGCCGGCGGAACTGGAACAGCGGCCGCCAGCTCGCGGGCGGGCGGCCCCCGGCGGCCACCGCGTCGGCGGCCGCCAGGTAGCGCCCGGCGAAGCGGACGTCGAGCGTGATCGCCGCGTGGGCGTCGGGGAAGCGGCCCGTGTCGACCTGTCGGTCGACCTCCTCGGTGACGGTCAGATACACGCGGTTGAAGACCGCGACGCCGTCCCGCTCGGGCCAGCCGGCGCCCAGCGCGCGCATCCGCGCCAGCACCGCGTCGATCCCGCGGACGGGAGCTGTGACATCCGCGACGTCCCCGGAACCTTCCCACCGCACCATGGGGGCAGCGTCCCAGTCCTACGCTGACCCGCGTGCCGCCGGGCCGGAGGCTTCCCCAGAACGGGGGACCCCGCCCGCCGGAGGAGGGGGAGCGACAGGTGTCAGGCGAACGGGCCCGGGGATCGGCGCCGCGCCGAGAGGACGGCCGGAACGCCGCACGCCGTGCGGAGAGCGGCGGTGCCGCCCGGCCCGCGGATGGCGTCGGGCGTGCGGGCGGTACGGGCGGTGTCCGGCGCGGCCGCCGCGGACGTGGCGACCGGCGCGGGCTCATGGTCGCCGTCGCCTCCGCCGTGGTCGTGGCCGGTACCGCGGCGGGGACACTGTCCGCCGTCGACCGCCCGCACGGCGACGAGGCCCGGCCCGAGGTGACGCGTTCGCCCCTGCTGGAGCCGGCGCCGGCGCCGTCCGCGCCGAAGACGCGGCCCGCCACGGCGTCCGCCGCGCCCTCGCCGTCCGGGACGAAGGCGGCGCCGACGCCCTCCCCGGCCGGGACGAAGGCCACCGGGAGCCCCGGCGCCGCGCCCGCGCCCGCGTCCGGCGCGCTGTACCGCCACGCCGACTCGCAGGTCCTGGACTGGGTGCGGGCCCACCCGGGCGACCCCCGGCGCAGAGTCGTCGAGTCCCGGATCGCCGCCCACCCGGCGGCGGTCTGGTTCACCGACCCCTCGCCCTCGGCCGTCGCCTCGCAGGTCCGCGCGGTCACTTCGGCCGCGGCCGCGCAGGGCCGGGTGCCGACCGTCGTGGCGTACGCCGTCCCGGGGCGGGACTGCGGCGGGGCCTCCGAGGGCGGTGCCGCCGACCTCGGCGCGTACGACGCGTGGATCGACGCGTTCGCCGGCGGCCTGGGCTCCGGCGAGGTGATCGTGATCCTGGAGCCCGACGCGATCGCCCAGTCCGACTGCCTCCCGGACGGCGAGCGCGCCGACCGCTTCGCCTCCCTGGCCCGCGCCGGGCGCGTCCTGAAGGAGGCCGATCCCAGGGCCCGCGTCTACCACGACGCCGGCCACTCCGCCTGGAACTCCCCCGAGCAGCAGGCACGGCTGCTCCGGCAGGCGGGCGCCGCCTCGCCCGCGTCCTCCGACGGGATCTTCAGCAACGTCTCCAACTTCCACCGCACGGAGGCCGAGATCGCCTACGACCGGCGGGTGCTGGACGCGCTCGGCGGACCCGCGGGTCTGGGCGCGGTGATCGACACCAGCCGGAACGGCAGCGGGGCGCCCGCCGACGGCGCGTGGTGCGACCCTGCGGGCCGGAGCCTGGGGCGGGCGCCGACCCTGCGGACCGGCGAGGCCCGGATCGACGCCTACCTGTGGGTCAAG
Source organism: Streptomyces minutiscleroticus (assembly GCF_014650875.1). Lineage (GTDB taxonomy): Bacteria > Actinomycetota > Actinomycetes > Streptomycetales > Streptomycetaceae > Streptomyces > Streptomyces minutiscleroticus. The sequence goes on from NZ_BMVU01000031.1 coordinate 36,609, forward strand.
CTGCCGGGGGAGTCGGACGGCTGCCGGGGCGAGCCCGGCACCTTCAGCGCCGACTACGCCTACGACCTGGCGCGCTGACCCGGTCCTGCGCGCCTGCGGGCTTCCCGGCTCCCGGGGTTCTCAGGGCTTCCCGGGTCCCCCCGGCTCCCCGGCCCTCCCGGCGGACGCCGCGTCGTACGAGGAGGTGCCCTCGTCCAGCAGCGGCTCCTGGTTCTTCAGGTGGGCCGGGGCGAGCGCGCGCAGCGCGTGGTAGCCGGTGATGACGACGAGGGTGCCGAGGGCGATACCGCTCAGCGAGAAGGTGTCGGTGAAGGTCAGGGAGACGTTGCCGACGCCGATGATGATGCCCGCGGCGGCCGGCACCAGGTTCAGCGGGTTGCGCAGGTCCACGCCCGCGTTGAGCCAGATCTGCGCGCCGAGCAGGCCGATCATGCCGTACAGGATGACGGTGATGCCGCCGAGGACGCCGCCGGGGATCGCGGCCACGACCGCGCCGAACTTCGGGCACAGGCCGAAGAGGAGGGCGAAGCACGCGGCCGCCCAGTACGCGGCCGTCGAGTAGACGCGGGTCGCGGCCATGACGCCGATGTTCTCGGAGTACGTGGTGGTGGGCGGGCCGCCGACGGCGGTGGAGAGCACCGAGCCGACGCCGTCCGCGGAGATCGCCGTGCCCAGCTTGTCGTCGAGCGGGTCGCCGGTCATCTCGCCGACGGCCTTGACGTGCCCGGCGTTCTCCGCGATCAGCGCGATCACCACGGGCAGCGCCACCAGGACCGCCGACCACTGGAACGACGGTGCGTGGAAGTCCGGCAGCCCGATCCAGTCGGCGCTGCCCACGCCCGACAGGTCCAGGCGCCAGTGGTCGGTGACCTCGCCGCTCGGGTCCGCGGAGTGGATCTTCCCGAAGACCTGGTCGGACAGCCAGGAGAGGACGTAGCCGAAGACGAGGCCGAGGAAGATCGCGACGCGGGACCAGAAGCCGCGCAGGCACACCACGGCCAGACCGGTGAACAGCATCACCAGCAGCGCCGTCCACTGGTCCTGCGGCCAGTAGGTGGAGGCGGTCACCGGCGCGAGGTTGAAGCCGATGAGCATGACGACCGCGCCGGTGACGACCGGCGGCATGGCGGCGTGGATGATCCGCGCCCCGAACCGCTGCACGGCCAGGCCCACCAGGAACAGCGCGGCGCCCACGACGAGGACGGCGCCGGTCACGGTGGCGCTGGTGCCGCCCTGGGCGCGGATGACCGCGGCGACGCCCACGAAGGAGAGGGAGCAGCCCAGGTAGCTGGGCACCCGGCCGCGGGTGGCCAGCAGGAACACCATGGTCGCGACGCCCGACATCATGATCGCGAGATTCGGGTCGAGCCCCATCAGGACCGGCGCCACGAACGACGCGCCGAACATCGCCACGACGTGCTGCGCGCCGAGCCCGATCGTCCGCGGCCAGCTGAGCCGCTCGTCGGGGCGGACCACCGCCCCGGGGGCCGGGTTGCGTCCGTCGCCGTGCAGTTTCCAGCGCACGCCGAGATCCATGTGAGAGTCGCTTTCCTCGTGCTCCGGGCGGGTGCCGCGGCGGGGGTCCCGGAGCCGTGTGTGTCGTGCCAGAAGATCAGCGTCATGGTAAGGCCGGCCGAAAACCGCCACCCGTCGGCGTGGCCCGCCCGGCCCCTTCGGGCGGGAGCCCGCCGCACGTCCCGCTCCGGGCGGGTGCCTAGGATTGAGCGGCAAGTCGTTGCATTAAGCATGCATCCCGTACGTCCAGGAGTAGCGCCGTGACCGCCGAAGCCCCGACCGCCCCCGCCCCGCCGTACGGGCGGCTGGTCCCCGTCACCGTCCACTTCGACGACCTGGACGCCCTCGGACTACTGCACAACGCCCGCTACCCCGTCCTCGTCGAGCGCGCCTGGGGCGCCCTGTGGCAGGAGAGCGGCTTCGGCTTCACCGGCGACTGGGAGGCCGCGGGCGACGCCTGCAACGCGGTCAAGGAGCTGCGGGTGACCTACGACGTGCCGGTCACGACCGCCGGCGAGTACGCGGTGCACCTGTGGCTGGAGCGGCTCGGCACCACCGGCCTGACCTACGGCTTCCGGTTCTGCTCGGCCGACGGGGCCGTGACGTACGCGCACGGCACCCGGGTGCTCGTCCGGCTGGACGCGGCGACACTGCGCCCCGCGCCGTGGAGCGAGCGGTTCAGGGCCTTGGGCCGGGAACTGCTGCGTCCGTAGGGCTGACCGCCGCCTTCCCCTTGCGGGGACCGGTCCGCAGCACCCCGGCGAACGCCACGAGCGCGCTCGCCAGCACCGTCACCAGCGTGAAGGACACCACCAGGCTCGTCGCCTGCGCCAGCGTGCCGATCGCGGACGGGGCGACCAGGCCCGAGGTGTAGGTGATGGTGGCGACGCCCGCGATGGCCTGCGAGGGGTTGGGGCCGCTGCGGCCCGCCGCGGCGAAGGCCAGCGGCACGACCACCGCGATGCCCAGGCCCAGCAGCGCGAAGCCGCACATCGCCACGACCGGGTTCCCGGCCGCCACGACGAGCACTCCGCCGAGCGTGGCCAGGACGCCGCTGACGCGCACGGTGCGCACCGCGCCGAAGCGGTCGATCACCGCGTCGCCCGCGATCCGGGCGAGCGCCATGGTGAGGGTGAAGCCCGTGGTGGAGGCCGCCGCCGCCCCGGCGGAGGTGTCCAGGACGTCGCGCAGGTACACCGCCGACCAGTCCAGGCTCGCGCCCTCGGCGAACACCGCGCAGAACCCGACCGCGCCGATCAGCAGCGCGGACTTCGGCGGCAGCGCGAACCGCGGCGGCGCCTCCTCGTCCTGGGCGGCCCGCAGGTCCAGCACCCACCGGCACGCCGCGAAGCCGGCGACGGTCAGGACGGCCGCCGCGAGCAGGTGGTGCAGGCGCGCGTCCGCACCCAGGTGCGCGGCGAGGGTGCCGGCCGCCGAGCCGGTCAGGGCGCCCACGCTCCACATGCCGTGCAGCCCGGACATGATCGACTTCTGCAGGCGGTTCTCGACCTCGACGCCCAGCGCGTTCATCGCCACGTCCGACATGCCGGCCGTCGCCCCGTACACGAACAGGGCCGCGCAGAGCGTGAGCAGGTTCGGCGCCAGCGACGGCAGCGTGAGCGCGAGCGTCCACAGGGCGAGCAGGCCGCGCAGCGCCGTGCGGGCGCCGAAGCGGTGGCTGATCCGGCCCGCCAGCGGCATCGCCAGGGAGGCGCCGAGGGCCGGGAACGCCAGCGCCAGGCCGAGCTGGCCCGCGCTGACCCCGGCGTGCTCCTGGATCCAGGGCACACGGGTGGCGAAGGAGCCGGTGACGGCGCCGTGCACCGCGAAGACCGTGGCCACGGCGTACCGGGCGCGGCGCACCTCGCTCCGGTCGTACGTCACTTCACTCATTCCCCGTCCCCTCCGGCGCGCTCGTCCTGATGTGCACAGTCCGGCGCGTAAACTATCAGGAACCCTGCCTGATAGATAGCCGCGATCCCGCCGTCCGGCCGCTTCGGGCACGCACCGATCTGGGAGGATCCCCGGCATGCCCGCATCACCCAGCACCGCCCGGGCCATCAACGACCGGCTCGCCCTGAGGCTGCTGCAGCAGGAAGGCCCGCTCACGGCGGGGCAGTTGAAGCAGCTCACCGGATTGTCCCGGCCCACCGTCGCCGACCTCGTGGACCGCCTCGCGGCCGCCGGACTGATCGAGGTGGTGGGCGAGGCCGGGGCCGAGCGGCGCGGGCCCAACGCCCGGCTGTACGGGATCGTCGCGGGCCGCGCGCACCTGGCCGCGCTCGACGTGCGCACCGAGAGCGTGTCCGTGGTCGTCGCCGACCTGCTCGGCCGGGTGCGCGCCGAGGCGTCCGCGCCCGTCGCGGAGGACGCCGGCACCGGACCCGCCGTGGAGCGGGCGGTCGCGCTCGTCGAGCGCGCGGCGAAGGAGGCCGGGGCCGTGCCGCTGCACACCGTCGGCGTCGGCGCGCCCGGCCTGATCGACCCGGCCACCGGCGAACTGCGCGACTCCACCGGCCTGCCCGCCTGGCACCGCCGCCTGGTCGCGGCCCTCCAGGAACGGCTCCCGGCCCGCGTCCTGGTCGAGAACGAGACCAACCTCGCCGCCCTCGCCGAGCACCGCGACGGCGCGGCCCGCGACCGCGACACCTTCGTCCTGGTCTGGCTCGGCCTTGGCATCGGCGCCGCCGTCATGCTCGACGGCGTCCTGCGCCGCGGCGCCTCCGGCGGCGCGGGCGAGCTGGGCTTCCTGCCGGTGCCGTGGACCGGCGGCCTGCCCTCGGCGACGGACTGCGGCGGCGGCTTCCACTCCCTCGCGGGCGCGGCGGCGGTCGAGGAGCTGGCGGTGCGGCACGGCCTGACGGCGCCCGCCGGCGCGGACGTCGAGCTGCGGGCCGCGGCCCTGGTGCGGGAGGCGGTGGCGGGGGCGGACGGCGCGGAGCGCGCGGACGCGGACGGCGGACCGGGGCCCGACGCCGGCGGCTTCCTCGACGCCCTGGCCGACCGGGTGGCGCTCGGGGCCGCCTCGGTCGCCGCCGTGCTGGACCCCGGGTGCGTCGTGCTGGCGGGGGAGACCGGCCGGGCGGGCGGCGCCGCGCTGGCCTCCCGGGTGCGGGAGCGGCTCGCCCGTATGTCGCCGCTGCCCACCGAGGTGCGGGCCGGCAGCCTGGGCGGCGGGGCGGTGCTGCGCGGCGCGCTCCTGACGGCGCGGGACGGCGCCCAGGACGACCTCTTCGCGCCCGCGGAGCGCTGAGCGGGGCCCCGCGGGCCGCCGTCCCCGGTCCGCCGGGGCCCTGCGGGCGGGGCGGACGCGCCGGCGCGGCGGTGCGACGGGGACCCGGCGGCGGGGCAAGGGCCTTCGTCACCGCCGCCGGGCCGTTCGCGGTGGGGCTGCGGCGCCCCGGTCGCGGAGGAAGCTGCGCAGACCATAAATGGACTAGACCACAGGGGTCAAGGGGACGGCGGCGTCAACGGCAGTGGCCCCGAGGGGAGTTGAGCAGCGACCGGGCGGCCGGGCAAGTGGGTGTACGGCACCTGTGAGCCACTCCACAGGCGCGGCCCGCTTCCGAGTCGATCGTGCGTGGCAGACTGGTGGGCGAGAGAAGCAGCGCACTCCGGGGTCGGTGAAATTCCGAACCGGCGGTTACAGTCCGCGACCCGGCCGCATCCAGTGGCCGGTTGACCAGGTGAAATTCCTGGACCGACGGTTAAAGTCCGGATGGGAGGCAGTGCGCGGCGGGCCAGGCATCGAAGCACCCGCCGTACCGGCTCGTCCGAGGGGACGAGTACGTACGGGGTCGTATCCGGTGTCGCGGCGCCCGTTCGAAGTGTCGCTCGTCGACAGCCCCGGAGTCCGTGCCCGAACGAGGCAGGAGGACCCGGGAAGTGTTCACCGGAATCGTCGAAGAGCTGGGTGAGGTCACCGCCGTCGAGAATCTCGGCGACGCCTCCCGTTTCCGGCTGCGCGGCCCCGTCGTCACCGAGGGCGCCCGGCACGGCGACTCCATCGCGGTCAACGGCGTCTGTCTCACCGTCGTCGAGCACGAGGGCGACGAGTTCACCGCCGACGTGATGGCCGAGACGCTGAACCGCTCCAGCCTCGGCGCGCTCGCCGTCGGCTCCCGCGTCAACCTCGAACGGCCCACGGCCGTCGGCGCCCGCCTCGGCGGCCACATCGTGCAGGGCCACGTGGACGGCACCGGCCGCATCGTCGAGCGCGTCCCCTCCGAGCACTGGGAGATCGTGCGGATCTCGCTGCCCCAGGACCTGTCCCGGTACGTGGTCGAGAAGGGCTCCGTCACGGTCGACGGCATCAGCCTCACCGTCGTCGAGGCGGCCGCGGACTCCTTCACCGTCAGCCTCATCCCCACCACGCTCGCCCTGACCACGCTCGGGAACAAGCAGAGCGGCGATCTTGTCAACCTCGAGGTCGACATCATCGCCAAGTACGTCGAGCGGCTGCTCGCGGGGCAGGAGGCAGGCAAGTGAACTGGCTCAATTCCGAGGCGTTCGTCCTTCTCGACCAGCACATCAAGTGGTCGGACATGATCGGCAACGTGATCGGCCTGATCGGTCTGGCCTTCGGCTGGCGGCGCTCCATCTGGAGCTGGCCCGTCCAGTTCCTCTCCGGCGTCGTCCTCTTCGCCGCCTTCGCCACCGCGCACCTGTCCGGCAGCGCCGGCAAGCAGATCGTCGTCATGGTCGTCGCCGGGTACGGCTGGTGGCAGTGGAACCGCGGCAGAGGCCAGGCGCAGGACGGCGGCATCGCCGTCCGCTTCGCCACCTGGCGCGAGCGCGCGTACCTCGTCGCCGGCGCCGTCGCCGGCACCCTCGCGGTCGGCGGCCTGTTCACCGCCTACCCGGCGCTGTCCTGGGACCCCTGGCCGGACGCGTACGTCTTCGTCGGCACGATCGTCGCCATGTACGCGCAGGCGCGCGGCATGGTCGAGTTCTGGTTCGCCTGGCTCCTGGTCGACCTGGTCGGCGTGCCCCTCAACTTCGCCAACGGCTTCGCCTTCTCCGGCTTCGTCTACGTCGTCTACGGCGCGCTCGTCCTGTGGGGCCTGCGCGACTGGTGGCTGCGCTCCCGCCGGAACACGCGGCCTCTCCTGAAAGGAGCCCCGGCATGACCGCGACACCCGTCTGGTACAGCACCGGTCATGAGGAGGACGCCTCCGACTTCGCGCTCGACCCGGTCGAGCGGGCGATCTCCGACATCGCGGCGGGCCGCCCCGTCGTGGTGGTCGACGACGAGGACCGGGAGAACGAGGGCGACCTCGTCCTCGCCGCCGAGAAGGCGACCCCCGAGATCGTCGCCTTCATGATGAGCGAGTGCCGCGGCCTGATCTGCGCCCCCATGGAGGGCGAGGAGCTGGACCGGCTGCGGCTGCCGCAGATGGTGCAGGACAACGAGGAGTCCATGAAGACGGCGTTCACCGTCTCCGTGGACGCGACCGCCGCGCACGGCGTGACCACCGGCATCTCCGCCGCCGACCGCGCCACCACCCTGCGGCTGCTCGCCGGGGGCGCCGCGGGGCCGATCGACTTCGTGCGCCCCGGCCACGTCTTCCCGCTGCGCGCCCGGTCCGGCGGCGTGCTCGCCCGCAACGGCCACACCGAGGCCGCCGTGGACCTGGCCCGCCTCGCGGGCCTGCGCCCGGCCGGCGCGATCGTCGAGATCGCGGGCGAGGACGGCCGGATGCTGCGGCTGCCCGAGCTGGTCCCGTTCGCCCGCAAGCACGGCCTGACGATCATCTCCATCGAGGACCTGATCGCCTACCGCAGGACCGCCGAGCCCACCGTCCGCCGCGAGGCGGAGGTCCACCTGCCCACCGCCTTCGGCGACTTCACCGCGTACGGCTACCGCTCCACGGTCGACGGCGTCGAGCACGTCGCCCTCGTCCACGGCGACCTCGGCGACGGCGAGGACGTCCTGGTCCGCGTCCACTCCGAGTGCCTGACCGGGGACGTCCTCCACTCGCTGCGCTGCGACTGCGGCCCCCAGCTGGAGACCTCCCTGCGCCGCATCCAGGCCGAGGGCCGCGGCGTCGTGGTCTACCTGCGCGGCCACGAGGGCCGGGGCATCGGCCTGATGTCCAAGCTGCGCGCCTACGAACTGCAGGAGCGCGGCCGCGACACGCTCGACGCCAACCTCGAACTGGGACTGCCCGCCGACGCCCGCGACTACGCGGCCGGCGCGCGGATCCTGGAGGACCTCGGCGTGCGCGGCGTACGGGTGATGACCAACAACCCCGACAAGACCGACGCGCTCGCCCGGCACGGCCTGAGGGTCGTCGGCCGCGAGCCGATGCCCGTCCAGGCGGGGGAGCACAACCTCCGGTACCTGCGCACCAAGCGCGACCGGATGGGGCACGACCTGCCGTGGCTGGACGCGTCGGCCGTGTCCGCCTGCGGCAACCAGTAGCGACGGGCGAGCACACCCGAAGAGGCCAGAGGCCCGAAAGGGCCCGGAGAGCAAGGACCGAGGAGACACGTGAGCGGCAAGGGCGCACCCGAACTGACCGTCCGCAACTGCGGCGACCTGCGCGTCGCGGTGATCGCGGCGCAGTGGCACGAGAAGGTGATGGACGGCCTCGTGGACGGCGCCCTGCGCGCCCTGGGCGAGCTGGGCATCGACGAGCCGACCCTGCTGCGGGTCCCCGGCAGCTTCGAGCTGCCGGTCGTCGCCAAGGTCCTCGCGGGCCGCGGCTACGACGCGATCGTCGCGCTCGGCGTGGTCGTCCGCGGCGGCACCCCGCACTTCGACTACGTCTGCCAGGGCGTCACCCAGGGCCTGACCCAGGTCTCCGTGGAGACCGGCGTCCCGGTCGGCTTCGGCGTGCTGACCTGCGACACCGAGGAGCAGGCCCTGGACCGCGCGGGCCTGGAGGGCTCCAGCGAGGACAAGGGGCACGAGGCGGTCACCGCGGCCGTGGCCACCGCGACCACGCTGCGTACCGTCGCCGAGCCCTGGCGCCAGGGCGGCCGCGCGGGCGCGTAGAGTAAGCACCACCATGTCCAAGAAGACGTTCGAGGAGCTCTTCGCCGAGCTCCAGCACAAGGCCGCCGACGGCGACCCCGCCACCTCCCGCACCGCCGAACTCGTGGGCAAGGGCGTCCACGCCATCGGCAAGAAGGTCGTCGAGGAGGCCGCCGAGGTCTGGATGGCCGCCGAGTACGAGGGCAAGGAGGCGGCCGCCGAGGAGATCTCGCAGCTGCTCTACCACGTCCAGGTGATGATGGTGGCGCGCGGCATCTCGCTCGACGACGTCTACGCCCACCTCTAGACCCGCATCCGCATCCCGCGCGGACGCGCGTCCCGCGCCCGCGACCACGACACGAAGGAAGCCGACCTCATGCTGCGCATCGCCGTCCCCAACAAGGGTTCCCTGTCAGGACCTGCGGCGGAGATGCTGCATGAGGCCGGCTACCAGCAGCGCCGGGAGTCCAAGGAACTCGTCATCGTCGACCCCGCCAACGAGGTCGAGTTCTTCTACCTGCGCCCCCGCGACATCGCCATCTACGTCTCGTCCGGGAAGCTGGACATCGGCATCACCGGCCGCGACCTGCTGATCGACTCCGGCGCGAGCGCCGAGGAGATCCTCCCGCTGGGCTTCGCCCGCTCCACCTTCCGCTTCGCCACGAAGCCGGGCACCGCCAACGGCGTCGAGGACCTCGGCGGCACGACGATCGCCACCTCCTACGAGGGCATCGTCGCCAAGCACCTCGCCGACAAGGGCGTCGACGCCTCCGTCGTGCACCTGGACGGCGCCGTCGAGACCGCCATCGAGCTGGGCGTCGCCCAGGTCATCGCGGACGTCGTGGAGACCGGCACCTCGCTGCGCAACGCGGGCCTGCAGGTCATCGGCGAGCCCATCATGCAGTCCGAGGCCGTGGTGATCCGCCGCACCGGCGCCGACGCCGACGAGCCGAAGGTCCAGCAGTTCCTGCGCCGCCTCCAGGGCGTCCTGGTCGCCCGGACCTACGTGATGATGGACTACGACTGCCGCGCCGAGCACCTGGAGCGCGCCGTCGCCCTCACCCCCGGCCTGGAGTCCCCGACGGTCTCCCCGCTGCACAACGAGGGCTGGGTCGCCGTCCGGGCCATGGTCCCCGCCAAGGACGCCCAGCGGATCATGGACGACCTGTACGCCCTCGGCGCGCGGGCCATCCTGACCACGGCCATCCACGCCTGCCGCCTCTGACCCGGATCCGGAGCACCGCCATGTCGGATCTGCCCGCCCTGCCCGTCACCTTCCGGCCGGGCCGCACCCGGGCCGTCCTGCTAACCTCCGGGGTCGCGGTCTTCGTGGCCGTCACGGCGGTCGCGATGATGCTGGAGAAGCTGGGACCGGGCGAGCGCCTCAGCTTCGTCCTCACCGGAGCGCTGCTGTTCGGGGTGCTCGCGCTGCTCTCCCGGCCGAAGGTCGTCGCCGACGAGGACGGCGTCACCGTCGTCAACATCGCCAGCCGCCGCCGGCTGGCCTGGCCGGAGATCGTCCGGGTGAACCTGCGCCAGGGCGACCCGTGGGTCTTCCTCGACCTCAGCGACGGCACCAGCCTGCCCGCGCTAGGCATCCAGCCCGGCATCGCCCGGCAGCAGGCCATCAGCGACGCCCGCGCCCTGCGCGCGCTGACCGAGGCCCGGTCCGCCACCGGGCCCGGTGAAGATCACAGGTGACTCCGAGGCGTTCTGTCTGACGTCCGCACCCGGAACCCGATTAATCTGGGGGCGGAGGCGTGTCACTGCGCCTCCGCCCCTGCGGTCCGCCCGGCACCCGGCGCCCAGGGGCTCCTGCTATTCGAGGAGTGACTCCCTCCGGCAATGGACGGATCGTCCTGCAGTACCTGCGCCGCCCCTGCCCGACATAGCGCGGAACCCCTCCGCGCCGGATCGGTGGCGGCGGCCTCATGACCACCCCCCTGCTGCTCCTCGGAGCGGCCCTCGTGCTGATCCTCGCCAACGGCTTCTTCGTGGCCGCCGAGTTCGGCCTCGTCACCGTCGAGCGCCCCGAGGCCGAGAAGGCCGCCGCCGACGGCGACCGCCGCGCCCGTACGGTCGTGGACGCCCTCAAGGAGCTGTCCTTCCAGCTCTCCGGCACCCAGCTCGGCATCACCATCACCTCCCTCGTCGTCGGCATGCTCGCCGAACCGGCGCTCGCCGAACTGCTCCACGGCCCCCTCACCGCCGCCGGCCTCCCCGGGGGCGTCGTGTCCGGCGTGGCCGTGGTCGTCGGCATGCTGCTGGCCTCCGCCGTGCAGATGGTGGTCGGCGAGCTCGTGCCCAAGAACTGGGCGGTGTCCCGGCCGCTCCAGGTCGCCCGGTTCGTCGCCGGCCCGCAGCACGCCTTCTCCCGGCTCTTCCGGCCGGTGATCGCCGCGCTCAACGCCGTCGCCAACCGGCTCGTACGGGCCCTGGGCGTCGAGCCCGCCGAGGAGCTGGCCTCCGCCCGCACCCCCGGCGAGCTGGTCTCCCTGGCCCGCCACTCGGCCGAGGCCGGCGCCCTGGAGCAGGACACCGCCGACCTCTTCGTACGGACCCTGTCGCTGGCCGACCTGACCGCCCAGCACGTCATGACGCCGCGCGTGAAGGTCAGCGCGCTGCAGTCCTCCGCCACCGCGGAGGACGTCGTCAACCTCACCCGCGCCACCGGCCTGTCCCGCTTCCCCGTCTACCGGGAGCGGATCGACGAGATCGTCGGCATGGTGCACCTCAAGGACGCCCTCGCGGTGCCCGCCCACGACCGGCTGCGCACCCCCGTCGGCCGCATCGCGCAGACCCCCCTGCTGGTCCCCGAGACGCTGCCCGTGCGCCCGCTGCTGGCGCGGCTGCGCAGCGAGCAGCCCATCGCCGTCGTCGTCGACGAGTACGGCGGCACGGCCGGCGTCGTCACCCTGGAGGACATCGTCGAGGAACTCGTCGGTGAGGTCCGCGACGAGCACGACGACGTGCTCGCGGAGGTCCCCGAGCTGGCCGCGGCGCCGCCCGAGGACGGCAGGCCCGCCTGGGACGCCGACGGCGGCTGCCGCGTCGACCTGCTGCGGCGCATCGGCCTCGACGCGCCCGAGGGGCCGTACGAGACCGTCGCCGGACTGGTCGCCGACCTGCTCGGCCGCATCCCGGTCCCCGGCGACCGGGCCGAGCTGCCCGGCTGGCGGCTCACCGTGCGCCAGGTCGGGCACTACCGCGCCGAGCGGGTCCGGCTCGTGCGCACCGCCGGCACCACCGACACCGCCCCCGCCCTGGAGGCCGCCCGATGAGCGTCCTGCAGCTGTTCCTCGCCGCGCTGCTCGTGCTCGCCAACGGCTTCTTCGTCGGCGCCGAGTTCGCGCTCGTCTCCGTGCGCCGCAGCCAGATCGAGCCCCTGGGCACCGCCCGGGCCCGGCAGGTGCTGTACGGCCTGGAGCGGCTGCCGCAGATGATGGCCGCCGCCCAGTTCGGCATCACGGTCTGCTCGCTGACCCTCGGCGCGGTCGCCGAGCCGACCGTGGCGCACCTGCTGGAACCGGTCTTCGAGGCGGTCCACCTGCCCGAGGGCATGATCCACCCGCTCGGCTACGTCATCGCCCTGGCGGTCGTGGTCTTCCTCCACCTCGTCATCGGCGAGATGGTCCCGAAGAACCTCGCCATGGCCGCGCCGGAGCGGACCGCGCTGTGGCTCAGCCCGGGCCTGGTGGCCTTCGCCCGGCTGTGCCGGCCGGTCACCGCGGCGCTCGGCGCCTGCGCCAGGTGGGTGCTGATGCTCTTCCGCGTCGAACCCAAGGACGAGGTGGAGGCCGTCTTCACCAGCGAGCAGCTCAACCGCCTGGTGGAGGACGCGGGTCAGGCCGGGCTCCTGGACCCCGAGGAGCAGGAGCGCCTGGAGGACGCCCTGGAGCTGGGCTCGCGCCCGGTCACGGACGTCCTCCTGGACCGCGCGTCCCTGGTGACCGTGGACCCCTCGGTCACCCCGGGCGGGGTCCTCGCCCTCACCGCGCGCACCGGGTACTCGCGCTTCCCGGTGGTCGCGGAGAACGGCGCCTTCATGGGCTATCTGCACGTGAAGGACGTCCTGGACCTGGAGGAGTCCGAGCGGGCCGTGCCGCAGCAGGTGTGGCGGCCCATGACGACCCTGCGGTCCGACCTCCCGCTGGACGACGCCCTGACCGTGATGCGCCGCGCCGCGACGCACCTCGCGCAGGTCGCCGACGCCTCGGGCCGGGTCCTCGGCCTGGTCGCGCTGGAGGACGTCCTCGAACTCCTGGTCGGTGAGGTCCACGACCCCGCGCACCGCGAGGAGCCGCAGGCCGCGCCCGCCCCGCCGCGCGCCGCCGAGCGGCGGCCGGGGACGCCCGAGGAGGCGCCCGAGGGGGCGCTGGCGGGCTGAGGCCCGCGGGCACCGCACGGAAAGGGGCCGCCCCCGGCGAACCGGCCGGTTCGCCGGGGGCGGCCCGCGTCGCGGGCCGGCCGTCACAGGGCCGGCGGATCCTGCGGCCCCCGCCCCGACAGCACCTCGCCGTACGCCTGCATCAGGTCGGGCAGGCGCAGGGTGGCCAGGTCGTCGCGGGAGGGGATGCCCGGGTAGCCGGAGAGCCGCAGGTCGCGGTAGGCGCAGCTCTTCTCGTACAGCGTGCGCAGGAACCGGCCGTTGCCCAGCTCGTCGATCCAGCCCTGGTCGACGACGTGCCCCGCGATGGAGCGCAGCTCGTCCAGGGCCTCCTCGTCCCACACGTCGCCGTTCTCGGCGGCCAGCACCTCGCCGATCGCGGTCAGCTCCAGCGGACGGTAGGAGGGGAAGTCGACGCGGGTGGTGAAGCGGGACGACAGGCCCGGGTTGGCGGCCAGCAGCCGGTCCATGCCCTCGGGGTAGCCGGCGAGGATCACCACGAGGTGGTCGCGGTTGTCCTCGGCGCGCTTCAGCAGCACCTGCAGGGCCTCGTCGCCGTACGCGTCGCCCTTGCCGTACCCGGAGTTCGACAGCGCGTAGGCCTCGTCGACGAAGAGGACGCCGCCGATCGCGGAGTCGATCAGCTCGTTGGCCTTCACGGCCGTCTGGCCCAGGTACTCGCCCACCAGGTCCGCGCGCTGGGCCTCCACCAGGTGGTCGCCGCCCAGCAGGCCGAGGGCGTAGAAGACCCGGCCGAGGATGCGGGCCACGGTGGTCTTGCCGGTGCCGGACGGGCCGGAGAAGACGAAGTGCCGCTTCGGGGGCTGCACCGGAAGGCCCTGCCCGGCCCGCAGCCGCGCCATGTTCAGCTGCGCCGACAACGCCTTCACCTGGCGTTTCACCGGATCCAGTCCAACCATGCGCTCCAGTTCGGCGAGCGCCTCCTCCAGCAGCGCGGGGTCGGTGGGGCCCGCGGTCGGCGGCCGCACCGGCACCACGGCCTTCTCGCGCACCGCGTCGGGGTCGGGGGACAGCGTGCCCGGCGGCTCGGGGTCGGACAGCTTCAGGTCGCGGCCCTCGGCGCCGAACAGCGGGTCGAGGCCGTCCGGGGCGTCCGCCGCGTCCTGCCCGAACCCCGGCAGCGTGACGGTGGCGAAGTCGGCGGGGTCGTCGTACCCGTCCCCCTCGGCGATCGCGGCGATGCGCGCCGAGGTGTCCATGAACGCGGGGTCGACCCGGTGCACCGCCCGGTACAGGGGCAGCGCCGCGGCGGACCGCCCGGTGCCCTCGTGGGCCCGCGCCAGCCAGTAGCGCAGCTCCTTGCGCTGCGGCTGCTCGCTGCGGCAGCGCATCAGGGACGCCGACAGCAGCGGCTCGGCCTGCCCGTACATCTCCAGGCGCACCCGGGCCATGCCGCCGAACAGGCCGGCCTCGATGCCCAGCACGGGGTCGTCGATCAGCGGGTCGGTGTGCCGGACCAGCTGCTCCCAGTCCTTGACCAGGTAGGCCCGGCAGGCGTGCAGGAACCGCACCTGCGGATCGGCGTCCACCGGCGGCAGCCCCGCCAGGGCCCGGTCCAGCTCCGGTACGTGGCGCCCGTCCAGCCAGTGCGAGGCGTGCGCGAGCAGCAGGTCGCGCGGGCTCTCCAGGACGGGCTGCACCCACCAGCCGAGCCAGTACCAGGAGTTCAGGGTGCGCCGGTGCCGCGCCCGCTGCTCGCCGAAGCGGTCCCGGTGCCGGAACATCCGCAGCAGTGCGGTCGTCGTGTCGATGCGCAGCGCGTGGAGCCCGAGCCAGCCGTCGGCCATGCCCGGATCCATGCGGACGGCGGAGCGGAACTCCTCCTCCGCCTGCGGATAGGCGCCCATCGTGTAGGCGTCCACGCCTCGCAGCCAGGCGAGGTCGGCCGGGGCCTCGGGGCCCCGCGTGCCGAAGTCCATCACGTCCCCCACAAACCGTGCCCCCGTCGAATGCCGGACGGGTCCGTACCCGTCGGCGGCTGAGCCGAACCGCTGTGCCGTAAACGGGACTTGCGTCCGGTGCGAAGAGCAGCCGTCCGAAGGTCGCACCGACAGGCATCGTACCTGCGGGGCTCCCGCCCGCCGAAGGGCGCACCGCGCCCGGTTCGCCGGGGTGGGAGCAGACGGGGCGCACACGGCGTGGTCACCGAGGGTGAGCGGACGGCGGCGCAAAGCGCCCGAACGGGGGAGGTCCGGGCAGAACGAAGCCCCCGGTCACGGGGGAACAACCGGGGGCTTCGCGATTTCGGGCGGCTCGGAAGGGCCGCACATTGAGAACGTAAGTCCTGTACGGCCCCTGGGTCAAGCCGAGTTGGAGCGTTCGCGGGACTCGTGTGACAAGCGTCTTCACAGGTTCAGCACACAGCAGATCACTCGTCACCATGGGTGACGGAGGGGGGCGGAGAAGGGGGCGCACAGGGCCCCGGGAGCACCTCGTATCCCTCCGTGCGCTCCCGCACCAGAAGGTCCGCGAAGGGGCGCGAGGGGTCGCCGGCGAAGTGGCGCCGCTCCGCGCGGACCCACCCGTCCCAGAAGGCACTCTGCTCGCTGCCGTCCCGCCGGCGGCCGCGCGCCCAGGCGGTCCCGGACGGCATCTCCATCCACAGCAGCCGGGCCAGCCGGGGCCGCAGCGCGCGGCGGCCCGCGCCGACGCCCTCGACGAGCACCACGGGCGCGGGCGGCAGCTCGCGGGCCGGCCCGAGGGCCCGCGCGTGCCAGTCGTACGGCCGGTAGCGTGCCGTCCGTCCGGCCCGCAGCGGCTCGACGACCTCCTCCGCCAGCCGTGCGGTCCAGGCGAACAGCTCGTCGTGGGTCGCGATGTCGTCGAGGTGCAGGACGGGCGCGCCGCCGAGGGCCCGCGCGAGGCGCGCGGCGAACGTGGACTTGCCCGAGCCCGCGTGCCCGTCGACCGCGACGAGGCGGACCGGGCCGCAGGAGGGCGGCACCCGGCGCAGCCCGGCGGCGAGGGCGCGCAGGTCGGTCTCCGGAGGGCGGGGCGGTGTGTTCATGGTGCGGAGACCGATCCTACGGGGCCCGGCGCCACCGCCTTCCTCGGTCGGCGTCACCGTCTCCGACCGTCTGCGCCGCCGCCTCCCGTGTCCGCCGCCGTCCCCGCAGGCGGCGTCACCGTCTTCCGTGACCGGTGTCACCGTCCCTCCCCGGTCTCTCCCGTCCCCGTCGTGCCCTTCCGCCCGTCCCGTGCCGGGCCCCGGTCCGTGCCACCGGTCTCGACCAATATTGGTGGTCGCCGCGGGCCCGGAAGTGCTGGCAGAACGGGTAGGCCGCGTTCATAGTTGGCGCACGACCGTGCGTCGGATTCGCCCGTTCCGGACACCTGGGGGTTCCCCTGCCATGACCAGATCCGAGCAGCCGTCCCGCAGAATCGTCCTGGCCGCCGCGGTCTCCGCCGCGGCGGCCGTCGGCGCCCCCGCGGCCGCCGCCGTCCCCTCCCCGCCGTCCCGCCCGGCGCGCGCGAAAGCGCCCTCCGCCACCGTGGACAACCACGCCTGGACCACGGAGGCCGACTGGCGCGGCGGCACCGCCGAGGGCACCCGGGTCGCCCCCGGCGCCCGCCCCGGCGTGACGATCGCCGCGCCGCCGGGCACCACCACCTACCGCGACCCGCACACCGGCACCACCGGGACGTGGGAGTACGCGCGCTGGACCTCGCCCGTCCACCGCCTCTCCGTGCCCGCCACCGAGGTCATCGCCTCCTGGAACGCGCACACCCCGGCCGGCACCTGGATCCAGGTCGAGGTGCGCGGCACCTACTCCGACGGCACCGCGACGCCCTGGTACGTGCTCGGCCGCTGGGCGGCCGGCGACCGGGACGTCAAGCGCACCTCGGTGGACGGCCAGAGCGACGGGAGGAGCACCGTCTGGACGGACACCCTCTCGGTCGACGACCCGGGCTCCGGTCTGCGGCTCGCCTCCTGCCGGCTGCGGCTCACCCTGTACCGGAAGCCGGGGGGCACGGCGTCCCCCACCGTGTGGCGCCTCGGCGTGATGGGCTCCGACGTCCCCGGCCGCTTCACCGTCCCCGCCTCCGCCCCGGCGGGCCCCGCCCGGGAACTGCCCGTGCCGCGCTACTCGCAGGAGATCCACGCCGGCCAGTACCCCGAGTACGACAACGGCGGCGAGGCCTGGTGCAGCCCCACCTCCTCACAGATGATCATCGAGTACTGGGGCCGCAGACCGACCGAGGAGCAGCTGGCCTGGGTCGACCCGTCCTACGCGGACCCGCAGGTGTGCCACGCCGCCCGGTCCACCTACGACCACCAGTACAACGGCTGCGGCAACTGGCCCTTCAACGCCGCGTACGCCGCGACCTACGACGGTCTGCAGGGCGTGGTGACCCGGCTCGGCTCGCTCACCGACCTGGAGACCCTGATCGCGGCGGGCATCCCCGTCATCACGTCCCAGTCGTTCCTCGCCTCCGAGCTGACCGGGGCGGGCTACGGCACCGCGGGCCACCTGATGACCGTCATCGGCTTCACCGCCGGCGGGGACGTCATCGCCAACGACCCCGCCTCGCCGGACAACGCCGCGGTGCGCCGGGTCTACAAGCGGCGCGAGTTCGAGAACATCTGGCTGCGCACCAAGCGCTACAACGCCTCCGGAGCCGTCGCCTCCGGCAGCGGCGGCGTCTGCTACCTGTACTTCCCGGCGCAGCCGACGGCGCGCCAGCGCAAGGCGCTGGCGGCGGTGGGCGTCCGCTGAGACCGGTCACCGGGGCACCGGCCCCGCGGGACGGCCGTTCCGCGGGAGCCGCCGGTCAGCCCCGCACCGGCGCGGTCCTCCAGTCGGGGTGGCCGGGCATCGGCGGCGTCCTCCCGCCGTACAGCCAGGGGCGCAGGAAGTCCGTGAGGTCCCGCCCGGCCACCCTCGACGCGAGCGCGACGTAGTCCCGGGTGCCCGCCGTCCGGCCCCGGTACTCGGTGACCCAGGCGCGCTCGACGCGGGCGAAGGCGTCCGCGCCGATCTCCTCGCGCAGCGCGTACAGCACGAGCGCGGAGCCGTCGTAGCGCATCGACCCGAAGAGCGCCGGCTCGGCCGGCTCGGCGGGCGCGCCCTGGGCCCGGCGCCACCGGTCGTGGTTCCCGTACGCCGTGCGCATCGCGGCCTCGAGTCCGCCGCCGCCGTGCTCCTCGGCGTACAGCCGGTCGTAGAAGCGGGCGTGCCCCTCGCTCAGCCACAGGTCCGACCAGGTCTCCAGGGCGACGCTGTCGCCCGTCCACTGGTGGGTCAGCTCGTGCACGAGGACGCGCTCGGCCGCGACCCGGTCGCCCAGCAGCACGGGCTTCGTCACCAGCGACAGCGTCTGCGTCTCCAGGGCCGCGCGGCGGTCGACGTCGCCGACGAGGACGCCGTAGCGCCGGAAGGGGTACGGGCCGAGCCGCCGCTCCAGCCACGTCAGGTGGGCGGACGTGAGCGCGCGGTACCGCTCCGTCGGCGCCGCGAGCGCGTCCGGCACGACGTCGCGCAGCGGCAGCCCGCCCGGGCCGGTGCGCTCGGCGAACGCGAACCGGCCGACCGCCAGCTGCACGAGCTGCGGCGCCACCGGCTGCTCGGAGTCGTACGTCCAGGTCACACGGCCGTCCGGGTGCTCCGTGCGCGCGGTGAGGCGGCCGTTCGCCGCGGCCCGCAGGCCCGGCGGCGTGGTGACGCGGAACGTGAGCGGCGCGCGCCTGCTCGGGTGGTCGTTCGAGGGGAAGACGAGCCGGGCGCCGTTCGGCTGGGGGTGGAGCACCGTGCCGTCGGGCGTCGGTATCCAGCCGTAGTCCTTGACCGCGTCCCCGCGGTGCCGTGTCTGCGTCGGGTCGGCGGTGTACGCGACCTCCACGGTGAACGGCCTGCCCCGGGCGAGCGGCCCGCGCGGGGTCACCACGAGCTCGTCGCCCTCGCGCACGGCGGTCGCGGCCGTCCCGTCCACGGTCACCGAGCGCAGGGTGTTGCCCGCGAAGTCCAGGTTGAAGCGGGACAGCGGCTGGGTCGCGGTGGCCCGCACGGTCGCGGTCGCCGGGAACGGGGTGCGCGGCGCCCGCCAGTCGAAGTCCAGTGTGTAGTGGGTCACCTCGTACCCGCCGTTGCCGTCGAGCGGGAAGAGGGGGTCGCCGAGCCCGGCGGCGCCCGGTGAGGCGGCGGCCCTGGCGGGCGCGGTGCCGGTGGGCGCGGTGCCGCCGGCGGGTGCCGCCTGGACGGCGGCCCCGGTCAGGGCGGTCGTCGCGACGACCGCCGCCGTCGCCGCCGTGCGCCGTGCCCCGCGGCGGCGGGTCCCCGCCGTACTCGTCCGGATCGTGCGCAGCGTACGCATCGCGAGCCCTTCGGTCGGACGGCTTCCGTCATGGAGTGAGACGTGGAGCACACGGCCGCCGTTCTGCGTGACCAAGCTCTCTACCGCGAAAGGCCGTTCGGGTGGCAAGGTGGTTCCCGACGGTGGGGGGAATCCACTGCACCATGTGCACCTCGTGCACCACGACGACGAGTGAGAAGCCATGACCGCGACCTCTGCCGCCGCAGCAATCGTCCGCGCCCGCACCGGCGGCCCCGACGACGACGGCCCGAACCTGCTGGAGCACGCGGCGGGCTGGACCCTCGTCGTGGTCCTGGCGATGCTCGTCACCCAGCTCGGCCTGATCTGACCGCTGCGGGCACGCGCCGTCCGGCGCGGCCAGGGCCCCGCCGTCCGGGAGCGGCGGCCGTCGAACCGGGTCGAACAGAGGGCGGACACGGGTCTGCCATACTGCCGACGACGACCACTCGGCTGCCGGAGGCCAGGCCCCGATTGAACATCAGTCAACAGCGCGGCGCCGACCGCCCGAGGGCGCGCGGCACCGAGCGCTCGCTGGCGCGTCGCGCTGAACTCATCGCCATCGGACGGACGTTGTTCGCCGACACGTCCTACGACGCGCTCTCGATGGACGACATCGCGAGACAGGCGCACGTCGCCAAGGGACTGATCTACTACTACTTCAAGTCCAAGCGCGGCTACTACCTGGCGATCATCGAGGACGCGGTCGCGGACCTGCTGTCCCGCGCGGCCGGCGGCCTCGACCTGCCGCCCGAGGAGCGGGTGCACCGCACGGTCGACGGCTACCTGCGCTACGCGGAGCACCATCAGGCCGCGTACCGGACGATCGTCAGCGGCGGCGTCGGCTTCGACGCCGAGGTGCAGGCCATCCGCGACGGGGTGCGCGAGGCCATGATCGAGGCCATAGCCGAGGGCGCGTGGGGGACCGCGCGCCCGGACGCAGCCGCGGACGGGTCCGCCGGCGGCGGGCGGTCCCGCCTCGCGCCGCTGCCGCGGGTGGCGCTCCTCGGCTGGCTGTGCAGCGTGGAGGGGATCACCCTCGACTGGATCGGCCGGCCGGGCCTGACCCGCGACGTGATGTGCGAGCTGCTGGTCAAGATGCTGGGCGGCGCCCTGCGCGCGATCGAGGAGCTGGACCCCGCCTTCCCGGCGCCGCCGGCCGCACGGCGCGGCGCATAGCCGGACCCGGACGGTCGCGGGCGGAGAGACGGGCCTGGACGTCGCGGGCGCATGACCGGCCCCGGCCCCGGACCCGTCGCGGGAGGGGAGCCGGACAGCCGCGGGCGGAGAGCCGGGCCGCCGGACCGTGACGAGGGGCGGGGACCGCCGTCCGTCCCCGCCCCTCGCCGTTCGCGCGTACGCCCGTCCGTCGGCTAGTCGATCGCCTTGATCAGCTCGCCGTCCGCGGTGTCACCGCTCAGCTCCCAGAAGAACGTGCCGCCCAGGCCCTGCTCGTCCTTGTAGTCCATCTTCCCGGCGATGGTCGACGGGGTGTCGTAGCTCCACCAGTCCGCGCCGCAGTGCGCGTAGGCGGTGCCGCCGACGGTGCCCGTCGCCGGGCACTTCTCCTTGAGCACCTTGTAGTCGTCGATGCCCGGCTCGTAGGTGCCGGCCGCGGGACCGGTGGCCGTGCCGCCGGGCGCGTCCTGCGTCACGCCGGTCCAGCCGCGTCCGTAGAAGCCGATCCCGAGCAGCAGCTTCTCGGCGGGGACGCCCGTGCCCTTGAGCCTCGCGATCGTCGCCGAGGTGTCGTAGCCGGCCTTCGGGACGCCGTCGTAGGAGGTCAGCGGCGAGTGCGGGGCGGTGGGACCGGCCGCGTCCCAGGCGCCGAAGAAGTCGTACGTCATCGGGTTGTACCAGTCGACGTACTGCGCGGCCCCCGTGTAGTCGGCCGCGTCGAGCTTGCCGCCGTCGGTGGCGTCCGCGGGGATGGCCGAGGTGACCAGCGCGTCGCCGCCGAACTCCGCGCGCAGCGCCGCCAGCAGCTCGCGGTAGGCGTCCCGGCCGCTGGTGTCGCAGGTCAGCCCGCAGGCGTTGGGGTACTCCCAGTCGATGTCGATGCCGTCGAAGACGCCGGCCCACTTCGAGTTCTCGACCAGGTCGTGGCAGGACCGGGCGAAGCCGGCGGGGTCCTTCGCGGCCTCGGCGAAGCCGCCCGACCAGGTCCAGCCGCCGAAGGACCACAGGACCTTCAGGTCCGGGTGGCGCTCCTTCAGCTTCAGCAGCTGGTTGAAGGTGCCGCGCAGCGGCGCGTCCCAGGCGTCGGCGGCGCCGTCCACGGACTCCTCCGCCGTGTACGCGCGCTCGGTCGCCGCGTAGGAGTCGCCCATCGCGCACTTGCCGCCGGTGACGTTGCCGAAGGAGTAGTTGATGTGCGTGAGCCGGTCCGCGGAGCCCGAGGTCTCGATGTTCTTGACGTAGTACTCGCGGTCGTAGGTGCCCCACTCGGTGAAGTAGCCGACCACCTTGGAGCCGGCGGCGGCCCGCCCGGCGGGGGCGGACCGCGCGGTCGTCGTGGGGGACTCCGCGGCGGCGGTGCCGGCGAGCAGTCCCGCGCCGAGGACGGCGCAGCACGCGGCCGACAGGAGCGCCCGCACACGGGTGCGGGGGAGGTGCGGTCGGAGCATCGGGTGTCTCCTCGTGGGGGGGAGAGGGGAGCGTGGGGGAGCGCCGGGACGCGCGGGACACCTCTTGGCGTGAACGCGTCGAGACGATGGAGGCACCTTAAAAGGACTAGACCATTAGGTCAATGGTTCGAGCCGCTCCCGATGTGGTGAAATGAACGCTCGTTAACCGGTGACGCGCCGCTCCGAATCGGGCATACTCACAGCGCCACAGCCGCTGATCTGCGACTTCCGTGACCCGGGAGAAGATCGTCGGCCCGGATGGCAGGACCCGGCGTCGCGTCCCCAACCTCGGTCGCGGCTGCCGCAGTGCCCGTAAAGGGAGAGGAGCGTCGCCATGCCCGACCACGCCCCGCAGCCGGTGGACCGTCAACTGCCCACGGACGAGGGCCGGGATCTGATCTCGCTCGTCCGCGACATCGCGCAGCGCGAGATCGCGCCGCGGGCGGCCGAGGAGGAGGACGCGGGCCGCTTCCCGCGCGAGGTCTTCACCCTGCTCTCCGAGACCGGACTGCTCGGTCTGCCCTACGACTCCGAGTACGGCGGCGGCGACCAGCCCTACGAGGTCTACCTCCAGGTCCTGGAGGAGCTCGCGGCGGCGCGCCTCACCGTCGGCCTCGGCGTGAGCGTCCACACCCTGGCCTGCCACGCCCTCGCGGACTTCGGGACCAAGGAGCAGAAGGTCGAGCACCTGCCCGCCATGCTCGGCGGCGGCCTCCTCGGGGCCTACTGCCTCTCCGAGCCCGCCTCCGGTTCCGACGCCGCGTCCCTGCGCACCAAGGCCGTGCGCGAGGACGACGGGAGCTGGTCGCTCACGGGCACCAAGGCCTGGATCACGCACGGGGGAGTGGCGGACTTCTGCACCGTGCTCGCGCGCAGCGGCGGCGAGGGGCCGCGCGGCATCACGGCGTTCCTGGTACCGGGCGACGCCGAGGGGCTGAGCGCCGCTGCGCCCGAGAAGAAGATGGGGATGAAGGGCTCGCCCACCGCACAAGTGCACTTCGACGGGGTGCGCGTGCCGGACGGCCGACGCCTCGGCGAGGAGGGGCAGGGCTTCGCGATCGCGCTGTCCGCGCTCGACTCCGGGCGGCTCGGCATCGCCGCCTGCGCCATCGGCCTGGCCCAGGCGGCGCTCGACGAGGCCGTCGCCTACGCCACCGGGCGCTCCCAGTTCGGCCGGCCGATCTCCGACTTCCAGGGCCTGCGCTTCATGCTGGCGGACATGGCGACGCAGATCGAGGCGGGCCGGGCGCTGTACCTCGCCGCCGCCCGGCTGCGCGACGCGGGACGGCGGTTCTCCCGGCAGGCCGCCATGGCCAAACTGCTGTGCACCGACACCGCGATGAAGGTCACCACCGACGCCGTCCAGGTGCTCGGCGGCTACGGCTACACGGCGGACTTCCCGGTCGAGCGGTACATGCGCGAGGCCAAGGTGCTGCAGATCGTCGAGGGCACCAACCAGATCCAGCGCATGGTCATCGCGCGTCACCTCGTGGGTCCCGAGTCGCGCTGACCCGGCCGGGGCCGTACAGCGCCGAGGGCGCCGCGAGCCGGGCCCACTCCGGGTCGTGCCGCCCGGGCAGGGTCCGGCCCCGGTCCGCCCAACTGCGCAGCAGGTCGCGGTAGATGGGCGGGTCCTGGATCTGCTGCGGACGGGAGGCCGGTTCTCCGGGCGGCGGCACCAGGCTCCGCCGCCGCCGTCCCGTACCCGCGGGATAGGTGGAGGTCATGCCCGGCCAAACGGCCGCCCGGGCGCACAGGTCACCGGGGCGCCCAATCGGCCGTGCGTTCACGACGGGCTCCGTACGGGGAATCCGGCCGGGTGACCCGTACGGCCGAGTCCCGGACGCCGTCAACGCGCCACCGCGGCGGCACCCGGACGGACGGAAGGAGCCGCGGGTGCGCGAGGCGCGCCGCGCGAGGCGGCGTGGGACGGAAGCCGACGGGGCGGGGCCGACGCGCCGTCGCGCGGTACCGGACGTCCGGCCGGGCGGTGTCGCGGGATCCGCGCCCCGGAGAGCCGGGCGGAACCGGTGGGACGGGAGGGGGCGCCACGGGCGCCGGGACGCCGTGGTGCGCAGGGAACCCGGCAGGTCCTGAGGGGCGGTGGCGCCCGTCTCAGGCGGCCTGGCGGCGCACGGCCGGCATCCGCCGCAGGGGGCGCGAGCCGGGACCGCCGACGTGGGAGAAGGGCTGCGTCCGCCAGTCGAGCCCCTGAGGGAGCGTCAGCAGCAGGGCGGTGTCCTGCTCCTGGACCTGGAGCGACTCGTCGGCGGGGCGGGCCTCCCCCGCCGTACGGCCCGTGCCGGCGCAGACCGTGAGCCCGAACGGGTTCCACGGCGAGGCGCACAGCGCGTGCTCGGGAAGCACCTCCTCGTCCGCCAGGAGCGCGATGGGCTGCGCGCAGTCCGGGCAGATCACGCGGTACATCTCGAAGGTGTCGTACGGGTCCGGCTCGTCGTCGGCGCCGTCGACGTCCGGTTCGACGTACTCCGGCACGGACGTGAGGACCGGCTGCTGGCGCTTGGGCGTGCGGCCGGAGCGCTTGGAATTCTGCATTGGGATTCTCCCCCTCGGGTGGGCCGACAAGGCACTGCGGCCTCGACCACACCAAGCACTTCCCTCCCGGTCTCGGCACTAATCACGGGAACATCACGGAACCCGGCGGCGTACTGTGGCGTTCGTCACAGGTTCCGGACGGGTGCCCGGCGCGGCCGGTTTGTCCCCCGGGCGCCCCGCACTCTTCAGCCGGTCGCCGTACGAACCAGGCATGACCTGCGCCGCAGAGTATCCGCGGGGATCAAGCGCACTGTAGGTTCTGCGCCATGGAGGAGCTGGACCGACAGATCGTGCAGCTGCTCGTCGCGGACGGGCGGATGAGCTACACCGACCTGGGCAAGGCCACGGGCCTGTCCACCTCGGCCGTGCACCAGCGGGTGCGCCGCCTCGAACAGCGCGGCGTCATCCGCGGATACGCCGCCGTGGTGGACCCGGAGGCCGTCGGGCTGCCGCTGACCGCCTTCATCTCGGTCAAACCCTTCGACCCCAGCGCCCCGGACGACATCGCCGAACGGCTGGCCGGCGTACCGGAGATCGAGGCCTGCCACAGCGTCGCCGGCGACGAGAACTACATCCTCAAGGTCCGCGTCGCCACCCCGCACGAGCTGGAGGAGCTCCTCGCGCGCCTGCGCTCCCTCGCGGGCGTCTCGACCCGCACGACCGTCGTGCTCTCCACGCCGTACGAGGCCCGGCCGCCCCGGATCTGACCCCGGCGGACGGGCGGGTGGTCCGGACGGTCCCGGACGCGCCGGGCGGGCGGTTCCGGACACGCCCAGCGAGCCGCGGTGCCGTGCCGGTCCGGCCCCGGGAGCGCGTCCCGCCCGGTCCCGGGGACACGGATGCCCGGGCCGGCCGCGCGCACGTGCGCGCGGCCGGCCGCGGTGGCGCGCCCACGGCGACCCGGGCGCCGCGCCGCCGGGCCGAGGGGCGAGACTGTTCCCCATGAGTGAGAGCACCGCCACCCCCCGCACCGTGCTGCTGCGCGGCGGGGAGGTCCACAGCCCCGCCGACCCCTTCGCCACCGCGATGGTCGTGGAACGGGGACAGGTCGCCTGGGTCGGTTCCGAAGGGGCGGCCGACGCCTTCGCCGACGGCGTCGACGACGTCGTGGACCTCGACGGGGCGCTCGTCACCCCGGCGTTCACCGACGCCCACGTGCACACCACCTCCACCGGTCTGGCCCTCACCGGCCTCGACCTGTCCGCCGCGCCCTCGCTGGCGGCGGCCCTCGCCGCCCTCCGCGACTTCGCCGCCGCCCGCCCCGCCGACCGGGTCCTGCTCGGCCACGGCTGGGACGCCGCCCGCTGGCCCGAGGGCCGGCCGCCGACCCGCGCCGAACTCGACGAGGCCGCGGGGCGCAGGCCCCTGTACCTGTCGCGCATCGACGTCCACTCCGCGGTCGTCACCACCGCCCTGCTCGACCTCGTCCCGGGCGTCACGGACCTCGCCGGGTACGCGGACGGGCCGCTGACCCGCGACGCCCACCACGCCGTGCGCACCGCCGCGTACGGGGCGGTCACGCCCGCCCAGCGGACCGAGGCGCAGCGCGCGGCCCTGCGCCACGCCGCCTCGCTCGGCATCGGCTCCGTCCACGAGTGCGGCGGCCCCGACATCTCCTCCGAGGACGACTTCACCGGCCTGCTGCGGCTGGCCGCCGAGGAGCCGGACCTGCCGCGCGTCGTCGGCTACTGGGCCGAGCGGGACGTCGACAAGGCCCGCGCCCTGGGCGCCGTCGGCGCCGCGGGCGACCTCTTCGTCGACGGCGCCCTCGGCTCGCACACCGCCTGCCTGCACGAGCCCTACGCCGACGCGGACCACGCCGGCACCGCCTACCTGGACGCCGCCGCGGTCGCCGAGCACGTGGCCGCCTGCACCGAGGCCGGACTCCAGGCCGGGTTCCACGCCATCGGTGACGCCGCCGTGACCGCCGTGGTCGACGGCGTGCGGGCCGCCGCCGAGAAGGTCGGCCCGGCCCGCGTCCGCGCCGCCCGGCACCGCGTCGAGCACGCCGAGATGCTCACCCCCGAGACCGTCGCGGGCTTCGCCGAGTTCGGGCTCACCGCCTCCGTGCAGCCCGCCTTCGACGCGCTGTGGGGCGGCGAGGACGGCATGTACGCCCGGCGCCTGGGCGCCGAACGCGCCCGTACGCTCAACCCGTTCGCGGCGCTGCTGCGGGCCGGCGTGCCGCTCGCCCTCGGCTCCGACGCCCCCGTGACCCCGCTCGACCCGTGGGGCACCGTCCGGGCCGCCGCCTTCCACCGCACCCCCGGGCACCGGGTGTCGGTGCGCGCCGCGTTCACCGCCCACACGCGCGGCGGCTGGCGGGCGACCGGCCGGGACGACGCCGGCGTGCTGGTGCCGGGCGCGCCCGCGGACTACGCCGTGTGGCGCACCGACCGGCTCGTCGTGCAGGCCCCCGACGACCGGGTCGCGCGCTGGTCGACTGACCCCCGCTCCGGCACGCCCGGCCTGCCCGACCTCACCCCCGGCAACGCCCTGCCCGTCTGCCTGCGCACGGTCGTGGGCGGCCGCACGGTGTTCGTACGGCCGCAGGAGTGATCCTCCCGGGACGGCGGGGCGGCGCCCGCCGTCCCCCGCCGTGTCGCGTGCCCCGTGCCCCCACCGCTCTGACCAGGAACGCCTCGAAGAAGCCGCAGGCCGGAAGGGTGTTGACAGAACGCCGCGGGCGGCCGGTAGGTTCGGCGGGTCCACCACCGGACGTCCGATCGGGGAACCTCCCGGACAGTCGCCGCGGCCCCGCTGGGTCAGGGGCGGCGCGCCGCACCGGCACACCGCCACTGGGAGCCAGGCCCAGCGCCCGTGCCGCGGGACGGGCGAACGTTCCGGCCGGTCGGCTGGTGTGACCCGGGAGGGGCCCGGACGCTCAGTAGACAACGGCTCGAGGCCGACCCGCAGCCGGCGGGTCCCTGGGCCGGCCCGAAGGGCGCCGGGCCCCGATCCCGCAGGCCCCGCGGCGCTCCGCGCCCCGCGCGGCGGCCGGCGGGTCCCTTGGTGGACCGGCGCATCCCGTGGATCCCGTCACGCTCTTCCGCCATCTGGCGCGCGGACGTCGCCGCCTCACCGGCGCGGGCCGCCGTGCTCGCTAAGGTGGTGCCCCTCGCACGGAAGTCTTAAGGGGAAGCTGTGAACGACGGCGGTGGGCGGCAGTTCGGTCCGCTCGGCACGACCTTGGTGATCATCCCGACCTACAACGAGGCGGAGAACATCAAGTCCATCGTCGGCCGGGTACGGGACTCCGTGCCCGAGGCCCACGTCCTGGTCGCCGACGACAACAGCCCCGACGGCACGGGCAAGCTCGCCGACGAGCTGGCCGCCGCGGACGACCATGTGAAGGTGCTGCACCGCAAGGGCAAGGAGGGGCTCGGCGCCGCCTACCTCGCCGGTTTCCGCTGGGGCCTGGAGCACGGGTACGGCGTCCTGGTCGAGATGGACGCCGACGGCTCCCACCAGCCGGAGGAGCTGCCGCGGCTGCTGACCGCGCTGAAGGGCGCCGACCTCGTCCTGGGCTCCCGCTGGGTGCCGGGCGGGCGTGTCGTGAACTGGCCCAAGTCCCGCGAGTTCCTCTCCCGGGGCGGCAGCACGTACTCCAGACTCCTGCT
Source organism: Streptomyces minutiscleroticus (assembly GCF_014650875.1). Taxonomy (GTDB): domain Bacteria; phylum Actinomycetota; class Actinomycetes; order Streptomycetales; family Streptomycetaceae; genus Streptomyces; species Streptomyces minutiscleroticus. Next base: position 64,623 of record NZ_BMVU01000031.1, read on the forward strand.
GGACGTGCCGCTCAGAGACGTCACCGGCGGCTACCGGGCCTTCCGCCGCGAGACCCTGGAGGGCCTCGGCCTCGCCGACGTCGCCTCGCAGGGCTACTGCTTCCAGGTCGACCTGGCGCGGCGCGCGGTCCGGGCCGGCTACCACGTGGTCGAGGTGCCGATCACCTTCGTGGAGCGCGCGCTGGGCGACTCCAAGATGAGCCGTGACATCGTCGTCGAGGCGCTGTGGCGCGTGACCTCGTGGGGCGTGGGGGAGCGGGTCGGCCGCATCGTGGGCGGCCTCGGCTCGCCCTCCGGGACCTCCGCGCCCACCGGTACTTCCCCGGCGTCCCCGCCCGAGCCGTCCCCGGCCGCGCCGTCCCCCTCCGGGGCCGCCGGCGGGAAGGCCGGTGAGGCGGGGAAGACCGGGACGGACGCCCCGGTCGCGGCCGGGGAGAGCGGGCGGGCCGGCACGGCCCCCGCGGGCGACGGCGGCCGGGACGAGTGATCACCCCGCTTATCCCGTCCTGAGCCCCCGCCAGGCACACTGGGAGCATGACGACAAGCGCTTCGACCCCGACGTACCCCGCGCGGCCGCGGCGCTCGCGGCTGCGCACCCTGCTGCCGCTCGGCCTCGCGGTCTGGCTGGTGCTGGAGATCTGGCTGCTGACCCTGGTGGCGAACGCGGCGGGCGGTCTCGGCGTCCTCCTGCTGCTGGTCGCCGGGTTCGTGGCCGGCGCGGCGGTCGTCAAGCGGGCGGGACGCCGCGCGTTCCGCAACCTCAACGAGACGCTGCGGCAGCAGCAGGGCGGCGTGCCGCCGCGGCAGGCCCGGGGCGGCAGCGAGGGCAACGGCCTGACGATGCTGGGCGGGCTGCTGCTGATCATGCCCGGCCTGGTCTCGGACGCCGTGGGCCTGCTGCTGCTCGTGCCCCCGGTGCAGAGGGCCGTGAGCCGGTACGCGGAGCGGACGTTCGAGCGCAAGATACGGGAGACCGTGCCGGGCGGCTTCGCCGACGCCTTCCAGCAGGCCCGGATGCACCGCCCGGACGGCAAGGTCGTCCAGGGCGAGGTGGTCCGCGAGGACGGTTCCGGGGCGTCCCGCCGCGACGGCGACGGGGAGCCGGGGCAGTACCCGCCCCTGACGCGCTGACGGCACCCGGCCGCGGCTGCCGCGGCCGGACGGGGACGCTCACAGGAGACCTCCGAGGCGCGCGGCGGGGCCGGTGGCGGCCCGGCCGTACGCCGTGGCGCGGGGGCCGGACGCACGGCGGCCCGGAGCCGTGCCGCACACGCCGTGCCGCACACGCCGTGCCGCACACGCCGTGCCGCACACGCCGTGCCGCACACGCCGGGCGGCGCCGGGCCGCGACGCCGCCGTCCGGGCGGGCCGGGGCCTCGGCCGGGCGCTCCGCTCGCAGGACACGACGAAAACCGCGGGTGCCGCACACCTTGCGTGTGCGGCACCCGCGGTTCTTCTCTTCTTGCCCTATGCCGTCCGGCCCCGGGGCGGGGTCAGGCGGACTTGCGGCTGTCCCGCGGATGGACCGCGATGTTCATCGCGCCGGAGCGGAGAACAGCCAGGCGCTCCTCGAGGACCTCTTCGAGCTCCTCACGGGTGCGCCGCTCCATCAGCATGTCCCAGTGCGTACGCGCGGGCTTGGCCTTCTTCTCTTCCGGGCCTTCGCCGTCCACGAGGAGTGCGGGGGCCCCGCAGACCTTGCACTCCCACTCCGGCGGGATCTCCGCCTCGACCGAGAAGGGCATCTCGAAGCGGTGCCCCTTCTCGCATGCGTACTCCACGGCCTGGCGTGGGGCCAAGTCGATGCCGCGGTCCGTCTCGTAGCTGGTCACCACGAGGCGCGTGCCGCGAAGAGCTCGCTCACTCATGAATCGTGCCTCCCGGGCTTGTCGCCCACAGGACAGGTGTCGCTGTCGTCGTCATCCGGTCAACGTCCGGTCGGCGGTAAAGATTCCCGTTGTGGGTCATGCGTCGCCGTCGTAGCCGCCCCTTGTTGTACCCACCGACGCCCGGTTTGTCACATCTGGCGGCAGATGTCACCCAGCGTTTCGTCGCCTTTGACGCGCAGTAACGGTCCGTCTGGTAGGCCAACGGCGTACACTACCGCCCTTTGCCTTCCGGTGTTAAATCCTTTCAGGCACCGGATTCCCCGCGTCGCGCACCGCCTGCCGTACGGGTACCCGCAGGAGCAGGACGAATCCGACCACGAAGAACGCCACGAGCGAGACGATCGCGTCGCGGTAGCTCCCGGTCAGCTGGTAGGTCAGCCCGAACAGCAGGGGGCCGAGCCAGCTCATCCCCCGGTCGCTCATCTCGTACGCGGAGAAGTATTCGGCCTCCTTGCCGCTCGGCACGAGGTGCGAGAACAGGGAGCGGGACAGCGCCTGGCTGCCGCCGAGGACCAGGCCGATCCCGGCGGCGAGGACGAAGAACCACACGGGGGAGCCCGCGGGCAGGAAGTAGCCGGCCCCGATCGTCGCGGTCCAGGCCACCAGCGAGCCGAGGATCGTGCGCTTCGCGCCGTACGCCCGTGCCAGCCGGCCCATGGCGAGCGCGCCCGCCACGGCCAGCACCTGCACGAGCAGCACGGCGACGATGAGGGTCGACTGGTCCAGGCCCAGCTCCTGTGAGCCGTACACGGAGGCCTGGGAGATGACGGTCTGGACGCCGTCGTTGTAGACGAGGTAGGCCAGCAGGAAGGCGAGCGTCAACGGTCTGCTCCGCATGTCGCGCAATGTGGTGACCAACTGGCGCCAGCCGTGCACGGACGGCCCGGACCCGTCGGGTGCCCCGGGCGCGCCGGGCGTCCCGGCGGCCCCCTTCGCCCGGCGGTCGCGCAGCCGGCGCAGCGGGACGAGGGTGAAGACGCCCCACCACAGGCCCGCCGAGGCCAGGCAGACGCGGACCGCCTCCGACTCGGTGAGCCCGAAGGAGTCGTGGGCCGTGTACAGGACCAGGTCGACGATCAGGACCAGGGAGCCCGCCGCGTAGCCGAAGGCCCAGCCGCGCGAGGAGACCGCGTCGCGCTCCTCGGGCGGGGCGATCCGCGGCAGGTAGGAGTTGTAGAGGGCCATCGCCACGGCGAACGAGGCGTTGGCGACGACCAGCAGCAGGCCGCCCAGCAGATAGCGGTCGCCGTCCAGGAAGAACATGCCCGCGGTGGCCGCCGCGCCCAGGTAGGCGGCGGCCGCGAGCAGCGGCTTCCCGCGGCCCGTCCGGTCGGCCCGCGCCCCCGCCAGGGGCATCACGACGATCGCCAGGATCACGGAGGCGGACACCGAGTAGGCGAAGAAGGACCCGGCCCTGACCGGGACGCCGAGCGGGTGGACGAACCCGTCCGCGTCGGCGGCCGACTCGGCCACCGAGGTCAGATAGGGCCCCAGGAACACGGTGAGCACGCTCGTCGAGTAGACGGAGCAGGCCCAGTCGTAGAAGTACCAGCCGCGCTGCTCGCGCCGCCGGGCCGCCGCCCCGTCCGCCGTCTCCCCCTGCACGGTGTCCGTCTCCACCCGCGCCTCGCCTCCCCGTGGAACCGCCTGCGCGGGCGGGTCAGACCCAGGTGCCCCGGTCCTCCATGACCTTGCGCAGTGTGTCGATGTGATCGGTCATGATGCCATCGACGCCGAGGTCCAGGAGCCGGTGCATGCGGTCGGGCTCGTTGACCGTCCACACGTGGACCTGCAGCCCGCGCGCGTGGGCGGTGCGCACGAAGCGGCGGTCGACCACGGGGACGCCCGACTGCGACTCCGGGACCTGCGCGCAGACCGCCGAGCCGCGCAGCGGGACCGGCACGCCGTACGAGCGCAGCCGCAGCCCCAGGACCCCCCTCATGCCGTACGAGGTGGCCAGGCGGGGACCGGCCAGGCGCCGGGCGCGGGCGACCCGGGCCTCGGAGAAGGAGCCGACGCAGATCCGGTCCCAGGCGCCGGCGCGGCCGATCAGGTCCAGCAGCGGCGTGAGCGCCGGCTCGGCCTTGACGTCGACGTTCCAGCGGACGCCGGGGAAGGTCTCCAGGAGTTCCTCGAAGAGGGGGACCGGTTCGGCGCCGGCCACCCGCGCCTGCCGTACGTCGTCCCAGGCGAGGTCGGCGATCCGCCCCGCGCCGTCGGTGACCCGGTCCAGCGTCGCGTCGTGGAAGGCGACGAGCCGGCCGTCCGCCGTGGCGTGCACGTCGGTCTCGATGTACCGGTAGCCGGCGTCGACCGCGCGCCGGAACTGGGTCACGGTGTTCTCCAGGCCGTCCGCCGCCCCGCCCCGGTGGGCGAAGGCGATCGGGCCGGGATGGTCGAGGTAGGGGTGGCGTGGGTGCATCCGCGAGGTCACCGGCGCAGTATGGACCGCCGCGGTGCACCGGAGGCGACGGCGGTGCCGCCCGGGGGTGCCGCGGGGGCGGCGAACACGCGCAGGAACAGCTGCGCGAGCGGGCCGATCGCCAGGGCGTACAGGACCGTGCCCGCGCCGACCGTGCCGCCGAGGGCGAAGCCGGTCGCCACGACCGCCAGCTCGATGCCCGTGCGCACCAGGCGGACCGAGCGGCCGGTGCGCCGGTGCAGCCCGGTCATCAGGCCGTCGCGCGGTCCCGGGCCGAACGCGGCGGCGATGTAGAGACCGGTCGCCGCGCCGTTGAGCACGACGCCCGCGAGCAGCAGCGGGACGCGGACGGCGAGCGCGCGGGCGTCCGGGACCAGGGCGAGGGTGGCGTCCATCGCGAGGCCGACCACGAAGACGTTGGAGACGGTGCCGAGCCCGGGGCGCTGGCGCAGCGGGATCCACAGCAGCAGGACCGCCGCGCCGACCGCGATCGACACGACGCCGATGCTCAGGCCGGTGCGCTCGGCGAGCCCCTGGTGCAGCACGCCCCACGGTTCCAGGCCGAGCCCGGCCTCGACGAGCAGCGCCGCGCTCGCGCCGTACAGGGCCAGTCCGGCGTACAGCCGGACGAGGCGGTGGACGAGGGGCAGGGCCGGCCGTACGGACGCCGGCTGTGCGGACGGCGGTACAGGAGTCGGCTGCGCGGACGCCGGCTGTACGGATGCCGGTCGTGCGGGCGCCGGCCGCGCCGGAGCGGGCTGCGCGGATGGCTCGGACCGCGTGGACAAAGGAACCCCCGGTGGTGGCAGTGGCCTGACCCGTGACACTCTGTGGCTCGGAAACGAACCCGATCCATGGCCAATCCGGGGAAGGTGGACTGGAAATCATGGCGCAGTGGACGTCCGCGGTGGGGGCCGCGCAGCTGGCCCGGCTCCTCCGCTCCCAGCAGGAGCGCCCGGCCGGGCCCGGCACCCGGCGCCCGCCCGCCTACCGGGCCCTCGCCGACGGCGTCCGCCTGCTGGTGCTGGAGGGCCGGGTCCCGGTGGCCGCGCGGCTGCCCGCCGAGCGCGAGCTGGCCCTCGCCCTGTCCGTCAGCCGCACCACCGTCGCGGCGGCGTACGAGGCGCTGCGCACCGAGGGCTTCCTGGAGTCCCGCCGGGGAGCGGGCAGCTGGACCGCGGTGCCCGCCGGGAACCCGCTGCCCGCGCGCGGCCTGGAACCGCTGCCGCCGGAGGCGCTCGGCTCCATGATCGACCTGGGGACCGCCGCCCTGCCCGCGCCCGAGCCGTGGCTCACCCGCGCCGTCCGGGGCGCCCTGGAGGAGCTGCCGCCGTACGCGCACACGCACGGCGACTACCCGGCCGGGCTGCCCGCGCTGCGCCAGATGATCGCCGACCGCTACACCGCGCGCGGCGTCCCGACCATGCCCGAGCAGATCATGGTGACGACCGGGGCCATGGGCGCCATCGACGCCATCTGCCACCTCTTCGCCGGGCGCGGCGAGCGCATCGCCGTGGAGTCGCCGTCGTACGCCAACATCCTCCAGCTGATGCGGGAGGCCGGGGCGCGCCTCGTACCGGTGGCCATGGCGGACGGGCTCGCCGGGTGGGACATGGACCGCTGGCGGCAGGTGCTGCGGGAGGCGGCGCCGCGCCTCGCGTACGTGGTCGCCGACTTCCACAACCCGACCGGCGCGCTGGCCGACGAGGACCGGCGGCGGCGCCTGGTCGACGCGGCCCGCTCCGCCGGCACCGTGCTCGTCGTCGACGAGACGATGAGCGAGCTGCACCTGGACGAGGACGTCGAGCTGCCCCGCCGGGTCTGCGCCTTCGACCCCGCCGGCTCGACGGTGATCACGGTCGGCTCCGCCAGCAAGGCGTTCTGGGCGGGGATGCGGATCGGCTGGGTCCGGGCCGCGCCCGACGTGATCCGCAGCCTGGTGGCCGCCCGCGCCTACGCCGACCTCGGCACCCCCGTCCTGGAACAGCTCGCGGTGAACTGGTTGCTGACCACCGGCGGCTGGGAGGAGGCCGTGGGCATGCGGCGGGACCAGGCCCGGGAGAACCGGGACGCGCTGGTGGCCGCCGTCCGCCGGGAGCTGCCCGGCTGGGAGTTCGACGTGCCGCGCGGCGGGCTGACGCTGTGGGTGCGCACCGGCGGGCTGTCCGGCTCGCGGCTGGCCGAGGCGGGCGAGCGGGTCGGCGTACGCGTCCCGTCCGGACCCCGCTTCGGCGTGGACGGCGCCTTCGAGGGGTACGTCCGGCTGCCGTTCACGGTCGGCGGCGCGCTCGCCGACGAGGCCGCGGCCCGGCTGGCCGCGGCGGCCCGCCTGGTGGAGAGCGGGGCGGGCGCGGGATCCGAGTCGCCGCGCACGTTCGTGGCCTGAGAGGCGCGAGGGGCCGCTGCGGCGCGCGGACCGGACGGGCGGCCGGGGCGCCGCGCGGCTCGGGAGCGCCGCGTCCGGCGGTCGCGTCCCCGCGGGCGCCGGTCCTTCGCGGGCGCCGGTCCTTCGCGGGTCCGGCGCCGTCCTCCGCGCCAGGGGCGCGGTCCGGCGCCGGCGGCCGCCGTCCGGACCGGGCCGTTCCCGTGCGCGCGCCCCCGGCCGGCGCGGCGTCCGCGGGCTCCGCGCCGCGGCCCGGGACCGTCCCGTCCGCCGATGTCCCGTACGCCGGCGCCGGGCCCGTCGGCGCCGTGTCCGCCGGTCCGTCCGGCGTCCGTCCAGCGGTCCGTCCGGCGGTTCAGCCCTCCGTGACGGCCGCTTCGACGGCCATGGGGCCGGTCGCCGTCGTGACGGCCGCCTCGACGGCCATGGGGCCGGTCGCCGTCGTGGTGGCCGCCGGGGTGAGGGCCGGTTTCGTGAGGACGGCGGCGACCGGGGCCGAGTCCGCGGGCACCGCCTGCGGGGGAGCGGTGTCCAGGGGGACGGCGCCGGCGGACCCGGTGTCCGGGGAAGCCGTGTCCGGCGCGCCCGCGTCCGGCACGGAGGCGCCCTCCACGGCCGCGTCCGCCGGGGTGGTGAGCGGCGGCAGCAGGGCCAGGACCGCCCGCCGGTGGACCTCGCTCGTCGCGTCGTCGTACGGGTCCGGGGTCGCCGGGACCTGCAGCCGGTGGACGGGGCCCGTGCCCAGCCGGGCGTAGCCGCGGCCCAGCGGCATCCGGGGCGTCGGCGTGGTGGGCGGGTGCGTGCCGAGCACGGCCGCGAGCCGCTCCGGCGAGGCGGGGCCGAGGACGACGCGCGCGCGGGTGTGGGCGGTCACCACGTCGCCGAGGGACTCCAGGCCGTCGAACTGCTCGGCCACCACGACCGTCACCCGGGCGGCGCGGCCGTGCCGCAGCGGCGTCCGGAGCAGCGACCACGGGTCCCGGCGGCCGTCCGCCGCGGCCAGGTGGGCGAGCACGCTCGGGCGGTCGACCAGGATCCACAGCGGGCGGCCGACGTCCTCGGGCGTCCGGCGGCCCTCCTGGCGGGCGCGGTGCGCGGCGGCCAGCCGGCGCTCGGTCTCGTGGGCGGCCCACTCCAGGCTCGCGAGCGAGCCCGGCACCCCGGACTCGACGGCCAGCACCCCGGCCCGCCCGGTCAGGAACGCGTACTCGCCGGTGCCGCCCCCCTCGACGACCAGGACGTCGCCGTGCCGCAGCGCCTGCAGCGCCACGGAGCGCAGCAGCGTCGTGGTCCCGCTGCCGGGCTCGCCGACGGCCAGCAGGTGCGGCTCGGTGGAGCGGGGACCGGTGCGCCAGACGACCGGCGGCACGTCGCGCTTCTCCTCCCCGAACCCCAGGGGGAGCGTGCGCTGCACCCCGCCGGCGTCGGTGAAGCCGAGGACCGTCTCGCCGGGCGACGTCACGAAGCGCTGGGCGGCGATGTCCACGGGGAGCGGCGGCAGGACGGAGAGGGTGAGCAGGTTCCCCTCCTCGTCCCAGTCGAAGCGGTACTCGCGGCCGCGGCCCGACTTGGCGTGCAGCAGCTGCTCGATCCGGGCCCGGGACCGCGCCTCCCCGTCCGTGAAGTAGGCCGGGTAGCGGATCGTCAGCCGCTCGACGCGGCCGTCGCCGTCGAACGCGTACGAGGTGAACGCCTTCTCCCACTCGCCGCCGTGCGCGTACAGGGGCGCCGGGTCCTCGGGGACCGAGAAGTAGGGCACCAGCGCCTCGTAGAGCGACGCCAGGCGCTGGGCCTGGGCCTCGTCGGGGCCGGCGGGGGCCGGCGAGGTGCGGTCCCTGCCCTGCCAGGCCGCCGCCGCCATCAGCGCGACGGCGGCCAGCAGCGGCCCGTACGGCATGAGCACCACGACCAGGAACACGGAGGCCACCAGGAAGAGCAGCGGCCCGCGCCGGTCCTTGGGGGTCTCCGCCCATCTGCGGCGGCCGGCCCCCGCCAGCCGGCGCAGTCCGCGCGTGACGGTGATCAGCGGGTGGAGCACGTCGGTGGCGCTGTCGGCCGCCGACCGTGCCAGCTCCCGGCTCCGGGCGATCCGGGCGCTGCCGTTGCTCAGGATGCGGGGAAGGGGGCGCCGGGCCACTGCTGTCTCCTGGGGTGCGTTCGTGCGTGCGGAGGGGCGGGGCGGGACGTCAGGGCGTCAGAACTTGATCCCGCCGAGGAGGCTCGCCAGGCTCGCGCCGCCCGCCTTGATGCTCGGGGCGATGGCGGTGCCCGCGAGGTAGAAGCCGAAGAGGGCGCACACCAGCGCGTGCGAGGCCTTCAGGCCGTCCTTGCGGAAGTAGAGGAAGACGATGATGCCGAGCAGGACGACACCTGAGATCGAGAGGATCATGAGCTTTCTCCTGGTCGTGGGGGACAGTCACCATGAGTACTTCCAGGATCACAGCATGTATCCATACGACAAAAGGTGCAAATGGATGAAATCTTCCTACTTTCCCCCGGGTGGCGGTGCCCGCTGGGCCGACCGGGCGGGCGCGCGGCACGGGCACGCCGCCCCGTGGTGATCATTGCCGCGCCCGGGGACGGTCATGTGCCCGCGGAGCCAGTACGCTGGCGAATCACCCGTACGGCCGCACCGTCCGCCGCCGTACGTTCCCATCGCAAGGCAGTGAGAGGCGGTCCGGACGATGAGTGAAGCCCCCGACCCCGAGGTCGTGGAGCTGGCGACCAAGATCTTCGACCTGGCGCGCCGGGGTGAGACCGAGACCCTGGTCGCGTACGTCGACGCGGGTGTTCCGGCCAACCTCACCAACGACCGCGGCGACACCCTCGTGATGCTCGCCGCCTACCACGGGCACGCCGACGCGGTCCGCGCCCTGCTGGAGCGCGGCGCCGAGGCCGACCGCGCCAACGACCGGGGCCAGACTCCGCTGGCCGGAGCGGTCTTCAAGGGCGAGGACGAGGTGGTCCGGGTCCTGGTCGCGGCCGGCGCCGACCCGTCCGCGGGCACGCCCTCGGCCGTCGACACGGCCCGCATGTTCGGCAAGGAGGAGCTGCTGAAGCTCTTCGAAGGCCGCTGAGAGGGCCGGTCCGACCAGGCACGACGATGATTTTGGGGGAAGCGGTGCGGGGGCGCCGGAAATGCGGTCGCGGCAGCGAGAACCGCTGGGTCATCATGACGTCGTGATTCACGGACACGGGGGGTGGGCAGGAGTTGCCGCACCGCGCGGGCCGTGAGCCGGTCCGCACGGGCCACCGACGAGAGGCAGAGGAAGATGGTCTACAGCAAGCACGAGACGACGGGCGCCCCGACGTGTTGCCGCGCGGCCAGGTAGTGCACGATCCCCGGTTGCGTCGACGCTTGATGTGAGGCTGTTTCCCATGTTCGATCCGGTCATAGCGCCCAGCGGTACGCTGCTCGGCCTGCTCCAGCGGGGGCGTGGCGACGGCACGCTGCACGCGCTCACCGCCCCGCGGGCGGAGGCGCTCGCGGCCCTGAACCACTGTGTGCTGCGTGATCCCCGCCACGACTGGCAGCTGGAGAACCGCTCCCTCTACTACGCCCGTCTCCACCTCGAACTGAACGGTGGGCTCGACGAGATCGAGCAGCACCTCTTCTCCGGCGAGGACGTCCTGGACACGGACGAGTCCCGCACCGGGCTCGCGCTCGCCGTCCTCGGGCACCTCGCCTCGTACGGCCGCCGCGACGCCCTCGACCTGCTGCGGCGGTACGCCGCCACCGGCTCCAACTGGGCCTGGGCCCTGGACGAGCTCGCGCTGCGCGACGACGACGCGGGCCTGCGCTCCCTCGCCCTGCCCGTCCTCGCCCGGTTCCCGGCCGGCCCCGAGGGCGACGCCGAGCTGGCCGCCGCCGTGCGCGACGCCTTCGAGCCCCGGCCCTGGCGGCTGTGGGCCGACGATCCCCGGCCGGAGGTCGGCGCCCGGGTGCGGGCCGCCGGCGAGACCGGCTCCTTCGACCGGTGGCAGCGGCAGCTGAGCCCTTCCGGACCCCGGCCCGGCTGGAGCGTGCGGGCCGTCCTGGACTGGGCGCAGCAGGGCGTCGAACGGGGGGCCCAGCTCCACGTCCCCGCCGCCCGCTGTCTCACCGCCGTCGCCGGCCCCGAGGACCGCGCAGAGATCGTCGAGGCCGCCCGCACCGGCGACGAGGGGGCGCGCTGCACCGCGTTGCGCTACCTCGCCGACCACCACGATCCCGACGTGCTCGACCTGATCGAGGCCGCGACGGCCTCCGGCCCGCGGCCCGTCGTCGACGCCGCCGTGGCCGCCTTCGAACGCATGCGCAGCGTCGCCGCCGTGGAGCGGGCGCGCCGCTGGGCGCACCGGCCCGACGCCCTCGGCGGCGCCGCCGGACGGGTGCTCGCCTGCCGGGGCGGCGCCCAGGACGGCGACCTGGTCCTCGCCGCCCTGCGCGAGGCCGTCCGGGGGGACGGGCCCGACGCGCCCACCCTGTGGACCCTCGTCGACGGGGCCGGACGGCTCGGCATCGTCTGCGCCGCCCCCGTCCTGCGCCACATCTACCGCGAGACCACCTCCTCGCACCTGCGCGGCCGCGCGGCCCGCGCCCTCGCCGCCACCGACCCCTCCTTCCCGACGGGCTTCGCCGTCGAGTGCCTGTGGGACTGCGAGGAGTCCACCCGCGAGGTGGCCGCCCGGCACGCCGAGATCGGCGACGCCCGCGTCGTCGAGCAGCTCCGCCGTCTCGCCGCCGACCCGGCCGAGGAGGCCGAGGTCCAGACGGCGGTGCGCAGCAGGATCGGCCCGGACGCCACGGCGGTGTGAGAGGCGGTGCCCCCGGCATCCGGGGACACCGCCGTACGGGGAGGCCGTACGGGGAGGCCGTACGGGAGGCCGCGCGCGGCCGGGCCGCCGGCCGGACGCGCCCGCCGGGTGCCGCTGCGCGGAGCGCTGCCGGCCGCCGTCGCGACCACCCGTCACGACGGCCGGCGTGCCGGTCACCGCCGTGCCGGCCGCCGCGTGCGGGGGCGGGGCGGAAAGGGGCGCCCCGGGCCGTCGCCCGGGCGTACCGGGGGCGACGCCCGCGCGTGGCCGGGGCGTACCGGGCGTGATGCCGGACCGTGACCCCGCGGCCCGGCGGAGGCAACGCTCACACGGCGTTCCCCGGACGGAAAGATCCAAGTTGTCGCGTTCACGTCCGGCGCGAGGACAACACCCGTATGCGTGTCGTCATCGTGACCGAGTCCTTTCCCCCCGATGTGAACGGCGTGGCACACTGCGCGCTCCAGACCGCCCGGCACCTCGCCGAGCGCGGTCACACCCCTCTCGTCGTCGCCCCCTCCACCACCGCCGCGCACGCGTCCGACGCCGCGGCCCCGTGCCCCGTCGTCCGCGTCCCCTCCCTGCCGCTCCCCGGCTACCCGCAGGTCCGCGTGGCCCTCCCCAGCCGACGCGTGGCCGCCGCGCTGACCGCGCACCGCGCCGACCTCGTCCACCTGGCCGGCCCCTTCGTCCTCGGCGTGCGCGGCATGGCCGCCGCCGCCCGCCTGGGCATCCCCGCCGTCGCCGTCTACCAGACCGACCTCGCCGGGTACGCCCGTACGTACATGGGCGCGGGCGAGGCCGCCGCCTGGCGGCGCATCCGCTCCGTGCACACCGCCGCCGACCGCACGCTCGCCCCCTCCGGCGCGGCCCTGCGCGACCTGGAGGAGCACGGCGTGCCCCGGGTGCGGCTGTGGCCGCGCGGCGTGGACACCGTCCGCTTCCGGCCCGGGCTGCGGGACGGGGCGCTGCGCCGCGCACTCGCCCCGAACGGCGAGACGATCGTCGGCTACGTCGGCCGGCTCGCCCCCGAGAAGCAGGTCGGGCTGCTGTCCGGCGTCTGCGGCCTGGACGGCGTGCGCGTCGTCGTCGTGGGCGACGGGCCGAGCCGCCCCGGCCTGGAGCGGGCGCTGCCGGGCGCCGTCTTCCTCGGCCGCCGCACCGGCGACGACCTCGCCCGGGTCTTCGCCTCGCTGGACGTCTTCGCGCACACCGGCCCGTTCGAGACCTTCTGCCAGACCGTGCAGGAGGCCATGGCCAGCGGCGTCCCCGTGGTCGCGCCCGCCGCGGGCGGCCCGCTGGACCTGGTGGACCACGGCCGCACGGGACTCCTGGTGCCGCCGTGCGACGCGGACGCCGTACGGGACGCCGTGCGGTCGCTGGCCGCCGATCCGGCGCTGCGGGCGCGGTACGGCGCCGAGGGGCGCCGCACCGTCGAGGGCCGCACCTGGGCGGCCGTCGGGGACCTGCTCATCGGGCACTACACCGACGTCCTGACCGAGCGCGTGGCGGTGGCGGCGTGAGCGGCCCGCTGCGGACCGTCCGCCTCACTTCGTCGCGCCTGTTTCCGCGGGCATGCGCACGGCCCTGCGCGAGCTGGGCAAGGGCTGCCTGGCGGCCTGGCACGAGCCCGTCCTGATCGTGCCCGGGGAGCACCACGGCGACCGCCGGACCGCGCAGGGGCGCGTGATCACCCTGCCCGGGCCGCTGCTGCCCGGGACCGGCGCCCTCAACCTCCGGACGGCGCACGCCTACGCGCGCGTGGTGTGCACCACCGGGTTCGCGGAACGGGCGTTCGCGCGCATCGGCGCCCGCAACGTCGTACGGGCGCCCCTGGGCGTCGACCTGCGGGACCGCCACCCCGGGGCGCACGATGCGGACCTGCGGGCGTCGGCCTCGGTGGCCTCGGCGCCGGCGGCCCTGCCGGACCGGGCCCCGCCGGCACGGCGTCTCCCGCCGGACTCCCCGGACTCCCCGGACCCTTCGAGCTTCGCGGACTCTCCGGACTCTTCGAACCTCCCGGACTCTCAGAGCTCCCCGAACCCCTCGGTTTCCTCGGCTTCCTCGGTTTCTTCGGTTTCCTCGGCGGCCCCGGTCCTCCCGGTCCCCTCCGCCTCCCCGGGGCCCCTGTCACCTGCGGCAGGCCGGCCGGACGCGGCCTGAGGCCGCGTTCCCGAGGCGTACGGGGGTACGGGGTCCCCGCTCCGGAGGGGGACCGGAGGGGGAAGCGCGCCGGAGCCCGCTTCCGGTGGCCGTGCCGGCGGCTCAGCGGCGGCGCACCGGCACGAACCGCACCGGTGTGCCCGGCCGGGCCTGGGCGGCGGCGGGCAGGTCCGCGGAGTCGGTCACGGCGATCACCGGATAGCCCCCGGTGGTCGGGTGGTCGGCGAGGAACACCACCGGTCCGCCGTCCGGCGGGACCTGCACCGCCCCGAGGACCACGCCCTCGCTGGGGAGTTCACCGGTGCGGGCCCGCTCCAGGGGCGGGCCCTCCGTGCGCAGGCCGATCCGGTTGCTCGTGGCGGACACGCGGTAGACGCGGGTGGTGAGGGTGCGCACGGCCGCCTCCGTGAACCAGTCGTCGCGCGGGCCGGGCGTCACCCGCAGGACCAGCTCCGCCGGCGGCGCGGGCTGCGGGGCCACGTCCACGCGCGCGGGCGGCGCGGACGGACGGCCGAGCGGCAGCACGGTCCCGTCCGCGAGGGGCGGCGGGCCGAGCCCCGACAGCAGGTCCGTGGAGCGGCTGCCGAGCACCGCCTCGACCACGACGCCCCCGGAGACCGCGACGTAACCGCGTACGCCCGAGACGGCCGGCCCGACCGACAGCAGGGCGCCCGCGGGCACCCGCACCGGTGCGCCCCAGGGGGCCGGGCGGCCGTCCACGCGGACGGCGCACGGGGCGCCGCCGACGGCGACGGCGACCGCCGACCGGGGCCGCAGGTCGCACCCGCCGAGGGTGGTCTCCAGGACGGCCGCCCCGGGCGCATTGCCGACCAGTCGGTTGACCAGGGCGGCGGCCGGGGCGTCCAGGGCGCCGGAGCGCGGCACGCCCAGGTGGGCGTGGCCGGGCCGGCCGAGGTCCTGGACGGTGGTCAGCGCCCCGGCCCTGACGACGGTGAGCGCGCGGTCCGTCATGCGCGCCCGGCGGGGACGGATCGTGCCCGGACGTCCGGCGACGGCGGCGCGGCCGGCCGGCTCCCGCGGTCCCGCGGCACCATCGCGTACGCCGTGGCGACCGGCCTCCGGAGGCCGGGGCAGCGGCCGCCGCCGGGGCCGGGGTCGAGGTGGATCGGGGTCATGACAGCAGTCTCCGCCCGTGCGGCGCCGAGCGGTACCGCCCGTCGGGCCACGTGATACCGCCCGTCGCGCTGCCCCCGCGGTACCGCCCGCCGGACCGTGCCGGCAGCGCCGCCTGCCGGGCCCGACCGCGGTACCGCCCGCCGGGCCACGCGGTACCGCCCGTCGCGCCGGGCCCGTGGTGGTGACCGTCGGCCGTGCCCGCGGTCCTGCCTCCTGGGCGTGCCCGCGGGCACGGCAACCATGGGCACGGCACCGCGGGCACGCCCAGGAGGCCGTGCCCGCGATGCCCGTCCGGCGGGCCGCGCACCCGGTGCCGTCCTCAGGCCACGCGGTACTGCTCGTCGCGGGCGTCGGTGACGAACATCTGCCCCGGCGCGTGGGTGATCGCGAACGGCGGCCGGGAGGCCATCACCGCCGCCTGCGGGGTCACGCCGCAGGCCCAGAACACCGGGATGTCGTCCCGCTCCAGGTCCACCGGGTCGCCGAAGTCGGGCCGGGAGAGGTCCTCGATGCCGAGGACGCCGGGGTCCCCGCAGTGCAGCGGGCTCCCGTGCACCGAGGGCATCAGGGAGGACTCCCGGATCGCCGCCCCCAGGTGCTGCGGGGGCACCGGCCGCATGGACACCACCACCGGGCCGCGCACCCGGCCCGCGGGACGGCACCGGCGGCTCGTCACGTACATGGAGACGTTGCGGCCCTGCTCGATGTGGCGCAGCGGGACGCCCGCCCCGGCCAGCGCCCACTCGAAGGTGAAGCTGCAGCCGATCAGGAACGACACCAGATCGCCGCGCCAGCGGTCCAGCACGTCCGTCGGCTCCTCCACCAGCTCGCCGTGCTCCCAGACCCGGTAGCGCGGCAGGTCGGTGCGCAGGTCGGCGCCGTCCGCGAGCACGGTGGTCCAGGAACCGGCGTCCGTGACGTCCAGGACCGGGCACGGCTTCGGGTTGCGCTGGCAGAACAGCAGCATGTCGTACGCCCAGTCCGCGGGTACCGAGATCAGGTTCGCCTGCGTGTGGCCCGCGGCGCAGCCGGCGGTCGGGCCCGAGAGCCCGGCGCGGAAGCGGGAGCGGGCCTGTGCGGCGGTCCACGCGTGCGCGCGGTCGTCCAAGGGGTTCTCCAAGGGGTGCGGGCGCAGGCCCGGGACGGGGTTCCGGGCGAGGTCCGAGGTGAGGTCCCGGGTGCTGTTCACTGAGGTCACTGGAGCTCCTTCCCACGGGTCTCCGGCAGCCCGAGCAGGGCCAGCGCCGCGAGACCGTATCCGATCGCGCCGAAGACGAGCGCGCCGCCGACGCCCCAGCCGTCGGCCAGGAAGCCGACGGTGGTGGGGAAGACCGCGCCCACGGCACGGCCGGTGTTGTACGTGAAGCCCTGCCCGGTGCCGCGCACGGCCGTCGGGTACAGCTCGCTGAGGAACGAGCCGAAGCCGCTGAAGATCGCCGACATGCAGAAGCCCAGCGGGAAGCCGAGGACCAGCAGCAGGGTATTGGCCCCGGCGGGGATGTTCGTGTACGCGACGATGCACGCCGCCGACAGGACCGCGAAGAGCAGGATGGTGCGCTTGCGGCCCAGCCGGTCGGTGAGGTGGCCGCCGGTCAGGTAGCCGACGAAGGCCCCGGAGATCAGGAAGGCGAGATAGGAGCCGGTGCCGACGACCGACAGGCCGCGCTCCGTCTTGAGGTACGTGGGCACCCAGGTGTTCAGCGTGTAGTAGCCGCCCTGGACGCCCGTGGAGAGCAGGATCGCGAAGAGGGTGGTGCGCAGCAGGCCGGGCCCGTCCTCGGTGCTCCGCCCGAAGATCGCCGCGAACGACCCCCTCCGTGCGCTCCGCTCGCGCCGGGCGGCCGCCTCCGGGGCGTCCTCCACGTGACGGCGCAGCCAGACGACGAGCACCGCGGGCAGGGCACCGCTCCAGAACATCACCCGCCAGGCGAGGTCCTCGTCCAGGAACTGGAACACCAGCGTGGAGACGACCACCGCGAGCGCCCAGCCGACCGCCCAGGAGCTCTGGACGACGCCCAGGGTGCGGCCCCGGTTGCGGGCGCTCGCGTACTCGGCCACCAGGACGGCGCCGACCGCCCACTCGCCGCCGAAGCCGAGCCCCTGGAGGGCCCGGAACACCAGCAGCGTCTCGTAGTTGGGCGCGAAGCCGCACGCCACGGTGAACACGGCGTACGTCAGAACGGTGATCATCAGCGCTCTGACCCGGCCGATCCGGTCCGCGACCACGCCCGCGACGGCGCCGCCGACGGCCGAGACGACCAGCGTGACGGTGGTGATCAGGCCGGTCCGGCCGCTGTCCAGACCGAAGGACGCGGCCACCGCGACCATGCTCAGGGGCAGGACGAGGTAGTCGTACGAGTCCAGGGCGTAGCCGCCGAAGGCGCCCGCGAAGGCGCGGCGGCCGCGTGGACCCAGCTCCCGCAGCCAGCCGAGCGCGCCGTCGCCGGCCGAGGGACCGGCGGCCTCGACGGGCTTCCCGGCGGCAGGGGTCCGGGGACGTGGGGTCGTACTCATGGGCACCTCGCAGATGAGGGACGGGAGGGTGCGTGAGGTCGAGCCGTGCCGTGCAGTGCAGTGCCATGTGGTGCCGAGCCGGTGCGGTGCCCGGGCCGAGCCCGGACCGTGGGTGCCGTGCCGAGGGGTGCTGAGCCGTGCCGCGCCGTGTCGAGTGGTGCCGGGCCGTGCTGTGCCGTGCGGGAATCGTCGGCGTCACCGCGCCGCATGGGCGGGTCCGTTCCCAGCAAGGTAGGGGATCGTTGAACGATCCCTCAATACCCATGTTGTTTCGTTCTGGTGTCTGCGCTTGAATTCGGGCGTGGCCGAACTGAACGGACTTGCGGACGACCGGGCGCTGCTGGGCCGCACCAGCACCGCCGAGCGTGTCTCGGACATCCTGCGGAGCCGGATAGCGGAAGGGTTCTTCCGCCCCGGCCAGCGGCTGTCGGAGGACAGCATCGGGAGCGCCCTCGGCGTCTCCCGCAACACGCTGCGCGAGGCCTTCCGGCTGCTCACGCACGAGCGGCTGCTCGTGCACGAGCTCAACCGCGGGGTCTTCGTCCGGGTCCTGACCGTGGAGGACGTCGAGGACATCTACCGCACCCGGAGCCTGGTCCAGTGCGCGGTCGTACGGGGCCTCGGCGAGCCCCCGTACGCCGTGGAGCGGGTGGCCGCCGCCGTCGCGCACGGCCTGCGCTCCGCCGAGCAGGGCGACTGGAAGGGCGTGTCGACCGCCAACATCCACTTCCACCAGGAGCTCGTGGCGCTCGCCGGCAGCGAGCGCACGGACGAGCTGATGCGCAGCGTCTTCGCCGAACTCCGGCTCGCCTTCCACGTCGTGGCCGACCCGCGCCTGCTGCACGAGCCGTACCTGGCCCGCAACCGGCGGATCCTGACCGCGCTCCAGGAGGGCCGCCGCGACGAGGCCGAGCGCCTCCTCGCCGGCTACCTCGACGACTCCCGCGACGGCCTCGTCGAGGTGTACGGACGCCGGATGGCGAAGGCGGAGCAGCAGACGGACTGACGGCGCGCCGGCGGGCAGGACAGGCCCGGCCCGGGGCGAGCGGGCCTGCCAGGTCCGGGCCGGGCGGCTCGCGGGCCCGGGCGGGCGGCCGTGCCCGGCCAGGGCGTCTGCGCCGTTTCGACCGGTGTCAGACCGAGGACCTAGTCTGTGCACGTGACTTCGCCTGCATCGACGGACAGCGTTCCGCCCCAGCTCAGCGCGGGGCCGCGGCCCGCGCCGGGCCCGGCCGCCGACGAGGGTCTGGCGCGGCGCCTGCGCGCGCTCGCGTGCACCGCGCCGCTGCACGACCTGGACGCCCGCAAGGCGAACCTCGCGGGCGAGTACTCGGTGTACGGCATGGCCGAGGTCGCCCTCGCCGCGATCGACCTCGTCACGCTGAACATGGACTTCGACACGGGCGCCGACCACGAGCAGATAGTGGCCCGGCTGATCCCGCGCATCGCCGCGCAGGCTCCCCGGCGGCCGGTGGCGGAGCACGAGCGGGTGGCCCGCTGGGTCCTGGAGAACCTGATCAACGTCGGCAGCGTCGACCGCGGCTTCCGCGCGGTGTACGGCACGTTCGCGCCCGACGGCTCCTACGTGCGCCGCGACTACGACTTCAAGCTGATCGAGGAGGTCCCCGGCTACGGCGGGAGCGTCTACCTGCGCACCACCGACGAGGCGGTCAACGTCCTGGTCGGCGCCCTGGACACCGACGTCACCAGCGCGCAGATCGCCGCCGAGGTGAAGCTGGACATCCTCATCAGCAGAGGCCGCCTCGCCGACGCGCAGCTCGCCGCCGAGCAGGCCCGCTACCGGACGGTGCAGTACTCGGAGTCCCTGCGCAGGGCCCTGGACGCCACCCGGCGCAACGTACGGGCGGTGGACTGGCTCCAGGCGATCCCCGACATGATCGCCGAGGCGCTCGACCACGTCGCCGACCGCTACCGCCACGAGAACGCGATCCTCACCAACATCCGCAAGGCCCGCGACGAGACAGAGGACCCCGGCCACAAGCGCCGCGCCGCCGAGCTGGTCGACATCGTCAAGGACTGCATCCGCCGCCACACGCAGCTGCAGTCCCGGCTCCTGGAGGCCGGCCCGCTGTTCCGCGCGGAGCAGGACCGCCAGGTCTTCGCGACCCCCATGACCACGTCCGGCACGGACCTGTACGCCCACCTCCTCGCGCCGGTGCTGCCACTCCCGGTGGAGCAGGCGCTGCGCGTCACGGACGCGTTCTTCGCCCGGGGCACGGGCCTGCGCACCCCCGGTTCCGTCCGCGTGGGCGACCTCGTCGACCTGCTGCTGACCCCGCCGGCGGAGCGCGAGCACCTCGGGGCCGAGATGCCCGAGCCGGACCTGATCGCCACCCCCGACGACAGCCGCTTCAGCGAGGAGCAGCTGGCCGCCGCCACGGAGCTGCTCGACCTTCCGGCCGACGCGCCCCGAAGACTGTCCGGACTGCTCGCCGAGGCCCGCCGCCGCGACCCCGACCTGCCGTACCTGGTCGCCCTGCTGGCCGTGCACGCGGCCAGTCCGCCGGTCGGCACGGCCTACCGCCAGGGCGAGGAGAAGCTGCTGTTCGCCGTGGACGACGGCACCGAGCTGGACGACCCGGAGTTCGGCGGCGCCGACCTCATCGTGGGCACGGCCCTGCTGGACGCCGCGGGCATGGCGGCGGACAGGACGGAGGCCGCGTGAACGCGCAGCACCGGGCGGACGCACGGCGGCGGCGCCGTGGGGACGCGCGGCACCGTGCGGGCATGTGCCCCGGCCCGCCCTCCGGCCCCACCCCGACCCCCCTCATCCCGTACCCCCGCAAGGAGCTGTTCCCGTGACCGAGTACGTCGACCGGTCCGAGCCGGACGTCGTCCCCGCGGCGCCGTCGGCGCCCGTGCCGGCCGCCGTGACCCCGGCCGACGCCGCCGACGCGGCCCGGCTCGTCGCCTTCGGGCTCCAGCCCAAGCTGCAGCCGGCCCGCGACCAGGAGTACGCCGACCTGCTGCGCCGCTACCGCGAGGACCCGCCGTTCGCCCGGCTCGCCGACGCGGTGGCCACCGGCCTCGGCCTGGTGGTCCTGGAGGTGTCCCCGCGCGCGGGGATGGCCGTCACCGCCGCCGAGGACTCGGTCTTCGCCGTCCGCATGGGCGACTACGCCCGCCGCGCCGCGACCGACTCCGGCGACCGCTTCCTGCACGGCCTCGCGCACCTCGCCGTCGCCGCGATGGCCTTCCCGCGCCCCGAGGACCTCGCCGACGACGCCTACATCGGCCGTGTCACCGTCAACGGCGTCGACTCCTTCGTCCGCCAGGCCTGCCGCCGCCTGGAGGAGCGGGCCGCCGAGCAGGGCGAGAACACCGACCCGGCCAGCGACGCCCCGGGCCTGGAGGCCGCCTGGCGGATCTGGCACCGGCGCAGCTCCGCCGGCGCCACCAAGGACGCGCGCAGACTCCCCGGCTCGACCACCGGCATCGTGGGCAAGGCGGTCGCCTTCCTCACCGACTCCGGGTTCCTCCAGCGCACCGGCGACGACGCGGGAGGGACGTACCGCACCACCGCCCGCTACCAGCTCCAGGTGCGCGACATGGCCGGCAGCGCCGCCCTGGCCGAGCTGACCGAGCTGGGCATCGTGCCCGTCACCGACGGCACCGCCGCCCTGCTGCCCGCCGAGGACACCGACGACCTCGACCTGGTGGCCGACGCCGGACTGCCCTTCCACTCCTGAGCCCGGACGCCGGCGGCCGCCGCCCCGCCCCGTCCGGCTCCCCGGCCCCAGCCCCCCGCCCCCGACCGACGATTTCGACGACGAGAGTCCGCCATGTACGAGCTGTCCCGCATCCGCCTCTACTCCATCGGGCCCGCCGGTGCGCGCTACGCCGACACCGTGCTGGACCTGCGGGGCGTGGGCGACCTCGTGCCCGACCCCGCCCCCACCCAGGCGGAGTTCTTCGAGGAGGAGCCGTCCGGGCCGCCGCGCCGGCCGGCCCCCGCGGGCGTGCTCTTCCTGGAGAACGGCGGCGGCAAGTCCGTCCTGCTCAAGCTGATCTTCTCGGTGATGCTGCCGGGCCACCGCAACACCCTCGGCGGCGCCAGCTCCGGCGTGCTGCGCAAGTTCCTGCTCGCCGACGACTGCGGGCACGTCGCCCTGGAGTGGCAGCACACGCAGACCGGCGAGTGCGTCGTGGTCGGCAAGGTGAGCGAGTGGCGCGGGCGGCAGGTCTCCAACGACCCGCGGAAGTTCGCCGAGGCCTGGTACTCCTTCCGGCCAGGACCCGGCCTGAGCCTGGACAACCTGCCGGTCGCCGAGTCCACGGCCGTACGGCCCCCCGCCGAGGGCGCCTCGGGCGCGCGCGGCCGGCGCCGCACGATGAAGGGCTTCCGGGACGCGCTCACCGAGGCGGGCAAGGCGTACCCGCACCTGGAGGTGCACTGGGAGGAGATCCACGACCGCTGGAACGAGCACCTCGGCGACCTCGGCCTCGACCCCGAGCTCTTCCGCTACCAGCGGGAGATGAACGCCGACGAGGGCGAGGCGGCCGGCCTCTTCGCGGTCAAGAAGGACTCCGACTTCACCGACCTGCTGCTGCGCGCGGTCACCGACACCCGGGACACCGACGGGCTCGCCGACCTCGTCGGCGGCTTCGGCAACAAGCTCGGCCGCCGCGCCGAGCTGATCGCCGAGCGGGACTTCACGGCGGGCTCCGTCGACCTGCTGGGCCGCATCGTCGACGCGGCCGGCACCCGCTCCCGCGCGCGGGACGTCCACGCCGGAGCCGAGCGCCGCACCAGGACCCTGGCCCGGCGGCTGTCCGCCCGCGCCGTCCAGGAGCGCACCCGCGCCGCCGACCTGGCCCAGCAGGTCACCGCCGCGGCGCACACGGTCACCCGGGCCGAGGAGGCCCGTTCCACGAGCGCCCTGATCGCGGCCGAACTGGCCTACCGGCACGCCTCCCTGGCGCTCGCCGCCGCCGAGAAGTCCGCCGCCGCGCAGAAGCGCGAACTCGCCGACGCGCGGACCCTGCACTCCGCGTGGCAGGCCGCCGAGGCCGTCCTGCGCCACCGCGCCGCCGCCGACCGCTCCGCGCGCGTGGCCGCCGCCATCCGCGAGGCCGAGCGGGACGCGGCACCGGCGCTCGCCGCGCGGGCCAGGGCCGCCGTCGATCTCGTACGCGCCCTGCACGCCGCCGCCGAGCGCGCGGAAGGCCTCGCCAACGAGGAGGAGGAGCGTTCGGCCGCCCTCCAGGAGACCGGTGAGAGCGCCCACCGCGACGCGACGACCGCCGCCACCGAGGCCCAGCGCGCCCGCAGCGAGGCCGGGCACCTGCGGCAGCGGCTCGCCGAGGTCGAGCAGGAGACCGCCGAGGCCGTCCGCGCCGGCTGGCTCGACGACACGGCGCCCGACGCCGACCCGGCCCGCGCCGCGCTCGCCGCGAGCGACGCCGAGAAGTCCGCCGTCGCCGCCTGGGACGCCGCGCGCGAGGCGTCCGCCCGGGCCGCCGAGCACGCCCGCGCCACTGCGTCCGCCGAGTCCCGCGCCGAGCTGACCGCCGCCCGCGCGGCGGACGCGGCCGCCGCCGCCGAGCGCGCCCACGACGCCGAGCGGCGGGCGGCGGACGCCCTGGCCGCCGAGGAGCGTCTGGCGGAGCTGCTGAGCCTGCCGAGCAGTGCCGGACAGCGGTCCGGCCTGCCGCGGCCCCGGCCGTCGGACGCGGAGGCACCGCACGACGGCGAGGACGCGGACGGGGGCGCCCTCGGCGCCGAGGAGCTGGACCGCTACGCCGACGAGCTGCGCGAACTGCTCGACGACGCCGTCTCCTCCGCCGAGCGCCAGCTGTTCGAGCTGCGCACCGCCGCCGCGGACGACTCCCGCATCCTGGGCGCGCTCGGCGACGGCGGCCTGCTGCCGCCCGGCCCCGACGTGCTGGCCACCGTCGAGTACCTCGGCGAGCACGGCATCCCCGCCCTGCCGGGCTGGCGCTACCTCGCCCAGGCCGTCGACCCCGCCGACCACGCGCGCGTGCTCGCCGCCCGCCCCGAGCTGGTCGACGGCGTGATCATCACCGATCCCGACACCCACGCCCGGGCGCGCGAGGCGCTCTCCGAGGCCGCGCTGCTGCCCCGCTCCGCCGTCGCCGTCGGCACCGCCGCCGCGCTGCTGGCCCCGACCCCGGCCCCGCAGGCGGACGACGGCGGGGTGTTCCTCGTCCCGCCGAACCCGGCCATGCACGACGAGCACGCCGCCGACGAGGAGCGGCAGGCGCTGCGCACCCGCGCCGCCGAGCGCGACGAGGAGATCCGCACGCTCGCCGCCCGGCTGGGCAAGGACCGCGAACTGGCGGCGCGCCTCGCCTCCTGGCGCTCCGGCTGCCCCGCGGGCCGCCTCGCCGAGCTCGCCGCCGCCGCGCACGAGGCCCGCGCCTTCGCCGAGGAGGCCGAGGCCGAGCTGGCCGAGGCCCGCACGCAGCGGGCGGAGGCCGAGGAGGCCGCCGCGGAGGCGGCGCACGTGCGCGACGAGCGGCAGGACGCGGCCCAGCGGGCCCGGCGCGCCGCCGACGCCCTCGCGGGCCTCGCCTTCCGGCTGCGCGAGCGGGCCGGCTGGCAGGCCAAGCTGCGCGAGCTCGCCGACGAGGCGGCGGAGTCCGAGGCCCGCGCCCAGGTCTGCCTGGAACGCGCCCGTGCCGCCGACGAGGACCGGCGCGCCGCCCAGCGTGCCGCCGACGACGCCCGCCGCACGGCCCGCGCGCTGCGCGCCGAGCGCGCGGAGATCGCCGGCGCCCCCGACGACGTACCGGAGGAGCCGGAGGGCGGCGCCTCCGGCGCGGGGCCCCGGGCCTCGCTGCCCGCGCTCCGTGAGGCATACCGGGCCGCCTCCCAGGTCTACGAGAAGGTCGGCGTGGGCGCCGACCTGCGCGCCGAGCAGGCCCGCGCGGAGAGCGACGAGAGCGCGGCCCTCGCCGAACTGGAGCGGCTGAGCAACAAGGTGCGCACGCGCGCCGCCCAGCTCCTGGAGTCGCCCGACGGCTCAGACGGGCCCTCCCGGCAGGCCGCCGCCGCCCGCGCGGAGGAGCTGGTGCAGCTCCTCGAGACGCGCATGTCGAGTGCGAGCGAGCAGCTCGGCCGGCTGCGCGGCGAGGCCGAGCGGCACGCGCCCGAGGACGGCGAGGCCCACACCGAGCTGCCCGGGGAGCTGGTGCCCGCCGACGCCGAGCACGCCCAGGTGCTGCTGCGCACGGCCACCGCCGAACTCGCGGCCCGTACGGAGGAGCTGGCGCG
Organism: Streptomyces minutiscleroticus; assembly: GCF_014650875.1. Lineage (GTDB taxonomy): Bacteria > Actinomycetota > Actinomycetes > Streptomycetales > Streptomycetaceae > Streptomyces > Streptomyces minutiscleroticus. The sequence goes on from NZ_BMVU01000031.1 coordinate 89,183, forward strand.
GGCCCGGGAGGCGCACGCCGGACTGCTCGACGCCCACCGCGCCGCCGAGGACGCGGCCGGCGGCTTCGACGAGACGGCCGCCCTCCTGCGCGACCTGCTGCGCGAGCCCGCGGCGGACGACGAGGAGGCGCCCGAGCCGTACCCGGGCACGCTGGAGGAGGCGCGCCGGAGCGCCGGCGAGGCCCGCCGCTCGCTGCGCGGCTGCGCCGCCGACCTGTCCGCCGCCGAGGCGGCCGTGCGCGAGGCGAGCGACGTCCTCGTCCGGCACGCCAACTCCACGCGCTACGAGCAGGTCCGCACCCCCGCCCGTCAGCAGATCCGCGAACTGCCCGCCTCCGCGCTGCCCGAGCACGCGCAGAAGTGGGCGGACGCCTTCGCCCCCCGGCTGCGCGTCCTCACCGACGAGCTGGCGCAGCTGGAGCGCAACCGCGACTCGATCGTCGACCGGCTGCGCGGCCTCGTGGAGTCCTCCCTGGCCACCCTGCGCTCCGCGCAGCGGCTGTCCCGGCTGCCGGAGGGGCTCGGCGAGTGGTCCGGGCAGGAGTTCCTGCGCATCCGCTTCGAGGAGCCCGACCAGGCCACCCTCACCGAACGGCTCGGCGAGGTCGTCGACGAGGCGACCCGCGCGGCCGTGCGCAAGAACTCCGACCTGCGCCGCGACGGCATGTCGCTGCTGCTGCGCGGCGTCGCCGCCGCCCTCCAGCCCAGGGGCGTCGCCGTGGAGATCCTCAAGCCGGACGCCGTGCTGCGCGCCGAGCGCGTCCCGGTCGGGCAGATGGGCGACGTGTTCTCCGGCGGGCAGCTGCTCACCGCCGCCATCGCGCTCTACTGCACGATGGCCGCGCTGCGCTCCAACGACCGGGGCCGCGACCGGCACCGGCACGCGGGCACACTGTTCCTGGACAACCCCATCGGCCGCGCCAACGCCACGTACCTGCTGGAGCTCCAGCGGGCGGTGTCGGACGCCCTGGGCGTCCAGCTGCTCTACACCACCGGTCTGTTCGACACGACCGCGCTCGCCGAGTTCCCGCTGGTCATCCGTCTGCGCAACGACGCCGACCTGCGGGCGGGCCTGAAGTACATCAGCGTGGAGGAGCACCTGCGGCCGGGCCTGCCGCAGCAGGCGCCGGCCGGTGAGGCGGTGCACAGCGAGATCACGGCGACGCGGATGTACAAGCGCCCGGCGGCGCAGGGGAGTTGACCCGGGCGGTCCGGCCGCTCCGTCCCGTCCGGGACGGAGCCGCCGGACCTCTTCCGCGCCCCCGCGCGCTGACGGTCCCGTCAGGACGACGCGGCGAAGCGGGCTGTCCGGACGACGCGGCGAAGCAGGTCGTCAGGACGCCCCGGCGGAACCGGGCACCGGCCGGTCCGCCTCCGTCCGCCTACGGGTGCGACAGCTGCCCGGTGCCGCCCCGGCGCCGTATCCGCGCCTGGGCGCGCTCGGCGGCGCGGGCGCGCCTGCGGGCGACGCGCCGCTCGCGGCGCAGGGCGCGGGCCGTGCTGCTGGGTTCGGACACCACGCCGTTGCGCTGGTTCCACACTTGACGCGTCACCCAGACGTCGAGCACGCCCCACGTCGCCACCACCGTGCTCACGACGCTGCTCACGACCATGGGGAACGCCAGCCACGAACCGGCCATCGTGCACAGGAACGCCACCACCGCCTGGATCAGCGTGACGGCGATGATGAGGACGGCCCGCACGGCCGACGTCCGCACCGGGTCGGGCAGCCGCCGTCTGCGCGCGGGCTCCTCTATCCACAACGGGCGGTAGTACGCGCGCTCCTCCTGCTCGGCCGCGCCGTCCCCGGCCGTGTCCGCGTCCCGCCGTGCCACCAGGGCCGTCGTGCCTTCCGCCTCGGACGTCCCCCGCCGCTCAGCCGTGCCCATCAACTCGTCACTCCCCACCGCCGGCAGACAGTTCGCTCCGGTGTCACGAGACCCCGGCCGTACCTCTGGACTGCCCGGCTTGCGCTGCTTTACGCCACCTGAGCGCGGCGCCGGGACCCGGTGCCCGGGTCCTCCCCCTCTTCCCGCATACAAGGACGCACGGCACGCCGGGAAGATTCCCGCCGGACGAAAATTCCGGCCGGTTCCCCGCCCCCGTCACGCGACGGGCCCGCCGGGCCCGGGGGGAGGGGGAGGCGATCTCCCGCCATGCCCGGACAACTGCGGATGTCTCGTGCGCCTTTGCCGCCGGGCCCGTGGACAGACCTTCGAGATACCTGTGGGTCGGTAGTAGGCTCACGCCGTTTATTGACGCACATGTGTGCTCCCGGGCCTGCGGGGGCGAGCTGGGGGAGGCCATGCGCTTTCGCGGGAAGTCCATCCGCAGGAAGATCGTGGCGCTGCTGCTCGTGCCGCTGGTGTCCCTGACGGCCATCTGGGCCTTCGCCACCGTGCTCACCGGACGCGAGGTCCAGGAGCTCTACTCCGTCACGTACGTGGTGAAGAAGGTGGGGCACCCCGCCGAGGACGTCGTCCGCGTCCTGCAGGACGAACGCCGCCAGTCCCTCGTCTACCTCGCCGACCCGCGGGCCTCCGACGCCCTCGCCGACCTGCGGCGCACCCGGGCCGCCACGGACGAGGCCGTGGCCGCGATCCGCGCCGGCGCGCGGAACCCCGAGGTCCGCGACCAGCTGGGCGAGGGCACCGGGGACCGCCTCACCGCGCTGCTCGACGCCCTGGACGGCATGCCGTCCCTGCGCCGCAGCGTCGAGGGGACCGCCGTCACCCGCTCCCAGGCCCTGGAGCTCTACAACCAGCTCGTCGACCCCTGCTTCGTGCTGCTGTCCAACCTCAACGTCCTGGAGGACGTGGAGATGGCCAAGCAGGGCCGCATCCTCGTCAACGTCTCGCGCGCCCGCGAACTGCTCTCGCGCGAGGACGCGCTCCTCGGCTCGGCCCTCGTCACCGGCCGCCTCACCGACCAGGAGCAGCGCGACGTCTCCGACCTCGTCGCCCAGCGCACGCTCCTGTACGACATCAGCCTGCCCCTGCTCCCGTCCGACGAGGGCGTACGGTACGAGAACTACTGGAAGAACGCCTCCTCCGGGCCCCTGCGCGCGGCCGAACAGGACGTCGCCACCACCGATTCCGGCGCACCCGGCTCCGTGACCGCGCGGGGCTGGGACGAGAGCGCGGGCACCGTCCTGAAGGACCTCGCCGAGCTCGACGCGCAGGCGTCGGACCGCTACCAGGACCGGGTGCGCCCGGTGGCGATCGGCGTGATCGCCACGGCGGGCGTCGCGGGCGTCCTCGGCCTGGTCGCCGTGCTGGTCGCCCTCTTCATCTCCGTCCGCATCGGCCGCGGCCTCATCCGCGCCCTCGAGCAGCTGCGCCTGGAGGCCCACGACGCCTCCGAGGTGCGGCTGCCCGCCGTGATGCGCCGGCTGTCCGCCGGCGAGCGGGTCGACGTGGAGACCGAGGCGCCGCGCCTGGAGTACGACAGGAACGAGATCGGCGAGGTCGGCCGGGCCCTCAACTCGCTGCAGCGCGCGGCCGTCGAGGCCGCCGTCGGACAGGCCGAGCTGCGCGCCGGCGTCTCCGAGGTGTTCGTCAACCTCGCCCGCCGCAGCCAGGTCCTGCTGCACAAGCAGCTCGCCCTGCTCGACACCATGGAGCGCAGGACCGAGGACACCGACGAACTGGCCGACCTGTTCCGCCTCGACCACCTGACCACCCGGATGCGGCGCCACGCGGAGGGCCTCGTCATCCTCTCCGGCGCGGCCCCCTCCCGGCAGTGGCGCAGGCCGGTGCAGCTGATGGACGTGGTCCGCGCGGCCGTCGCCGAGGTCGAGGACTACGAGCGCATCGAGGTGCGGCGGCTGCCCCGGGTGGCCGTCGCGGGGCCCTCGGTCGCCGACCTCACCCACCTCGTGGCCGAACTCCTGGAGAACGCCACGGTGTTCTCGCCCCCGCACACCGCCGTCCAGGTGGTCGGCGAGCGCGTCGCCAACGGCTTCACCCTGGAGATCCACGACCGCGGCCTGGGCATGGCCGCCGACGCGATGCTCGACGCCAACCTGCGGCTCGCCGAGACCTCCGAGTTCGAGCTGTCGGACACCGACCGGCTCGGGCTGTTCGTGGTCAGCCGGCTCGCCCGGCGGCAGAACGTACGCGTCTCCCTGCAGCCCTCCCCGTACGGCGGGACGACCGCCGTGGTCTTCGTCCCCGAGGCGCTGCTCACCGACGACGAACCGGACACCAACGGCGCGGGCTTCCGCCTCGACCGCGTCCTGCCCGGCAAGGACGGCGGCGACCACCGCAGGCCCGCCCCGCCGGTCTCCGCCCCCGTCGAGCTGCCCGGACCGCCGGCCTCGATCCTGGACGGGCCGGTCGTACCGGGGCCGCGGACCGGCCCGGACGCGCTCGACGGCCTCCCGGGCGCGCCCGGCGACGGGGACGGCGGACGCGGCGTCCTGCGCCCGCGCCGCCCGGCCGGCGGCGTCCCGGCCGAGCAGCACGGGCAGGCGGACGCCGCGGGGGAGGAGCGGACCCGGCCCGGCGGCACCGCCCGGCAGGACGGCCTCGCCCCGCTGCCGCGCCGCAGGACCCCCAAGCTCGTCAGCTCCAACGGCCGCCCCGTCAACCGGACCCGCCCGCGCAGAAACGTTGCGGAGGAACCCGAGGCCGTACGCGGACGGTCCCTGGAGCCCGAGGAGCCCCGGAGGACCGAAGCCCCCCGAGGGACCGGGACCGACGGCCCCCGGGGCACCGGCGGATCCGAAGGGCCCGACGGGCCCGGGGCCGCGGCCGGCGAGCGCGCCGACGGCCGACCGCAGGGCGGACGGCCCGCCCCCGGCCCGGCGGCCGGCGGCACGGGCGGCCCCGCCGGGAGCCTGCCGCGGCGCCTGCGGGACGATGAAGCGCGGCGCACCGCCGACGCGCCCGGCCCGGACGGTTCCGCCGCCCCGGCGCGGGACGGCGCGCCGGCGCCCGGCGGGCTGCCCCGCCGGGTGCGGCAGGCGAACCTGGCACCGCAGCTGAAGGACGACCGGCGCAACCGGCACGAGGCCGCCCGCACCGCCGGGGCCGACGTCACCGAGCGCGACGCCGACGAGGTACGCAGCCGTATGGCATCGCTCCAGCGTGGCTGGCAGCGGGGCCGTGAGGAGAACGCGGCCGGCGACGACGCCCGGCGGCACGGCACAGCACAACGAACCACAGAGGGGGACGGTCGATGACCGCACCGAAGGCGACCGACCACATCGCGTCCGACGCGGGCTCGGGGGAGCTGAACTGGCTCCTCGACGACCTGGTGGAGCGCGTCGGCAGCATCCGCAAGGCACTCGTGCTCTCCGGGGACGGGCTGCCCACCGGGTTCTCCAAGGACCTCTCCCGCGAGGACAGCGAGCACCTGGCCGCCGTGGCGTCCGGGTTCCACAGCCTCGCCAAGGGCGTCGGCCGCCACTTCGACGCGGGCGGCGTGCGCCAGACGGTCGTCGAGCTGGACGACGCCTTCCTGTTCGTCACGGCCGCCGGCGACGGCAGCTGCCTCGCCGTCCTGTCCGACGCCGACTCCGACGTCGGCCAGGTCGCCTACGAGATGACGCTCCTGGTGAAGCGGGTGGGCGTGCACCTGGGAGCGGCGCCGCGCACCGACCTGCCCGCGGGCGGGTAGTGGCGTGACATGAGCGGAGACCGTCAGGGAACCCCCCACTGGTTCGACGACGAGGCCGGGCCCGTGGTCCGCCCGTACGCCATGACGCGCGGCCGCACCAGCACGGCCGGGCAGCACCGCCTGGACCTCATCGCCGTGGTCGTGGCCCAGCCGCACGCGGCCGGGGCCGAGGCGGACCACGCGCTGTCCCCGGAGCACCTGGACATCGTCGGACTGTGCCGCGACACCCCCCGGTCGGTCGCCGAGCTCGCCGCGGAACTCGACCTTCCCGTCGGGGTGGTCCGCGTCCTCATAGGCGACCTGGCGGAGGAGGACATGGTGCGCGTGAAGCGTCCGGTGCCCCCGGCCGAGCTGCCGGACGAGAGCGTCCTGCGCGACGTGATCGACGGTCTCAGGGCGCTGTGACCGGCGGCCGGGCCACGACGGTCTCCCGCCGGCCCCGGACCGCGGCTCTGCGCGGTCCGGGACCGGCGACGCGGCGGACGCCGGTCCCGGCGCCCCGCCCGTCACCGAGTCACCGGGCGGCGGCGGACAGGTCCACCGGCGCGCGACACCAGCGAGTCAGGAGAAGAAAGCGATGATCTTCGGGCGTTCCGAGCGCGGCAGGGCTCCCGTCGAGCCCGTCACGCTCAAGATCCTCGTGGCCGGCGGCTTCGGCGTGGGCAAGACGACGTTCGTCGGCGCGGTCAGCGAGATCAAGCCCCTGCGCACGGAGGAACTCCTCACCGAGGCGGGCCGTCCGGTCGACGACCTGAGCGGCGTCGAGGGCAAGCACACCACCACCGTCGCCATGGACTTCGGCCGCATCTCGGTCCGCGAGGACCTGGTGCTGTACCTCTTCGGCACGCCCGGGCAGGAGCGGTTCTGGTTCATGTGGGACGAGCTGTCCACCGGCGCGCTGGGCGCCGTCGTCCTGGTCGACACGCGCCGCCTGGAGGACAGCTTCGCGGGCGTCGACTACTTCGAGCGGCGCGGCATCCCCTTCGTCGTCGGCGTCAACTGCTTCGACGGCGCGGACCGCTACCCGCCCGAGGACGTCCGCCAGGCCCTCGACCTCGACCCCGGGACGCCCGTGGTGCTGTGCGACGCCCGGGACCGCGCCTCGGTCAAGGACGTCCTGGTCACCGTGGTCGAGCACGCGATGCGCCGGAGCGCGGGCCACCGGGCCCCGGTCGCCTGACGCCCGGTGCCCGGCCGGCGGGCACGCGCGTCGCGACGGCCCTCCGCGCGCGGGTGCTGCGATGACCCTCCACGCGCGCGTGTGCCATGACGGGTCCCGCGTGCGTGTGCCATGACGGGTCCCGCGTGCGTGTGCCATGACGGGTCCCGCGCGTGTGCGCCACGGCATCCGGTCCGGCCGGCGCCGGTCAGCCCGCGCCGTCCTCGTGCCAGCCGAAGCTCCGCTCCACCGCCCTGCGCCAGTTGCGGTACTCGCGGTCGCGCACGGAGGCGTCCATGGCCGGCGTCCACTCGACGTCCTTGCGCCAGTGGGACCTCAGCTCGTCGAGGTCGTTCCACACGCCCGTGGCCAGGCCCGCCGCGTACGCCGCGCCCAGGCAGGTCGTCTCGGAGACCTTCGGCCGCACCACGGGGACGTCCAGCACGTCCGCCTGGTGCTGCATCAGCAGGTTGTTGCCCGTCATGCCGCCGTCGACCTTCAGGGACGTGATGCGCACCCCGGAGTCCTGGTACATGGCGTCCACGACCTCGCGCGTCTGCCAGCTCGTCGCCTCCAGGACGGCGCGCGCCAGGTGCGCCTTGGTGACGTACCGGGTCAGCCCGGTGATCACCCCGCGTGCGTCGGAGCGCCAGTAGGGCGCGAACAGGCCGGAGAACGCGGGCACGATGTACGCCCCGCCGTTGTCCGGCACGCTCGCCGCCAGCGTCTCGATCTCGTCGGCGGTGCGGATGATGCCCAGCTGGTCGCGGAACCACTGCACCAGCGCGCCGGTGATCGCGATCGACCCCTCCAGGCAGTACACCGGCGCCTCGGTGCCGATCTTGTAGCCCATGGTGGTGAGCAGCCCGCTCTTGGACGGAACGGGCCGGCCGCCGGTGTTGAGCAGCAGGAAGCTGCCCGTCCCGTAGGTGTTCTTGGCCGAGCCCACCTCGTAGCAGGCCTGCCCGAACACCGCCGCGTGCTGGTCGCCGAGGGCCGAGGCGACCGGCACCCCGGCGAGCTGGCCCACGGCCGTCCCGTACACCTCGGAGGAGGAGGCGATCTCCGGCAGGACCGACTCGGGGACGTTCATCGCGGACAGGATCGTGGGGTCCCACTGGAGGGTCGAGAGGTTCATCAGCATCGTGCGCCCGGCGTTGGTCACGTCGGTGACGTGCCGGCCGCCCTCCACGCCGCCGGTGAGGTTCCAGATGAGCCAGGAGTCGACGGTCCCGAAGGCGATCTCGCCCCGCTCGGCACGGGCCCGCAGGCCGGGCACGTTGTCGAGCAGCCAGGCCGCCTTCGGGCCGGAGAAGTAGCTGGCCAGCGGCAGGCCCGTCTGCTCGCGGAAGCGGTCCTGCCCGTCCGTGCCGCCCAGTTCGGCGCAGAGCGCGGAGGTACGGGTGTCCTGCCAGACGATCGCGTTGTGCACGGGCTTGCCGGTGGCGCGGTCCCACAGGACCGTCGTCTCGCGCTGGTTGGTGATCCCCAGGGCGGCGAGCTGGTCGGCCCGCAGCCCCGCCTTCGCGAGCGCCCCGGCCACCACGGCCTGCACCTTGGACCAGATCTCCGTGGCGTCGTGCTCCACCCAGCCGGGCTTGGGGAAGATCTGCCGGTGCTCGCGCTGGTCCACGGAGACGATCGCGCCGTCCCGGTCGAAGACGATGCAGCGGCTGGACGTGGTGCCCTGGTCGATGGCCGCGACGTACTGCCGGGCGTGGTCGGTCATGACGTCGTCCCCTTCGTCAGAAGGCTGCGTTGTAGATGAGGCCGGCGAGGACCGCGCCGATCAGCGGTCCGACCACGGGGATCCAGGCGTAGCCCCAGTCGGAGGTGCCCTTGTGCGGGATCGGCAGGAACGTGTGCACGATCCGCGGGCCGAGGTCGCGGGCCGGGTTGATCGCGTAGCCCGTGGGACCGCCCAGGGAGAGGCCGATGCCGACGACCAGCAGGGAGACGATCAGCACCAGGGTCCCGGACTCGCCGAGGCCCTTGGTGAGACCAAAGGCGAGGATCGGCAGCACCAGGGACATCGTGGCGACGATCTCGGTGAGCAGATTGGCGACCGGGTTCCGGATCTCGGGGATCGTGGAGAAGATCCCGAGGGTCGGCACCGGCTCGTCCTCCGTGCCCTCCGTGGTGCCCACCCGGCGCTCGTTGGCCCGGAACTGCGCCAGGTACGTCAGGTAGGCGAGGACGGCGCCGATCATGGCCCCGACGAGCTGGCCGAGCACGTAGACCCAGACCTTGCCCCACCTGCCGGTGTCGACGGCGATGCCGACCGTGACGGCCGGGTTGAGCTGCCCGCCCGACAGCGGGGCCGCCGTGTACGCGCCGGCCAGCACGCCGAGGCCCCAGCCGAACGCGATGACGACCCAGCCCGCCGCCCGCGCCTTCGAGTACCTGAGGGTGACGGCGGCGCAGACCCCGGCACCGAACAGGATCAGGATCGCCGTGCCGATGACCTCGCCGACGAAGATGTCTCCGTTGCTCATGGCGGCTCCCAGTTCCTCCGGAGCGGTTCCGCCCCGGTCCACCGGTGCAAGGTGCGTGCGCCTTTCCGTGGCCGCGTCCGCCGGGACGGGACCCGTCCCGCGGTCCCGCGCCCGTCCGGCGTCCGTGGACGAGCGTGCCGTCGCGGCCGGGCCGCCCGTGGGGGAGAGGGCCTTCGCACGGCCGGGGCCCGTGGGGCGCCGTGTCCGGACGTGCCGGGAGGGCGGTGACGCCGACCGACACCCGGCAGTGTTCACCGGCGGTCTGGGAGCGTCAAGGATGCGAACGGCAACGGCCGAGCCGTGCGTCGGCGGCCCTCCGGACGGTGCGAAACAGCCCGCTCGTACCGGTTCAGGCGGTTCGTCCGCGGCGGACTCCGCGGGGCGGAGAACCACAGGAGCCCCAGGGGCGTCCGTAGGGAACACGGGGACGGCCGGGACCCGCGGGGGTGGTTCCGGCCGTTCCCGCCGCGCGTCCGCCTCCGGAGCAGCGGCCGCCGCCGGGCCGCGGCTGTCCCAGGAACCGCGGCCGCCGCCGGAACCACGATTGTTTCCGAACCGCGGCTGTTTCCGGAGCACGGCCGCCTCCGGGCCGCGGCCGTCGCCCGTGCCGTCCCGGCGCGCACGGCCGCCCGCGGGCCGTTCCGTGTCCCCCGAAGGGGCGCCGGCCGCACACGGCCGCTTCCCGACAGGGACCCGCACCTGGTAGATGCAAGGTGCATGACACGACTTCCCGCCGCGGTGCGCGGCCTCGTCACCGCGTTCGCCGCCCTGCTGGCCGTCACCACCGCCTCCGCGCCCGCCCGGGCGACACCCGGCCCGAAGGCCCCCGCGGACTTCGTCGCCCTGCGGTCGGTGGACCGCACGATCATCGAGGAGATCCGCTACGCCACCGCGCACAACTTCGTCGGCGAGCGGATCACCGGCTACCGGCAGCCGCTGTGCATCCTCACCCGGCCCGCCGCCGAGGCGCTCCGCGCGGCCCAGAGCAGACTGCGGAGCACGGGCTACGGCCTGAAGGTCTACGACTGCTACCGGCCGCAGCGCGCCGTCGACCACTTCGTCCGCTGGGCGAAGGACCCGGACGACCAGGCCATGAAGACCGAGTTCTACCCGGACGTCGACAAGTCCCGGCTGTTCGAGGACGGTTACATCGCCGAGAGGTCCGGCCACAGCCGCGGCTCCACCGTGGACCTCACCCTGGTGAGGCTCCCGGCCGCCCCCACCCGCCCGTACGTCCCCGGGGAGCCCCTGGTGCCCTGCTACGCCCCCGAGGGCGAGCGCTTTCCCGACAACTCCGTGGACATGGGCACCGGTTACGACTGCTTCGACACCCTGTCGCACACCCTGGACCCGCGCGTCCAGGGCGAGCAGCGCGCCGACCGGCTGCTCCTGAAGGACACCCTGGAGGGCCTCGGCTTCGTCAACCTCGCCGAGGAGTGGTGGCACTTCACGTACCGGCCCGAACCGTACCCGGACACCTACTTCGACTTCCCCGTGTCACGGGCGTCCCTGACCCGCGCCTCCTGAGGCGAACCGTTCCGACGCTCCCGGCGCACGGGGCCTGCGGGTGATCGGCTACAGTCCGCGGCGTGTCACCGACCGAGAACCCATCCGTCGACTCCGCACCCGGCAGTCACTGTTCGAGCTGCGGAGCACCCTACGGGGACGCCGTCTCCGGCTGGCCCCGCACCTGCCCCTCCTGCGGCACGGTGGCCTACCGCAACCCGCTGCCCGTGGCGGTGGCCCTCCAGCCCGTGTACGACACGGAGGGCACCGCCCTGGTGGTCGTCACCCGGGCCATCGCCCCCCGGCGCGGCGGCGTCGCCCTGCCCGGCGGCTTCATCGACCACCAGGAGGACTGGCGCGCCGCCGTCGTCCGGGAGCTGAAGGAGGAGACGGGCATCGACGCGGCGGGCCGCGACGTACGGCTCGCCACCGCGATGAGCTCCTCCGACGGGCACCTGCTGCTCTTCGGCCTGCTCCCGGAGCGCCCGGCCGCCGACCTGCCGGAGTCCGCGGCCACGGACGAGACCGAGGGGTGGCACCTGCTCCGCAGGCCCGCCGAACTCGCCTTCCCGCTGCACACGGCGGCGGCCCGGGCCTGGTTCGAGGGCCGCTACTGACAGGCGCCCGCAGGACGCCCGGGAGCCACCACGGCGGCGCCCGGGCGTCCTGCGGGCGCGGTCACGGGGCGCCCGGACCGCGCACGCGCACCGGGCGGGACGGCTCCTCGGGGCCGTTCTCGCCGTGCCGCTCGACGACGACCCGGCCGCCCCGGAGGCGGGTCACGTACCGCTCGGTCACCGGTCCCTTCCCGTCGTCCGCCGCGGTCACCACGAGCCCGCCGCCGGTGCGCCCGCGCGCGGGCGCCCACGCCTCCAGTTCGAGGCCGCCGTCCTCGCCCCGCACGGGCAGCACGGCACCCGCGCGCGCGAGCACCGGTATGCGCGACGGAGGAGCGTCGACCAGCACCCGGCCCGGACCCTCGTACGCCTCCCCGGTCACCGTGTCGTACCAGCGCCCCTGGGGCAGCCGCACCGCACGCCGGTCCGTGCCGGGCGCGAGGACGGGCGCCACCAGGAGGCACTCGCCGAGCAGGAAGGCGTCCTCGCAGTCGCGCAGCGCCCGGTCCTCGGGAGCGGCCCACCACACGGGCCGCACGACGGGCACCCCCGTCCGCCGCGCCAGGTGCGCCAGCGTCACGAAGTGCGGCAGCAGGCGCCGGCGTCCGGCGAGCGCCGCGCGCGCGTGCTCCAGCGCCTCGCCGCCCACGCCCCAGGGGTCGCCGTGCCCGGCCCGCGGTCCCGCCTGCGTGCGCAGCAGCGGGAAGTACGCGCTCATCTGCAGCCGGCGCACGAACAGCTCGGCCGACCCGGAGGCGGAGCCGGCGTCCTGCGGGCCCACGTCGCAGCCCGCGTACGGCACGCCGCACAGCCCGAGCCCGATCACCCGCGACAGCGCGGCGCGCAGCCCCGGCCAGCCCTCCGGCACGTCCCCCGAGCAGACCCCGCCGTAGCGCTGCGTCCCGGCCCACCCGGACCGGGAGAGGACGAACGGCTCCTCCGGGCGCACCGGTCCGGGCAGTCCCTCGTGGGCCGCCCGCGCCATGCACAGGGCGTACACGTTGTGCGCCTCGCGATGGCCGCCCCCGCGGCCCTCCAGGGCGTACCGGGCGGGCCACGGCGGACCGGAGGCCGCGCGGCCCCGCGGCGCGTCCACGGTGAGCCGGAAGCCCGCGAACCCCTCCGCGAGCAGCTCCTCATGGCGCTCGCCCCACCACGCACGCACGCGTGCGTGCGTGAAGTCCGGGCGCACCGGTTCGCCCGGCCGCCCGGGGACCCGCGCCGCCCGCCCCGCCGTCTCCCGCGCGAGGCCACCGGCCCCGCCGCCGTCGTGCACGGCGTCCCCCGGCTCCGCCCGGACCACGGACCCGACCTCCGCCACCAGCCGCGTCCCGTCCCGCCGCAGCTCCTCCGCGAGCACCGGCAGCTTCGGGAAGCGGTCCTGGTCCACGGTGAACGGCCGGTGCTCCCCGGGGCGGCCCGCGTCCAGGTGGACCGCGTCGAGCGGGATCCCGCGCGCGCGGTGGTCCGCCACGGCCCGCCGCACCTCCCGCTCGTCGCCGGGGCCCGCGTACCGGTGGCCGAGCGCCCACGCGGGAGGCTGTGCCGCCGCCCCCGTCAGCGCCGCCCAGGCGTGCAGCACCCGCCCCGGGGTGCCCACCATCACCCAGCAGCGCAGGGGCCCGCCGTCCATGCGCAGCTCCCCGCCCCCGTCCCGGTCGTGCCCGGACCCGGCGCCCTCCCGGCCCTCGCGCAGCCGCAGCGTGCCGTCCCAGGTGTTGTCGTGGAACACCAGGTGGGCGCCGGCGTCCGACACCACCAGCTGCACCGGCACGGTGACGTGCGGCCCGTCCGCGCCGGGGCCGCGGCCGGCGCCGGGCCCGCCGTTCCACAGCCGGTACGTCCCGTCGCGCAGCCGCGGCCCGGCGTCCTGGCCGCCGAGCCCGAAGAACCGGGCGTCGGGGGCCACCTCGAAGCGCTGCATCCAGCGCCCCGGGCCCCCGCCGACCGGCTCCCACCACCGCGGCGGCAGGTCGCGCCGCAGGGTCAGCCCGCCCGGGGTGCGCACCTCCACGGCGCCGTGCCGCGAGACGACGACCGTCACGCGCTCGGCCACGACCCGCCAGGCGCCGTCCTTGTCCGGCTCCAGGACGGCCCGCGGATCCGCCTCGGGTGCCCGGCCGCCCGGCAGCGCGTACGACGGCCCGGGCCCGGCGCCGTCCCAGGCCCAGAAGACGGCGCCGTTCACGGCGACGGTGACGCGCAGCTCCGACCTGGCGAACCGGACGACCCCGCCGCCGGGTCCGGGCTCCGCGTCCCGCACGAGCCCGGGCACCCGCGCCCGCTCGGCACCGCGCTGCGCCGGGAGGGCGGCCTCGAGACGCCTCCTGCGCCACGCGGCCCACGCGGTGCGCACCCCCTGCGCGGCCTCCGCCGCCGAGCCGACCGCCTTCACCGAACGCACCAGGTCACGACCTTCCATGCTGCTCACCCTGCCATCGACGGACCCGCGCGCGGGAGGCGTTCAACTGCCGTTCACCGGTGGCCGGCCCGCATCTTCACCAGCAGGGTCGTACGGAGTAGACCCTGGTGCGGAAGTCGATCACATGGCATCGTCCGTGACAGCCGCACGGCGCGCACACCCGCAGGCCGTGCGCGCCCCACGCAGACGACGCGCACAGTCCGGGAGCCGCCCCATGACCTCCGCGAACCCCACGCCCCTCTGGCAGCCCGACCGGGACCGCATCGAACGGGCGCAGGTCACCCGCTTCCAGGCCTGGGCGGCCGAGCACCACGGCGCCCCGGCCGAGGGCGGCTACGCGGCGCTGCACCGCTGGTCCGTGGACGAGCTGGAGACGTTCTGGAGAGCCGTCACCGAGTGGTTCGACGTCCGGTTCTCGACCCCCTTCGAGCGCGTGCTGGCCGACCGCTCGATGCCCGGGGCCCGCTGGTTCCCCGGGGCGACCCTCAACTACGCCGAGCACGCCCTGCGCGCCGCCGACGCGCGCGCCCAGGAACCCGCCCTCCTGTACGTCGACGAGACCCACGAGCAGACCGCCGTGAGCTGGGCCGAGCTGCGCCGCCAGGTCGGCTCCCTGGCCGCCGGGCTGCGCGCGCTCGGCGTCCGCCCCGGGGACCGCGTCAGCGGCTACCTCCCGAACGTCCCGCAGGCCGCCGTCGCCCTGCTCGCCACGGCCGCCGTGGGCGGCGTGTGGACCTCCTGCGCCCCCGACTTCGGCGCCCGCAGCGTCCTGGACCGCTTCCAGCAGGTCGAGCCGGTCGTCCTGTTCGCCGTCGACGGCTACCGCTACGGCGGCAAGGAGCACGACCGCCGCGACACGGTCGCCGAACTGCGCCGCGAACTGCCCTCCCTGCGCGCCGTCGTGCACATCCCGCTCCTGGGCACCGAGGCACCCTCCGGGACGCTGGAGTGGTCCGCGCTCACCGAGGCCGACACGGAGCCCGAGTTCGAGCAGGTCCCCTTCGACCACCCCCTGTGGGTGCTGTACTCCTCCGGCACCACCGGGCTGCCCAAGGCCATCGTGCAGTCCCAGGGCGGCATCCTCGTGGAGCACCTCAAGCAGCTCGGCCTGCACTGCGACCTGGGCCCCGAGGACCGCTTCTTCTGGTACACCTCCACCGGCTGGATGATGTGGAACTTCCTCGTCTCCGGCCTGCTCACGGGCGCCACGGTCGTCCTGTACGACGGCAGCCCGGGCTTTCCCGACACGGGCGCCCAGTGGCGCGTGGCCGAACGCACCGGGGCCACCCTGTTCGGCACCTCGGCCGCCTACGTCATGGCCTGCCGCAAGGCCGGCGTGCACCCGTCGCGCGACCACGACCTCTCCCGGGTGGAGTGCGTCGCCACCACCGGCTCGCCCCTGCCGCCGGACGGCTTCACCTGGCTGCACGACGAGGTCCGCGACGACCTGTGGATCGCCTCCGTCAGCGGCGGCACCGACGTGTGCTCCTGCTTCGCGGGAGCCGTACCCACCCTCCCCGTGTACGTCGGCGAGCTGCAGGCCCCGGGCCTCGGCACCGACCTGCAGTCGTGGGACCCGGACGGCGAGCCCCTGACCGACGAGGTCGGCGAGCTCGTCGTCACCAACCCCATGCCCTCCATGCCCGTCCGCTTCTGGAACGACCCGGACGGCAGCCGCTACCGCGGCAGCTACTTCGACGCCTACCCCGGCGTCTGGCGGCACGGCGACTGGACCACCGTCACCTCCCGCGGCTCGGTGATCATCCACGGCCGCTCCGACTCCACGCTCAACCGCCAGGGCGTCCGCATGGGCTCGGCCGACATCTACGAGGCCGTCGAACGCCTCCCCGAGATCGCGGAGTCGCTCGTCATCGGCGTCGAGCAGCCCGACGGCGGCTACTGGATGCCCCTCTTCGTGCACCTCGCCCCGGGTGCCACGCTCGACGAGGCCCTCCTGGACCGCATCAGGCGCACCATCCGCGAGGAGCTCTCACCGCGCCACGTCCCCGACGAGGTGATCGAGGTCCCGGGGGTCCCGCACACCCTCACCGGCAAGCGCATCGAGGTACCCGTCAAGCGCCTCCTCCAGGGCGCACCGCTGGAGAAGGCCGTCAACCTCGGCTCCGTGGACAGCGTCGACCTCCTGCGCTTCTACGAGGACCTGGCCCGCAAGCGCGCCTGACCGGCGGGGCACGGCGACTCGGCGGGGCGGTGGTACGAGGGAGCGGCGGCACAGTGAAGCGGTGACGTGGCGGAGCCAGCGGTTCGGCGGGATCAGCGGTTCGGTGGGGCCCGGCGGTTCGGTGGTCCGGAGGGGGACGGTCCGGTCCGGCCGCGCGGCGGGAACCCACCGACCGTCGCCGCCGCCGCGGTCGCGAACTCCGCCGAGCGGCGCGGAGCCGACGCCCCCACCGCCCCGACCTGCGGATGCCGACGTCGTTCCGCTCGCGTCCCCCTAGACCGGCGGTCACTGTCAGTGCCTCCGGTTACGGTGAGTGAGCATTGATCGAACCGTGCACAGGGGGACACACATGGCGCTCACCGACCACCGGACCGCCCGGCGCATCCTGCGCCGCGAGATCGCCGGCACGATCGGCCTGCTGACCGACGAGCAGGACTTCACGGCGATGCGGCGCTACCGCACCTTCGCCTTCGACGACCACGACAGCTACCTCCGCCAGGTCGAGGCCCTCCTGAGGACACGGGCCCTGCAGGGCGGCCACACCACCGTCGCCCTCTTCGACCCCGAGGAGTACGCGGAGTACTGCGCCGACGCCGGCCTGGACCCCGACGCCCCGGCCAGCCGCACCCGCTTCACCGCCGAACTCGCCGCGACGGGTCCCACCGTCCCGTACGACGGCCGGCCCCTCGGCGAGCTCGTCCCCGACCTCGTGGACGAGGCCCTGCGCCGGGCCACCTGGGAGTACGCGACCACGACCCTGGCCCGCACCGGCGACTGCGCCTCGTGCGGCGAGGACATCGGCCGCGCCGCCTTCGCCCGCGCCTCCGCCCTGCTGGTCCGTGTCCTCGACACCGCGGGCCCCGGCGAGCGCCACCTCGTCTGCAGCGTCCCGGCGGCACCGGAGACCCTCGTCGCCGCCCTCAGGGCCGACGACGGTCCCGACGGCACCCGCCGCGTCGACGAGGGCGAGGCACTGGAGTTCACCACCGTCCTGGCCCTCGGCCTCGCCACCCGGAGCGCCGGCGGCATCGTCATGCGCACCGGCGCCCCCGGCGGCACCGACCGCGTCTACGGCTGGCGCATCCGCGGGTACGGCCTGGAGCCCCTGACCGCGGGAGAGGTCTTCGACGCCTACTGCACCGACGCGGAGACGGGCGACCTCGTCCCGCCGGAGTCGGGCGTCGACTACTGCGCACCGCCCGACCTGGGAGAGGAGGACGGCCCGACCGGACACGCCCACTGAACCCACCGGCGGCACCGGCGGCACCGGCGGCACCAGCGACACCGGCGGCACCAGCGGGACCAGCGACACCGGCGGCGCCGAACGCGCCGGGGGCGCCCCACCCGCGAAGGATGGAGCGCCCCCGGCGAAGAGACGCCGCCCGGCGGCGGCAGCCGGCTACTCGCCGGACAGCACCGCCTGAGCCGCGTCGCGCGCCTCCTCGGCGCTGTCCGCGGCCCGCGCCGCCGCGGCGGCACGCTCGCACTGCGCCAGTGTGTACTTGGCCAGCGTCGCCCGCACGTACGGGATCGACGCCGCGCCCATGGACAGGGAGGTGACACCCAGACCCGTCAGCACACACGCCAGCAGCGGGTCCGACGCGGCCTCGCCGCAGACACCGCAGCTCTTGCCCTCGGCCCTCGCCGCCTCTGCGGACAGCGCCACCAGGTCGAGCAGCGCGGGCTGCCACGGGTCCTGCAGCCGGGACACGGCGCCCACCTGCCGGTCGGCGGCGAAGGTGTACTGCGCGAGGTCGTTGGTCCCCAGCGACAGGAACTCGACCTCCCGCAGGATCGACCGCGCCCGCAGCGCGGCCGACGGGATCTCGACCATGGCGCCGAACTTCGCCTGCAGACCCGCCTCGCGGCAGGCGTCGGCGAACGCCTTGGCGTCGGCGCGGTCCGCGACCATCGGCGCCATGACCTCCAGATGGACCGGCAGTCCCTCCGTGGCCCTGGCGAGCGCCGTCAGCTGCCTGCGCAGCACCTCGGGGTGGTCGAGCAGCGTACGGAGACCGCGCACACCGAGCGCCGGGTTCGGCTCGTCGCCGGGGGTCAGGAAGTCGAGCGGCTTGTCCGCGCCCGCGTCGAGCACCCGCACCACGACGCGGCCCTCGGGGAACGCCTCCAGGACCTGCCGGTACGCCTCGACCTGCTTCTCCTCGGACGGCGCGTTCCTGCTGTCGTCCAGGAAGAGGAACTCGGTGCGGAACAGGCCGACGCCCTCGGCGCCCGCCTCGACCGCCGCCGGCACGTCCGCGGGACCGCCCACGTTGGCCAGCAGCGGCACCTTGTGGCCGTCCGACGTGGCACCGGGGCCGGTCGACGCGGCCAGCGCGGCCTTGCGCTCGGCGGCCGCCGACTCCAGCGCCGCCCGCTTCTCCGCGCTCGGGTCCACGAAGATCTCACCGCTGCTGCCGTCCACGGCGATCACGGTGCCCTCGGCGAGCTCGCCCGCGCCGGGCAGCGCCACGACGGCCGGCACGCCGAGCGCCCGCGCGAGGATCGCGCTGTGGCTGGTCGGCCCGCCCTCCTCGGTCACGAACCCGAGCACCAGGGCGGGGTCGAGCAGCGCGGTGTCGGCGGGCGCGAGGTCGCGCGCGATGAGCACGTAGGGCTGGTCGCTGTCCGGGACGCCGGGCATCGGAACGCCGAGCAGCCGGGCGACGATGCGGTTCCGCACGTCGTCGAGGTCGGCGACACGGCCGGCGAGGTACTCGCCGGCGCCGGCCAGCAGCGCCCGGTAGGCGGCGAAGGCGTCGTAGACCGCGCGCTCCGCCGTGCTGCCGACCGCGATCCGCCGCTCCACGTCGGCCATGAGCTCCGGGTCCTGGGCCATCAGCGCCTGGGCCTCGAGGACCGCCTGGGCCTCACCGCCCGCCAGGTTGCCGCGGGCGTTGAGGTCGGCCGCCACCGCTTCCACGGCCTGGCGGGCGCGCCCCTGTTCGCGCTCCGCCTCCTCCGCCGGTATCTGCTTGGCGGGCGGCTCCAGGACCGCCGTCCCCATGTGCCTGACCTCGCCGATGGCCACACCGTGGCTCACGCCGACGCCTCGCAGCGTTGTCTCCATGTCACCCGTCTCCGATAGTGCGGCGGGCACCGCCGCCGCGATGGTTGTCCTGCTCGCCGCTCCGCGGGGGCGGCGTCGGCGTCACTGCCAGACGAACAGCGTGTCGCCGGTCTTCACGTCACCGTCGGCGTTGACGTCGGTGAGGGAGTCCGCGGTCGCCTCCAGCGCCACGACGGGGCACACCGGCGACTTGCCGGCGGCCTCGACGGCGGCAGGGTTCCAGCGCACGACGGCCTGACCGCGCTGCACGGTGTCGCCCTTGTTGACGAGGAGCTCGAAGCCCTCGCCGTTGAGCTGCACGGTGTCGATGCCGAGGTGGGTGAGCACGCCGTGCCCCTCGTCGTCCACGACGACGAAGGCGTGCGGGTGCAGAGAGACGACGACGCCGGTGACCGGGGCGATCGCCTCCGAGGGCTCACGGACGGGGTCGATGGCGGTACCGGGACCGACCATCGCTCCGGAGAAGACGGGGTCGGGCACGGCGGCGAGGCCGATGGCGCGTCCGGCGAGGGGGGACGTCACAGTGGTCATGGGGAGCCTCCCAGGGGCGGAGATTCTTCGAGGGCCGTCACTGCTTGTCCCGGACGGCACGCTGTTGAGCAGCGTAAGTCATGGAAAGTGGCGGTTCCGTGCAGGTGATGCCGGTTCGCGGCCGTAGAGCACAGCACAAGCGATTTGCGCCTCCTCCAGACCCCGTGTACAGTCGTACTCCTGCCTGAGGCCGAGCGACGCGACCAAGCGTCCTGACCTGGCAGCATCCAACGCATCAGATCCTATCTCGGGGTCACCTTCCGCATGCCTGCGGGGCGGTGGTCGGAGACACGGAGAAACGCTGATAAAGTTGGAACCGCCGAAAGGGAAACGCGAGAGCGAATACCTGGAAAGCGCCGAGGAAATCGGATCGGAAAGATCTGATAGAGTCGGAGACGCAAGACCGAAGGGAAAGCGCCCGGAGGAAAGCCCGAGAGGGTGAGTACGAAGGAAGCGTCCGTTCCTTGAGAACTCAACAGTGTGCCAAAAGTCAACGCCAGATATGTTGATACC
>NZ_BMVU01000032.1 GCF_014650875.1 Streptomyces minutiscleroticus
CCGAGGGCGAGGTCGCCGTCGACCTCGCCCCCGTCCTCGCGCAGGCCGCCGGACGGCGCCCGGCCGGGGAGGACGCGCCGCTCGCCGCGCGCGCCCCCGTCGGGCGCGCCGAGGTCACGGTGCTGGGGTCCCGGGAGCTGACCGGGCTGCGGAAGGGATACCGGATGCTGGAGATGGCGGGCTTCTGGCTGCCCGTGACGGCGCTGGCGCTGGCCGCGGCGGGCATCGCGGTCGCGGTCGGCCGCCGCCGCGCGGTGACCGCGACGGCCCTGGGCACGGCGGTGGGCGCCACCCTGCTCGGCTTCGCCGTCGCGGTCGGGCGCGAGCTGACCCTGGCCGGGCTGTCGCCGCAGGTGTCCCGGTCCGCGGTGGGCGAGGTCTACGACGCGCTCACCGCCACCCTGCGCACCGCGGCCTGGCTGATCGTGGCGACCGGCCTCGCGGTCGCCCTCGCGGCCCGGGTCCGCGACCGCCGTCTGCGCCGCCGCGCGGCGGCGTCCGCGGCACCGCCGCGGGCACCCGTTCCCTGACGGACGCCCCCGACGGATGCCCGGTCCCGGGAGGGCCGGCCGGGGGAGGGCCGGTCCCGGGACCGGCCCTCCCCCGGCCGGCGGCAACCTCCGCCGTCCCGCCGTCGTCTTTCGCCAGAGGACGGCGGAGGATCGCGGAGGACCCCGTACGAGGTCCCCGCAAGGGGTACTCGTACGAGGTACGGGCGGCCCGGAGACGGCCCGGACCGGACCGAGGGGAAGCGGGAGCGGCTTGAGCGGTACGACGCGGACGGCGGCCGGCGGAGCGGGCGGCCGGACCGGCGGCGGGAGGGCGGCCCGGCGGCCCGGGCGGACGCTCGCGGCCTGGACGGCCGGTCTGCTGCTGCTCGGCGTCAGCACCGTCGCCGGGTGCCGGGCCGCCGACCGCGACGGCGTCACCCCCGTCCCCCAGCTGCTGGCCTTCCTGCCGTGGCTGCTCGTGCCGGCCGGCGCGGGGCTCCTCCTCGCGGCCCTGGCCCGCTGGCGCACCGGCCTCGTGTGGGGCGTGGCCGCGCTCGGCACCGTCGCCTGGTACGTCCAGCCGTACGGGAGACCCGCCGAGCCCGGCGGCAGACCCGTGGCCGGACTGCGCGTCCTGACCGCGAACGTCGAGTTCGGGCGGGGCGCCTCCGCGCTGATCGAGGCGGTCCGGGACGAGCGGCCCGACCTCGTCTTCGTCGCGGAGTGCGAGACCACCTGCGCGGACGCGCTCACCGCCGCCCTCGCGGACGACTACCCCCACCGCCGGGCCGTCCCCGGCACCGGTTCCGACGGCTCGGTGATCCTCGGCCGCCGCCCCCTCGCGCCCGCTCCCGCCCTGCCCGGCACCATGGGCATGCCCGGCGCGACGGCCGACGTCGCGGGGCACCCCGTACACCTCCTGCTCGCCCACCCGATGCCGCCGCTCCCCGGCGACGTGGGCCTCTGGCGCCACGAGCTCGGCCTGCTCCGCGACCACGCGGCGCGCTCCGCGGACCGGCCCACCGTCGTCGCGGGCGACTTCAACGCCTCCCAGGACCACGCGGCGTTCCGCGGCGTCCTGGACGCGGGCCTGCGCGACGCCGCCCGCCTCGCGGGCGCGGCCCGCACGCCCACCTGGCCCGCGAGGACGGCCCCGCCGCTGGGCGCCCAGATCGACCACGTCCTCGTGTCGGAGCACTTCGGGGCCGCCGGCGCGCGCTTCCTCGACCTGGCGGACACCGACCACCGCGCGCTCGTCGTCGACCTGACCCTGTACGAGCGGACCTGACCCCGCACGAGCCGGCCCGCCTCGTGCGAGCCGTCGTGGCCGCCCGCTCCGCCGCGTACGGGGAACCGCCCCGGACACACGGAACGGGCCGCCCCCGTGCAGGAAGGGGCGGCCCGGACCCGTGGGGGGTGGCGCTCCCGGCGGGACCGCCGCGGGCCGGGGTTCCCGGCGCCCGCGGCGGTCCCGCCGTTCGTTCTGTGTCCGCGCGGTGCTGTCCGTGCGGTGCTGTCCGTGCGGTGCTAGCGGTCCTGGTTCACCTTCTGCAGGGCCTTGGCGAGGCCGTTGGCCCACAGCTGGTTGACGCGGGAGCGCTCGGCCGCGTTCGGGGTGGCGTTGGTGCAGGACGGGCCGGGGCCGCCGCCCGACATCAGCTCGCTGCACGGACCGGAGTAGTGGTCCGGCAGGCCGAGGACGTGGCCGGTCTCGTGCGTGGTGACGCGGGTCGAGTTGTACTGCCGGTTCTGGGCGTAGTCGAGGAACACGTAGCCCCGGCCGTGGCCGTCCGTGGAGGCGTACGAGCCGCGCGAGTCGTTGCCCTCGCGGTAGGTGAAGTCGGCGTTGCTGCCCGCCTGGAGGCGCACGTTCGACACCGAGCTGTTCCATATCTGGGCGCTGCGGGCTATCTGGGTGCTGAAGGCGGGGGCGCCGGAGGCGTTGTAGACGACCGTGACGGCTGCGGCGGACTTCGGGTTCGCCGCCCGCTTCTCGGCCACGGACTTCAGGACGGCCTCGAAGAACGCCTCGTTGGCCTTCGCCTCCTCGGCCGAACCGGCGTAGGCGGCGTAGGAGGACCGGCTCGCGGCGGGGGCCGCGGTGTCCGCGGTGTCCGCGGCCGCGGGAACCGAACCGAGCGCGGCGGCCGTCAGACCGAGACCGGCCACGGCGGACAGCAGGGGCGTGGACAGACGCATCGATGACTCCTCGAGTGGGGGGTGAAGTCGTCATCGGTGAGTCTCGGTCCCTGTGGGACGCCTGTGATGATGGCAATCCGCGATAGGACGGGGCTATCACCCCGCGCCGGAGTGGTCCCCTGAGTGATCAGCCATTCGATCACTCACGGTCGTAAGTGATCGCCTTCCGTCGTTTTCCCTTGTGACTCGCCCGCTTTGGCGGGGGTTTGTGCGTCTGGTGCGCCCTGTGAGGCCGCCCTAGGCTCACCGCATGGAGCTCGAGGTGAGACACCTCCGCGCGCTGTGCGCCATCGCCGACACCGGCAGCCTGCACCGTGCCGCGCGCGAACTCGGCGTGGCCCAGCCGTCGTTGAGCACCCAGCTCAAGCGCATCGAGCACGAGCTCGGCGGGCGGCTGTTCATCCGCGAGCGCACCGGCTGCCGGCCGACCCCGCTCGGCCGCGTGGTCCTCGGCCGGGCCCGTCCGCTCGTGGCCGAGATGCGCGCCCTGGTCGCCGAGGCCCGCGCCACCGCGGCCGGCGGACCCCGGCTGCGGATCGGCTCGACCGCGAGCCGGGCGCTGGCCGGCTGGCTGCGCAGGCTGCGGCAGCGGCCGGCGACGGACCCCGCGCTCCAGATGGACGTCTCCGCGAACGCCCTGCTGCGCATGGTCGCCGACGGGCAGCTCGACGTCGCCTTCGTGCACGAGGTCGAGGGCAGTCCGCTGCGCGTCCCCGACGGGCTGCGCACGCGCGTCCTGGTCGAGCGGGAGCCGCAGTGCGTCTCCCTGCCCAACGACCACCCCGCCGCCTCGCGCCCCGTCGTCCGCCTCACCGAACTCGCCCAGGACCGCTGGATGATCGACCCGACCGTCGACGGCGAGTGGGACGCCGTGCAGCGGATGCTGCGGGCGGCCGGCATCGAGCCGCTCGTCCTGCACGGCGACTACCACACCGCCGCGTCGCTGGTCGCGACCGGCGAGGTCGTCACCGTCTGCCAGCCGACCTCGCCCTCCCGCCCGGAGGCGGCGGTGCGGCGCATCGACGGCGACCCCCTCGGCGTGCGGCTGCTGCTCGCCGCCCGCACCGAGGAGGACCTGGACTCCGTCTTCCCCGAGCTGGAGGAGGCGTACTGGGAGACGACGCTGCAGGCCCCGGCGTACCGGGAGTGGCTGATGACGAGGGGGGCGCCCCTCTTCCGGGAGTCCCGGGGAGCGCCCCCCGCCGCCGTGCGGCGGACCTGACCGTCACCCGGCGGACGGCCGGGCCGCCGCGCGCCGCGCGCCCGCGGCCTCCACGCGCCGGATGTACGCGGCCGTCACGCGCCGATGTCGGAGCCGTCCGCGCGCCACACCGCGACGACCGCCGGGCGGACGATCTTCCCGGGGCCGTCGGGCCAGGTGCTCGCCGGCTCCTCCACGGAGGCGCCGTCGACCTCGCCCGGGTGCTGCACGGCCACCAGCACGCGCCGGTCCTGGACGACCGGACCGCAGGTCTCCGCGCCCGTCGGCACCGTCAGGAACTGCTTGAGCTCACCGCGCCGGTCGCCGCGCGTGGCCACGCCGAACAGGCCGTCGTGCGAGCCGAGCGCGGAGCCGTCCGTGGAGATCCACAGGTTGCCGTACGGGTCGAAGGCGACGTTGTCCGGGCAGGAGATCGGGCTGACGTCGTCCTTGGGGAAGCCCGCGAAATAGGTCGCCGGGTCGTCGGGGTCGCCCGCGACGAGGAACAGCGACCACGCGAACTTCGTGCTCTCCGGGCGGTTCCGGTGCTCGGTGAGCTCCAGGACGTGACCGTGCTTGTTGGCGTTGCGCGGGTTGGCCTCGTCCGCCTTGGCGTTGGAGCCGACGCCGCGGTTGGAGTTGTTCGTGAGGGCGACGTAGACCTTGCCGGTGACCGGGTTGGGCTCGATGTCCTCGGGGCGGTCCATCTTCGTGGCGCCCACCTTGTCGCCGGCGAGCCGCGTGAAGACGAAGACCTCCTCCGCCGTCATCCCCTTCACGTGCGAGACGGCGCCCTCGGCGGTCGCGGTGGCCAGCGGGATCCACTCGCCGGCGCCGTCGAACTCTCCGTCGCCCGGCAGCCTGCCGGTGCCGTCGACCTCGATCGCGGGGGAGTCGCCGGTCAGCCTGGCGACGTACAGCGTGCCCTCGTCGAGCAGCGAGAGGTTGTGCTCGCGGACGGCCCGGGAAGTGCCCTTCCTCATGCGCTTGCTGCCGACGAACTTGTAGAAGTAGTCGAAGCGCTCGTCGTCGCCGGTGTAGACGACGGGCCGGCCGTCGTCCGTGAGGCGCACGGTCGCGGCCTCGTGCTTGAACCGGCCGAGGGCGGTGTGCTTGCGCGGCGTGGAGTCGGGGTCGTACGGGTCGAACTCGACGACGTAGCCGAAGCGGTGGACCTCGTTCGGCTCCTGCGCGATGTCGAAGCGCTTGTCGAACCGCTCCCACTTGCGCTCGGTGGCCCCGGTCCCGATGCCGTACCGGGTGTCGGTGGTCCGGCTGCCGTGGGCGAAGTACTGGTTGAAGTTCTCCTCGCCGTGCAGCGTCGTGCCCCAGGGGGTGGTGCCGCCGGAGCAGTTGTTGAGGGTGCCGAGCACCTTCCTGCCGGACCGGTCGGCGGAGGTCTTCAGCAGGTCGGAGCCGGCGGCCGGGCCGGTGAGCCGGAACTCGGTGGTGGCGGTGACCCGGCGGTTGAGCGGGTGGCGGGGCACGGCGGTGAGCGCGCCGGTGCGCTTGTCGCCCTCGACCACGACGGCGGACAGGCCGTGCGCCGCCCAGGCGATCCCGACCTGCTCGCGGGTGGGGTTCTCCGGGTCGTAGCCCCGGAACATCAGGACCTCGTCGGTGTACTCGTGGTTGGCGACGAGGAGCCGGCGGTCGCGCTCACCGGGCAGCGGCAGCAGCGCGAGGAAGTCGTTGTTGTAGCCGAACTGCCCGGCCTGCGCCTCGGCGGTCTGCCTGTCCGGGTCGAAGGCGGGGGCGCCGCGCAGGATGGGCTCGCCCCACCGGATCACGACGTTCTGCCGGTAGCCCTCGGGGACGGTGACCTTGTCGGCGGTGTTGGGGGCGACGGGGGTGAAGCGGAGCCCGCGCGCGGCCTTCCCCTTCGTCCCGTGGCCCTTCCCGCCCTTGTCCCCGTCCTTGCCGTGCGCGGCCGGGACCGCGGCCTGCGCCTGCGGGGCGCCGGCCGTCAGGGCGGCCGTGCCGGCGGCGGACGCCACGGTGACGACGGCGGCGGCCCGCATCATCGACCGGCGGCTGAGCGCGCCGGCGATGACGTCGCCGACGTAGTCGTTGGCCGTGGTGTTCGGCACCTCGTGGAAGCAGGCGTCACCACAGCGGAACCGGCAGGTCAGAGCGGAACGCCCACCGGGATGCGACGCCCCGTTCGTCCCGAGTATCGGCAGCAGTTTGCGCACTTGGTTCTCCCGTTGCATGCCCTTGATGTCGGCTTGACGCTAGGGGCACGCGCAGGCGGGAACGCCGACTCCGGATGAACGGAGAGTGAACCCGGCGGGGTCGGGAGGCCGTTGACAGCGGAGCACGGCGAAGGTATGTGACAGTCTCGTCCCCGCACCAAGATCGCCCGCGCCGGCCGCTAACCTTACGTGTCCGTCCTGGCCAGGGATCGACGGGTTACAACTCATGCGAAGGGTTGCGCACATGGGCATTCTCAACCTCCTGCGGAACGCGTTCGGCCGCTCACGCAAGGGGCGGGACGCGGCCGCTGCGGAGGAGCCGGCTGTACCGGAGGCCCGGCAGGAGACGGCCCCGGAAGCGGCGTCCGCCCCCGCCGAACCGCGGACGGACGAGGCCGGCACCGCCTCGGAACCGAAGGTTCCGGCGCAGGCCCGTACCGAGCCGGCGGCGCAGCCGAAGCCCGCTCCCTCCGTGGCGGACGAGTTGGTGTCGGCGGCGTTCGACAACGTGACGGTGCCCAGGCCGAAACCGGCGGCCCCGGAGCCGGCTCCGGACGCGTCCACCGCCCCCGCACCCACCGAGAAGACCCCGTCCGCGCCGTCCCGGACGGAGCCCGAGGCCGAGGCCGAGACGAAGGCCGAGGCCGAGACGAAGGCCGGGGCCGAGACCAGGACCGGGGCCGAGACGAAGGACGAGGCGGAGGCGGAGGCGGAGGCCGACGCCAAGGCCAAGGCCGAGGTCGAGGCTAAGGCTAAGGCCGAGGTCGAGACGGAGGCCAAGACCGAGGCCGAGGCCACCGAGCCGGAGCCGGAGTCCGCTGCGGCCGCCGAGGCCGCCCCGAAGCCGGGGACCGGGTCCGAGGACGAGGACGCGACGGCCCCCGCGGTGGAGGCGGCTCCCGAGCCGGCGGCCGGGGCGGAGGAGACCGCCCCGGAACCTGCGGCCGAGACCGAGCCGGGGACCGAGGCCAAGGCGAAGGCCGGGGCCGAGGCGAAGGCCGGGGCCGAGGCGAAGGCCGGGGCCGAGGCGAAGGCCGACGCGGAGGACGAGGCGAAGGGGACCGAGACGGTTCCCGCGGCCGGGCCCGCGCCGGAGTCGGCGGCCGAGCAGGCAGGGACCGCCTCCGGGACCGTGACCGAACCGGAGACCGAGGCCGCCCCCGAGCCCGGGACCACCCCGGTGGACGAGGCCGACTCCGGGACCGGGACCGGGGCCGTGACCGAGCCGGAGACCGAGGTCGAGTCCGGCGCGAAGGCCGGGGCTGAGCCGGCGGCCGAGGGCACCTCCGAGGCCGCCTCCGCCGAGGAGGGCCCCGCCGAGCCCGCTCCCGCGCTGGAGCCGGAGGCCGCGCCTGCCGAGGCGAAGTCCGAGGCCACTCCCGAGGACATCGGGGCCGAGGCCGAAGCCGCGAGCACCCCGGTGGAGAAGGCCGACGCCGAGTCCGAGACCGAGACGGAGCCCGAGGCCGCGGCCGGCTCCGGCTCGGCGGCGACCGCCGCCGGGACCGGGCCGAAGACGCAGACCGCGCCCGAGTACGAGGCCGGGAGCGAGGGGGAGGCCGAGGCCGAAACCGTCCCCGCGCCGAAGGCCGAGCCGGCGGAGGACAAGACCGAGGAGCCCGAGACGGCCCCCGCGTCCGGGCCCACGGCCGAGACCGCTCCGGAACCGCGGCCCACGGCCGAGACCGCTCCGGAACCGCGGCCCGAGGCCGAGCCCACCTCCGGGCCGGAGGCCAGGACCGCCCCCGAACCGGAGGCCGAAGAAGTCCCCGAGCCGGAGCCCGTGGCTGCCTCCGGTGGTCCGGCCACCCCCCTCCCCCGGGTCAAGTCCGACGCTCCCGGCCTGGTCACCGCCTACAAGGCCGCGGGGGAGGTCCTGGAGCAGCGGGGGCTCGCGGGCACGCGGGCCCGGGTGTACCTCGTGCTGGACCGGTCCGGGTCCATGCGGCCGTACTACAAGGACGGCTCCGCGCAGGCCCTCGGCGAGCAGGTGCTGGCGCTCGCCGCGCACACGGACCCCGAGGCCACCGTGCACGTCGTGTTCTTCTCGACCGAGCTGGACGGCACGGGCGAGCTGACCCTCGACGCGTACGAGGGGAAGGTCGACGAGCTGCACGCGGGGCTCGGCCGGATGGGCCGGACGAGCTACCACGCGGCCGTCGAGGAGATCGTCGCCGACTACGAGAAGTCGGGCTCCGCCGGTCCGGCCCTGGTCGTCTTCCAGACGGACGGCCCCCCGGACGCGAAGGGCCCCGCCAACCAGGCCCTCGCGGCCGCCGCGGAGCTGCCCCTCTTCTTCTCCTTCGTCGCCTTCGGCGAGCACGACGCCAAGGGCTTCGACTACCTGCGCAAGCTGAAGGCGGACAACGCGGCCTTCTTCCACGCGGGCCCCGCCCCCCGCGAGCTCACGGACGCCGAGCTGTACGAGGGCGTCCTCGCCGCCTGGCGCCCGTAGTCGCACGGAGCGCACGAGCCTCGGCGGACCCACCGGTCCGCCGAGGGGTGTCCCTCACCGAACGTCACCGCACGCCCCGGTCCCCCTCCCGCCGCCCAGCCCGTAAAACGGGGCGCGGGAGGGCCGGGGCGTTCGGCTACGATTTCAAGGTTCGTAGACGGCCGCCCGTGTCGACGCGGGACCGCACCGTCACCCCGAGTAGCGACCTGGGAGCAGCCACCATGGCTCGACACCTCATCACCAGCGCCCTTCCGTACATCAACGGAATCAAGCACCTGGGCAACATGGTGGGGTCCATGCTCCCGGCGGACGTGTACGCCCGGTACCTCCGCCAGCGCGGCCACGACGTCCTCTACATCTGCGCCACCGACGAGCACGGCACCCCCGCCGAGCTGGCCGCGAAGGAGCAGGGCCTGCCGGTGGACGCGTTCTGCGCGCAGGCGCACGACGCGCAGAAGGCGGTGTACGACGGCTTCGGTCTCGCCTTCGACCACTTCGGGCGCAGCTCCTCCCCGCAGAACGCGGAGCTGACGCAGCACTTCGCCCGCAAGCTGAACGAGAACGGGTTCATCGAGGAGCGGGCGATCCGCCAGGTGTACTCGCCCGCGGACGGCCGCTTCCTGCCCGACCGCTACGTCGAGGGCACCTGCCCGCACTGCGGCTACGACAAGGCGCGCGGCGACCAGTGCGAGAACTGCACGCGCGTGCTCGACCCGACGGACCTGATCGAGCCGCGCTCGGCGATCTCCGGCTCCACGGACCTGGAGGTCCGCGAGACCAAGCACCTCTTCCTCCTGCAGTCCAGGCTCCAGGGCGAGGTCGAGGCGTGGATCGACGAGGTCGCGGACGAGTGGCCGCAGCTCGCGTCCTCCATCGCCCGCAAGTGGCTGACCGAGGGCCTGCACGACCGCGCCATCACCCGCGACCTGGACTGGGGCGTGCCCGTCCCGGCCGACACCTGGCCGGACCTGGCCGCCGAGGGCAAGGTCTTCTACGTCTGGTTCGACGCCCCGATCGAGTACATCGGCTCGACGAAGGAGTGGGCCGACCAGGACCCGACCGGCGCCCGCGACTGGCGGTCCTGGTGGTACGGGCCGGACGGCGCGGACGACGTGCGCTACACGGAGTTCATGGCGAAGGACAACGTCCCCTTCCACAGCGTGATGTTCCCGGCCACGGAGATGGGCGTCCGGGAGCCGTGGAAGAAGGTCGACCACCTCAAGGCCTTCAACTGGCTGACGTACTACGGCGGCAAGTTCTCCACGTCGCAGAAGCGCGGCGTCTTCACCGACCAGGCGCTGGAGATCCTGCCGGCCGACTACTGGCGCTACTTCCTGATGGCGAACGCGCCGGAGTCGGACGACACGTCGTTCACCTGGGAGCACTTCACGGCGACGGTGAACAAGGACCTGGCGGACACGCTGGGCAACTTCGTCAACCGCGTGCTGTCCTTCTCCAAGAAGCGCTTCGGCGAGGAGGTGCCCGCGGGCGCCCCGGCCGGCGAGGCGGAGGCGCGGCTGGGCGAGCAGATCGCCGAGCTGCTCGCCGAGTACGAGGCGCAGATGGAGGCGCTGCAGTTCCGCAAGGCGGCGGCCGCGCTGCGCGCGCTGTGGTCGGCGGGCAACTCCTACCTGGAGGAGAAGGCCCCCTGGCTGGAGATCAAGACGGACAAGGACGCGGCGGCGCTGACGCTGCGCACGGCGATGAACCTGATCCACCTGTACGCGGTGGTCTCCGAGCCCTTCATCCCGACGTCGGCGAAGGCCATGCGCACGGCCTTCGCCCTGGCCGGCGACACGGCCACGTGGGTCTCCCGGGAGGAGGCGAAGTCGCTGGACTCGGTCCCGGCCGGTACGCGCTTCATCGTCCCGCCGGTCCTGTTCGCCAAGCTGACGGACGACGACCTGGAGTCCTACAAGGAGCGCTTCGGCGGCGAGCCCGCGTAAGCGCGGACAGAACGCCGCCGCGGGCCCCGGTGCCGTCCCCCGTTCAGGGACGGCACCGGGGCCCCGTCCTTCCCCTGAGAGGACCGGCCGCTGTCCGGCACCGGACCCGCTACTGGCATGCGCACGATGCACCCGTAAGGTTCCGCCATGGCAGTTCCACAGGTCATTCCGATCGCCTACGAGCCGAAGAACCGCACCGAGAGCATCGGCCGCTACGCGGACGGGCAGTTCCTGGGCTCGATCACCTACGCCTTCCCCCAGGGCTTCCGTCCCGACGACGGCTGGGAGGAGCACAAACGCCTCTACGCCGTGCTCCACACCTTCGACACCGAGGGCCGCCACCGCGACTCGGAGATCTGGTGCGCGGGGACGTGGGCCGAGCAGCAGCGCCACCCCGACGGCGAGGACTCGGTGCTCTTCCGGGCCCGCGCCCACCTGGGGAAGCTCCTGCGGAGCCTGCCCCGCCGCTCGTACACGGACATCGCGATCCGTCCGTTCCGGCGCACCGTCGACGGCGTGCTGTTCGGCCTGGTGACCGGGGAGGACGCCGAGGGCGGCTGGGCCGAGCTCCACCCGGACCGGCTCGGCTTCGGCGACCCGTGGGACGGCACGTACGACACCTGAGCCCCGGCCGCGTGCGCGCGGACGGGACCGGTACGCGGAAGGGGCCCGGAACCGTCACCGGTTCCGGGCCCCTTCCGCCGTCCGCAGGTCCTGCCGCGCGGACTACTTCGGCTGCGGCTTGCGGATCTGCAGGTGCAGCTCGCGCAGGCGCGTCTCGTCCAGCTCCGTGGGGGCGCCCATCATCAGGTCCTGGGCGTTGCCGTTGAGCGGGAAGGCGATCGTCTCGCGGATGTTCGGCTCGTCCGCGAGGAGCATGACGATGCGGTCCACGCCCGGGGCGATGCCGCCGTGCGGCGGGGCGCCGAAGCGCAGGGCGCGGAGCATGCCCGCGAACTCGCGCTCCACCGTCTCGTTGTCGTAGCCGGCGATCTCGAAGGCCTTGAGCATGATGTCCGGCTCGTGGTTCCGGATCGCGCCGGAGGACAGCTCCACGCCGTTGCAGACGATGTCGTACTGCCAGGCGAGGATGTCCAGCGGGTCCTGGTTCTCCAGGGCCTCCATGCCGCCCTGCGGCATCGAGAAGGGGTTGTGCGAGAAGTCGATCTTCCCGGTCTCCTCGTCCTTCTCGTACATCGGGAAGTCGACGATCCAGCAGAACCGGAAGACGTTCTCCTCGAAGTGGCCGGCGCGCTTGGCGGCCTCGACGCGCACGGCGCCCATGATCTTCGAGACCTCGTCGAACTCGCCCGCGCCGAAGAAGACCGCGTGACCGGCGGCCAGCCCGAGGCGCTTGGTCAGCTCGGCGACGTTCTCCTCGGTGAGGAACTTCGCGATCGGACCGGTGAGCTTGCCGTCCTCGCCGACGCGCACCCAGGCCAGGCCCTGGGCGCCCTGCGAGACGGCGTACTCGCCGAGCTGGTCGAAGAACTTGCGGGGCTGGGCGGAGACGTCCGGCACCGGGAGGGCGCGTACGTGCTTGCCGGCGAAGGCCTTGAACTCCGAGCCCTCGAAGACGTCGGTGATGTCCACGAGTTCGAGCCGGGCGCGCAGGTCCGGCTTGTCGGAACCGTACTTGAGCATCGACTCCCGGAACGGGATGCGCGGGAACGGCGAGGTGACCTCGCGGCCGCCGCCGAACTCCGTGAACAGCTCCGTCATCAGCTTCTCGATCGGCTGGAAGACGTCCTCCTGCTCGACGAAGGACATCTCCACGTCGAGCTGGTAGAACTCGCCCGGCGAGCGGTCGGCGCGGGCGTCCTCGTCGCGGAAGCACGGCGCGATCTGGAAGTAGCGGTCGAAGCCGGAGATCATCAGCAGCTGCTTGAACTGCTGCGGGGCCTGCGGGAGCGCGTAGAAGCGGCCCGCGTGCAGGCGGGAGGGGACGACGAAGTCACGGGCGCCCTCGGGGGAGGTCGCGGTGAGGATCGGCGTCGCCATCTCGTTGAAGCCGAGGGCGACCATCTTGTGGCGGATGGCGGAGACGACCGCCGTGCGCAGCATGATGTTGCGGTGCATGCGCTCGCGGCGCAGGTCGAGGAAGCGGTACTCCAGGCGCCGCTCCTCGTTGACGCCGTCCTCGGTGTTGATCGTGAAGGGGAGGGGGGCCGCCGCGCCGAGCAGCTCGACCTCGCCCACCTCGACCTCGACCTCGCCCGTGGGCAGGTCGGGGTTGATGTTCTCCGCGCCGCGGGAGACCACCTTGCCGTCGACGCGGACCGTCGACTCCTTGGAGAGCTTGTCCAGGGCCTCGTAGGCGGGCGTGCCGGGACGGGCGACGAGCTGCGTGATCCCGTAGTGGTCGCGCAGATCGATGAAGAGGATGCCGCCCAGGTCTCGGCGATTGTGCAGCCAGCCGCTCAGCCGGACGTCGCTGCCGACGTCAGAGGCGCGGAGCTCGCCGCAGGTGTGGGACCTGTACCGATGCATCGTCGTTCATCCAGTCTTCGCGGATCGGGGTCAGTCCGGGCCGGCGCCCGGTCTCCCAAGCGTACCGGCCGCCCCGGACGGCTTCTCCGAAGAGTCCGGTGGACACCCCGCACGGCCGTTCCCGGCCACGGCGCGCGGGATGTACCCGCCGGCCCGGTCCCGTCCTCTCAGTGGCACCCTCCGGCACACCCTTCTTAGAGTGGGGCAATGCGTACCGGTGATCCCCTTCCCCCGGTCGGGGACGTCCTGGCCGCTGTCGCGACCGGCCTGTGGCGCTGGAGGAGCGCCGAGGAGACGGTCACGCTGGACGCCGAGGCCGCCCGGCTCCTCGGGCTGCCCGCCGAGCCCGTCACCCTCACCGGGGCGGGCGTCCGCGCCCGCTTCCACCCCGTCGACTGGAACGAGATCGCCGGCATCGTGCAGCTCGCCCTGGCCGAGGGCACCCTCGCCGAGGCCCGGCTGCGCATCATGGACGACCGGGGCCGGGTGATCCGCACCGTGCGCAGCCGCTCGAAGCCGACGGTCACGCAGGCCGGCGCGCACGAGCTGATCGGCACGCTCCAGGAGGTCACCGAACTGCCGCCGGACGCGGCCGCGCGGACGCCCGTCACCGGCGACTGGCGCCGCTCGCGCGAGGCGTTCCTGCTGGACGCGGGGCGCGCGCTGGCCGAGGCCCGGTCCACGGAGGAGGTGCTGCGGGTCGCGGCCGGCCTGTCGATGCCCGGCTTCTCCCCGGACGGGCTCGGCGTGTTCGGCGTGGAGGGCGACCGGCTGACGGTCGTCGGCCACCACGGGCAGCAGGAGGGCGACGAGCGCCCGTTCACCAACATGCCGCTGGACACCGACTACCCCGCAGCCGAGGTGGTGCGCACCGGCCGCGCCGTCTACCTCTCCTCGCCCGGCGACTACAAGAAGCGCTACCCGGCGACCTGGCCGCTGGCCGAGCGCTTCGGCCGGCACTCGTGGGCGTACCTGCCGCTCACGGTGGCGGGCCGCACCATGGGCGCCTGGATGGCGGCGTTCGCGTACCCCGTCTCCTTCACGCCCGACGAGCGCTCGGTGCTGACCACGGTGGCCCGGATGCTGGCGCAGGCCCTGTCCCGGGCGGGCACGGCCGAGTCCGAGCGGGAGCTGACGGACGGGCTGCAGCGCTCGATGCTGCCGACGCTCGGCCCGGAGATCCCGGGGCTGCGGGTGGCCGCGCGCTACGTGCCCACGGGCGGCGGGCTGCAGGTGGGCGGCGACTGGTACGACATGATCCAGCTGCCCGGCGGGGGCCGGTTCGCGCTGGTCATCGGTGACGTCCAGGGGCACGACGTACGGGCCGCCGGGCTGATGGGCCAGCTGCGGATCGCGCTGCGGGCGTACGCCTCCGAGGGGCACCGCCCGGACGCGGTGCTGTCGCGGGCCTCCCGGTTCCTGTCCGGGATCACGGAGTCCGTCGCGTACGACGGCCGCATCGGGGACCCGCGCTTCGCGACCTGCCTGTACGTCGAGGTGGACCCGGTCAGCGGCGTGCTGGAGATCGCCCGGGCCGGGCACCCCGACCCGGTGTTCCGGACGGCCGACGGGACCGTGCTGAACCGGCCGACCGCGGGCGGGCTGCCGCTGGGCATCGACCCGGACACCGACTACCCGACGACCCGGCTCGCCCTGGAGCCCGGCGAGACCATGCTGCTGTGCACGGACGGGCTGATCGAGACCGGCGGGCACGACCTCGACTCGGGGCGCCGGCGCCTGCGCGAGGTGCTGGAGCTGCGCCACGGGGACCTGGAGCAGCTCGCCGACGCGCTGGTCCAGGCCGTGCACGGGCCGTCCTCGCACCACACGACCGGGCCGCTGGCGGACCGCCGCGAGGACGACATCGCGCTGCTGCTGCTGCACCGGACCGGGCAGGACCGCGACCCGGACGCCCGGGCCGGGCGGTTCGTGCGCCGCACGATGCTCACGGTCGCGCAGGCGGAGCCGGAGCGGATCGCGGGGGCGCGCCGGCAGCTGCGGGAGCTGCTGCACGACTGGAGGTCGGAGGACCAGGTCGACTCGGCCGTGCTGCTGCTGTCGGAGATGCTGACGAACGTGCTCGTGCACACGGACGGCGACGCGCTGCTCGTCGCCGAGCTGACCGGCGGCACGGACGCGCGCACGATGCGCGTGGAGGTCACGGACACCAGCGACGACCTGCCGCACCGGCGCCGGCCGGGGGAGCTGGCCTCGTCGGGGCGCGGGCTGGTGCTGATGGAGCTGCTGGCGGACGCGTGGGGGGTGGACCCGCGCGGCGAGGGCAAGTGCATCTGGTTCGAACTCCACGAGCCGCCCGGCCCGGCCGCCGCCGGTCTCCCGCCCCACGAGGAGCCGCCCGCGTCCCCCGCCACGGACGGTCCGGCGTAGGAGGCTCCGCTTCCGCCTCGGTGTCCCCGCGTCCTCCCGGTACGGACGGGCCGGGCGGGCCGTCCGGCGGACGGCCCGCCCGGGTGGCGCGGCGGTACGGCGGCCGGTGCGCGCGGGCACCGGCCGGGGTGCGGGCGGACGGTCCGCACGGCACGGACCGCCCGCGACCGCGGCGCGCAGGACCTACGGCCGCCCGCCCTCGGTCATGCCGTGGACGGCGGGCACGGTGCCGAGCCGGCCCTTCTGGAAGTCCTCGAAGGCCTGCTGCAGCTCCTCGCGGGTGTTCATCACGAAGGGGCCGTAGTGCGCCATGGGCTCCCGGATCGGGCGGCCGCCCAGGAGCACGACCTCCAGGTCGGGGGTGTTCGAGTCCTGCTGCTCGTCCGCGCGGACGGTCAGCGAGGAACCGGCGCCGAAGACGGCCGTCTGCCCGGTGCGCACCGGACGGCGGGCCGTGCCGACGCTGCCGCGCCCGGCCAGCACGTACGCGAGGCCGTTGAAGTCCTCGCGCCAGGGCAGCGTCATCTCCGCGCCCGGCGCCAGCGTCGCGTGGATCATGGTGATCGGGGTGTGCGTGATGCCGGGGCCCTCGTGCCCGTCGAGCTCGCCGGCGATGACGCGGAGCAGCGCGCCGCCGTCGGGGGTGGTGAGGAGCTGGACCTGGCCGCCGCGGATGTCCTGGTAGCGGGGGGCCATCATCTTGTCCTCGGCCGGGAGGTTCACCCACAGCTGCACGCCGTGGAAGAGGCCGCCGGACATGACCAGGGCCTCCGGGGGCGCCTCGATGTGCAGCAGGCCGGAGCCCGCCGTCATCCACTGCGTGTCGCCGTCGGTGATGGTGCCGCCACCGCCGTGGCTGTCCTGGTGGTCGAAGGTGCCGTCGATGATGTACGTGTGCAGGCATGGTCGGTACCTCCTTGTGAGCTGACTTTAGTTGAACATAGAACTTTCTGCCAGACCGAACGACGAACGCCCGGAGGGCATTCCCTCCGGGCGTCCTGGCGCGGGGCAGGCTCAGCCGTACATGCGGCGCATGGCGAAGTCGACCATCTGCTCCACGGCCTTGGCGTCGAAGACGATGCGGTGCTCGCCCTCCATGTCCAGGACGAAGCCGTAGCCGGTGGGCAGCAGGTCGATCACCTCGGCGCCGGTGATCACGAAGTACTTGGACTCCTTGCCGGCGTACCGGCGCAGCTCCTTGAGCGTGGTGAACATGGGGATCACGGGCTGCTGGGTGTTGTGCAGCGCCAGGAACCCGGGGTTGTCACCGCGCGGGCAGTAGACCTTGGACGTGGCGAAGACCTGCTGGAAGTCCTCGGCCGACATCGACCCCGTGGTGAACGCGCGCACGGCGTCCGCGAGCGACGGCGGCGACGGCTCGGGGTACAGCGGCGGCTGCTGGCCGTACCCGCCGGGCATCTGCTGCTGCGGAGGCGGCTGGGGCTGCGTGTACTGCTGCCCGTGTCCCACGTTCTGGTCGTAGCCGTACATGGGCCAAGAGTACCGAGGGACACGGGGGAGGCGGACGCCGCACGGACGTCCGCAGGAAGCGCGCGGACGCCCGGCGGAAGGCGCCCCCCGTGTCGCACGGGCACCTGCCGGAAGACGTTGCCCGAGGTCGCACGGGCGGTGGCGGCCCTCTCCGGTCGCGGGCGGACGTAGACCCTGCTCACACTTGGCGGACCGGGGTTGATTCTTATTACCGACGGGTAGCATCATCGGAGCTACTTGTTGGTATGCGAACCAGTTAGCGAGGAACCACCGCCTCGCCGATCCCTAACGGAGCCGTCGCCATGGGGCACTACAAGTCGAATCTCCGCGACATCGAGTTCAACCTCTTCGAGGTGCTCGGGCGCGACAAGCTGTACGGCACCGGCCCGTTCGCGGAGATGGACACCGACACCGCCAGGACCGTCCTGGAGGAGCTGACCCGCCTCTCGGAGAACGAGCTGGCCGAGTCCTTCGCGGACGCCGACCGCAACCCGCCGGTCTTCGATCCCGAGACGAACACCGCGCCGGTCCCGGAGAGCTTCAAGAAGAGCTACAAGGCCTTCATGGACTCCGAGTACTGGCGGCTCGGCCTGCCCGAGGAGATCGGCGGCACCACCGCCCCGCCGTCCCTGATCTGGGCCTACGCCGAGCTGGTCCTCGGCGCGAACCCGGCCGTGTGGATGTACTCCTCCGGCCCGGCGTTCGCCCGCATCCTCTTCGAGGAGGGCAACGAGGTCCAGAAGAAGATCGCCGAGATCGCGGTCGAGAGGACCTGGGGCTCCACCATGGTCCTCACCGAGCCGGACGCCGGCTCCGACGTGGGCGCGGGCCGCACCAAGGCGGTGCAGCAGGAGGACGGCTCCTGGCACATCGAGGGCGTGAAGCGGTTCATCACCTCCGGCGAGCACGACATGGAGGAGAACATCCTCCACTACGTCCTCGCCCGCCCCGAGGGTGCCGGCCCCGGCACCAAGGGCCTGTCCCTCTTCCTCGTCCCGAAGTACCTCTTCGACCTCGAGACCGGTGAGCTGGGCGAGCGCAACGGCGTGTACGCCACCAACGTCGAGCACAAGATGGGCCTGAAGGCCTCCAACACCTGCGAGATGACCTTCGGCGACCGCCACCCCGCCAAGGGCTGGCTGATCGGCGACAAGCACGACGGCATCCGCCAGATGTTCCGCATCATCGAGTTCGCCCGCATGATGGTCGGCACGAAGGCGATCTCCACGCTCTCCACGGGCTACCTGAACGCCCTGGAGTACGCCAAGGAGCGCGTCCAGGGTCCCGACCTGAAGAACTTCATGGACAAGACCGCGCCCAAGGTCACCATCACCCACCACCCGGACGTGCGCCGCTCGCTGATGACGCAGAAGGCGTACGCGGAGGGCATGCGCGCCCTGGTGCTGCACACCGCGGCCGTCCAGGACGAGATCGCCGTCAAGCAGGCGGCCGGCGAGGACGTCTCCGCCCTGGAGGCCCTCAACGACCTGCTCCTGCCGATCGTGAAGGGCTACGGCTCCGAGAAGGGCTACGAGCAGCTCGCCCAGTCGCTGCAGACCTTCGGCGGCTCCGGCTTCCTGCAGGAGTACCCGATCGAGCAGTACATCCGCGACGCCAAGATCGACACCCTCTACGAGGGCACCACCGCGATCCAGGGCCAGGACTTCTTCTTCCGGAAGATCGTCCGCAACCAGGGCGCCGCGCTGAACTCGCTCGCCGAGGACATCAAGAAGTTCCTGGCGCTCGGCACCGGCGGCGAGGAGCTGGCCGGCGCGCGCGAGCAGCTCGCCAAGGCGGCCGTGGAGCTGGAGGCCATCGTCGGCCTGATGCTGACCGACCTCGCGGCCACCGAGCAGGACGTCAAGAACATCTACAAGGTGGGCCTGAACACCACCCGCCTGCTGATGGCCTCCGGCGACGTGGTCGTCGGCTACCTGCTGCTGCGCGGCGCCGCCGTGGCCGCCGAGAAGCTCCAGACGGCCTCCGGCAAGGACAGGCCCTTCTACACCGGCAAGATCGCGGCCGCGAAGTTCTTCGCCGCCAACGTCCTGCCGGGCGTCACCGGCGCCCGCAAGCTCGCCGAGAACGTCGACCTCGGCCTGATGGAGCTGGACGAGGCCGCGTTCTAGTCCGGCCCCGGCCGCGCGGGGCCGCCCTCCGGACACCGGGCGGCGGCCTCGCGGACCGTCCCGGCACGGGCTCCGGACCCCACCGGATCCCGTCCCTCCGGGCGGCCCCCGTCTCCACGAACCCCTTACGAGGGCCCGCTCCCGATCCCGGGAAGCGGGTCCTCGCGCGTCGTTAAGGTGAACCCATGCGCACACCCTCCCGCTTCGACCGCGGCCACACCGACGACCTCATGTCCTTCCTGGCGGCGAGCCCGTCCCCGTACCACGCGGTGGCCAACGCCGCGGAGCGGCTGGAGAAGGCCGGCTTCCGGCAGGTGGCCGAGACGGACGCCTGGGACGGCACCAGCGGCGGGAAGTACGTGCTGCGCGGCGGCGCCATCGTGGCCTGGTACGTGCCCGAGGGCGCCGAGCCCCACACGCCGTTCCGGATCGTCGGGGCCCACACCGACTCCCCCAACCTGCGGGTGAAGCCGCGCCCCGACAGCGGAGCCCATGGCTGGCGGCAGGTGGCCGTCGAGATCTACGGCGGTCCGCTGCTGAACTCCTGGCTGGACCGCGACCTCGGCATCGCCGGACGGCTGACGCTCAGAGGCGGCGGCAGCCGCCTGGTGAACGTCGACCGGCCGCTGCTGCGCGTGCCCCAGCTCGCCGTCCACCTCGACCGCTCCGTCTCCACCGAGGGGCTCAAGCTCGACAAGCAGCGCCACCTGCAGCCGGTCTGGGGCCTGGGCGACGACGTGCGCGACGGGGACCTGATCCGCTTCCTGGAGGAGGAGGCGGGCCTGGACGCCGGCGAGGTCACCGGCTGGGACCTGATGACCCACTCCGTCGAGCCGCCCGCCTACCTGGGCCGCGACCGCGAGCTCGTCGCCGGGCCGCGCATGGACAACCTGCTGTCCGTGCACGCCGGCACCGCCGCCCTGGCCGCCGTCGCCGCGGCCGGCGGGGAGCTGTCGTCCATCCCGGTCCTCGCGGCGTTCGACCACGAGGAGACCGGCTCGCAGTCGGACACGGGCGCGGACGGGCCGCTGCTCGGCAGCGTGCTGGAGCGCTCGGTGTTCGCGCGCGGCGGCACGTACGAGGACCGGGCGCGTGCCTTCGCGGGCACGGTCTGCCTCTCCTCCGACACCGGGCACGCCGTCCACCCCAACTACGCCGAGCGGCACGACCCGACGCACCACCCGCGCGCCGGCGCGGGGCCGATCCTGAAGGTGAACGTCAACAACCGCTACGCCACCGACGGTTCGGGGCGTGCCGTGTTCACCGCCGCGTGCGAGAAGGCGGGCGTGCCCTTCCAGTCCTTCGTCGGCATCAACTCCATGCCGTGCGGCACCACGATCGGCCCGATCACCGCGGCGCGGCACGGCATCAAGACGGTCGACATCGGCGTGGCCATCCTGTCGATGCACAGCGCGCGCGAACTGTGCGCGGCCGACGACCCGTTCCTGCTGGCCAACGCGCTGGTCGCCTTCCTGGACGACTGAAATCCCGTCGTCCGCGCGGCTGATGGCGGGCCGTGAGCGACGGCCTCCGCATGGCTGTACGAGGCACGGGTACCCGGAAGGGGTCCGGAACATCGGCAACCGGGCAGGGAGGACAGAGTCATGGGCCTGGGCGGATGCATCATCCTCATCGCCGTGGGGGCCATCCTCACGTTCGCGACGGACTGGGACATGCAGGGGGTCAACCTCGACCTGGTCGGCGTCATCTTCATGATCGTCGGACTCATCGGAGTCGCGACGTTCAGCAGCATCGCCCGGCGCCGGCGCGTGGTGATGCCCCCCTCGACCCCGGTGGTCGAGGAGCGGCGCCACGACGGCACGAACTACACCGGCGGGTACGGGGCCTGAGGGACCCTGGGTCCCTGCTCCCCTCACCCCGCCGGACCCGGCGCCCCGTGCGCCGGGCCCGGCACACCGGTGACCGGGTCCGGCGCACGGGCGCCCGGGGCCGGACGCACCCCCGCGCCGGGAGCGCCACCGGACCGGACGCACCGCCGCGGTCCTCGCGTCAGGCGTCCAGTCCCGCCAGCACCAGGGGCAGCCGGTCGGCGGCTCCTGGGACGAGGCGCACCGGGACACCCCAGTCCTGCTGGTGCACGTGGCAGGCCGGATATTCGTTCATCGGGTCGTCGTCGCACGAGGCCGCCATCGCGGAGACGTGCAGGACACCCTCCGCCACCTGCGGGTTCAGGGTCAGGACGCGGTACAGGTCCGTCCCCGCGCCGCCGCCGGACAGCAGCAGCTCCGAGGGCGTGGCGGAGACCAGCAGCCGCGTCGACGGGCCGTAGCGCGTGTCGAGCTTCTGACCCGCCGGGGCCTGGAAGATCACGTCGAGGCGCAGCTCGCCCGGCGCCACCTCCGTCGCCTCCCGCCGGCTGCGGTGGGCCGTCGACTCCACCCGCACCGCCTCCTTTGGGAGCCGCAGCCGGGTCAGCCGGTGGCGGGCGGACTCCACGACCACCACGTCCTCGCCGACCAGCACCGCGTCCGACGGCTCCCGCAGGTCCGTGGCCAGGGTGGTGACCCGGCCGGTGGCCGGGTCGTAGCGGCGCAGCGCGTGGTTGTAGGTGTCGCTGACGGCGACCGAGCCGTCGGGCAGCACCGTCACGCCCAGCGGGTGCTGCAGCAGCGCCTGGCCGGCGGCGCCGTCGCGGTGGCCGAAGTCGAACAGGCCCGTGCCGACGGCCGTGTGCACCTCGCCGCCGAGGTCCACCCAGCGCAGGGCCGAGGTCTCGGAGTCGGCCAGCCACAGGCGCTCCCCGTCGGCCGAGACCGCGAGTCCCGAGGGCTGCGCGAACCACGCCTCCCCGGCCGGGCCGTCCACCAGCCCCTCGTTCGTCGTGCCGGCCCCGACGGCGACGGTCCCCTCCGCCGGGTCGTACGTCCACAGCTGGTGGACGCCGGCCATGGCGATCCACACCTTCCCGCCGAACACCGCCACGTCCCACGGCGAGGACAGGTCCGTCTCCCGGGCGGGCCCGGAGGTCGGGGAGCCCTGCCACCACTGGCGGCCGGTCCCGGCGAGCGTGGTGACCTCGCCCGTGGCGAGGTCCAGACGGCGCAGCGCGTGGTTGACGGTGTCGGCGACGACGACCGCCGTGCCCTGCGGGCCGTCCAGCAGCGCGAGGCCCTGCGGCTCGTTGAAGCTCGCGGTCCCCGGCGCTCCGTCGTGGAAGCCGCGCGTGCCCGAGCCGATGCGGCGGACCACCGTCTCGGCGTCCTCGGCCAGCTCCACGAGCTGGTGCCGGGTGGTGTCGCTGACCAGGAAGTTCCCCGACGGAAGCAGCAGGGCCTTGCCCGGGAAG
The DNA here is from genome assembly GCF_014650875.1 of Streptomyces minutiscleroticus. Lineage (GTDB taxonomy): Bacteria > Actinomycetota > Actinomycetes > Streptomycetales > Streptomycetaceae > Streptomyces > Streptomyces minutiscleroticus. The sequence continues at coordinate 22,293 of NZ_BMVU01000032.1, forward strand.
CGCAGGTCGGTGGCGACCGGCTCCGGCGGCACGTACGGCCCGTCGCCGCGGCGCAGCGTGCCCTTCGCCGCGTGCTCCGCCTCCAGCTCCGCCACGAGCCGCTCGATGGCGTGCGCGTGCCCCTCGCCCGCGTGCTGCGCGACCACGTACCCCTCGGGGTCGATCACGACCAGCGTGGGCCAGGCGCGCACGGCGTACTGCTTCCAGGTCGCGAGCTCGGGGTCGTCGAGGACCGGGTGCTCCACCCCGTACCGCTCCACCGCGTCGACGACCGCGCGGTGGTCCGCCTCGTGGACGAACTTCGGCGAGTGCACACCGATGATCACCAGCGTGTCGCGGTGCTTCTCCTCCAGCTCCCGCAGCTCGTCCAGGACGTGCAGGCAGTTGATGCAGCAGAAGGTCCAGAAGTCCAGGACCACGATGCGTCCGCGCAGGTCGGCGAGGGTGTACTGGCGGCCTCCGGTGTTGAGCCAGCCGCCCTTGCCGGTCAGCTCGGGGGCGCGGACACGGGCCCGGCGGGGCGTGGAGTCGTTCATGCGACAAGGGTGCCACTCCGCGCCGCCGGCCCGCGGCGCCCGTGGAAAACCTCGTGACTCCGCGTGTGCGGAAACGGTCCGGATGCGTACCGCGCGTGATGGGGGGATGCTCGACATCGCGAGAAGGGGGGTTCCAGAAAGGACATCCAGCCATGGCACCACGCACCGGTGACTCCGGCACGCGCGACCCCGCGAGGGACCGGCAGGACAAGGACGGGTTCGACCGCATCGCCTTCGACGAGGAGGACGTCGAGGAGCCGGGCGCGGACCGCCCCTCCCGGCGCTCCGGCACCGAGGAGAGGCGCGGCACGCCCGGAAGCGGCCCGGCCCCCCGGCGTTCGCCGATGGACGACCCGGAGGTGCAGGACCTGAGACGTGACGCGGAGGGCTACCGCTGATCCCCCGGCGGTGACCGCCCCTGTGGGCGGGCCCCGGCCGGGGCCCGCCCACAGCCGTGCCGGAGCCGGTCCGCCGGCCGGCGGGCCCGGCCGCCGCGCGTCCGGTCTTCAGCCCCTCGGCCTACCGGCGGCGTTCCGGGGCCGCTCCCGGGGAAGCGGTAACCGCATGACATTCCTCGTGCGGGACCGGCTGCTCGGCATCGGCGACGACTACTGGATCGAGGACGAGCAGGGCCGCAAGGCCTTCCTCGTCGACGGCAAGGCGATGCGGCTGCGGGACACCTTCGAGCTGAAGGACGCCCACGGCCGGGTCCTGATCGACATCCACGAGAAGATGCTCTCCCTGCGCGACACGATGGTGATCGAGCGGGAGGGCGAGGCCCTGGCGACCATCAGGCGCAAGCGGCTGTCGCTGCTGCGCAACCACTACCGGGTCTCCCTCGCCGACGGCACCGAGCTGGACGTCAGCGGCAGGATCCTCGACCGCGAGTTCGTGATCGAGTACGACGGGGAGATGCTCGCGCACATCTCGCGGCGCTGGCTGCGGGTGCGCGAGACCTACGGCGTCGAGATCGTGCGGGAGGACGCGGACCCGGCCCTGCTGATCGCGGTGGCGGTGTGCGTCATCCACCTGGCGGAGAAGGAGCGCGAGGGGGACTGACGGATCGGCGGCGGACCGACCGCTGCCGGTGGACCGGCGACGGCCGGTGGACCGGCGACGGCCGGTGGACCGGCGACGGCCGGTGGACCGACGACGGCCGGTGGGCCTGCGGCCGCCCTTCGGACCAGCGCGTCAGCGGACCGGACCGGCCGGCGGATCGGCGGCCGGCCTGCGGAGGCGCATCGGCGGGGCCGGGCGTACCGGTCCGCTCGGAAAGCGCCGGACCGTGCCTTCGGCCGCGTCGCTGGCCGTACCGCCGCGGCGCATGGCGAGCCGTGCCACCGGCGCGCCGCGAGGCGTGCCGTCCGCGCGGTGTCAGGAGCGGGAGGGCTCCGGGCGGCGCGGTGCGTCCAGGCCCAGTACGCGGTCCTTCAGGGCCGGGAACTGCTCGCGCGTCCTGGCCACCCGCGCCGGGTCGAACTCGACGGTGAGGACCTCCTCGTCCGCGCCCGCGGCCTCCGCCAGGACCTCGCCCCAGGGGTCCACCACGATGCTGCGCCCGGCCTGCGGCACTCCCGCGTGCGTCCCGGCCGTGCCGCAGGCCAGGACGTACGCCTGGTTCTCCACGGCGCGGGCCCGCGCGAGCAGCGTCCAGTGGGAGCGGCGGCGCTCGGGCCAGCCCGCCGGGACGACGAGGGTCTCGGCGCCCGCGTCGACGAGTCCCCGGAACAGTTCGGGGAAGCGCAGGTCGTAGCAGGTCGCGACGCCGATCGTGGTCTCCGGCAGCCGTACGGTGACCAGGTCGGCGCCCGCGGCCATCAGCACCGCCTCGCCCTTGTCGAAGCCGAACCGGTGGATCTTCCGGTAGGCGGCGGCCAGTTCGCCGTCGGGCGAGAAGACGAGCGAAGTGTTGTAGAGCGGGCCCTCGCCGCCGCCCGGTGCGTCGCCGCGCTCCGGGATCGAGCCCGCGTGCAGCCAGACCCCGGCGTCGCGCGCGGCCTCGGCCATCACCTCGTACGTGGGACCGCGCAGCGGCTCCGCCCCGCTCCCGAAGGACTCGTACGCGAACGCCCCCGTCGTCCACAGCTCCGGCAGCACGACGAGGTCCGCACCGGCCTGCTCCCGGACGAGCGCGGCCACGCGCCGGCGCCGTGAATCGACCGGTTCGTCCTCGTCCGCGGCGATCTGGAGAAGAGAGGCGCGCACACTACCACCGTCCTGGCGTTCGGCCCGTGCGGACGGGCCTACGATCGTCACACGAAAGCACTGCCGGGGTGCCTTGCAGCAGCGTAACTTAGCGGTCCAAGACACCCATGCCCGCGCACCAACCGCCCGAGGGGTCCCGTGAGTCTCCATCCCAGCCTTCAAACCTACGCCGACGCCTGGACGCACTCCGTGGACGCGATATCCGAGCTGGTGTCGCCGCTCGTGGAGGGCGAGTGGAACCGGCGGACCCCCTGCCCGGGCTGGTCCGTCCGCGACATCGTCTCGCACGTCATCGGGCTGGACTGCGAGATGCTGGGCGACCCGCGGCCGATCCACACGCTGCCGCGGGACCTGTACCACGTGACGAACGAGCACCAGCGGTACATGGAGATGCAGGTCGACGTGCGCCGCCACCACACGGCGCCGGAGATGACGTCGGAGCTGGAGTACACGATCATCCGCCGCAACCGGCAGCTGCGGAACGAGTCGCGCGACCCGGGCACGAAGGTGCGCGGCCCGCTGAGCACGGAGATCACGCTCGAAGAGGCCATGCGGATGCGGGCGTTCGACGTGTGGGTGCACGAGCAGGACCTGCGGACCGCCCTCGGCCGGCCGGGCAACCTGGATTCGCCGGGCGCCCACGTCGCCAAGGACATGCTGCTGTCCGCGCTGCCGAAGGTGGTCGCCAAGAAGGCGGGCGCACCCGCGAACTCCGCGGTGGTCTTCGACGTGCACGGGCCGGTCGAGTTCCTGCGCACGGTGCGCGTCGACGCCGAGGGGCGCGGGACCATAGACGGCACTCCGTCGCTCGGTCCGGCCGCGGCCTTCACGCTCGACTGGGAGACGTACTTCAGGCTGGCCTGCGGGCGGGTGAGCGCCGACGCCGTGGCGGACCGCATCAAGACCGAGGGCGACCCGGACCTGACGGCGGCGATCCTGCGCTCGTTCACCGTCACGCCGTAGGCGCGGGCCGGGGCGCGGCCGCCGGGGGAACCGGGGACAGCGGGTCCGTGGGTCCGGCGGATCAGGTGGAGTGCCGGCCGGCGGTCGCGGCGGGGCGGAGGCGGGACGGACCCCGGCGGAGCCGGTCGCGCACCGGCCGGCGCGGGGCACCGCGGCGGCGACGGAGCAGCGCGGTGGGACCGGGGGACGAGACGGTGCCCGTGGTACCGGCCCGGCGTACCGGCGAGTGCCGCGCGCTCGGCGTCCGCCGCCCTTCCGCACGCCGGGCTTCGCCGACGCGCATCCACACGTTCGCGGCCCGGCCGCACCCTCCGTCCCGCGCGGACGGTACGGCTCGGGTCGTGCCGGTACGGCCCGCACCGGCACGACCCGTGACCGCCGCCCTTACGCCGACTTCGCCGGCACGTGCACCGTCTCCACCCGGCTGGCCACCAGCCGCTCGCGCTCGCGGCGGGCCACCCTTCCGCGCAGCCGCAGGATCTGCGCGACGCCCAGTGCCTGCAGCACGAACACCGCGGAGAACGCGACGCGGTAGTCGTCCCCGGTGGCGTCCAGCAGGACGCCGATCGCGAAGAGCGTCGTCATCGAGGCGACGAAGCCGCCCATGTTCGTGATGCCGGAGGCCGTGCCCTGGCGCTCCGGCGGGTTGGCCGGGCGGGCGAAGTCGAAGCCGATCATCGAGGCGGGTCCGCAGGCGCCGAGCACGACGCACAGCACGATCAGCAGCCAGACGGGCGCGTGGTCGCCGGGCCAGGCGAGCGTCGCCGCCCACAGGAGCGCCGTCGAGCCCACCGTGCCCAGGGCGAGCGGCAGCCGCGCCGTGTGGCGCCGGGCGATGATCTGCCCGTAGACCAGGCCGATCGCCATGTTCGACAGCACCACCAGCGTGAGCAGCTCGCCGGCCTCGGCGCGGGACAGGCCCTGCGCCTCGACGAGGAACGGCAGCCCCCACAGCAGCAGGAACACCATCGCCGGGAACTGGGTGGTGAAGTGCACCCACAGCCCGAGCCGGGTGCCGGGCTCCCGCCAGGACCGCGCGATCTGCCGCCGCACGTAGGCGGCCCCCTGGTGCGGCAGCGGCTCCGGCTCGTACCCCTCGGGGTGGTCCTTGAGCAGCAGCAGCATCAGGACGAGGGCGACGACGCCGAGGAGCGCGCTGCCCGCGAACGCCGCGGTCCAGCCCACCCCGTGCAGCAGCCGGGCCAGGACGAGCGTCGAGACCAGGTTGCCCGCCATGCCGACCAGGCCGGCGAGCTGCCCGACCAGCGGGCCGCGGCGGGCCGGGAACCAGCGCGTGCCCAGCCGTAGCACGCTGATGAAGGTCATCGCGTCGCCGCAGCCGAGCAGCGCGCGCGAGGCCAGCGCCGTGCCGTACGAGGGCGAGAAGGCGAAGCCCAGCTGGCCCGCGGTGAACAGCAGGGCGCCGATGGCCAGCACCTTCTTGGTGCCGAGCCGGTCGACCAGCAGACCTACGGGGATCTGCATGCCCGCGTAGACCAGGAGCTGGAGGATCGAGAAGGTCGACAGGGCGGAGGCGTTGACGTGGAAGCGGTCGACCGCGTCCAGGCCGGCCACGCCGAGCGAGGTGCGGAAGACGACCGCGACGAAGTAGACGGCGACGCCGACGCCCCACACGAGGACCGCCCGGCGGCCGCCGGGCGGGTCGCCGTGCGGGGCGCCGGTCCCGGAGGAGGGCGAAGAGGACGAGGACGAGGGCGAGGGGGACGACGAGGAGCTCATCGCACCTCGCCCCGGGCCAGGTGGGAGAACCAGCTGACGTGCCGGTGCACGATGTCGACCGCCGCCTCGGAGTCGCCCGAGCTCAGCGCCCGCAGGATCTCCTCGTGCTCGGCGAGGGTCTTGGCGATCCGGTCGGGGTGGGAGTGCATCACGGCGACGCCCATCCGCAGCTGGCGGTCGCGCAGCTGGTCGTAGAGGCGGGAGAGGATCTCGTTGCCGCCGCTGCGCACGATCTCGGCGTGGAAGCAGCGGTCGGTGACGGCGGCCCCGGCGAAGTCGCCGGCGGCGGCCTGCGTCTTCTGCTTCTCCAGCAGCTCGGTGAGGCGCTCGATCAGGCCGGGCGGGGCCGGGACCGCCTTGCGGGCGGCGTGCTCCTCGACCAGCTGCCGGGTCTCGACGACGTCGGCGATCTCCTGCGCGGAGACGGGCAGGACCAGGGCGCCCTTCTTGGGGTAGAGCCTGATCAGCCCCTCCGCCTCCAGGCGGAGCAGTGCCTCGCGGACCGGGGTGCGCGAGACCCCCACGGCCTCGGCCAGCTCGCCTTCGGTCAGCAGCGTGCCGCCCTCGTAGCGGCGCTCCAGGACACCTTGTTTGACGTGCGTGTAGACGCGGTCGGCGGCGGGCGGTTGCTTGACGTTCCGTTGGTCGGGCGCGGTGGCGGGGGACGGAGCTGAAGACATGTGCACATCATAGATACAACACGTACGCAACCCCGGGGCCCGTCCAGGATGCGGACGCCCTGAACAAACGTTCCTTTACACTCCGCATCTCGAAGCGCACATCCTTCTGCGCTACCTACGTGTCTCACGACAGAGCGGTTTTCCCAAGTGGCCGCTTTCCAAGGGGCATTCGACACAATCGGGGTATTCGACTTGATAAACGGCATCAAGGGCTTCCGCCTTCGCCGTGCCGCCGCCGTGGCCGCCGTCACCTCCGGCGCCGTGCTCGCGGCCGGTGCCTTCGCGGCTCCCGCACAGGCCCTCACCACGCCCACGATCACCGCCAAGGGCGGCTTCGTGATGAACAACGGCACGGGCAAGACCCTCTACACCAAGGCGGCCGACACCCGCCGCTCCACCGGCTCGACCACCAAGATCATGACGGCGAAGGTGGTGCTGTCCCAGCCGAAGCTGAACCTCGACGCCAAGGTCACGATCCAGAAGGCGTACAGCGACTACATAGTGTCCAAGAACGCCTCGTCGGCCCGGCTGATCGTCGGCGACAAGGTGACCGTCCGCCAGCTGCTGTACGGTCTGATGCTGCCCTCCGGCTGCGACGCCGCGTACGCGCTCGCGGACAAGTTCGGCAGCGGCTCGACGCGGGCCGCGCGCGTGAAGTCGTTCATCGGCAAGATGAACAGCACCGCGAAGAGCCTCGGCCTGAAGAACACGCACTTCGATTCCTTCGACGGCATCGGCAACGGCTCGAACTACTCGACGCCGCGCGACCTGACCAAGCTGGCCAGCAGCGCGATGAAGTCGTCGACCTTCCGCACCGTCGTGAAGACCAAGTCGACCAAGCAGAAGGTGACGACCAAGAGCGGCGGCTACCGCTACATGAACTGGTCGAACACCAACACCCTGCTCGGCACCTACAGCGGCGCCATCGGCGTGAAGACCGGCTCGGGCCCGGAGGCGAAGTACTGCCTGGTGTTCGCCGCGACCCGCAGCGGAAAGACCGTCATCGGCACGGTCCTGGCGTCCACGTCGACGGCCAACCGCACGTCCGACGCGAAGAAGCTGATGGACTACGGCTTCAAGAAGTAGCCGCGCAAGCAGCCATGCGGGGGCCGTGGCGGCACGGCCCCCGGAGCACGCGCGAGGGGGCCGGCCCGCGGACTGCGGACCGGCCCCCTCGCCGTACGCACGCGTACGGGACGCCCGTGGAGCCCCTGAGCGCCGTCCCGGGCGCTATGCCCAGGTGATCAGCCGCTTCGGCTGCTCCAGGACCGCCGCCACGTCGGCCAGCACCTTCGAGCCCAGCTCGCCGTCGACCAGGCGGTGGTCGAAGGAGAGCGCGAGGGTGGTCACCTGGCGCGGCTTGACCTTGCCCTTGTGGACCCACGGCTGGGGCTTGATCGCGCCGACCGCGAGGATCGCGGACTCGCCCGGGTTGAGGATCGGCGTGCCGGTGTCGACGCCGAAGACGCCGACGTTCGTGATCGTCACCGTGCCGCCCTGCATGGCCGCCGGGGAGGTCCTCCCCTCGCGGGCCGTGGCGACCAGTTCGCCGAGCGCCTCGGCCAGCTGGGGCAGGGTCTTGGCGTGGGCGTCCTTGATGTTCGGCACGATCAGGCCGCGCGGGGTGGCCGCCGCGATGCCCAGGTTCACGTAGTGCTTGACCACGATCTCCTGGTTCGCCTCGTCCCAGGACGCGTTGATCTCCGGATTGCGCCTGATCGCGACCAGCAGGGCCTTGGAGATCAGCAGCAGCGGGTTGACCCGCAGCCCCTGCATGTCCTTGTCCTGCTTCAGCTCCTCGACCAGCTTCATCGTGCGCGTCACGTCGACGGTGACGAACTCCGTGACGTGCGGCGCGGTGAAGGCCGAGCCCACCATCGCGGCGGCCGTCGCCTTGCGCACGCCCTTGACCGGAACGCGGGTCTCGCGGGCGCCGTCGTGGGAGACGGCGGGGGCCGGAGCCGGCACCACGGACGCCGCCGGCACGGCGGCCGGGGCGGGACGCCCGGTCACCGCCGGCTCCGGGGCGGGCGCCGGGGCCGCCGCGGCGTGCACGTCCTCGCGCGTGATGATCCCGTCCGGGCCGGACGGGACGACCGTGGCGAGGTCGACGCCGAGGTCCTTGGCGAGCTTGCGCACCGGCGGCTTGGCCAGCGGGCGGGCCGCCGCCGGGGAGGCGTGGCCGTTCAGCTCGTTCTGGACGGCGGCCGCGGCCTGCCTCGCCGCGGCCTCGGTCCCCTTGCGGGGGCGGCGCTTCGTGGAGCTCTGGGACACCCCGTAGCCCACGAGCACGGGCTGGCGGCCCTGCGGCTCGGGCTGCTCGGGGGCCTCGGGCGCCGGTGCGGGCGCCTCCTGCGCGGGCGCCGCCGGGACCTCGGGCGCGGCGGGCGCACCGCCGGCCGCGTCCACCGTGATGATCACCTGCCCGACGTCGACCGTCGTGCCCTCGGGGAAGCGCAGCTCGCGCACCACGCCGTCGTAGGGGATGGGCAGCTCGACCGCGGCCTTGGCGGTCTCGACCTCGCACACCGCCTGGCCGTCGGTCACGGCGTCGCCCGGCTGCACGTACCACTTGAGGATCTCGGCCTCGGTGAGTCCCTCGCCCACGTCGGGCATCTTGAACTCGCGCACGGACGCCTCTGTCATCGTCGTCACGCCCTCTCCTCAGTACGCCAGCGAGCGGTCGACGGCGTCGAGCACCCGGTCCAGGCCCGGCAGGTACTCCTCCTCCAGGCGCGCCGGCGGGTACGGGGCGTGGTAGCCGCCGACCCGCAGCACGGGCGCCTCCAGGTGGTAGAAGCACCGCTCGGTGATCCGGGCGGCGATCTCCGCGCCCGTGCCCAGGAACACCGGGGCCTCGTGCACCACGACCAGGCGGCGGGTCCGCTCCACCGAGGACTGCACGGTGTCGAAGTCGATCGGCGACATGGAGCGCAGGTCGACGACCTCCAGGGAGCGGCCCTCCTCCTGGGCGGCCGCCGCGGCCTCCAGGCAGACCTTCACCATCGGCCCGTACGCGACGAGCGTCAGGTCCGTGCCCTCGCGCACCACGCGGGCGCCGTGCAGCGGGTCCGGGATGGCCTCGGTGCTGACCTCGCCCTTGTCCCAGTAGCGCCGCTTGGGCTCGAAGAAGATCACCGGGTCGTCGCTCTGGATGGCCTGCTGCATCATCCAGTAGGCGTCCGAGGCGTTCGAGGGGGAGACCACCTTCAGGCCCGCGACGTGCGCGAACAGCGCCTCCGGGGACTCCGAGTGGTGCTCGACCGCGCCGATGCCGCCGCCGTAGGGGATGCGGACGACGACCGGCAGCTTGATCTTGCCGAGCGAGCGGGCGTGCATCTTCGCCAGCTGCGTGACGATCTGGTCGTACGCCGGGAAGACGAAGCCGTCGAACTGGATCTCCACCACCGGGCGGTAGCCGCGCAGCGCGAGGCCGATCGCCGTGCCGACGATGCCGGACTCGGCGAGCGGGGTGTCGATCACCCGGTCCTCGCCGAAGTCCTTCTGGAGCCCGTCGGTGACGCGGAAGACGCCGCCCAGCTTGCCGACGTCCTCGCCCATGATCAAGACCTTGGGGTCGGTCTCCAGGGCCTTGCGCAGCGATTCGTTGATCGCCTTGGCCAGCGCCATCTTCTCTGCCGCCATCGCTACTCGCCCTCGCCTTCGTCCACGAACGACGCCTGGTAGGCGGCGAACTGGGCCCGCTCCTCGTCGACGAGCGCGTGCCCGTCCGCGTACGCGTTCTCGAAGATGGCGAAGCGGTCCGGGTCCGGCATCGCCCGCACCACCTCGCGCACCCGCCTGCCCAGCGCCTCGCTCTCCGTCTCCAGTTCCGCGAAGAACGCCTCGTCGGCGTGGCCGGCGGCGGTCAGGTGGGTGCGCAGGCGCAGGATCGGGTCCTTCGCCTCCCAGGCCACGCGCTCCTCGTCGGCCCGGTACTTCGACGGGTCGTCGGAGGTGGTGTGCGCGCCCATGCGGTACGTGAAGGCCTCCACCAGCGTGGGGCCCTCGCCCCGCCGGGCCCGCTCCAGGGCCCACTTGGTGACCGCGAGGCAGGCGAGGACGTCGTTGCCGTCGACGCGGACGCCGGGGAAGCCGAACCCCTGCGCGCGCTGGTAGAGCGGGACGCGGGTCTGCTTCTCGGTGGGCTCGGAGATCGCCCACTGGTTGTTCTGGCAGAAGAACACCACGGGCGCGTTGTAGACCGCGGCGAAGGTGAAGGACTCGTTGACGTCGCCCTGGCTGGAGGCGCCGTCGCCGAAGTACGCGATCACGGCGGAGTCCGCGCCGTCCTTGGCGACGCCCATGGCGTAGCCGGTGGCGTGCAGCGTCTGCGAGCCGATGACGATCGTGTAGAGGTGGAAGTTGTTGCCGTTGGGGTCCCAGCCGCCGTTGTTCACGCCGCGGAACATGCCGAGCAGGTTGGTCGGGTCGACCCCGCGGCACCAGGCGACGCCGTGCTCGCGGTAGGTCGGGAAGACGTAGTCGTCCTCGCGGGTGGCCCGGCCCGAGCCGATCTGGGCGGCCTCCTGGCCGAGCAGCGACGCCCACAGGCCCAGCTCGCCCTGGCGCTGCAGGGCGGTGGCCTCGGCGTCGAAGCGGCGGGTGAGCACCATGTCGCGGTAGAGCCCGCGCAGCTCCTCGGGGGTGATGCCGTCGACATAGGCGTCGTACTCGGCGTGCGGGACGCGCTCGCCCTCGGGCGTCAGCAGCTGGACCAGCTCGGGCTCGCCGCTCTTCCTCGCGGGGGCCTTCCTGGCGCTCGCGCGCTTCGTACCGCCGCCGCGTCGCGGCTTGCGCGCGGCAGTGCTCTCCACGGTCACGTGTGCTCCTCCGTCGGTCCGGCCCCCGGGGTTGCCGGGTGGCCTGGGGATACCTCCCAGCCCTTCTCGGGGCCTGGGGGAGGTCCGCCCGCCTCCGGTACCCGCGCACGGGGTGGGTGCGACTCGACCGGGAGCAGGCGTGACAGGTGCCCCGGCGAGCGCCCTGCAACAAGCACGTTACCCAGTGCTCCACACTTTCGTGAAACCCTCCTGACCTGCGATTTTCCTTGGATTTCCAAGTAATTCCACCAGGAGTCCCAAGGCGGTCGCACATCGTCGGAGCAGCCGCTGGTCACGGCACTGGTCGCGGCCTGGCAGGGGGCCGGAACACCGGCACGTTATCCCGGTCACCCCGGGTGCGGGAAGGGTTCTCCACCGATCAGCGGCAGCGGGCACAACGGGGCACATCGGACGCGTCACACGTGATCATGTGTGAGACTGACGGCGTGGGCGATAAGGGGCGTATTACCGTTTTCCTGCTCGACGACCACGAGGTCGTGCGCCGCGGCGTGCACGAGCTCCTCGCCGGCGAGGACGACATCGAGGTGGTGGGCGAGGCCGGGACCGCGGCCGACGCGCTGGCGCGGATCCCCGCGGCCCGGCCCGACGTCGCCGTCCTCGACGTGCGCCTGCCCGACGGCAGCGGCGTCGAGGTGTGCCGCGAGATCCGCTCCCGCGACGAGGGCGTCAACTGCCTCATGCTCACCTCGTACGCCGACGACGAGGCCCTCTTCGACGCGATCATGGCGGGCGCCTCCGGCTACGTCCTGAAGGCGATCCGCGGCGACGAACTGCTCTCCGCGGTCCGCGACGTCGCGGCCGGCAGGTCGCTGCTCGACCCCGTGGCCACCGCGCGCGTCCTGGAGCGGCTGCGCGGCGGGGGCGCGCCGCGCACCGACGAGCGGCTCGCCCGCCTCACCGAGCAGGAGCACCGCATCCTCGACCTGATCGGCGAAGGGCTCACCAACCGCGCGATCGGCGAGCGGCTGCACCTGGCCGAGAAGACGATCAAGAACTACGTGTCGAGCCTGCTGGCCAAGCTCGGCATGGAGCGCCGCTCCCAGGCCGCCGCGTTCGTGGCCCGCGTGCAGGCGGAGCAGCAGCGCCGGTGACCCACCGTGACCGGCGGCCCCCATCGGGCCCGGAACCCGGGACGAAGGTCCCGGATCCAGGGGGCAGCCGGCCCTTACCGCCCACCTCGTAGGTGACGCACAGTGAGGGGCATGCCCACCGACGACCGACGGCTCGCCGCCTACCTGCTCCGCCGCGTGGACCACGGCCGGGTCGCGTCCAGCATGCGCGCCCTGCCCTTCCTGGCGGCGGCCCGCCACATCGTCGACGGCCGCCGGCTCCTGCTGCGCATGCACAAGGGCGGCGGCCACCCCACGGCGTGCGCCGGCAGCGTGGTCGCCTACGGGGCGGACAACCTGAACTCCGCCGCGCCCGCGGACGCCCTGTGGTCCGTCCAGCTCGTCGGCCTGTGCGAGCCCGTCGAGCCGACCCCGGACCAGCTGCACCGCTTCGGCCCGGCCCCGCGGCGCGTGGACGGCGCGCCGTACGAGCCCGTCTACCTGCGCATCGATCCGGCCATCGTCACCGTGCACCTGACGGAGGGGGCGGAGGACGGCGCGGAGCGGCACGGGCGGTCGTGACGGCCGCCGGCCGGGCGGCCGGGAGCGCGCCGGACGCGCCCGGATACAGCAGCACGCGCGCGTGAGGCCCCTTCCCGGGTCCCTACGCGCGCGTGCGGGGTGTTCCTGTGGGGCGGGGTCCGGGTCAGCCCCCGGAGCCGGCGTCGCCGCCCGCGTCACCGCCGGTGGTGGTGGTAGTGCCACCGGTATCGGTGCCGCCGCTGCCGCTACCGCTGCCACTGCCACTGCCGCCATCGCTGCCACTGCCGCCGCCGGAGCCCGTGCCCGAGGTTCCGGAGTCGTCCCCCGGATCGGTGGGATCCTCCTCGGTCGGCTGCGACTGCGTGGCGGACGGAGCCGGGTTCTGCGGCGCCTCGGACGTCTGCTGTCCGCCCCCGCTCCCGCCTCCGTACGACGTGCCGGAGGACTCCTCGTACGAGGGCGACCACTCCGAGCCCGATCCGGTGCCGGTGTTGTCCTCCGAGGTCCCTTCGTCCGTCGTGTCCTCCGAGGGGGACTCGCTGGCCTTCTCGTCCTCCGCGGACTTCGTGGCCGTGGGCGACTTCTTGACGTCGCCGCCGCCTCCACCACTGTCACCGGTGTTGTTCAGCGCCAGCGCGACGCCCGCCGCGACGGCGATGATCGCCAGGACGGCCAGGATCAGCAGCCTGCCGCGGCCGCTGCCCTTGTTGCCGTGGCCCTCGAAGCCGCCGTCGTCCCCGCCGCCGTACCCGCCCGGCAGGATCGGCTGCGGGATCTGCGCGGTGCCCGAGTCGCCCGGGTGCGGCAGCGCGGCCGTGCCGGCGAAACCGGCCGCCGGGGTGTGCAGGCCCTCGTGCATCTCCACGGGCCCGGTGTTCCAGGTGCCCGTGTGGCTACCCTGGTCGTACAGCATCTGCAGCGCGTACTGGACCAGGCCGCGCATCTCCTCGGCGGTCTGGAACCGGTCGTCGGGCTCCTTCGCGAGCGAGCGCATCACCAGGCCGTCCAGCTCCGGCGGGGCCCCGTCCGACACGTTGGACGGCGGCACCGGGATGTCCTGGACGTGCTGGTAGACCACCGACAGCGGGGTCTCGCCGGTGAAGGGCGGCCGCAGCGCGAGCAGTTCGTACAGGAGGCAGCCGGTCGCGTACAGGTCCGAGCGGTGGTCGACCGCCTTGCCGAGCGCCTGCTCCGGGGAGAGGTACTGCGGCGTGCCCATGACCATGCCGGTCTGGGTCATCGTCGACTGGGCGCCGTGCAGGGCCCGCGCGATGCCGAAGTCCATCACCTTCACCGCGCCGTTGTTGGTGATGATGACGTTCGCGGGCTTGATGTCGCGGTGCACGATGCCGTGCTGGTGCGAGTAGGCGAGGGCCTCCAGGACACCGGAGACGATGATCAGCGCCTGCTCGGGGCCGGGGGCCTCCGCGTTGAGCAGCAGGTCGCGGATCGTGCGGCCCTCGACGAGCTCCATGACGATGTAGGGGACGGTCTGGTGGCCGACCACGTCCTCGCCGGAGTCGTAGACCGCGACCACCGCGTGGTGGTTCAGGCCGGCGACCGACTGCGCCTCACGGGTGAAGCGCGCCTTGGCGACCGGGTCCTCGGCCAGATCGGCCCTCAGGAGCTTGACGGCGACGGTACGGCCGAGCCGCACGTCCTCGGCCGCGAACACCTCGGCCATGCCGCCCCTGCCGAGCCTGCCGGTGAGCCGGTACCGGCCGTCGCCGACGAGCCCGCCGTTGCCCCACGACTCCGGCGCATCTGACGTACCGCCGCCAGCCGCCTCGGGGTCGGACGGGCCCTGAGCGCGCTGCTGCTGTGCCATCGGTCCTCGCCGTCGTTCTCTGTCCGCACTGTCGGAGTACGCGCGGTGGTTGTTACGGTCTCCGTCGGCCACGCTACAGCCTCCGCGTGAGACGCCGGTCCGAGATGGGACCGGCCATGAAACCCGCACCGGGTACCGGCGTGCAAATTGTGTCCGCCCCTCGTACCTGGGCGGTAACGCTTCCGCGACGCTTCTTGCGCGTACGGTCACGGAACGGGCACCGCGCTTGACGTGTCGGTGCCCTGGGGCAGACTTGGCCGGGAATACCGCAAAGGATCACCGACCGCGGGAGCACGTCAGCGGCTTTCGCCCGCGCCGATGGGGGACGCAGGAAGATGAGCCAGGACGGCGCACAGGGCCGGTACGCCGGGCGTTCGGTGGCCAATGGGCGCTACCAGCTGCGCGACTTGCTCGGCGAGGGCGGCATGGCGTCGGTGCACCTCGCCTACGACTCGGTCCTCGACCGGCGGGTGGCGATCAAGACGCTCCACACGGAGCTGGGGCGCGAGCAGGCCTTCCGCGAGCGCTTCCGTCGCGAGGCCCAGGCGGTGGCCAAACTCACGCACACGAACATCGTCTCGGTCTTCGACACCGGCGAGGACAGCCTCGACGGCACGACGACCCCGTACATCGTCATGGAGTACGTCGAGGGGCAGCCGCTCGGCGCGGTCCTGGAGGCGGACGTCCGGCAGTACGGCGCGATGCCCGCCGACAAGGCCCTGCGGATCACCGCGGACGTGCTGGCCGCGCTGGAGATCAGCCACGACGAGGGCCTGGTCCACCGCGACATCAAGCCCGGCAACGTGATGATGACGAAGCGGAACGTCGTCAAGGTCATGGACTTCGGCATCGCCCGCGCCATGCAGTCCGGCGTCACGTCCATGACGCAGACCGGCATGGTGGTCGGCACCCCGCAGTACCTCTCGCCCGAGCAGGCGCTCGGGCGCGGCGTGGACGCCCGCTCCGACCTGTACTCCGTCGGCATCATGCTGTTCCAACTGGTCACCGGGCGGCTGCCGTTCGACGCGGACTCGCCGCTGGCCATCGCGTACGCGCACGTCCAGGAGGAGCCGGTCGCGCCCTCCTCGATCAACCGCGCCCTGCCGCCCGCCGTGGACGCGCTGGTCGCCCGCGCCCTGCGCAAGAACCCGAACGAGCGCTTCCCGAACGCCGCCGCGATGCGGGACGAGTGCCTGCGCGTGGCGCAGTCGCTGCACGCCGCCGCGCCGAACATCGTGCCGGGCGCGCACACGCCGAGCGGCGCGGGCGTCGCCTCCGCGGTGTTCCCGCCGGTCGACACGGCGTCCCCGGCCCCCGCGTCCGGCAGCGTGCAGACGCCGTACCAGCCGAACCCGTACGGCACGCCGTCGCCGCCTCCGGGACCCGCGCCCCAGCACCAGGCGTACGGCTATCCGCACCAGGGCGGCTACCAGACGCCGGCGGCGTACGCGCCGCAGCAGGGCGCGCCCACGCCGCCCCCGTACACCCTCCAGCCTCAGCACACGCCCCCCGCGGGCGACCGTCCGGGCGGCGGGCGCAGACGCACCGCGATCGTGGCCGGCTCCGTCGTCGCGGCGATCGCCGTGATCGGCGGGCTGGTGGCGGCGTTCTCCATGACGGAGGAGGACTCCGGCGGCGGCACGGCCGGCGGGAGCACGGCCGCCGGCGGCGAGGCCGGCGCGCCGGCCTCGCAGGCGGCCGGCTACCGGGGCCCGGACACGTCGAAGGTGATCGAGGACACCGAGTGCACGGAGCCGACGGAGTCGTACAACGACCCCGACAAGATCAAGGTCCCGGACTTCACCTTCAAGAACATCGACTCGGTGAAGAAGTGCCTCCAGGCCGCGGGCTGGCAGTACGTCTCCAAGGACGTCGACGAGAACACGTACGGCGACGACACGGTCATGGAGCAGTACCCGACCGCCGACACGGACGTCGACCCCGAGGACATGCCGAAGTTCGTGCTGAAGGTGTCGACGGGCAACCCGGCCTGAGCGCCGGCCGCAGCACGACGCACCACGCCCGGCGCGCGGCACGCGCCATGCCGCACACGGCGCGCGGCACTCGACGTGCCGGGGGCGGTGCGCCGACCGACGTGTGAAGGGCCCGGCCGGGACGGCCGGGCCCTTTCGTCGAGGTCCGCGAGGTCTGCGAGGCCCCCGAGGGGCCCACCGGTCTACGGGGTACGGGTCTGCCGGGCTACAGGTAGGGGCCGCCCGAGCGGCCGCCGGTGCGCGGGTCGTCGTCGCCGCCCTCCGGGCCGCCGACGCCCGGCGGGAGCGCCCGGCGCATCTGCTCCAGCTGCGCGCGGGCCGCCATCTGCTGGGCGAACAGCGTGGTCTGGATCCCGTGGAACAGGCCCTCCAGCCAGCCCACCAACTGGGCCTGGGCGATGCGCAGTTCCGCGTCGCTGGGGGTGGTCTCGTCCGTGAAGGGCAGGGAGAGCCGCTCCAGCTCCTCGACGAGCTCGGGGGCCAGGCCGTCCTCCAGCTCCTTCACCGAGCTGGCGTGGATCTCCTTGAGCCGGACCCTGCTCGCCTCGTCGAGGGGGGCCGCGCGCACCTCCTCCAGCAGCTGCTTGATCATGCTGCCGATGCGCATCACCTTGGCCGGCTGCTCCACCATCTCGGTCACCGGGACCTCACGGGAGTCGTCGTCTCCGCCGCCGCCGAGAGCCATGCCGTCCTGGCCAACGACCAGGATCTGGGGGTTCTCCGGCGACCTTTCGTTCCTCGGCATCTCCATGCCGCCATTCTCTCGCACGCACACGTCCCACCAGCGTGGTGCCCCCTCGGACGGATGATCCACCCTGCGGGAGGAAACGGGGCCTTCCGGGGCGCACCGCGCGAGCGGAACACGGTTTTCCGCCAAAGGCGCCGGACCGCCGGGCCGCCGGACCGCTGGACCGCCGGACCGCTGGGACGCCGGGCCGCCGGGCCGCCGGGCTGCTGGACCGCCGGGTCGCTGGACCGCCGGAACGCCGGAACGCCGGGCCGCTGGACCGCCGGGTCGCTGGACCGCCGGAACGCCGGAACGCCGGGCCGCTGGACCGCCGGGTCGCTGGACCGCCGGAACGCCGGAACGCCGGGCCGCCGGGCCGCTGGACCGCCGGGTCGCTGGACCGTCGGCGGCCGGTGGCCGGGCGTCAGCGGTCGGCGGTCGGTGACGGCCGTCAGCGGTCGGTGGTCGGCGGCCCGGGGGTGCCCCGGGGGCTCCGGTCAGGGGGCCGGCGGCGGGTCCGCGACGGCCTGGGCCAGGCGCAGCAGCCGGGCCTCGCAGTGGTCCAGCCAGCGGGCCTCGGCCTCGGCGTGCAGGACGAGCTGGTCCAGGACGAGCAGCCGGGCCACCTCGTCGCGGTGCGCGGGCGGCTCGGCCAGCGCCAGCGCCCGCAGCCGGGTGTACGTCTGCATCGCCTCCGACAGGTGCCGCCGCTGCGTCTCGACGACCTCCCGGATGTCCACGTCGGACGCGCCGACCGCCATCGCGAGCTTGATCGCCAGTTCGTCGCGCGGCGGGCGGGTGCGCTCCACGGGGCGCTCGAACCAGGCCAGCAGCTCGGCCCGCCCGTCGTCCGTGAGCGCGTACAGCACGCGCCCCGCCTCGTCCGTGCCGTCCTGGACGACCATGCCGTCCCGTTCGAGACGGGCGAGGGTCGTGTACACCTGTCCGATGTTCAGCGGCCAGGCGGAGCCGGTGCGCCGCTCGAACTCGGTACGCAACCGTGCTCCGTAGCGGGGCCCGCGTTCCAGGAGCGCCAGCAGTCCGTGGCGTATCGACATAAGCGGTGTCTACCCCACGTACCTGTGTGCACTACCGCCACCGGTCCGTGCGGACGTCGCCAGCCCGTACGGACGCCACCAGTCCGTGCGGCCCTACCGGTCCGTGCGGCGCCGGACCGCTGCCGTGGTGCCCGGCGCACTCCTGGGCCGTACGCGGCGGCTCCGCGACCGGCCGCGCTATCCACGGCGCAGACGGAGGGCGAGGAAGGCCAGGGCCAGGCCGAGCCCGATCAGGACGAGGCCGCTGCCGAGCGGCAGGATCCGCAGGACGGGCTCCCGGCTCCCGGAGCCGTTCTCGTCCAGCTCGGCGGCGGCCGGCCGGGCCGTGTCCTCCGAGGGGACGGCCGTCGCCTCGGAACGGGGGTCGCGGGCGGCGTCCGGCGGGTCGGCGGCCTCACCGGTGCCGTCCCCGGCCTCGCCGGACCGCCGTTCCCCGGCCGTTGCGGGGTCCTCCGAGGGCTCCTGCTCCTCGCGCCCCGGGCGCTCGCGCCCCTCGCCGGGGCGGCTTCCCGCCCGGGACTCCTCGCCCGCCTCGCCCGGGTCGGGACGGGCGAGGCGCGCGGGGGCGGTCGGGGCCGGGGGCGCGGCGGGACCGGACCTCTCGGCCGTCCGCGACGGGGCGGCGGGACCGCCCGGGCCGGTGCCCTCGGCGGGGGGCGCGGGGAGCGCGGAGCGCGGAGGACGGTCCGCGGCCGTGGGGGAACCGGCGGGCGGTGCCGGGTCGGCGGGCGCGAGGGCGCCCTTCTGCGCGGACGGGACGGCGTGGGAGATCTGGGAGGCGTACGCGGGGACGGGGACGAGGGCGGGGCCCGCCGCGAGGACGAGCAGCAGGCCGATCGGCCCGAGGGGCCCGAGCCGGAGAGCGCGGAGTGCCTTGGTGCGATGTACCTCGGCGCGGGGCGCCCCGGTGCAGTGCTCCGCGGGCCGGTGGTCGGTGAACCGGCGTTTGGTGGGCCGGTGGCCGGTGGGCCGGTGGCCGGTGGATCGGTGACCCGCAGGCCGGTGCCATGGAGTCACGTCGGTGACCCCCTCCCGTACGAAGATCAACCAGATCAGCGTCACACGGGTCCCCCGGCCGGGCATCCTGGCACGCGCATACGGGGGGTGGGCGCTCTTCGTACGGAGGGTGGGGCGGCGAGGCCCGGGGCGGCGGGACGACGGAGGCGACGGGACGACGGAGGCGACGGGACGACGGGCAGCGGGACGGTGGCGCTCGGGGCCGGCCGGTGACCGGCGGCACCGGAAACGCGCGGTGGCCGCGGCGGCCGCCACGCGCTTCCGGGCCCGTTCCCCGTTCCTCGTCCTCGCTCCTACTCCAGCGTGAGCAGGACCTTCCCGATGTGCCCGCTCTCCTCCAGCACCTGGTGCGCGGTGGCCGCGTCGCGCATGGGGATCTCCCGGTCCACGATCGGCCGCACCTTCCCGGCGGCGATCAGCGGCCACACGTGCTCGCGCACCGCCGCGACGATCGCCGCCTTCTCTGAGACCGGGCGGGCGCGCAGCGAGGTCGCGGTGACGGCGCCCCGCTTGTTCAGCAGCGCGCCGATGTTCAGCTCGCCCTTGGTGCCGCCCTGCATGCCGATGATCGCGAGCCGCCCGTTGGCGGCGAGCGCCATCACGTTGCGGTCGAGGTACTTGGCGCCCATGTTGTCGAGGATCACGTCGGCGCCCGCGCCGTCCGTGGCGCCCCGGACCTCCTCGACGAAGTCCTGCTCGCGGTAGTTGACCAGGACGTCCGCACCGAGGTCGCGGCAGAAGTCCAGCTTCTCCTTGCTGCCGGCCGTGACCGCCACCTTCGCACCGAGCGCCTTCGCCAGCTGGATCGCCATGGTGCCGATGCCGCTGGAGCCGCCGTGCACGAGCAGCGTCTCGTCCGGACGCAGGTGGGCGACCATGAAGACGTTGGACCACACCGTGCACGTCACCTCGGGGAGCGCGGCGGCCTGCTTGAGGCCGACGCCCTCGGGCACGGGCAGCACCTGCCCCGCGGGGACGGCCACCTTCTCCCCGTAGCCGCCGCCCGCGAGCAGCGCGCACACCTCGTCGCCGACGGCCCACCCGGTGACGCCGGGGCCGAGCGCGGCGATGCGCCCCGCGCACTCCAGACCGGGGTAGGGGGAGGCACCGGGCGGCGGGTCGTAGAAGCCCTGCCGCTGCATCAGGTCGGCGCGGTTGACCGCACTGGCCACCACGTCGATCAGCACCTCGCCCTCGCCGGGCACGGGGTCCGGGACCTCCTGCCAGACCAGCTTCTCGGGACCACCGGGTTCGGGAATCGTGATCGCGTACATGGGATCGACGCTACTCCTCGCCGGCGCCGGGACGGGGACGCACGCTGGCCCGCACGCGGGGACGGCGGGACGGACGGCCGGGACGCGGTCCCACGGGACCGGCGGACGCACGACGCACGACGCACGCGGGGCTGCGGGAAGCGGACGGCTGACCGGGGGCGAGCCCACGGGTTCGGCGGACGCGCGCAGGCGGTGCCCCGGGGACGTTCCGCGGCACGGGTGGCGATGAGTTTCCGGCGCCGCGGAGGTCGCCTGGTCGCTCGGCTGGGCGGGCCTGTTCCTGCTGGTCTTCGGCCCGGTGACGATGCGGCTCTACAACCGGAAGTAGGCGGGGACGGCGAACCGGGTCCGGCCCCGGCCGCGGTCCGGACCGCCCGTGGTCCGGACCGCCCGTGGTCCGGACCGCCCGTGGTCCGGACCGCCCGTGGTCCGGACTCGGCCGTGGTCCGGACTCGGCCGCAGGTCACAAGTCGTCGATCACCGGGCGCCGGGCGCCGGGCGCCGGGCGCCGGGCGCCGGGCGCCGGGCGCCGGATGCTGGATGCCGGATGCCGGATGCCGGATGCCGGATGCCGGATGCCGGATGCCGGATGCTGGATGCCGGATGCCGGGCATCGGACGCCGGGCGCCGATCCCCAGCGGCTGGTGGCCGGTGGTCGGTGGTCGGTGGCCGGGCGTAGATCGCCGGATGTCTCAGTCCTGGCGCAGGGGACGGTGGTCGGGGGTGATCTGGCGGCTGGGGGTGGCCCGGACGATCGTGATCAGACGGTCCGTCAACTGCAGCTTGCCGACGGCCGGATCGTCGTACCCGAGCACCCGGTGCCCCCGTACGACGCTCAGCACCAGGTCCTCGGTCTCCCGCACTCCGAGGCCGACCTCGGACTTTATGACCGGCCGCTCGACGACGTCCAGCCCGCTGCCCTGCTGGATCAGGTCCTCCACGACCATGCCCGCGCTGGGGCTCAGCACCGAGAGGCCGAGCAGCCGGCCGGCCGCGCTGGCGCTGGTGATGACGGCGTCGGCACCGGACTGCCGCAGCAACGGGGCGTTCTCCTCCTCCCGCACCGCAGCCACGATCTTCGCCCCGCGGTTGAGCTGCCGGGCAGTCAGGGTGACCAGGACGGCGGTGTCGTCGCGCTGGGTCGCGATGATGATCTGCCGCGCCTTGTGCGCCTCGGCCCGCTTCAGGACCTCGCTGCGGGTGGCGTCACCGATCACCCCGACGAACCCCTCCGCCGTCGCCGCGTCGATGACCTTGCTGCTGGGGTCGACGATCACGACCTGTTCCTTCTTCAGCCCGGCCGCACACACGGTCTGGATCGCCGAACGCCCCTTCGTCCCGAAGCCGACGACGACAGTGTGTTCACGCAAGGTGGACCTCCAGCGGTTCAGTCTCCATTCCTCCCGAGTGCGTTCGGTGAGGACCTCGAGAGTGGTGCCGACCAGGATGATCAGGAAGAGCACCCGCAGCGGTGTGACGACCAGGATGTTGACGAGGCGGGCACCGTCGCTGACCGGTGTGATGTCGCCGTATCCCGTGGTCGAGAGAGTGACGGTCGCGTAGTAGAAGGCGTCCAGCAGGTCGACGGACTCGTCCGAGTTGTCGTTGTAGCCCTCGTGATCGGCGTAGACGATGAAGGCGGTCGCCACCAGCACCACCAGCGCCATGGCGAGGCGCTTGCCGACCTGCCGGATGGGACGTTCGACCGCTTTTTTCGGGAGTTCCACCCGATGGGTCACGAGATGCTCGTCCGCTTGGCGGGCGATGGCGTCATGGCCCGGAAGTTTCACGTGAAACACTCCCCGTTCGCGTTCATGTGCTGCATGCCCCGATCCCCGCCGTCGCCCACGGCAGATCGAGGATCTCCAGTTCCCGGCCGGGCCGGGCACCACCGGGCGGAACGACCGCCAGGGCGTCGGCCGCCGCGATGCCGCGCAGCATGGCCGGACCGTTGTAGCGCAGCGGCACCGCCCGGTCGCCGCGCAGCGCGACGGGGACCAGCCGCGTGTCGTGCGGATGGCCGTGCACCACGTCCCGTACGGGCAGCGCGTACCGCTCCGGGGCGCGGCGTCCCGCGAGCGTACGCAGCAGGGGCTCGGCCAGGGTGAGCAGGCCGGAGACGGCCGCCAGAGGGTTGCCCGGAAGGCCGACGAGGTGCTGGTCCTCCCTGGTCCGGGCCAGCAGCATGGGGTGTCCGGGCCGCACCTCGACCCCGTCGACGAGCAGCTCGGCGTCCACCCGGCGGAGCGTGGGGTGGACGTGGTCGACAGGACCGGAGGCCGTTCCCCCGGTCGTGACGACCAGGTCGGCGCCGGAACCGGCGACGGCCCGGTGCAGCGCCTCGGCGTCGTCGCCGAGCCTGCGCACCGCGACGACGTCCGCGCCGAGCGCGCGCAGCCACGACGGCAGCATCGGCCCGAGCGCGTCCCGGATCAGCCCCTCGCGCGGCAGCCCCTCGGTCAGCAGCTCGTCGCCCAGGACGAGCACGTCGACGCGTGGGCGCGGGACCCCGGCCAGGGTGTCGTAACCGGCGGCCGCGGCGAGTCCGAGCACGGCCGGAGTGACCACGGTGTCGGCGGGCAGCAGCAGGTCCCCGGAGCGGCACTCCTGGCCGCGCGGGCGGATGTCCTGGCCGTGCGGGACGTCACGCGTGGGATGCAGCCGCCCCATGGCGTCCATGGCGCCGTGCTCGCTGCGCAGTACGGCGGTGGCGCCCCGCGGGATGCGGGCGCCGGTGGCGATCCGGACGGCCTCGCCGTCGGTGAGCGCCTCGGGCCCGGCCCGGCCCGCGAGCACGCCTTCCGCACGGACGGCCCAGGGCCCGGGCCCGGCCACCGCCCAGCCGTCCATCGCCGAGGTGTCGAACGACGGCAGGTCGGTGAGGGCGGTGAGGGGCGCCGCGAGGACCAGACCGAGAGCGTCCTGGAGCGGGACCACGACAGGCGTGCCGGGCGTACGGGCCGCGCGCCCGGCGACGGCACGGGCGTCGGGCCACGGGATCGCACGGTGGCGCTTCCCGCCCTTGCCGTGCTCGCCCCCCGCGTCACCCGTGCCGGAGGCGGCCCTCGCGTTCGTACCGTGGGCGGCCGATGCACTCGTACCGGAGGCGGCCGACGTGCTCGTGCCGTCGCCGGGCGTGCCGGAAGCCCCGTGCTCCTCCTGGCGTCCGGGGACGCCCTGGCTCCGGCCCTCCCCCTGCTTCCGGCCCCGCCCCTGCTTCCGGCTCCGTTCCTGTCCCGCGTCGCCGCGTTCCTGTCCCGCGACGCCGCCGGATCCGGCAGGGCCACGGCGGCGGCCGGAACCCGGCGCAGGCCCGACGGCGGTCCCGTCGTCCGGCTCACGGCCACCGGCACCGGCACCGGCACCGGCACCGGCACCGGCCGACGGTTCCATGAAGCAGGTCCCGGATCCGGCCCTGGTCGGGTCGCTCCGTCCGCCGTCGGACGCCGGACCGGGCACGCCGCCGGACCGCCCGGCGGAAGCGGCCCCCGGGGCGGCCGTGGAGCCGGCGGGCCGTGCGGCGGTACCGCGCGACCGCGCCGCGTCCTCGTTCACCAGGGCGAGGACCTCGTCGACGTCCAGGTCGACGTCCTCGTACCGCCCGCCGGGGGTCATCCGGCGTCCGGGCCGCCACCGGCGCCCGCCGCACCGGGCGTCCCGCCGGGCGTGGGGTCGGTGCCGGGCGCGGAGCCGCCCCCGGAAGCACCCGGCGCCGTGCCGAGCCCGGCCTCGGCGGTGCCCTCCTCCGCCCAGCGCACCGCCAGCGCCATCGCCTTGCGGGCCGCCTCGGCCACGGCCTCCGGCCCGCCGCCGGCCCGTGCCGCCGCGTACCCGACGAGGAAGGTCGTCAGCGGGGCGGCCGGCCGCGCCACCCCGTGGGCGGCGTCGCGGGCGGTGTCGAGCAGGAGGGCGGTGTCGACGTCCAGGTCGATGCCCAGCTCGTCCTTGACTGCGGAAATCCATTCATCCAACACGTGCCCATGCTCCCTGATACGTTCCCGGGCGGCCGCGATGTCCTCCCAGGTGTCGCAGTCGAACGACGCGACGGGGTCGGCGATGCGGGTGAGTTCGAGGGCACCGGTCAGCCGCCGCAGCGGCAGCCCGGTGAGACCGCCGTGCGCGGAGGCGAGCGCCGACAGTTCCCGGCGCAGCGCTCCGGTCCGGTACACGGCCACGAGCGGCTGGTCGCGTCCTTCGGAGTCGACGAGCAGGACGCCGTCGGCCGCGCTCCCCCGAAGTGCCGTCAGCAGACGCCGTACCGTTTCCTCTTCGAGGAACGGGAGATCGGCGGAGAGCACCACCGTGCGGTCGGCGGTGGTCCGCCGCAGTCCCGCGTCGAGGGCGGCGAGCGGCCCTGCGCCGGGCGGGTCCTCGCGCGCCCAGAGCACCGGGCGGGCGGTGTCCCTGGGATCGGCCACGACGACCGTCGTGGCGGCGTCGGCGCAGGCCGCGAGCACCCGGTCGAGCAAAGCCCGGCCGCCGACGCGCACGCCGGGCTTGTCCGCCCCGCCGAGCCGCCGCGCGGCGCCGCCGGCCAGCACCACCGCGTCGTAACCGCCGGGCGCGTACGGGACGTCGGCGCCACGGGCACGATCGGTGTCGGCGGTGCGGGCGCCGCCGGTGCCGTCGCCGGCCGCGGGCCCGGCGCCGCGGACGCCGTCGGCACCTGGCACCGTCGCGGACACGGCGTCGCGGGCACCGGTCCCCCGACGCGCGTCCGGGCTCTCGTACGCGGTCACCCCCCGAGTATGGGGTCCCGGCCGATCAATGCCACCCCCGGGTGCGGTCCGCCACTCCGGGGACTGTGTGTCACACCGTCCGCAGCAGCACCGCCGGTTGCTCCACGCAGTCCGCCACGTACCGCAGGAAGCCGCCCGCCGTGCCGCCGTCGCACACCCGGTGGTCGAACGTGAGGGACAGCTGCACCACCTGCCGCACCGCCAGCTCGCCCCGGTGCACCCAGGGTTTGGCGACGATCCGGCCGACGCCGAGCATGGCCGCCTCGGGGTGGTTGACGATCGGCGTGGAGCCGTCGACCCCGAACACCCCGTAGTTGTTCAGCGTGAAGGTCCCGCCGGTCAGCTCGGCCGGCGTCAGCGTCCCGGCGCGCGCCGCCCCGGTGAGCCGGGCGAACTCCGCACCGAGCGACTCCGTGTCGCGCCTGTGCGCGTCCCTCACGACCGGTACGACCAGCCCCCGCTCGGTCTGCGCCGCGAACCCCAGATGCACCTCGTCGAGGTACACGACTTCCCGGGCGTCCGTGTCGACCGTCGCGTTCAGCTCCGGGTGGCGGGCGAGCGCGGCGGTGCAGATGCGGGCGAGCAGCGCGATCAGGGGGACCTTCGGGCCGCCCGCCGCGTTCATCGCCTCGCGGGCGCGCAGGAGCTCCGTCGCGTCCGCGTCGACCCAGCAGGTCGCGTCCGGTATCTCGCGCCGGCTGCGCGACAGCTTGTCCGCGACGGCGCCGCGGACACCGCGCAGGGGCACACGGGTGCCGCGGACGGCCCCGCCGCCGGCACCGGCGTCAGCGGTGGCCGCGGACGCGCCCGCCCGCGGCACGGCCGGGGTCTCCGGTACGGCCGGGGTCCCCTGCTGCACGGACGCGGTCCGTCCGTCGACGGCGGGAAGGCCCGTGGCGTCCGTGCCCGGTGCGCTCCCGGGCGCGGCACTCCGCGCGGTGCCGCCCCGGGCCGCCCTTTCCACGTCCGCGCGCAGGATGAGCCCGTCCGGTCCTGATCCGGCCAGCCGCCGCAGGTCCACACCGTGCTCGCGCGCCAGCCGCCGTACGAGCGGCGAGATCACCGGCACGGGGCCCTCGGCCCGCACCGGAGCGCCGGCCCCGCGGGGCGCGCTCCCGGTCCCGCCGCCCGTCCCGCGCGGGACGACGCCCGCGGCGCGGTCCGGCGACCGCGGCACGGGGGTCTCCGAGCCGCCCGCCGGGCCGGACAATGCGACGCGCACCCTCCGGCGCCGCGCGGGCGGCGCCGTCGTGCCGTACCCCACCAAAACGTTCCCGGAGCCCTCCGCCTCGGCCGCGGGCGCGGGGGCGGCGTCCTCCGGCTGTCCCACCGCGACGGTCAGCAGGGGCGCCCCCACCGGCAGCTCGGTCCCCTCGTCGCCGTAGCGGGCGGTGACCACGCCGCCGTACGGGCACGGGACCTCGACCATCGCCTTGGCGGTCTCCACCTCCACGACCGGCTGGTCGACCGCGACGACGTCGCCGACCTGCACCAGCCAGCGGACGATCTCGGCCTCGGTGAGCCCCTCGCCGAGGTCGGGCAGCTTGAATTCGAGGACCTGGGCCATCAGCGCTCCGCCTCCCACTGCAGCCTGGCCACCGCGTCCAGGATCCGGTCCACACCGGGCAGGTGGTGCCGCTCCAGCATCGGCGGCGGGTACGGGATGTCGAACCCGGCCACCCGCAGCACCGGGGCCTCCAGGTGGTGGAAGCAGCGCTCGGTGACCCGCGCGGCGATCTCCCCGCCGGGACCGCCGAAGCCCGTCGACTCGTGGACGACCACCGCGCGCCCCGTCCTGCGCACGGACGCGCACACCGTCTCGTCGTCGAACGGCACCAGGGAGCGCAGGTCGACGACCTCCAGGTCCCAGCCCTCGGCCCGGGCCGCCTCGGCGGCCTCCAGGCAGACGGGCACGGACGGCCCGTACGTGACGAGCGTGGCGCTGCGTCCCGTGCGCCGCACCACCGCGCGGCCCAGGGGCTCGACCGGCTGCGGCCCGTCCGGGTTCCAGGACTCCTTCGACCAGTACAGGCGCTTGGGTTCGAGGAAGACGACCGGGTCGTCGGAGGCGATCGACGCGCGCAGCAGCCCGTAGGCGTCGGCGACCGTCGCGGGCGTGACGACATGGAGCCCCGGAGTCGCCATGTAGTACGCCTCGGAGGAGTCGCTGTGGTGCTCGACGCCGCCGATCCCGCCGCCGTACGGCACGCGCACGGTGATCGGCAGGGGCAGGGCGCCGCGCGTGCGGTTGCGCATCTTCGCCACGTGCGAGAACAGCTGTTCGAGCGCGGGGTAGCCGAACGCGTCGAACTGCATCTCCACCACCGGCCGCAGCCCGTACATGGCCATGCCCACGGCGGTGCCGAGGATGCCGGCCTCCGCGAGCGGCGTGTCCGTGCAGCGGTCCTCGCCGAACTCCGCGGCGAGCCCGTCGGTGATCCGGAAGACACCGCCCAGCGTCCCGACGTCCTCGCCCAGGACGTGCACGGCCGGGTCCTCGGCCATGGCGTCGCGCAGCGCGCGCCCGAGGGCCTGCGCCATGGTGGCGGGCTTGAGGGCAACGGTGGTCATCGTGCGGTCCCCTCCGGTGCGTGGTGGTCGGCCTCGGCGTCCAGCTCCGCCCGCAGCTGCGCCCGCTGCTCCAGGAGCTGGGGCGTCGGCTCGGCGTAGACGTGCGCGAAGAGCTCCCCGGGGTCGAGCTCCGGGTCCTGGTTCATGCGTTCGCGCAGGTCGGCGGCCATTTCCTCGGCCTCTTCGCGCACGGCCCGCATACCGTCCTCGTCGAGCAGTCCGCGCGCGGTCAGCTCGCGCTCCAGCAGCAGGATCGGGTCGTGCGCGCGCCAGGCCTCCACCTCGGAGCTCTCCCGGTAGCGCCGGTCGTCGTCGGCGTTCGTGTGGGCGTCCATCCGGTACGTGACGGCCTCCACCAGCGTCGGCCCGCCTCCCGCGCGCGCGTGGGCCACGGCCTCGGCGAGCACCTCGTGCACCGCCGCGGCGTCGTTGCCGTCGACCAGGCGGCCCGGCATGCCGTAGCCCACGGCCTTGTGGGCGAGGGAGGGGGCGGCGGTCTGCCGGGCGAGCGGCACGGAGATCGCGAAGCCGTTGTTCTGGACGAGGAAGACCACCGGGGCGCGCCAGACCGCCGCGAAGTTCAGCGCCTCGTGGAAGTCGCCCTCGCTGGTGCCGCCGTCGCCGACCAGGGCGAGCGCGACCACGTCGTCGCCCTTGAGGCGGGCGGCGTGCGCGAGGCCCACCGCGTGCGGGAGCTGGGTCGCCAGCGGCGTGGACAGGGGGGCGACGCGGTGCTCGCGCGGGTCGTAGCCGGTGTG
The DNA here is from genome assembly GCF_014650875.1 of Streptomyces minutiscleroticus. GTDB lineage: Bacteria > Actinomycetota > Actinomycetes > Streptomycetales > Streptomycetaceae > Streptomyces > Streptomyces minutiscleroticus. The sequence continues at coordinate 50,819 of NZ_BMVU01000032.1, forward strand.
CCAGTCGCCGCGCAGCAGGGTGAGGGCCTGGACCGGGTCGAGGCCGCGGGCGACGGCGGCCAGCGTGTCGCGGTAGCTGGGGAAGAGCCAGTCCCGCTCCTCCAGGACGAGGGCGGCGGCGACCTCGCAGGCCTCCTGCCCGGTGGAGGAGGGGTAGACGGCCAGGCGGCCCTGCTTGGTCAGGGCGGTCGCCTGCGCGTTGTAGCGGCGGCCGCGCACCAGCTCCGCGTACAGCCGGCGCAGCAGGGCCGGGTCCGCCCCGGCGGCCGCCCCGGTGCCCAGCACACGGTGCGGCAGGGCGTCGGGCAGCAGCGGCGCGGGGTCGGTGCGGGGCTGCCAGGCAGGCGGCGGGACCGGCCGATGCGCGTCCCGCTGCTCCATGACCGTCATGACGGCACCTCCTCGTGGGAGCGGCTGTGGGAGGCATGTCGGGTGTGACGCGCCTCACCTACCGATTGTTCGGTCGTCGGCACATTTTGGCTACAGGCGCCTCCAGGCTGTGGACAAACGGTTCTCCACAGCCTGGTATGGACGCAGTACGTCCATGGCGGAGAGGCGGGGGCGCATGGCAGCTGAACAAATGGCCGACGGCGGCGGGACCGACCGCGCCGAGCCTCCCGAAGCCCCGGCCCGGCCGCTGGACGACATCGACCGGGACATCCTGCGGATGCTCCAGGCGGACGGGCGCGCCTCGATACGGTCCGTGGCCGAACGCGTCCACGTCTCCCGGGCCAACGCCTACGCGCGCATCAACCGGCTCATCGAGGACGGCGTGATCCGCGGCTTCGGCGCGCGCGTCAACCACGAGCGGGCCGGGAAGGGCGCCGCCGCGTACGTCACGCTGAAGATCGTGCAGAACTCCTGGCGCACCGTGCGCGACCGGCTGCGCGCACTGCCCGAGGTGGCTCACATCGCCCTGGTCAGCGGCGACTTCGACGTCCTGCTGCTGGTGCACACGCCGGACAACAGAACCCTGCGGGAGCTGGTGCTGACCCGGCTGCAGGCGATCCCGGAGGTGCTCGGCACCAGAACGCTGCTGGTCTTCGAGGAGGAGGACGTGGAGCCACCGGACTGACCACTGCGCCGCACCGCACCGGCGGGACGCACCGGCGGGAGCCGCCCGGCCCGCGCCGAGGGCGGCCGGCGCTCGGCCGTCGGCGACCGACAGCCGACGACGACAACCGGTAACCGGTGACAGCAGCCGGTGATCGACGACAGCAGCCGGCAACCGGTGACCGGCCGCCGGTGAGCGACGGCTCAGCCCTCCTTGCGCAGCCCTCCGAAGACCAGCCGCACCACGGCGTCCGCCACCTCGCGCTCGCTCATGCCGCGCCCGTCGGGCCGGTACCACTCGACGATCGAGTTGATCATTCCGAACACCAGCCGGGTGGCCAGCCGGACCTCGACGTCCGCGCGGACGTCCCCGTCGGCGGCCGCGTCCTTCAGCAGCTCCGCCACCCGGTGGTCGAAGTCCCGCCGCCGCTCCAGGGCCCACCGCTCGGTGTCCGTGTTGCCCCGCACCCGCAGCAGCAGCGTCACGTACGGCAGTTCGGCGATGAGCACCTCGACCATGCGCCGGGTCACGTGCTCCAGGCGCTCGACGGCACGTCCCGCGCGCGCGGGCCCCTCGTCGAGGATCCCGAAGAGCCCGTCCAGCGCCCGGCTGACGGCCCGGCGCAGCAGCTCCTCCTTGCCCGTCACGTGGTGGTAGATCGACGACTTGGAGATGCCGGCCGCCCGGGAGAGGTGCTCCATGGACGTGCCGTCGTAGCCGCGCTCGTTGAAGACCCGCACGGCCACGGAGAGCAGCGTCTCCGGGGTGTAGGTGTCGCGCTTGGCCGTGCTCATGCGGTGCCCTCCCGCTTGTCGGAGGCGTAGGCGTGGCGGTAGAGCGCGAGCGACGGCGCGTAGCGGCCGGAGGGATCGCGCATGTGGAGGTCGTCCAGGAGGGCGTACGCCCAGTTCTTGCCGAGTCTGCGGCTCCACTCGAAGGGGCCCAGCGGGTAGTTGACGCCCAGGCGCATCGCCGTGTCGATGTCCTCCTCGGTGGCCACCCCCTTGGCGACGGCGTCGTGCGCCAGGTCGATGACGCGGGCCACGGTGCGGGCGACGATCATGCCGGGGACGTCCCCGATGACGCTGACGTCCTTGCCGAGCGCCTGGAACAGCCCGGTGGCCTCGGCGAGCGTCTGCGGCGAGGTGTCCTGGGAGGCGGAGAGCGCGATCCGGGTCGCCCTGCGGTAGTCCAGTGCCAGGTCGAAGTAGACGACGTCGCGGAACTCGACGGAGGTCTGGCCGTCGGCGAGGACCAGCTGGCCGCCGCCGGGCAGCACCAGGCGCGTCCCGTGGTCCTCGTCCTCCTCGCGGACGCCGATGCCCGCCTCGCGGACCATCGCGAGCAGCTCGGACGCGGGCCCCAGGTCCCCCTCGGCGACGACGTACGCGGGTGGCCGGGCGCGCTCCGCGGTGTGCGGCTCGGGGCGCTCGGCGCCGTCCTCGTAGTCGTACCAGCCGCGGCCCGCCTTGCGGCCGAGCCGGCCGGACTCGACCAGGCGCCGCTGGGTGAGCGAGGGCGTGAACCGCGCGTCCTGGAAGAAGGACTCCCACACCGAGCGGGTGACGGCCTCGTTGACGTCCTGCCCGATGAGGTCGGTCAGCTCGAAGGCACCCATCCTGAAGCCGCCCGACTCGCGCAGCACCGCGTCGATGGTGGCGGGGTCGGCGGCCTGGAGCTCGTGGACGGCGAAGGCCTCGGCGTAGAAGGGGCGCGCGATGCGGTTGACGATGAACCCGGGGGTGTCGGCGCAGGCGACCGGCGTCTTGCCCCAGGCGCGCGCCGTCTCGTACGCGCGCGTGGCCGACGTGACGTCGGTGGCGTACCCCGAGACGACCTCCACCAGCGGCAGCAGCGGCGCCGGGTTGAAGAAGTGCAGCCCGACGAAACGGCCCGGGTTGCGCAGCGCGCCGCCGATCGCGGTCACGGACAGGGACGAGGTGTTCGTGGCGAGGAGGCAGTCGTCCGCGACGATCCCCTCGAGGTCGCGCAGCAGCTGCTGCTTGACGTCCAGTCGCTCCAGGACGGCCTCGACGACGAGTCCGCAGTCGGCGAGTTCGTCGAGGCTGTCGGCGGGGCGCAGGCGCGCGCGGGCGGCGTCCCGGTCGGCGGCGGACATCCGGTCCTTCTCGACGAGCCGGTCCAGGCGGGCGCCGATGGTCTGTACCGCCTGCGCGGCGCGGCCCGGAACGGCGTCGTACAGCCGTACGAGGTGCCCCGCGACCAGCGCGACCTGGGCGATGCCCTGGCCCATGGTTCCGGTGCCGACGACGGCGACGGGTCCGGCGAGGTCGAGTGCTGTCATGCCCGCGATCCTCCCGCACAGGCTTGTCCACAGGTTCGGCGGACCCCCTTGTCCCGACCGATCGTTCGGTTACTCTAGCCGTGTCCGACCCTTCCTGCCCAGCTCACCGGCTCGACGAGGAGCCGCCTCCCAGAGGAGTTGGTCCCTGATGGCCGCCGCACCCACCGCGTACGAGCAGTTGATCGACCGCCACCGCCCCACCCTCGACCAGGCACTGGAGACGATCCGCACGCGCGCGTACTGGTCGCCCCACCCCGAGCACCCCAAGGCCTACGGCGAGAACGGCAGCCTGAGCGCGGCCGAGGGCAAGGCCGCCTTCGACGCCCTCCTCGGCACCCGGTTCGACCTGGGCCAGCCCGGCACGGACGACTGGGTCGGCGGCGAGGTCTCCCCCTACGGCATCGAGCTGGGGACCACGTACCCGCACGCGGACCTCGACGTGCTGCTGCCCGCCATGCGCGCGGGGCAGCGCGCGTGGCGCGACGCGGGCGCGGAGGCGCGCGCCGCCGTGTGCCTGGAGATCCTGGCCCGCATCAGCGCCCGCACGCACGAGTTCGCGCACGCGGTCATGCACACCAGCGGCCAGGCGTTCATGATGGCGCTCCAGGCCGGCGGCCCGCACGCGCAGGACCGGGGCCTGGAGGCGGTCGCGTACGCCTACGCCGAGCAGACCCGCACGCCGGACACCGCGGAGTGGACCAAGCCCCAGGGCAAGCGGCCGCCGCTGGCCCTGACCAAGCAGTTCACGCCCGTGCCGCGCGGCATCGGCCTGGTGATCGGCTGCAACACCTTCCCGACGTGGAACGGCTACCCGGGCCTGTTCGCCTCCCTGGCCACGGGCAACGCGGTGCTGGTCAAGCCGCACCCGCGCGCGGTGCTGCCGCTGGCGCTCACCGTGCGCATCGCCCGCGAGGTCCTGGCCGAGGCCGGCTTCGACCCGAACCTGGTGGCCCTGGCCGCCGAGGCCCCCGGGGAGGGCATCGCCAAGACCCTGGCCCTGCGCCCCGAGATCAGGATCGTCGACTACACCGGGTCGACGGCCTTCGGCGACTGGCTGGAGACCCACGCCCGCCAGGCGCAGGTGTACACGGAGAAGGCCGGCGTCAACACGGTCGTCGTGGAGTCCACCGGCGCCTACAAGGGCATGCTGGCGAACCTGGCGTTCTCCCTGTCCCTCTACAGCGGCCAGATGTGCACGACGCCGCAGAACCTGCTGATCCCCCGCGACGGCATCGCCACCGACGAGGGCCCCAAGACCTACGACGAGGTGGTCGCGGACCTCGCGCGCGCGGTCGACGCCCTCCTCGGGGACGACGCCCGCGCGGCCGCGCTGCTCGGCGCCCTCGTCAACCCCGACGTCAGGGCCCGTCTCGAGGCCGCCCCCGGCCTCGGCGAGGTCGCCCTCGCGTCGCGGGAGGTCACCATGCCGGAGTTCCCGGACGCGGTGGTGCGCACCCCGGTGATCGTGAAGCTCGACGGCGCCAAGCCCGACGACGAGGCCGCCTACATGAGCGAGTGCTTCGGGCCCGTCTCCTTCGCCGTGGCCGTCGACTCCGCCGAGGACGCGGTGGAACTGCTGCGGCGCACGGTGCGCGACAAGGGCGCGATGACGGTCGGCGCGTACACCACCTCGGACGACGTGGCCGAGGCCGTACGGGAGGTCTGCCTGGAGGAGTGCGCCCAGCTGTCGCTGAACCTCACGGGCGGGGTCTACGTGAACCAGACGGCCGCCTTCTCCGACTTCCACGGCTCGGGCGGCAACCCCGCGGCGAACGCCGCTCTGTGCGACGGCGCGTTCGTCGCCGACCGCTTCCGGGTGGTGGAGGTGCGGGAGGAGGCCTGAGCCGTCACGGAGGGCGGCCGGGCCGTCGCCCGCGCCGCCCGGCGGCTCAGTCCCCGGCCGGGGGCGTGACCGTACCCACTGCCGTGGACGTGGCCGTGCTCCAGTGGAAGAGCGTCATGGCCACGCTGGTCGCCAGGTTGTAGCTGGACACCTGGGGACGCATCGGCAGGGACACCAAGTGGTCGGCCCTAGAGCGCAGTCCGGCGGAGAGGCCGCTGCGCTCGGAGCCGAAGGCGAGCACGGCGTCGTCCGGGAGAGCGACGCCCCGGATGTCCTCGCCCTCCGGGTCCAGGGCGAACAGCGGGCCGGACGGCAGCTCGCCGGCGGCCGTCCGCTCCACGGCCGTCGCGAAGTGCAGCCCCGCCCCGCCGCGTACGACGGTGGGGTGCCAGGGGTCGAGCGTGCCCGTGGTCACCACGCCCGTCGCGCCGAACCCGGCGGCCAGCCGGATCACGGCCCCGGCGTTGCCGAGGTTGCGCGGATCGTCCAGGACCACCACGGGCGCACTGCGGGGCGTACGCGCCAGGGCGCGCAGGTTGGCCTCGCGGGAGGGGCGGACCGCGAGGGCGGCCACCGACGTGGGGTGAGGACGCGGGACGAGATCGCGCAGCCGGGCGTCGGAGACCTCCACGAGCAGGGCGTCCAGGGCGTCGCGCACGTCCGGGGCCAGCTCGTCGGCCAGCGCGAGCGCGGCGCGCCGGTCGGCCGTGAGCGCCACGGGGACGCGCGCCGCGAAGCGCAGCGCGTGCTTGAGGGCGTGGAAGCCGTCGAGCAGGACGGACGTACCCGCGAGCCCGCGCCAGACGCGCACGGCGGCCTCGGGGTCCGTGCGCGAGGAGACGGCAGCCGTGGGCGAACAGACGGGCTCCGCAGGCGGGCGGGCGGGCGGCTCGTTCATGCCGTGAAGCCTACGTGCGGCTGCTCGGCCCCCTTCCGGGCGTCCTGGGCGCGGGCGTCGTCCGGCTCCGTGCGGTCCTCCCCGTCCTCTCCGTCCCCCCTCGGACCCGACGGCGTACGGCGGCGGCCCGTAAGGAGACGGGCACGCGCGCGGGCCGCCCAGCCGCCCAGGCGCCGCAGGAACGACGTGGGCAGGAAGACGGCGTCGGCGGCGATCATCGCGAGCGAGAAGAACGGCAGCCCGAGGAGGACGGCGATCGCCGCGTGCTCGATCATCATCACCACCAGCAGGACGTTCTTCGCCCGCCGGTTGAGCAGCGTGAACGGGAAGGCCACCTGGGCGATGACCGTCCCGTACGTCACGAGCATCACCATCGTGCCGTGCGCGGCCAGCAGGCCGGACAGCGCCGGCCAGGGCGAGAAGTAGTCGAGGTGGAGCGGGTAGTGGACCGCTGTGCCGTCCTGCCAGCGCGAACCCTGGATCTTGTACCAGCCCGCGGTCGCGTAGATCAGGCATGCCTCGGCCATGATCACGAGGAGGGCCGCGTTGTGCGCGAGGTTGGCGACGACGTCGAGGAGGATGCGGAACTCCCCGTGCGGCGTCCGGCGGTTCGCCAGCCACCACAGCCCCTGTGCCGCCCACAGTCCCCAGAACACCGCCGGCCAGCCCCAGCCGTCGCCGAGCCCGCCCGCGAGGGTGACCACCGCCAGGGCGAAGCCGAGCACCGCCCAGAGGACCGGGCCGACCCGGTCCGGACCCGGGTCCCCGCCTCGTTCGCCGCGCACGCGCTCCCGCCGTGCGTCCAGCGACCAGACCTGGCCGCAGCGCGTGAGGACGAGGTAGATCGCCATCAGGTGGATGACGTTGTCGCCGCCGTCCCCCATGAAGACGCTGCGGTTCTGCAGCGAGAGCACGCCGATCATGAAGAGGACCGACGCGGTGCGCGTGCGCCAGCCCAGCATCAGCAGGACGCTCGCCAGGACGGCGAGCCCGTAGACGCACTCGAACCACACCTGGCTGTCGGACCACATCAGGACGGTGAACGCGTGGTTGACGGCGATGAGCTGCTGCGCGTCGTCCCAGCTCCAGGGGCTGTCGGGCCCGTACAGCTCCTGCCGGTGGGGGAACTCCCGCAGCAGGAAAAGCAGCCAGGTCGCCGAGAAGGCGATACGGATCACCGCGGTCTGGTAGGGCCCCAGGGACGCCCCGGTGACACGGGCGACGCCCTGCCCGACCACGCGGCCGTAGTGGGCGGCGCGGGACGCCGTGGCTGTCGCGGCCGCCTTGGCCGTCGTGGTCGTCGTGGCTGTCGCGTCCGTCGTGGCTGTTGCGGCCGTCGTGGGGATGTCGTGACCGGAGGAGTTCATGAGCCGGTCGCCTCCGTCCGCGCCGTCCGCGCCGCCGGGTGGTCCGCCAGGGGATCCGTCCGGGCACCCGCCGGGGAATCCGTCCCGGTCGCGTCGGCCTCCGCACCGCCGCCGACAGCGGCGGCGGCATCCGCTCCGTCCTCGGCCCCCGTACCCGCGGGGCGGTCGGCCGAGGTCACCTCCCACCAGGGCAGCAGGCGGTACGTGGGCTGGTCGGACACCTTCTCGTCGCTCCACTTCGGCGGCGGCACGTTGGTCGTACGGGAACGGACCTGCACCCGGTCGACCACCGCGCCGCGGCCCCCCGCGTCCTCGCGGTCGAGGCGCATCACCGTGATGCGGCGCAGGTAGCTCTCGGAGAGGGTGCCGCGCACACCGTTCGGGCGGTTCTCGTCGTCGTGCGTGGCCGTGTAGAAGTCCCAGGCGCGGCGCAGTTCGTTCTGCTGGGTGTGGCTCGGCAGCGGATTGCCGTCCACGGCCTCGCCGTCCTGCGCCGAGAGGTCGTACCAGCCGGTCGTCCGGACGTCGCCGTCCGCGGTCCGCACCTCGGCTCTGACCTGGACCGCGATGTTCTGCTGCAACGGGTTCGGAGCGAAGAGCTTCCAGTTCTGCTCGAACTCGGGATAGATCCAGTCGTCGATCGTCTTCCCGTGCTGCTTGCTGACCGTGTTCGACGGTGCGAGGTGCAGGAACACCATTCCCAGGTGCACGCACGCGGTGACGGCGACGACCGCGAGGGCGAGGGCGGCGACGACCCGGTAACGGGGGGAGAGGGCCGCGATGCCCGAGGGGCGGTCCGTCGCCTCAGGACCCGCGGAGCCGCCGCCGAGCAGCGGACGCGGAGAAGGCGCGGACAGGGGGGAGGACGACGGCGGCGGAGGTATGGGAGGCGGCGACGCGCAGGCCGGGGCGGCGGAAGGGGCCGGCACCGAGGAGGCCGGGGTCTCCGGATCGGGGCGGGAATCCTGGGGGCGGTGCGGGTCCGGGCCCCGACGGGATTCCGGAATCCGGCGGGAGTCCCGGTCCTGACGGCCCTCCGAGCCCTTGTCGTACGCGTCCATTCCGCCCCGATCACCGATCGCCGCTCTCGTTCCGGTCCGCCGTGGCGTGCGCGGTCAGGGCGGGCGGCGTACCACCCGCGCGCTCCGGGCCGGCCGCGACGTTCGCACGGAACGGTACTCAGACCGGTGCACCGGGCACAGCCCTCGACCGGCACAGCGGCCACGAGGGTACCCACAGCGGTGGACACCTTACGGCCCCCGGGCGGCGCGGACCCCGATGAGCCGAACGACCGGTCGGGACAACGCGCCCGCCGAGGCGGACCATGACCGGCGGCAGCGACGACGCCGACGCCGGTGCTCGCAGGGCGAACAGCCGGCGTACACGGACGGGGAAGGACGGACTGCGGACGGACGACGGAAGGACGAAGGACGGCTGAATCGGGGACGGACGAGGGACTGCGGGCCCGCGGACAGTACGGGCACGGGGCGGACGACGGACGGATGCGTCCGAACTCCTCGCCGGAGGCTGTGCCGCGCGACCTCCCGGACGCGCCTCGCGCGCACCGGACGTGCGCCGGACGCGCGAGGACGCGGGGGAGGGCTACAGCACGAAGCCCTGCTGCCCCTCGGCGTCCACGACCGGACGCCCGGCGGCGGCCCAGCTCTGCATGCCGCCGTCGACGTTCACCGCGTCGATGCCCTGCTGCACGAGGTACGTCGTCACCTGCGCGGAACGGCCGCCGGACCGGCAGATCACGTGCACCTTGCCGTCCTGCGGCGCCGCCTCGGTCAACTCGCCGTACCGCGCCACGAAGTCACTCATCGGAATGTGCAGCGCACCCTCCGCGTGACCCGCCTCCCACTCGTCGTCCTCCCGGACGTCCAGCAGGAAGTCTCCGTCCGCGAGGTCCTCGACCCCGACCGTGGGCACACCAGATCCGAAATGCATGTCCCCGACGCTACCCGACCTGCCGTCCCGCCCGTCCCGCCCGTCCCGTCCCGTCCTTCAGCCCAGCAGCCCGGCCAGCTCCGCCTCGCGCTCACTCACCTGGGCGAGGAGCTGCTCGGCGATCTCCTCCAGCAGGCGGTCGGGGTCGTCCGGAGCGAGCCGCAGCATCGCGCCGATCGCGCTCTCCTCCAGGTCACGGGCGACGAGGGTGAGCAGTTCCTTGCGCTGGGCCAGCCATTCGAGGCGGGCGTAGAGCTCCTCGCTGCGGCTCGGGCGCCACTCCTCGGCGACAGGGCCGGCGGCCCACTCCTCGGCCAGCTCCCGCAGCAGTGCCTCGTCCCCACGGCCGTACGCGGCGTTGACCCGGGCGATGAACTCGTCGCGCCGCTTGCGCTCACCGTCGTCCTGCGCGAGATCGGGGTGGGCCTTGCGGGCCAGCTCGCGGTACAGCTTGCGGGCCTCGTCACTGGGCCGCACCCGCTGCGGGGGCCGCACCGGCTGCTCCGTCAGCATCGCCGACGCCTCGGGGGAGAGCCCGTCCGAGTCGATCCAGCCGTGGAACAGCTCCTCCACTCCCGGCATCGGCAGCACGCGGGCCCGCGCCTCCTCCGCCTTGCGCAGGTCCTCCGGGTCGCCCGTGCGCGCCGCACGCGCCTCGGCGATCTGCGCGTCCAGCTCGTCGAGCCGCGCGTACATCGGACCGAGCTTCTGGTGGTGCAGACGGGAGAAGTTCTCCACCTCGACCCGGAAGGTCTCGACCGCGATCTCGAACTCGATCAACGCCTGCTCGGCCGCGCGCACCGCCCGCTCGAGCCGCTCCTCGGGCCGGTCCTGCGCGGCGTCCCCCGCGTCGCCCTCACCCCCCGTGTCGCTCGCGCCGCCGACACCGCCGACGCCGTCGGCCGCAAAGTCGCCCTCCACGGCCGGCTCCGGCCGGTCTCCGGCCCGCGCGGCGTCCGGACTCTCCGCCTCCGGGCTCTCGCTCCGGGACTCCGCAGCGCTCGCGGCGCCGGCCGGGCCCGCGGCCCCGCCGGCCGTCGCGCCCTCGGCAGCCGTGGCCGTGGCCGTCGCCGTCGCGCCGGCGGGCTTCTCGTCGACGGTCTCGGCCGGGGCCCCATCGGTACGGGCCTGCTCGGCGAGCGGCTCACCGGAGGGCTCGCCGGGGGGAGCGGACGGGGGCTGCTCAGCTTCCGGGGTCGTCACCCGTCCAGCGTAGGCCACGGCACGGGCGGGTACTCGGAAGCATCGCTGAACTGCTCCTGCCGCTGTGGGCACCTGAGTCACAAGTGCCTCTCGGGGGGCCTCCCCCGCCCCCTCCCTCCCCTCCCTCCCCTCCCCCCGTCCCCGTCCTCAGACCCCCATCTCCCCCGCGACCCTCCCCGCCCGCACCGCGGCCACCAGTTCCGCGTGGTCCGCCTCCGTGCGGTCCGCGTACGCGACGGCGAACGCGGCGATCGCCTCGTCCAGCTGGTCGTTCTTGCCGCAGTAACCGGCGATGAGCCGCGGGTCGGCGCTGTGGGAGTGGGCGCGGGCGAGCAGCGCGCCCGTCATCCGTCCGTAGTCGTCGATCTGGTCCGCGGCCAGGGCCGCCGGGTCGACGCTGCCCTTGCGGTTGCGGAACTGGCGCACCTGGTACGGCAGTCCGTCCACCGTGGTCCAGCCGAGCAGCATGTCGCTGACCACCTGCATGTGCTTCTGGCCGAGCACGACGCGGCGCCCTTCGTGCGTGGGCTCCGGGGCCGCGAAGCCCGCGGTCGGCAGGTGCGGCACCAGTGCCGAGGCCCGCGCCTCCTTGACCTGCAGGATCAGCGCCTCGCCCCGGTGGTCGAGCAGCAGCACGACGTACGAGCGCGTGCCCACGCTGCCGGTGCCGACCACGCGGAACGCGACGTCGTGCACCGCGTACCGCGCGAGCAGCGGGAGCCGGTCCTCGGACAGCGTGGTGAGGTACTCCTCCAGCGAGGCGGCCACGGCCGCCGCCTCGGCGTCGGGTATACGGCGCAGGACCGGCGGCGCGTCGACGAACCGGCGGCCGCCGTCCCCGGCCTCCTCGGTCGACTTGGCCGCGAACCTCCCGCTGGTGTTGGCGCGCGCCTTCTCCGAAACCCGCTCCAGGGTGCCTATCAGGTCGTGGGCGTCGGTGTGCGAGACCAGTTCCTCGTCCGCGATCGCGTTCCAGGCGTCCAGGGCGGGGAGCTTGGCGAGCAGCCGCATGGTGCGCCGGTAGGCGCCCACCGCGCCGTGCGCCGCCGCCCGGCAGGTGTCCTCGTCGGCCCCCGCCTCCCGGCCGGCCAGGACGAGGGAGGCGGCGAGCCGCTTGAGGTCCCACTCCCAGGGGCCGTGCACGGTCTCGTCGAAGTCGTTGAGGTCGATGACCAGTCCGCCGCGGGCGTCCCCGTACAGACCGAAGTTCCCCGCGTGCGCGTCACCGCAGATCTGCGCGCCCATGCCCGTCACGGGGGTGCGGGCGAGGTCGTACGCCATGAGTCCGGCCGATCCGCGCAGGAAGGCGAACGGTGTGGCCGCCATCCTGCCGACCCGTATCGGCATGAGGTCGGGGAGCCGCCCCCGGTTGGACTCCTCGACGGCGGCCACGGCGGAGGGGCGGTCGTCGGCCGGGCGGAAGTCGGCGTGGGCGCTGCGGGGCACGCGGTCCCGCAGCGCCTTGCCCTCCGCCTTGGGCGATCCTTCCGCGGGCCAGGCCGCGAAGCCCCGCACACCGGAGAGCCTCAGGGCGTGCGCCGCCGACCGCGGCGTCCGCGTCGCCGGCGCCCGCTCGCCTTCCCCCACCCGCTCCCGCGCCCGGTCCTGCCGCTCCCGGTCCGCGGTTCCCGTCTGTGTCTCGACCATGTCGACCGGCCTCCCCCTGCCCGTGCGCAACCCGCCCGTGCGCAACCCGTGCGCACATCAACTGCCGACGACCGTACAGTCGGCGATGGGGGCGCGTGAGGGGCTGTGGACAACTCCGCGCTTGTGGACAACGCACGGCCTCACCGGTTCATCACGCACCTCAGCGGCCCCACTCACCGGCAGCCCAGGACTCATCGACAGCCCTCACCGGACCGGCCGGTCCGACGGGTCCGAGGGGTCCGGTGAGGGCTGTCGGGTCCGACGAACCGAATCAGTCCGGTTCGACAAATCCAGCGAACCGAATCGGTCAGTTCGGCAGGTCCGGCGAACCGAACCGATCGGCCCGACGGCCTCACCGAGCCGATGAACCCGACGGCCCACCGGACGGGTCGGCCCGCGTGCCGCCCCGCCGCCGGTCCCGGCCGTGCCTACTTCCGCAGCTGTTCCGGGCAGGAGCCCTCTTCCGGCAGGTGCTCCTCGGCCCACCGGGAGAGTTCCTTCAGGGACGGGCCGAGCGCGGCGCCGGATTCGGTCAGCCGGTAGGAGACCCGCAGCGGCGGCCCCTCGTCCACCTCGCGCACCACCAGACCGGCGGCGGCGAGCTCGGCGAGGCGGTCCGACAGCATGCGCTCGCTGATGCCCGGGATCGCCCGGCGCAGATCGGCGAAGTAGACGGGGCGCGGCAGCAGGACGGCCACGATCAGGCCGGTCCAGCGCTTCCCGAGCAGCTGGAAGACGCGCGTGATGCCGTCACCGACCTGCGCACAGGCCTCTGCGTCATGACTTCCCCGGACCGGCATGCCTCAAGAGTACTGGCCGGTTACGGAACCACCAGGAGAGGGTGAGAAAAAGTAAGTGACTGTGCTATCCATAGTTAAGTAAGAAACCGCAGCCCCTTGGATCCACTCCCCGGGAGCCGCGGCGACGGCTGCGCGCGCCACCGCCCGACGGCTCGCGCACCACCACCCCACCGACCGAACCGCCCCACAGGAGATCCCCATGGCCACCCTGCTGCACCTGGACTCGTCCGTTTTCCCCGGTTCCGCCTCCGCCTCCCGCGCCGTGACGGAGGCCTTCCGCAGGACCTGGGAGGAGCAGCACCCCGGCGGCACGGTCATCTACCGCGACCTCGCGGTGGACCCGGTTCCGCACATCACCGCGGACGCGCACACCGCCGCCTTCTCCGACCCGGCCACGCACACGCCCGCGCAGGCGGAGGCCTTCGCCGAGCGACTGAAGCTCATCGAGGAGCTGGAGCGGGCGGACGCCGTCCTGATCGGTGCCCCCATGTACAACTTCACGATCCCGTCCACGCTGAAGGCCTGGCTCGACAATGTGATCGTCATGGGCCGCACCGCCGGCGAGAACGCGTCCGCCAAGGGCACCCCGGTGACCGTGGTCGCCAGCCGCGGCGGCTCCTACGCGCCGGGCACCCCGCGCGAGGGCTACGAGTACGTGCAGAACCTCCTCCGGGCCGTGCTCGCGGACGGTCTCGGCCTGGAGGTCGACTTCATCGTCCCGGAGCTCACGATGGCGCCGCACAACCCGGCGATGTCCGAGCTCGTCCCGCTCTTCGAGGCGTCCCGGACCAAGGCCCTGGAGGAGGCGGCGGCCAAGGCCAAGGCCCTCGCCGAGCGCCTCGCCGCCTGACATCCGCCGCACGACCCGGCGACCGCTCCCTCCCCGCACGACCGACACGCGGCACACGACACACGGCGGGCGGCACGCAGCAAGCAGTGAGCGACCAGCGGTGAGCGACCAGCCGCGCGCGACGCGCAGTGATCAGCACGCCTCGCGCAGAAGGAGACACGCAGAGCGACAAGGCCCCTGGTACTCCTCTCCCGCGGAGAGAGCGCCGGGGGCCACCCTTTCCGGCACATCCGCCCCGGACGCTCCGAGAACGCGCACAGCGCTCAACCGCCCATGAAACATGCCGACTTGATCGTTCAACCTGCCGGAAGAATCGCTCCGACCACGTGAGATGTATCACCGTCGGCCGACCGGCTGAAGCCCCGCCGACGACGCTCCGGAAGCCTCGGAGGTTCCGGAACCGCTCCGGAAACCCGCCCGGAGCCTCGCGGGGTCCCGCACCCCGGCCTTCCGGACCCGGGCCGTGCGCACACGCCCGCCCACTATGGGCACGCACCCGCCCACCACGCGCACAAGCCCGCCTGCCGCACGCACGCACGCACGCACGCAACACAACGAGGACGCACAACGAAAGACGGGCCCCCGCCGGAACTTTCGTTCCGACGGAGACCCGTCTCCAGTGGTGCGCGAGGGGGGAGTTGAACCCCCACGCCCTTGCGGGCACTGGAACCTGAATCCAGCGCGTCTGCCTATTCCGCCACCCGCGCATTGGGTGTGTCGTCCGTTTCCCTCACCTGGTGGTGCTGGCGCCTTCCGACATGCAGAACATTAGCACGCTGCGGAGGGTGGATTCACATCCCTTTCCCCGGGGGCGGACCCGGGCCGCTCCGGAGCGGCCCGGCGCGGCCAGGAACAGCCGGAGCCGGCCGTGCGGACCCGGCCGCCTCCCCCAGGTGCGCCGGGACCGCGGGGCCCTGCCCCGTCCCCCCGTACGCCGCGCCCGGCGCACCGGGCCGCAGCCGTGCGGCTCGTCCCCGCACGACCGCGCAGCTCACTCCCCCTGCGACCGCGCAGCTCGACCCCGGTCCGCCGCCTCCGGCCCCGCCGTCCCCTCCGTATGACGTCCGCGTCGTCGCGCCCGGGCTCCGCCCCGCGTCCGGCGGCGTCCCCGGGCCGCCCCGCCCCGTCCCGTCCCGCGCCGCGCACCACGCGCTCCGTCCCCCGGCTCACGTCACGCCCGGTACCGCTTCACGTATCAACCTCGTACCGGTCCCGGCCATCTCCCCAGGAGGAGTGCGGGGTGCACAGCCGGGTGCGGGACACTGTGGTGAAACCGCCTCTACGATCCTCCCCATGGGAGTACCCCCGGGGAGTTCGAAGAGCGGTTCCGGAGGGAACTTCGGGAGGGGACTTCGCAAGCCGTCGACACTCGTCGACCGTGCCGACAGGGGGAACCAGCCGATTTCCCGGCGCGTGGATACGATCAGTAAGCAGTACCAGGACGACGACGAAGGAGGAGGTGCCCCATGGGAGTCCTGAAGCGATTCGAGCAGCGTCTCGAAGGTCTGGTCAACGGCACCTTCGCCAAGGTGTTCAAGTCCGAGGTCCAGCCCGTCGAGATCGCGGGGGCGCTCCAGCGGGAGTGCGACAACAACGCGACGATCTGGAACCGCGACCGGACCGTCGTACCCAATGACTTCATCGTGGAGCTGAGCGCGCCGGACTTCGAGCGCCTGAGCCCCTACTCCGGGCAGCTCGGCGACGAGCTGGCCGGCATGGTGCGCGACTACGCCAAGCAGCAGCGCTACACCTTCATGGGCCCCATCAAGGTCCACCTGGAGAAGGCGGACGACCTCGACACCGGCCTGTACCGGGTGCGCAGCCGTACGCTCGCCTCCTCCACCTCGCAGACGCCCGAGGGCCCGCCCGCGGGACCGCAGCCCGGACGCGGCGGCTACGGCTACCCGCCGCAGGCGGCGCCCGTCGGTCCCGCGGGCGCTCCCCCCATGCCGTCCGCGCCTCCGCCCGGGCGCCCCGCCGTCGCGCCCGCCGGGCAGCGGCCGGGCGCGGGTCCGCTGCCCGGCGGGCGCGTACGCCACTGGATCGAGATCAACGGCACCCGCCATCAGATCTCCCGCCCGACGCTGGTGCTGGGCCGCAGCACCGAAGCCGACGTGCGGATCGACGACCCCGGCGTGTCCCGCCGGCACTGCGAGATCCGGACCGGAACGCCCTCGACGATCCAGGATCTCGGATCCACCAACGGCATCGTGGTGGACGGGCAGCACACCACCCGCGCTACGCTCCGCGACGGCTCGCGGATCGTCGTGGGCAGCACCACCATCATTTACCGGCAAGCCGAAGGGTGAAGCGGGGGCAATGTCAGAGCTGACCCTCACGGTCATGCGGCTGGGTTTCCTGGCCGTACTGTGGCTGTTCGTGATCGTGGCCGTGCAGGTCATCCGCAGCGACCTGTTCGGTACGCGCGTCACACAGCGCGGCTCGCGCCGGGACAGCGGACGGGCGCAGCAGGCCTCCCGCCAGGCCGCGCCCCCGCAGCAGCGCCAGCAGCACGGCGGGGGCGGCGGGCGGCAGCGCCGCGGCGCGCCCACCAAGCTGGTCGTCTCCGAGGGCACCCTCACCGGCACCACCGTCGCGCTGCAGGGCCAGACCATCACGCTGGGCCGTGCGCACGACTCCACGATCGTGCTGGACGACGACTACGCCTCCAGCCGGCACGCCAGGATCTACCCGGACCGTGACGGCCAGTGGATCGTCGAGGACCTCGGGTCCACCAACGGCACGTACCTCGACCGGAACCGACTGACGACCCCCACGCCGATCCCGCTGGGTGCGCCGATCCGCATCGGCAAGACCGTCATCGAGCTGCGGAAGTAGTGCCACGTCATGAATAAGCGCGAGCGGAGCGAGCACGCAGCGGCGGTCCACACCCAGGGCACCGGCGCGCTCCCGACCGGAGGGTGGGCACCGTGCGGATGTACCCGGAGCCGACGGGCGAGGTGCGCATGAGTCTGTCACTGCGCTTCGCCGCCGGATCGCACAAAGGCATGATCCGCGAGGGCAACGAGGACTCCGGCTACGCCGGGCCCCGGCTGCTCGCGATCGCCGACGGGATGGGCGGCCAGGCCGCCGGCGAGGTCGCCAGCTCCGAGGTGATCTCGACCATCGTCGCGCTCGACGACGACGTGCCGGGCTCCGACATCCTCACCTCCCTCGGCACCGCCGTGCAGCGCGCCAACGACCAGCTGCGCCTGATGGTCGAGGAGGACCCGCAGCTGGAGGGCATGGGCACCACGCTCACCGCCCTGCTGTGGACCGGTCAGCGGCTCGGCCTGGTGCACGTCGGCGACTCGCGCGCGTACCTGCTCCGGGACGGCGTCCTCACCCAGATCACGCAGGACCACACCTGGGTGCAGCGGCTGGTGGACGAGGGCCGGATCACCGAGGAGGAGGCCACCACCCACCCGCAGCGCTCCCTGCTGATGCGCGCGCTGGGCAGCGGCGACCACGTCGAGCCCGACCTCTCCATCCGCGAGGTCCGCGCCGGCGACCGCTACCTGATCTGCTCCGACGGCCTGTCCGGCGTGGTGTCCCACCAGACGATGGAGGACACCCTCGCCAGCTACCAGGGCCCGCAGGAGACCGTGCAGGAGCTGATCCAGCTCGCGCTGCGCGGCGGCGGCCCCGACAACATCACCGTCATCGTCGCCGACGTCCTCGACATCGACAGCGGCGACACCCTCGCCGGACATCTGTCCGACACCCCGGTCGTCGTCGGCGCGGTCGCCGAGAACCAGAACCAGCCGCAGGACAACGGCGCGATGCAGACCCCCGCGGGCCGCGCCGCGAGCCTCGGCCGGCAGCAGCCCGGGGGAGGCGGCGAGTTCGGCCCGCCCGGCAGCGGCGACACCACCGGGTACGTGCCCACGGGCAGCTTCGGCGACTACGGCGACGACGACTTCGTCAAGCCGCGCAAGGGCCGCAGGTGGTTCAAGAGATCTTTCTACGGCGTGCTGGCCCTCGCCGTCGTCGGCGGCGGCCTGTACGGCGGCTACCGCTGGACGCAGACGCAGTACTACGTCGGCACCAAGGGGGAGCACGTCGCCCTCTACCGCGGCATCAGCCAGGACCTCGCCTGGGTCTCGCTGTCGAAGGTGGAGAAGGACCACCCCGAGATCGAACTCAAGTACCTGCCGCCCTACCAGCAGGACCAGGTCAAGGCGACGATCGCGGAGGGCAATCTGGACGACGCCCGGTCGAAGATCGACGAGCTGGCCACGCAGGCGTCCGCGTGCAGGAAGAACGCCGAGCGACGCCGGGCCGAGGCGGAGAGCAGCGCCAAGACCGGCGAGGGCGAGGCCGGCGGCACCACGGGAACCACCCGGACCTCCCTGACGTCCAAGGCCACAGCGGCGTCGGCCGTGACCGCGACCCCCGCGGCCACGGAGTCGCCGGCACCCTCGTCGTCCCCGTCCAAGTCCACCACCGCACCCACACCCACACCAGGCCCCAGCCTCTCCGAGGAAGAGCAGAAGCTGGTCTCGCTGTGCGGTAAGCAGTAAGCAAGCCGTGAGGGGCCCTGTCACACGATGAGCAGTACTACCAACCCGTCGACGCACCACACGTCCACGATCGGCGCGATCGGCGCGCCGAGCCGGCGCAACACCGAGCTGGCGCTGCTGGTGTTCGCCGTGGTCATCCCGGTGTTCGCCTACGCCAACGTGGGCCTGGCCCTCAACGACCAGGTCCCCCCGGGCCTGCTCGGCTACGGCCTGGGACTCGGGCTGCTGGCCGGCGTCGGCCACCTCGTGGTGCGGAAGTTCGCGCCGTACGCGGATCCGCTGCTGCTGCCGCTCGCGACGCTGCTCAACGGCCTCGGACTGGTGGTCATCTGGCGCCTGGACCAGTCGGAGCGGCTCCAGGTCCGGTCCACGTTCGTGGAGGCGGCGCCCCGCCAGCTGCTGTACTCCGCGCTGGGCGTGGCCCTGTTCGTCGGCGTGCTGCTGCTTCTGAAGGACCACCGCGTCCTGCAGCGCTACACGTACATCTCGATGTTCGCCGCGCTGGTCCTGCTGCTGCTGCCGCTGGTGCCGGGCCTCGGCGCCGACGTCTTCGGCGCCAAGATCTGGATCAAGATCCCCGGACTCGGCACGATCCAGCCCGGTGAGTTCGCGAAGATCGTCATCGCGGTGTTCTTCGCGGGCTACCTCATGGTGAAGCGGGACGCGCTGGCCCTGGCCAGCCGCCGCTTCATGGGCCTGTACCTGCCGCGCGGCCGCGACCTGGGCCCGATCCTCATGGTCTGGGCGATGTCGATCCTCATCCTCGTCTTCGAGACCGACCTCGGTACGTCGCTGCTGTTCTTCGGCATGTTCGTCGTGATGCTGTACGTCGCCACCGAGCGCACCAGCTGGATCGTGTTCGGTCTGCTGATGTCGGCGGCCGGCGCCGTCGGCGTCGCCTCCTTCGAGCCGCACGTGCAGCAGCGCGTCCAGGCGTGGCTCGACCCGATGGGCGAGTACCTGAAGAGCAAGCAGGGCGTCGTCGGCCACTCCGAGCAGTCCATGGAGGCGCTGTGGGCGTTCGGCTCCGGCGGCGTCCTCGGCACCGGGCTCGGCCAGGGCAACTCCGACCTCATCGGCTTCGCCGCCAACTCCGACTTCATCCTCGCCACCTTCGGCGAGGAGCTGGGCCTGGCCGGCGTCATGGCGATCCTGCTGATCTACGGCCTGATCGTCGAGCGCGGCGTGCGCACGGCGCTGGCCGCCCGCGACCCCTTCGGCAAGCTGCTCGCCGTGGGCCTGTCCGGCGCCTTCGCGCTGCAGGTCTTCGTCGTCGCCGGCGGTGTCATGAACCTCATCCCGCTGACCGGTATGACCCTGCCCTTCGTCGCGTACGGCGGTTCGTCCGTCATCGCCAACTGGGCGCTGATCGGCATCCTGATCCGGATCAGCGACACCGCACGCCGCCCGGCGCCCTCCCCCGCCCCCAACCCCGACGCCGAGATGACCCAGGTGGTCCGACCGTGAACAAGCCCCTGCGCCGGATCGCGATCTTCTGCGGGCTCCTCGTCCTCGCCCTGCTCGTCCGCGACAACTGGCTCCAGTACGTCATGGCGACCGAGCTGAAGGAGGACAAGGCCAACCGCCGGGTGGCGATCGAGCGGTACGCCCAGCCCCGCGGCGACATCATCGTCGACGGCAAGTCGATCACCGGGTCCGCCAAGACCGAGGGCAGCGACTTCGACTACAAGCGCACGTACAAGAACGGCGAGATGTGGGCGCCCGTCACCGGCTACGCCTCGCAGGCGTTCGGGGCGACCCAGCTGGAGTCCATCGAGGACGGCATCCTCACCGGCAACGACGACCGGCTCTTCTTCCGCCGCACCCTCGACATGATCACCGGCAAGAAGCAGGCGGGCGGCAACGTCGTCACCACCCTCAGCGCCGCCGCGCAGAAGGCGGCCTTCGAGGGGCTGGGCGACAAGAAGGGCGCCGTCGCCGCCATCGACCCGTCCACCGGCGCGATCCTGGCGCTCGCCTCCACGCCGTCGTACGACCCGTCGACCTTCGCCGGCAACTCCACCGAGACCGACAGCAAGGCCTGGGCGAAGCTGCAGAAGAAGGAGAACCCGGACGACCCGATGCTCAACCGGGCGCTGCGGGAGACCTACCCGCCGGGATCCACCTTCAAGGTCGTCACCGCGGCCGCCGCCCTGGAGAACGGCCTGGTCGACGACGTCGACGCGAAGACCGACTCGCCGCTGCCGTACACCCTGCCGGACACCCGGACCGAACTGAAGAACGAGGGCAACATCCCCTGCAAGGACGCCTCCCTGCGCGACGCGCTGAAGGTGTCCTGCAACACCGTCTTCGGCAAGATCGGCGCCGACCTCGGCAAGGACAAGATGAAGGAGGAGGCCGAGAAGTTCGGCTTCAACTCCGAGCAGTTCACGCCGGTGCGCTCCAACGCCTCCGTCTTCCCCGACGAGATGGACAAGCCGCAGACCGCGCTCAGCTCCATCGGTCAGTTCGAGACCGCCGCGACGCCGCTGCAGATGGCCATGGTCGCCTCGGCCGTCGCCAACGACGGCACGCTGATGAAGCCGTACATGGTCGACAAGCTCCAGGCCCCGAGCCTGGACGTGATCGAGCAGACCGAGCCCGAGGAGATGAGCAAGCCGCTCTCCGAGGACAACGCGCAGAAGCTGCAGTCGATCATGGAGACGGTGGTCCAGGACGGCACCGGCACCCGGGCGCAGATCCCCGGGGTGACCGTCGGCGGCAAGACCGGCACCGCGCAGCACGGCGTCGACAACAGCGAGAAGCCGTACGCCTGGTTCATCTCGTACGCCAAGCTCAAGGACGGCAGCTCGCCCGTGGCCGTGGCCGTGGTGGTCGAGGACGGCAGCGCCAACCGCGACGACATCTCCGGTGGCGGCCTGGCCGCGCCGATCGCGCAGGCCGTGATGAAGGCGGTCGTCGACAGCAAGCAGTGAACCCTGTCACGTCGCCTTCACATCGGTGCACGTTGCGATACCGGTCCTGTATCGGGTGACGGGCTCGGGCAGGTCGTAGACAGCTGGCCGGGTACGGTATGCCCCGGGCAGCACACCGCCGGACCACACACGGGTGCGGTCGGGATCGACGGAGAGGGCTGGTAGGTAGCTATGGAAGAGCCGCGTCGCCTCGGCGGCCGGTACGAGCTGGGCCAGGTGCTCGGCCGTGGTGGCATGGCGGAGGTATACCTCGCGCATGACTCCCGGCTGGGGCGCACGGTGGCGGTGAAGACGCTGCGGGCGGACCTCGCGCGCGACCCGTCGTTCCAGGCCCGGTTCCGCCGGGAGGCCCAGTCGGCCGCCTCGCTCAACCATCCCGCGATCGTCGCCGTGTACGACACCGGCGAGGACTACATCGACGGCACGTCCATCCCGTACATCGTGATGGAGTACGTCGACGGGTCCACCCTGCGCGAGCTGCTGCACTCCGGGCGCAAGCTGCTGCCCGAGCGGGCCATGGAGATGACCATCGGCATCCTCCAGGCCCTGGAGTACTCGCACCGCAACGGCATCGTCCACCGCGACATCAAGCCGGCCAACGTCATGCTGACGCGGGGCGGCCAGGTCAAGGTCATGGACTTCGGCATCGCCCGTGCGATGGGCGACGCCGGCATGACGATGACGCAGACCGCCGCCGTCATCGGCACCGCCCAGTACCTCTCCCCGGAGCAGGCCAAGGGCGAGCAGGTCGACGCGCGCTCCGACCTGTACTCCACCGGCTGCCTGCTGTACGAGCTGCTGACCGTGCGTCCGCCGTTCGTGGGCGACTCCCCGGTGGCCGTCGCCTACCAGCACGTACGGGAGGAGCCGCAGCCGCCGAGCGTCTTCGACCCGGAGATCACGCCCGCGATGGACGCGATCGTCCTGAAGGCGCTCACCAAGGACCCGGACTACCGCTACCAGTCCGCGGACGAGATGCGCGCCGACATCGAGGCCTGCCTCGACGGCCAGCCCGTCGCCGCCGCCACCGCCGCCATGGGCTCGGTCGGCTACGGCGGCTACCCGGACGACCAGGCCACGCAGGCCATGCGGTCCACGGACGCGCAGGCCACGACCATGCTGCCGCCGATGAACCAGAACGACGGCGGCTACGGCTACGACGACCGCCCGGACCGGCGCCGCCAGAAGAAGAACAACACCTCGACGATCCTGCTGGTCGTCGCCGGTGTGCTCGTCCTGGTCGGCGCGATCCTGATCGGCATGTGGGCGTTCCCCGGCGGCAACGGCGGCGCGGGCGACGACACGCTCAAGGCGCCGAACCTCGTCGACCAGACACTGGAGGAGGCCCGGCTCAGGGCCGAGAACGTCGACCTGAAGGTGTCGGTCAAGAAGGAACCCTGCGAGGACACTCCGAAGGGCAGTGTCTGTTCGCAGAGCCCGGAGGCGGACAGCGAGGTCCAGAAGGGCGACACGATCGACCTGGTCGTCTCCACGGGCGCGCCGAAGGTCACGGTCCCGAGCGTGATCGGCCTGGACGCCGACGAGGCCAAGTCCAAGCTCGAGGGCGACGACTACCAGTTCAAGGTCGAGACGGAGACGCGGGAGTCCACGGAGGAGGAGAACACGGTTCTCGACCAGGACCCGATCAAGGGCGAGGAGGTGGAGAAGGGCTCCACCATCACCCTCACGGTCGCCAAGGCCAAGTCGCAGTCCACCGTCCCGGACGTCGCGGGCAAGAGCTGCGACGAGGCCAGGGCCCTGATGGAGGCCAACGGTCTGGTCGGCAACTGCACCGACGTGGAGAGCGACTCCGTCGAGGCGGGCAAGGTCATCACGACCTCCCCGGAGGCCGGGTCCAAGGTGGACAAGAACACTCCCGTGTCCATCCAGGTCGCCAAGGCCCCGGAGAAGGTCGCGGTCCCGGAGGTCAGGACCCAGCGCCTCAAGGACGCCAGGAAGACGATCGAGGGCGCGGGGCTGAAGGTCGGTTCGATCAACGGCCCCCAGGACGACAACGCCATCGTCATCGCCACCGACCCCGGCGGCAGCAACCAGGTCGCCAAGGGCACCGCGGTCAACCTGACCACCGCGGGCGGTGACAACGGCGGGGACAGCGGCGGGAACGACAACGGCGGCGGCTTCTTCGGCGGGCTCACGGGCCGCGGCGAGGACTGACCGGCTCCTTCCCCACCGGGCATGACGAAGCCCCGGTCGCCTCCCCTCGGGGAGGCGACCGGGGCTTCGCCGTGGTGGAGCGCGCCGGGGCCGGACTTCGGCGCAGTCACCGGGTGCGCCGACGGCCCGTGGTTCCGACGCAGGTGGCGGGGTGTGCGGGGTTCCGGAGCCTCAGCGCGGCCGTGGGTACGCGGGGTCCGGCGACCTCAGCTCGGTCGCGGGGACGCGCCGGCCGCGCGGTGCCTCAGCGCAGTTCCTTCGGCGGGGTGCGCTCCGCGTCGACCTTCTCCACGCGCTCCAGCTCGCCCCAGACGACGTAGCGGTAGCGGGAGGTGAAGACGGGCGTGCAGGTGGTCAGCGTGATGTAGCGGCCCGCCTTCCTCCTCCCCGACTCCTTCGGGACGGCGTCGAGGACGTCCACGTTGTACTTCGAGGTCTCCGGGAGGATGTCGTAGACCTTGTAGACGTACCACTCGTCCTTCGTCTCGAAGACGATCGGGTCGCCCTTCCTCAGCTTGTCGATGCCGTGGAACTTGGCGCCGTGCCCGTCGCGGTGCGCGGCCAGCGAGAAGTTGCCCTTCTCGTCCTCGGGCAGCGCCGACTTCACCGGGTCCGTGTAGTAGCCCGCCACACCGCCGTTGAGGATCTTGGTGGAGGTGCCCTTCTTGACCAGCACCTCGCCGTTCCCCATCGCCGGGACGTGCAGGAAGCCGATGCCGTCCTTGGTGTCCAGGCCGACCGGGTCCCGGCCGTCGTCCTGCGCCCAGTTGTCACGGACCCTGTCGCCCTGCCTGTCCGCCTCGCGGTCGGCGATGACGTTCGTCCACCACAGCGAGTAGACGACGAACAGGCCGAGCACCAGGCCCGCCGTGATGAGGAGCTCCCCGAAGACGGCGACCGCCGTCGCCACCGGCCCCATGGCGCGGCGTCTCCGCGCGGGCGCCGCCTCCTCCGTGCGCGCGTCGTCCTCGGTCGTCGCTGTCACTGCATCCGCCCCGTCGTGTGTTCCGTGTGCTTCGTCCGGCCGGCCGGCCCGGTCCGCTCCGCCCCCGCCGGTGCCGTCCGTCCCGTGGGTCATTCGACCAGAGCGGCCGGCTTGCCCTCGCTGCGCGGCCGTTCCTCGGTCATCCTGCCCCAGACGATCATCCGGTACTTGCTGGTGAACTCGGGAGTGCAGGTGGTGAGCGTGATGTAGCGGCCCGCCTCGGTGAAGCCCGACCCCTTGGGGATCGGGTCCAGGACGCTGATGTTGCTCGGCGACGTCACCGGCAGGATCGACGCCATCTTGTAGACGTAGTACGTGTCCTGGGTCTCGACGACGATCGGGTCGCCCGGCTTCAGGCGGTTGATGTAGCGGAACGGTTCGCCGTGGGTGTTGCGGTGGCCCGCGAGGCCGAAGTTGCCGGTCTTGGCGTCCGGCATGGCCGTCTTGAGGCCCTCGCCGCCGTAGTGGCCGACCATGCCGCGGTCCAGGACGCCCTTGTTGCTGACGCCCTCGGCGATCGGCACGACCACGTCCAGCTCGGGTATGTGCAGGAGGGCGAAGCCCTGGCCCGGCTCGAAGGCGTCCGGCTTGCCCTTGCCGTTCGCCCAGTCGTCCTGGAGGCTGTGCGCCTCGTTGCCGGCCTGCGCGTGCGCCCGGACGTTCGTCCACCACAGCTGGTAGGTGACGAACAGCAGCATCAGCACGCCGGTGGTGATGAAGACCTCGCCTATCGCCCGGCTCAGGACGACGGCGGCGCCGGGACGGCGCGCACGGGCCGCGCGGCGGGCCTCCACGCGGGACAGCGGGGCGGACGGCGTCCCTGGGCCCTCCCCGGCCGCGGACCGCTCCGCGGAGCCGGCCGGGCCGCCCCGGCGCCCGCGCTTCCTGGCGGCCCTGCGGCGGGCCGCCCGGCCGCCCGGCACGGGCGTGCCGCCGGGCGCGTCCGTCCCGCCGGACCCGTCCGAGCTCCTCGGAGCAGCCGCCGTGCCGGAGGAGACGCCGTCCACCGCGCGGGAGACGTCGGCCGTCCGCAGGGCGACCGTCTCGTCGTCGGCCGGCGGCACAGGGCCCGCCAGGGGCGGCATGGGGCCCGCCAGGGGCGGCATGGGGCCGGCCGGCGGGAGGACCGGTCCGGCCGCCGGCGGCGGGGACGCGTCGTACGGCGACGACGGCGCGGCGTAGGGGTCCTCGTACGCGGGCAGGGGCCGCGCGGCCGCGGACGACCGCGCGGCGGCCGGGGGCGGGGCCGTGTCCGGCCGGTACGGAGCCGTCTCCTGCCGCTGCGGGACCGGCTCGGGCGTCTGCCCGGGGCCGTGCCCGGGCGTCCCGTGTCCGCCGTCTCCGGCGCGGTGGCGGCCTCCCGGGCTCCCGGAACCGCCCGGTCCGTCCTGCCCGGTGGGAGCCCCCGGGCCGTGCGCGTGGTGCGTGGCTCCTACGGCGCGGTGGGAGCCCGGGCCCTCGGGGCCGTCGTGGTGAGCCGTCGGCGACGGGTCCGGGCCGGGCGCCGGCGGCCGGGACGGTCCGCTCCACGGCGCGGTCCCGGCGGGCGTCCCCGGGGCCGGGAGCGGGTCGGTCAGGGGGTCGGCGAGCCGCTCGACCGCCGCCTCGAACGCGCCGGGCACCCCGTACGGCTGCTGCCCGTACGGGGTGCCCTGTTCTCCTTGGTCTCCGTAGGCGGAGCCGGACTCGCGCTCGGGGCGCAGTGCGGTCACGCCGTGGCCCTGCCCACCACCGGGGCGAGCCCCGCCGACCTGTCCACGGCCTCCCGGTCGCCGCACTCCGTGAGCCAGTTGGCGAGCATCCGGTGGCCGTGCTCCGTCAGCACCGACTCCGGGTGGAACTGCACACCCTCCACGGGAAGCTCGCGGTGCCTGAGCCCCATGATGATCCCGTCCTGCGTACGGGCGGTGACCTCCAGCTCGTCCGGGACGGTGGGCGGCTCGGCGGCCAGCGAGTGGTAGCGGGTCGCGGTGAACGGGGACGGCAGCCCGGCGAAGACGCCCTTGCCCCCGTGGTCGACGAGGGAGGTCTTGCCGTGCAGCAGCTGGGGCGCCCGGCCGACCACGCCGCCGTAGGCGACCTGCATCGACTGCATGCCCAGGCAGACGCCGAAGACCGGGACGCCGGTCGCCGCGCAGTGCCGCACCATGTCGACGCACACGCCCGCCTGCTCGGGGGCGCCCGGGCCCGGGGACAGCAGGACTCCGTCGAAGCCCTCCTGCGCGTGGTCCGTCGTCACCTCGTCGTTGCGCCGTACCTCGCACTCGGCGCCCAACTGGTACAGGTACTGCACCAGGTTGAAGACGAAGCTGTCGTAGTTGTCCACGACGAGAATGCGTGCGCTCACTGGTCGTCCACCGTCACATCGTTGAAGGGCAGCAGCGGCTCCGCCCAGGGAAAGACGTACTGGAAGAGGACGTAGACCACGGCGAGCACCAGCACGAGTGAGATCAGCGCCCTCACCCACGCGTTGCCCGGCAGATGCCGCCAGATCCAGCCGTACATGCCGTCCCTTCCGTCGCACCACGGCACCGGTATCACGCCGCAGGTCTCCAGACTAACGGCGCGGGGCCTCCGGTTTCCCGGCCTCCGCAAGCTGTGAGGCAATGAACTGCGCCCCCGCGCCGGGCCGCCCGGCCGGGCCTCCTCCGCTTCGCCCGGTTCCGGTGCGTACGGGCGCGTTCCGGGCCGGCGCGCGGCGATGTTTCACGTGGAACACCGCCGCTCCCGGGCCGGCCGGGGTCCTCACTCCACGGGTTCGGCGTAGTGGAGGTCCACGGTGCCGGTGTAACCGGGCAGGGTGACGGTCCCCTCGTCCTCGACCTTCCAGCCGAGGCCGTAGACGTTGACGTAGAGCATGTAGTTCTGGATCGCCGGGGACGCGGTCAGCGCCTTCCGCAGCTTCTCCTGGTCGCCGATTGCGGTGATCTTGTAGGGAGGCGAGTAGACGCGGCCCTGGAGGATCAGGGTGTTGCCGACGCAGCGCACGGCGCTGGTGGAGATCAGCCGCTGGTCCATGACCCGGATGCCCTCGGCGCCGCCCTGCCACAGCGCGTTCACCACGGCCTGCAGGTCCTGCTGGTGGATGACCAGGTAGTCGGGCTGCGGCTCGGGGTAGCCGGGCAGCTTGGCGGTGGCGTCCGGCGGGGCGTCGTCGAGCGTGACCGTGAGGGCCTCGCCCTTGAGCTCCTCGGTGCCGGCGTTCTTCTCCAGCGCGGCCAGTTCGGCGGCCTCGGCCTCCGTGCTGCCGTTGTCGCGTCCGGCGAGGGCCTCTATGTCGTCGCGCAGCGCCGCGTTGCTCTCGTCGAGCGTGCCGTTCTTGTGGCTGCGCTCGTGGATGAGGTCGGAGAGCTTCAGCAGGGACGTGTCGGTGCGGATGTTGGTGCCCTTGGCGGTGTTGAAGCTCGTGAAGAAGATCAGCCCGGCCAGCGCGAAGACGGCCACCGTGAGGATCCGCACGGGGCGGAAACGCCGGGTGCGGACAGGACTGGAGCCCGCCTGGGGCGAGTCGGCAGAATTGCTCAACGTACCCTTATCTCCTTCGGCGCCGCGGAAGCACTACGCTAACGGACGCCCGGGGGAGCGCTGAGACTCCCCTTGTACGCTGCCCCGGAGCCCGCCCCCGTTCCCTGCGCGGCCACGCAGCGCATCGACAGGAGAGACCCTCGTGCCGAAGTCACGTATCCGCAAGAAGGCCGACTACACGCCGCCGCCGTCGAAGCAGGCCACCACCATCAAGCTGACCAATCGCGCCTGGGTCGCGCCGGTCATGCTCGCCATGTTCCTCATCGGCCTGGCCTGGATCGTCGTCTTCTACGTGACCGACGGCTCGCTCCCCATCGACTCGCTGGGGAACTGGAACATCGTTGTCGGCTTCGGCTTCATCGCCGCGGGGTTCGGCGTCTCCACTCAGTGGAAGTGACGGTTCTCCCCGGGACACCCGCGGCACCGGCTCTGCCCATGGGTATCCACTGAGTTATCCACAACCTTTTCCACACTGGGGAAAAGAACGACGATCTGTGGATAACCATTTGGGCGCCGATGGCGGCCCAGCCGGTCACCCGTCTTTCGGAAGTCTGTTCGCCCCCTGCTCCACCTGCGGAAACACAGGTGAGTGGCAGGGGGCACAGCTGTTCCCGCACCGTGTGCACAAGATCCGCCACTTACTGTGGACAACGTCACCCCGACGGCCCGCCCGGCGGCCTGCTCAGGTGAGCTGAAACGTTCTGACCAGGGTGGTGACGACGACCGCAGCGAGCACAAGGGCGCACACCCCGTACTGGACCAGGGTCCTCCGGTCCCGGCGCGGGTGCACCATCGCGTAGCCGGTCAGCACGCCCGCGACGAGGCCGCCGATGTGGACCTGCCAGGCGATGATGTCGTGCCAGCCGAAGGTGATGATCAGGTTGATCACCAGCAGCGCGACGACCGGGCGCATGTCCTGCCGCAGCCGCCGCAGCAGGACCGCGGTCGCGCCGAAGAGGCCGAAGATCGCCCCGGAGGCGCCCAGCGACGGCTGGTTCGGCGCGGCGAGCAGATAGGACAGCGCGCTGCCCGCGAGGCCGGAGAGCAGATAGAGCGTCAGATAGCGGGCACGGCCGAGCGCCGCCTCCAGCGGCCCGCCGATCCACCACAGGCTGAGCATGTTGAACAGCAGGTGCATGTAGCCGCCGTGCAGGAACGCCGCCGTCAGCAGCCGGTACCACTGCCCCTCCGCGACGCCCTCGACGGAGCCCAGGAGCGGGACGTAGGCCCGGCCGATGAGGTCGAAGGTGTCGGTGAAGCGGTCGCCCACGGCGAGCTGGACGACGAACGCCGCGACGTTCAGCCCGAGCAGGACCTTGGTGACCAGGCGCGGGTCGGCGGTGACGGTGCCGCCGGCGAGCGTGCGCGGCCGTGAGTCCCGCGCGGTGGACCCGGTGCCCCCGCCGTCGCGCACGCAGTCGGGGCACTGGAAGCCGACCGAGGCGCTGACCATGCAGTCGGGGCAGACGGGGCGCTCGCAGCGGGTGCAGCGGACCCCCGTCTCGCGGTCCGGATGCCGGTAGCAGGTCGGCAGCTCCCGCGCGTCGTGCGGGCCCTGCGGATTGCCTGGCGCCTGGTCCATGGGGTCCCCTCGATCTCCGTACGGCGTCCGTGCGACGGTCCGCGCGACACGCGTACCCAGCGCACCGCCCCGCCCTTCCTTCTACGGACGGGCGGGGCGATTCGGTTCCCTTTGGGTGACCGCCGGCCTCGGCCCCGCGCTCGTCGGGCGGCGCGCCGGGCGTGCGGGTACCGCCGCGGGCCGCGGCCGGTGACCGCCGGCGGGCGTCGCGGGGAACGGGCCCCGGTCCGGGGCTCCGGTGTCAGCGGGTCTCGACGACGACCGACTCGATGACCACGTCGTTGACCGGGCGGTCGGTGCGCGGGTTGGTCTGCGTGGCGGCGATGGCGTCCACGACCTTCTGGCTGGCCGCGTCGGTGACCTCGCCGAAGATGGTGTGCTTGCGCGTCAGCCAGGCCGTCGGGGCGACCGTGATGAAGAACTGCGAGCCGTTGGTGCCCGGGCCGGCGTTCGCCATGGCCAGCAGGTACGGCTTGTCGAAGGCCAGGTCCGGGTGGAACTCGTCCTCGAACTGGTAGCCGGGACCACCGGTGCCGTTGCCCAGCGGGTCACCGCCCTGGATCATGAAACCGCTGATCACCCGGTGGAAGACCGTGCCGTCGTAGAGCTTGTCCGTGGACTTCTGGCCCGTCGCCGGGTTGGTCCACTCGCGCTCGCCCTTGGCGAGCTCGACGAAGTTCTTGACCGTCTTCGGCGCGTGGTTCGGCAGGAGCCGGACCTCGATGTCGCCGTGGTTGGTCTTCAGGGTGGCGTAGAGCTGCTCAGCCACGATGTGCCTTCCGTTGTCCTCTGTGAACCCCCCGATCCTCGCACGGACCGCGCCGCCCGTCTCCCGCCACCACCGTTCCGGCTCGCTTCGCGCCAAACGGGCGCGCCGTGCGGCGATCCGTGGCATTGTCGACGTCGAGCCCCTGTTGCACCGCATTGATCGTTGTTGCCCGAGTCCTGCAGGAGTCGGCATCCGTGCCCCGGATGCCCGGCCTCACATGCCCGCGGGACCGGAGACAGGCATGATCCCGTTAAGTGGGGTAAGGCGAACTGTGACGTTCCGGGGGATCTCCCCAAGCCCCCACGTACGCCACCGAGGAGGAGGATCCCGTGACCCGCATCGAGAGCGTGCGCGCCGCGACCGGCTCGGCGAAGGAGAGCGTGCTGCACGCCGCGGACGTGGTGGCGCCCTACGCCGACACGGCCAAGGAACGGGCCGCACACTACGCGCACGAGGCACGCACCCGGCTCGCCCCGAAGGTGACCGCCGCCGCCCACCAGGCCGCAGGACAAGCACGTCTGCAGTACGGCACGCATCTCGCGCCGCGGATCGAGCAGGCGCGCACCCACGTCCCGCCGAAGATCGACCGGGCGGCGCAGGAAGCCGCCGTCCGTACGCGCAAGGCGGCCCGGCAGGCGGCCGACTACTCCAGGCCGCGGATCGAGCAGGCCGTGGCCGCCGCGCAGCCCGTGCGCGCGGAGGCCGCGTCCCGCAGCGCCGCCGCGCTGGCCGCGCTGCGCGGGCAGGTCACCCCGAAGGAGATCCAGAAGCTGGTGCGCAAGCAGCAGCGGAGGGCCCGGGCGGGCCGGCTGGCCAAGGGCCTCGCGGTGCTGGGCATCGTCGCCGGCGGTGCCTACGCCGCCTGGAAGTGGTGGGACAAGCAGGCCAACCCGGACTGGCTCGTCGAGCCGCCGGCCGCCACCGAGGTCCCGGAGACGGGAGGACTCTCCGCCGTGGACACCACCGAGGCGGGCGAGGACGCCCTCGACCCGGAGGTGCAGGCGAAGCAGGCCGAGGCGGAGGCCACGGCCGAGCCCAACGAGCGCGGCTGACACCCGTCCGCGCATTGGCGCGCATCGGCGTACTGACGTACCGGTCCCGAGGCGGCAACGGCCCGGAAGGGTCCGGGGCCCTCGGGGACAAGAAGCCCGTGGCCGTCGAAGAACGCCCGCGGGCCGTCGGCCGTCCGGCACATGTCCCGACATCGCCGTGGGACGGAGGAATCGAGTGGTTCTCCGCCCCACGGCGATGTTTCACGTGGAACCGGCCGAAGACCTACGGTGTCCGGGACGGCGGGGGCGCCCACGGGCCCGCACACCTCGTCCCGCAGGCGCCGCCACAGGCCGCCCGTGGTTCCGTACGCCTCCGCGTCTACTCGCGATGACGTTTGCAACGCAGTGCGACCGGAACGTGCTCTCGCACTCCCTTGACGCTGCGCGACATTCCGGTCACTCCCCTTCACCGACACCAGCTCACAACGCCTTCACGCCTTCACCCCAGGACCCGCACGCGCCATCGGACATCCGCGCGGAAGCAGAGGGGGCAAGGCTTCGAGCAATCGTTTGCGCAAACGAACGCAAAGATCTTTGGCGTTTCCTGTGATCCAGTTCACCGGCCGTGCCTACGGAGCGTCGGGACCGCCGATACGCTCCGCGACGACACGGCGCGGTCGCGGGCGGCCTGAAGAGCAGCACCGGGCCCCCGCGCGTCCGGCTGGATCCGGCCGGACGCCGCCGACCGACGCCCCTCGCCCCCGGAGGAGGACGAACGCCCCCGGAGAAGGACGAAGGCGACGCGGCCCGCGTTCACCGCGTGCCCACGTCGCCTGTCGTGGCCGTGGAGCCTAGGGGAGTCGAACCCCTGACATCTGCCATGCAAAGACAGCGCTCTACCAACTGAGCTAAGGCCCCGGGAGGATCGCTTCCTGCGGTCGGTGTCCTGACCGCAGGTGCGCCGCGGACCAGACTACCGGGTCCTCCCGGAGATCTCGCAAAAAGATGGGGGTCCCGGTGGACGAACACTCTCCGTAAGATGCGGGACGTGGTTCGCTAGAGCGAACCGCGGTAGTTGGGGAAGCGATGGGGAGACGCAATGGACGCCGCACAGCAGGAAGCAACCGCAAGAGCCCGGGAGCTGCAGCGGAACTGGTACGGGGAGCCGTTGGGGGCGCTCTTCCGTAGGCTCATCGACGATCTGGGGCTCAACCAGGCACGACTTGCCGGGGTGCTGGGCCTGTCCGCCCCCATGCTGTCGCAGCTGATGAGCGGCCAGCGCGCGAAGATCGGCAACCCCGCGGTGGTCCAGCGGGTGCAGCTGCTGCAGGACCTGGCGGCACAGGTCGCGGACGGCAGCGTGAGCGCAGCCGAGGCGACGGAGCGCATGGACGAGATCAAGAAGTCGCAGGGAGGCTCGGTCCTCAGCAACACCACCCAGACCACGGCGAGTTCGGGGGCGCCCACGGTCAAGCGCGTGGTGCGCGAGATCCAGTCGCTGCTGCGCTCGGTCGCGGCGGCGGGCGACATCATCGAGGCGGCGGACACCCTCGCCCCGACCCACCCCGAGCTGGCAGAGTTCCTCCGGGTGTACGGCGCGGGCCGCACCTCCGACGCCGTCGCGCACTACCAGTCCCACCAGAACTGATCCGCCGGCCGGGCTGCCGAAGAGGCCCGGCCGCCACGGTCCCGTCGTGAGCCGGGCCGCCGGAGGGCTCGTACGGGGGACACGGGGGCCGGCAGGGCCGCGCGGCGGGCGCCCGGAGGGGAGGCCGGCCGCCGCAGGGGAGCGACGCACGACCTGGGGAGCGACGCACGGCCATGGGTGAGGTCTTCGCCGGACGGTACGAACTGGTCGACCCGATCGGACGCGGGGGGGTCGGCGCGGTCTGGCGCGCCTGGGACCACCGGCGGCGCCGCTACGTGGCGGCCAAGGTGCTCCAGCAGAGCGACGCGCACGCGCTGCTGCGCTTCGTGCGGGAGCAGGCCCTGCGCATCGACCACCCGCACGTGCTCGCGCCCGCCAGCTGGGCCGCCGACGACGACAAGGTCCTGTTCACCATGGACCTCGTCGCCGGGGGATCGCTGGTCCACCTGGTCGGGGACTACGGCCCGCTGCCGCCCGCCTACGTCTGCACCCTGCTCGACCAGCTCCTGTCCGGGCTCGCCGCCGTGCACGCGGAAGGGGTCGTGCACCGCGACATCAAGCCCGCCAACATCCTGCTGGAGGCCACCGGCACCGCGCGCCCCCGGCTGCGCCTGTCGGACTTCGGCATCGCCACGCGGCTGGGCGAGCCCCGGCTGACGGAGACGGACTACGTGGTGGGCACGCCCGGCTATCTGGCCCCCGAGCAGATGCTGGGCGCCGAACCGGACTTCCCCGCCGACCTGTTCGCCGTCGGCCTGGTCGCCCTCTACCTGCTGGAGGGCGCCAAACCCGACGCCAGGGCCCTCGTGGAGCACTTCGCCTCCCACGGCACGCCGGGCGCTCCCCAGGGCGTTCCCGAGCCGCTGTGGCAGGTCGTGGCGGCCCTGCTGCAGCCGGACCCGCGGGCGCGGTTCCGCACCGCCACGGGCGCACGCAAGGCGCTCGCGTCCGCCGTCGAACTGCTGCCCCCTCCGGGCGTCGACGACGAGCAGATCGAGATCTTCGACCAGCTCGGACCGCTGCCACCGGGGTTCGCCCCCGAAGGGCCGCTCAGAGGCGAGGACGAGACGGTGCCGGGACGCCGGGCCCGCGACGGCGGCACGGCACAGGCCGCCGTACGCCCCGCCATCGCGCCCTCGTCCCCGGGCACACCCTCGCCCCCGAGCGCGCCTCCGGCACCGCCGGCGTCCGCCCCGTACCCGCCGATGCCGACGTCCGAGCCGCACACGCCGTCGTCGCACACGCCCGCGCCGCACACGCCTGTGCCCATGCCGGCGTCCGGGCCGCACACGCCCGCTCCACGGGCACCGATGCCGACGGCGTCCGAGCCGCACACGCCGTCGTCGCACACGCCCGTCCCGGCGTCCGCGCCGCCCGCCGCCGCGCCGCCTGCGCCGATGCAGGCGTCCGGGCCGCACGCTCCGCCCCCGCCCTCGTCCCCGCCCGCTCAGGGCGTGCCGTGGTCCGGCCCCCGCGCTCCCGGTGCCGGCGCCGCGGGTGCGCCCTCGTCGGCCGACGCCGGTGGGCCCTCGTCGCGTTCGGGGCCCGGCGGGGCCGGAGGAACCGCGGGCACCGGCGTACCGCCGAGGCCCGGCACCGCTCCCGCGCCTCCGCCGCCGGCCACGATGTCGGACACCGGCAGTTTCCACCTGCCGCCGCCGCAGCCGTCCGGTTCCTCCGCCGGGGCGCCGTCCGCGGCCGGTCCCTCCCCCGCCGCGCATCCGTCCCGTCCCGGATCCCCTGCCCACCGGCCGCCGTACGCGCCCGCGCCGCAGGCGAGAACGGAGCCGGGGGCCGCCGGACCGCCGTCCGCGCTCCCCGCCCCGCTCAGGGGCGCCGTGTCCACCGCGACCACCGAGGCGCGACGGCTCTCCGCGCACGGTTCCACCGCCTCGTACACCGCCCTGGAGCGCCGGTCCGCGCCCGTGCGGCAGCCCGTACCGCAGCCGGCGGCCCGGCACCGGGCCGGGCGGGCGGTGCGGCGGCGCCCCGGGCCGCCCGCGAAGGTCGCGGTCCCGGTCCTGCTGCTCGCGCTGGTCTGCTACGCCGTGGGCTTCTGGGCGCTGACCCGGATCTGAGGAGCCGCCGAGGGCCGGTGACGGGCCGTCGACCGCCCGTCAGCCGCCCGTCCGCCGCCGGGCCGCCACCGTCCACACCACGAGCCCCAGCACCAGCAGCGACCCCGTGCCGATGCCGCTCGCTGCGACGAGCTTCATCGCGGTGCTCCCGCCGGCGGCACCGTCACCGCCGTCACCGCCGTCCGCCGTGGTCGTGCCGCCGTCACCGGCGCCGGACGCCGTGGTCCCGTCCGACGCGTCCTCCAGGTCCTCCTCCGTCACCTCGAAGACGCCCTGCGGCGCGGCGTTCCCCGCGTACGCGGGACCGGTGCGGCCCGTGCCGTCCACCCGCACGCGCAGCGTCAGCCCGAACGGCCCGTCGCCGAACTTCCCGGCGGTCGCCTCGGCCAGATGGACCGTCAGGTAGTACCAGCCGGCGAACCGCATCCCGCCGACCCGGTCGCTCGCCGCGTACCGGTTCTCGTAGGCGACCGCGGGCAGCGGCTTCAGCGAGGCCGACTTCTGGCGGCCGTCGTAGCCGGTGCCCGCGTCGTCCACGAAGGCGCGCGCCGGGTTGTACAGGGACATGACCAGGGCGCTGCCGAGGAAGCCGTCGCCGCCGCTCGCGCTCGCCAGCTCGGCGGTGGCGTGCACCTGCTGCCCCCAGGCGACCGGGACGCGGTAGAAGAGGGTCCGGCCGGGCGCGATGTCGGTCCTCCAGACGCCCCGCCCCAGCGCCCTCGCGTCCTCGAAGCCCGCGCCCGCCCCGCGCGTGCGGGCGGTCCCGTCGACCGGCTCGGGCGACGCGGAGTCCCAGGTCTCGGGCGCCTGTGTGGGGACCGGTCCCCGCAGCCCCGGCTCCGACACGTACCGCAGCTCCAGATCCCAGTCGTCCGGCGAGGAGCTCGCCTCGCCGACGCGCTCGACGAGGACGTAGTACGTCCCCGCGGTCTGGCAGGAGTACGCGCCGGGGCCGATCCGGCGCGAGGCCCAGGCCGTCAGGGGACGCGGGCTCTCGGTCGGCCCGAAGCGCGCCTGCCCGGAGTCCCCGGAGAAGCAGCTGTGGCCGTCGGCGTCCTGGACGGACACCTTGAGGCCGTCGGAGAAGGCGACCCGGGTCCCCGGGGCGGGCACGGCGGTGGCGGAGACGTACGCGGTGGACGTGGCGTCGAGCCGCAGGCGGTAGTAGGCCGCCCCGTCGCCGCCGACCGAGCTGCGGTAGGTCCTGCCGGGGTCGAGCGGCACGGCGTCTGCGGTGCCGCCGGCGCCGTCGACGCGAGGCGCGCCGGTGGCGAATGCGTACGGATCCGGCGGGGTCGCCGCAGGGGAACGGCCCGGGAGCGCGGCGACCGCGCACAGCGCCGCCGCTCCGGCCAGGACCGCACGGCCGCGCCGCCACCCCATGTCTTCCGCCCCCTCGTCGTCGGCGCCACGCGCCGTACACCCCGGCCGGCCCGGCCGCCACCGCGGGCGTCACCGGCGACGGCACCGCCGTCCGGGGCCGCCTGCGCCCCGCCGTCGCCCACGGAGCACCTGTCCGTGTCCGCGGAGCACGGACCATCCTGCCCCGGCGTCCGGCGCGCCATCCCCGCTTCGGTCCCTCGACCCCGCGCGCCTTCGCGGGACAGTGTCCCGCCGGGAGGCGCCCCGCCGGGCCCCGTGCGGGCGCCCCCGGACAACGCAGGACCCCGGCCGCTCGGGCGGCCGGGGTCCCTACCGAGTCTGTCGTCGGTCCTCACGAACCCGTGGGCACGGAGTCAGTCGCCTCCGTCCACAGATCCTGCTCGGCGCGATCCGCCTGGATCTGGCGGTACACGAGGAGCCCGCCGATGGCGGCCAGTGCGACCAGGAGAAGCTTCTTCACCGCGCGACCTCGTCTTTCCTTGACGTAGGGGACTTCTGGCGCCCGACTATACACACCGACCGATACCGATCGGTGACCTGCTCCGGGCCGCAACTCCCGCCCGGCGCACCGCAGTAGAAGCGGGCGCCCCGGCGGCGAGCACATGGTGACGATTCGCAACACACCGTGACAACCTCCGCTCTTCGCTGCCTTTCGGGGTCCTCTACCCCCATCCGAGTGGTGTTCATCTGAACATCGACGCGCCACGGGCGTCGGTCCACCACTTCCCGAGGGCCATACACATCATGAGGAAAGTACGCAAATCGCCCAACCGAAAGTGAGGGGTCATGGCCCAGAACAAGGTCATGAGACTGTGGTCCGCGGTCGTCACCGCCTTCGTCGCGCTGTGCACCGCGCTCGGACTCATCACCACGGCCTCCGCGGCCGGGTCCGCGCCGCAGTGCGAGCCGGCCCGCGACGGCAAGGCGCTGCCCGAGGCCGCCGCCGCGCCGATGCCGCACCGGACGGGGCCCGCCACCCACTCACTCCCTCCCACGATGAAGCAGCGCATCCGCGCCGAGGCCCACGGCTCCTCCCCCAACTGCCGCCACCGGCCGCCGGCGGACCGGCACGACCCGGCGCCGACGGACTCCGACGGAGCCGCCGCTGCGGACACTGTGGCCGACTCGGGCGGGTCCCCGGCCGCGGACACGCCGCCCGCCTCCAAGGACTCCAAGGACTCCAAGAGCCCCGAGAGCTCCAAGGAGTCCGCGGGGTCCAAGGGCTCCAAGGGTTCCAAGGACGCCGCCGGCGCCGCGTCCCCCAGCGCCTCCCACGGCTCCACCGGGGCCACGGCGGAGAAGACGCCCGCCGGTTCCGCTCCGAAGGCGCCCGCCGGCTCCACCGGTTCCGCGGGACCGGCCGGTGCCGCGTCCCCGAGCGCTTCCCACGGCTCCGCCGAGGCCGCGCCGCCGAGCGCCCCCGCCAAGGGTTCCGGCGGGACCACCGGCCCGGGCGCTTCGGACGGCCCCGCCCGGGACACCGCTCCGGAGCCCTCCGCCGACGCGCACGTCCTGCCCGCCCCGGCGGGCCCGGCCGACGCGCACATCCTGCCGGCGCCGGCGAAGCCCCAGGGGTGGTTCGTCCCGGCGGGCCCGGCCGACGCGCACGTCCTCCCCGCGCGGGCCGACCTGCCCGTACGGATCCCGTCGGCCGGCCAGGGCACCGCTCCGCGGCGCTGAGGCCCGGCGACGGACAGACCCGCCGCGCGTCCGGCCGGCGTCCCCGGCGTCCGCGCCTCCCCGGCAGGTCCGGAGCCCGCCTCCCGGCATCCCGTACGGCGCCCGGCGTCCCCGTACGGCACCCGGCACCCGGCACGCGCACGCACTCGCGCGCCCTCGACGCCCTGTCGTCCCGGTGTCCCGTCGTCCTGATGGATTTGCGTACACCGCGCCCCGCGCGGACAGGAACGGACGGACACCGGACAGCATCGGACCAGGCCCCCGACGCCCTCCCGGCCCGGGGGCCCGCCGTCGCCCGCACCGGGCGGCCGGTGACGCCGCCCGGCGGTCACCGGCCGCCCACGGCCGCATACGCCGAAGGCCCCCGGTCCTGCTGGACCGGGGGCCTTCGTACTGGTGGGGCTAACAGGATTTGAACCTGTGGCCTCATCCTTATCAGGTCGATCATGGGGAGGCTGCGACGTCGGGCAACCTGCTGTGTGCCTTGACCGATCGTCCAACGGCATTCGGCGTCGACCGCCGCTGTCCGTCTCTGTTGGTGTCAGGAACTGATGTCAGCGGCGCATGGCTCCCTTGACATAGCCAAGACAGCGCTCACGACCTGTACTACCTCATAGGCTCCGCGCCATGAGCAACCGCGATCACGCTGCAACGTTCATCATCCTTGGTGTCCTGGTCGTCGTGTTCGGCATCACCTTCACTGTGTTCGTCATACCGTCTGGCCGGGAAGCCCAGGCGGATGAAGACGCAGCCACCAATGCCGCCAACACGCTGCTGCATGCGCTCGGCCGAGGAGACGGAGCAGAGGCCTGTGACCTCCTGACAAAACCTGCTGCCACTGCCCTGACCACCCAGCAGGGAAAGGATGGCTGCCCCTCCGCCGTACGAGATCTGGCCGACTCACTGACCGCTGCGGACCGCGAAGCCGTGGCGGTCATGAAGCTGACCGACGACGACACCAGAGCGGAGAAGCGGGGAACGCAGCACACCGTACGCCTGGGCGCCAATCCCTTCGGCTACACCAGATTCCTGGTGGACCGGCAGGACGGTGCGTGGCGCGTGATCCGCATGGAATAACAATCCTTCACGGTCCGTACGAACGACGGTCGGCACCCATCACCCTCAACCCACCACTCACCCCCGCTCCCATCCCGTCCGCCGTCGACCCACACACCGTGGAGCGGGCGTGGTCCAGGGCGTCCAGGTGGAGCGCGCCACTGTACGAACGACCTGGACGCCCTGGGCCGCGTCTGCTCGGCTCTGCCTGGGTCGACGGCGGACGGGATGGGAGCTCCCCCGCGCACGCCACAACGTGCCCGCGCTCGGCAACGGCGGCCCCTCCATCCCGGTGCCGGCCGATCCCCCCGCCGGAGGCACAGGCTCTGACCGCGGCCTCGATCGTGCGGTGCTCGCCACCCATAGCCCGGCCCCTTCCACTCGTGGGCGTGCGTCGGCGCAGCGCCCGCAGCGCGGGCCGGAGGCAGGAGCGCGGAGGGCGGCGGAGCCGGGAGCACGCCCCGGCGGAGCGGAGCGGAGCCGGGCTTGATGAGGTAGAGAAATCTGTAACAGCTCCGCTGGCCTACGCGTCGAAGTCGTACTCCAGGATGTAAGAGGCAGCGTCCAGGGTCATCTCGTTGATTTCGACGGGGCGACCGTCGTCCGCGAACGCGGTCCGGCAAACGAGGATGACCGGCGTGCCCGCGGAGATGCTCAGCTGTGCCGCTTCTTCCCTCGTGGGCATGCGCGAGCGGATCTCCTCGCGGAAGTGCACGGGCTTGTAGCCGAGTTCGGCAAGTCGGGCGTACGTCCCGCCTGGCCCCGTGTTCTCCTGGGTGATCGCTGAGCCCGCCACCACGGAAGTGGGCAGGTAGCTCGTGGCGAGCAGGACGGGCTTCCCATCCAGGACGAACCGGCGGCGCCTTACACACACGCTGTCATCGTCGGCCAGGTCCAGGACCAGTCCGACGTGTTCCGGCGCGGCCTCCTCGGACACCCTGACCTGGTCCACCTCAAGAGTGCGGTTCTCGATGTCGGCGGACCAGATGGACCGGCCGTTTCCCCACTGCTCCTGGGAGAGTCGCTGGATACCTCGACGCCTCAGGGGGCGGAAGTCTCGTACGAACACGCCGGCACCCTTGCGGGACTCGGCGATGCCTTCATCCTTGAGCACGCTCAGGGCCTGACGGGCTGTCATTCGGGCCACACCATGGGTGGCCATCAGCTCGTTCTCTCCCGGAAGCCGATCACCGGAGCCGTACTCGCCTGACTGGATCGCCTCACGTAGAGAGTCCGCGATCTTCTGGTACTTCGGCCGACGGTCGTTGTCGGTGCTGGCCATTCCGAGCCCTCCTCTCTTCTCTAGACAGCCTAGTGGGTACCCACGGCCCCCCGTCCCGTGCATCTAGCCGCAATCCGGCTTCGTCAACATCTCTATACATCTCTCCCGACCTCTCTAAAGAAGTGCGCTCCAATGAAGATGTCTAGAGAGGCCGCACGGGGCGATCTCCTATGAGTGAGGGATGTGCTCATGCCGTCGTTCAAGATCGACCTTTCGACTGCCGTGGTGTTCGTGGCGACTGCGCCGGAACCGAAGATGGCCAACAAGAAGACGGGTGAGCGGGCCATGGACCGGGACAACCCCGCCGTGGGTCTGTCGACGGTGGGCCTGCTGGTCTCGGACGAGGGGGAGGGCAACCTCTACCAGGTCACCGTCCCCGAGAACGGCTACCCCGAGGGTCTGACGCCGGGCATGCCGGTCAAGGTCCACGGCCTCAAGGCACGGGACTGGGAGAACGAGTTCAACGGTCAGAAGCGGCACGGGATCTCGTTCCGTGCGGCCGCGATCACTCCGGCGGCCTGATCATGGCGGACCTGACGCTGTGGCTGGAGGCCACGGGAGCTCTCGCGGGTGCCGGTGGTCTTGGCTACGCCAAGGTGCGCGCTCCGCGCGTGTACTGGTCGCTGGTCGGACTGCCGGTCACCTGGGGCCGCTTCACCCTCTCCTACCGCTCCACGATGGACGTGTGCGGGCTGACGGTGCAGCCCTCGGGCCTGCGGGCGTTCATGACCCGCAACGTCGCCCGCCGTGAGGTGCAGCCGGTCCCGCCGAAGATCCGCCGGGTGCGGGGCACCTCCACTGGCCTGCGGGTCACCCTGCGCCTCCCGGCCGGGCTGGAGCCCGCCGACCTGATCGCCACCACGGAGCGGCTGCGTCACGCCTGGGGCGTGCACTCGGTCACCGTGGCGGAGACCAAGCCCGGATACGTCGAGCTGCGCATGACCGGCTACGACGTACTCCGCCGGGTGCGGATGCCGCGCAAGGCCCGGCCGCGGGACCTGGTGGTGCCGGTGGCGTTGCGGGAGGACGGCACCGCCTTCGAGCGGGACTACCGCAAGGCCCCGATGGCGCTCACCCTCGGCGCGAACCACTCGGGC
Source organism: Streptomyces minutiscleroticus (assembly GCF_014650875.1). Classification (GTDB taxonomy): domain Bacteria; phylum Actinomycetota; class Actinomycetes; order Streptomycetales; family Streptomycetaceae; genus Streptomyces; species Streptomyces minutiscleroticus. The sequence goes on from NZ_BMVU01000032.1 coordinate 92,447, forward strand.
AAGTCCATGTACCAGCGCAACCTCATCAAAGGACTCGCTCAACTGCCGGTCGCCTTGGTCGGCATCGACTGCAAGCGCGGGGTCGAGCAGAGCGCCTACGCCCCGCGGCTGTCGGCGCTGGCCACCACCCCGGACGACTCCGCCTCCCTGCTGGCGGTGCTGGTCGCGGAGATGGGAGACCGCTTCGACCTGCTCAAGACCCACGGCGTCTCCGACCTGTGGGAGCTGCCCGCCGGCACCCGTCCGGTGCCGGTCGTGGTCCTGGTCGACGAGGTCGCCGAGCTGTTCCTGATCTCCTCGCGCAAGGACGAGGAACGCCGGGAGCAGATCGTGACCGCGTTGATCCGGCTGTCGCAGATGGCCCGCGCGGTCGGCATCTACCTGGAGATCTGCGGGCAACGCTTCGGCTCCGACCTGGGCAAGGGCGCCACCATGCTCCGCGCCCAGCTCACCGGCCGCGTCGTCCACCGCGTCAACGACAAGCAGACCGCCGAAATGGGCCTCGCCGACATCGCCCCGGACGCGGTGCCGGTCGCCAGCCTCATCCCGATGGAACGCCCCGGCACCGCGGTGGCGGCGGACTCCTCGGGCGGCTGGTCGAAGATCCGCACCCCGGAAACCTCCCGCGAAGAAGTGGCCGCGGTCTGCCGGGCCTTCGCCCACCTCATCCCGGACCTGCCCGCCCTGAAGCCCTTCCGGCCCTTCGTCCCTGCCGAGGTGCCGGCCGCCGGGCCCTCGCTGGTCAAGCCCCACCCCGTCACCGACTGAACCCCTCGAAGGGAGGTGCCCTTCATGACCCGCTCGATCCGCCCCGATGCGGTCCTGGTCCAGGCCGTCATCGCCGGAGCCCTGTCCTTCGCCCACCTGCACGACCTGGCCGAAGCCGCCGGACAGACCGGCTGGAAAGCCTGGGCCTATCCGGTCTCCGTAGACCTGCTGCTGGTCGCCGCCTGGCGTCGGCTGCGCACGGTCCGTCGGGACCGCTCGGCCTGGACCTGGTTCGTGATCGCCCTGGCCGCCTCGCTCGGCGCCAACATCGCCACCGCCGGACTCCTGGACCTGAACGCCGTCCCGGCCTGGCTGCGCATCCTCGTCGCAGGCTGGCCCGCCCTGGCCTTCCTCGGCGGAACGCTCCTGGTGCACTCGCCCGCCGACAAGCCTGCTCCGCCCGCTCCCGTGGTGGAGGAGGAAGAGGCCGCGCCGGAAGTCGAGATGCACCGCACCGACGAACCCGCCCCAGCTCCCGAACCGGCGCCCACGGTGCCGGAACTGGCCTCGGCTCCCCCTGAGCCTCCGGCACCGGCGAAGCCCCCGGCTGGCGCTCCGGCGGTCCCGGCCGCCCTGCTCGATCACGCTCGCAAGCTCGCCGACGCCCACCGCGCGGCCACCGGCTCGCCGATGCCCGCGGCTGACCTGTCCGCCCGGCTCGGCCTGCCCGCCCCGATGACCGACGCGATCACCGCCGAACTCCAGCTCACCTGACCAGGAAGGAGAGATCACCCGTGACCGCCTACCGCCGCTTCCGCGCCGTCACCCGCATCGGCCCCGTCCAGGTCGGCACCTCCTACGACGGCCGGGGCCGGGAGAAGCACACCGCCGCCTGCACCGCCCCGCGCTGTGGCTTCTCCGCCGACTACGACAGCCGCGCCGCCGCCGAACTCGCCGCCCGTACCCACCGCTGCAAGGCCTGACAGGAGATCGATCTCGTGGACGTTCCGCTCTGGCTCGCCCTGCTCGTCGTCGGCTTCCTCGGCATCAAGCTCGTCCGCCCGCCCTGGTGGCTGGTCGCCGTGCTCCTCCTGGGCGGCTACCTCGTCGCCGACAGCATCCTCGGCCCCGCCATCGGCGCGGTCGTCAAGTAACCCACCGAAGGGACACCACCCGTGTTCACCCCGAAGTACCCGCCCCAGACCACCGCCCCGCCCGCGACCGCTCCGGCCCCGGCCCCGGCCGCCGAGGTGCCGGCACCCACCGCACCCGCTCCGGCCCCGGTCCCCGCGGCTGCGGTGTCGACCCGGCCCACCGTCCAGCTCACCCCGGGCAGCGCGCTCGCCCTCGCCGCCGGTGGCGGGGCCGTGGTCCTGGTCGTCGGCGCCGTCCTGGTCTCGATGCTCCTGGCCGTCGCCATCACCGCTACGTCCGTGGCCGTCTGCGCCGTCGTCCTCCGCTCCATGGTCAACCAGGAAAGGAAGCACTGACATGGGTCTCTTCAGCCGCAAGAACAACGACGAACCCGCCCGTGACGAGCGCATGGTCGAACTCGGCCGTGACTACGCGATCGCCCACCGGCACAACGACCGCCGGACCATGAACCGGATCATGCGCGAGGTCGGCAACGACAAGGACGTGACCGACCTGAGCGACTTCCGCACCGGTCAGGAGTCCTACGACTCGATCCCGCCCATCCCACGCCCCGGCCGCAACCGCCGACGCTGACGGCCCCCGGAGTGGCCTCTACCGCCAAGTATCCGCCGCTCCGGGCGCCTGCACCCATTCCTGATCCAGCGGACCCGAAAGGGAAGCCCCATCATGCCCCAGCACGCCCCGACCCTGCGGATCTGCCGCGACTGCGACGGCTTCGCCACCGTCACGATCACCACCGGCACCCGCCACCGCGACGGCACCCGCGCCACCCTCCGCGTCCCCTGCCCGGCCTGCAAGGGCACCGGCACCCGCCTGGTGCGCCAGCAGGAGGTGAGCGTCTGATGCCTCGGCGTCGACCGCCTCCACTACGAGGGCATCGACGGCGAGTACGACCGCCTGAAGAAGACCGTCAAGGCCCACAATCTGCACGACGGACAGGACACGCCTCTGCCCCGGCGCGGCCGCCCTTCCAAGGACCTGTCCGGGCCGACCAGCGAGGACGCCAGCACCCCGCAGAAGCGCCGTTGGGGCCGGTGACCACGTGAACGACGCCGCCACCATGGCGGGCCTGGACCCGGCCACCCTCACCGACGTGCTGAGGCTGGCCGGGTCCTACGGCTTCGACCGCATCCAGGAGCAGATCCGCCGTACCGGCGGCTGCTCCGACCCGATCCACCTGCAAGGCTCCGTCGTCGTCCGGGACAAGAAGACCCGGCACGTCCTGCACTCCTACTCCACCGACACCGAGCCCGGCGGACGCCTCCGCGTGGCCTGCGGCAACCGGCGCGCCTCCCGCTGCCCCTCCTGCGCCTGGACCTACGCGGGCGACACCTACCACCTCATCCGCGCCGGACTGGTCGGCGGCCCGGCCAAGGGCACCCCCGACACCATCCGGGATCACCCGCGAGTCTTCGCCACGCTGACCGCGCCGTCGTTCGGGCGGGTCCACAACCGGCCCGGCAACCGGCCGTGCGCCTGCGGGGCCCGCCACCCCGAGGACGCGCCCGAACTCGGCACCGCCCTGGACCCGGCCACCTATGACTACGCGGGTGCGGTGCTGTGGAACAACCACGCCTCCGAGCTGTGGCGCTACTTCACGATCTACCTGCGCCGCGAGATCGCCAGAGCGGCCGGGATCACCCAGAAGGCTGCTCACGAGCAGTCGCGGGTGTCCTTCGGCAAGGTCGCCGAGTACCAGAAGCGCGGGGCCGTGCACTTCCACGCCGTGATCCGCTTCGACGGCCCCGAAGGCCCCGGCTCCCCGCCCCCGGCCTGGGCCACCCTCGACCTGCTCACCCACGCCATCCGAGCCGCCGCCGCCCGGGTCGCCGTCGACGTGCCGGCCGCCGGGGACCAGCCCGCCCGCACCCTCGGCTGGGGCACCCAGCTCGACGTCCAGCCCATCGGCGCCTTCGCAGACGGCGAGGAGATCACCGAACAGGCCGTGGCCTCCTACGTCGCCAAGTACGCCACCAAGGCCGCCGAGACCACCGGCACCGTCGACCGCCGCATCGGCAGCAAAGAGGCCCTGGTCCTGCTCGACGTGCCCGACCACCCCGCCCGGCTCATCGCCGCCTGCCTGGACCTGCACGCGCTCTACCCGGACCGCAAGCTCCGCGACTGGGCCCACATGCTCGGCTTTCGCGGCCACTTCTCCACCAAGTCCCGCCGCTACTCCACCACCCTCGGCGCCCTGCGCCAGGTCCGCGCCGACTACCGCGCCGCCCAGCAACGCCAAGCCCTCGGCCTGCCCGACCCCGACGACGAAGAGGCGACCACGCTCACCCTCGCCCACTGGACCTACGCCGGGCACGGCCACACCCCCGGCGAGTCCTGGCTCGCCGCCAACATCCGCCGCGACATCCAGCACAACCGCGAACTCGCTCGCGAGGAACTACCCGGCCTGCTGGCCATGGAAGGAGCCGAAGCATGACCACTGCACCTGTCGAGCTGCTGACCGTGCCGGAAGTCATGGCGCGGCTCAAGGTCGGACGGACCAAGGTCTACGACCTGATCCGCACGCACCGCCTGGTCTCCATCAAGGTCGACGGGTGCCGCCGCATCCCCGACAACGCGGTGCACGACTACATCGTCGGCCAGATGGGGGAGGCTGCCTGATGGCGAAGCGCCGGCCGAATGGCGGAGGGACCATCACCAAGCGCAAGGACGGGCGCTATCACGGGGCCGCGTACGTCACCGACACGGAGGGCAACCGGGTCCGGAAGTACGTCTATGGCGCGACCTGGGACGAGGCGGCCGAGAAGCTGAGCAAGCTCCAGGACCAGGAGCGCAACGGCGTCCCGGTCCCCTCCCGGTCGTGGACGCTCGGCGAGTGGCTGGCCTACTGGCTGGAGCACATCGTCGAGCCGGAGCGCGAGCACAACACGTACGTGAAGTACGAGTCCAAGGTCCGGCTCTACCTGCTGCCGCATCTCGGTAAGAAACCCCTGGTCAAGCTCACACCGGCACAGATCCGTACGTTCATGGCCGTGCTGAGGCGGGAGGAGGTCGGGGCGGCCACGCGCTTCGAGGTCCTCCGGACCCTGCGGAACGCGCTCAACCGGGCCGTTCGTGAGGAACTGCTGACGCGCAACGTCGCGCTCCTGGTCGACATGCCCAAGGTCGCCAAGGACAAGGGCACGGCCTGGTCGGCGCGCGAGGCGATCGCCTTCCTGCGGTCCGTCCGTGCGCACCGCCTGTACGCGGCCTGCGTCCTGGTCCTGGTGCTCGGCCTGCGTCGCAGTGAGGTCCTGGGCCTGCGCTGGCAGGACATCGACTTCGAGGCTCGGCATTTCACGCCGGTCAAGCAGGTGCAGCGGGTCAAGGGCGTCGGCCTGGTCCTCAAGGACCTCAAGACGGACTCCTCTCAGGCCGTGCTCCCCCTGCCCGAGTTCTGTATCCGGGCTCTGGAGGAGCGGCGGGAGCTTCAGGAGCTGGAGCGGAAGATCGTCGGTGACACCTGGCACCAGGAGCCGGGCCAGGATCTGGTCTTCTCGTCCGAGCGTGGCGGACTGATCGACCCGGTGGGCTTCTCCCGGACCTTCGACCGGCTGGTGAAGCGGGCTGGTGTGCGTCGGATCACAGTCCGGCTCGCCCGGCACACCTGCGGGACCCTGCTCGCCTTCCTGAAGGTGCACCCCAAGGTCGCTCAGGCGATCCTCCGGCACAGCCAGATCAGCATGACCATGGACGTCTACACGCACGTGGTCGGCTCCGACGAGCGGGAGGCCGTCGCGATGCTCGCCGAGCTGCTGGAAGATCCACTGATCGGCTGATGTCAGCCGTAGATGTCAAAGACCCCCGGCCCTGTCGGACCGGGGGTCTTTTCGCTGGTGGGGCTAACAGGATTTGAACCTGTGGCCTCATCCTTATCAGGGATGCGCTCTAACCAACTGAGCTATAGCCCCGCCGCGCTCTGCGGTGTGTGTCCCGCGCGCTGACCTCTGAAGATTAGCGCACGAGGCGGCCAGTCCCAAAATCGGTGGTCACGGGGGTTGCCCTCACCAGCCCTGGACGAGTCCGGGACCGGTCCGGGGAACGACGAAGGCGTGCGCCGGGCCTCCGGAGAGGCCCGGCGCACGCCTTCGCGGACGGCCCGGCGGCCGGCCTACTCGTCCTCGGCGAGCGTCAGCTCGACCCCGCCCACGAAACCCGCGGACAGGTTGTAGATGAACGCGCCCAGCGTGGCGAGCGCGGTGGCGAGGACGACGTCGATGACCGCGATGATCGTGGTGAAGATCAGCACGCGCGGCAGGGACAGGAACGACTGCAGGTCGAAGCCGTTGGACTCGTTGGAGCCCGTGGCCTCGGAGATCGTGCCGCCCACCGTGGAGAAGACGCCCATCGCGTCCATGACCATCCACAGCACGGCGGCCGCGACGATCGTGCAGATGCCGAGCGCGATGGAGAGCAGGAAGCTGACCTTCATCACCGACCACGGGTCGGCCTTGGCCACCCGCAGCCGCGCCTTGCGGGTCCTCGGCACCGTGCGCGCCCCCGTGCGGGGACGGCGCACCGTGCCCGTCGACGCCTCCTCCTGCGTCGCGTAGGCCTGCGGCGGGCGGTACGGCTGCCCCGCCTGCTGCCGGGGCTCCCGCTCGCCGGGAAGCGCCGAGCCCTGGGCCGCTCCCTCGTACTGCTGGGTCTGCGGACCTCGGGTGTCCGTCACAGTTCCCCCCTGGGATCCATGAGAGTCATGGGAGTGGTCGCCTCCCGCAGCGGAGCCACGGCCGCCGTCCGTGTCCCTACCGGCCGGTCCGGCGTCCGTGGCTCCGCTCACGATGACTCACTCCTCGCGCTACTCGGCCGGGGACGGAGTGCCCTCGTCCGTGCCGGTGGCCGCGGCCGCCTCGTCCGGTGAGTCGACGCCCTCGGCGTCGACCTCCTCGGCCTCGCGACCCGCCTCGGCGTTACGTGCGATGCCGACGACGGCATCGCGCTTGCCCAGATTGATCAGTTGGACGCCCATGGTGTCACGGCCCGTCTCCCTGACCTCGTTGACTCGCGTACGAATCACACCGCCCGACAGCGTGATGGCGAGGATCTCGTCGGTCTCCTCGACCACCAGCGCGCCGACCAGCGAACCGCGGTCCTCCACGATCTTGGCGGCCTTGATGCCGAGGCCGCCGCGACCCTGGACGCGGTACTCGTCGACCGGCGTCCGCTTGGCGTAGCCGCCGTCGGTCGCGGTGAACACGAACGTACCGGGTCGGACGACATTCATCGAGAGCAGTTCGTCGCCCTCACGGAAACTCATGCCCTTGACACCCGAGGTGGCACGGCCCATCGGGCGCAGCGCCTCGTCCGTCGCGGTGAACCTGATCGACTGCGCCTTCTTGCTGATGAGCAGCAGGTCGTCCTCGGCGGAGACCAGCTCGGCGCCGATCAGCTCGTCGTCCGAGCCGTCCTCGGTCTCCCGCAGGTTGATGGCGATGACACCGCCGGAGCGCGGCGAGTCGTAGTCCTTCAGCGGGGTCTTCTTGACCAGGCCGCCCTTGGTCGCCAGGACCAGGTAGGGCGCCGCCTCGTAGTCGCGGATGGCGAGGATCTCGGCGATCGCCTCGTCCGGCTGGAAGGCCAGCAGGTTCGCCACGTGCTGTCCACGCGCGTCACGCCCGGCGTCCGGCAGCTCGTACGCCTTGGCACGGTAGACCCGGCCCTTGTTGGTGAAGAACAGCAGCCAGTGGTGCGTCGTGGACACGAAGAAGTGGTCGACGATGTCGTCTTCCTTGAGCTTCGTGCCGCGTACGCCCTTGCCGCCGCGCTTCTGCGAGCGGTAGTCGTCGGTCTTCGTGCGCTTGACGTAGCCGCCGCGCGTGATCGTGACGACGATGTCCTCTTCGGCGATCAGGTCCTCGATGGACATGTCGCCCTCGAAGGGCACCAGCTTGGAGCGGCGGTCGTCGCCGTACTTCTCGACGATCGCGGCGAGCTCCTCGCTGATGATGCCGCGCTGGCGCACGGGCGAGGCGAGGATCTCGTTGTACTCGCGGATGCGCGCCTGGAGCTCGTCGTGCTCCTGGATGATCTTCTGGCGCTCCAGGGCGGCCAGCCGGCGCAGCTGCATCTCCAGGATGGCGTTGGCCTGGATGTCGTCGATCTCCAGCAGGCCCCGCAGTCCCTCGCGCGCGACCTCGACGGTGTCGCTGCGCCGGATCAGCGCGATGACCTCGTCGATGGCGTCCAGGGCCTTCAGCAGGCCGCGCAGGATGTGTGCGCGCTCCTCGGCCCTGCGCAGCCGGAAGCGGGTGCGCCGGACGACGACCTCGACCTGGTGCGACACCCAGTGGCGGATGAACGCGTCCAGGGAGAGGGTGCGCGGCACGCCGTCGACCAGCGCCAGCATGTTGGCGCCGAAGTTGGTCTGCAGGTCGGTGTGCTTGTACAGGTTGTTCAGCACGACCTTGGCGACCGCGTCGCGCTTGAGGACGATGACCAGGCGCTGGCCGGTGCGCGAGGACGTCTCGTCGCGGACGTCGGCGATGCCGCCGATCTTGCCGTCCTTCACCAGGTCGGCGATCTTCTGCGCGAGGTTGTCCGGGTTGACCTGGTACGGCAGCTCCGTGACCACCAGGCACTGGCGGTTCTGGATCTCCTCGACCGCGACGACCGCGCGCATCGTGATGGAGCCGCGGCCCGTGCGGTACGCCTCCTCGATGCCCTTGCGGCCCACGACGAGGGCGCCGGTCGGGAAGTCGGGGCCCTTGATCCGCTCGATCAGCGCGTCGAGCAGCTCCTCGTGGGAGGCGTCGGGGTTCTCCAGGTACCACTGGGCGCCCGCCGCGACCTCGCGGAGGTTGTGCGGCGGGATGTTGGTCGCCATGCCGACCGCGATGCCCGCCGAGCCGTTGATCAGCAGGTTCGGGAAGCGGGAGGGCAGGACGGTGGGCTCCTGGGAGCGGCCGTCGTAGTTGTCCGTGAAGTCGACGGTCTCCTCGTCGATGTCGCGGACCATCTCCATCGACAGCGGCGCCATCTTGCACTCGGTGTAGCGCATGGCGGCCGCGGGGTCGTTGCCCGGGGAGCCGAAGTTGCCGTTGGAGTCCACCAGCGGCATCCGCATCGACCACGGCTGGGCCAGGCGGACCAGCGCGTCGTAGATGGAGGAGTCGCCGTGCGGGTGGTAGTTGCCCATGACGTCGCCGACGACACGGGCGCACTTGTAGAAGCCCTTCTCGGGCCGGTAGCCGCCGTCGTACATCGCGTACAGCACACGGCGGTGGACGGGCTTGAGGCCGTCACGGACGTCGGGCAGGGCCCGGGACACGATGACGGACATCGCGTAGTCGAGGTAGGAGCGCTGCATCTCCGTCTCGAGCCCGACGGGCTCGATGCGCAGGACGGACTCGTCGTCGCCCTCCGCCACGGGGGCTCCCGGCACGTTTGCGTCGGTCATTGCGGGTGATGGTCCTTTCCGGTGCGGTCAGCCGTGACCGACTCAGATGTCGAGGAAGCGCACGTCCTTGGCGTTGCGCTGGATGAACTGGCGGCGTGCCTCGACGTCCTCGCCCATCAGCACCGAGAACAGGTCGTCGGCCTGCGCGGCGTCGTCCAGGGTGACCTGCCCGAGGACGCGGTGGTCGACGTCCATCGTGGTGATGCGCAGCTCCTCGGCGTTCATCTCGCCGAGGCCCTTGAAGCGCTGGACCGAGTCGTCGCGGATGCGCTTGCCGTTCTGCCGGCCGAGCTCGATCAGCGCGTCGCGCTCACGGTCGGAGTAGGCGTACTCGAAGTCGTCCCGGCCCCACTTGATCTTGTACAGCGGAGGACGCGACAGGAAGACGTGCCCGGCCTCGACCAGCGGCCGCATGAAGCGGAACAGGAAGGTCAGCAGCAGGGTGTTGATGTGCTGGCCGTCGACGTCGGCGTCCGCCATCAGGATGATCTTGTGATAGCGGAGCTTCGAGATGTCGAAGTCCTCGTGGACCCCGGTGCCGAAGGCGGAGATCAGCGCCTGGATCTCCTGGTTCTGCAGGATCTTGTCGATCCGCGCCTTCTCGACGTTGAGGATCTTGCCCCGGATGGGGAGGATCGCCTGGTACTCCGGGTTGCGGCCGGACTTGGCCGAGCCGCCGGCGGAGTCGCCCTCGACGATGAAGATCTCGCACTTGGTGGGGTCGTTCGACTGGCAGTCGGACAGCTTGCCCGGCAGCGACGCCGTCTCCAGCAGGCCCTTGCGGCGGGTGAGGTCGCGGGCCTTGCGGGCCGCCACGCGCGCGGTGGCCGCCTGGATCGACTTGCGGATGATGTCCGCGGCCTCGTTCGGGTTGCGGTCCAGCCAGTCGGTGAGGTGCTCGTGCACGACCTTCTGCACGAAGGTCTTCGCCTCCGTGTTGCCCAGCTTGGTCTTGGTCTGGCCCTCGAACTGCGGCTCGCCGAGCTTGACCGAGATGATCGCGGTCAGGCCCTCGCGGATGTCGTCGCCGGTGAGGTTGTCGTCCTTGTCGCGCAGCAGCTTCTTGTCGCGTGCGTAGCGGTTGATGAGGCCGGTCAGCGCGGCGCGGAAGCCCTCCTCGTGCGTACCGCCCTCGTGGGTGTGGATGGTGTTGGCGAAGGAGTACACGCCCTCGCTGTAGCCGTTGTTCCACTGCATCGCGACCTCGACGGAGAGCAGCCGCTCCTTGTCCTCGGCCTCGATGTCGATCACCGTGGGGTGGACGACCTCGCCCTTGCGGGAGTTGAGGTACTTCACGAAGTCGACGATGCCGCCCTCGTAGTGGTACGTGACGGTCTTGACCTCGGGGGTCTGCTCATCGGCGGCCGTCTCGTCGGCCACGGCCGTGGCCTTGGCGGACTCGCGCTCGTCCGTGAGCTTGATCGTCAGGCCCTTGTTGAGGAAGGCCATCTCCTGGAAGCGCCGCGACAGCGTCTCGAAGGAGTACTCGGTGGTCTCGAAGATCTCCGCGTCGGCCCAGAAGGTGACGGAGGTCCCGGACTCCCGGACCTCCTCGTGCTTGGCGAGCGGGGCCGTGGGGACGCCCTGCTTGTACTCCTGGGTCCAGCGGTACCCGTCGCGCTTGATCTCGACGGCGACCTTCGTGGACAGCGCGTTCACCACGGAGACGCCGACGCCGTGCAGACCGCCGGAGACGGCGTAGCCGCCGCCGCCGAACTTGCCGCCCGCGTGCAGCACGGTGAGCACGACCTCGACGGCCGGCTTCTTCTCGACGGGGTGCATGTCCACGGGGATACCGCGGCCGTTGTCGACGACGCGCACGCCGCCGTCGGCGAGGATCGTCACGTCGATCGTGTCGGCGTGGCCGGCCAGCGCCTCGTCGACGGAGTTGTCCACGACCTCGTAGACGAGGTGGTGGAGTCCGCGCTCACCGGTCGAACCGATGTACATGCCCGGTCGCTTGCGGACCGCGTCCAGACCCTCGAGGACGGTGATCGCGCTGGCGTCGTACGAGGGGGTGCCCCCGCTGGTCTCGACGGCGGCGGTGGACGGATTGTTCTCGTTGGGGTTGCCGGAATCGGCCACGAAGCGCCCTTTCTGGCACAGCACAGACCAGGCTCCCGGCAGGTGCCGGAGCGGCTGCGGCGTGTTGCGTTGGTAAGCCTTAGTCAGCGTTGCTCGGTGTGTCCCACAAGTGGGGCGGGATTAGCTTCCAGTCTACCGGTAGCGCTGACAGTGATGGGGGTTTGCCGGTACCTGAGTCCGCATGTGCCGCCCTGAACCGGTCTCGGCCGACTCCCCATATGCGGAGCGGGGCTCCAAGAGGCTCCAGACGGCACTCAGCGCTTCGGGGTGTCAACCCGTAGCTACCGGCGGGTCAGGTCAGCCGTAGGTGTCCCCGGGGCCCGTGCTTCCGGGGGCGCGCAGGGGGCCGAAGCGGTGCGTGGGACCCCCGGGGCCGTGGACCTTGATCAGGCGGACCGTGCCGTGGCCGAGGTCCTCGTTGAGGCGGGCGACCAGCTGCGGGGCGAGCAGGCGCAGGTTCGTCGCCCAGGCCGTGGAGTCGCACCGCACGCTGAGGACCCGCTCCTCCTCGTCGTAGCGCTCGGGGACGCAGTGCCGGGCCAGGTCGTCGCCGACGATCTGCGGCCAGCGGCCCATGACGCCGCCGACGGCGGCCGGGGTCTCCCAGCCCCGCTCGGTGATCAGGCGGTTGATCGCGGCGCCGAGCGCCATCGGGTCGCGGCCGTCGGCGCGCGCCCCGGACCGCAGGCCGCCGCGGCGCGCCTGCCTCTTCTGCTGCGCGGCGTCCCCGCGCGCGCGGGCCTGCTCCTTGGCCGCCCGCAGGGCGACCCGGGCGAGGTCGACGCCGGAGGGCTCGGGCGTCCTGGGCGGCTGCGGTCCGGACGACTGGTCGGGCTGCTCGCTCATACGCGCTCCACCGCCCCGTCCGACACGGCGTACCGCACCCCCGCCAGGACGCCCGGCACGTCGTCGTCGACCGCGGCCGTCACCAGGACCTGCTCGCCCGGGGCGACCAGCTCCGCGAGCCGCTCCCGACGCCGCGCGTCCAGCTCGGCGAAGACGTCGTCGAGGACCAGCACCGGCTCGTTGCCCTCGGCGCGCAGCAGGTCGTACGAGGCCAGGCGCAGGGCCAGCGCGTACGACCAGGACTCGCCGTGGGAGGCGTAGCCCTTCGCGGGCAGCCGGCCGAGCTTGAGCAGCAGCTCGTCGCGGTGCGGTCCGACCAGGGTGACGCCCCGCTCGATCTCCTGCCTGCGGGCCTCGCCCAGGGCGGTGATCAGTTGTTCGTACAGCTCCTCGCGGCTGTGCCCGACGACGCCCGGCGACGACGGGCGGTACTCCAGGGCGACCGGGCCGCCGCCGGGCGCCAGCTGCTCGTACGCCTTGTCGGCCAGCGGCTGCAGCGCCGTGATCAGGTCCAGACGCCGGGCGAGCAGCTCCGCGCCCGCGCGCGCGAGGTGCTGGTCCCACACGTCGAGCGTGGACAGGTCCATGGAGCGGCCGCCGTGGCGGCGGGCCAGCGCGGCCGACTTCAGCAGCGTGTTGCGCTGCTTGAGGACGCGGTCGTAGTCGGAACGCACGCCCGCCATCCGCGGGGAACGGGCGGTGACCAGCTCGTCCAGGAAGCGCCGGCGCTCCCCGGGGTCGCCCTTGACCAGCGCGAGGTCCTCCGGCGCGAACAGCACCGTCCGGACGATGCCGAGCACGTCACGCGGCCTGACCTGCGATGATCTGTTGATACGGGCGCGGTTGGCCTTGCCGGGGTTCAGCTCGAGCTCCACGAGCTGCCGGCGCTCGCCCTGCTGCACCGAGGCCCGGACGACCGCCCGCTCGGCGCCCATGCGGACGAGGGGGGCGTCGGAGGAGACGCGGTGGCTGCCGAGGGTGGCGAGATAGCCGACCGCCTCGACGAGGTTCGTCTTGCCCTGGCCGTTGGGCCCGACGAACGCGGTGACTCCCTGCTCGAGCGGGACCTCCGCCCGGGCGTACGAGCGGAAGTCGGCCAGCGACAGATGCGTGACGTGCATGGTCGTTCGCCGACCTCCCCAATGTGGTGCTTCTGGCTCGTCCGCGCGGGCCGGGGCCGGCCCGCGCGGGTTGTCCCCAGCTGTGGACGGCCGGGGAGCTCAGGGGATCGCCGCCCCCAGGCTGTGGATTACTTCTTCTCGACCGCGTGGCCGCCGAACTGGTTGCGCAGTGCGGCGATCATCTTCATCTGCGGCGAGTCGTCCTGGCGGGAGGCGAAGCGGGCGAAGAGCGAG
>NZ_BMVU01000033.1 GCF_014650875.1 Streptomyces minutiscleroticus
GGCGTGGCACCTGTCAGGTGCCACGCCACCGTCCGTCGCGGAGCCGTCAGTGGCCCACCGGCCGCCGGATCCTTGTCGTCCGTCGTTCCCGGTAGTTCCCGGCCGGGTCAGCCGAACTGCTGCTCCAGGTCCTTGAGCTTGCGCTCCAGGGAGTCGAGACGCGGCAGGGCCTGTGTGTCGTCCTCCGCGGTGAGGTCGACCGTCACCTGGTCACCGCCTTTGCGGACGGCTGCGAGGGAGGGCCGGGTGCGCGAGGGCAGTTCCGGCGCCGATATGGCAGGCTCCGCGGTGACCTGGGCGGACTGCGAGGAGGCCATCGCCTGCTGCACCTCCACCTGGTGGCCGCCGCGGCCCATCCAGCCGCGGCCCCGGCTGATCGCCCGCAGCCTCGCGCGCTCCAGCTTCTCCTGGTCCCGCCGGCGCTGGCGGGTCTCCTCCTTCTGGCGCTTGTCGTCGCGCACCTCCTCGACCGCCTCGTCGAGCGTGCGGACACCCTCAAGGAGCATGAGGGACCAGGCCTTGAACGTCTCCCGCGGGGCGCGCAGCCAGCGCACGATACGGATCTGCGGCAGCGGACGGGGCACCAGGCCCTGCTCGCGCAGCGCCGCACGGCGGGTCTGCTTCAGGGCGCGGTCGAACAGCACGGCCGCCGACAGCGACATGCCCGCGAAGAAGTGCGGAGCGCCCGCGTGGCCCGCGCCCCTGGGCGCGTGCACCCAGTTGAACCAGGCCGCGGCGCCCGCGAACGTCCACACGAGGATGCGGGAGCCGAGGGCCGCGTCACCGTGGCTGGCCTCACGCACGGCGAGCACGGAGCAGAACATGGCCGCGCCGTCCAGGCCGAACGGGACGAGGTACTCCCAGCCGCCGGACAGCCCGAGGTTCTGCTGGCCGAAGCCGACCAGGCCGTGGAACGACAGCGCCGCGGCGACCGCCGCGCAGCAGAACAGCAGCGCGTAGGAGGCCGTGCCGTAGATGGCCTCCTTGCGCCGGCGGCGCTCCTCGCTGCGCTCCCACGAGTCGTCCGTACCCGACTTCTCCCCGGTGCGCTTGCCACGCTTGAGCACCGCCACCGCCGCCAGCATGCCCAGGAGAAGTACGGCGCCCGGAAGCAGCCAGTTCAGCGATATGTCGGTCAATCTCATCTGGGGTCCCTTGCATTGGGATGGGGCGTAACGCCCGCCATAGTGGCCCAATCCCGTGGTTCCTCAGGGGGTTTCGGGGCAAGAAGCCGCCAAATGAAGCGCCAGGGCACACGGGCGGCGACATTGTCCTCGAACGGCTGCATGAGGGCCGGGAGTTGAGTGCGGTTTAGATTACCCGTACGAATGGTTCTACGGAAATCTCCTGCGGCAAGTGAGGAACTTGTGAACCAGCCGTAGTCCAGGACGGTCCCGAGACGGTCCTGGACAGCCGTTTTCCAGCACGGAACGGTCAGGGAGACGGTCGTCGAGAGCACCGTCGCGCAGCCGCGGAGAGACCCGCGGACGACGTCACGCCGACCGCGCGAAGGCGTGCCCGTGAGCGCCCGGACAAGACGTACGCGCCCCGGCCGTCCTCACCGGCCGGGGCGTCCTCGACCAGGCCGGTGAGAACGGCCGGTCCGTCGGGTCGGGTGGCGCGGTGTCCGCCGGGGCGCGATGTCCGCCGAAGACGTGGTGTCCGCGCGGCCGGAGCCGCGCGGGGCGTTCACTCCGCCGGCGCGGCCGCAGCGGTGGCCGTCAGCCGGGCGACGCGGTCCGCGTCGCAGGTGCGCGGGCAGGTGACGCAGGCGGCGTCGGGGCGCAGCGTGTAGAACATGCAGCAGCTCGCCCGGTCGCGGGTCGGCAGGCTCTCGCCGTTCGGGCCGGTCAGCGTGCGGAAGGCGGCGGAGCCGACGTACGGCCGCGTCGCGCCGGGCAGCAGCCGCTCCAGCTCCCCGGTGGCGCGCTGCTCCTCGCCGAGCAGGTGGGAGACGTACCAGAGCCCTTCGACGATCTCGTCCGTCGCCATGGCCCACAGGCCGCGGCCGCGCCGGCGCATCCGGGGGCCGAAACCGGCGAGGAGGGGTTCCATGTGCTCGGCGACCGCCGCGCGGACCTCGGCCCGCAGGGCCTCCTCGTCGGGGACGACGCGGGCGCCGGGCAGCGTCGCCGCCGGGTCGTCCGGCAGGCACGCGAACCCCTCGGCGCGGACCGCGAGACGGCCGGAGGCGCGGTGGAAGGAGACCTGCTCCACGGGGTAGCGGGGCACGCGGCGCAGCAGGAACCAGGGCGCGGTGATCAGCAGGCAGGCGGGCCAGGCGTACCGGTGCAGTCCGAAGGTGGCGACCACGTCCGGGCGGGCGCGCTGCCCGTAGTCCTCGATGACCTGCTCGTCGTCCCAGGCCAGATAGGCGTCCAGGGCGTCGCCGCCCTCCGCGAGGCGCGCGGCGGAGACCCAGCCGTCGCCCTGCGGCGCGGTCTCGCCGGGGCCGAGCTCCGTGACACTCAGCCCGGGGAACACCTCGGTCAGACGCGCGTAGGCGTCCATGAGGGCGGACCGGGGCGTCCAGGCGCCGACGCCGTTGGTCGGGCCCTTGGCCAGGGTGGGGACGGACATGCGGGAACCACCGATCTCGCGATCGCTTGCAGGTAAGCCTAACCTTACTGGATTTCGGCGAGGTTTGAACTGTCGTTCCGGGGGCCTATGGTGCTGAACTGACCACAGCGACGGTGAACCGTCACAATGACCTCAAGTGCCACCAAGCCCGGAGGAGGCCCCCGTGGAGCAGGCCGGCCCGCGCGACGCGCACCGCCCCGCCGCCGCTGCCCCGGCGGGCCGCGGCGCACCCCAGGCAGGGCGCGGCGCGGACGCCGCCGCCCGCCCGCGGCCGTTCCCCGCCGAGGCGGTGCCCCTGCCCGCGCAGCCGCGGGCGGCGGACCGGGAGCGCGGCACGGCCGACGACACGGCGGGCCCGGGCGGCTCCGCGCGCGCGGAGACGGCCCGCGGCGAGCACACCCACGGCGAACCGGCGCTGCCGAGACCCCGGGCGGCCGCCGCCCCGCAGGCGCCCGGCCGCCCGGTCGTCCAGCGCGCCTCCGTGCGCGCCCAGATCCTCGACGCCCTGCGCGCCGCCCTGGTCGCGGGCGAGCTGGAGCCCGGCGCGGTCTACTCCGCGCCCGCGCTCGGCGAGAGCTTCGGCGTCTCCGCGACGCCGGTGCGCGAGGCGATGCAGCAGCTCGCGCTCGAAGGCGCCGTGGAGGTCGTACCGAACCGGGGCTTCCGGATCGTCGAGCGCGACGCGCGCGAGCTGGCCGAGCTGACCGAGATCAGGGCGCTCGTGGAGGTGCCGGTGATCCTGCGCCTCGCCCGCACGGTGCCGGCGGCCCGCTGGGCGGAGCTGCGCCCGCTGGCCGAGGCGACGGTCCGCGCGGCGTCGGCGGGCGACCGCACGGGCTACGCCGAGTCCGACCGGGCCTTCCACCGCGCGGTGCTGACGCTCTCCGGCAACCGGCAGCTGGTGCGGATCGCGGACGACCTGCACCGCCGCACCCACTGGCTCCCGGCCGGGGTGAGCTTCGCCCGCAGCCGTACGGATCTGGTGGCCGACGCGGCCGAGCACGCCGCGCTGCTGGACGCGCTGATCGCGGAGAACCACACGGCGGTCCACTCCCTGCTGCGCGGACACTTCGGCACGGCCACCCCCTGAGGCCACACCCCTCGCCCCGGGCCCGGACTCCGACGCCGAGCCCCCGCCGCGCTCAACTCCGGACTTCTCGTCCCCGAGCCCCGGTCCGGGCTCCGATGCCGAGCCCTGAGCCCGGCCTTCGCTGCCGCGGACGGGCCCGGGCTTCTCGTCCCCGAGCCCCGGTCCGGGCTCCGATGCCGAGCCCTGAGCCCGGCCTTCGCTGCCGCGGACGGGCCCGGGCTTCTCGTCCCCGAGCCCCGGTCCGGGCTCCGGCGCCGAGCCCGAAGCCGGACTCCGGCGCCGCGCTCCGGGGCCGGGCTTCGGCGCCGCGCGCCGGCGGCGGGCCCGACGCCGGCCTCCGCGGCCGGCTTCGGGGCACGCGCGGCGGTGGTGCCACCGCCTCCGCGCCCGCCCCGTTCAGGCCGTGGCCGCCGGCGGTGGCGGGGCCAGTTGCGCCGCCAGCCAGGTGGGGACGCCGCCCAGCAGGCGGAACAGCCGGCGTGCCTCGGCGCGCAGCCGGGACGCCTCCGGCTCGCCCTCCGCCTCCGCGAGCGAGGCCAGCGCCGGCGCCGTACCGACGAGGTAGCCCAGCTCCTCGCGGATGCGCAGGGACTCGGCGAAGCCGTGCCGCGCCTCGGCCAGCTCGCCGTCCCGCAGGGCGAGGCCCGCGAGGTGGCGCCAGGTGAAGGAGAGCAGCAGCGGGTCGTCGTGCGCGGCGGCGCCCGCGTGGGCGCGGCGGTAGGCGGCGCGGGCCGCCTGCGGGGAGCGGGCGAGGTTCTCGGCGAGCAGGCCCCGGCGGAAGTCCAGCAGCGCCCGGCCCGGCGCGCCGGGCGCGATCAGCGCGGCCGCCCGGCCCAGCGCCGCCCGCGCCTCGTCGGCCCGGTCCCGCACGCCGTGCAGCGTCGCCGCGTACGCGAGCTGGCCGCGCTCGCACGCCGCGGCGCCCCGCTCGGTGTCGTCGTGGGCCAGCGCCTCGGCCGTGCGCAGGGCGTCCTCGGCCTCGGCCCAGCCCTGTTCGGTGTAGAGGCAGCGCTCGACGAGCAGCGCGGCCCGCTGCAGCGCGGCCCCGGCGTCGTGCTCGGCGCGCGGCTCGAGCAGCGCGGCGGCGTCGGCCCAGCAGGCGCGCGAGCGCAGCCGCCATACCGCGGTCTGGAGTGGATCGTCGCCGGGGGTCGTTCCTTTACCAGACATGGCGGTATGCGCCACGTTGCCCTCCCCTAGCACGCCATTGAGCAGTTGAGTGGTGGCCGCATCTCAGCACGAACCCAGGGGCCCGGCCAAGGGTCTGGGTGAAGGATTTCACAAAGTCATGGAGCGGGACGGCGCCCGGCACCGCCCCGCCCGCACCCCGGCCCCGGCTCGTGCGCGGGGCGGACCTCAGCTCATGCGCAGGGCGAGGAAGAAGTCGAGCTTGTCCTCGAGGCGGGACAGGTCGCGGCCCGTGAGCTGCTCGATGCGTCCCACCCGGTACCGCAACGTGTTGACGTGCAGGTGCAGCCGCGTCGCACAGCGGGTCCACGAGCCGTCGGAGTCGAGGAACGCCTCCAGGGTGGGGATCAGCTCGGCGCGGTGCCGGCGGTCGTAGTCCCGCAGCGGGTCCAGGAGCCGGGCGGTGAAGGCGCGCCGCACGTCGTCGGGGACGAACGGCAGCAGCAGGACGTGCGAGGCCAGCTCCTGGTGCCCGGCCGCGCACACCCGGCCCGGGCGCGCCGCCGCCACCCGGCGGGCGTGCCGGGCCTCCTCCAGCGCGCCGCGCAGCCCCTCCGCGGAGTGCACGGCCGCGCTGACGCCGAGCGTGAGCCGCCCGTCGTCGTCCAGGCCCGCCGAGAGGGGGGCGCGCACGGCCTCCAGCAGCGCGTCCGCGGCGAGCCCGCCCTCGGACCCGTCGTGCTCGGCCGACACCGAGGGCAGCGGGACGAGCGCGACCGCCTCGCCGCCCGTGTGGGCCACGGCGATCCGGTCGGAGGGCTCGGGGCCGGAGGACAGGGGGTCGACGAGGATCTCCTCCAGCAGCGACTGCGCCACCGGACCGCCCTCGACGTCGCCGTCCGCCCACTCGACACGTGCCACCACGACCTGCCAGTGCGGTGCCGCGCCGAGGCCCGGCAGCAGCACGGGCGCGGCGACCCGCAGCCTGGCCGCGATCTCGGCGGGCGCGGCGCCCGTCCGGACCAGCTCCAGGACCTCCTGGGCGAGCCGCCGGCGCACCGTGCGCGCCGCGTCCCGCCGGTCCCGCTCGACCGCGATCAGCTGGGTGACGCCCTGCAGCAGGTCCAGCCGTTCGGCCGGCCAGTCCCCGGCGTCCGCCTCGACCGCGAGGAGCCAGTCCGACAGCACCGTCTCGCGCACGTCGCGCGGCGTGGCCGGGGCGCGCCCGCCGCCGCGGACGGGGAAGAGCGAGTACGTCGTGCCGCCCACGACCACGCGGTACGGGCCGCGCCGCGCGCCGCGGACCGCCGCCAGGTGCTCGGCGGCCAGCCGGGCGCGGACGTCGGCGGGCAGCCGCGGCCCGCCGGAGCCCGGCCCGGCGACGAGCCGGCCGGCGGGGGAGAGCACCCAGGCGCGCAGGTCCAGGTCGGAGCCGAGCAGGTCGAGCACCACGTCCGGGCCGCCGCCGGCCGGGCCCGAGGTCATCATCCGGCGGTGCCGGTCCACCACGGCCGCCAGGTCGCCGGCGCGCTCGCCCGACACCTGCCGCACGACGTGCTCGGTGATGGTCGCGAAGGCCACCGACTCGTGCACGGCGAACAGCGGCATCCGGTGCCGGGCGCAGGCCAGGACCAGGTCGTCGGGGATGTCGCCCAGCTCGGCCTCGCCGGCCGCCAGCGCCGCGACCCCGGCGCCCGCGAGGATGCGGACGAAGGACTCGGAGTCCGCGGCGCCGCGCCGCCAGGCGAGCCCGGTCAGCACCAGCTCGCCGCCCGACAGGTAGCGGCTGGGGTCGCGCAGGTCGGTGGTCATCACCCCGCGCACGGCGCGGTCCAGTTCGTCTCCGCCGCCGAGCAGCCGCAGGCCCAGCGCGTCCGTCTCCAGCAGTGCGCGCAGCCGCATTCTCGTCGCCGCCGTTCCTTGTCTCGACATCCATGGTGCGCCCGGGGGGCCCGCCGGACGGGTTCCCGGGCTCCCCGGGGAGGAGACCGGCGGCCTCGTCCCGGGGCACAGTGGTCACGTACCTCCGGCGCCCCTGGACCGCAGGGTGGGGGCGCCCGCGGGTGCCCGGGCGGTACTCCTGTTTCCGGGGGAAAACGAAGAGGTTACTGATGACCCCCGTTCATACGAATCTACAAGATGACCGCCCTGGCCAGCCAACTCCTTCATGGTTTCGGTGACTGACCCGGCCGGACGACAGCCCTGTGTACTGGCCCCGATTCGCGTGAACAGCATCCGTGGGGCCGGTCCCGCCGCACCGGCCGGCCCGTACGGAACGGCCCACGACACGAGAAGAGAGCGGTCATGGACTTCCTTCGCCCCGCCAGCTGGGAGGAGGCGCTCGCCGCGAAGGCCGCGCACCCCGGCGCCGTGCCGATCGCGGGCGGCACCGACGTGATGGTCGAGATCAACTTCGACCACCGGCGGCCCGAGCACCTGCTGGACCTGAACCGCGTCGAGGAACTCGGCGAGTGGGAGGCGGACGGGGACACCGTCCGCCTGGGCGCCTCCGTCCCGTACACGCGGATCATGGAGCACCTGCGCGGTCCGCTGCCGGGCCTCGCCCTCGCCTCGCACACCGTCGCCTCCCCGCAGATCCGCAACCGCGGCGGCGTCGGCGGCAACCTCGGCACCGCCTCGCCCGCCGGCGACGCCCACCCGGCGCTGCTCGCCGCGGGCGCCGAGGTCGAGGTCGCCTCCGTACGCGGTACCCGGCGCATCCCGATCGACGACTTCTACACCGGGGTGAAGCGCAACGCGCTCGCCGCGGACGAGCTGATCCGCGCGGTGCACGTGAAGAGGGCCTCGGGACCGCAGCAGTTCGCCAAGGTCGGCACGCGCAACGCCATGGTCATCGCCGTCTGCGCCTTCGGCCTCGCCCTGCACCCGGACACGCGCACGGTCCGTACGGGCATCGGCTCGGCCGCGCCCACCCCGGTGCGCGCGAGGGCCGCCGAGGACTTCCTGAACGCGGCACTGGAGGAGGACCGCCTCTGGGACAGCGGGAGGGCCGTCCCGCCGTCGGTCGCCGAGGAGTTCGCGGCCCTGTGCTCGGCCGCCTGCAATCCGATCGACGACGTACGGGGCACGGCCGGCTACCGCCGCCACGCGGTCGGCGTCCTGGCCCGCCGCACCCTGACCTGGACCTGGGAGGCGTACCGGGGCACCGGCCGCGCCGCGGACGAGAGGGGAGGCGCCGCCTGATGCGCGTCAGTTTCACGGTCAACGGCCGGCCGCAGGAGGCCGACGACGTCTGGGAGGGCGAGAGCCTCCTGTACGTGCTGCGCGAGCGGCTGGGCCTGCCCGGCTCCAAGAACGCCTGCGAGCAGGGCGAGTGCGGCTCGTGCACCGTCCGGCTCGACGGGGTGCCCGTCTGCTCCTGCCTGGTCGCGGCCGGACAGGCCGAGGGCCGCGAGGTGGTGACGGTCGAGGGCCTCGCGGACCTCGCCGAGCGGCGGGCCCGGCGGTGCGCCGGGGGCGACGGGTCCGGGTCCTGCGCCTCCGGCGCCTGCGGCACCTCCGGCGCCCCCCTGGACGAGGCGCCGGGGGTCCCCGCGGGCGACGCCTGGAGCAGGGCGGCCCGGCCGCAGGACTCGCAGGCCGGCGGGGGCGGCGGGCTCGCGCCGATCCAGCAGGCGTTCATCGACGCGGGCGCCGTCCAGTGCGGCTTCTGCACGCCCGGGCTGCTGGTCGCCGCCGACGAGATGCTGGAGCGCAACCCCGACCCGTCCGACGCGGACATCCGCGAGGCGCTCTCCGGCAACCTGTGCCGCTGCACCGGCTACGAGAAGATCATGGACGCGGTCCGCCTCGCGGCCGCCCGCCAGGCAGAGGAGGCGGCACGATGACGACCGGGACCGGAGCCGGGACGAGCAGGACCGGGACGGCCACGACCGGGGCGGCCGGGGCGAGCGGACCGGGCGGGGCCGCCGGGACGGCGAGGACGACCGGGACCGCCGGCACCCCCGCCGGCCTCACCCAGCACTCCGGCACCAGGGGCGGCATCGGCGAGTCCACGCTGCGCCCCGACGGCACGCTCAAGGTCACGGGCGAGTTCGCGTACTCCTCCGACATGTGGCACGAGGACATGCTGTGGGGCCACATCCTGCGCTCCACCACCGCCCACGCGGAGATCGTCTCCATCGACACCTCCGCCGCGCTCGCCCAGCCCGGCGTGTACGCGGTGATGACCTACGACGACCTGCCGACGGACGTGCGTCACTACGGCCTGGAGATCCAGGACACGCCCGTCCTCGCGCACGGCCGGGTCCGCCACCACGGCGAGCCCGTCGCGATCGTGGCCGCCGACCACCCGGAGACCGCGCGCCGCGCCGCCGCGAAGATCGTGGTCGAGTACCGGGAGCTGCCCGTCGTCACCGACGAGGCGTCCGCGACCGCGCCCGGCGCGCCCCTGATCCACGAGAACCGCACGGACCTCCCCCAAGGGCCTCCGACAGGCTCCGGTCCAGGGGGGACCCCCGTCACCGGCCACGTCCCGCACCCCAACATCGTGCACCGCCAGCCGATCGTGCGCGGGAACGCGGAGGAGGCCGCGAGGAGGGCCGACTTCGTCGTGCGCGGCGAGTACACCTTCGGCATGCAGGACCAGGCCTTCCTCGGGCCGGAGTCGGGGCTCGCGGTCCCCGGCGAGGACGGCGGCGTCGACCTGTACGTCGCCACCCAGTGGCTCCACTCCGACCTGCGGCAGATCGCGCCCGTCCTCGGACTGCCCGAGGACAAGGTGCGGATGACGCTGTCGGGCGTCGGCGGCGCGTTCGGCGGCCGTGAGGACCTGTCGATGCAGATCCACGCCTGCCTGCTGGCGCTGCGCACCGGCAAGCCCGTCAAGATCGTCTACAACCGGTTCGAGTCCTTCTTCGGGCACGTCCACCGCCACCCGGCCAAGCTGACGTACGAGCACGGGGCGACCAGGGACGGCAAGCTCACCCACGTGAGGGCCCGGATCGTGCTCGACGGCGGCGCGTACGCCTCGGCCTCGCCCGCGGTCGTGGGCAACGCCTCCAGCCTGGGCGTCGGCCCGTACGTCGTCGACGACGTCGACATCGAGGCGGTCGCGCTCTACACCAACAACCCGCCCTGCGGCGCCATGCGCGGCTTCGGCGCGGTCCAGGCGTGCTTCGCGTACGAGGCGCAGATGGACAAGCTGGCCGCGGCGGTCGGCATGGACCCGGTGGAGTTCCGGCGGCTGAACGCCATGAAGCAGGGCTCCGTCATGCCCACCGGGCAGGTCGTCGACTCGCCCGCGCCCGTCGCCGAACTGCTGCGCCGGGTCAAGGCGATGCCGCTGCCGCCCGAGCGCCAGTGGGAGAGCAGCGAGGGCGCCGACGTGCGCCAGCTGCCCGGCGGCCTGTCCAACACCACGCACGGCGAGGGCGTCGTGCGCGGCG
This sequence comes from Streptomyces minutiscleroticus, assembly GCF_014650875.1. Classification (GTDB taxonomy): domain Bacteria; phylum Actinomycetota; class Actinomycetes; order Streptomycetales; family Streptomycetaceae; genus Streptomyces; species Streptomyces minutiscleroticus. The sequence goes on from NZ_BMVU01000033.1 coordinate 10,207, forward strand.
TCGGCTACGCGGTCGGCATCAAGAACGTCGGCTTCTCCGAGGGCTTCGACGACTACTCCACGGCCAGGGTGCGCATGGAGGTCGTCGGAGGCGAGGCGGTGGCGACCGTGCACACCGCGATGGCCGAGGTCGGCCAGGGCGGCGTCACCGTCCACGCCCAGATCGCCCGCACCGAGCTGGGCGTCTCCCGGGTGACGATCGACCCGGCGGACACCCGGGTGGGCAGCGCCGGCTCGACCTCCGCCTCCCGCCAGACCTACGTCACCGGCGGCGCGATCAAGAACTCCTGCGAGCTGGTCCGCGAGAAGGTCCTGGAGCTGGGACGGCGCCGTTTCGGCACGTACCACCCGGCCTGGGCGACGGCCGAGCTCCTCCTGGAGGACGGCAAGGTCGTCACCGACGGCGGCGAGGTCCTGGCCGACCTCGTGGACGTGCTGGGCGAGGAGGCGGTCGAGGTCGAGGCCGAGTGGCGGCACCGCCCGACCCGGCCCTTCGACCCGCGCACCGGTCAGGGCGACGGCCACGTGCAGTACTCGTTCGCCGCCCACCGCGCCGTCGTCGAGGTCGACACCGAACTGGGCCTGGTCAAGGTGGTCGAGCTGGCCTGCGCCCAGGACGTCGGCAAGGCGCTCAACCCGCTCTCCGTCGTCGGCCAGATCCAGGGCGGCACCGTCCAGGGCCTGGGCATGGCCGTCATGGAGGAGATCCTCGTCGACCCGGCGACCGCCAAGGTCAGGAACCCGTCCTTCACGGACTACCTGATCCCCACCATCCTCGACACGCCGACCCTCCCCGTCGACGTGCTCGAACTCGCCGACGACCACGCGCCGTACGGGCTGCGCGGCGTCGGCGAGGCTCCCACCCTGTCGTCCACCCCGGCCGTCCTCGCGGCGATCCGGAACGCGACGGGGCTCCAGCTGGACCGGACGCCGGTACGCCCGGAGCACCTCACGGGCACGGCGTAGGCCCGTCGGGGCGGCCGCCCGGCCGGGCGGCCGCCCCGACGCGGCACACCGCGCAAGCACCACGTTCGCCTCGGGCCGTCCCCCGGGTCGTGCGACCTTTCCCGATCCCGCGTCCGCCGCCGAGGCGTCCGCCGCGGGTGCCCCTTTGAACCTTGGGAGCAGGCCACCATGACCCAGCAGTCGGTGAAGCCCGGCACCACCGCCGACGACGCGGGCGCGGGAACCCGCGTCCCGGCCGGACGGTCCCGGCTCGACCGGTACTTCCACATATCCCGGCGGGGTTCGACCCTCGCGCGCGAGGTGCGCGGCGGCGTCACCACCTTCATGGCGATGGCGTACATCCTGCTGCTCAACCCCCTGATCCTGTCCGGGAAGGACGTGGCGGGGGACACGCTCGGGCAGCGGGCCCTGATCACGGCCACCGCGTTCGCGGCGGCCCTCACCACCCTCCTCATGGGTGTCGTCGGGCGGGTACCGCTCGCCCTCGCCGCCGGGCTCTCCGTCTCCGGGGTGCTCTCCTCGCAGGTCGTCCCGCAGATGACCTGGCCGCAGGCGATGGGCATGTGCGTGCTCTATGGCGTCGTGATCATGCTGCTCGTCGTCACCGGCCTGCGCGAGATGATCATGAACGCCATCCCGGCGGCGCTCAAACACGCGATCACCATGGGCATCGGCCTGTTCGTCGCGCTCATCGGCTTCTACAAGGCCGGCTTCGTCCACCAGGGGGAGTCCACGCCGGTCAGCCTCGGCCCGGCCGGCGAACTCGCCGGCTGGCCGGTGCTGCTCTTCGCCGTCACCCTGCTGCTGATCCTCATGCTCCAGGCGCGCGGCGTACCCGGCGCGATCCTCCTCGGCATCGTCACCGGCACCGCCGCCGCGGTGACCCTGAACGCGCTGGGCGTCGTCGACCCGCGGCAGTGGGCGAACGGCGCCCCCGCCCTGCACGGCTCCGCCGTCTCGATGCCGGACTTCTCGCTCCTCGGGCAGGTCGAATTCGGCGGCTGGGGGCAGGCCGGCGCGATGACCGTCGGCATGATCGTCTTCACGCTGGTGCTCGCCGGGTTCTTCGACGCGATGGCCACCGTCATCGGCGTCGGCACCGAGGCCGGGCTCGCCGACGGGCGCGGCCGGATGCCCGGGCTGTCCAGGGCCCTGTTCGTGGACGGCGCGGGCGGCGCGATCGGCGGGGTGGCGGGCGCCTCCGGGCAGACCGTCTTCGTCGAGTCCGCCACCGGCGTCGGCGAGGGCGCCCGCACCGGCCTGTCCTCGGTCGTCACCGGACTCCTCTTCGCGGCCTGCCTGTTCTTCACCCCGCTCACCGCGATCGTCCCCGGCGAGGTCGCCGCCGCCGCGCTCGTCGTCATCGGCGCCATGATGATGTCCCAGGCCCGGCACGTGGACTGGGCCGACCGCGCCACCGCGGTCCCGGTCTTCCTGACCGTCGTGATCATGCCGTTCACGTACTCCATCACCGCCGGCGTCGCGGCGGGAGTGATCAGCCACGTCGCCGTCAGGACTGCCCAGGGGCGGTTCAGGGAACCCGGACCGCTCATGTGGAGCCTGGCGGCCGTCTTCCTCGTCTACTTCGCACTGCACCCGATCGAGGGCTGGCTCGGCGTCCACTGACGTCCGTACGCCCGCCCCTCACACGACTGGGAGACCGAACAGATGCTGGACATCGCCGCAGAACTGCACCGGTGGGCCGGGCAGGGACGCGACTTCGCCGTGGCCACCGTGGTGGCCGTCGGCGGCAGCGCGCCCCGCACGCCGGGCGCCGCCCTCGCGGTGGACGCCGACGGCACGGCGGTCGGCTCGGTCTCCGGCGGCTGCGTGGAGGGCGCGGTCTACGACCTGTGCCGGCAGGCGCTCGCGGACGGCGTCCCCGTCCGCGAGCGCTTCGGCTACAGCGACGACGACGCCTTCGCGGTCGGTCTGACCTGCGGCGGCGTCATCGAGGTCCTGGTCGTGCCGGTCCGGGCCGCCGATCCGGTCCGGGCCGTGTACGCCGCCGCCCTCGCGGCCGCCGCGGACGGCTCTGCGGCGGCCCTCGCCCGCGTCGTCTCCGGCCCCCGGGACCTGCTGGGCCGCGCCCTGCTCGTCCGCCCCGACGGCTCCTGCGAGGGGAGTCTGGGCGGTCCGCCGGAGCTGGACGGCACCGCGGCGGCCGAGGCCCGGGCCCTGCTCGACGCGGGCCGCACGGACCTCGTCGGCGTCGGCGCGGACGGCGCCCGCTGCGGCGCGCCGCTCGACCTGCTCGTCGAGTCCGCCCTCCCCGCCCCGCGCATGATCGTCTTCGGGGCGGTCGACTTCGCGTCGGCGCTGGTCCGGGCCGGGAAGTTCCTCGGGTACCACGTGACCGTCTGCGACGCGCGGCCCGTGTTCGCCACCCGCGCCCGCTTCCCCGAGGCGGACGAGATCGTCGTCGACTGGCCGCACCGCTACCTGGAGTCCACGCGGGTGGACGGCCGCACGGTGCTGTGCGTCCTGACCCACGACCCCAAGTTCGACGTGCCGCTGCTGCGCCTGGCGCTGCGCCTGCCGGTCGCGTACGTGGGGGCCATGGGGTCGCGCCGCACCCACCTCGACCGCCTCGGCCGGCTGCGCGAGGAGGGCCTCGGCGAGCCGGAACTGGCCCGGCTGCGCTCGCCCATCGGCCTCGACCTGGGCGCCCGCACCCCCGAGGAGACGGCCCTGTCGATCGCGGCGGAGATCGTCGCCGTCCGGCGCGGCGGCAGCGGCGTCCCGCTCACCGGCGCGCACACGCCCATCCACCACGACGCCGCGCCCGGGGCGTCCCGCCGGGTGGGCTCGGCGCTCTGAGGCCGCGGGCGCCGGGGCGGCCCGGGGCGCCCGGTGCGGGGCGCCGGGCAGCGGGGGCCGGGATCGGCGGACCAGCGGGACTCAGGAGCGATCCGAGGGCGCCCGCAGCAGCCGCTTCAGCACCTGCCCGAACATCACCCCCGCCCCGGCCCGCAGCAGCGGGTCGAGGGCGCGGGGGAGCGGCCGGACCGCCGCGTCCTCGCGCCACACCACGTGCGCGCCCCCGCGCGTCGGCCCGACCTCGATCTCCGCCCACCCCGTGACGAACGAACCCCGCTTGACGAGCCGGCAGAACCCGGCCTCCGCGCCGTTCGGCGGCCGCCACACGACGACCTCCATCGGGTCGTCGAAGCCCAGCGGCCCCGCCCCCGTCCGGGCCACGAACACCGTGCCCTCGCCGGTCGGCGCCGGCGTGGTGACGGTGACGCGCGTGAACGGCACGAGATCGCCGTGCCGCGGCCAGTCCGTGACGCGCCGCCATGCCTCGGCGACGGTCAGCGGGGCGTCCTGCTCGACAACGAAGAGAGCCACGGGCCGATCGTACGGGCGGGCCGGCGGCGGACCGGGGACCCACACCGGCGCCGCCCGGCCGACCGGGGCGCGGGGGCGGATGAGACGGCCGGTGGGAGCGGCACGTATACGACGGCGTACGGTCCCGGCCCCGACGTCAGGAGTCCCTGTGCTGCCGACCAAGACCACCGCCCCCCACGTGCTGGATCCCGAGGGCGGCGCCCTCCACGCCGAGGCGACGTACCTGCGGTCCCGCGGGGCCGTGGTCCTCGTCGAACTGCCGGGCGGCGTCCGGGCCTGGGCCCCCACCGAGTACGCGGTGCTGCGCGGCCTCCTCGCCGACGCCCGGGTGTCCAAGGACCCGGACCGGCACTGGCCCGCCTGGGCCTCGGGCGCCTACCGGGACACCTGGGCCGACGCCTGGGTCGGCGGCTCGACCCTGGCCACGGCGTACGGCGCCGACCACCGCAGACTGCGCGGACTGATCGAGCCGGCGTTCTCCCGGGACCGCGTCGAGGCGCTGCGGCCGCGCGTCGAGGAACGGGTCGCGGACCTGCTCGACCGGCTGGCCGCGACGCCCGGCGGCCGGGCCGACCTGCGCCCCGGTTACACCCACCCGCTGTCCCTGCACGTGCTCTGCGACCTGCTCGGACTGTCCGAGGAGCGGCGCGACGGCCTCGTCCGGCTCGCCGAGGCGCGCATGGACACCGCCCCGACGCCCGTCCGGGCCGCCGCCCACGGGCGCGAGGTCCACAAGGCGCTCGCCGGGCTCGTCGCGGAGAAGCTCGCGCGCCCCGGCGACGACCTGACCAGCGCGCTGCTCGCCGCCCGCGACGCGGACGGCTCGCGGCTCACCGGCACCGAACTCACCGGCACGCTGCTGCTGGTGCTCGGCGCGGGCCACGACACCACGGCCCATCTGATCGGCAACGCCGTGCACGCCCTGCTCGGCCACCCCGGCCAGCTCGCCCGCGTCCTCGACGGGACCGTCGGCTGGGGCGAGGCCGTCGAGGAGACCCTGCGCTGGGCCCCGCCGCTGGCCAACATGCCGCTGCGGTACGCCGTCGAGGACATCGCCCTGCCCGACGGCACCGTGATACCGCGGGGCGACGCGATCCTGGCGACGTACGCGGCGGCCGGGCGCGACCCGCTCCGGCACGGCGGCGGCGCGGCCCGCTTCGACCTGACACGCGCCGACAAGGAGCACCTCGCCTTCGGCCACGGGGTGCACCGCTGCCTCGGCGCGCCCCTGGCCCGGCTCCAGGCGTCCGTCGCCCTGCCCGCCCTCTTCGCCCGCTTCCCGGGCCTGCGCCTCGACGCGGCGGCGCCCCTGCCCCGGCAGGTGCGGTCGTTCGTCGCCCACGGGTTCCGCAACCTGCCGGTGGTGCTGGGGTGACCGGACGCCGGACGGGGCGCCGCGTCCGTCCGGTGCTACCGTCCGGCACGTCCCGCACATCCGCGTGGGCCCTACGGCCGAACCGCGCCGCAGGTCAGCCGGTGTTCCCGGTGTCCTCGGTGCCGTCGGAGCCCTTGCCGCCCCGGACGTTCCGGCCGGTCCGCCCGGCGTGCTCGGGGCGCTCGCCCTTGGGCCCGCGACCGCGTTCGGTGCGCGGCCCGCCGCTGCGCCAGTGCGGGTCGGCCTGCAGTTTCTCGGCCGCCTCTTCGGCGGCGTGCTTCCCGGCGCCGGACCGCTCGGCCTCCTTGCGCTCATGCGCACGCCTGACGTCGTACTTCTTGCTGCCTGGCTCGGGCACGACGACCACCTCCAGCGCCCGCGGGTGCCCCCCGCCCCACCGCCGCAAACACCGGCCCGGCCCCGTGGCCGGGCTTGTACGACATTGCCCCCCGTTCGGCCGGTGTGCCGTCGCGCTTCGGGGGAACCACCTCGCATTGAAACGGCCCTTTCCGGATGAGGGGCCCGGTGGAAGGCGACACATGCTGGACATGACGAACACGACGACGGAACTCTCCGCCGAGGACCTGCGGGAGGTCGAGGAGCGGCTGACCGAGCAGGCCGAGCGCCTGCGCCGGGAGCTCGCCGAGGCCGAGGCGGCGCGCCTGGCGCTCTACGACGACTGCGAGCTGGACGCGGCCGACATCGGGTCGCGGGTCACGGCGGTGGAGCAGCTGCAGGCCGACACGGGCCGGGCCCGCGACCTCCTGGAGCAGACGGACGCGGCCCTGGAGCGCCTGCGGGCCGGCACCCTCGGCCGCTGCACCGCCTGCGGCGGACCCGTCGCCCGCGAACGCGTCCTGGCGGTGCCGCACGCGGACCAGTGCGTCACGTGCCGCGCCGGGCGCGGGCGCTGACGGGCCGCCCGCGGACGGAGGCGTGCGGCGGGCACTTGTTCCGGTGAACTTCCCGCGTTCGCGGGCGCGGCCGGCACCCGGTTCCTAGCCTGGGGCCGACCGGGCGGGGTGTCCCGCCGGCGGGCGCGAAGGCGGGTGGGCCAGTGAGCGGACCGGTACGGGGGGAGCCCGGCGGGGGTGCGGCCGACGGCACGGAGGACCCGGGACGGCCCGAACCGGGGTCGGGCGTCCTCCGGGTGTTCGGGCGCCAGCTCAAGCGGTTCCGGCTGCGGGCGGGACTGGAGCGCGCCGAGTTCGGCGCGCGGACCGGTTACTCGACGTCCACGATCGCGTCGTACGAGCAGGGGCGGCGGGTGCCGCCGCCCCGGTTCATCGACACGGCCGACGAACTGCTGGACGCGGGCGGAGTCCTCCGGGAGACGAAGGAGGAGGTGGCGCGGGCGCAGTACCCGGCGCTCTTCCGGGACGCGGCGCGCCTGGAGACCGAGGCGGTCGAGCTGCACGTGTACGACACGCACGTGATCAACGGGCTCCTGCAGACGGAGGAGTACGCGGAGGCCGTGTTCAGGATGCGGCGGCCGCTTCTGGACGAGGAGACGATCCGACAGCGGGTGGCGGCTCGGATGCACAGGCAGGAGGTCTTCTCACGGTGGCCCGCACCGCTGATGAGCTTCGTCGTCGAAGAGGCCGTGCTGCGCCGGCCCATCGGCGGGACACGGGTGCACCGAGGGCAGTTGGAGCAGGTCCTGCTGACCGGACGGAACCGCAACGTCGAGATCCAGGTCATGCCGCTGCAACGGGAGGACCATGCGGGGCTCGCAGGGCCGTTCACCCTCATCGAGACGAAGGCGGGACAGCGCGTCGCCTACACGGAGGTGCAGAGGAGCAGCACCCTCTACACCGAGCGGGCGCCCGTCCGGGAGCTCGAGGCGCAGTATGGAATCATCCGGGCTCAGGCTCTCACTCCACGGGAGTCGATGGCCTTCGTCGAGGGGTTGCTGGGAGAGCTATGAGGGGCGCGACGGAACTGACGTGGGTCAAGAGCACGTACAGCAGCGGCGAGGGCGGCCAGTGCGTGGAGGTGGCCGCAGGTGCCCGTGCCGTCCACGTGCGGGACTCCAAGGACACCGGCCGTGCCGGGCTGATCCTCGGTCCGGACGCCTGGGCCGCCTTCGTGGGGTACGCCGGGCGGCGGGCCGGCTGAGTCGCGGCGGTACGGCTCCCGGGCGGACCCGGGAGCCGTACCGGCCGGACGGCCCGCGCGTCAGGTGGTGAAGGTGAAGTACTTCCAGGCGCCGTGCGTCGTGGAGTTGACGCTGTCGCCCGAGGAGCCGTTGACGTACGACGAGCGCATCCGGGCGCGGATGCCGGACTCGCCCGGTGCCTCCAGGCGCACGGCCGACTTGCCGTCGGTGCCCAGCGCGAAGTACTCGGTCCCGGAGTCGTACCACGTGCCCTGGTAGCGGATCTGGAGCTGGAACCGCTGCTTGCGGCCCTTGTAGTAGTTCATGGTCGTGGTGAACACCGGGTCGGTCTTCTTGTGGAAGTAGTAGTACGTGGTGGAGCCGATCCTGCCGGTCTTGTAGTGCTTGGAGACGGCGGTGGAGACCTTCGCCTCGGCGTACGCGGTCGACTTCACCGTCTTGGACGCGTAGCGGGCGTCGCCGGCGAAGACGGCCGTGACGGTGGTGTCGCGAGCCATGTCGACGGTCGCCGACAGGTTCCCACTGGAGTTGACCTTGGCCTTCTTCAGCAGCTTCTTCGGCTTGTCGGAGCCGAAGGGGTCGGCGTAGATCTCGACGGTGCGGTTCTTGTACGTCGTGCCGAGGTGCGCGGTGAAGGAGACGTCCTTGCCGTACGCGTACAGCTTGCCGTCGTTGGACAGCGTCAGCGCGGTCGCCTTGCGCGAGACCGTCACCGCGTCGGAGCCGGAGACGGCGGCGTGCGCGGCGTCGCCCGCGTAGGACACCTTGTAGGTGACCTTGCCGCCGGCGGGCGGGGTGTCCGTGAAGGAGAAGCCCCCGCCTGCCTTCGTCTTCACGGCGGCCAGCGCCCTGCCGTTCGGCGACTCGACGTCCGTGCGGGTCACCTTGAGGCTCGTGCCCGCCGGCAGGGGTGTCTTCGAGGTCAGCTTGCCGGTGACGGTGAGCTTCTCGGCCCGGTCGGCCGTCGAGGGGGCCGACACCGTCAGGGCCGGCAGCTCCTTGGCGGGGTCGGTCAGGGCGCGCAGGGTGTACGTGCCGTAGGTGTTCACGGAGACCGCGAACACCCGGCTGCCGTCCGGGGCCCAGGCCAGCGCGCCGTCCACGAGGGTGTCGGCGCCGCTGCTGTCGCCGGTGTTGGGGAAGTCGTACTCCCGCACCGGCTCCGGGTCGCCGGGCCGGTGGATGTGGACGTCCGGGTCGTACCAGGAGTCGCTGCCGCCCGCGACGGTGCCGTCGGGGGCGACCCGCACGGCGTTCGGGTAGGCGTCGATGGGGTAGCCGGCCTGCTCGGTGAGGTCGGTGGCCGAGTAGGCGCCGAGGCCGTAGCCGTAGTCCGGGTCGCCCCACGAGGTGAGGACCTGGCCGCCGTCGGGCGTCAGGTCCAGCTGTCTCACGGCGGTGTCCATGCTGCCCTTGACCCGCAGCGCGGCCCCGTCGGCCGAGACGTCGTACACGGCGAGGTCGCCGCCGTTGCCGGCCACGAGGACGCCGGGGACGGCCGGGTCGGCGGCCAGGAACATGCCGAAGGCGCCGTAGAAGTCCACGTCGCCCCGCTGGGCGAGGCGGACGACGGGTTCGGTGCCGGAGACGTCGAGCGAGCCGAAGTCGGTGCCGTGGGCGAACCAGATCCGGCCGTCCACCACCTCCAGGTCGCCGGGGGGCGCGCCCACCGGGTAGCTCGCGGTCCGGGTGTACGTCGCCGTCTCCACCGAGACGATCCGGTTGCCGCTCCTCACGGCCGCGTACACCTGCCCGGAGTCGGCGGACAGCGCGAGGCCGGTCACGCCGGAGAGCCCGGTCAGGGTCGCCTTCACGGTACCGGTGTAGTCAGTGACGACGATCTTGCCGCCGGTCGGGTCGGAGACGTAGACCCGCTGGTGCGCGCCGTCCACGACGATGTCGCCGACCGACGACACCGGCAGGACCTTCGCGGAGTCGGCCGCCGCCGGCCCCGCGGTGCCCGCGGCGAGCGCCGCGGAGCTGAAGAGGACCGCGAGCGCCGTCGCGGTCGAGATGCTGCGCCTGCGCACAGTGATGTGAACCCCCACGGAGTGGGCCCGGTGAACACCGGGCGAAGAGAGAGGGCAGCGGCCCCCCTTCGCGCCGGTGAGAGCGCGCGGACGCTGCCGAGGAGGCAGCGTATGTCATGGCGGTGACATTCGAGGACCGGGTTGTCCCGTGGTCCTCGCGCGGCTCGCCGCCCGGCGCCGGGAGCGCCGCCGGAAGGGGCTCTCAGAGCCAGTCCCGGCGCTTGAACACCAGGTACAGGGTGAGGCAGACGACCCCCATGAGGCCGATGGCGAAGGGGTAGCCGAACACCCAGTGCACCTCGGGCATGTGGGTGAAGTTCATGCCGTAGACCGTGCCGACCAGGGTCGGGGCGAAGAGGATGGCGGCCCACGAGGAGATCTTCTTGATCTCCTCGTTCTGCTCGAAGCCCGCCTCGGCCAGGGCCCGCATCTCGGCGTTCTGCTGCTGGGTGACCAGGGTGGCGTTCACGGTGAGGATGTCGGCGAGGGCCTGGCGGAAGCCGTCGACGCGCTCGCTGGTGTGCGTGACGTGGTCGGCGACGTCGCGCAGGTTGCGCTGGAGCTCGTCGTCCGTGCCGTACTTGGAGAAGCCCGCCATCAGGCCGTGCAGCATGCCGACCAGCGGGCGGGTGGCGCGCTGGAACTCGACCATCTCGCGGGAGAGTTCGTAGATGCGGCGGGAGACCTCGGGGTCGCCGCGGAACACCTCGGTCTCGATCTCGTCGATGTCGTTCTGGACGCCCTCCACGACCGGTGCGTAGCCGTCCACCACCGCGTCCAGGATCGCGTACAGCACCGCTTCGGGCCCCAGGCGCAGCAGGTCGGGGGTGTCCTCCATGCGGCGGCGCACCGCCGACAGGTCCGGCGCCGCCCCGTGCCTGACCGTGATCACGAAGTCCGGGCCGACGAACACGTGCAGCTCGCCGAAGTCGACCTCCTCCGGCGCGTCGAGGTAGCGCGCGGCGCGCAGGACGACGAACAGCGTCTCGCCGTACCGCTCCAGCTTCGGCCGCTGGTGCGCCTCCATCGCGTCCTCGACGGCCAGGGGGTGGAGGTCGAACTCGGCCGCGAGGGAGAGGATCTCGGCCTCCGTGGGGCGGGCCAGGCCGATCCAGGCCATGCCGTCGGGCCGGTCGCGCAGCTCGCGGTAGGTGTCGGCGAGCGAGACGGGGGAGGAGACGCGCACCCCGTCCCGGTACAGGACCGCCTCCACGACGCTGTCCTGCTCCGCGGGTTCCGCGGCGGCCGGGCCCGTGCGGGGCGCCGGGGGCAGCGCGGAGGACGCGGCCGCCGAGGGCGCGACACGCCGCCACATCGACTTTCGGACGGCCCTCGGCGAGGCCGGCGGACGTACCCGTCGCTCCGGCATGAGCGGTGCCTCCCGTCCCGGACGCAGCCGCCCGCACGTCGGTCCCCGGTCCTCGGCCCCGCGGGCCTCGCTTCCCGTCCTCCCGGGAACGGCCAGGATATACGGGGCAAATGACCTGGGCGGACGGGGTGGGGCGCCCTGGGGGACGGAACCACGTGGAAAGGGGCGCTGCGCACCGCTCGTGGCGATGCGCAGCGCCCCCGGCGCTGCCCGGGCCGTACCCGGGAGTCAGTGACGGTCCCCGAGGGGCCCGCGGGTCACGAGCTGAGCTGCGTCGTCACCAGGCTGGAGAAGGAGGTGAGGCGGGTGTAGACGCCCGGGTACCCGGCGCGGGCGCAGCCGTCGCCCCAGGAGGTGATGCCGGCCAGCTTGCCCGCGATGATCAGCGGGCCGCCGCTGTCGCCCTGGCAGGTGTCGGTGCCGCCGGAGGTGTAGCCGGCGCAGATCATGTCCGACTTCACGTACGACGAGCCGTACGAGGAGGTGCAGCTGGCGTCGGACACGGTCGGCACGGTGGCGGTGCGCAGCTGGTTGGAGGAGGAGCCGTTCTCCCTGGTGGTGCCCCAGCCGAGGACGCGGGCGGTGGTGCCGGCGGCGTACAGGCCCGTGTCGGAGGACGAGACGTAGCCGATCGTCGAGTACGGCATCGACGTCGACAGGGTCAGTACGGCGATGTCGTCACCGTTGGTGGCGTCGGTGTAGCTCGGGTGGATCCATATCCTGCTCACCCGGGCGACGGTGCCGTTGGTGCCGTTCAGGTAGGTGCGCCCGCCGACGACGCGGACGCTGCTCGTGGTCTCGCCGACCATGCAGTGGGCGGCGGTGACGACCTTGGTGGGGGAGACGAGCGTGCCGCCGCAGAACTGGTTCTGCGAGGCGTCGGTGATCTGCATGACGTACGGGTACGCGGACGTCGTGGTCGTCGTACCGCCGACGATGGGCTGGGGAGCGGCACTCGCGGTGCCCGCGCCCAGCAGCGCGGTGGTCGCGGCCGCCGCGACGGCGAGGGTGGCGGCGGCGGTCTTTCTGACACGGGTGAGCCCGAACATGGATCTCCTCAGAATGCCGGTGGGGGGTGCTGTGGGGGGTGGTGCGACAGCCTGCGGGTGCGTGTTCACGCTAGAAGCGCGCCGGACGCCGCCCAATGAGGGAACACCCTGCGGGAGCCGGTGAGGGAAAACCCTCGGTTCGACGGCCGGCGGTTTGAACCGCCTTTCTTCCGCGTCGTCCTGGCATCCGGAACAAAGCCGGCCACTTATTGTTTGCCCACACGCGAAACCACCCGGCCCCCGCGGGGCCGGGTGGCCGGTGAACCGGCCGACGGGCGGCTGCCGGAGGCGTGTCTGACGGCACGTCAGGTGCGCGCTCGGCAGGGCACCGGGCACCCGGCGCCCGGCACCTCGAAGAGGGATCTGACGGGCCGGCGGCCGACTGCACGAGGGCGCGCCCGGCCGTTTGCCGGCTGGTCGCTCGGAGGGCTCCCGGCCGTCCGCCGGCCGGCTTCCGGGAGGGGTGCCGGTGGGCCGCGCGGAGGGGCCACGGCCGTCCGGTGGCCGGTCGCTCGGAGGACGCCGGCCGTCCGGCGGTCGGTTCCTCCGGAGAGGATGGGCTGACGGAGCGTCAGCCGGTGCGCTGCCGTCCCGCCGCCAGGCGGACGATGTCCACGCGGGAGCGGATGCCGAGCTTGCGGTAGACCCGGGTGAGCGTCGCCTCGACCGTCTTCACGCTGATGAACAGGCGCGCCGCGATCTCGCGGTTGGTGGCGCCCTCCAGGACGAGACCGGCCACCTGGCGCTCCGTCGCGGCGAGCCGGTCGAGCTCCGGGAGCACGGGCGCGGGCGCGGGAGCGGAGGGGACGGAGGGCGTGACGGCGACGGTCCCGCGCGGGGACGTCGCGGCCGCCGCCGCGTCCAGCTGCCGCAGCCAGGGCGCGGCCTTGCAGCGCCGGAACAGCCGCGCCGCCTCGTCGTACGGGTCGCCCGAGCCGTACCACCCCTGTCCCGCCTGCGCGTACGCGGTCCGCACGGAGAGCCGGCCGCGGGCGGCGGCGCCGCCCATCGCGCGCGGACCGCGGGCGGCGAGCGCGCCGCCCGGCCGCTCGCCGCGCGCCTGCGCGCCGCCCGCGTACTCCGCCCGCAGGCGGGCCAGCGCGAACGCCGCCCGCGCCTCCTCCAGGCCGAGCCCAAGCGCCGCCAGCCGCTTGCGGGCGGCGGCCGCCTGCCGTACGGCCGCCTCGTGGTCGCCGCGGGCGGCGCGCACCAGGGCCTCGGCCCGGTCCAGCACGGCGAGGACGCCCGCCCGGCCGAGCCGGGCCGCGTGTGTACGGGTGGTGTCTATGACGTGCTGCGCCTCGCCGGGCTCGCCGAGGCGCACCAGGGCCTCGGCCAGGTCGCCGTGCCAGCGGCCGCGTGCCGGGTCAAAGATGCCGATGGAGTGCTCCAGCGCGCCGACGCGGCGCAGCGAGAGCACCGCCCCGGCGTCGTCCCCGGCGACGAGCTGGGCGTGGCCCAGGGCGGCCAGGGCGCGGGAGAGGTAGACCGGGTCGCCGTCGTCCTCGGCGCGGCGCACGGCGTCGCGGCTCAGCGCGAGGGCGCGCTCCACGTCGCCGCCCGCGGCCTCCGCCAGCGAGGCGAGCATGGCGCCCGCGGCCTCGCCGATGCCCGTGTCCCGGCCGAGGCGCAGGCTCTCGGTGGCGAGTTCGAGGGCGCGTCCGCAGTGCCCGGCGCGCAGCTCGGTCTCGGCGAGGCCGCGCGTGAAGTGCACCTCGCTCTCGACCATGCCGCGCCTGCGGGCCTCGGCGAGCAGCCGGGTGATGGTGGCCCGGGCCTCCGTGAGCCGGTCGTCCATGATCTGCCGGCGGAACAGGGTGGCGGCGGCGCCGTTGTGGTCGCAGGCCACCCGCGGGTCCTGCGGCAGGGCGAGGGCGCGCTCCAGGGTGGCCGGAGCGTCCGGGTGCCCCATCAGGGTCTCCATCTGGGCCCGGAACGCCAGCGCGAGCAGTTCGGTGGTGCGGTCCCCGGCCTCGGCGGCGAGCCGCGCGGCGCGGGCGGCCTCCTCGCGGCCCCGCGCCATCCCGCCCTCCACCAGCAGCGCCCGCCAGGCGAGCTGGTAGTGGACGAGGGCGAGCAGCCGGGGGTCGTCGCCCGCGTCCGCGAGCGCCCGCGGGAAGACGGCGTCGACGTCCGCCATCGCCTGCCCGGCGGCGTCGATCACGACGATCCAGGCCCGTACCCGCACCGCCGCGTCGGCGGACCGGTCCAGGACGTCGTACGCGGCCTCGCGCGCCAGGTCCGCCTCGCCCGAGGTGAGCGCGTCCTCGGCGGCGCGCAGGCGCCGTTCGTCGGCGCTCGCCCCGGCGCCGGGCGGGGTGTGCCGGGCGGCCAGCAGGCCGAGCTGCGCCGCGACCGAGGAGGCGCCGCGGTCGCGGGCCAGCCCGGCCGCCTCGGCGAGCCGGTCGGCCACGGACGCGTCCGTGCCGGTCGTGGCCAGCGCCAGGTGGCGGGCCCGCTCGATGGGGTCGGTGGCCGCCGTCGACAGCGCCGCGTGCGCGGCCCGCCGCTCCTCGGGCGTGGCCTCGGCGTACAGCGCGGCCGAGACGAGCGGGTGCGTGAACCGCACGGCCCGGTCCTGCCGGTCCCGCCGGTCCCGTCCTCCGGGGCCCTCCGCGGGCGTGGCGGCCCCGGTGGTCTCCGCGGTCCCCGGCGGGTACGCCGGGTGCGCCGTCTCCGCCGCGTCCGTCGTCACCAGGCCAAGCGAGGCGGCGTGCGCGGTCTCCGCCTCGGCGTCCGTACGGCCGGCGGCCCGCAGCAGGGCGAGCGTCGGGCGGGCGCCCGCACCCGCCACCAGCAGGGTGTGCCGGGCCCCGGGGGACAGCAGGCCGAGGCGGCCGAGGACCAGAGCGCGCAGGGAGGTGGGCACCGGCAGCGGCTCGCCCGGGCGCGGCGGGGCGGGGCTCTCGGCGAGGGCGCGGCCGAGCTCCAGGGCGAACAGCGGGTTGCCGCCGCTGGTGTGGTGGACGTCGCGGACGACGGAGCGGCGCAGGCCGCCGTAGCCGCGGGCGGTGAGCAGCTCGCCGAGGTGCGTCCGCGACAGCGGGGTCAGCCGCAGGGCGACGGCGTCCGGCGGATACGCGCGTAGATACGGCTCGTGGCCGTACTCCCGCTGTTTGTGCCCGGCCTCGGTGCGCACCGCGCCGAGCATCCGCACCGGCAGGCCGGCCACGCGGCGGGCCGCGAAGGTGAGGAGTTCCGCGCTGGGCGCGTCCAGCCACTGCAGGTCGTCGGCGACGATCAGGACGGGGCCGCGGGCGGCGAGGGCGCGCAGGACGGAGAGGACGGCGAGCCGCAGGGCCAGCCCGTCGCGGTGCGGGGAGGTCTCCCCGCGTCCGGTGAGCGCCGCCTCCAGGGCGACCCGCTGGGGTGCGGGCAGGGCGTCGGCCACCTCGTCGGCGACCAGGCCGAGCAGGTCGACGAGGGCGAGGAACGGCAGGTGCGACTCCGACTCGGTGGCGGAGCAGCGCAGCACGGTCCGCGCCGAGCCGGCGTACTCCGCGGCCAGGGTCCGCAGGACGGCCGACTTGCCTATGCCCGGCGGGCCGTGCAGCAGCACGCTGCCGCCCCGGGAGAGCTGTTCGCGCGCCCGCGCCAGCAGGTCGTCGCGGCCGACGACCTCCTCGGAACGGGATCTGACAGGCGCCTCGACGTCCCGCACGCGCACCGCTCCCCTCGTGTCGTGTTCTGCTCAATGTTAAGCACCAACCGGCACGGAAAATCGGGGAGTCGCGCAGGTGGCCGTGTGGCGGCCGGGCGTGCATGGGGAATTTCAGAGAGGTGCCGAGTGAATGGCGGCGGGCGGGCGAAGGCGCGCCGCGGCCGGACCCCGGCCGTGCCCCGCACCGCCGGCCCCGGAGGCCGAGCGTACGCGCATCCGCGGGGACGCGGCCCGGGGCGGCAGCCGTGACGCCGGGGGCGCGTCCACCTGCGTCCGTGGAAGTGCCGCCCGGGGCGGTCCCGCCACGCCGGGGAGGCGTGTGTGCCTGTGCCCGCGAAGGTGTCGTCCGGGGCGGTCCCGCGATGCCGGGGAGGCGTGTGTGCCTGTGCCTGCGAAGGTGTCGTCCGGGGCGGCCGTCGCGATGCCGGGGCGCGGTCCGCCCGGCCGGTCCTGGCGGAGTTCCCGCCTCGGGCGGCGGTCCCGAGTCCCGGTCGCCGTCCCGGTCTCAGGGCAGCAGGCCCGTCCGCCGGGCCGCCACCACCGCCTCCAGGCGCGTGTGCGCGCCCAGCTTCCGCATCGCCGAGCGCAGATACGCCTTCACCGTCTCCGGGCGCAGCCCCAGCCGGTCGGCGGCCGCCGCGTTGGTCGCGCCCGCGGCGACGCACACCAGCACGTCCACCTCGCGCGGGGCCAGCCGCACCTCGGGGACCGGGAGGGCGGACGGCGGGGCGGCCGCCAGCTTCCCGCACGCCGCGAGGACCTGCGCGCGCAGGTCCGCGTCCGCGATCCGCGGCGCGAGCGCCCGCAGCTCCGCGTGGGCCTCCCGCACCCGCTCCCACGCCGCGCCCGCCGCGTGGCCAGGCTCCCGGGCCGCCGCCAGCAGGCCGTGCGCCTCGTCCTGTACGACCAGCGCCTGTTCGACGTCCCGCGCCGCCTCCACGGCCGCGCTCAGCGTGCGGTCGCCCAGCGGCTGCGCCGTGCGCAGGGCGGCGTACAGCACGCCGCGCACCCGGCGGCGCACCACGACCGGCACCGCCAGTACCGAGCGCAGCCCCTCCGCCGCGACCGCCGCGTCGTACTCGTGGCTGATGCGCCGCGAGGCGGAGTAGTCGGTCACCGCGCACGGCCTGGCGAGGGCCACGGCCTTGCCGCCGAGCCCGTTGCCCGACGACACCGCCAGCGCGCGCAGCGCCGCCGTGCCCGTGCCGCTCAACTCGCTGATCCGCACCTGCGGACGCCCGGCCTCCACCAGCCCGCCGAAGGCGACCGGCAGCCCCGTCGCCCGCCTCAGCCGCAGCAGGGCGCCCCGCATCCCCGCCGACTCGGCGCACGCCTGGATGTTCGCCGCCACGTGCTCGTCCTTTCGCCGCGGCCCACCCCCGTCCGGGGGTGGTGAGATCTACGTCACGGATTACACGATGTCAGGGAGCCGCCCGGCAATGGCCGGAACCGAGTGGAGCGAGCCGCAGGGGCGTGTCGGTGTCGAGAGGTCGAGCGTCGGAGGCCGGAGGGCCCGGTGCGGCCGGGCTCCCGGCACGGCTGGAGCGCCCCGTGGCGATCGACCGGAAAGAAGGGGACAGATGACGACGGCGACGGAGCACTTCCGCAGCGCCCGTGACTTCCTGCTGCAGCACCGCGAGGACTACGCCACGGCGTACGAGCACTTCGCCTGGCCCCGTCCGGAGACCTTCAACTGGGCGCTCGACTGGTTCGACGTCATCGCCCGGGGCAACGACCGGACCGCCCTGCACATCGCCGAGGAGGACGGCACGAGCGCCGCACACTCCTTCGCGGACCTCTCCGAGCGCTCGGACCGCACCGCCAACTGGCTGCGCGAACGGGGCGTGCGGCCCGAGGACCGCGTCCTCGTCATGCTCGGCAACCAGGTCGAGCTGTGGGAGATCGCGCTCGCCGCGATGAAGCTGCGGGCCGTGGTCATCCCGGCCACCCCGCTGCTCGGCCCGCTCGACCTGCGCGACCGCGTCGAGCGCGGCCGGGTGGGGCACGTCGTCGTGCGCGCGCAGGACGCCGCCAAGTTCGACGAGGTGCCCGGCGGCTACACCCGGATCGCGGTCGGCGGCGCCCGGGAGGGCTGGCTGGCGTACGAGGACGCGTACGCCGCCCCCGCCGCCTTCGAGCCGGACGGCGTCACCCGCCCGGACGATCCGCTGATGCTGTACTTCACCTCCGGCACCACCGCCCGGCCCAAGCTGGTCGAGCACACCCACGCCTCGTACCCGATCGGGCATCTGACGACGATGTTCTGGATCGGCCTGCGCCCCGGCGACGTGCACCTCAACATCTCCTCGCCGGGCTGGGCCAAGCACGCCTGGTCCAGCCTCTTCGCCCCCTGGAACGCCGAGGCGACGATCTTCGTCCACAACTACACGCGCTTCGACCCGGCCCGGCTGATGGCGGAGATGGACCGGGCCGGCGTCACCACCTTCTGCGCGCCGCCCACCGTGTGGCGCATGCTCATCCAGGCCGACCTGACCCAGCTGCGCACCCCGCCGCGCGAGGCCGTCGCCGCGGGCGAGCCGCTCAACCCCGAGGTCGTCGAGCAGGTGCGGCGGGCCTGGGGCGTCACCGTCCGGGACGGCTTCGGGCAGACCGAGACCGCCGTGCAGGTCTCCAACAGCCCCGGCCAGCCGCTGAGGACGGGCTCGATGGGGCGGCCCAGCCCCGGCTACCGCGTCGTCCTGCTCGACCCGGTATCCGGCGAGCCCGGCGTCGAGGAGGGCGAGATCTGCCTGGACCTGTCCGAGCGCCCCGTCGGCGTGATGACCGGCTACCACGGCGACCCCGACCGCACCGCCGAGGCGATGGCCGGCGGCTACTACCGCACCGGTGACATCGGCTCCCGCGACGCCGACGGCTACATCACCTACGTCGGCCGGGCCGACGACGTCTTCAAGGCGTCCGACTACAAGATCAGCCCCTTCGAGCTGGAGAGCGCGCTGCTGGAGCACGAGGCCGTCGCCGAGGCGGCCGTCGTGCCCGCCCCCGACGAGCTGCGGCTCGCCGTGCCGAAGGCGTACGTGGTCCTCGCCGCGGGCTGGGAGCCGGGCCCCGACACCGCGAAGGTGCTCTTCGAGCACTCCCGCTCCGTCCTCGCGCCCTACAAGCGCCTGCGCCGCCTGGAGTTCGGCGAGCTGCCCAAGACCGTGTCCGGCAAGATCCGCCGCATCGAGCTGCGCGAGGCCACGGCCGCGGGCTCCGCCGCCGAGTACCGCGAGGAGGACTTCCGGTGAGCGAGCCTCTGACCGCGGAGACAGCCACGGCCTCGTCCGCGCGGTCGTACGCGCACGGGACCAGTGACACGCCCCTGCTCGGTGACACCATCGGCGCGAACCTCGACCGCGCGGTCGCCGCGTTCCCGGAGCGCGACGCGCTCGTGGACGTGCCGTCGGGACGCCGCTGGACCTACGCCGAGTTCGGCGCCGCCGTCGACGAGGTCGCCCTCGGCCTGCTGGCCAGGGGCGTGGAGAAGGGCGACCGCGTCGGCATCTGGGCGGTCAACTGCCCCGAGTGGGTGCTCGTGCAGTACGCCACCGCCCGCATCGGCGCGATCATGGTCAACATCAACCCGGCCTACCGCGCGCACGAGCTGGAGTACGTGCTGCGGCAGGCCGGGATCTCCGTCCTGGTCGCCTCCCTCGCGCACAAGGGCAGCGACTACCGTGCCCTGGTCGAGCAGGTGCGCGGCGCGTGCCCCACCCTGCGCGAGACGGTGTACATCGGGGACCCGGGCTGGGACGCGCTCGTCGCGGGCGGCGCGGACGTCCCGCGCGAGCGCCTCGCGGCCCGCGCCGCCGGGCTGAGCTGCGACGACCCGGTCAACATCCAGTACACCTCGGGCACCACCGGTTTCCCGAAGGGCGCCACGCTCTCCCACCACAACATCCTCAACAACGGCTACTGGGTGGGCCGCACGGTCGGCTACACCGAGCAGGACCGGGTCTGCCTGCCCGTGCCCTTCTACCACTGCTTCGGCATGGTCATGGGCAACCTGGGCGCCACCTCCCACGGTGCCTGCATCGTGATCCCGGCGCCGTCCTTCGAACCGGCCGCCACCCTGCGCGCGGTGGAGCGGGAGCGCTGCACCTCGCTGTACGGCGTGCCGACCATGTTCATCGCCGAGCTGAACCTGCCGGACTTCGCCTCGTACGACCTGTCCTCGCTGCGCACCGGCATCATGGCGGGCTCGCCCTGCCCGGTGGAGGTGATGAAGCGGGTCGTCGCCGAGATGCACATGGCGGAGGTGTCCATCTGCTACGGCATGACCGAGACCTCCCCGGTGTCGCTGCAGACCCGGCGCGACGACGACCTGGAGCACCGCACCGGCACCGTCGGCCGCGTCCTGCCGCACATCGAGGTCAAGGTCGTCGACCCCGTCACCGGCGTCACCCTGCCGCGCGAGTCGCCGGGCGAGCTGTGCACCCGCGGCTACAGCGTGATGCTCGGCTACTGGGACGAGCCGGAGAGGACCGCCGAGGCGGTGGACCCCGGGCGCTGGATGCACACCGGCGACCTGGCGGTCATGCAGGAGGACGGCTACGTGCGGATCGTCGGCCGCATCAAGGACATGATCATCCGCGGTGGCGAGAACGTCTATCCGCGCGAGATCGAGGAGTTCCTGTACGCGCATCCGAAGATCGCCGACGTGCAGGTGGTCGGCGTGCCGCACGAGCGGTACGGCGAGGAGGTGCTGGCCTGCGTCGTCCCGCGCGACCCGGCCGACCCGCCCACCCTGGAGGAGGTGCGGGAGTTCTGCGGCGGCAGGCTGGCCCACTACAAGGTCCCCAGCAGACTGGAGATCCTGGAGACCTTCCCCATGACCGTCTCGGGGAAGGTGCGCAAGGTCGAACTGCGGCAGCGCTACACCGGCTAGCGCCACGGGCCGCGGAACCGGCCGGCGGACTCACGCCCCCGCGGCGGCGAGCGCGTCGGCCGGTTCGTTCACCGGCCGCGGGGTGCCGGTGAGGTCCAGGACGAACAGCGGGACGCCCAGCGCGTCGGCCCGCTCGCGGGCGTCCCGCGCGTACCCGGCCAGCGAGAAGTAGACGCACGCCGCGGACTCCGTCATCGCCGTCAGCCACAGGCACTCCACGTCGCGCAGCGTGGCCGGCCGGACCTCCGGGTCGACCTGCGCCACGAGGCCGGGGGCGGCCAGCCCGATCCCCGAGGGCGGCCGCTGGTCGGCCCGGCGGATGTCGTGGTGGCCGAGCCAGCGCAGGTAGAGCGCGGCCGCGGTCACCGCGTCGCGGGCGGTGCGGATCGCCACCGGCCGGAAGGCCGGGCGGGACGCGGGCACGGGTGCGGACGCGGGTACGGGTGCTGCGGTACGGGGGAGCGGCACACGCGCGGAGACGGTGGGTCCGGCGGGCCCGCCGGCCGCGGCGGGACGGTCCTCCGCACCGGCGCTCCCCGCCCCGGCCCGCGCCGACGCGGCGTCCCCCGCCGCGGTGTCCGCGGTCTTTTCCGGCGCGGTGGGACCCGGTGCCCGGTCCTCCGGGACCGGTCCCTCCGGCGCCGTACCGCGGTTCGTCGTACCGCCGTCCGCCGTACCGCGGTTCGTCGTGGCACCGCCCGGCCCGATGCCCTCCGGCCCGCTGTTCCCGCCCCCGTCCCCGTCCCTGTCCCCGTCCCTGGTCGCCGCCGGCTGGCCGTGCGCGGGTGTGTGGCCGCCCGCCGGGCCGGCCGGTGCCACCGGGACGCGCAGCACGACGCCGCACGGGCAGTCCAGTTCCGGCCGGGGCCACTGGCCCGTGTCGCCACAGGTCGCGCAGCGGACCGCGACCCAGTCCTCCTGCCACGTGCGGTGCGTGACCACCCGCGGGTCCGCGCGGGGGTCGAGCGGCGGTGCGACGGGGACGCCGCACCGGCAGGGGTAGGAGGGGGCGGCGTAGAGGTGCTCGCGTCCGCAGACGGGGCACCGCACCGGCACGCTCTCGGCCATGGACCCACTCCCGGAGGTGATGGCGGGCTGCACGTCCATCGTGCCCCTCCGCCGGGGCCCGCGTCATCGGAACGGCCCTTCCCGCCGCCTTGACGCACTGAGGACCCCCACCTACATTGCTTCCATATAGCAGAAGATAGTTTCCGTAATACGGAAAATTCGATCGATGCTTCCCGCAGGGGCGCGACGGGAGCGCGACGTTCCGAGGCCGAAGCAGGAGGACGCAATGGCTCGAATGACCGCTGCCCGCGCGGCAGTGGAGATCCTGAGGCGCGAGGGCGTGACCGACGCCTTCGGCGTCCCGGGCGCGGCGATCAATCCCTTCTACGCGGCCCTGGAGGCGTCCGGCGCGATCCAGCACACGCTCGCCCGCCACGTGGAGGGCGCCTCGCACATGGCCGAGGGGTACACCCGTGCCCGCCCCGGCAACATCGGCCTCTGCGTCGGCACGTCGGGGCCGGCCGGCACCGACATGATCACCGGCCTGTACTCGGCGATCGGCGACTCGGTGCCCATCCTGTGCATCACCGGTCAGGCGCCGACGGCGGTGATCCACAAGGAGGACTTCCAGGCGGTCGACATCGCCTCGATCGCCCGGCCGGTCACGAAGATGGCGGTCACGGTCCTGGAGGCGGCGCAGGTCCCGGGCGTCTTCCAGCAGGCATTCCACCTGATGCGGTCGGGCCGCCCCGGTCCCGTCCTGATCGACCTGCCGCTCGACGTCCAGCTCACGGAGATCGCGTTCGACCCGGAGACGTACGAGCCGCTGCCCGTCCACAAGCCGGCCGCGACCCGCGCCCAGGTGGACAAGGCGCTCGGCATGCTGTGCGCCGCCGAGCGCCCACTGATCGTCGCGGGCGGCGGCGTAATCAACGCCGACGCGTCCGGCCTGCTGGTGGAGTTCGCCGAGCTGACCGGCGTGCCGGTGGTGCCGACCCTGATGGGCTGGGGCGTCCTGCCCGACGACCACGAGCTGAACGCCGGCATGGTCGGCCTGCAGACCGCGCACCGCTACGGCAACGCGACCTTCCTGGAGTCCGACTTCGTCCTCGGCGTCGGCAACCGCTGGGCCAACCGCCACACCGGCCGGCTCGACGTCTACACGGCCGGCCGCACCTTCGTCCACGTCGACGTCGACCCCACCCAGATCGGCCGCATCTTCGCCCCCGACTACGGCATCGCCTCCGACGCGGGGGCCGCGCTGCGGCTCTTCGTCGACGCGGCGCGCGAGCTGCGGGCCCGCGGCGGGCTGCCCGACCGGTCCGCCTGGGCCGCGGCCGCGCAGGAGCGGCGGGCCCGCCTCCAGCGGCGCACGCACTTCGACGACGTGCCGGTCAAACCGCAGCGCGTGTACGAGGAGATGAACAAGGTCTTCGGGCCAAAGACGCGCTATGTGTCGACCATCGGCCTCTCGCAGATCGCCGGCGCCCAGCTGCTGCACGTGCACCGGCCGCGCCACTGGATCAACTCCGGGCAGGCGGGCCCCCTCGGCTGGACCGTCCCGGCCGCGCTCGGCGTCGCCAAGGCCGATCCGGAGGCGCCCGTGGTGGCCCTGTCGGGCGACTACGACTTCCAGTTCATGATCGAGGAACTGGCCGTCGGCGCCCAGCACCGCATCCCGTACGTGCACGTCCTGGTGAACAACTCCTACCTGGGGCTGATCCGGCAGGCGCAGCGGGCCTTCGGCATCGACTTCCAGGTTGACCTGGAGTTCGAGAACGTCAACTCGCCCGAGGCGGGCGGCTACGGCGTCGACCACGTCAAGGTCGCCGAGGGGCTCGGCTGCAAGGCGCTGCGCGTCACCGAGCCGCGGGACCTGGCGCCCGCGTTCGAGCGGGCGGGCGAGCTCGCGGCGGAGCACCGGGTGCCGGTCGTGGTCGAGGTGATCCTGGAGCGCGTCACGAACATCGCGATGTCCGCGACCAACGACATCGGCGCCGTCGTGGAGTTCGAGGAGACCGCCACCGAGCCGTGGCACGCGCCGACCGCGATCAGGACGCTGAAGCCCTGACGGCCCGTCACCTCACTGCGACCGCCGTCCCGTTCCCCTTTTCATGACGCCGGGAACGGGACCGCGACCGGTTCTCAGTCCGAGCCGCCCCCGCCTCCGCCGCCCCCGAAGCCGTGGTCCGATCCGTGGTCCGAGTCGTCCGCCAGTCTGTGCCACACGCGGTCGGTGTCACCACCGCCCCAGGAGTGCGGCAGGAGCGCGTCGTCGGGCCCGCGCCGCTCCAGCAGGCCCGAGCGCGTGACGAACCGCGGCGCCGCGGCCCTCAGCGCCGCGTCCCCGTGGACGGCGGCCATGAGGACGAGGTCGTCCACGGCGCGGCCCGCCGTTGCCGGTGCCCCGTCGGGACCGGTGGCGGGCAGGGGCAGCCGGGCCCGCAGATCCGTGAGCAGCCGCCGCCCCGCCCGGGTCCGGCCGGGCGGCAGCACGCGCACGAGCCCCGCGGCGACGGCGTCGTCCCGCAGTTCGCCCACCGCGCGCAGCACGCCCGGCCGCCGCAGCAGCTCCCGTACGCTCGAGGTCCGGTGCAGCGCGCCGTGCACCGCCCGCTCGAAGGGGTGCGCCCGCGGGTCCACGGGCGCACCCGTGGCGCGCAGGGTGCCCGGCCGGGCGGACTTGACGGCGCCCCGCAGATGCAGCGCGAGCGCGGCGGTCTGCACGGCGGCGCGGGCACCGCCCCGCACCAGCGCGACCGCGTACGGGTCCCGGTGCGGCGCCGTGGCCTCGTCCCGGCGCGGCGTCGTGGCCTCGTCCATGGTGAACACCCCCTGGCACGGAGCCCGCCGCCCCCGTGCCGGCGGGTTCCGTGTGCCGAGGATGTGCCCGCGGGCAGGGGTGGCCGAAGCCTTCCGGCGCGTGTTCAGAGGTTGATTTGAGCATTTCGTACGTGAAGTACGCACGAATACGTACGCAGGCCGGGGTGACGGGGAGCGGTGGGGGCGACGGGAGGGGTGCGGGGGAAGGCCGGGAACGGCGGCGGGGCGCGGGGTTCCGGGCGGCGCCGCCGCTCGGGCGCGACGGAACAGGTGTCAGCGGCGGTGCCGCCCGGAAGCTCGGGGCAGCGGGCGGCCGGCGTCGTCCGGCCGCCCGGAGGGGCGAGGGGCTGCCGTCAGACCTCCGCCCCGGAGAGGCGCTCCACGCCGCGCAGCAGGGCGGAGTGGTCCAGGCCGCCGTCGCCCTGGGCGCGCAGCGCGGCGACCAGCTGGGCGACCACGGCGCCCACCGGCAGCGCGGCGCCGACCGCGCGGGCGGCGTCCGTGACGATGCCCATGTCCTTGTGGTGCAGGTCGATCCGGAAGCCCGGCCCGAAGTCGCGGCCGAGGAAGTTGTCCCTCTTGCGGGTCAGCACGGTGGAGCCGGCGAGGCCGCCGTCGAGCACGTCGAGCGCGGCCGCCAGGTCGACGCCCGACTTCTCCAGGAAGACGACGGCCTCGGCGCACGCCTGGATGTTCACGGCCACGATCAGCTGGTTGGCCGCCTTCACGGTCTGGCCCGAGCCGTGCGGACCGCACAGCACGATGGTCCGGCCGAGCGCCTCGAGGACCGGCCGGGCCTCGTCGAAGTCGGCCCGCTCGCCGCCGACCATGATCGACAGCACCGCCTCCACGGCCCCGGCCTCGCCGCCGGACACCGGCGCGTCCAGCACCCGCACGCCCTTCTCCCGCGCGGCCCGGGCCAGGTCGACCGAGGTCTGCGGGGTGATGGACGACATGTCGATCAGCAGGGCGCCGGCCCGGACGTTCTCCAGGACGCCGTCGGGCCCGTACGCCACGGCCTCGACCTGCGGGGAGGCGGGCACCATGGTGATCACGACGTCGGCGTCCCGCACGGCCTCGGCGACCGACCCGGCGGCGGTGCCCCCGGCCGCGGCGAGGCGGTCCAGCTTGTCCCGCTCCAGGGTGTAGCCGGTGACGTCGTACCCGGCCTCGACCAGGTTCTCCGACATGGGCGAGCCCATGATGCCGAGCCCGATCCAGGCGATCTTGGGGAGATTGCTGCTCATCGAGGTGCCTCTCCTGCCTCTCTGACTGCTCGAAGACTGCTCGGATCGAGGTGCGTCGGTGCGGTGGTGCGTCGGTGCGGTGGTGCGAGGTGCGTCGGTCCGAGGTGCGTCGGTCCGAGGTGCGTCGGTCCGAGGTGCGCCGGTACGCGGGGAGAGGGGCGTACGCCGCGGGTCAGCGGGCCGCGCGGGCCGCCGCCGGGAGCCAGTCGAAGGTCTGCGCGCTCGGGCGGTCGCCCGGCTTGTACTCCAGGCCCACCCAGCCGTCGTACCCCGCCTCGCGGAGCCGGTCGAGCAGGTCCTCCAGCGGCAGCGACCCCGTGCCGGGGGCGCCCCGCCCGGGGTTGTCGGCGATCTGGACGTGCCCCGTGCGGGCGGCGTACCGGTCGATCACCGCGGGCAGGTCCTCGCCGTTGACCGACAGGTGGTACAGGTCCATCAGGAACCGGGCGTTGCCCAGGCCGCTCGCCTCGTCGACCCGGTCGGCGAGCTCGACGCCCGCGGCCGCGGTCACCAGCGGGTAGTGCGGGGACTCCGGCGCGTTGAGCGTCTCGATCAGCAGGACCGCGCCGATCCGGTCGGCCGCGCGGGCCGCCAGGACGAGGTTCTCCAGGGCGAGGGCGTCCTGGGCGGCCGGGTCGGCGCCCTCGACGCGGTTGCCGTACAGGGCGTTGAGCGCGCCGCAGCCGAGCGAACCGGCGAAGTCCGCCGCCGCGTCGATGTTCGCGCGGAACCGCGCGGACTCCTCGCCGGGCACCGACAGCGCGCCCCGGTCGGGCCCGGGCAGCCGGCCGGCGTAGAGGTTCAGGCCCACCAGCCGGACGCCCGCGTCCTCGATCGCCCGCCTCAGGGCGTCGAGCTCGGCCCGGTCCGGGACCGGGGTGTCGACCCAGGGCCACCACAGCTCGACCGCGCCGAAGCCGGCCGCGGCGGCGGCCGCGGGCCGCCGGAGCAGCGGCAGTTCCGTGAAGAGGATCGACAGGTTGACGTCGAAGCGCTGGTCGGCGAAGCCCATGGAGCGCGGTGCTCCTTCCGTGTCCGGCGGGGACGCGGACCGCGGCCCGTGGGGCGTCCGGCCCGTGCACCCTATATTTCCGTATTGTGGAATTGACTTTCTGCTTAACGGAAGGCTGCCGGTTCGCGCCGGTCGTGTCAAGAGAGGGCTGCCGGAAAAACGGGCGCCCGCAGTAGGTTGGCCGCGTGCGATTGAGAGTGGAGTTCACGACCGAGCCCTTCGACCTCGACGAGCCGCCGCGGCACGCGCTCGTGGCCCGCGAGGTCGTCGAGGGCGCCGAGCT
The DNA here is from genome assembly GCF_014650875.1 of Streptomyces minutiscleroticus. GTDB lineage: Bacteria > Actinomycetota > Actinomycetes > Streptomycetales > Streptomycetaceae > Streptomyces > Streptomyces minutiscleroticus. The sequence goes on from NZ_BMVU01000033.1 coordinate 37,390, forward strand.
GGACGCCGTGGACGTCGGCCCGTTCGGCAACACCGTGGAGGGCGGCGCCGAGGCGGTGCTCGCCGCGGTCGACGCGTTGCTGCGCAAGTCCCTGGAAGCGGGGGCCACCCGGGTCTCGCTCCAGGTCAACGTGATCGGGGAGGGGAAAGGGTGACCACTCTCGGGGACGACCCCTTCGTCACGGCGGTCAAGCCGCTGGTCGACGCCATGGGGGGTGAGCTGCTGCCGCCGGAGAGGGCCGGCGCCGACGACGTCGTGCTGTCCTGGGAGGGCGCGGACGTCGTCGCCGTGCGCCTGCCGCAGCTCGCCGACTCCCTGGACCACATACTGGCCGCCCTGGAGCGCAAGCGGGGCAAGCCGCTGGCCGAACTGGACCGCAAGGCCAAGCAGGAGATCGTGCGGACGCTGGAGGCGCGGGGCGCGTTCTCCGTGCGGCACGGCGTGGAGACCGTGGCGAGTGCCCTCGGCGTCAGCCGCTTCACCGTCTACAACTACCTGAACCGCGAGAAGGGCGCCTGAGCGGGGCCGCTCCGAGGTGTGCCGCCGTCCGTGCCTCCGGGCGGCGGTTTTCCGTCTCCCGCCGCGGCGCCCCCGGCGCGGGCTTTTGTTACCTCGATTTTTCAACAAACTGTTGACGTGTTCTTCCGCAGGGCGTTAGCTGTCCGCAGCCCGACCGGCACCAGGCCACGGAGGCAGTCGTGACACCGAGTTCGACATCCGGTCTCGACCGGTTCAACGCGCTGGAGGAGCGGGCGGCGGCCGCCGTCCTGCACGAGGTGTGCGCCTCGTCGGAGTGGGGGAGCCGGCTGCTCGCGGGCCGCCCCTACCCCGACACGGACGCGCTCCTCGCCGCAGGCGACGCCGCCGTGGCCGCGCTGACCGGTGCCGACCTGGAGGAGGCCATGGCGGGACACCCGCCGATCGGCCGTCCCAGGCCCGGGGACCCGGCCTCGGCCCGCGAGCAGCGGGGCATGGCCGGCGCCCCGGAGGAGCTCAGGGCCGAGATGCTCGAACTGAACCTGGCCTACCAGGAGAGGTTCGGCCACGTCTTCCTCGTCTGCGCCACCGGCGCGAGCGGCGAGCAGCTGCGCGACGCGCTGCGGGACCGGCTCGGCAACACCGCCGAGCGGGAGCGCGAGATCGTGCGCCGCGAACTGGGCAAGATCAACCGAATCCGGCTGACCCGCCTCGCCGAGGGCGCGTGACCGAGGCGGCCGGCCCGGCCACCGCGGCCGGCCCGGTTCACGCGCGGACCCCGCGGCGGACGTAGAGGAAGAGAGCGCATGAGCACCGACACCACCGCCTCCGTGTCCACGCACGTCCTGGACACCAGCGCCGGCCGCCCCGCCGCCGGGGTCGCCGTCCGCCTCGCCGCCCGCGGCGGCCGGGACGCGGACTGGCGGCCGCTCGGCGGCTCCGCGACCGACGCGGACGGCCGGTGCAGGGACCTCCCGGCCCCGCCGGAGGGCACGACCCATGTACGGCTGGACTTCGAGGTCGAGCCGTACCTGGAGAAGAAGCACCAGTACCAGCAGCAGGAGACGCAGAAGCGAGCCGATGCGCAGCAGGACGCCCCCGCGAATCGGGACAGCGGTGCCGCGGCCGTGTTCTTCCCGGAGGTGACGGTGACGTTCGCCGTCGTGCCGGGCGAGCACTACCACGTACCGCTGCTGCTCAACCCGTTCGGCTACTCCGTATACCGAGGGAGCTAGCAGACATGACCACCTCCTCCCGCCCCGCCCGACCCGTGGTGCTCGGCCGGAACCAGTACGGCAAGGCCGAGAACCGCGTCGTCCGGATCGTGCGCGACGGTGCCACCCACCACATCAAGGACCTGAACGTCTCGGTCGCCCTGTCCGGCGACATGGACGAGGTGCACCTGTCCGGGTCCAACGCCAACGTCCTGCCGACCGACACCACCAAGAACACCGTGTTCGCCTTCGCCAAGGAGCACGGCATCGAGTCGCCCGAGCAGTTCGGCATCCACCTCGCCCGCCACTTCGTGACCTCGCAGGAGCCCATCCGGCGGGCCCGCGTCCGGATCGAGGAGTACGCCTGGGAGCGCATCCCGGCCTCGGACGCGCCGGACGCGGCGGAGACCGGGCACTCGTTCGTCCGCAAGGGGCAGGAGACCCGCCTCGCCCAGGTCACCTACGACGGCGAGAGCTGGGAGGTGGTCTCCGGGCTGAAGGACCTCACCGTGCTGAACTCGACCGACTCCGAGTTCTGGGGCTACGTCAAGGACAAGTACACGACGCTGCCCGAGGCGTACGACCGCATCCTCGCCACCGACGTGTCCGGCCGCTGGCGCTTCAACTGGACCGACGACGCGCAGCAGGCGCCCGACTGGAACACCTCGTACGCGCAGGTCAAGGCACATCTGCTGCGGGCCTTCGCGGAGACCTACTCGCTGTCGCTGCAGCAGACCCTGTACGAGATGGGCGCGCGGATCGTCGAGCACCGCGACGAGATCGACGAGGTCCGCTTCTCGCTGCCCAACAAGCACCACTTCCTGGTCGACCTGGAGCCCTTCGGCCTCAAGAACGACAACGAGGTCTACTTCGCGGCCGACCGCCCCTACGGGCTGATCGAGGCGACCGTGCTGCGCGAGGGCCGCGAGCAGCGCATACCGGCCGACACGACCGACCTCTGAGACCCCGGACCCCCGAACGGCCCACGGAAAGTGGAGGACCAACGATGACCGAGCGCATCGTCATCGAGAACTGCGCCGTCGCGACCGTGGACGCCGACGACACCGAGTACGCCTCGGGCCACGTCGTCGTCGCCGGCGCCACGATCGAGTCGGTGGGCGCGGGGCCCGCCCCGCGGGACGTGGAGAACGTGGTCCGCCGGATCGACGCCACCGGCCACCTGGCCACGCCCGGCCTGGTCAACACCCACCACCACTTCTACCAGTGGCTCACCCGGGGCCTCGCCACGGACCACAACCTCTTCGACTGGCTCGTCGCGCTCTACCCGACGTGGTCGCGCATCGACGAGGAGATGGTGCACACGGCGGCGCAGGGGTCCCTCGCCATGATGGCCCGCGGCGGCGTCACCACCGCCATGGACCACCACTACGTGTACCCGCAGGGGTGCGGCGACCTGTCGGGCGCCGTGATCCGGGCCGCGCGCGGGACCGGCGTCCGCCTCACCCTCGCCCGCGGCTCCATGGACCGCGGCGAGAGCGACGGCGGACTGCCGCCGGACTTCGCCGTGGAGAGCCTGGAGGGCGCGCTCGCCGCCACCGAGGCGACGATCGACGCGCACCACGACGCCTCCTTCGGGGCCATGACGCAGATCGCGGTCGCGCCCTGCTCGCCGTTCTCCGTCTCCACCGACCTGCTCAGGCAGGGCGCCGAACTGGCCCGGCGCAAGGGCGTGCGGCTGCACACCCACGGCAGCGAGACCGTGGAGGAGGAGAAGTTCTGCCACGAGCTGTTCGGCATGGGCCCGACCGACTACTTCGAGTCCACCGGCTGGCTCGGCGAGGACGTGTGGATGGCGCACTGCGTCCACATGAACGACTCCGACATCGCCGCGTTCGCCCGGACCGGGACGGGGGTCGCCCACTGCCCGTCCTCCAACGCCCGCCTCGCCGCGGGGATCGCACGGGTCCCGGACATGCTCGCGGCCGGCGTCCCGGTCGGCCTCGGCGTGGACGGCACCGCCTCCAACGAGTCCGGCGAACTCCACACCGAGCTGCGCAACGCGCTGCTGGTGAACCGTCTGGGCCCGCACCGGGAAACCGCCCTGACGACCCGTCAGGCGCTGCGTCTCGGTACGTACGGCGGCGCCCGGGTCCTGGGCAGGGAGCGGGAGATCGGCTCGCTGGAACCCGGCAAGCTGGCCGACCTGGTCCTGTGGCGGACGGACACGCTGGCCCACGCGTCCATCGCCGACCCCGTCGCCGCGCTCGTCCTGGGCGCCCCGGCACCCGTCACGCTCTCGCTCGTCGGCGGCCGCCCGGTCGTCGAGGACGGCAGGCTGCTCCACGTCGACGAGGAGGCCGTCGCCCGCGCCACGCGGACGCAGGCCCGCCGCCTGGCACGGGCCGCCGGACGGGACTGAGCACCGCCCGGCGGCGGGGAGGCGCGCCCGCCCCGCTGCCGGCGTCCCCGGAGAAGACGCCGACCGCCCGTGCCGGTGCCGGTGCCGGACGGTTCGGTCGCCCGCGTCCGTGCTGGTGATGGACGGTTCGGTCGCCCGGACCCGTGCCGGTGGCGGCCGAACGGACGGACGCCGGCCGTCCGTCGGCCCGTCCGCCGGCCTGTCCGTCCGCCCACCTGTCCGTCTGTCCGTCCGGCAGCCGGCCGTCCACCGGGCCGGCCTTCCGCGTCATGAAGCCGGAGCCGGAGCCGGATACCGGTGGCGCGTTCGCAGCCGGCGGTGGAGCCCCGCCGCGCCCGGCGGCCCGGAGTCCGGACGGGCCCGCCCGCGCACCGGTACCGCGGGAACGGGCGGCCCACCGCGGCCCGTACCGCCCGACAGCCCCGGCCGAGGGGGACGGCCCTCGGCCGGTGGCCGCGGACCCGAGCGGGGTCCGCGGCGGCCGGGCCCGGGGTGCGCGCGGACGTGCGCGCCCCGGGACGGTCCCCACCCGTACGACGCGTGCCCCGGGCCCTCCCGGCCCGCACGCCCGGTCCCGCACGACCGCCCGCACCACCTCCTTGAAACCCGCGCCGACGACGACGCGTACCCGACCGGAGGAGCCGCCGTGGCCGCCGAATCCACGCCCAGCGCCGAGGCAGTAGCGCTTCCCTACGCCTGACGGGAGTCCCGGACGGGCCCCTGCCCGGGGGCGCCGGGTGCTCCGGGGGACTCCGTCAGCAGGTCGCGCACGCGCACGGCCGCCCGGTAGGTGTCCCCGGACGGCTCGGCCGCCAGGGCGCCCGGCGCCCTGGTCCAGCGGTCCTCCAGGGCGAACCAGTCGATCTCCTTCGGCGCGCGCCCGTTCTGCAGCGCGGCCCACAGCTCCGCGAACCACGTCGACCACCGCAGCCGGTACAACCCGCCCACCAGGCCCGACCACTCGCGGTTGGCGTAGTCGCGCAGGCCCGCGTTCGCACCCTCGCGGGTGGCCCACACCGTCAGCAGCGACAGGTTGTCGTAGGCGAGCCGGTCCCGCTCCGCCGCGTCCGCGCCCCAGGCGCGCGCGTCGGCCACCCAACGCCCCGTCAGATGGTCGGCGTCGGTGGCGACCAGCGCCTCCAGCGCGTCGACCAGCGACAGCCAGACCCGGGTCAGCTCCTCGAAGGCGGCCGCGTCCTTCGCCTCGTACGCCGTCCTGATCCGCGGCAGCAGCACCCGGCTGCGGTTGGACAGGGCCTGCCGGGCCACGTCGAGCAGGTCACGGCGGTAGGCGGAGGAGCCGCGCAGCTCCGCGCGGACCTTCAGCAGTTCGTCCAGGGCCGGCTCGAAGTCCTCGGCGCGGTAGCGCAGCTCCTTGGGCGACCAGGAGGCGGCCCGCCGGGCGGTGAGCGAGGGCCGGGCGCCGAACAGCCCGTCGGCGTGCTCGCTCCAGGAGTCCGCGCGCGTCGTGCCGTACGCGGTGCGGCGCAGGACGTCCCAGGCGGCCTCGGCGTGCGGGTCGCGGGCCCCGTACCGCGCGTGCGCCCAGTTCGCGAACCACTGCTTCAGGTCCACGGGGCTCCCGTCCGACCAGGGCAGTTCGGAGAACAGCTCGAAGGCGGCCGGGTTGTTGTCGGCGGCCTCCGGCAGCAGCGCGACGCCGCGCAGCGTGCTGCCCTCCCTGTCGCGCCACTTCGGGTACAGCTCCACCCAGTCGCGGGTGTTGGCGCCGAGCGCGGTGTGCCCGCCGAAGTTCCAGATGGAGCCGAACGCGTACGGCGTGCCGCCCCAGTCCGCCTCCCGGTCGGTGACCCTCGGGAAGCGGTCGGAGAGCCCGTCCACGATCAGCATGCGCGCGTTGTCGACGGCGTCCATGATCGCGGCCGGCGGGTTGCGCTGCCAGCCGAGGATGACCCACACCGCGTCGGGGCGGGCGGTGCGCAGCGCCCGCTCGACGCCCCGCGCCGCCTCGCCGACCGGGACGTCGCCCGGCTTCCCGCCCTCGTGCAGCAGGTCCATCTTGAACAGCGTGGACGGCCCGAACATCTCCTCCTGCACGCGGTAGAACACCTCCCCGACCCGGGCGAAGTGCTCGCCGCGCGGGTCCAGCCAGTCGGGCCGCGGCAGCCCGATCCAGGTGCCCTGGGCAACGGTGCGCGCGCCCGGGTTCCGTTCGGCGAAGCCCGGCGGCACCGTCCCGAACCAGCCGGGGAACACCGGCGTCATGCCCAGCTCGCGCAGCCGGTCCGCGATGCGCCGGCCCAGCGCGGCCCGCGCGTCCAGCAGCTGCCGCGAGACCGGGTGCGGGAACGCCGACAGGTTCTGCAGCAGCCACCACGGCTGGTGGGCCGGGCCCGGGATCCACGCCCGCAGCTCCTCGTCCGCGTACCCGAACTCCTGGAACACCCGGTGGTACAGCGCGTCGGCGCCCGTGTACACGAGCACCTCGTTGTAGCCGTGCAGCGCGAGCACGTCGATCTCGTGCTCCCAGTAGGCCCAGTCGTGGTACGCGTTCGTGTAGCCGTCGTTGGTGTCGTTCAGCGCGAAGCGGTGCGGGACGTCGGCGGTCCGCGCGACCGCCTCGCCGGGTCCTGGCAGCTCGGCCGGCAGCTCCGTCTGCCGGCCCGCCCAGCCGATGTGGGCGTGCGCGACGTGCTTCAGGTACCAGCGCAGGCCGGTGAGCTGGACGCAGGCGGTGTCGCCGCCGAGGGTGACGCGCCCCGCGCGGCCCGCGACGTGGAAGGTGTCGGTCTCCTCCGTCGTGCGGAACAGCAACTGCTCCCAGTGGTCCGGCAGCAGCCGCCGGGCCGCCGCGGTCGCCGCCGCGCCGCCGTCCACGTGGGCCACGGCCTCCAGGGGGCCGTCCGCACCGTCCGTGCCGTCGTCCGGCGTGCGCGGCGTGCACGCGGCGCCGGCCCCCGCCGAACCGGCGACGGCGGAGAGGAAGGATCTACGGGCCATCGGCATGAGCGCCTCCGTTCTCGGGGCCGAGGGACCGGCCAGTCGGGGGGATACCCGCTGGGGCGTGCCTCGACAGCCGGGGGAGCGGTGCGGTGGCGGTGGGCGGGGGACCGGTGGCTCGAATCCGCCGTCCGCGGGGCCGGCCGTGGAGGCGGAGCAGGAGCGGGAGCGGGGCGGGGCTCAGCGGGCCGCGGACGCCCCCGGACCCGCCGGTCCCCGGGCGTCCGACGGGCCGTGTGCCTGCGACGGCCCGCGCGCACCCGCGGCCGGACGCGCGTCCGCCGGCTTCCGCGCGTCCGCCGGTCCCCGTGCGTCCGGCCGCGGTCCCTCCCGGGCCCGAACTCGCGCAGCGCGACGGCCGGGTCGGCGCCCTCGCGGACCAGCCGCTCCCGGTCGGGCCCGCTGACGGCCGGCGCCCCGGGGACGAAGTCCTCGCCGACCGGCCGCAGTTCGCGGTAGAAGGCGGCGGCGCCGCGCCCGGCCGGGACGAAGCCGTCCGCGTCCTGCCGCCCGGCCACGACCGCCCCGAGGCTCAGCATCGAGTACGGGCCCGGGACGGGCCCGTCGGCCTCGACGTCCACGGAGATGTGGAGGCTGGGCCTGATCGCGCGGGGACGGCCGGATCTCGTGCTCACGGGCCCGGGGCATGGCAGGCGGACCCGTACCGCCGCACCTGCTTCACCTGCTTCACGGGCTCCGCCGGCGGTGGCGTCCGATACCGCGCGAGCGGCCGGACTGCTCCGCGATCGGCCGGGCGGCCCCGGGGCCGGGCCGCTGTCGTACCCGGGTCCTATCGTGAGGCCATGGACAGGGACGATCCGCAGGACGTCGGCGCGGCCTTCGGCGCGATGATCCTCGGGGGCACGATCGGCGAGGAGCCGCCGCCGCCCGACTCGCCGCTCGGCCGGGTCAGGGCGTTCACCGCCGAGTACGGTGAGGACGCGCTCGGGCCCGAGCACATCGGGGCGGCACGGGAGGGACGGCCGCTGGTGCCGTGAGGAGCGGGCCCGCGGTCCGTCACGCCCGGCGGGGCGAGGCCAGCAGGTAGCGGGCCCGCGTGCGCGGCTGCGTGTGCTCGCCGACCTGCCAGCCCGCCCGCTCCAGCGTGGCCGCGCAGGCCCGCAGCGCCCCGGCGTCCGGCTCGTGCACGGCGACGGCCTCCGGCTGCGGGGTCGCCCGTACCCGGTAGCCGCCGCCCGCTCCGCCCGTGGCCGGCGGGTGGCCCGCCGCCTCCAGGGCCAGCGCGGCCGCCCGCACCAGGTGCGCGCGCTCCCAGGCGCACGGGCGGTCCGTGGCGCCGTCCGGGTTGGTCATCCGCCGCATCTCCAGCAGTCCCTGCCAGGCGCTGTGCACCTCGCGGGCCCGCGCCGGCCCCGAGCCGGGCGCCTCCTCGCCGCCCACCCGCGCGGCGAACACCCCGCCGCAGGGGCGCTCCCCGGCGGCCGGCAGGGCGGGTGCGGCGGGCTCGGCGGGCGGTGCGTCCGGGGACCGCCCGTCCTGCGGCCCCGCCTCCCGTATCCGGTGGCCCGCCGGGGTGAGGAAGTGGTCGTGGGGCGGCCGGGGGTGCCGGAAGGCGAGGCCGCGCCTGACCAGCGCGTCGAGCTGGGACGGTGTGCCCCGCAGCCGCCCGGTCACGGGCTCGGCGGACTCGATCACCCGCCGCTGAGCGGCGGTCGGCGGCCGGCTCATGGCGCGCTCCTCCCGACGGCGGTCCGGAATGTCCTCCGCGTTCCGATCACGTACTTCGAAGGCTACGACGCGGGTGTGACACTCCGGCCGCGGCTACTGCCGGTATCCGCTCAGGAACCGCCCGATCCGCCCGATCGCCGCCTCCAGGTCGTCCGCGTGCGGCAGGGTGAGGATGCGGAAGTGGTCCGGGCGCGGCCAGTTGAAACCGGTGCCCTGGACGACCTGGATCTTCTCGCGCAGCAGCAGGTCGAGGACGAACTTCTCGTCGTCGTGGATCCTGTGCACGGCCGGGTCGATGCGCGGGAAGGCGTACAGGGCGCCCTTCGGCTTCACGCAGCTCACCCCCGGGATCTCGTTGAGCTTCTCCCAGGCGCGGTCGCGCTGCTCGCGCAGCCGGCCGCCGGGCGCGGTCAGCTCGTGGACGGACTGGCGGCCGCCCAGCGCGGCCTGGATGGCGTACTGGGCGGGGGCGTTGGCGCACAGCCGCATGGAGGCGAGCATCGTCAGCCCCTCCAGGTAGTTCCTGGCGTGCTGACGAGGACCCGTGACGACCAGCCAGCCGGAGCGGAAGCCCGCCACGCGATACGTCTTCGACAGGCCGCAGAAGGTGAGGACCACCAGGTCGGGGGCGAGGGCGGCGGCCGAGTGGTGCACGGCGCCGTCGTAGAGGATCTGGTCGTAGATCTCGTCCGCGAAGACCATCAGGCCGTGGCGGCGGGCGAGGTCGAGGATGCCCTCGACGACCTCCTTCGGGTACACGGCGCCCGTGGGGTTGTTCGGGTTGATGATCACGACGGCCTTCGTGCGGTCGGTGATTCTGGCCGCCATGTCCTCCAGGTCCGGGTACCACTCGGCCTGCTCGTCGCACAGGTAGTGCACCGCCTTGCCGCCCGCGAGTGTCGTGACGGCCGTCCAGAGCGGGAAGTCCGGTGCGGGGACCAGGATCTCGTCGCCGTCCTCGACCAGCGCCTGCACCGCCATCGACACCAGTTCCGAGACGCCGTTGCCGAGGAAGACGTCGTCGACGTCGACCTCCAGGCCCAGGGTCTGGTAGCGCTGGGCGACGGCGCGGCGGGCCGACAGGATGCCGCGCGAGTCGGTGTAGCCGTGCGCCTGCGGCAGCATCCGGATCATGTCCTGGAGGATCTCGTCCGGCGCCTCGAAGCCGAAGAGGGCGGGGTTGCCGGTGTTCAGTCGCAGCACGCTGTGGCCCGCCTCCTCCAGGGCGTTCGCGTGCTCGATGACCGGGCCCCGGATCTCGTAACAGACCTCGCTGAGCTTGCTCGACTGCCGGAACTCCATGCGGTGCGCACCTCCAGGTCGTTGTGATGCTTGGTTTTACCAAGTGGGTGCTTGGAAAGTCCAACAACATGAATAGACTGCGTCGCATGTCACCTCGCCGTAGCTACGACCAGTACTGTTCCGCTGCCCGTGCCCTCGACTCGGTCGGTGACCGCTGGACCCTGCTGATCGTCCGGGAGCTGCTCGCCGGTCCGCGCCGCTACACCGACCTGCACGCGGACCTGCCGGGCGTGAGCACGGACGTGCTGGCGTCGCGGCTCAGGGACATGGAGCGGGAGGGGCTGACGACCCGGCGCAGGCTGCCGCCGCCGGGCGCCGCCTACGTCTACGAACTCACCGCTCGCGGACGGCAGTTGCTGCCCGTGCTCCAGGCGCTCAGCGCGTGGGGCGCGCCCGCGCTGGGCGAGCGCGCGGCGACGGACGCCGTACGCGCCCACTGGTTCGCGCTGCCGCTCCTGCGCGGCCTCGAAGGTCTCGAAGGGGAGGAGGGGCTGGTCGAGGTCCGCCTGGAGGAGGGGGTGTTCCACCTGTGGCCGGGCCGTGAGGAGGGCCCCGTCTACGGGGACGGGCCCGCGCCGGGGGAACCGGACGCCCGGCTGACCCTGGACGCCGCCACCTGCGAGGAGATCAGCCGCGGCACCCTCGCCCTGCCGGCGGCGGTACGGGCGGGCCGGGTGGCGGTGACGGGGGAGGGACCGCTGGCCAAGGGGCTGCGGGAGGGCTGAGGGAGCCGGGCCCGGCGGTCCGAGGAGGCCGGGCCGGAACGCCGGAAGACCTGGAGGCTCCCCGCTCCGGATGCCGGAAGGCCCGCCGCGCCGGGACCGGGTCCGTGGCGCGGCGGGCCTCCCGCCGCTTCGGCCGAGAGGCCGTCAGGCCCCCGGCGGCACCCGTGAGGGGCGGCCCGAGCCGCGCGTCAGCGCGTAGCCGCCGACGCCCGCGAGCGCGGCCAGCACACCGCCGACCGCGGTCCACACCCAGCGGTCGGACCACCAGCCGGAGGACCAGCCGTCCTCGGGCTCGATGGCGGAGAGCACGGCCCCCGGCGCGCCGGAGTCCGGGTCGGACCCCTCGTCCGACCCCGTGCCCGTGACCGCGATGCCCGGCACCAGCGGCTCGGCCAGCGAGCCGTCCACCGCGGCGGACCCGCCGATCTCCTTGGCGTCGGCGCGCACCTCGGCGTCCACCGGCAGGCCCCGGTCGGCGTTGCTGAGGGAGACGACGGTGAGCCGGACGTAGTACGTGCCGGGCAGCGGGTCGTTGGCCCACGGCTCCGACCAGGCGCGCACCGTCCGCAGGGTGCAGGACAGCTCGACGGAGGCCGCGTTCTGCGCCGCCGTCCGCGTCTGCGCCCCGTACTGGCACGCCTGACGGCGCCGCAGCCCGTCGTACACGTCGACCTGCCAGGTCGCGGTGGCGTGCGCCGCGGGCAGCTTCACCGTGGCGCTCACCGTCGGGCGCTGGCCGGCGTCCGCCGGGAACGACCAGTACAGGTAGTCGCCCGCGGCCGCGCGCGCCGTGGCCCGCTGCCCCTGGTCGATCTCGGTGGCCGTACGGAAGGACGTGCCGGCCCGGGTGGGTCCGGCGCCGTCGTCCGACGGGCTCGCGGACGGCGAGGAGTCCGCGACGGCGGGCGCGGCGCCCGCCAGGGCCAGCAGGCCCGCGGCGGTCAGGGCCCGCAGCGCGCGTGCGCCCCGGCCCCGCGCGCTCCGCGCATCTCGTGCATCTCGTGCATCTCGTGCGTCACGCACCATCAGTTGGTCCTCCAGACAGCGACGCGCCAGCGGGAGAGCCAGCCCCACAGCAGGCCCGCGACGAAGCCGACGAGCACCAGGACGCCCAGCAGCCACCAGCCGCGGCCGAGCCCGAACGACGCCACGTCGCCCGCCCCGTCCGGCCCGTCGACGACGTCGACGGTCAGCTCCAGGGGGAGGCCGGGCGTGCTCTGCACGCCGGAGGCGGCGGAGAAGGAGTGCGACACCTGGACGCACACGGTCTCGGCCGCGGGCTTCGCGTCGTCATCGCCGTCGGCCTCGGCCTTCGGGTAGCGCAGGCCGGTGGAGACCACGTCGGTGCGGCCGGTGCCCGTCGCCTCGCCGCGCACGATCTCGCGGCCGTGCGTGGTCACGGCCCGCAGCAGCACGCCGTACCCGGGGTCCACGGCCCGGTCGGCCGACACGCTCGCCGAGACGCGCAGCTCCTGTCCGGCCGGGACGTCCACGCGGTACCAGCGGTCCTGGGCGAACCCCACGCGGTCGGTGTAGAGGCCGGACTCCAGCCCGGGCGCCTTGGCGCAGGTGCCGGCGCCCTCGACGGCGACCGGGGTCACCACGGGGTCGGCGGCCCGGTCGACCAGCTCGTTGACGCGGTCGGTGAGTTCGTCGGTGTGCTCCACCGAGGTGTACGTGCCGCCGGTCGCCTCGGCGATGCAGCTCAGCTGCTGCCGCAGCTTGGTGCTGGGCACCAGGCCGAGGGTGTCGATGGTGAGCCCGATCCCCCTGGCGGCGATCTCGCGGGCCACCTCGCACGGGTCGAGCGGCTGGCAGGTGTCCTCTCCGTCGCTGATGAGGACGATGCGGCGGGAGCCGCCCTCGCCGTCGCCGAAGTCGCCGGCGGCGGCCTGCAGCGCGGGTCCGATGGGCGTCCAGCCGGTGGGGACGAGCGTCGCGACGGCGGTCTTGGCCTCCGTGCGGTCCAGCGGCCCCACCGGGTACAGCTGCTCGGTGTCCTTGCAGCCCGTCTTCCGGTCGTCGCCCGGGTACTCCGCGCCCAGGGTGCGGATGCCGAGCTCGACGTCCTCGGGCGTCGCGTCGAGGACCTCGTTGAACGCCTGCTTCGCCGCGGCCATGCGGGTGCCGCCGTCGATGTCCTTGGTCCGCATCGAGCCGCTGACGTCCAGGACGAGTTCGACCTGTGGCGCTGGTCGGTCCGCCGTTTCGTCGGCGGCGGCCGGGGCCGGCAGTGCGGCCCCGGCCGTCAGGACGGCGAGCAGGGCGCACGCTCCCGCCGCCAGCCGTTTTCTTGTGATCATCGGCGGATCCTACGGAACCGGCGGGCCGCCCTTCAAAACGAGTCCGGGGAGCGGGCCGTCACATGCCGTGCGCGGCAAGGGGATTGGGGACCTCCGTCCACAGGTCGCCCGGCCGCTCCGGCGTCAGCCGCATCGCCGTCAGCGCCTTGGTGGGCAGCGGATCGCCGAGGAGCGCGGCGAGGTCGGGGGTGCGAGGCAGGTCCGGCGCGACCGCCGCGAGCGCCGCGCGCAGGGCCGGGGTCGAACCCGCCGTCGCGCCCAGCGAGCCGGTGACGAGCGAGCCGAACAGCTTGCGGCGCAGGGTCGCCTCGTCGTCCGTGACCAGCCGCCCCGACAGGTCGGGGACGCCGATGCCGTGCCGGGCGAGCCGGGCCGGGCTCACCCGGATGTCCGCCAGGTCGCGGTAGACCAGCCGGACCGGCGCGCCGGCGGGGGAGAGCACCACGAGGAGGTTCTGGCCGTGCGCCTCCAGCGCCACTCCCAGGTCGAGCAGGCGCAGCCCCACCGTCAGCACCAGCCGCGCGAAGCCGGCCGTCCACGCGGCGGAGCGGGGCAGGTCCGTCGTCGCGAGCGCGGCGACCGGCAGGACCTGCTCGCCGGCGCCCGCGTACACCTCGGGCGACTCGCGCACCACGGCCGCCAGGTCCGGGCTGTGCGCGGTCGCCGCCCCGAGCGTGCGGGTGACGTGCAGCAGTCCGTCCAGCCGCCCGGCCAGCTCCTCCGCGAACGCCGACACCGCCCGGGACATGGCGACCGAGTACGTGGAGATGTCCCGGACGGCCGAGGTGAGCCGGGCGCTCAGGGCCGTCTTGACGTGCGGGCCGCCGGGCTCGGCGACCTCCAGGGTGCGCAGCGACATCAGCGGGTGCGCGGTGAGCGCCGCGTCCGCGGCGAGCGGCGCGTCCTTCAGCACGTGCCGCGCCTGCCACGGGTGCACGGGGATCAGCACGTGCCCGCCGTCCCGGTACGGCCACGCGCCCGTCACCAGGCACTCCCCGGCCGGTACTGAGGCGCGGAGGAGCTTCACCACGGGCCGGTGCTCCGGCCCGTACGCCAGCTGCTCGGCCGCCGAGAAGCCGGGCCGGGAGCGGCAGTTGGGGTGGAAGGGGTGGCCGTCGACGACGCGCTGCTCCCACTCCCGCAGGGCCGCGGGCCGCGGCAGCGGCGGCCGGCCAGCGCGCGACAGGGCCAGCGACGCGACGCTGTGCGCCAGTTCGCCGGCGAAGGGGAGGCTGTGCGGCAGCGCCAGCGCCGTCGTCAGCGCGGCCGGGTGGTCGTACACCGTGCCGTCCAGTTCCACTGCGGTGACCGAGTCGTCCGTCGCGTACGGGTCGGAGTGCGGGCCGTGCAGGCGCCGGCCGTCCGCGAGCCGGAGCACCGGGCCGTCGCGTCCGGCCTCGCGGCCGGTGACCCAGGGCAGCGGTTCGTGCACCAGGCCGCGCCACAGCCGGGTCAGCACGGCAGCGCGGGCGCCCGGCAGTCCGGCCGCGTACCGGTCGAGCAGGTCGGGGCGTACGGCGCGCAGTTCGGCGGCGAGGACGGCCTCGGCGGGGGGACGGGAAGGGGACACGGCACGACTCCTGGCGGTGGGGACGGCGACGCGGTCGGGTACGACGTCGGGGATACTGATTGTCCGTACACCGGGGAAAACGGATGGTTCGCATGGACTCCATGCACACCGGCCACTACGTCGGGGCGAGCGCCGACGCGTACGCGGCCGCGCCGCTGCTCAACTGCCTGCTGCGGGAGGTGGGGACGCCCGCGCCGGGACACGGCGGGGAGCGGGTCTTCCGGCTGCCGCCGGACGGCCTGCTGCTGAGGGTGCGCGGCGGGCGCAGACCCGCCCGCCCGGAGGTGTACGACGCCGGGGCCTGGCACCGTATCGGCCACTCCGAGCTGGTGAAGCTCACCGCCGACGTGCTGCGCCGGCACACGGGCCTGCCCAACTCCGAGCTGACCGCCGAGATGCTCGACAGCCGGGACGCCGTGGCGGCGGTCCTCGCCGAGCGGCAGGCCGTGCGGGACCGCAGGGCCGTGCCCGCCGACCTCTACCGCCGCTCGGAGCAGTCCCTGATCACCGGACACCCCTTCCACCCGGCGCCCAAGGCGCGCGGCGGGGGCCCGGCGGCGGCCTGGCTGCCCTACGCCCCGGAGGCGTACGCCCGCTTCTCGCTCGTCCTGCTCGGGGTACGGCAGGACGCGGTGCGCGAGGAGGGCGACCTGCGGGCGCTGGACGCGCTCGGCGAGGCCCCGCCCGGCTACCGGCTGCTGCCCGCCCACCCCTGGCAGCTCGACCTGGTCGGCGCCGTGCCCGAGATCCGCGACGCCTTCGCCGACGGACGGCTGGTCCGGCTCGGCACCACCGCGTTCCGGGCGTGGCCCACGGCCGCCGTCCGCACGCTGTACGTGCCCAGCGCCGACCTGTTCGTGAAGTTCAGCCTCGACGTGCGCATCACCAACGACATCCGCCGGCTGTGGCGGCACGACCTGCGCAGGCTGCGCCGTACCGACGAGGCCGTCACCGCCGGGTTCGCCGCGCTGCCGGGGCGCGCCGCCTGGCTCGGCGACCGCGGCTACCGCACCGCGGACTTCGCCTTCGAGGAACTGGCCGTCCTCGCCCGCGACGGTCTCGGCGGGCACCTCGTCCCCGGCGCCACGCCGCTGCTGGCCGCCGCGCTGGCGGAGGGCTTCGAGGGCAGCCCCCTGGACACGGCGCCCGACCCCGACGCCTGGTGGGCCGCGTACCTGCGCGAGGTCGTGCCGCCGGTCCTGGAGCTGTTCGCCCGCCACGGCGTCGTCCTGGAGGCGCACCTGCAGAACTGCCTGGTCGCCGTGGACGCCGCCGGTATGCCCGTGCAGGCCCTCTTCCGGGACGCCGAGGGCGTGAAGACGCTGCCGGAGACGGAGCGGGCCGCGGGCTGGGAGCGGCTCGTCTACACCCTGGTCGTCAACCACCTCGCCGAGCTGGCCGCGGCGCTGCGCGAGCGGCACCCGGCGACGGACCCGTGGGCCGCCGTGCGCCGCGAGCTGGCGCGCCACACCGCCCTCGTCCCCGAGGCCGCGGACCTGCTCGACGCGCCCGCCCTGCCCGGCAAGACCAACCTCCTGCTGCGCTGGACGGGCGCGGACGGCGCCGCCGCCCGCTACCGGCCGCTGCCGAACCCGCTGCGGCACGCCGGGGCGACGACGGTGTGACGCCCCGGGCGGCCACGCTCCGACGCCCCGCGCGGGGCGGGGACGCCCCGTCCGCGGGGCGGGGGGCGGCCGTCCGTCCCCGCCCCGGCCGGCTGATCTACAGTGGCCGGTGTGCTGCGCGAAGTGACTGCCGTCCGATACGTGACCCCCCTGCGGGCGGGCGGCTCGGTGCCCGGCGTCGTCGAGGCCGACGACCTCGGGACCTACGTCGTGAAGTTCACCGGCTCCGCGCAGGGCCGCAAGGCGCTGGTCGCCGAGGTGATCGTCGGCGAGCTGGCCCGCCGTCTCGGGCTGCGCGTGCCCGAGCTGGTGCTGGCCCACTTCGACCCGGCCGTCGCCGCCGACGAACCGCACCAGGAGGTCCAGGACCTCCTGCACGCCAGCGCCGGGCTCAACCTGGGCATGGACTACCTGCCGGGCGCCCGCGACTTCGACCCGGAGGTCGCCGCCGCCTTCTCCGTCGACCCGCTGGAGGCGGGCCGGGTGGTCTGGCTCGACGCCCTCACCGCCAACGTCGACCGCACCGTGCACAGCTCCAACCTGTTGGTGTGGCCGACCTTCGGCGTCCAGCAGCCGAGGCTGTGGCTCATCGACCACGGCGCGGCCCTCGTCTTCCACCACCGCTGGGACGCGGCGGACCCGGAGAAGGCGTACGACTTCCGCCACCACGCCCTCGGCGGCTACGGGCCCGACCTGCGCGCCGCCGACGCCGAGCTGGCGCCGCGGGTCACCGAGGAGCTGCTGCGCGCGGTCACCGCCGAGGTGCCCGACGCCTGGCTGGCCGGCGAGCCCGGGTTCGCGGCCCCCGACGACGTGCGCGAGGCCTACGTCCGGTACCTGTGCGCCCGGGTCGCGGTCTCCCCGGCCTGGCTGCCCACCGGCTTCCCGACGGCCGAGGAGCGGGAGGCGGAGGAGGCGCGGCGCGCGGCCCGCACCCTGAAGGGGCGGCCCGCCTGGCTCAAGCGCGTCCCCGACCTGCACGGCAAGCCGGCCGCCGCCCAGGACTGGTCGGTCCACCTCGACGAGAAGGGCTGAGTTCCGTGGCCACCGCACACCGTGTCCTGATCGAGTACTGCACCCAGTGCCGCTGGCTGCCCAGGGCGGCCTGGCTCGCCCAGGAACTGCTCACCACCTTCGAGACCGAGCTGGACGAACTGGCGCTCAAGCCCGGCACCGGCGGCGTCTTCGTCGTCCGCGTCGACGACGAGGTGGTGTGGGACCGCCGCGAGCAGGGCTTCCCCGAGCCCACCGCCGTCAAGCGCCTCGTCCGCGACCGGGTGGCCCCGGGCAAGGCCCTGGGCCACTCGGAGCGCACGGGGGCGGAGGCGGCGGAACCCGCGGAGGGGTGAGCGGGTCCCCGCCAGCCCGGGGGCTCAGCCGCGCAGCTGCTCGTACGCGGGCAGCGTCAGGAAGTCCGCGTAGTCCTCGTCGAGCGAGACCGTCAGCAGCAGGTCGTGCGCCTGCTGCCACCTGCCGGCCGCGAAGGACTCCTCGCCCAGCTCGGCGCGGATGTTCGCCAGCTCCTCGGCGGCCACCTCGCGCGCCAGTTCCGGGGTGGCCTTCTCGCCGTTCTCGAACTCCACGCCCGCGTTGATCCACTGCCAGATCTGGGAGCGGGAGATCTCGGCGGTGGCCGCGTCCTCCATGAGGTCGAAGATGGCGACGGCGCCGAGGCCGCGCAGCCAGGCCTCGATGTAGCGGATGCCGACCTGCACGGCGTTGACCAGGCCCGCGTACGTCGGCTTGGCGTCGAGCGAGTCGATCGCGATCAGGTCGGCCGCCGTCACGTCGACGTCCTCGCGCAGCCGGTCCTTCTGGTGCGGCCGCTCGCCGAGGACCGCGTCGAAGGACTCCATGGCGATCGGCACCAGGTCCGGGTGCGCGACCCAGGAGCCGTCGAAGCCGTCGTGCGCCTCGCGGTCCTTGTCGGCCTTGACCTTCTCGAAGGCGACCTTGTTGACCTCCTCGTCGTGGCGCGAGGGGATGAACGCCGCCATGCCGCCGATCGCGTGCGCGCCGCGCTTGTGGCAGGTGCGCACGAGGAGTTCGGTGTACGCCCGCATGAAGGGGGCGGTCATCGTGACCGCGTTGCGGTCGGGCAGGACGAACCTCGGCCCGCCGTCACGGAAGTTCTTGACGATCGAGAAGAGGTAGTCCCAGCGGCCCGCGTTCAGCCCGGAGGCGTGGTCGCGCAGCTCGTAGAGGATCTCCTCCATCTCGTACGCCGCCGTGATCGTCTCGATCAGCACGGTCGCGCGGACGGTGCCCTGCGGGATGCCGAGGCGGTCCTGCGCGAAGACGAAGATCTCGTTCCAGAGGCGGGCCTCCAGGTACGACTCGGTCTTCGGCAGGTAGAAGTACGGGCCCTTGCCCAGGTCGATCAGGCGCCGGGCGTTGTGGAAGAAGTACAGGCCGAAGTCGACGAGGGCGCCCGGGACCGGGGTGCCGCCGGCGTCCACGAGGTGGCGCTCGTCCAGGTGCCAGCCGCGCGGGCGGGTGACGACCGTGGCCAGCTCCTCGTTCGGGCGCAGGGCGTACGACTTTCCGGTGCGCTCGTCGGTGAAGTCGATGCGGCGCTCGTAGGCGTCGATCAGGTTGAGCTGGCCGAGGACGACGTTCTTCCAGGTGGGGGCGGAGGCGTCCTCGAAGTCGGCGAGCCAGACCCGCGCGCCCGAGTTGAGCGCGTTGACGGTCATCTTGCGGTCGGTGGGGCCGGTGATCTCCACGCGGCGGTCGTCCAGGGCGGCCGGGGCCGGGGCCACCCGCCAGGAGTCGTCGGCGCGGACGGCCGCCGTCTCCGGCAGGAAGTCCAGGGAGGAGGTGCGGGCGATCTCGGCGCGGCGCTCGGCGCGGCGGGCGAGGAGTGCGTTCCGCCGGGGCGTGAACCGCCGGTGCAGCTCGGCCACGAAGGCGAGCGCTGCGTCCGTGAGGACCTCCTCCTGCCGCGGCAGGGGCTCGGCGTCGACGATGGCCAGCGGGGACGGCGCTGGTGCGGACATGAGCTGTCACTTCCTTCAGCGGGCTGCGTGCGCGGACCACGCGGACCGGGCCGGGCGGCGGGGGCCGCGTGCGGGCGGCGGGACGGAGGCACTCGGTGCCGGAGCCGCCGGAGCGGTCGCCGACCCCGGAACGGCCTCCGGGAAGCGGCCGGACGCTTCTGGTTAGTGGATAGTAGTTTCCTCATGGTGGAAGTTCAATGGTTTGTTGATGTCGAGACTCTTCGCGTCGACGCACACAGGACATGAGGCGGCGCGCGGCGCGGGGCCCGCGAGGACCCGCGCCCCGGCTCGCTCCAGGTGTCATTCCAGGTGCACCAGGTCCTCCTCGGTGTCGATGTCATGGGCGCGGGCGACGTCCCCGCACTCGACCAGGGCGACGTCCGCCGCGTGCTCCCGCAGATAGGCGCGCGCCCCCTGGTCGCCCACCGCCCCCGCCGCGACCGCCGCCCAGTGGTCCCGGCCGAACAGGACGGGGTGGCCGCGCCGGCCGCCGTACGCCGCCGCGGCCAGCGAGGCGGGCGAGCCGTACGCGGCGAGGACGCGGGCGACGGCCTCGGGCCCGATGCCCGGCTGGTCGACGAGCGAGACGAGCGCGGCCCGCGCGCCCGTCCCGGCGAGCGAGGCGAGCCCGGCCCGCAGCGAGGAGCCCATGCCCTCCTCCCACCGCGGGTTGTCGACCAGGACGCAGCCGGGCAGTTCGGCCCGCTCCCTCACGGTGTCCGCCCGCGCGCCCAGGACCACGTGGATCCGTGCGCAGCCGGCCGCGCGCAGCACCTCGGCCGCGTGGTCGACGAGGAGGCGGCCCCGGTGCTCCAGCAGCGCCTTGGGGCGCCCGCCGAGCCGCCGTCCGCCGCCGCCCGCCAGCAGCAGGCCGGCGATCTGGTGATCGTTGTCGGTCATGTCCCCCTGCATACCCGACCGCATACCCGGCCCGGACCGGGCGCACCGGGGAACCCCGGTGGACGGGCCGGTGCCGTGGGACTGAATTTCGGTCAGTCCGGTGGCGCCGCGGCGGCGAGTGGCGTTTACTGGCCCGCGTCCCCGGCGCCGACGGCGCGCGGGGGCGCTCGCGGGAGAGCGGGTCAGGGGCGTACGCAGGACTCGCGCACGACGGCGTGCGAAGGGGGAGCTGTGGTGCGGATCGTGGGGCAGACGGCGGTGACCGGCAGGAGCGAGGATCCGAGAGTGGTCGGGCTGCGGACCGCGGTGTCCAGGCTGCGCCGCGAACTCGCCGCGCACCCGGCCCGGTTCACCGACCGCGTCGTGGCGGAGGAGGAACTGGCGGCGCTCGCGGCGCTGGCCGGGCACGAGGTCCCGGACGTCCCGCGGCTGCGCAGGTCCCTGCTGCTGATAGCCGGTTCCATAGGCTCGGTCAGCGCGCTGTCCGCGGGCCTCGCGGAGGTCCGCAGCGCGGTCGACCTCTTCGGCGAGGCGCCGCGCCGCTAGCCGATCGGGTGCCGGCCGGGCGCTGGTCAGCGGGACGCCGGCCGGTCGTCCGTGTCGTGCCGCGGGAGCGGTGCGTTCAGGCGCCCGCCCCGCCCGCGCTGGCCAGCGCCTCGCCGAGGTCCGCCGCGACCTGCTGGAGCACGGGGACGATCCTTTGGGTCGCCGCGTCCGTGACCCGGCCCGCCGGGCCGGAGATCGAGACGGCGGCCGCCGTGGGGGAGCCCGGCACGGAGACCGCGAGGCAGCGCACGCCCAGCTCCTGCTCGTTGTCGTCCACCGCGTAGCCGGCGCGGCGCACCTCCTCCAGCGCGGCGAGGAAGCCGTCGGGTGTGGTGATCGTCTTCTCCGTGGCGGCGGGCATCCCCGTACGGGCGAGCAGGGCGCGCACCTCGTCCGCCGGTACGTGCGCCAGGAGCGCCTTGCCGACGCCGGTCGAGTGCGGCAGCACCCGCCGGCCCACCTCGGTGAACATCCGCATCGAGTGCTTGGAGGGCACCTGCGCCACGTACACGACCTCGTCGCCGTCGAGCAGCGCCATGTTCGCGGTCTCGCCGGTCTCCTCGACCAGCCGCGCCAGATGGGGCCTGGCCCAGGTGCCGAGCAGCCGCGACGCCGACTCGCCGAGCCGGATGAGCCGGGGGCCGAGCGCGTACCGCCGGTTCGGCTGCTGCCGTACGTACCCGCAGGCCACGAGGGTGCGCATCAGGCGGTGGATGGTCGGAAGGGGCAGTCCGCTGCTCGCGGACAGCTCGCTCAGACCGACCTCGCCGCCCGCGTCCGCCATCCGCTCCAGCAGGTCGAAGGCGCGCTCGAGGGACTGGACGCCGCCGCCGGAGGCCGAGGACTTGGCGGGGGTGGCGTCGGCAGGGGCGTCGCTGGCGCTGGGCGTCGGCACGGAAGGGTCCTTTCACGGCTGACTGGCAGAGCCGCAGCCTACCGGGGGGAGAGCGACCTCCCTCGCTGTCGTTCCACACCTTCTGGTAAGTGAAATTCTAATTTCGTTTTGTGGAAACATCCAGACTTCGGTCCGGGGTGAGCGCGGTGTCCGAGGGGGCTCTTGACGGGTGCGTGGCGGGGAGTGAAGACTTCTTCAACAGATCGTTGAATTTCGTTACGCGGAAGTAAACGGTGGCTTGGAGAGGGGTCCGGGTGTCCGACGTCCGACTGGTGCTGCGCTCGACACGCGTCATCACCCCCGAAGGGGCCCGGCCCGCCTCGGTCGAGGTCGCCGACGGCAGGATCGCGGCCGTACGCGCCCACGACGCCGGCGTACCGGCGGGGGCCCGCCTGGAAGACCTCGGCGACGACGTCCTGCTGCCCGGCCTCGTCGACACCCACGTGCACGTCAACGACCCGGGCCGCACCGAGTGGGAGGGCTTCTGGACCGCCACGCGCGCGGCGGCCGCCGGCGGCGTCACGACCCTGATCGACATGCCGCTCAACTCGATCCCGCCCACCACGACGGTCGCCAACCTGCGCGTCAAGCAGGCCGTCGCCACGCCCAAGGCACACGTCGACGTCGGCTTCTGGGGCGGCGCCCTGCCCGACAACGTCGAGGACCTGCGCGCACTGCACGACGCCGGGGTCTTCGGCTTCAAGGCGTTCCTGTCGCCCTCCGGCGTCGAGGAGTTCCCCGAGCTCGACCGGGAGCAGCTGGGCCGCTCGCTCGCCGAGATCGCCGGGTTCGGCGGCCTGCTCGTCGTGCACGCGGAGGACCCGGGACGGCTCGCGGCCGCCCCGCAGAAGGGCGGCCGCAAGTACGCCGACTTCCTCGCCTCGCGGCCCCGGGACGCCGAGCACGCCGCCATCGGGGAACTGCTCGACCAGGCCCGCCGCCTGGACGCGCGCGTCCACGTGCTGCACCTGTCGTCCGCCGACGCGCTGCCGCTGATCGCCGCCGCCCGGCGGGACGGCGTCCGCGTCACGGTCGAGTCCTGCCCGCACTACCTCACCCTCACCGCGGAGGAGGTCCCGGACGGGGCGAGCGAGTTCAAGTGCTGCCCGCCCATCCGCGAGGCCGCCAACCGGGACGCGCTGTGGGCGGGGCTCGCCGACGGCACGATCGACTGCGTCGTCTCCGACCACTCGCCCTCCACCGCCGACCTGAAGACCGACGACTTCGCCACCGCCTGGGGCGGCATCTCCTCGCTGCAACTGGGCCTGCCGGCGATCTGGACCGAGGCCCGCCGGCGCGGCCACACCCTGGAGGACGTCGTCCGCTGGATGTCCGCCCGCCCCGCCGAACTGGCCGGACTCGACCGCAAGGGCGCCGTCGAGGCGGGCCGCGACGCCGACTTCGCGGTCCTCGCGCCCGACGAGACCTTCACCGTCGACGCCGCCGCGCTCCAGCACCGCAACCGGGTCACGGCGTACGCGGGCCGGACCCTGTACGGCGTCGTCAAGTCCACCTGGCTGCGCGGCGAGCGCATCGCCGCCGCCGACGGCTGGTTCCGCGAACCCTCCGGCCGACTCCTGGAAAGGAAGCGCTGATCACTGTGACGGCGATCCCCCGTTTCACCGGTGACGCCCGCCCCTACGCGGGCGGTGACCCGTACGCCGACTACCGCACCGCCGACTTCCCCTTCACCCGCCACGCCGACCTCGCCGACCGGCTGCTCGGCGCCGGTGTCGTCGCCGCCAACGACGAGTTCTTCGCGCAGCGCGAGAACCTGCTCGTGCCCGGGCGCGCCGAGTTCGACCCCGAGCGCTTCGGGCACAAGGGCAAGGTCATGGACGGCTGGGAGACCCGGCGCCGGCGCGGCGTCTCGGCCGACCACCCCTGGCCCGCCGACGACGACCACGACTGGGCGCTCGTACGGCTCGGCGCACCGGGCGTGATCCGGGGCATCGTCGTCGACACGGCCCACTTCCGCGGCAACCACCCCCAGGCCGTGTCGATCGAGGCCGCCTCCGTGCCCGGCACCCCCACGCCGGAGGAGCTGCTCGCCGACGACGTGAAGTGGACGACGCTGGTCCCGCGCACCCCGATCGGCGGCCACGCCGCCAACGGCTTCGAGGTGACGTCGCAGGAGCGCTTCACGCACCTGCGCGTCAACCAGTACCCCGACGGCGGCATCGCCCGGCTGCGCGTGCACGGCGAGGTCGTGCCCGACCGTGAGTGGCTGGCCGCGCTGGGCACCTTCGACGTCGTCGCCCTGGAGAACGGCGGCAGCGTCGAGGACGCCTCCGACCTCTTCTACTCGCCCGCCGCCCACACCATCCGCCCCGGCCGCTCCCGCAGGATGGACGACGGCTGGGAGACCCGGCGCCGCCGCGACCATGGCCACGACTGGATCCGCTACCGGCTCACCGCCCGCTCCGAGATCCGCGCCCTGGAGATCGACACCGCCTGCCTGAAGGGCAACAGCGCGGGCTGGGCGTCGGTGTCGGTACGGGACGGGGACGGCGAGAACGCCCCGTGGACCGAGGTGCTGCCCCGCACCCGCCTCCAGCCCGACACCAACCACCGCTTCGTCCTCCCGGCCCCGGCCGTCGGCACGCACGCGCGGATCGACATCCACCCCGACGGTGGCATCTCCCGCCTGCGGCTGTTCGGTTCGCTGACGCAACCGGCCGACGGGGGAGAGGACTGAGGCCGGGAACGGGCGGCAGGAGCCGCGGCGGAGTCGCGGCGGGTGGAGGGCGAGGGGCGGTGGTTCCCGAGGCGGGGCATCGGTCCCGCCTGACCCGGGGGCTGTGTTGACTCCCGGAAAAATCCTCCGGCCCATCGCGAAAAATTCAACGTTTTGACATTGACATGCCATGCTCTACGCGCGTCATGCTAAAGACATGAGATTCCCCCCACGCATCACTCGTACCGGCGCCCTCATCGCCCTCCTGTCGGGTCTGCTCGTCGGCGGCTCCGTGGCGTCACCCGCGAGCGCCGCACCCGCCGCGGCCACCGCACCCGCCGCGACCGCGGCCGTCGGCGACATCTGCTACAGCGCGCTGCCCTCGCAGGCGCACGACACGCTCGACCTGATCGAGGCGGGCGGCCCCTTCCCGTACGACCAGGACGGTGTCGTCTTCCAGAACCGGGAGGGCATCCTGCCCTCCCGGAGCTCCGGCTACTACCACGAGTACACGGTGATCACTCCCGGCTCCTCCACCCGCGGCGCCCGTCGCATCGTCACCGGTGAGGACTACCAGGAGGACTACTACACCGCCGACCACTACGCGTCGTTCGACCTGGTCGACTACGGCTGCTGACGGACCGTCGGGACCGGCCCGGCTCGCATCGACCGCGGTCGCCGGCGGCCTGGGCTGACGGGCCGATCGGGACCGTGGCTGTCGACCACCTGCCCGGGGCGCTCGCGACGCCGGCCGCCGGAGTCGGCCGTGCGGACTCCCCACAGTCCGTGCGGCCGCCCCGGCGGCGCGTGGTGCGGGGCTTTTCCCACGGCCCGCACGGGCGCTCCCGGCGAGGGGGCTCCCACGGTCTGCATGGTTGCGTCCGGCGAAGTGGGCATCCCCCGTGGCCCATGCGTTCGTGTCCGGCCGGGCCGACCTGCGTTCGTGTCCGGCCGGGCGGACTTTCCCCACGGTCCGCACGGGCGCATCCGGCAGCGGGTCGGTCAGCCGGGTCTCAGTCGGTCGGCGGCCGCGAAGAGCGCGCACGCCAGCACGAGCAGTCCGCCGCTCGCGTAGACCTCGTATCCGTCGAGGACGGCGAGCCGCTGGACGAGGCCCCAGCCGCGCGGCCATCCGAAGAGGGCGTGCGACAGGCCGATCAGGCCCTGCACCAGGGCCAGGAAACCGAGTACTTCCGCGATCCGTTTCACCCTCGAAATCCTCGCCCCGCGGACCCCTCACGTCATCGGCCGCGGGGCGAGGCGTACCCGGCGGAAGTCGCTATGCGAACCGGGATGCCGGGACGAAAGTCGGTGATCGCGCGACTTTGGTATCCGCGTCCGTGTGCGGGACGGCCGGGGCCGTCGTCGGCGCATAGATTGGGCGACCGTGAGCGAGGACGAACCAAGGCCGGGTGCCTGGACCACACCGGGACGGCGCCGCCTGCTGCCCTCCGCCGTGCTCACCGGGCTGGACCCGGACGTCCCGGGCCGGAGCGGACGTCCGCGCCGCACCGTGCGCGACTGGATCGTGGACGTCCTCTGCTTCCTGCTGTCCGTCCTCATCGGCGCCCTGGCCGCCGACACCGTGTCCGGCGACCCGAACACGCCGGACGCGCTGAAGGCCGTCGACCAGGCGCTCGGCGTCCTCGCCTGCGCCGCCGTCTGGCTGCGCAGGCGCCGTCCGGTCGAACTCGCGGTGGCGACGACCCTGGTCGGACTGGTCTCGAACACGGCCAGCGGCGCGATCCTCGTCGCCCTCTTCACGATCGCCGTGCACCGCCCCTTCCCCTACGTGGCCGCGATCGGCGGTGCCTCCCTGGCGCTGACCCCGCTCCTCTTCCTGCTGCGCCCCGACCCCGACCTGCCGTACCTCCCCTCCGTCGTCCTGACCGCCCTGCTGACCGGCACGGTCGTGGGCTGGGGCATGTTCGTGCGCTCCCGAAGACAGCTGCTGCTGAGCCTGCGGGACCGGGCGCGGCGGGCCGAGACGGAGGCCGCGCTGCGGGTGGAGCGGGCGCAGCGGCTGGCCCGGGAGGCCATCGCGCGCGAGATGCACGACGTGCTGGCCCACCGGCTGACGCTGCTCAGCGTGCACGCGGGCGCGCTGGAGTTCCGGCCGGACGCGTCGCGGGAGGAGGTCGTCCGGGCGGCCGGGGTGATCCGCGAGAGCGCGCACGAGGCGCTGGAGGATCTGCGGGAGATCATCGGAGTGCTGCGGGCCGGCGAGTCCGGCGACGAGGCCGGGCGCCCGCAGCCGACGCTCGCGGCGCTTCAAGGGCTGGTCGCCGAGTCCCGCGAGGCCGGCATGGGGGTCGTCCTGGAGGACCGCGTGGCCGATCCGGGCGCCGTGCCCGCCTCCGTGGGGCGCACCGCGTACCGCGTCGCCCAGGAGGGACTGACCAACGCGCGCAAGCACGCGCCCGGCGCGGAGGTCACCGTGGCCGTCGCGGGCGCCCCCGGCGACGGTCTCGTCCTGACCGTCCGCAACCCGCCCCCGCCGGGCCCGGTCCCGCGCGTCCCGGGCTCCGGCCAGGGCCTCATCGGCCTGACGGAACGGGTGACGCTGGCGGGCGGCCGCCTCATCCACGGCGGCCGGCCGGACGGCGGCTTCGAGGTCCGGGCCGAGCTGCCCTGGGAGGGCTGAGGTGCCGGTCCGAACTACCCGGGAAAGACTGAGGAACCATTCCGAACCGCCCCCGCGGGGCGGGGGACTGAGGGGTGGATCGCTCCGGCCGGGCCGAGGAACCGGACCGCCCCGGACGGATCGAGGGACTGAACCGTTCCTGCCGGGCCGGGGGACCGGGCTGCCCCGGTCGGATCGAGGGACTGAACCGTTCCTGCCGGGCCGAGGAACTGGACCGCCCCGGACGGATCGAGGGACTGAACCGTTCCTGCCGGGCCGGGGGACCGGGCTGCCCCGGTCGGACCGAGGGACCGAACCGTTCCGTACCGACCGAGGGACTGGGCAGCTGCGGACGCGGACCGAGGGACCGGGTGACTCCGCGGACGAGGCGAAGGGCCGGACCGCTGCGGACGGGGCGGGCGGACCGGGCCGGCGGGGGTTGTCCACAGGCTTCTTCGTGATCTCCCGAATCGTGGTTACGTGGCCCCATGACTGTGATCCGGCTGCTTCTCGTCGACGACGACCCGCTGGTCCGAGCGGGCCTGGCCCTCATGCTGGGCGGCGCGGAGGACATCGAGATCGTGGGCGAGGCCGCCGACGGCGACGAGGTCGCGGCGCTGGTCGACCGCGCCCGGCCCGACGTGGTGCTGATGGACATCCGGATGCCGACGGTGGACGGCCTGACCGCCACCGAACTGCTCAGGAGCCGCGAGGACGCGCCCCAGGTCGTCGTCCTCACCACCTTCCACGCCGACGAGCAGGTGCTGCGGGCGCTGCGTGCCGGGGCGGCCGGCTTCGTCCTCAAGGACACCCCGCCCGCCGAGATCGTCGACGCGGTGCGCAAGGTCGCGGCGGGCGACCCCGTGCTCTCGCCCACCGTCACCCGTCAGCTGGTGCGGCACGCCGTCGGCACCGGCCCGGACACCCGCCGCGCGGACGCCCGCGCCCGGCTCGCCGTCCTCAACGACCGGGAGCGCGAGGTGGCCGTCACGGTCGGCCAGGGAAGATCGAACGCGGAGATCGCCGCCGCGCTGTACATGAGCGTCGCCACCGTCAAGACCCACGTCTCCCGCATCCTCGCCAAACTGGGCCTGAACAACCGCGTGCAGATCGCCCTGTTGACGTACGACGCCGGACTCCTCGACGGGCACGACGGGCACGACGGGTACGAAGGGCGCGCCGGGCGCGGTGGACATGACGGACGCGGTGGACGCGACGGGCACGCGGGGGACGCAAGCGCGGCGGACGGGCACTAGCGGCGGACGCGACGCGTTGACGGAGAAAGGCCGTGTCCGAGGGGACGAGGGGGAACCGATGACGGACCTGATCGATCTGGGGAAGTACGGACCGGAGTTCACCGAGAACCCGCATCCGGTCTACGCGGAGCTGCGGGCCCTCGGGCCGGTGCACCGGGTACGGCTGCCGCCGCCCGGTGAGCACGTGGAGACCTGGCTCGTCGTCGGCCACGAGGAGGCGCGGGCGGCGCTCGCCGACTCCCGGCTGGCCAAGGACAGCAGGAAGCTCGGGCTCAGCTTTCTCGACGAGGAGCTGATCGGCACGCATCTGCTGATCGCCGATCCGCCGCAGCACACCAGGCTGCGTTCGCTGGTCACCCGGGAGTTCACCGGCCGCCGGGTGGCGGCGCTGGCGCCGCGCGTCCAGCGCATCGCCGACGACCTGCTCGACGCGATGCTGCCGCTCGGCCGCGCCGACCTCGTGGACTCCTTCGCGTATCCGCTGCCGCTGACCGTCATCTGCGAGCTGCTCGGGGTGCCGGAGTCCGACCGGTCCCGGTTCCGCGCCCTGTCCACCGAGGTGGTGGCGCCCTCCGGGCTCGACACCGAGCACGAGGCCTTCACCCGGTTCGCCGACTACCTCACCGAGCTGATCGAGGACAAGCGCTGCTCCCCGCCCTCGGACGACCTGCTGGGCAGCCTGATCCGCACCACCGCCGAGGACGGCGACCGGCTGTCGATGGGCGAGCTGCGCGGCATGGCCTTCCTGCTGCTGGTCGCCGGGCACGAGACGACGGTCAACCTCATCACGAGCGCCGTGCGCGCCCTGCTCACGCACCCGGACCAGCTCGCCGCGCTGCGCGCCGACACGAGCCTGCTCGACGGAGCGGTCGAGGAGACCCTGCGCTGGGAGGGGCCGGTGGAGAACACGACGTTCCGGTACGCCGCCGAGCCTCTGGAGATCGGCGGCACGGCCATCCCGGCGGGCGAGCCGGTGCTGATCGGCCTGGCCTCGGCCGACCGCGACGCGGGGCGCCACGCCGAGCCCGACCGCTTCGACATCCGGCGCGACGCCCGCGGCCACATGGCGTTCGGGCACGGCATCCACTACTGCCTGGGCGCTCCGCTGGCCCGCCTCGAAGCCCGGATCGCGCTGCGCACCCTGTTGGAGCGCTGCCCGGACCTGGCCCTGGACGGCCCGCCGTCCGGCTGGCTCCCGGGCATGCTGATACGGGGGGTGCGGCACCTGCCGGTGCGGTGGTAGACGGCGGCGCCGACGTGACGGGTGCGCGGCGGAGGAACCGGCGGCAGATCCGCCGCCGGCGGCCCCTCCTCACTCCCGTCCGCCCGGGACCTCCGCCAGGTGCACGGGCCTGCGTTCGCGGCGCGACAGTTCGCAGGCCTCGGCGATGCGGAGGGCGTGCAGGGCCTCCCGGCCGTCGCACGGGTTGGCCCGCTCCCCGCAGAGCACCCCGACGAACGCGGCCAGTTCGGCCTCGTACGCCGGGCCGAAGCGCTCCAGGAAGCCGGTCCAGGGCTTGTCCGCGGGCGGTGGTCCGGCCGGTTCCGTGGACGCGATCGGCGTGCGGTCGTCCAGGCCCACCGCGATCTGGTCCAGCTCGCCGGCCAGCTCCATGCGCACGTCGTAGCCCGCGCCGTTCATCCGGGTCGCCGTCACCGTGGCGAGCGTGCCGTCGTCGAGGGTGAGGACGGCCGCCGCGGTGGAGACGTCCCGCGCCCGGCGGAACATCGGAGGGCCGGCGTCGGACCCCGTCGCGTACACCTCGGTGACCTCGCGGCCCGTCACCCATCGGAGCATGTCGAAGTCGTGGACCGAGCAGTCGCGGTACAGGCCGCCGGAGAGCGGGAGGTAGCCGGCCGGCGGGGGCGCCGGGTCGGACGTCGCCGCCCGTACGGTGTGCAGCCGCCCGAGCCGGCCCGCGCGCACCGCCTCGCGCGCGGCGGTGTACCCGGCGTCGAAGCGGCGCTGGAAGCCCAGCTGCAGCACGGTCCCGGCGGCCTCGACCTCGGCGAGCGCGGCGAGCGTGCCGGACAGGTCGAGGGCGATCGGCTTCTCGCAGAACACCGGCAGGCCCGCCCGCGCCGCCCGGCCGATCAGCTCGGCGTGGGCGGCCGTGGCCGCCGTGACGACGACCGCGTCCACCCCCCAGGTGAAGATCTCGTCAATTCCGGGGGCCAGCGTGGCGCCGAGCCGGTCGGCGAGTTCGGCGGCCCGGGCCCGGTCCGGATCGGTGACGATGAGCGAGCCCACATCACGGTGGCGGCTGAGCGTGGTCGCGTGGTGCGTGCCGATACGACCCGTTCCGATGAGTCCGATGCGCATGGCAACAAAGTGCTGGCGCGTCCGGCGACCTGTCAATGGTTTGTCCGGACAATCGAACTTCACAACTTCCCGTCATCCTGCCCCGGAGCTACGCTCGGCCCGTGCCCAAACCAGAAGTGGACCCGACCGTCTCGCTCCGGCTCGGCGTCGACCGCACCAGTCCGGTCCCGCTGTACTTCCAGCTGTCGCAGCAGCTGGAGACCGCCATCGAGCGCGGCGAGCTGACGCCCGGCAGCCTGCTGGGCAACGAGATCGAGCTCGCCGGCCGGCTCGGCCTGTCCCGGCCCACGGTCCGCCAGGCCATCCAGTCCCTGGTCGACAAGGGACTGCTCGTGCGCCGCCGGGGCGTCGGCACGCAGGTCGTGCACAGCCAGGTCAAGCGCCCGATGGAGCTGACCAGCCTCTACGACGACCTGGAGGCGGCCGGGCAGCGCCCGGCGACCCGGCTCCTGGCCAACACCCTCGTACCGGCGTCCGCCGAGGTCGCGGCCGCCCTCGGGGTGGCCGAGGGCAGCGAGGTGCACCGCATCGAGCGGCTGCGCCTGGCCCACGGCGAGCCCGTGGCGCACCTGCGCAACCACCTGCCCGTCGGGCTGTTCGACCTGGACGGCGACCGGCTGGAGAGCACCGGTCTGTACCGGCTGATGCGGGCCGCCGGCATCACCCTGCACAGCGCCCGCCAGTCCGTCGGGGCGCGCACCGCCACCGCCGCGGAGGGCGACCGGCTCGACGAGCGCGAGGGCGCCCCGCTGCTCACCATGAGGCGGACCACCTTCGACGACACCGGCCGGGCCGTCGAGTACGGCGATCACACCTACCGTGCGTCGAGGTATTCCTTCGAGTTCCAGCTGCTCGTACGATCCTGAGCGCCGCCGTGCGCTTCCGGGCGCCGTGAGGGGTGCCTCCGGGCGTTTCCGGGCTTTTCCGGACGCTCTCGGGTTCTCCTGGGCGCGTCCGGGCGAACCTCCGGGGAGCCCCGGACAGGACTCCGGGGCTCCCCGGACATCCGCCGGACGGCCTGCGGAGGGTGTCCGGGCATCCGCCGGACGGTCTGCGGAGGGTGTCCGGGCATCCGCCGGACGGTCTGCGGAGGGTGTCCGGGAGGTCTCCGGACGGTCCGGGGGCGTCTCCGCGTCGTCCCGCGGACGGTCCTGCGGCCGTTTCCGGACGGCCCCCGGGGGCCGCCGCCGCGGGCGCCGGAGCAGCGCGGGGCGGTACCCGATGGCCGGGTCCGTGACCCTTGTGTCCGATACTTGGGCCCGACCAGACATCACGGCAAGAAAAGGGGCGCGGCCTCGTGGCACGGTTCAGGACCTGGGTGAGTATCGCGGTGGCAGGGGTGCTCGGCCTGTCCTTGGCAGGCTGCAGCAGTACGGGGGGCAAGCGCGCCGAGGACGCCCGCAAGGCGGCCGCGGCCGAGGGGAAGGCAGCGGTGAACACGCCCCGCTGGACCTTCGCGATGATCACCCACTCCGGCGACGGCGACACCTTCTGGGACATCGTCCAGAACGGCGCCAAGCAGGCGGCCGTGAAGGACAACATCAAGTTCCTGTACTCGCACAACGACGAGGCCCAGCAGCAGGCGCAGCTGGTCGACGCCGCCGTGGACAAGGGCGTCGACGGCATCATCGTCACGCTCGCCAAGCCCGACGCGATGAAGGCCGCCGTGGCCCGGGCCGAGAAGGCCGGCATCCCCGTGATCACCGTGAACTCCGGCTCGGCCGAGTCCAAGGAGTTCGGCGCGCTCACGCACATCGGCCAGGACGAGTCCATCGCGGGCGAGGCCGTCGGCGAGGAGCTGAACGAGCGCAAGAAGAAGAAGGCCCTGTGCGTGCTGCACGAGCAGGGCAACGTCGGCCACGAGCAGCGCTGCGCCGGTGTGAAGAAGACCTTCGACGGCACGGTGCAGAACCTGTACGTCGACGGCACCAACATGCCCGACGTGCAGGCCGCCATCGGCGCCAAGCTCCAGGCGGACGACTCCATCGACACCGTCGTCACGCTCGGCGCGCCCTTCGCGGACACCGCCGTCAAGGCCAGGGACGACGCCGGCAGCAAGGCCGAGATCGACACCTTCGACCTGAACGCCAAGGTCGCCGCGAAGCTCAAGGACGGCACGCTCGGCTTCGCCGTCGACCAGCAGCCCTACCTCCAGGGCTACCAGGCCGTCGACCTGCTGTGGCTGTACAAGTACAACGCGGACGTCCTCGGCGGCGGCCGGCCGGTGCTCACCGGACCGCAGATCATCACCAAGGACGACGCGGCGGACCTGCAGGAGTACGCGGAGCGTGGCACCCGATGACCGCCACCGCACCCGCCCCCACGCCGTCGCCCTCGCCGGACACCGGCGCGCACGCCGACGAGCGCCTGCTGAAGCGGTCGCCGCTGCGCAAGCTGCTCGGCCGCCCCGAGCTGGGCTCGATCGTCGGCGCCGTCGCCGTCTTCGTCTTCTTCGCGATCTTCGCGGACAGCTTCCTGAAGGCGTCCAGCCTCAGCACGGTCCTGTACGCCTCCTCGACCATCGGCATCATGGCCGTCCCCGTCGCCCTGCTGATGATCGGCGGCGAGTTCGACCTGTCGGCGGGCGTCATGGTGACCACCTCCGCGCTGGTCTCCTCGATGTTCAGCTTCCAGATGACCGCCAACACCTGGGTCGGTGTCGGGGTGTCGCTGCTGGTCACCCTGGCGATCGGCGTCTTCAACGGCGTCATGCTCACCCGTACCGACCCACCCAGTTTCATCATCACGCTGGGCACGTTCCTGATGCTGACGGGCCTGAACCTCGGCCTGACCAAGCTGATCAGCGGCACCGTCTCCACGAAGACCATCGCCGACATGGAGGGCTTCCCCTCCGCCAAGGCCGTCTTCGCCTCCACGCTCACGGTCGGCGGCGTCGACTTCAAGATCACTATTCTGTGGTGGCTGGCCTTCGTCGTGATCGCCACCTGGATCCTGCTGCGCACCCGCGTCGGCAACTGGATCTTCGCCGTCGGCGGTGACGAGAAGGCCGCCCGCGCGGTCGGCGTCCCGGTGGACAAGACCAAGATCGGCCTCTACATGGGCGTCGCGTTCGGCGCCTGGGTCTCCGGCCAGCACCTGCTGTTCTCGTTCGACACGGTGCAGTCCGGCGAGGGCGTCGGCAACGAGCTGATCTACATCATCGCGGCCGTCATCGGCGGCTGCCTGATCACCGGCGGGTACGGTTCCGCCGTCGGCGCCGCGGTCGGCGCCCTGATCTTCGGCATGACCAGCAAGGGCATCGTCTTCGCCGAGTGGAACCCCGACTGGTTCAAGTTCTTCCTCGGAGCGATGCTGCTCCTCGCGACCCTGCTCAACGCCTGGGTCCGCAAGCGCGCGGAGGCCACGAAATGACGCAGACCGCAGAGCGTACGGAGGCCGGGGAGCGCACGGCGCTGGTGGAGCTCGACTCCGTCAGCAAGTACTACGGCAACATCCGCGCCCTCGAAGGGGTCTCCCTGGAGGTGCACGCCGGGGAGATCAGCTGCGTCCTCGGCGACAACGGCGCGGGCAAGTCGACGCTCATCAAGATCATCGCCGGGCTGCACCGGCACGACGGCGGCACGTTCCGCATCGAGGGCGAGGAGACGAGCCTGTCGTCGCCGCGCGAGGCCCTGGACCGGGGCATCGCCACGGTCTACCAGGACCTCGCGGTCGTGCCGCTGATGCCGGTGTGGCGCAACTTCTTCCTCGGCTCCGAGCCGACGAAGGGCACCGGGCCCTTCAAGCGGATGGACGTCGAGTTCATGCGCCGCACGACCCGTGCGGAGCTGCTGCGCATGGGCATCGACCTGCGCGACGTGGACCAGCCCATCGGCACGCTGTCGGGCGGTGAGCGCCAGTGCGTGGCGATCGCCCGCGCCGTGTACTTCGGCGCGAAGGTGCTCGTGCTCGACGAGCCGACCGCCGCGCTGGGCGTGAAGCAGTCGGGCGTCGTCCTGAAGTACGTCGCCGCCGCGCGCGACGCCGGTCTGGGTGTCGTCCTGATCACCCACAACCCGCACCACGCCTACCTCGTCGGCGACCGCTTCGTCCTGCTCAAGCGCGGCACGATGTCGGGCAGCCACACCCGCGACGGGATCACCCTCGACGAGCTGACCCGCCAGATGGCGGGCGGCAACGAGCTGGACGACCTCCGGCACGAGCTGGAGCGGGCCCCGGCACCGGCGCACCTCGGCGCGGTCGCCGACGGGGCCGACGGGACCGGCGGGACCGGGGAGAAGCAGGAGAAGCAGGAGAAGCAGAAGGACGGCGGCCGGTAGACGCCCGGCCGTCCCGGCCGGCCTCCGGGCCCGGTCGTCCCCGACCGGGCCCGGAGGCCGACCGGGACCATACCCCCGCAGGGCCCGGCCGTGGAGCGGCCGGGCCCTGCGTGCGTCGCCCTTCCGGACCCGTGTCGCGTCCGGACCGAGGTGCCGCCCTCCCGGTGCCGCCGCGTTCACGACGGACCTCCCGGTGCCGCGGCGCTCACGACCGGCCTCCCGGGTGCCGCCGCGCTCGCGGCAGGGCGGCGGGGGCCGTTCGCGGGGCCGCGGCGGAGGGCCCGCGCCCGCGGTGGACGGCGGTGTCCCGGCGGCCGGCGTCCCGCGCGGCGGGCGGGCCGCGGACCGGGGACCGTCCCCGTACCGGGGAGCGGCGCCGCGGGCACCCCGCGGCGCCGCCGTGCACCGGCCGAGGCCCGTGAGGCAGAATCGGGGACCACGGCGGGCTCCGGCCCGTCAGGACCCGATCACCACCTAGGGACGATACGACTCGTGCGAGCACCCAGCCGCCCCCACCGCCGACAGCCGTCAGCGGGAGCCGCCCGATGAGCACCTACCGCGACCTCGCCCTGCCCCGGGCCCTCGGCTCCGCGCGGACGGGCGGCGCCCCCATCGGATCCCGGCGGGCCACCGTCCTGCGGACCGTCGGTCCCCGGGAGCGCCGCTCGCACCTGACGGCCCCCCGCGTGCCCACCGTCGGCATCGACATCGGCGGCACGAAGGTGATGGCGGGCGTCGTCGACGCCGACGGCACCATCCTGGAGAAGGTCCGCACCGAGACCCCGGACAAGTCCAAGAGCCCCAAGGTCGTCGAGGACACCATCGTCGAACTGGTCCTGGACCTCTCCGACCGGCACGACGTGCACGCGGTGGGCATCGGCGCGGCCGGCTGGGTCGACGCCGACCGCAGCAACGTCCTGTTCGCCCCCCACCTGAACTGGCGCAACGAGCCGCTGCGCGACCGCCTCGCGGGCCGCCTCGCCGTCCCGGTCATGGTCGACAACGACGCCAACACCGCCGCCTGGGCGGAGTGGCGCTTCGGCGCGGGACGCGGCGAGGACCACCTCGTGATGATCACGCTCGGTACCGGCATCGGCGGCGCCATCCTGGAGGACGGCCAGGTCAAGCGGGGCAGGTTCGGCGTCGCGGGCGAGTTCGGCCATATGCAGGTCGTGCCCGGCGGCCACCGCTGCCCGTGCGGCAACCGCGGCTGCTGGGAGCAGTACAGCTCCGGCAACGCGCTGGTCCGCGAGGCCCGCGAGCTCGCCGCCGCCGACTCCCCGGTGGCGTACGGGATCATCGACCGCGTCCAGGGCAACATCCCCGAGATCACCGGCCCCCTCATCACCGAGCTGGCCCGCGAGGGCGACGCGATGTGCGTCGAGCTCCTCCAGGACATCGGCCAGTGGCTCGGCGTGGGCATCGCCAACCTCGCGGCCGCCCTCGACCCCTCCTGCTTCGTCATCGGCGGCGGGGTCAGCGCGGCCGACGACCTGCTGATCGGCCCCGCCCGGGACGCCTTCCGGCGCCACCTGACCGGCCGCGGCTACCGCCCCGAGGCCCGTATCGCCCGCGCCCAGCTCGGCCCCGAGGCCGGCATGGTCGGCGCGGCGGACCTCGCCCGCCTCGTCGCCCGCCGCTTCCGGCGCGCCAAGCGCCGCCGGGTGGAGCGCTACGAGCGGTACGAGCGCTACTCCGACGCGCGCCGCGCCGCCCAGGGGTCGGGGTCGCTGTGACCACCTCCCTGCCGCACCAGGCGTCACCGCCGGACGAGCCGCCCCGGCCCCCCGAGAGCCGGGGCCGCCGGATCCGCCGCCGCGCGCTCACCCTGCTGATCATCGTGCTGCTCATCGGCGTACCGGCCGGCTACCTGGTCATCTCCGCCAACCAGAGCCGCGACAGCGGCCGGGACAAGGAGGAGAAGTACTCGGCCACCGGCCTCACCGAGGGCTGGCCCTCGCGCGTGCAGCGCCGCCTGTACCGGGTGCCCATTCCGGGGTACTCGCGGGAGGTCGCGTACTACGAGACGAACAACTGGAAGACCAGTCGCCTCTACGCGCAGTTCCTGACCAGCAACGACGGCCTGGACACGTTCCTGAAGAACATCGGCTCCAGCCGCGAGGCACTGAAGAAGGACGACATCGCCGTCAGCGCGCGGGACCGCAGGATCGTCGGCTGGGAGTTCACCGGCTCCGGCCCCTGGTGGGGGCTGACGCACGAGCGCGAGGACCCGGCGCCCACGCAGGACATCGTGGTGAACTGGTCCGACCCCGAGCACCCCATGGTCTACGTGGTCTCCAGGACGACACCCTGAGCCGCGTTCCCCCGCCCGCCCGGGCGCCGGAGCCGATTGTCAGACCCCGCCCGTAGAGTCGTGGACGCCGGTGGGAGCCGGCCGGCGGCCGGCGGACGACCGGCGGGGTCGTGGCGAGGGAGGTGCCGACGGCATGGAGACGGGGACGCGCACGGAGCGGGCGCAGACGACGGACGCGCGAGGCGCCGCCGGCCGTCCGCCGCGCACGGCCCGCCCGCCCCGCACGGCCGCCCCGGCGTCCGCGACGCCCGCCGTGCCCGGCCC
Source organism: Streptomyces minutiscleroticus (assembly GCF_014650875.1). GTDB lineage: Bacteria > Actinomycetota > Actinomycetes > Streptomycetales > Streptomycetaceae > Streptomyces > Streptomyces minutiscleroticus. The sequence goes on from NZ_BMVU01000033.1 coordinate 74,713, forward strand.
GGCGCCGGGACCGGACGACCCCGCGCGTGAGGTGTCCGTGCGGCTGGCCGCCGTCTTCCTGCCCGGGGCGCTGCCCCGTGAGGGGCGGATCGCCTTCTGGGACCCGGACGGCGGCCTCCTGCCGCCGGACGGACCGGACGAAGGGGACCCGCGGCCGGACGGGCGCGCGAGCGAGGCCGGCGGCGAGGACGGACGGGCCGCGGCACGCGTGACGCTGACCGTCGTACGGCGGCACGGGAGCACGCCCCGGCGGAGCACGGCTCCCGCGCTGGTGCTGTCTCTCGACGAGGCCCTGCCCCTGCTCGTCCGGGCCCGGCACGACCCCGCCGCCCACCCCGCCACGGCCTGCTGGGGCGCCGCGGCCCTGCACGCGCTGCACCTCCTCGCGCGCGGGCGGCTGCTGCCCGGCCTCACCCCCGGCGCGTACGACGCCTGGCGCGCCGGACCGCTGGACCCCGACGACGCCGCCCACCTCAAGGCCGTGGCGGCGGCCCTCCCGTACGAGGGGCACGCGGTGCCGCTGCCCGGCTCCGGCCCGCTCCGGCTTCCCGAGCCGCAGGCGCTGGTCCGCGCCTTCCTGGACGCCGTCGCGGACACGCTGCCCCGCACCGCGGCCGCGCCCGTCGCCGCCGGGCGCCCCTTCGCGGCCCGCGGGGCCCAGCACCTGCCGGGCGCGTACGACTGGGCCGCCGAGGTGGCCGCCGGCATGGACGCGGGCGTACGGATCTCACTGCGCCTGGACCTGTCCGGGTTCGAGCTGTTCGACGACGCCGAGGGCGCCCGCCGGGCGGGCACGGCCGTCGTCCAGGTGCACAGCCTCGCCGACCCCACCCTCGTCGCCGACGCGGCGGCCCTGTGGTCGGGCGAGGCCGACGGCTCCTTCGGGCCGCGCGCCCGTGTCGACGCGGCCCTCGCCGTCCGCCGCGCCGCCCGGGTCTGGCCGCCCCTGGAGCGCCTTGCCGAGCAGGACGTGCCCGACGTGCTCGCGCTCACCGAGGAGGAGCTGTCCGACCTGCTCGGCGTCGCCGCGACCCGGCTCGCGGCCGCCGGGGTGGCCGTGCACTGGCCGCGCGACCTGGCGCAGGACCTCTCCGCGACCGCGGTGGTGCGCCCGGCGCCCGGCTCCGCCACGGACGGCACCGGCTTCTTCGAGAGCGGGGACCTGCTGCAGTTCCGCTGGCAGCTGGCCCTCGGCGGCGACCCGCTCACCGAGGGCGAGATGGACCGGCTGGCGGAGGCCCACCGCCCGGTCGTCCGGCTGCGGGACCAGTGGGTGCTGGTCGACCCCGCGCTGGTCCGCAAGGCCCGCAAGCGCGAGCTGGGCCTCCTCGACCCGGTCGACGCCCTCTCCGTGGCGCTCACCGGCACCGCCGAGGTCGACGGCGAGACGGTCGAGGCGGTCCCGGCCGGCGCGCTCGCCGCCCTGCGCGAGAAGCTCACGGCGGGCCTCGCCCCCGCCGAGCCGCCCCCCGGCCTGCACGCGCAGCTGCGCGACTACCAGCTGCGGGGCCTGGCCTGGCTGGACCTCATGACCTCGCTCGGCCTCGGCGGCTGCCTCGCCGACGACATGGGACTCGGCAAGACGGTCACCCTCATCGCGCTGCACCTGCGGCGCGCCCGCCGCGAGCCGACGCTCGTCGTCTGCCCGGCCTCCCTGCTGGGCAACTGGCAGCGCGAGATCACCCGCTTCGCTCCCGGCGTCCCCGTCCGCCGCTTCCACGGCCCCGCCCGCAGTCTGGACGGCCTCGACGGCGGCTTCGTGCTCACCACGTACGGGACGATGCGCTCGGCGGCGGCCACGCTGGCCGGACAGCCCTGGGGCATGGTCGTCGCGGACGAGGCCCAGCACGTCAAGAACCCGTACTCGGCGACCGCGAAGGCCCTGCGCACGATCCCGGCCCCGGCCCGCGTGGCCTTGACCGGCACGCCCGTGGAGAACAACCTCTCCGAGCTGTGGGCCCTGCTCGACTGGACGACCCCGGGGCTGCTCGGGCCGCTGAAGTCCTTCCGGGCCAGGCACGCGCGCGCCGCCGAGAACGGCGAGGACGAGGAGGCGGTGGCGCGCCTGGCCCGCCTGGTGCGGCCCTTCCTCCTGCGCCGCAGGAAGTCGGACCCGGGCATCGTCCCCGAGCTGCCGCCCAAGACGGAGACGGACCGCCCGGTGCCCCTCACCCGCGAACAGGCATCCCTGTACGAGGCGGTGGTGCGCGAGTCCCTGCTCGCGATCGAGTCCAGCGAGGGCATCGCCCGCCGCGGCCTGGTCCTCAAGCTGCTCACCTCGCTCAAGCAGATCTGCGACCACCCCGCGCTGTACCTGAAGGAGGAGACGCGGGACGTCCCCGCCGCCGCGGTGTCCCGGCTCGCCGCCCGCTCCGGCAAGCTCGCCCTGCTGGACGAACTGCTGGACACGGTGCTCGCGGAGGACGGCTCGGCCCTCGTGTTCACGCAGTACGTGGGCATGGCCCGGCTGATCGGGGCCCACCTCGCCGCCCGCGCCGTCCCGGTGGAGCTGCTGCACGGCGGCACGCCGGTGGCCGACCGCGAGCGCATGGTCGACCGCTTCCAGGACGGGAGGACCCCGGTGCTGGTCCTCTCCCTCAAGGCCGCCGGCACGGGCCTGAACCTCACGCGCGCGGGCCACGTGGTCCACTTCGACCGCTGGTGGAACCCCGCCGTGGAGGAGCAGGCCACCGACCGCGCCTACCGCATCGGCCAGACCCAGCCCGTCCAGGTGCACCGCCTCATCACCGAGGGCACGGTGGAGGACCGCATCACCGAGATGCTGGAGGCGAAGCGGGCCCTGGCCGACGCGATCCTCGGTTCGGGCGAGTCGGCCCTCACGGAACTGACGGACCGCGAGCTGTCCGACCTGGTCTCCCTGAGGAGGACGTCGTGACGATCCGGGCCGGCCGCGACGGCGGCGGTGACAGCGGCATGGAGCGGCGGACGGAGGAGGAGCCCCGCCCGGACGGCGGGCGCCACCCGGGCGGCGGGGCCCGTCCGGGAGACGCGGCCCGGCGCGCCCTGCGGGAGGCGAGGCGCGGAGCGGCGCCGACGGAGGCGCGTACACCGGCGACCGCCGCACCCGAGTCCGGAACCGACGCCGACGCCGACGCGGAGACGGGGCACGGCGCCCCGGACGGCGCGGGCGGCGCGGCTCAGGGGAAGCGGCCGGGGGACGTGGCGCGGGAGGCCCTGCGCCGCGCGGCCGGGAGGAGAAGGCGCGCGTACGGCGGAGGCGCGGCCGGCGGGGACGGGCCCGCGGGCGAGGCGACGGACGGCGGGAGCGCATCCGCCCGGGAGAACGGACCGGCGGCCGGCCACGCCCCCGCCCCCGTGTCCGGAACGGATTCCGGAGCCGGGCCCGCGGCGGGTCCGACGGACGCTACGGCGTCGGAGAACGCGTCGGGTCCGGCGGACGCGGCGGCTCCGGCCGGGGCGGCGGGCACGGCCGGGGCGACGGCTCCGACCGGTCCGGCGCCCGCGCCGCGCCCGGGCGACGTGGCCCGGGAGGCGCTGAGGGCCGCCCGGGACGACGCGGAGAGGGCGCGGAAGGCCGCGTCGGAGCGAGGAGCGGAAGGGCACGGGCGTACGGGACGGCGCGGGCCGGGAGCCGCCGGGAGGCGGGAGGCCGCCGGCCGTACGCACCCGGGCCCGCGCGTACGCCCGGACGCGGACACGGATGCGTACGCACACGTGTCCCCGGACAGGGGCGCGGACACGGGCACCCGCCCGGACGCGCCGGAAGGCTCAGGCACGCCGGAAGGCTCGGGCACGCCGGAAGGCCCGGGCGCGCCGGAGCGCCGGGCCGCCGCCGGCCGCGTCCGTACGGTGGCGGACGGCTTGGGCGCGGCCTTCGCCCTGCCCACCCCCGCCGCGGACGACGCGCCTGCCGTGGGCGGCGAGGGGACACCTCCGCCGTCCGCGTCCACCACCGGTGGCGAGGTGGCACCGTCCGGGTCCGCCACCAAGGGCGAGGCGGCACCGTCCGCGTCCGCCGCGGGCAGCGAGGGGACAGCGTCGTCGTCCGAGCCCACGACCCGCCGCGAGGCGGCACCGTCCGGGTCCGCCGCCAGGGGCGGGGTGACACCGTCTCCGTCCGCGTCCGCCGTGGGCGGCGAGGGGACACCTCCGCCGTCCGGGCCCACGACCGGCGGTGAGACGGCACCGTTCCGGTCCGCGTCCACCGCCGAGGGCGAGGGGGCGCCGTCCGGGTCCGCCGCCAGGGGCGGGGTGGCACCGTCTCCGTCCGCGTCCGCCGCCGGAGGCGAGAGGACACCGTACGTGCCCGCCGCCGACGGCGAGGGGGCACCGTCCGCACCTGCCGCCACCGGCAGGACGGCATCGTCCCAGTCCGCGCCCACCGCGCCCACCGCGCCCGTCGAGCCGGACCGCAGGAGCGTCGGCGGGGCGGTGGCGTCCCGGCCGCGCCCCCTTCCCGTCTCCATGGCCGCGCCCGGCCGGGACGGCGACCTGCGCCGGACCTTCCCGGCCTGCCTGCCGCGGGACCCGTCGGCGGACGGGGTCGCCGACACCTGGTGGGGCAACGCGTGGGTGACCGCCCTGGAGGAGGGCGCGCTGGACGCGGCACGGCTCGCGCGCGGGCGGACGTACGCGTGGCAGGGCCACGTCGACGCCATCACCGTCACGCCGGGACTCGTGCTGGCGTACGTGCGCGGCAGCCGGGCCCGGCCCTACCGCGTGCAGATCCGTCTGCGGACGCTGTCCGACGCCGACTGGGACCGCTTCCTCGACGCCGCCGCCGAGCGGCCGGGCCACATCGCGGCCCTGCTCGACAAGGAGCTGCCCCACTCGCTCGCCGACTGCGGGGCCGCCCTGCTCCCCGGCCCCGGCGACCTCGCCGCCCGGTGCAGCTGCCCCGACTCCGGGCACCCCTGCAAGCACGCGGCCGCCGTCTGCTACCAGACCGCGCGGCTGCTGGACCAGGACCCCTTCGTCCTCCTGCTGCTGCGCGGCCGGGGCGAGCGCGAGCTGATCGACGCGCTGTCCCGCCGCAACGCCGCCTGGACCGCCCGTTCGGCCAGGGACGCGGACTCCGCCCGCGCCGAGGACGACGGGGAGGGACCGGTCCTGCCCGGCGTGCGCGCCCGCGACGCCCTCGCGCCTCGTACGCCGCCGCCCCTGCCCCCGCCGCTGCCCGCGCCGGCCCGTCCCGGGCCCCCGCCGGCCCTGCCCGCGTCGCCGGGCGGCCCCGACCCGTTCGCGCTCGACCAGCTGGCCACCGACGCGGCCGCCCGCGCGCACGCCTTGCTGACGACGGGCCGCGACCCGCTCGCCGGGCTGACGCTCTGGCAGGACGCCGTACGGCTCGCCGCGGCCCGCCCCGGTTCCGGTCTCACCGCCGCCACCCGGGGCCTGTACTCCGCGCTGGCCTCCGCCGCCGGACGCACCACGGCCGAGCTGGCGCGCGCGGTCGCCGCCTGGCGGCAGGGGGGACTGGAGGGCCTCGCCGTCCTGGAGGAGGAGTGGGACCCGCCGGCCGGCCGCTTCGACCGGGCGCGCCCCCTCCTCCTGGCGGCCGACCTCCCGGCCTTCCGCCCCCGGCACAACCGCCTCACCCACCCGTACGGCCACGCACAGCTGCGCCTGGGCCGGGACGGGCTCTGGTACGCGTACGAGTCGGAGCCGGGCCGGGAGGACTGGTGGCCGCGCGGCACCCCCGACCCCGACCCGGTCGGCGCCCTCACGGATCTGGGCCTCGCGGACGGCGGCGGGACATGACCCGCGCGATCCACTCCACGGCCCGCGCGCCCCACCGCCCGCGCGCCCCGCGCCCACGACCCGTGATGTGGCGGGAACGTGCAGGCGGCGTGGACAGGGAGGGCCCATGTCGGGAGCCCCGGGAGCGGAAGTTAGCTTGGTGCGGTGAGTGAGACGAAGTCCCCTGCCCTCCAGTACCGGTTCGACGGACGGGAAGACGCCCCGGTCATCGTCCTCGGACCGTCGCTCGGCACCACCTGGCACATGTGGGACCGGCAGGTCCCCGAACTGGCGAAGCACTGGCGGGTCCTCCGGTTCGACCTGCCCGGCCACGGCGGGGCCCCGGCGTACCCGGCCGGTTCGGTGACCGACCTGGCCGAGCGGCTGCTCGGCACGCTCGACGGGCTCGGCGTGCAGCGCTTCGGCTACGCGGGCTGCTCCCTCGGCGGCGCGATCGGCGCCGAGCTGGCCCTGCGCCACCCCGAGCGCATCGCCTCACTCGCGCTCATCGCCGCCTCGCCCCGCTTCGGCACGGCCGACGAGTTCCGCCAGCGCGGCGTGATCGTGCGGACCAACGGCCTGGACCCGATCGCGCGCTCGTCCCCGGAGCGCTGGTTCACCGCCGGGTTCGCCGCGAACCAGCCGGCGATCACCGAGTGGGCCGTGCAGATGGTGCGCACCACCGACCCCGGCTGCTACATCGCCGCCTGCGAGGCGCTGGCCGCCTTCGACATCCGTGCCGAACTCACCCGCATCGGGGTGCCGACCCTCGTCCTGGTCGGTTCGGAGGACCAGGTCACCGGCCCCGCCGAGGCGCGCACCCTGGTCGCCGGGATACCGGACGCGCGGCTCGCGGTCGTGCCCGGCGCCTCGCACCTGGTGCCCGTGGAACAGCCGGGCGCGGTCACCGACCTGCTGGTCCGTCACTTCTCCACCGCCTGGCAGCCCGCGTACGACTCGTCCACCGGCCAGATCGCGATGCCGCCCCAGGCGGCCTCCCCGATCAAGCCGGTGCCGGCCTCCCCGGCCCAGATGACCGGGCCCGTCGCCGCGATCGCCCCGGCCGCCGCGCAGCCCGAGGCCGTGGCCGTGGGGCGCCCGGACCCGTATGACGCGGGCGTCAAGGTGCGCCGCGAGGTGCTGGGCGACGCGCACGTGGACCAGGAGCTGGCCGCGGCCGACGACTTCTCCGGCGACTTCCAGGAGCTCCTGACCCGCTACGCGTGGGGGGAGGTCTGGAACCGGCCGGGGCTCGACCGGCGCTCCCGCAGCTGTGTCACGCTCACCGCGCTCGTCGCGGGCGGCCACCTGGAGGAACTGGCCTTCCACACCCGCGCCGCCCTGCGCAACGGCCTCACGCCGGTGGAGATCAAGGAGGTCCTGCTGCACGCGGCCGTCTACTGCGGCGTCCCGGCCGCGGGCAGCGCCTTCAAGGTGGCCCAGCAGGTCATCCGCGAGGAGACCACGCCCCAGGAGTGACGGCGTTCGTGCCCTCCGGCACTCCCCGCCCCCGTCCGCCGGGGCGGGGGCAGGATGGAGCCATGAAGCTCACGAAGAAGTCGCATGCCTGTGTCCGCCTGGAGAAGGACGGCCGCACCCTCGTCGTCGACCCGGGCGGTTTCAGCGAGGAGGACGCGGCGGTCGGCGCGGACGCGATCCTGGTCACGCACGAGCATCCGGACCACTTCGACGAGGGGCGGCTGCGGGTGGGCCTGGAGGCGAACCCGGCCGCCGAGATCTGGACGCTGAAATCGGTGGCGGAGCGGCTCGCGGCGGCGTTCCCGGGGCGGGTGCACACCGTCGGCCACGGCGACACGTTCACCGCCGCCGGGTTCGACGTGCAGGTGCACGGCGAGCTGCACGCGGTCATCCACCCGGACATCCCGCGCATCACCAACGTCGGCTACCTGATCGACGGCGGCCGCGTCTTCCACCCGGGTGACGCGTTCACCGTCCCGGACCGGCCGGTGGAGACGCTGATGCTCCCGGTCATGGCCCCCTGGAACAAGATCTCCGAGGTCATCGACTACGTACGCGAGGTCAGGCCGCAGCGCGCGTACGACGTCCACGACGCCCTCCTCGCCGACCTGGCGCGCCCGGTCTACGACCGCCAGATCGGTGCGCTGGGCGGCACGGAGCACCTCCGGCTGGCCCCGGGCTCCTCCACCGACCTCTGAGCCGCGCCGGTGGCCCACCGCCCCGCCGGCCCGCGCAGGCGATCCGCGTCGGCGGCCGGAGGGCGGGGACGCGCGCCCCGGCCCTCCGGCCGTCCGTTGTCGCACCCGCCGGGTAGGTTGTGGTCCATGCGCATCGCCACCTGGAACGTGAACTCGATCACCGCCCGCCTCCCGCGGCTGCTGGCCTGGCTGGAGAGCAGCGGTACGGACGTGCTGTGCCTCCAGGAGGCCAAGACCACCGCCGAGCAGTTCCCCGTCGACGCGCTGCGTGAACTGGGCTACGAGTCGGCGGTGAACGCGACGGGGCGGTGGAACGGCGTGGCGCTGCTCTCCCGCGTCGGCCTGGAGGACGTGGTCAAGGGCCTGCCGGGCGGCCCCGGTTACGAGGGCGTCGAGGAGCCCCGCGCCGTGTCGGCGACCTGCGGCCCGGTCCGCGTCTGGTCGGTCTACGTGCCCAACGGCCGCGAGGTGGGCCACCCCCACTACGAGTACAAGCTCCAGTGGTTCGAGGCGCTGCGGGCGGCGGTCGCGCAGGACGCGGCGGGCGGCCGCCCGTTCGCCGTCCTCGGCGACTACAACGTGGCGCCGACGGACGACGACGTCTGGGACCTCACCGTCTTCGAGGGGTCCACGCACGTCACCCCGGCCGAGCGCGAGGCCCTCGCCGCCCTGCGCGGCACGGGCCTGCAGGACGTGGTGCCGCGCCCGCTGAAGTACGACCACCCGTACACGTACTGGGACTACCGCCAGCTCGCCTTCCCCAAGAACCGCGGCATGCGCATCGACCTGGTGTACGGCAACGAACCGTTCGCCAAGGCCGTCACGGACGCCTACGTGGACCGCGAGGAGCGCAAGGGCAAGGGCGCCTCGGACCACGCGCCGGTCGTGGTCGACCTGGACGTCTGAGCCCGTCCGTCCGGACCGGTGGACCGAGCCCGTCCGGCCGCCCACCTCGTCCGGCCGCCCACCCGGCCGGACGGCGGACACCCACCCGACTGGCCGGCGGACGCCGATCCGGCCGGAACAGGTGACGCCCGTTCAGCCGGGACGGAAGGTGCCCGCCCGGCAGAGCCAGGAGGCGCCCGCCCGGCCGGGACGGGGAGGTGCCCGCCCAACCGGAACAGGTGACGCCCGTTCAGCCGGGACGGGTGGCGCGGGTCCCCGGCCCGGCGGGACGCGTTCCGCCCGCCGTCCCGGACCGGCTACGGCACCAGTTCCCGCAGGTCCACCGAGTCCGCCAGCGCCGCGAGACCCGCGTCCCCGGGGTGCAGGTGGTCCCCGCTGTCGTACGCGGGCAGCATCCGCGCCGGGCGGTCGGGGTCGCGCAGCACGGCGTCGAAGTCGAGGACGCCGTCGAAGTCGCCGGTGGAGCGCAGATAGGCGTTGACCGCGGTGCGCTGCGCGTCGGCCGCGGCCGTGCAGCGCGCCTCGCCCTCGCAGGGCGCGACCGTCGCGGCCAGGACGCGCACCCCGCGGGCGTGGGCGCGGCCGGCGATCTCCCGCAGCCCGGCGATCACCTGGTCCGCCGTGGCGCCCCAGCGCACGTCGTTGATCCCCTGGAAGACCACCGCCGTACGCGCCGAGGTCTGCGCGAACACGTCGCGGTCGAGCCGGTGCAGGGCGCTCACCCCGCCGGTGTCGGTGGACACGCCGTCGCCCGGATAGCGGTCGGTGACCACGCGGTTGGCGGAGATCCCCTGGTTGAGGACCCCGTAGCGGGGCACCTCGCGCTGGGCGCGCAGCCGGTCGGAGAGCACGTCCGGCCAGCGGCGGCTCGCGTCCACCGTGGACTTCTCGCCGTCCGTGATCGAGTCGCCGAGCAGCACCACGGACCCGGGCCCGCCGCTCACGTCGACGCCGGTCAGCAGCGGCCAGGTGGCGATCGTCGAGGTGTAGGGCGCCCCCGAGGCGTCCGCGGTGTGGTCGCCCGGCTCGCTGACGTACGAGCGCTGCACGGCCAGGCTGTGCACGGGCGCCGCGGCCACGGTCCCGGGCAGGTGGAAGCTGACCAGCAGATCGGTGTCGGCCGGCACGTCGAAGCCCAGCGGGTCGCTGAACTCCTGCGCGCCCGCCGGGATCCCGGTGCCCGCCGCGCCGCGGAACGACAGCGGCACGGGTGCCCGCCGGGGAGCCGCGCCGGACTCCCGCACGGCGACGGTCGCGGCGCCGATCCGCACCGGCGTGCCCGCGAAGGTGTTGTCGAAGCGCAGCCGCACCCGCGGCCCGCCCGCCGAGGTGTGCACGACCAGCCGCAGCGTCCGGTCCGTCCAGGGGCCGGCCGGCGGCTGCCCGGATGTGGAGGCGGCCCAGCTGCCGGTCCAGCCCGCCGTGTCACCGCGCACGGACAGCGCGAACACGTGCAGGTCGGGCTCGCGCGGCAGGTGTACGGAGGCCACCTCGCGGCCGCGTGCGAGCGGCACGGTCACGACGTACAGGCGGGCCCGCTCGGCGAGGCGGCCGCCGGGCGTGTTGACGTGGGGGAGCGCCACCGCCTTCGTGGCGAGCGGTCCGGTGCGCCAGTCGCCGACGTCCAGCCGGTAGGCGGAGCGGGAGCCGTCGGCGTAGCGGACCGTGCCGGTGCCCGTGAGGTCCTCGCCGCCGGTGCCCGCGGCCAGGAAGGCGAGGGCGTCGCCGCGGCCGCGCACGCGGACGGTCTGGCCGTCGGCGCGGACGTTGTCGGGCCGGCCCGCCGCGGGGCGCGGCCAGGTCAGCCGGGCGCCCTGGACCGTCAGGGAGCGCCCCGGCGTCCAGCCCGCGGCGGCCAGGTCCTGGGCCGACAGGGAGGCGCCGGAGCCGTCGAAGTCCGCCGCGCCGGGACGCGCGTCGTCGCTGACCGCCCGGTTGTCGAACAGCCGGTCGAGCGGAACGGGCCGCGCGGCGTGGTCCTCGACGGCCTGCGCGGCACGGTCCTCGGCGGCCCGTGCGGCACGGCCGTCGTCGGCCCGCGCCGCCACCGGGGGCGCCGCCGCCAGCAGGGCCAGGGCGAGGGCCGGACCGATCACACCTCGGCGCACGAACGAACTCCTCCCGCTCACCGACGAGACGACGGACGGCCCGTGGAACCACAGGCGCCCAGCGAAGCTAAAGAGGCGGCGGGGACGCGTCAATGAGCCGGGCGCGAACTCGGTGCGAACTTCCCCGGAATAGGCGGCCCGCGCGCCTGTGGTGCCCGGCCCGATACAAATGAAAGGCTGGGGGTATGAACATCCCTTTCCTGGGCAACCGGCGCAAGAAGCGGGATCATGCAGACGGGGGCGACGGGGCCGCGGTCGTCCCCGGTGACGGGGGCGGCGACCCCGAGGGCGTCGCGGAACTCCTCTCGGAGTGCGAGCTGCTGCGCTCCCAGGCGCACCTGGCGGGGGTCGAACTGGACAACTCCACCACCTCGTTGGAGGAGCTGGACCAGCTGCTGCCGCGCTGGCGCGACGACGAGGACACCCTGGCCTGGCTGGGCAACGACGCGGGCCTCTACCTCGGCACCGTCATCGTGCGCACGGTGCCCGGCGCGGTGTGGCAGGTGTGGCCGAGCGGGCGGCCCGTGGTGCGGATGGCCTCCGGCCGGGAGGTCGACGTGGTGGCCTCCGGCCACGAGTGGGCGGCCAGCGGCGTGCCCGAACTCTCCCAGGTGTACGCCGAGGTGGCCGAGGACTGACCCCCTCCGGCGGCCCCCCGGACACCCGGCGCTCCGCTTATCAGCCCGGTACAGAGGTAAATACGGCTATTGCCCGAAATGTGCGTGTCTACGCGAGGCGTCACTCTTGTCTGGATAGTTTGCGGCCATCGCGACACAGCTGAGAGTGAGTAGGGCTGAGCATGGCTGTCGATCCTCTGATCGAGCTGCGTGACGTCAACAAGTACTACGGCGATCTGCACGTCCTGCGGGACATCGATCTCACCGTGGGCAAAGGGGAGGTGGTCGTGATCGTCGGCCCTTCGGGGTCCGGCAAGTCCACGCTGTGCAGGACGATCAACCGGCTGGAGACCGTGGAGTCCGGCACCGTCGCGCTCGACGGACGGCCGCTGCCGGAGGAGGGCAGGGCGCTCGCCCGGCTCCGCGCCGAGGTCGGCATGGTCTTCCAGTCCTTCAACCTCTTCGCGCACAGGACGGTCCTGCAGAACGTCTCCCTCGCCCAGGTCAAGGTCAGGGGCCGCAAGAAGGGCGAGGCCGAGAGGCGCTCCCGGGAACTCCTGGACCGGGTGGGCCTCGCCGCGCACGCCGACAAGTACCCCGCCCAGCTCTCCGGCGGCCAGCAGCAGCGCGTCGCGATCGCCCGGGCCCTCGCCATGGACCCCAAGGCCCTGCTCTTCGACGAGCCGACCTCCGCGCTCGACCCGGAGATGATCAACGAGGTCCTCGAGGTCATGCGGCAGCTGGCGCGCGAGGGCATGACCATGGTCGTCGTCACCCACGAGATGGGCTTCGCGCGCTCCGCCGCCCACCGCGTCGTGTTCATGGCCGACGGCCGCATCGTCGAGGACCGCACCCCGGAGGAGTTCTTCACGAACCCGCACAGCGACCGGGCCAAGGACTTCCTCTCCAAGATCCTCAAACACTGACGGGGGTGTGGACCCGAATGCGTACGACACGTGCGGCACGAGCGGGGCGCGCCCTGGCGGCGCTGCTGTGCGCGGCGCTCGCCGCGGCCGGCTGCGGCAAGGAGGGCAGCCCGCCCGTCAAGGGCCCGGCCCCCGACGAACTGCCCGTCTACGGGGTCGCGAAGAACGTCCGGCTCGACGGCTCGGCCACCTGGAGGCGCGCCCGTCAGCGCGGGTACTTCACCGTCGGGGCCAAGGAGGACCAGCCCTACCTCGGCGAGAAGGACCCGGCGAGCGGCCGCTACTCCGGCTTCGACATCGAGATCGCCAGGATGGTGTCCGCCTCGCTCGGCCTGGACCCCGCGGGGATCCGCTTCCGGACGATCGCCTCCGCCAACCGCGAGACCGCCCTGCAGAACGGGCAGATCGACTACTACGTCGGCACCTACACCATCAACGACAACCGCAAGAAGCTCGTCGGCTTCGCCGGCCCCTACTACATGGCGGGGCAGTCCCTGCTGGTGCGCACCGGCGAGGACGGCATCCGCGGGCCGCGGGACCTGGCGGGCAGGCGGGTGTGCTCGGCCTCCGGCTCCACCCCGTACCAGCGCATCCGCGCCGACCACCCGAAGGCCCGCCTGGTCGCGTACGACACGTACTCGATCTGCGTCGACAACCTGCTCACCTACCAGGTCGACGCCGTCACCACCGACGACGCGATCCTGATCGGCTACGCGGCGAAGGTCCCCGACGAACTGAGGGTGACCGGCGAGCCCTTCTCGCAGGAGCCCTACGGCATCGGCGTCCCGCACGGCGACGACACCCTCCGCCTCGCCCTCGACGACGCCCTGGAGGCCCGTGAACGCAACGGCGACTGGAAGAAGGCCTACGACGCCACGCTCGGCCTGTCGGGCGTGCCGGCGCCCGCCCCGCCCGCCGTCGACCGCTACCGGGGCTGAGGGGGTGCCGTGAACGTACTGACCGACAACCTCCCCCTCTTCGGCGAGGGCTTCCTCGGCACCGTCGAGCTCACCGTCTACTCCTCCCTGCTGGCCCTCGCCCTCGGCTTCCTCATGGCCTCCTTCCGGGTCGCGCCCGTCGCCTCCCTGCGGGCCGTCGGGACGGTGTGGGTGGCGGTCCTGCGCAACACCCCGCTCACCCTGCTGTTCTTCGCGGTGCTGCTCGGCCTGCCGCGCTTCGGGCTCGTGCTGCCGTTCAAGGTGTTCGCGGTCCTCGCGCTGGGCTGCTACACCTCGGCGTTCATCTGCGAGGCGCTGCGCTCGGGGATCAACACCGTGCCGCGCGGCCAGGGCGAGGCGGCCCGCAGCCTGGGCATGACCTTCGGCCAGACCCTGACCCTCGTCGTGCTGCCGCAGGCCTTCCGGTCGGTGATCCCGCCGGTCGGCTCCACGCTCATCGCGCTCGCCAAGAACTCCGCGATCGCGGGCGCGTTCAGCGTCACCGAGCTGCTCGGCACCTACAAGACGCTCGGCGAGCTCGGCTACGACGTCGTGTGGACCTTCGTCTGGATCGCCCTCGGCTACCTGGTCGTCACCCTGGCGATCAGTGCCCTGTTCACCGCGCTGGAGCGCACGTGGGGAGTCGCCCGATGACCGCGGCCGCCCCGGGGGCCACCGCCCTCTACGACGTTCCGGGCCCCCGCGCCCGCCGGCGCCACCGCCTCTACGGGATCCTGACCACCGCCGCGGTCCTGGCCCTGGTCGCCTGGGTGGTGTACCTGCTCTTCGACACCGGCCAGTTCACGCACACCAAGTGGACGCCCTTCCAGTACGAGGGCATCCAGCGGATGCTGCTGCGGGGCCTGGGCAACACGCTCAAGGCGTTCGCGATCGCCGCGGTGCTGTCGCTGGCGCTCGGCGCCGTCCTGGCCGCCGGGCGGCTCTCCGACCACCGGCCGGTGCGCTGGGCGGCCACCGTGGTCGTGGAGTTCTTCCGGGCCATGCCCGTCCTGGTGATGATCTTCTTCGTCTTCGTGGCGCTGAAGGTCCAGCCGCTGCCCGCGCTGGTCGCCGGGCTGACCCTCTACAACGGCTCGGTCCTCGCCGAGGTGTTCCGTTCCGGCGTCGCGGCCGTCGAACGCGGCCAGCGGGAGGCCGCGTTCGCGCTCGGCATGCGCAAGACCCAGGTCATGACGTACGTCCTGGTGCCCCAGGCGGTGCGGGCGATGCTGCCCGCCATCATCAGCCAGCTGGTGGTGGCCCTGAAGGACACCTCGCTGGGCTTCCTGATCACCTACGAGGAGTTCCTCCATGCCGGGAAACTGATCGCTTCGAATCTCGACTACGATTTGCCGTTCATCCCCGTGGTCGTGGTGATCTCGCCGATCTACATCGGGATGTGCATGCTGCTCTCCCGGCTCGCCCACTGGGTGGCCCGGTGGGAGCGGCGCAGTCCCAAGACGGAGGCCGTGGACGTCGCCCCGGCCGAACCAGGGACGCTGCTGCCGAGGGGGGTGCCTCCTGGCCCCCGGGAACCCGGGAGGCAGTAGCTGAAGGGCCATGCCCGCCCGGCAGCAGCCGGTGATCACTGCTCGCGCAGCGGGATCGATCCGTCACGACGGGTCGGCCGCGGACGAGGAGAAGGTCAGCTGCGCGCCGGACGGGCCGTGCCCGGTGCAGAGGGGGCCGACGGCGTCGGCCACCAGGGCGAGCCGGTGTCCGGCCGGGACGCCGCGGGCCGCGGAGCACAGCTCCGGGCCGGCGGCGGACGGCCGGCCCGGCGTCCGCCCGCGGGACGCGGCAGGGGAACGGGGCGGACGGCGGCTCAGGCACCGGCCCCGGAGGGGACTCCGGACGCCGCGGCGGCGGGCGGCGCGGTCCGCGCGGCCCGCGTGACGTCCGCGACCAGCTCGACCACGTCCGGCCCGTACGCCTGGGAGTTGACGACCTTCAGCAGCAGCACGAAGGAGTCGCCCCCGTACTTGCGCGCCAGCCGCTCGTGGTGGCGGGCGAGATAGCGGGTCGCCGCCTGGTTGGTGATCGCGCGCTGGCCGCAGAAGAGGAAGACGGGTCTGGTGCCCCGCTCCCGGCCCGCGGTGAGGCGGGCCAGCAGGACGTACTCGGCCAGCCCCGACTCCATGCGGTAGTGCTCGGTGCCGATCCGGAACGCCAGCCGGTCCGGGCCCGGTTCCCGGTCGGTGTTCACCCGCACCCCGGGCAGCATGGCCCGCAGGTGGGCCGCCATGCGCCGGTTCGACCCGGGACCGCCGAGGCAGAACTCCGTCCGCTCCCCGAAGCCCTGCCGGGCCGCGTCCTGGGTGATCACCTCGGCGTGTGCGCCGCAGTCCTTGATCAGCGCGGAGAGCTCCAGGAGGGCGAACACGTCGTACCGGTGCACCGCGAGCTCGGAGCTGCCCGCGTCGCGGTTCACGACGAGCAGCGACTCGGAGTGGTCGGGCAGCCCGAAGAACGCCTGCTTGCGGCGGAGCCTGCGCCGCCACAGGTAGGTACGCGCGAGCCAGCCGAGCGCGGCGCTGATGCCGGTCGCCGCCACGCCGAGGACGATGTTGCGCACGTCGTCATTCATGGGCGGGGATGGTAACTGGCATACGCAGCCGTGTTCGAGGGAATCTGTCCGGACCATGTGATCCGTCCCGCAGGGCGGACGGCAGTCGACTGGAGGTACGGATGCGGCGTCCTGTCGCACGGAAACTGGCGGCCCTCGCGGTCTCGGCCGCCGTGGTCTCGGTCGGCGCGGCGGCGCCGCCGGCCACGGGCGCCGACGCGCCCGTCAAGACACCGGTGGCCACCGGCTACGGCGGGGCCGTGGCCAGCGTCGACGCGGACGCCTCCGCCGCTGGCGTCGAGGTGCTGCGCAAGGGCGGCAACGCGGTCGACGCGGCCGTCGCCACGGCCGCCGCGCTCGGCGTCACCGAGCCCTACTCCGCGGGCATCGGCGGAGGCGGCTACTTCGTCTACTACGACGCGAAGTCCCGCAAGGTGCACACGATCGACGGCCGCGAGACGGCGCCGCTGACCGCGGACGAGGACCTGTTCCTGGAGGACGGGAAGCCGGTCGCGTTCGCGGACGCCGTCACCAGCGGGCTGGGCGTGGGCACCCCCGGCACCCCCGCCACCTGGCAGGCGGCGCTGGACAGCTGGGGCAGCAGGAAGCTCGGCACGCTGCTGCGGCCCGCCGAGAAGCTCGCCCGCGACGGCTTCGCCGTCGACGCGACCTTCCGCTCGCAGACCCAGTCCAACCAGGAGCGCTTCGCGGACTTCCCGGACACGGCGAAGCTGTTCCTGCCCGGCGGCGAACTGCCCGTGGTCGGCTCGACCTTCAAGAACCCCGACCTCGCGCGCACCTACGCGGAGCTGGGCCGCAAGGGCGTACGCGCGCTGTACCGCGGCGATCTGGCCGAGGACATCGTCGACACCGTCAACGAGCCGCCCGTCGACCCGGACTCCGGCCGCGTCGCCCGCCCCGGCGACCTGTCCCTGAAGGACCTCGCGGCCTACGAGGTGAAGCGGCAGGCGCCGACGCGGACCTCGTACCGCGGACTCGACGTCTACGGCATGGCGCCCTCCTCCTCGGGCGGCACGTCGGTCGCCGAGGCGCTGAACATCCTGGAGCGCACGGACCTCTCCAAGGCGTCCGAGGTCCGGTACCTGCACCGGTACATCGAGGCGAGCCGCATCGCGTTCGCCGACCGGGGCCGCTGGGTCGGCGACCCCGCCTTCGAGGACGTGCCGACGAAGGGGCTGCTGTCGCAGCGGTACGCCGACTCGCGGGCCTGCCTGATCCGCGACGACGCGGTGCTCACCAGTCCGCTGGCGCCCGGCGACCCGCGCGACCCGGAGTCCTGCCGCACCGGCGGCAAGGCGGCCCCGACGACGTACGAGGGCGAGAACACCACGCACCTGACGGTCGCCGACAAGTGGGGCAACGTCGTCGCCTACACCCTCACCATCGAGCAGACCGGCGGCAGCGGCATCACCGTGCCCGGGCGCGGCTTCCTGCTCAACAACGAGCTGACGGACTTCTCCTTCGCGCCCGCGAGCCCGGACGTGCACGACCCGAACCTGCCCGGCCCGGGCAAGCGGCCGCGCTCGTCGATCTCCCCGACGATCGTCCTGGACCGGCACGACAAGCCGGTCGTCGCCCTCGGCTCGCCGGGCGGCGCGACCATCATCACGACCGTGCTGCAGACGCTGACCAACTTCCTGGACCGCGGCATGCCGCTCGTCGACGCGATCGCGGCGCCGCGCGCCAGCCAGCGCAACGCGGCGACCACGGAACTCGAACCGGGCCTGTGGGACAGCCCGCTCAGGGCCCGCCTGGAGTCCCTGGGGCACGCCTTCAAGGCGAACCCCGAGATCGGCGCCGCGACGGGCGTCCAGCGCCTGGCGGACGGCAGGTGGCTGGCGGCGGCCGAGACCGAGCGCCGGGGCGGCGGCTCGGCGATGGTGGTCCGGCCCGGCAGGTGACGGGCCGGAACGGAGAGGGGACAGGGGCGGGTGCCCCGGACCGCGGTGAGGAGCGGTCCGGGGCACCCGCCCCTTCCCGTGCGGACGGGGAGGACGGGCGCGGGGAAGCGGGGCGGCCCGGCCGTCGGGGGCGGTGGGGCCGCAGTGGCACGGGAGCCGTCGGGCGCGGGACGGCCGGCCGTCAGGAGGTACGGGCGGTCAGGACGTGCGGGCGGTCAGGACGCGCGGGCCGTCGTTCGTGATCGCCACCGTGTGCTCGACGTGGGCGGCGCGCGAGCCGTCGTCCGTCCTCAGCGTCCAGCCGTCGGGCGCCGCGTGGTAGCCGTCCGTGCCGCCGCCGATCAGCATCGGCTCGATCGCCAGGACCATGCCGTGGCGCAGCGGCAGCCCGCTGCCGGGACGGCCCTCGTTGGGCACGGGCGGGTCCTCGTGCATGCGGCGGCCCACGCCGTGGCCGCCGAAGCCGTCCGGCACGCCGTAGCCCGCCGCGCGGCAGACCGAGCCGACGGCGTGCGCGATGTCGCCGATGCGGTTGCCGACGACCGCCGCCCCGATGCCCGCCGCGAGGGCGCGCTCGGCGGTCTCCACCAGCCGCAGGTCGGCGGTGCTCGGCGAACCCACGACGAAGCTGATCGCGGAGTCGCCGACCCAGCCGCCCAGCTCGGCGCCGAAGTCGACGGAGACGAGGTCGCCGTCGCGCAGCCGGTAGCCGTCCGGGATGCCGTGCACGATGGCGTCGTTGACGGACGCGCAGACGACCGCGGGGTAGGGGGTCGGCGCGAACGAGGGGTGGTAGCCGAGGAAGGGGGAGGACGCCCCCGCGTCCCGCAGCACGCCGTGCGCCACCTCGTCCAGCTCCAGCAGGGACACGCCCACGTCGGCGGCCTCCCGCACGGCCGTGAGGGCCCGTCCCACGACCTGCCCCGCCTCGTGCATCGCGTCCATCGCCGCGTCCGTCTTCAGTTCCACCATGCCAATTACTTTACCGGTCGCCATGGCGGAGACGGTATTAGAATGGGGGCATGGTGCGCACCCCCCTGACCCCTGAAGAGCGCGAGCGCGGCGAGCGGCTCGGCCGGCTGCTGCGCGAGGCCCGCGGCGGCCGCAGCATGGTGGAGGTCGCCGCCAGCGCCGGTCTGTCGGCGGAGACGCTGCGCAAGATCGAGACGGGCCGCGCGCCGACGCCGGCGTTCTTCACGGTCGCCGCGCTGGCCCGGGTCCTGGGCCTGTCGATGGACGAGCTCGCGGGAGCGTGCGCTCCGATCGCGGTGTGAGCCCCGGCCCCGTGCGCTCCGACCGGGGCTGTGAGTCCTTGCTCCGTGCGCTCCGGCCGGGGAGTGTGAGTCCTCGCTCCGGGTGGCGGGTCCCGGGCCGGGGTCCGTGCGCCCGTGCCGGGGTCCGTGCGCCCGTGCCGGATCGTGCGCGCCTGCGCCGGTCGCCGGGCGCCCGACTTCCCGCCTGCGCTTTCGTGTCGGCGGGTGTCCGTTCCCGGTAGCGTCACACTCCGGAAGGGGAGGAGCGCTCCGCGTCCGGTACGAAAACCCGCCGTAGCGATCACGTAACACGACTGGTGTTCTCTGCCGGAACGGAGTACTCCAGTCTCGCGTGGGGTGGATGTGATGACAGTGGAACAACTCCCGCGCCAGGTGCGGGAGTTCGCGGGGTACCTGCGGGAGCTGGCGGCCCTGCTCGACCAGGGCGGCGGCTGGTACGGCGTGTTCCGGCAGCGCGATCCCGACGGGATGCGCGCCTGCCTCGACGGGGCCGAGGTGCCGCCGTGGGACGTCGTGGAGGCGCTCCTGCAGGACTTCGCGGCCGCATACGGCGCGGAGGCCGCGGCCCGGGAGACCGAACGGGCGCGGGCGCTGCACCGGGCGTCGTCCCACGCCCACGACGCGCGGCCCGGCGGCCGCGACGCCCTCGGCGACCGCCTCGACATCATGCTCCGGGAGCAGCGCTACGCCGCCGAGCGGCAGGAGGGGCTCGCGCGGGCGCTGAGCGTCGCCGCGACCGCCGAGGAGTCCGACGCCCTCCGCCGCGACCTGGCCTGGGCCCGCGACGACCACGAGCGCGCCACCGCCCGGTGCGCCGAGCTCAGGACCCGTATGGAGGTGCTGGACCGCCGGTCCTGGGGCGGCCCCGCCCGGCAGGACCCCGGCGCCGCGTCCGGGGACGGGGCCCCGCTGGCGTTCCCGCCGGGGAGCGGGGCGACGGTCTTCCGGCGCGAGGCGCACGGGACGGCGGACGCCCCGCCCGGCGGGGAGCCGTCCCCGGAGCCCCGGCCGGTCCGGCACACGGCGGCCGGGGTGCCGTCCGCGGGAGCCCCGGCGGCCGGGGCGCCGTCCGCAAAGAGCCCGGCCGCCGCGCGGGACGCCTCCGTCCCGGCCCTCCCGGTCCCCGCTCCGTACGGGCCCGAGGGGCAGTGGTCCGAGGCGTCCGGACCCGAGGCGCCCGGACCCGAGGAGTACGGTCCCGAGGCGCCTGCGTCCGCGTCCGCGGTGCGCGAGGCCGGCGAGGCGCGCGGGGACGGGGCCGCCGGAGGCGGGCCCGACGGGCCCGGCGCCGCCGCGCGGCGCCTCCCCGGGCAGCGCGGCAGGCGGCGGCTGCGGGGCGGCGCCCGGTTCGCCGGGATGCCGGAGGAGGGCGGGGCCGCCGTCGCCCCCGTGCCGGAGCCGCCCGCCCCCGCCGCCCCGGCGCGGCGCACCCCGCGCGGTGCCCGGTTCGCGGGCGCCGCGCAGGAGGCGTCCCCGGCGCAGTCGTCGGCCGGCGCCGCCGCCGGTCTGCCGGACCCCGCAGAGGAGGCGCGGGGGATCGTCGCCGAGACCGTCGGCCGGCTCGTCCGGCTGCGCGCCGAGGGCCGCAGCGGCGAGGCGCACGCCCTGCTCGCCGAGGCCGTGTCCTGGCCCGCCGACCGGCTGCCGGCGCTCGCCGCCGCACTGGACCGCGCCGGCCTCGGCGCCGACCGGTCCACGCTGCTGTGGGAGGCCGCCTCGCTGCCGCCCGCCCGGCTGGTCGCCGCGGCCGACGCGCTGGTCGCGGCGGGCCGCGCCGCGGACGGGGAGCAGCTGCTGCGGCAGGGCGTGGTGCGCCCGGCGGAGGAGATCGGGGAGGCGGTGCTCGTCCTCGCCGCCGAGGGCCGCGACCGCGCGGTGCGCGCGCTCCTGGACGCCCACGTCCGGATGCGCACCCCCGCCGAGGCCGCGCAGAGCGCGTCCCCCGACCCCGGGCGGCTCGTGCCGCTGCTCCTGGAGGCGGCCGGGGCCGTCTCCGAGGAACGCCACTGGGACCTCGTGCACGCGCTGCGCGTCGCCGGCTTCACCGCGTGACGCGCGGGGCGCCGGCGCACGGGGCGTCACCCACAGGTGTGGGAAACACGATCGACCCCGCGCGTTGACGACGACGGTCTTGGCAAGGCCGCTCCGGAGCCTTACGTTCGTCCCTCTACGGCCCGCTTCTACGGGCGTAGAGGCTCTCTGACGTCCCGTCGAAGGAGCAGCTCATGGCCAATGTCGTACGCGCCGCCCTGGTCCAGGCGACCTGGACCGGCGACACCGAGTCGATGGTCGCCAAGCACGAGGAGCACGCCCGCGAGGCGGCCCGGCAGGGCGCGCGGGTCATCGGATTCCAGGAAGTGTTCAACGCCCCCTACTTCTGCCAGGTCCAGGAGCCCGAGCACTACCGCTGGGCCGAGCCCGTGCCGGACGGCCCGACCGTCACCCGCATGAAGGCGCTCGCCCGCGAGACCGGCATGGTGATCGTCGTCCCCGTCTTCGAGGTCGAGCAGTCCGGCTTCTACTTCAACACCGCCGCCGTGATCGACGCGGACGGCAGCTACCTCGGCAAGTACCGCAAGCACCACATCCCGCAGGTCAAGGGCTTCTGGGAGAAGTACTACTTCAAGCCGGGCAACGTGGGCTGGCCGGTCTTCGACACCGCCGTCGGGAAGATCGGCGTCTACATCTGCTACGACCGCCACTTCCCCGAGGGCTGGCGGCAGCTCGGCCTCAACGGCGCCCAGCTCGTCTACAACCCGTCCGCCACCTCGCGCGGCCTGTCCGCCTACCTGTGGCAGCTGGAGCAGCCCGCCGCGGCGGTCGCCAACGAGTACTTCGTCGCCGCGATCAACCGCGTCGGCCAGGAGGAGTACGGCGACAACGACTTCTACGGGACCAGCTACTTCGTGGACCCGCGCGGCCGGTTCGTCGGCGACGTCGCCGACGACAAGAGCGAGGAACTCGTCGTGCGCGACCTGGACTTCGGCCTGATCGACGAGGTCCGGCAGCAGTGGGCCTTCTACCGCGACCGGCGGCCCGACGCCTACGAGGGGCTGGTGCGGCCGTGACCGGGGAGCTGCACCGCCGCCACCGCGCCGTCCTGCCCGACTGGCTCGCGCTGTACTACCGCGACCCCCTGGAGCTCACGCACGGCGAGGGCCGCCACGTGTGGGACGCCGACGGCAACCGCTACCTCGACTTCTTCGGCGGCATCCTCACCACGATGACCGCGCACGCGCTGCCCGAGGTCACCAAGGCGGTCGCCGAGCAGGCCGGGCGGATCATCCACTCCTCCACGCTCTACCTCAACCGCCCGATGGTGGAGCTGGCCGAGCGGATCGCGCAGATCTCCGGCATCCCCGACGCCCGGGTCTTCTTCACCACCTCCGGCACCGAGGCCAACGACACCGCCCTGCTGCTGGCGACCGCCTACCGCCGCAGCAACCAGATCCTGGCGATGCGCAACAGCTACCACGGCCGCTCCTTCAGCGCGGTCGGCGTCACCGGCAACCGCGGCTGGTCCCCGACGGCCCTGTCGCCGCTGCAGACGCTGTACGTGCACGGCGGCGTGCGCACCCGCGGCCCCTACGCCCACCTCGACGACGCCGCGTTCGTCCAGGCGTGCGTGGCCGACCTGGAGGACCTGCTCGGCCACGTCCGCCCGCCCGCCGCGCTGATCGCCGAGCCGGTCCAGGGCGTCGGCGGGTTCACCTCGCCGCCCGACGGCCTGTACGCGGCCTTCCGCGAGGTGCTGCAGCGACGCGGCGTGCTGTGGATCGCCGACGAGGTGCAGACCGGCTGGGGCCGCACCGGCGACCACTTCTGGGGCTGGCAGGCGCACGCCCAGAACGGCCCGCCCGACATGGTCACCTTCGCCAAGGGCATCGGCAACGGCATGTCGGTCGGCGGCGTCGTCGCCCGCGCCGAGATCATGAACTGCCTCGACGCCAACTCCATCTCCACCTTCGGCGGCTCCCCGGTCACCATGGCGGCGGGCCTCGCCAACCTCACGTACCTGCTGGAGCACGACCTGCAGGGCAACGCCCGGCGCGTCGGCGGCCTCCTCGCCGAGCTGCTGCGGGCCGCCACGGCGGGACTGCCCGGCGTACGGGAGGTGCGCGGGCGCGGACTCATGATCGGCGTCGAGCTGGTCCGCCCCGGCACGGACGAGGCCGACCCGGAGGCGGCCGCCGAGGTGCTGGAGGCGGCCCGCGCGGGCGGCCTGCTGATCGGCAAGGGCGGCGGCCACGACACCAGCGTGCTCCGCATCGCCCCGCCCCTGTCGCTCACCGTCGCGGAGGCCGAGGAGGGCGCCGCGATCCTGGAGCGGGCGCTGAGGAGCGTGCGGTAGCACGGCCGTCCGCTCCCCGCGTCGTCCCCGGGCCGGGCGGTCCGGCGCCCGGCCCGGGGAGCCCCCGCCCCGTCCTTCACCCCCGCGGAACGGCGCCGCCCCGTGGCCCGCCCCACGGGCCCTGCCCAGCGCATACACGCACCACCGGAAGGAGAGGGAGCATGAGCCGTACTGTCATCCGCGGTGGCCTCGTCGTCACCGCCTCCGACGAGATGCACGCCGACGTCCTGATCGAGGACGGCCGGATCGCCGCCCTCGCCGCGACCGGCACCCCGGCCGCCGGCGCCTGGACGGCGGAGCGGACCGTCGACGCGACCGGCAAGTACGTGATCCCGGGCGGCGTCGACGGGCACACGCACATGGAGATGCCCTTCGGCGGCACCTACGCCTCCGACACCTTCGAGACCGGCACCCGCGCCGCCGCCTGGGGCGGCACCACCACGATCGTCGACTTCGCCGTGCAGAGCGTGGGCCGCCCGCTGCGCGAGGGCCTCGACGCCTGGCACGCCAAGGCCGACGGCAGGTGCGCGATCGACTACGCCTTCCACATGATCGTCTCCGACGTGAACCAGGAGACGCTCAAGGAGATGGACCTCCTGGTGACCGAGGGCGTCACCTCGTTCAAGCAGTTCATGGCGTATCCCGGCGTCTTCTACAGCGACGACGGGCAGATCCTGCGGGCCATGCAGCAGGCCGCCGGGAACGGCGGGCTGATCATGATGCACGCCGAGAACGGCATCGCGATCGACGTCCTCGTGGAGCAGGCGCTCGCGCGCGGCGAGACCGACCCCCGGTACCACGGCGAGGTGCGCAAGGCGCTGCTGGAGGCCGAGGCCACGCACCGGGCGATCCGGCTCGCGCAGGTCGCCGGCGCGCCCCTGTACGTCGTGCACGTCTCGGCGCGGGAGGCGGTGGCCGAGCTGGCCCGTGCCCGGGACGAGGGCCTGGACGTGTTCGGCGAGACCTGCCCGCAGTACCTCTTCCTGTCCACCGACAACCTCGCCGAGCCGGACTTCGAGGGCGCGAAGTACGTGTGCTCCACACCCCTGCGTCCCAGGGACCACCAGGCCGCCCTGTGGCAGGGCCTGCGCACCAATGACCTCCAGGTCGTCTCCACCGACCACTGCCCCTTCTGCTTCTCCGGCCAGAAGGAGCTGGGCCGGGGCGACTTCTCGAAGATCCCCAACGGCCTGCCGGGCGTGGAGAACCGGATGGACCTGCTCCACCAGGCCGTCGTCGACGGCCGCATCTCGCGCCGCCGCTGGATCGAGATCGCCTGCGCCACCCCGGCCCGGATGTTCGGCCTGTACCCGAAGAAGGGCACCATCGCCCCGGGCGCCGACGCCGACGTCGTGGTCTACGACCCGCACGCCGAGCAGGTGATCTCCGCGGAGACCCATCACATGAACGTCGACTACTCGGCGTACGAGGGCCGGCGCGTGACCGGCCGCGTCGAGACCGTCCTGTCGCGCGGCGAGTTCGTCGTCACCGGCCGGGAGTTCACCGGCCGCGCCGGGCACGGCACCTACACCCCCCGCTCCACCTGCCAGTACCTGAGCTAGTGCCGTGACCGGAAAGGTTCACCGGCTCACGACGCCCGGCACGGCACTCCCCCTGGCTCTTCGAGCAGGGGGGACCCCCACGCCGCGTTGTCGGAACCACCCGGGTACGCCCGGTACGAGGGTGGTCCTCCGCCTCGCGACGCACCGCACCGGACGCCGCGAGCCCACGGCAGACCTTTCCGGTCACGGCACTAGCCGCACCCTCGGCGCCCCTACCAGGAGTGGTGATCATGGACTTCGGACTCGTCCTGCAGACCGACCCGCCCGCCTCCCGGGTGATCAGCCTGATGAAGCGCGCGGAGCGCAACGGCTTCCGCTACGGCTGGACCTTCGACTCCGCCGTGCTCTGGCAGGAGCCCTTCGTGATCTACAGCCAGATCCTCGCCCAGACGCGGAGGCTGACGGTCGGCCCGATGGTGACCAATCCCGGTACCCGTACCTGGGAGGTCACCGCCTCCACCTTCGCGACCCTCAACGACATGTACGGCAACCGCACCGTGTGCGGCATCGGCCGCGGCGACTCCGCGATGCGCGTGGCCGGGCGCAGGCCCGACACCCTCGCCCGGGTCGCCGAGGCCGTCCGCGTCATCCGGGCCCTGGCCCGGGGAGAGGAGGCCGAGGTCGACGGCACCCCGCTGCGGCTGCCGTGGGTGCGGCCGGGCGCCGAGCTGCCGGTCTGGATGGCGGCGTACGGGCCCAGGGCGCTGAGGACCGCGGGCGAGGTGGCCGACGGCTTCATCCTCCAGCTGGCCGACCCGTACCTGACCGCGTACATGGTCCGGGCGGTCCGGGACGCGGCGGCGGCGGCCGGACGCGACCCCTCCGGGATCACCGTCTGCGTGGCCGCGCCCGCCTACGTCACCGAGGACGACTCGCCCGGGGCGCTCGCGCACGCCCGCGAGCAGTGCCGCTGGTTCGGGGGCATGGTCGGCAACCACGTGGCCGACCTCGTCGCCAAGTACGGCGACCGCTCCGAGGCGGTGCCGCGGGAGCTGACCGACTACATCAAGGCCCGCGAGGGCTACGACTACGCGCACCACGGGCGCAGCGGCAACCCGGACACCGCGTTCGTGCCCGACGACGTCGTCGACCGGTTCTGCCTGATCGGCCCGCCCGAGGCGCACGTCGAGAAGCTGAACGCCCTGCGGGAGCTGGGCGTCGACCAGTTCGCGGTGTACGCCATGCACGACGCGCAGGAGAGGGTCGTCGACGTCTACGGGACGGCGGTGATCCCGGCGGTCGCCCGGACCTCCTGAGGCACCCGCCCGCCCCCTTGGGACCGCACCCGCACGGCTTCGCCCGCCGCGCACAACTCCATCCCCTGCCCCCGCACGGCTCCGCCCACGCCCCGCACGGCGCCACCCGCACGGTTCCACCGTTCCCGCACGGCCACTCCCGTCCCGTCTCACGATTGGCCTGCTCATGACCGACACCGTTCCCACGGGGCCGCCGGCGACCCAGACCGTGGACGCCGAGGGCCGCGTCGAACTCACCCCAGGGGCGTTCCCGCAGACCTCCTCCGGGGGCAACCCGTTCGCCAACGACGACCTGCGGCCCGTCCCCGTCGCCGACCGCCACTGGACGACGTACAACTTCGTCGCCCTGTGGATCGGCATGGCGCACTGCATCCCCTCCTGGACCCTCGCCTCCGGCCTCATCGCCCTCGGCATGGACTGGCGCCAGGCGGTGTTCACCATCGCGCTCGCCAACCTGATCGTGCTGGTCCCGATGCTGCTCACCGGGCACGCGGGACCCAAGTACGGCATACCGTTCCCGGTGTTCGCGCGCGCCTCCTTCGGGCTGCGCGGCGCCAACCTGCCCGCGCTGATCCGGGCCGCCGTGGCCTGCTGCTGGTTCGGCATCCAGACCTGGATCGGCGGCCAGGGGATCTTCCTGCTGCTCGGCAACATCTTCGGCGGCTGGACCGGCGCCGCGCGGGTCGCCGGCCAGCCGTGGACGCTGTGGGTGTGCTTCGGCCTCTTCTGGCTCCTCGAACTCGCCGTCATCGCCCGGGGCATGGAGACCCTGCGCCGTTTCGAGAACTGGGCCGCGCCCTTCGTCCTCGTCGGCGCGGTCGTCCTGCTGGTGTGGATCGCTGGCAGGGCGGGCGGCCTCGGCACCCTGCTGAGCCGCCCCTCCGAGCTGGGCTGGGGCGCCAACTTCTGGCCGGTCTTCTTCCCCGGCCTGATAGGCATGATCGGCTTCTGGGCCACGCTGTCGCTGAACATCCCGGACTTCACGCGCTTCGGGAAGGGCCAGCGCGCCCAGGTGTGGGGCCAGAGCCTCGGCCTACCGAATACTCGCGGAACCCCCCTCTAACGTGTCATCATGCCGGGCATGCGCCACGACCCCGCAGACCCCGAACTCGCCTGCATCTACTGCCGCATGAGCGAAGACCGCGAAGGCGGCGGACTCGGCATCGACCGCCAGCGCGAGGACTGCGAAGAGCTCGCCGCGCAGCTCGGCCTCACCGTCGTCCGCGTCTACGCCGACAACGACTTGTCGGCCTACAGCGGCAAGCCGCGCCCCGACTACGAGCAGATGCTCGAGGACCTCCGCGCCGGCGCCTACGGCACCGTCCTGGCCTGGCACACCGACCGCCTCCACCGCCGCCCCGTCGAGCTGGAGGAGTACATCGACGTCTGCGAGCCCCGCCGCATCGAGACCCGCACCGTCAAGGCCGGCCACCTCGACCTCACCACCGCCACCGGCCGCATGATCGCCCGGCAGCTCGGCGTCCAGGCCCGCTACGAGGTCGAGCGGATGATCGAGCGGCAGCGGCGAGCACGCGAGCAGAAGGTCCAGCGCGGTGAGTGGAGCGGCGGGCCGCGCCCGTACGGCTGGGAAGAGGACGGCGTGACCCCGGTTCCCGAGGAGATCACCGTCATCCGCGAGTCCACCGAGGCGATCCTCGCCGGGGCCTCCGTCCGGTCCGTGGCCGCGGACTTGAACCTGCGCGGCCTGCGCACGTCCACCGGCGCCCTGTGGGAGGGCAGCAACCTCGGGCAGATGCTGCGGCGTCCCCGCAACGCCGGCATCCTCCAGCACCGCGGGCAGGAAGCCGGCCCGTCCGAGTGGGACGCCGCAGTCGACGAGCCGACATGGCGCAGCCTGTGCGCCGTCCTCGACGACCCCTCCCGCATGCCGACCGCGTCCAACGTGCGTAAGCACCTGGGGTCGGGCATCTACCTGTGCGGCCCGTGCGGCGGCACCCTCAAGGCCAACTCGAAGGGCGCGCAGAAGAAGAAGGGCCTGGCGCCCGGCACGGTCCGCAAGGAGTACAAGTGCCGGGAGAAGGGGTGCGTAACGCGGGACCTCGACAAGCTCGACAAGTGGGTGCAGTCGTACATCATCAAGCGGTTGTCGCGGCCGGACGCCGCTGACCTCCTCGCGCAGCGGGAGGACCCGGTGGACACGCGCGAGGCGCAGCGGGATCTCCGTGAGTCGCGGGCCATGCTGGACGAGCTGGCGAAAGCGCTCGGCGCGGGCGAGATGGACATGCAGGAGTGGCGGGTGGCCACGGCCGCGGCGCGGGCCCGGCGGGAGAAGGCGGAGGCGACGCTGCGGACCGCGGTCCAGGTGAATCCGGTCGCCGGCCTCGTCGGCGCGGAGGACGTGGCGGCGGCCTGGGGCGCGTTGGACCTGTCGCGCAAGCGCGCGGTGCTGGACTGGATGATGACGGTCACGGTGTATCCGGCGCGGCCGGGACGCCAGCCTGACGGCACATACTGGGACGCGGATGCGGTAAAGATCAAGTGGAGATGACAACGCCCCCAGCCACGGTCCGTGGGCGCTGCTGGTCCGCCCTCCGGTCGCCTGGGAAGTTCTCGGAGGGGGCCGCTCATGAGGGGCGGAGTGGTGCCGCCCGTGCGGTTGTACCACGGGTGGTACAGACAATGATCACTTTGTTGACCAGCGTGTATGTGTGCCATCCGATCCCCTGCCCGACTGGGTCATCGCCCGACGCCGGCAGATCGGGGACCGTGTCCGCGCCGCCCGGACCGCTCGGCAGTTGAGCCAGGAGAAGCCAGGGGAGCTCGCGGGGCTGAGCCGCGCCCCGGGGAGGCGGCCGGTTCCCCAGGGGTCCGGAAGGCGTCAGTCCTCGTCGGCCTCGTCCAAGGCGGCCACGGCCTCCTTCGCCGCCTTCAGCGCGCCCTCGCGCATGCCGGCGGCGGCGGGCGCCTTCTTCGTCTCGAAGTCGCTGCCGTTGTAGGTGACGACCACGAGCGCGTTGGAGACCCGGACGGTGACCACCGCCTCCCGGGTCTCCTGCTCGTCCTCGGTGGTCAGACCGACCGTGGAGTACGCCTCGTCGCCCAGGCCGGACTCGGCCTCGCCCGCCTCGCCGCTCTCCGTCCGCTCGCCGAACGCGGTGTCCGCGGTGCTCTCCGCGTCCTTGATCTCGTACGAGACGTCGAGCCAGCGGTAGTCGTAGCCCTTCAGGGCGTTCCAGGAGCAGGTGCGGCGCAGGGACTCGTCCGTCGACGGGATCTCCTTGCCGACCGCCTTCGCGCCCGGGACCAGCGAGGCCACCGTCTTCCCGGCGACGCTGCCGCAGGGCGCGGGCGCGCTGCGGTACGCGACGGGCGCCGCCGACTCGGACGGCCCCGACGTCGCCTGCGACTTCCGCGGCGGCCTGTCCTGGGCGGCCGGTTCCGACGCCGGGGCGAGCGGGCCGGAGGCCAGCGCCCAGCCCGCCGAGGCGAGCACGGCGACCGGCAGCAGACGCGCGGTGAGCGCGAGCGGCAGAGGAAGAGAACGCATGGCGCATCTCTCGTGGGGGGATGGTGCGGAGGTCCGCACGCGGACGGGACGACAGTGTCACACGACTCTCCGTGAGGCGGAAGGGAGAACTCGCTCCGTACCCGTGCGGTGACCGTGGCCGCCGTCGACGGCCTGTGCCCCGTGCGGGAGCGCGGACGCCCCGCGCGCGGGCGACGACGGAGTCCCGCGGGCGATGAGGGAGTCCCGCGGGCGATGACGGAGTCCCGCGGGCGGGCCGTGCCATGATCGGCGCATGACCCCGATACGCGGCACGGCCGTCCGGAGCGCCCTAGTACTACAGGGCTAGATCTTGATCATGGGGTGATGGGAGGCTGTGGCTGTGGCCACGACACAGCCCCATGATCGAGATCGTTCGTCGGATGCG
>NZ_BMVU01000034.1 GCF_014650875.1 Streptomyces minutiscleroticus
CGGGCGGCCGCCCGCACGGTGGGGCCCGGCCGCGTGGCCGCCCGCGTGCCGGGGGCCGGCCGCGTGGCCTTCGCCGCGGAGGGGGGCCGGCGCCGGCCGGCCGGCGCCGGGCGGGGCGGGGGCGGGGCGGGGCGCGGCACCCCCGGGGGGCGTGCCGACGGGGGCGCCGCGCCCGGTACCTTCGGCCGGTGCACCCACGGAGCCGCTTCCGGCGCCTTCAGCCGACTCGCTCGGAAGGCCGTCCCTGGTGCCCTCGGCCGACGCGTCGGCGGGGCCGGTCCCGGTGCTCTCGGCCGGGGCGCGCGAGGGACCGCTGACGGCGCCCTCGGCCGGCGTGCCCCGGAGGCCGCCCCCGGTGCTCCCGGCAGGCGTGTGCGGGAAGTCGTCCCCGGCCCCCTCGGCCGGCGTGTCCGGGAGGCTGTCACCGGGGACCTCGGCGGGAGTGTCCGATGGGCGGTGCGCGGCGTCGTCCCCCGCTCCCGTGCCGGAAGAACGGTTCGGCGCGTTCCCGGCCGGTGCGGCGGAGGGGGCGTCGGCGGGCGGGGCCGCGGGGGCGTCGGCGGCTTCCGTCGCCGGTGGGGTGTCCGGGGGGCCGTCCGCGTCGTCCCTTCCCTCGGCCGGGCGGGTGTCCGGCCCGTCGGGGGCTGCCGTGGGCGTGTCCGGGGTCGGGGCGGGCGCCGGCCGCCGCTCCGGGGGCGGTCGCGTGTCGGGCCCGTCCGGGCGTGCGGTGGCGGCGTCCGGCGCCGCGGGGCGCCCGGTGGTCTCGTCCGTGCCGGACCGCGGCTGCCCGCTCCCGCCGCTCTCGTCCACGATGTCCCCTCGCTCGACGCGTCTCCCGCTCGCGGCCGTGCCGGGCGAGCGGTCTTCGGGGTCGATGGTATGCGGCCGTGGCGGCGCGTTCCGCTCCGGCACCCCTTCTGTTTCCCGTGCCGTGGCGCTCGGTCCGGGGCGTTCGGTGCCGCCGTGTCAGTGACGGGCCGTAAGGTCTGTGGTCATGGAGAACAGCACCGACGGCGTCACCTCGGCCGGGTCGGGCGGCGCCGTGACGGCCTCGCCTCCGGCGTCGCTGTCCCCCTCGCGCGCCGGCGACTTCATGCAGTGCCCGCTGCTGTACCGGTTCCGGGTGATCGACAAGCTGCCCGAGAAGCCGAGCGAGGCGGCCACGCGCGGCACGCTGGTCCACGCGGTGCTGGAGAGACTCTTCGACGCCCCGGCCGCGGACCGCACGGTGCCGCGCGCGAAGTCCCTGATCCCCGGCCAGTGGGAGCAGCTGCGCGAGAAGAGACCGGAGGTCGCCGAGCTGTTCGCGGACGACCCGGACGGCGAGCGGCTCGCGCGCTGGCTGTCGGAGGCCGAGCGGCTGGTGGAGCGCTGGTTCGGCCTGGAGGACCCCACGCGTCTGGAGCCGGCCGAGCGGGAGCTGTTCGTCGAGGCGGAGCTGGACTCCGGGCTGCGGCTGCGCGGCATCATCGACCGCGTCGACGTGGCGCCCACCGGGGAGGTGCGCATCGTCGACTACAAGACGGGCAAGGCGCCGCGCCCCGAGTACGCGGAGGGCGCGCTGTTCCAGATGAAGTTCTACGCCCTGGTGGTGTGGCGGCTGAAGGGCGTGGTGCCGCGCCGCCTGCAGCTCGTCTATCTGGGCAGCGGCGACGTCCTGACCTACGACCCGGTGCCGGCGGATTTGGAGCGAGTGGAGCGCAAGCTGCTCGCGCTGTGGGACGCGATCCGGACGGCGACCGAGACCGGTGACTGGCGGCCGCGGCCGACGAAGCTGTGCGGCTGGTGCGACCACCAGGCGGTCTGCCCCGAGTTCGGGGGCACTCCCCCGCCCTATCCGCTCCCTGTGGTCCCGGCCGGGGCGGACGACGCCGCACAGGGCAGAATGGGGCGGGACTAGCGAAGGAGACTCACGTGGCCATCCGCGTCCTACTGGTCGACGACCAGCCGCTGCTCCGCACGGGGTTCCGGATGATTCTGGAGGCCGAGCAGGACATCGCGGTCGTCGGTGAGGCCGGGGACGGCCTCCAGGCCATCGACCAGGTGCGTGCCCTGCAGCCCGATGTGGTGCTGATGGACATCCGCATGCCGCGGATGGACGGGGTCGAGGCGACCCGGCAGATCACCGGCCCCGGCCGGGACGGTCCGGCGAAGGTGCTGGTGCTGACCACCTTCGACCTGGACGAGTACGTGGTGGAGGCGCTGCGCGCGGGCGCCAGCGGCTTCCTGCTGAAGGACGCCCCGGCGAACGAGCTGGTGCAGGCGATCCGGGTGGTCGCGGCCGGCGAGGCGATGCTGGCGCCCAGCATCACGCGCCGCCTCCTGGACAAGTACGCCGACCATCTTCCCTCGGGCGACGAGCCGGTGCCGGACACCCTGCACACGCTCACCGAGCGCGAGGTGGAGGTCCTGAAGCTGGTGGCGCGCGGGCTGTCGAACGCGGAGATCGCCGCCGACCTGTTCGTCAGCGAGACCACCGTGAAGACCCATGTGGGCCATGTCCTGACCAAGCTCGGCCTGCGCGACCGCGTGCAGGCGGCGGTGTACGCGTACGAGAGCGGGCTGGTGCGGCCGGGGGCGCAGTAGGCGCCTGCGCCCTCCTCCCCGCACGCTCACGACCGACGGCCGAGGGCCCGCCTCCCTTGCGGAGGCGGGCCCTCGGCCGTGTCGGTGGCGCGTGCCGTCCGTTCCCGTGAGGGCGGGTGCGGCGCGGGTGCGGCGGACGCGCCGGTGGCCGGCCCCGCCTCGAAGGGCGGGACCGGCCACCGGATGTGTCGCTTCCTTACGGGCCCGAGGGCCGGCTCAGTTCTCGCTGACGCCCCGGCCCAGCTCCCACAGCTGGAGCGTGGAGGAGGAGTTCAGCGCGTAGTCGGCGCCGGTGATGTCGTCCCGGGCGGCGAGGTACTGCTTGCCCTGCCAGATCGGCAGCAGCGGCACGTCGTCGGCGATGATGGTCTGGATCTTGTCGAAGTCCTCGGCGGCCGTCAGACGGTCGGCCTCGCGGCGGGAGTCGGGGATCAGCTTGCCGCGGATCTCGCTGTTGTTGTACGGCGAGGCGATGGTGTTGTCCTTGTCCAGGAACGGCGTGATGTAGGTCTCGGCGTCCGGGAAGTCGGGGAACCAGCCCATGCCGTAGACGTCGAACTTGTTCTCACGCTGGGCCGGGCGGTACGTGGACCACTCCTCGCCCTTGACGTCCACGTCGAACAGGCCGGTGTCGTTGAGCTGCTTGGCGAGCAGCTCGAACTCCTCCTTGGTGGCCGAGCCGTAGTGGTCGGTGGTGTAGTTCATGGTGAACTTCACCGGCGTGGAGACGTTCGCCTCGGTCAGCAGCGCCTTGGCCTTGGACGCGCTCGGCTCGCCGTACTTGTTGAAGAACGAGTTGGCGTGGCCGGTGATGGTGGCCGGGACCATCGAGTACAGCGGGTCGGCGGCCGAGCCGTAGACCTTGGAGGTCAGCTCGCCGCGGTTGATGACCTGGGCGACCGCCTGGCGGACGGCCTTGTCCTTGACCGTGTCGGCCTCGGTGTTGAAGCCGATGTAGCGGATCTCCAGGCCGGGGAGCTCGACGAGGTCGATGTTCGAGCTGTTGTTGTTCTGGTACTTCTTGACCTGGTCCGGCGAGATGGTGCGGGTCATCAGGTCGATGTCGCCCTTGTCGAGGGCGGCGCCCATCGCGGTGTCGCTCTTGAAGGAGCGCAGCTCGACCTTGTCGTTCTTGACCTTCAGCGTGCCCTTGTAGTTGGGGTTCTTGGTGAAGACGGCCTTGACCAGCTCGTTGTTCTTCACCTCGGCCTCCATCGTGTACGGGCCCGAGCCGTCGATCTGGAAGCCGTCGCGCAGCTTGTCCTTGGCGTAGTCCTCGGAGTTGACGATGGCGGCGACCGGCGTGGAGAGCTTGAAGGGGAAGGTCGCGTCCGCGGTGTTGAGGTGGAAGATCACCTCGCGGTCGCCCTGCGTCTCCACGGTGTCGACGGTGGACAGCAGCGCGAAGACGCCGGTGTCGGCCTCGATGTCGAGCACGCGGTCGATCGAGTACTTCACGTCGGCGGCGGTGATGGCCTTGCCGCTGGCGAACTTGAGGCCCTTGCGCAGCGTGCAGGCGTAGCGCTCGTTGCCGGTGTCGGTGAAGCCGCACTTCTCGGCGGCCTCGGGCTCGGGGTCGCCACCGCCGTTCGGCATGGTCATCAGCGTCTGCAGCGTCTGGCGCAGGACGTTCCAGCCGCCGATGTCGTAGGTGTACGCCGGGTCCAGCGGGGCCGTCATCTCCGCCGTGGCGGTGAACCGGTCCGTGGTACCGACGACGATGGCTTCGCCGCCCTTGCTCTCGCTATCGGACCCGCCACACGCAACGAGGACCGGCGCGAGCAGGCCGACCACGGCCGGCAGCACCAAAGTCTTACGGTTCATGCTCGAAGTTCTCCAGAGCTGTCGAACCCGCGAACCCGACATGCTGGGGTGTTGCGGGCGGGGTCACAGGGGTTGCGGCGATGATTCTGGCGATGAGATTAGTCCGCCTCGGCGCACCCCTTCCCCGGGGTCTCGACGAAGGTCCCGTCACACTGCGAAACCGGGTGCGGACGCACCGAAAACCAGACAGTGGAAGGATTGGCGCAGCCTTCTACCAAACAGGACACAAGGGCACGCGCTGCCGCGCGAAAAGGGGGCCGACAGCACAGGAAGACTGCGCTGTCGACCCCCTGTCACGTGGGGAACGTCACACCCTCAAGTCGGTTAGAGGCCGCTGCGATTCGGCCATTCGGCGAGGAATGGGGGTATCCGGACGGCCCCCGTGTCCGCGCGGACCCCGGTCGCTCTCACGCTGAGTGAGGAGCCGGCGTCTGACCTTCGCTCAGCAGACCGTGCAGGAAGGGCAGATCGACCTCTTCCAGCGAGGGCACGACCGTGCGGCGGGCTGCCGGGGCGATGGGTGCCACGGAGGGCACCGCGACGACGTGGCAGCCGGCCGCCTCCGCGGCGGCGACACCGGTGGCGGTGTCCTCGATGACGGCGCACCGGGCCGGGTCCGCGTCGAGGCCCGCGGCCGCGATCAGGTACGGGTCGGGGTGCGGCTTGGTGCGCTCCACCTCGTCGCCGGCGACGGTCAGGGTGAAGTGCTGCGGGCCGAGCGAGGTGAGGACGCGGTCGATGATGCGCCGGTGCGAGGCGGAGACCAGGGCCGTGGGGACCCGGTGGGCGGCGAGTTCGGCCAGCAGTCTCGCGGCGCCCGGCATCAGCGGCAGGTCCCGGCCGATGCGCTCCTCGAAGCCGGTGTTGAGCAGCGCCATCAGGTCGGCGAGGGGGATGTCGGAGCCGGTGGCCTGGATGAGGAATCCCGCGCTGCGGGTCATGGGGCCGCCGACCACCACGTGCCGCCAGGCGTCGTCGAGCGTGTGGCCCAGCGCGGCGAACACCTCGACCTCGACGTCCCACCAGAACCCCTCGGTGTCCACGAGGGTGCCGTCCATGTCGAGGAGCACGGCCTGCAGGGCGGAGCCCCGGGCCGGTGGGATCTCCCCTGCTCGAACGGTGTCGAGAGCATGGGGAAGGGCACCGAGTGCGGGAACCGTACTGGTCATCCGGGCACCTCCAGAAGGGACGAAGAGGCCGGCTCCGCGGGGGAACCGGCCTGAACGGGACCGACCAGTGTACGTCGCCTCTCCGGGAAATGCCTGACAAGTCCGTCACATCCGCGGGTCATGGCGCCTTCCGGGCGGGTGGACCCGGGCCCCGGCCGGGGTTCCGGCCGGGGCTGTCCGGGACCGTGCGGCCTCAGCGGGCGTTGAAGTACTTGGCTTCGGGGTGGTGGATGACGATGGCGTCGGTGGACTGCTCGGGGTGGAGCTGGAACTCCTCGGAGAGGTGGACGCCGATGCGCTCGGGCCGCAGCAGTTCGGCGATCTTGGCGCGGTCCTCCAGGTCGGGGCAGGCACCGTAGCCGAGGGAGAAGCGGGCGCCGCGGTACTTCAGCGCGAACATGTCCTCCATCGCGGCCGGGTCCTCGCCCGCGAAGCCCAGCTCGGCGCGGACCCGGGCGTGCCAGTACTCGGCGAGCGCCTCGGCCAGCTGCACGGACAGGCCGTGCAGCTCGAGGTAGTCGCGGTAGGCGTTGCCCTCGAACAGGCGGGCGGTCTCCTCGCCGATGCGGGAGCCGATGGTGACGACCTGCAGGCCG
The DNA here is from genome assembly GCF_014650875.1 of Streptomyces minutiscleroticus. Taxonomy (GTDB): domain Bacteria; phylum Actinomycetota; class Actinomycetes; order Streptomycetales; family Streptomycetaceae; genus Streptomyces; species Streptomyces minutiscleroticus. Next base: position 6,176 of record NZ_BMVU01000034.1, read on the forward strand.
ACGACGTCGGTCTCGCCGGACTCCTCCGGGCGGAAGAAGTCGGCCAGGCACAGCCGGCGGCCGCGGCGCTGGCGCGGGAAGGTGAAGCGGGTGCGCTCGTTGCCGGACTCGTCCAGCAGGATCAGGTCGTCGTCCTTGGAGACGCACGGGAAGTAGCCGTGGACGACGGCCGCTTCGAGCAGGTTGTCGGTCTGGAGGCGGTCGAGCAGGCCGCGCAGTCTGGGCCGGCCCTCGCTCTCCACCAGCTCCTCGTAGGTGGGGCCGTCGCCGGTGCGGGCCTGCTTCAGGCCCCACTGGCCCTTGAACAGCGCGCCCTCGTCCAGCCAGGAGGCGTACTCCTTGAGCTGGATGCCCTTGACGACGCGGGTGCCCCAGAACGGGGGCTCGGGGACGGGGTTGTCGGTGGCCACGTCGGAGCGCACCGAGCCCTCCTCCGGCCGCTCCTCGACGACCGCCTGGGCCGCCGGGCGCACGCGGCGCTGCCTGAGCTCGGGCAGGGCGGCGCCGGGCACGCCGCGCTTGACCGCGATGAGGGCGTCCATCAGGCGCAGGCCCTCGAAGGCGTCGCGGGCGTAGCGGACCTCGCCCTGGTAGATCTCGTGCAGGTCCTGCTCGACGTAGGCGCGGGTCAGCGCGGCGCCGCCGAGGATGACCGGGTAACGGGCGGCCAGTTCGCGCTGGTTGAGCTCCTCCAGGTTCTCCTTCATGATCACCGTGGACTTCACCAGCAGGCCGGACATGCCGATGACGTCGGCCCGGTGCTCCTCGGCGGCCTCCAGGATCGCGGAGACGGGCTGCTTGATGCCGAGGTTGACGACGTTGTAGCCGTTGTTGGACAGGATGATGTCGACCAGGTTCTTGCCGATGTCGTGCACGTCGCCGCGGACGGTGGCCAGCACGATGGTGCCCTTGCCCTCGGCGTCGGACTTCTCCATGTGCGGCTCCAGGTGGGCGACCGCGGCCTTCATCACCTCGGCGGACTGCAGCACGAACGGCAGCTGCATCTGCCCGGAGCCGAACAGGTCGCCGACGACCTTCATGCCGTCCAGCAGCGTGTCGTTGACGATGTCCAGCGCCGGGCGCTCGGTGAGGGCCTCGTCCAGGTCGGCCTCCAGGCCGTTGCGCTCGCCGTCGATGATGCGGCGCTTGAGCCGCTCCTCCAGAGGGAGCGCGGCCAGCTCCTCGGCCTTGCCCGCCTTCAGGGACTTGGCGGTGGCGCCCTCGAACAGCTGCATGAGCTTCTGCAGCGGGTCGTAGCCCTCGCGGCGCCGGTCGTAGATCAGGTCCAGGGCGGTGGTGACCTGCTCCTCGTCGAAGCGGGCGATGGGCAGAATCTTGGAGGCGTGCACGATCGCCGAGTCCAGGCCGGCCTTGACGCACTCGTCCAGGAAGACGGAGTTGAGCAGGATGCGCGCGGCCGGGTTCAGGCCGAAGGAGATGTTGGACAGGCCCAGCGTGGTCTGCACGTCCGGGTGGCGCTTCTTGAGCTCGCGGATGGCCTCGATGGTGGCGAGGCCGTCTCCGCGGGACTCCTCCTGGCCGGTGCAGATGGTGAAGGTCAGGGTGTCGACGAGGATGTCGGACTCGCGGATGCCCCAGTTCCCGGTCAGGTCGGCGATCAGCCGCTCGGCGATCTCGACCTTCTTCTCGGGCGTGCGGGCCTGGCCCTCCTCGTCGATGGTCAGCGCGATCAGCGCCGCGCCGTGCTCCCGCGCCAGCGCCGTGACCTTCGCGAACCGCGAGTCGGGGCCGTCGCCGTCCTCGTAGTTCACCGAGTTGATCACCGCGCGGCCGCCCAGCTTCTCCAGGCCCGCCCGGATGACGTCGACCTCGGTGGAGTCCAGCACGATCGGCAGCGTGGAGGCGGTGGCGAAGCGGCCGGCCAGCTCCTCCATGTCGGCCACCCCGTCGCGGCCCACGTAGTCCACGCACAGGTCCAGCATGTGCGCGCCCTCGCGGATCTGCTCGCGCGCCATCTCCACGCAGTCGTCCCAGCGGCCCTGGAGCATGGCCTCGCGGAACTTCTTCGACCCGTTGGCGTTCGTGCGCTCGCCGATCGCCAGGTACGAGGTGTCCTGCCGGAAGGGCACCGCCTGGTAGAGGGAGGCGGCACCGGGTTCCGGGCGGGGCTCGCGCTCGGTGGGGGTGAGGTCGCGGACCCGCTCCACGACCTGGCGCAGGTGCTCGGGCGTGGTGCCGCAGCAGCCGCCCACCAGGGACAGGCCGTACTCGCGCACGAACGTCTCCTGCGCGTCGGCCAGCTCGGGCGCGCTCAGCGGGTAGTGGGCGCCGTCCTTGCCGAGGACCGGCAGGCCCGCGTTGGGCATGCAGGACAGCGGGACGCGCGCGTGGCGGGCCAGGTGGCGCAGGTGCTCGCTCATCTCGGCCGGGCCGGTGGCGCAGTTCAGGCCGATCATGTCGATGCCCAGCGGCTCCAGCGCCGTCAGCGCCGCGCCGATCTCGGAGCCCAGCAGCATCGTGCCGGTGGTCTCGACGGTCACGGAGACGATCACCGGCAGGTCGAGGCCGGAGACCTCCAGGGCACGGCGGGCGCCCAGGACGGCGGCCTTGGTCTGCAGCAGGTCCTGGGTGGTCTCCACCAGCAGCGCGTCGGCGCCGCCCGCGATCATGCCCTCGGCGTTCTGCTGGTAGGCGTCGCGCAGCTTGACGTACGGGGCGTGTCCCAGCGTGGGCAGCTTGGTCCCCGGGCCCATGGAGCCCAGCACCCAGCGCTGCCGGCCGTCCCGGGCGCCGAACTCGTCGGCCACCTCGCGGGCGATGCGGGCGCCGGCCTCGGACAGCTCGTGCACACGGTCGGCGATGTCGTACTCGCCCAGGGCCGCGAAGTTCGCGCCGAAGGTGTTGGTCTCCACGCAGTCCACGCCGACGGCGAAGTACGCCTCGTGCACCGAGCGCACGATGTCGGGCCGGGTGAGGTTCAGGATCTCGTTGCAGCCCTCGAGGTTCTCGAAGTCTTCGAGCGTGGGGTCCTGCGCCTGGAGCATCGTGCCCATGGCCCCGTCGGCGACCACCACACGGGTGGCGAACGCCTCACGGAGCGCTGCGGCGCGGGTCCGGCTGTCGGTGGAGGGTGTAGGCAACGAGGCCATGAAGAAGCTCCCTGGAGTGCGACGGCTGTCGGCTATGCGGCTTCCCGGAGGAGGCGCACGCAGCCAGAGTAGCCGGGAGCGGCACGGGACCGCGGGGCAGTCCACGGGCCGGACGGGGCGTGGCGTGCGCCACGCCCTCGGAGGGTCGAATGCCGCCATCGGTTGCGACCGCGTATTAGCGGCAGGTCGGCAACGACCGATACTGTTCAGCATTGTCGAACGGCGGCACGGAGCCGCGCGTCGACGGTCGAAGAGGACGAAAGGCGGGACTGCGATGGCACGGAACATCCAGTCGCTCGAACGGGCGGCCGCGATGCTGCGCCTGCTCGCGGGCGGTGAGCGACGGCTCGGCCTGTCGGACATCGCCTCCTCGCTCGGCCTCGCCAAGGGCACCGCCCACGGCATACTGCGCACCCTCCAGCAGGAGGGCTTCGTCGAGCAGGACGCGGCGTCGGGCCGGTACCAGCTGGGCGCGGAGCTGCTGCGTCTCGGCACCACGTACCTGGACGTGCACGAGCTGCGGGCGCGGGCCCTGGTGTGGACCGACGACCTGGCCCGTGCCAGCGGCGAGAGCGTCTACCTGGGGGTCCTGCACCAGCAGGGCGTGCTGATCGTGCACCACGTCTTCCGGCCCGACGACAGCCGCCAGGTCCTGGAGGTCGGCGCCATGCAGCCGCTGCACTCCACGGCCCTCGGCAAGGTCCTGGCGGCGTACGACCCGGTGGCGCACAGCGAGGCGCTGGAGGCCGAGCGCAAGGTGTTCACGCCGCGCACCGTCAGCGGGCCGGATGCCTTCGAGGAGGTCCTGGACCTGACCCGGGCGCGCGGGTACGCCACCGACGTCGAGGAGACCTGGACGGGCGTCGCCTCGCTGGCCGCGCCCATCCACGACCGCCGGCGCATGCCGGTCGGCGCGGTGGGCATCACGGGGGCGGTCGAGCGGGTCTGCAAGGACGGCGAGGTGCGCCCCGAGCTGATCGCGTCGGTCCGCGACTGCGCCCGGGCGGTCTCCCGGGACCTGGGCGCGGGACGGTTCTGAGGCGCCCGCGGGGCACCCTCCCGCTCGGGCGCCGCGCGAACACCGTTCGCCCACCGTCCACCTCCCCGGCCCGGCGCCGCACGCCTCCCCGGCCCAGGCGCCGCGTGTCCGCCCGGCCCGCGCGCGGCACACCTTCCCGGCCCGGCGACCGTCCGCCTCCCAGGCCGGGCGCCGCACGCCCTCCCGGCCCGCCCGCCGCACACCCGCCCCGGCGGGTACGCGCCCGCCCGCAGCTCAGCCGCCGGGAGGCGCGTGCTCCGCACGTGCACGGGCGTGCCGGGACACCCGGCCCCACCTCCGGGAAGCACCTCCGAGGCACCCCGTCCCTCACCGTGGGCAGCGTGCGCGCGACGTCCCGTTCGCACCCCCTCGTAACGATCGTGCTTTCGACAACAGAACCCTTGACGCGCTGGTCACAGCGGAGCGAGACTCCCGTCCATCGGTCGGCATTGTCGAACACCTACCGGCAATAAGCGTTAGAGTGTGACAACGCCAGGGCCGGCAACGACCTCGCCCCCTGAGGTCGCGGGCACCGGAGGGATCCGGGGTCCGCCTTTCCCTGGACGAAGGACAAAGGAGTCGCGGGTGTCCAGCTCCGACATCTTCATCGGCGAGACCATCGGTACCGCCGTGCTCATCCTGCTGGGCGGTGGCGTGTGCGCCGCCGTCACTCTCAAGCGCTCGAAGGCGCAGAACGCCGGCTGGCTCGCGATCACGTTCGGCTGGGGCTTCGCGGTCCTGGCCGGCGCGTACCTCGCGGGCGGTGTCTCCGGCGCCCACCTGAACCCTGCGGTCACGATCGGCCTCGCCGTCGAGGGCGGCACCGAGTGGAGCGACGTCCCGCTCTACCTCGGCTCGCAGCTCCTCGGCGCGATGATCGGCGCCTTCCTGGTCTGGATCACCTACTACGGGCAGTTCCGGGCCCACCTGACGGATCCCGAGATCCTCGCCGCGCAGCCGCTGGAGGAGGGCCTGGTCGACCAGGAGACCGCGCCGAAGGCGGGCCCCGTGCTCGGCGTCTTCTCCACCGGCCCGGAGATCCGCAACGCCGTGCAGAACCTCGCCACGGAGATCATCGCCACCGTGGTGCTGGTCCTCGGCATCCTGACCCAGGGCCTGAACGACGACGGCAACGGCCTCGGGGTGCTGGGCGCCCTGGTGACCGCACTGCTGGTCGTGGGCATCGGCCTCTCGCTCGGCGGTCCGACCGGGTACGCCATCAACCCGGTCCGCGACCTCGGTCCGCGCATCGTGCACAGCCTGCTGCCGCTGCCGAACAAGGGCGGCTCGGACTGGGGCTACGCCTGGGTCCCGGTCGTGGGCCCGCTGATCGGCGGCGCCGTCGCCGGAGGCCTCTACAACATCGCCTTCAAGTGACGCGCCGACCGACCGCCGTCACCACGCCCGAGAACGACACCGAGAGCCACCGAGAGCCAGGGAGCACCACCGTGAGCGACGCCCACACCGCCGGCCCCTTCATCGCCGCCATCGACCAGGGCACCACGTCCAGCCGCTGCATCGTCTTCGACCGGGACGGCCGCATCGTCTCCGTCGACCAGAAGGAGCACGAGCAGATCTTCCCCAAGCCGGGCTGGGTCGAGCACGACGCCACCGAGATCTGGACCAACGTCCAAGAGGTCGTGGCCGGCGCGATCGAGAAGGCGGGCATCACCCGCGACGACATCAAGGCCATCGGCATCACCAACCAGCGCGAGACGACGCTGCTGTGGGACAAGAACACCGGTGAGCCCGTCCACAACGCCATCGTGTGGCAGGACACCCGTACCGACGCCCTCTGCCGTGAGCTGGGCCGCAACGTCGGCCAGGACCGCTTCCGCCGCGAGACCGGCCTCCCCCTGGCCTCCTACTTCGCGGGCCCGAAGGCGCGCTGGCTGCTGGACAACGTGGAGGGCCTCAGAGAGCGCGCCGAGGCCGGCGACATCCTCTTCGGCACCATGGACTCCTGGGTCATCTGGAACCTGACGGGCGGCGTGAACGGCGGCCGGCACGTCACGGACGTGACCAACGCCTCGCGCACCCTGCTGATGAACCTGCGCAAGATGGAGTGGGACGAGCGCATCTGCGACTCCATCGGCGTCCCCGTGCAGATGCTGCCGGAGATCCGCTCCTCCGCCGAGGTGTACGGCGAGATCAGCGGCGGCCCGCTGGGCGAGCTGCTGGGCGGCATCCCGGTCGCCTCCGCGCTCGGCGACCAGCAGGCGGCCCTGTTCGGCCAGACCTGCTTCTCCGAGGGCGAGGCCAAGTCCACGTACGGCACCGGCACCTTCATGCTGATGAACACCGGCGACCGGGTGATCAACAGCTACAGCGGCCTGCTGACCACCGTGGGCTACCGGATCGGCGACCAGAAGCCGGTCTACGCCCTGGAGGGCTCCATCGCCGTCACCGGTTCGCTGGTGCAGTGGATGCGCGACCAGATGGGCCTGATCAGCACCGCCGCCGAGATCGAGACGCTCGCCTCGTCGGTGGAGGACAATGGAGGGGCGTACTTCGTCCCGGCGTTCTCCGGTCTGTTCGCCCCGTACTGGCGCCCCGACGCGCGCGGCGTGATCGCCGGCCTGACCCGCTACGTGACGAAGGCGCACATCGCGCGGGCCGTCCTGGAGGCCACGGCCTGGCAGACCCGCGAGATCAGCGACGCCATGACCAAGGACTCGGGTGTCGAACTGACCGCCCTCAAGGTGGACGGCGGCATGACCTCGAACAACCTGCTGATGCAGACCATCTCGGACTTCCTGGACGCACCCGTGGTGCGCCCGATGGTCGCCGAGACGACCTGCCTCGGCGCCGCCTACGCCGCCGGCCTGGCCGTCGGCTTCTGGAACAGCACCGACGACCTGCGCGCCAACTGGCGCCGGGCCGCCGAGTGGACGCCCAACCTGGCCGCGGAGACCCGCGACCGCGAGTACAAGAACTGGCTCAAGGCCGTGGAGCGGACCATGGGCTGGCTCGAGGACGAGAACTGACGAGGAGCAACACCCCCATGACCAGTCGGTCCACCCTGCAGTCCGTACCTGCCCTCGGTACGCACCCGGCCTCCGGCTCCCTCCCGAGCCGGGCCGAGACCCGGGAGCAGCTCTCCAAGGCGACGTACGACCTCCTCGTGATCGGCGGCGGCATCCTGGGCATCTCCACCGCCTGGCACGCCGCGCAGTCCGGGCTGCGGGTGGCCCTGGTCGACGCCGGTGACTTCGCCGGCGCCACCTCGTCGGCCTCCTCCAAGCTGCTCCACGGCGGCCTGCGCTACCTGCAGACCGGCGCGGTGAAGCTGGTGGCGGAGAACCACTTCGAGCGCCGTGCCGTCTCCCGCCAGGTGGCGCCCCACCTGGCGAACCCGCTCACCTTCTACCTGCCCGTGTACAAGGGCGGCCCGCACGGCGCGGCGAAGCTCGGCGCCGGCGTGTTCGCCTACTCCGCGCTGTCCGCCTTCGGCGACGGCGTCGGCCACCTGCTGTCGCCCGCCAAGGCCCAGCAGGACGTGCCGGAGCTGCGCACGGAGAACCTCAAGGCCGTCGCGGTGTACGGCGACGACCAGATGAACGACGCCCGGATGGCGCTGATGACGGTCCGCGCGGCCGTCGACTCCGGCGCGGTCGTGCTCAACCACGCCGAGGTGACCGGGCTGCGCTTCACCCGCGGCCGGGTCACGGGCGCGGACCTCAGGGACGGCCTGTCCGGCGACGAGTTCGGCGTGAACGCCCGCCTTGTGCTGAACGCGACCGGCCCGTGGGTGGACCACCTGCGCCGGATGGAGAACCCGGACGCGGCGCCGTCCATCCGCCTGTCCAAGGGCGCGCACCTGGTCCTCAAGCGCACCTCCCCGTGGAAGGCCGCGCTGGCCACGCCGATCGACAAGTACCGCATCACGTTCGCCCTGCCCTGGGAGGACATGCTGCTGCTCGGCACGACCGACGAGGAGTACGAGGGCGACCCGGCGGACGTCGCGGTCAACGAGAAGGACATCGCCCAGATCCTGGACGAGGCCGCCTTCTCCGTCCGCGACCAGCAGCTCAACCGCGACCTGATCACGTACGCCTTCGCCGGTCTGCGGGTGCTGCCCGGCGGCCCGGGCGACACCTCCAAGGCCAAGCGCGAGACGGTCGTCACCGAGGGCACCGGCGGCATGCTGTCCGTGGCGGGCGGCAAGTGGACGACGTTCCGCCACATCGGCCGCACGGTCATGAAGAAGCTGGAGGCCCTGCCGGGCCGGCCGCTCGGCGAGGACTTCGAGCCCGTCTCCGCGCTGCCGAAGAAGCTGCCGCTGCCGGGTGTCGCCAACCCGCGCGCGGTCGCCCACCGGCTGCTGGTCGACGGCCCGGCCCCGGGCCCGCGCATGGCACCGGACACCGCGAGGCACCTGGCGACGCACTACGGCTCGCTGGCGTTCGACATCGCCCGCCTGGCCAACGAGGACCCGGAGCTGGGCGAGCGCGTCCACCCGGACGCCCCGGAGATCTGGGCGCAGGTCGTCTGGGCCCGCGACCACGAGTGGGCCGAGACGGCGGACGACGTGCTGCGCCGCCGGACCACGCTGACGATCCGCGGCCTGGCCACCGACGAGGTGCGCGGCAAGGTGCAGGACCTGCTCGACAGGAAGTAGGCCCACGCCCGGCGGGAAGCGGTCCCGCCGCACACCCGCACCGCCCGCGAGGGGCGGCTCCCACCGGTCTCCCCGCCGGCGGGGGCCGCCCCTCGCGGCCGTCCGGGACCGCGGGCGCCGGACCGCGCTCCCCCGCCCCCTCCCGCGATCACCGCTCCGCCGCCCGCCCCGGGCCGCATAATGGGCCGTCGGGTCTGTGCGGCGACCGGAGGGGGAGCCCGCGATGGCGGTCACCGACGAGGCGATCGAGAAGATCAAGGAAATGATCGTCTCCGGCGCGCTGCGGCCCGGCGACCGGCTGCCCAGGGAGAGCGAGCTCGCCGCGGCCCTGGGGCTGTCCCGCAGCTCGCTGCGCGAGGCGGTGCGCGCCCTGGCCCTGGTCCGCGTCCTGGACGTGCGGCACGGCGACGGCACCTACGTCACCAGCCTCGACCCCGGTCTGCTGCTGGAGCCGCTGGGCTTCGCGGTCGCCTTCCGCCGCGCCGACTCGGTCCCGGAGTTCCTGGCCGTGCGCCGCGTCCTGGAGCCGGCGGCCACGGCGATGGCCGCCGTCCGTATCGGCGAGGAGCGGCTGGCGGAGCTGGCGGCCCTGCTGGACGGGCTGGGCGACGAGCCGTCCGCCCGGCGGCTGGCCGCCTGCGACGCGGAGTTCCACCGCGGCATCGCCCGGTCCGCGGGCAACTCGGTGCTGTGCTCCCTGCTCGAAGGGGTGTCCGGCGCGACGGTCCGGGCCCGCGCGGAGGGCGGCCCCGCGCACCGGGACGAGGTCGCCCGCGCGCTGTACGAGCACCGGGCGATCCTCGCGGCCCTGCGCGACCGCGACGCCGAGGCGGCCCGCTCCTGGGCCGCGGCGCACCTCGCGGGCACGGAGCGGTGGCCGCGCACGGCCTTCTGAGAGCTGCGTGGAAAACCCTCCGGGAGACCGCCCGGCGACCGTGCGGGTGAGCCGTACGGCGTCCCGAGTGATCGGATGTCTGGGGCGGCTCCCCGAACCCCGTCCGGGGAGCCGGACGGGGCGGCCGCGGACGGTGCGCAGGACCGCGGGGCGGCACGGAGTGCCGCCGGTACGTGTTCGGGCGCTTCGCACGGGGCAGTGATCCGTTCACTCCCCCGTGCACGGGGGCTGCGGGCGCCCCCGCCGCACGCCGTAAGGTTGGGGCGTACGCGAGGGCACGTCGGAAGGAGGCGCTGGGTGATCGAGCTCGAGGGGGTTCCCGAGCTGATCGACCCGGTCATGGTGGCCGCGTTCGAGGGCTGGAACGATGCCGGCGACGCCGCCTCCACCGCGGTCGCGCATCTGGACAGGGAGTGGAAGGGCGAGGTGTTCGCGGCGCTCGACGCCGAGGACTACTACGACTTCCAGGTCAACCGCCCCACCGTGTGGCTGGACAACGGCGTACGCAAGATCACCTGGCCGACGACCCGGCTCTCGGTGGTCCGCGTGGGCGGGGAGAAGCCGCGCGACCTGGTGCTGGTCAGGGGCATCGAGCCGTCCATGCGCTGGCGGTCGTTCTGCAACGAGCTGCTGGGCTTCGCCCACGAGCTGGGCGTGGAGCTGGTGGTGATCCTGGGCGCGCTGCTCGGCGACACCCCGCACACGCGCCCGGTCCCGGTCAGCGGGATCACCTCCGATCCGGACCTGGCCCGCACGATGGACCTGGAGGAGACCAAGTACGAGGGCCCCACGGGCATCGTCGGCATCCTCCAGGAGGCCTGCACGCACGCGGGCGTACCGGCGGTGTCGCTGTGGGCGGCCGTGCCGCACTACGTGTCGCAGCCGCCGAACCCGAAGGCCACCCTGGCGCTGCTCAACCGCCTGGAGGACCTGATCGACCTGCGCATCCCGCTGGGCGAGCTGCCCGAGGACGCGCGGGCCTGGCAGCTGGGCGTGGACCAGCTGGCGGCCGAGGACAGCGAGGTCGCGGAGTACGTGCAGACGCTGGAGGAGGCGCGGGACACCGCCGAGCTGCCGGAGGCGTCCGGCGAGGCGATCGCCCGCGAGTTCGAGCGGTACCTGCGCAGGCGGGACGGCGGCACCGGGCCGTCGGCCCCGTCGCCCGGCGGTCACGCCGTCGAGGGCGGCGACGCCCCGTACCTGCGGGACGGCCCGGGCGGGCGGCCCCGTCCGCCGCGGCCGCAGCGGCCCGGGACGCCCGAGGGCCCCGAGGAGCCCTCCGAGAGCCCCGGGTCCCCCGAGAGCGGGGACGACACGGGTCCGGAGGACTCGTCGGAGGACTGACCGCCGAGGGGCGGCGCACACCTGGTGTGCGCCGCCCCTCGTCTCCGTGCCACCGTGCCGGAGCCGCGCCCGCGCTTCCGTGCCGGCCGCCGGGCGCCAGCCGCCGGACCCCGACCGCCACATGCCGAACGCCGGTGACAGGGCGCCCCGCTGCCGCCTCGCCCTGCCGCCTCGCCCCGGCCTGTGGCGGGCGCCCGCGGGGGCCGCGGCGACCCCCGCCGGCCTGCATGGGAAGCGCCCAGGGCGTGCGCAGGAGCGGTACGCGCGGCGTCTGCCTGCGCGCATGCGGCCGGGCCGTCCGCGGCGTCCCCCGGGCGCTCGCATCCCGTCCCATGACAGGGGCCTCACGCCCTTTGGCCCGATTGCGGCGTGACATCGTTTTCCGGACGGAATGAACGGCGTTCCCTCTTCAACTTGTTTTCAAACGCAGTTGGCGCACTCGGGGGTGGACGAGCGGGCCCGGGCGTAGCAGGGTGTGCCCCGAAGGCGCGGTCCGGCGAAACGGGACAGCAATAGAGCGACCCCTTCCAGTACCTGTTCCAATACCGGTGTTCAACGCCCGTACCAGCACCCGTATACGACCATGCCCCACCGTTTCGTTCCTGGTTCCGCCGTACGTTTTCGAGCCCGTCCTCAGCACACGCACTCGCACGGACCGAAGGGAGCGGTACGCGATGAGCGACCAGGTACAGCCGGCACAGGGTCCGGGAACGTCCGGACCGGGGCCCGAAGGAGCGGGGTTCACCTACCGAGGAGCCGAGGAGGAGCTCATCGTCGTGGCACGGGCCGAGGCCCGGCTGCGCGCGGGGGCCGAGGGGGTCCGTTCGGCGTCCGGCGCCGACGTGTCGGCCCTCGACATGTTCCTCAGCGACGAGCAGCTCCGTCTCGAACCTCTGTTCGGCAGCGAGGAGCGGCTCCAGTCCGGGCCGCAGGTGCCCGGCGCCGGGTCGGTGCCCGACCTGGCACTGTTCTACCGGGTCCGCGGCGTAGAGAGCCGCGCCCAGGAGCTGCGCTCGCGGATCGCGGCGCTGCCGGAGATCGACACCGCCTACGTGAAGCCCGGCGCGGTGCCCGCCTCGGTGGGCCCCTTCGGCCAGAGCGCGGTGGGTCCGTTCGGGCAGAGCAACGGCGACGGCGGGCGCGAGCGCAAGGAGGGCACTCCGGTCACGCCCGACTTCAGCGGCCGCCAGGGCTATCTGCGGGCCGCGCCCGAAGGGGTGGACGCCCACTGGGCCTGGCAGCGGCCCGGCGGGAGCGGCCAGGGCGTCACCGTGATCGACGTGGAGGGCGCCTGGCAGCTGGGCCACGAGGACCTGGCCGGCAAGCTCGCGGGCGTCGTCGCGGGCACCCCGGTCCAGGACATGGCCTGGCGCAACCACGGCACCGCCTCCCTCGGCGTGCTCGGCGGCGACCGCAGCGACTACGGGATCACGGGCATCGTCCCGGACGCGGTCACGGCGACCGCCTCCGTGCAGGGCATCGGCCCCGCGGCCGCGATCCACGCCGCGGCCGAGCGGCTGAGCCCCGGGGACGTCGTCCTGGTCCAGATGCACGCCCCCGGTCCGCGCTTCGACTACGAGCAGCGCGAGGACCAGCGCGGTTACATCCCGCTCGAGTGGTGGCCCGACGTCTTCGCGGCCGTGCGGTACGCGACCGCCAAGGGCGTCCTCGTGGTCGCGGCCGCGGGCAACGGCGCCGAGTCGCTCGACGACGCCGTGTACGAGCGCCGCCCCGACGAGTTCCCGGAGTGGTGGCGCAACCCCTTCAACCCCTCCAACCAGTCCTCCGGCGCGGTCCTGGTCGGAGCCGGCGCCCCGCCTCCGGGGACGCACGGCCGCGACCACGGCCCCGACCGCTCGCGCCTGGCGTTCTCCAACTACGGGTCGCGCGTGGACGCGCAGGGCTGGGGCCGGGAGGTCACGACCACCGGCGGCTCCTGGGACCGGCCCGGCGACCTGCAGGGCGGGGCCGAGGAGATCGCCTGGTACACGGACACGTTCTCGGGAACCTCCTCCGCCTCCCCGGTGGTGGTCGGCGCACTGGCCGCGCTGCAGGGCATGCTCAAGGCGGCCGGCCAGGAGCCGATGTCCCCGGAACGCGCTCGCGCGGTACTGCGGGCCACGGGCTCGCCGCAGCAGGACGCGCCTGACCGGCCCGCGTCGCAGCGGATCGGCAACCGGCCCGACATCAAGGCCGCGGTCACCCAGTTGCTGCCCCAGGCGGTCGGCTCCGGCCAGGCCGAGCGGTTCTGGGACGAACTGCTGCCTTATCCGCGTGAGCTTCCGCCCAGGATCCGGCTGTTCGTGGCCGGCGACTGGCGGAATCTGAACAACCCGTCCCCCGGCATCCGCCAGGCGGTGCACACCGCCTTCGCGGGAGGACGGCCCGACGTACGCGTCTGGTTCTCGGACGACGAGATCGTCGGCCTGGTGGTCACGGGCTGAGGGTCCGGCCGTCGCGGTCCGGCGCGTTCGCGCACCATCCGATGCACGCCAACCAGTCAGGGAAGGTGGCACACCGCATGAGCACCACCCCGCAGATGTACCAGCAGGGACAGCAGCAGCCTTACGGGCAGCAGCAGGGCATGGGCCAGCAGGGACCGAGCACGGCTCCTCCGCAGTTCGGGCAGCAGGGCTACGGCCAGCAACTGCAGCAGCCCTTCGGGCAGCAGGGGTTCATGGGTCAGCAGCAGCCCTTCGGCCAGCAGGGCATGGGCGAGCAGCCGTTCGGGCTCGGGCAGCAGGGCATCGGTCAGCAGTACGGCCAGCAGCCCTACGGCCAGCAGGGGTTCATGGGTCAGCAGCAGCCCTTCGGCCAGCAGGGTCTCGGTCAGCAGCCCTTCGGCCAGCAGGTCATGGGCCAGCAGGTCCCGCAGCACCTGCTCCAGCAGCTGCAGCAGCTCGGTCAGCAGCAGCCCTTCCAGGGGCTGCTGCAGCAGATGGGCCAGCAGCAACAGCAGCCGTTCGGACAGCAGCAGCAGGACCAGCAGGCGCAGCAGCAGGAGCAGCAGATCCAGCAGCAGATCCAGCAGGTCCTGGTCGCCGCTGTCCAGCAGGTCGTCCAGCACGTCCAGCAGCAGCGCCTCGCCTCGGGCGTGGCGGACGCCTTCATCAACGTCGTCCACCCGCTGCAGGGGCACTCGCGCCACATCATCCTGCGCATCAACGGCCAGCTCCGCGTCCTGCAGTCCCCGACCCCGGACGCCCTCGTGGAGGTCCAGCAGGCCTTCGCGTACCAGCAGCCGGTCATCGGCGTCTGGGACACCCAGTCGCCGCACGTCCTGCGCAGCGTGCGGATCCAGCGGGTCTGACGCGCCTGCCGCCCGTCCGTACGTGAGCGCGTGAGCGCCAAGGGGCGCCTCCCCGTCCGGGGAGGCGCCCCTCCTGCCGTCCGGCGCCGACGGCGGAACCGTTTACGTCACAGCGCCACGCCGAGGAGCGCGTCCACCGCCCGCGTGACGACGCCGGGGGCGCCCTCGTCCGTGCCGCCGCGCTCCTGCTGCTCCGCCGCCCAGCGGTCGACCGCGGCGAGCGCGGCCGGGGCGTCCAGGTCGTTCGCGAGGGCCGTGCGGATCTCCTCGACGAGCGCCTCGGCCGGCGGGCCGTCGGGCCGCGACACGGCCGCGCGCCAGCGCCCGAGCCGGTCGACGGCGTCCTGGAGCACCTGGTCGGTCCACTCCCAGTCGCTGCGGTAGTGGTGGGCGTGCAGCGCCAGGCGGATCGCCGCCGGGTCGACGCCGTCGCGGCGCAGCCGGGAGACGAAGACCAGGTTGCCCTTGGACTTGGACATCTTCTCGCCGTCCAGGGCGACCATGCCGGCGTGGACGTACGCCTTGGCCATGGGGAACTCGCCGGTCAGGACCTGGGCGTGCGAGGCGCCCATCTCGTGGTGCGGGAAGACCAGGTCGGAGCCGCCGCCCTGGACGTCGAAGCCCATGCCGAGGTGGTCCAGGGCGATGGCGACGCACTCGATGTGCCAGCCGGGGCGGCCGCGGCCGAGGGAGCCGCCGTCCCAGCTGGGCTCGCCGTCGCGGGCGGCCATCCACAGCATCGGGTCGAGCGGGTTCTTCTTGCCGGGGCGGTCCGGGTCGCCGCCGCGCTCTGCGGACAGCAGCCGCATGGCGGCCGCGTCCAGGTGGGAGACCTCGCCGAAGTGCGGGTCGGCCTCCACGGAGAAGTAGACGTCGCCCTCCAGCTCGTAGGCGGCCCCGGCCTCCTTGAGCCGCTCGACGAGCGGGACGATGGCGGGTATCGCCTCCACGGCGCCGACGTAGTGCTTCGGCGGGAGCATCCGCAGGGCCGTCATGTCCTCGCGGAAGAGGGCGGTCTCACGCTCGGCCAGACCGGCCCAGTCGACCCCGTCGCGCTCGGCGCGCTCCAGGAGCGGATCGTCGACGTCCGTCACGTTCTGGACGTAGTGAACCTGCCGCTTGGTGTCGAGCCACACACGCTGGACGAGGTCGAACGCGTTGTAGGTCGCCGCGTGACCCATGTGGGTCGCGTCGTACGGCGTGATGCCGCAGACGTAGATACGGGCGACGGGACCGGGGGCGAGGGTGATCGGGCCACCGGTCGCGGTGTCGTGGATCCTGAGGTCGCGGCCCTTGCCGGGAAGGGCGGGGACCTCGGAAGCGGGCCAGGCATGCATGTCTTGAGCCTAACCGGACGGATGTTCCGTATACGAACCGGACCAGGCCCGATGTCCGGGAAGGCGCTCTTGCGCGTCCGTCGGCGATGTGCCTCGCAGCGCTCCGCGCCGTCCAGGGCCCGGCCGGCGCGGCGGCCCCGGGGCGGGGTCTACACCGGCGGCCAGGGGATCGCCGGCCACTCGCCCGAGGGCTCCGGGTGGCGCCCGGAGCCGAGCAGGGCGGCGACCCGCGCGCGCGTGGCGTCCAGCTCGGCCGGGGTGATCAGCTCGGCCAGCCGGGTGGCGAGGGGCCCCTGCGGGGACAGCGTGTCCGCCATCCGGCCCAGCACGTCCAGCGCCTCCTGGGTGAGGGGCTCCCCCGCCCAGCCCCACAGCAGGGTGCGCAGCTTGTTCTCGGTGTGGAAGGTGACCCCGTGGTCGATGCCGTAGAGCCGGCCGTCCTCGGCGGGCAGCAGGTGCCCGCCCTTGCGGTCGGCGTTGTTGATCACTGCGTCGAGCACGGCGAGCCGCCGCAGCCGCTCGTCGTCGGCGTGCACCAGCAGGGCCGTGCGGCCCTCGTCGACCTCGGCGAGGCCGATCGCCTTCCAGCCCTCCCCGGGCTCCTCGCGGTCCACGAGGGCGAGGAGCTCCGCGCCGCCGGGCGCCGGCTCGACCCACAGCTGGCACATGCCCTCGCCGTAGGGGCCGTCGCGCTCCACGGTGACCGGCACCAGGCCCCAGCCGGTCGCCTCCGACACCTCGTACGCCGCGACCTCGCGCTTCGCCAGGGTGCCGTCGGGGAAGTCCCACAGCGGGCGCTCCCCGGCGACGGGCTTGTAGACGCAGGCCGCCGTCCTGCCCTCGTACGACACGTCGCAGAGCAGCACCGCGTTGGAGGCCTCACGGATCTGGCCGCGTACCGTCAGCTCGCCCTTCGCGAGCAGCTCGGCCGTGGTCACGCTCCGCGGCGGTATCCGTTCTGGCGCGGACATACGTGTCCTTCCGGGTCGAGCGGGAGACTGCACAGCGGGCACGGCGGGCGGCCGGCGTTGACGACGTCGAGGGCGCGCTTGGCGAAGGCCCGCGCCTGGGCGCCGGTGAGCCGGACGCGGAGCATCGGCGGGCCGTTCTCCTCGTCCTGGAGCAACCGTTCCTCCGCGGCGGCGAGGTCCTCCTCGGAGTCGGCGTCCAGCTCGACGAGCGCCTGCGCCTCGACGATCATGCGCTCCTCCTCACCGTCCCAGGCGAGGGCCATCGTGCCGACCCGGAACTCCTCCTCGACGGGCGTGTCGAGCGGAGCGGTGTCGGCGACCTCCGTCGGGGCCACGGCCGGGACGGGGGCGCTGCCGCCGGAGCGGCGCACGACCTCGTCGAGCAACTCGTCCATCCGTTCGGCCAGCGCCGCCACCTGCGTCTTCTCCAGGGCCACACTGGTCACCCGGGGCCCGGCCGTCGCCTGCAGGAAGAAGGTACGGCGCCCGGGCAGCCCGACCGTACCGGCCACGAAACGGTCCGGGGGGTCGTAGAGGAACACCTGACGGGACACGTCCTGTCTCCATGGGATCGACTGAATCTGCCGTCGAGCGCGTCCGCCGCCGACAACTGCTGCGCCGTCTCGACCGCTTCACCCTACTGCGCCCGACGATCACGGTGCGCCCGCATCGCCCCCTACCGTGGCGTCGCCACCTGCCGCGGCGTCGGCGCCGGCCTCCGGGCGCGGCGCGAGCGACGCGAGATCGCCGGTGTCCCCGAGGCGCACGAGGAACGGCCGCAGCCGTGTGTAACGGATCGCCGTGATGGAACACGGTTCTACGGAGATCCGCTGAAAGAGGTCCAGATGCAGCCCGAGCGCGTCCGCGACGAGGGACTTGATGATGTCGCCGTGCGAGCACATGAGGTAGACCGCGTCGGCGCCGTGGTCGCGCTCGACGCGCGCGTTCCACTCGCGCACCGCCTCGGCGGCCCGCGTCTGCATGGCCCGCATGGACTCCCCGCCGGGGAACGCGGCGGCGGACGGGTGCGCCTGGACGACCTCCATGAGCGGCTCGTCCGCCAGCTCGGCCAGCTTGCGCCCCGACCAGTCGCCGTAGTGGCACTCGCCGATGCGGTCGTCGGTGTGGGACCGCAGCCCGGGCCGCGCCTCCAGGAGCGGGCGCACGGTCTCCTGGCAGCGCTGGAGGGGGCTCGCGACCACCTCCGCGAGAGGCAGGCCGGCGAGTCGGCGGGGCAGCTCGGCGGCCTGCGCCGCGCCGCGCTCGTCGAGGGCGACGCCGGGCGTCCACCCGGCGAGCAGTCCCGCGGTGTTGGCGGTGGAACGTCCGTGCCGGACGAGGAGCAGTGTGGGCATGCCGTCCACCCTAAGGCCGCACCGCGCGCTTCCCGCGGGCACGCGGGCCCCGGCCCGTCCCCGCGGCACCGGCGGCCCGCCCGGCCCGGCGGACGGCCGTCCCGGGGCCGGGCGGGCCGTCCGCGGGCCCGGCGCGCGGCCCGGGCGCACGGACGGCGTGTGCATGACCGCCCGCTCCGCGGACAACCGGAGTACCACCGCGGGCCGGACGGGCGTCCGGCGTGCTGACACGGGTCCGGCGGACGACCGGGCCCTCATCGACCGCGGCGACGGGAGGCTGCGCTTCGTGATCGTTGACTGTGCCATCTACCGGGACGGACAGAGGGCCGAGGGGGCCGGGGACTTCTCCGCCGCCCTGGACACCGCCCGCGCCGACAGCGGCGCCTTCGTCTGGATCGGGCTGCACGAGCCGACGGAGGACGAGTTCGACCGGGTCTCGCAGGAGTTCAAGCTGCACCCCCTGGCCGTCGAGGACGCCCTCAAGGCCCACCAGCGGCCCAAGCTGGAGGTCTACGACGACTCGCTGTTCATGGTCCTCAAGCCCGTGACGTACGAGCCGAAGAGCGACGAGGTGTCCTCCGGCGAACTCATGATCTTCCTGGGCGACTCCTTCGTGGTGACCGTGCGGCACGGCGAGGGCGCGCCGCTCGACGAGGTGCGCGACCGCCTGGAGCGGAACCCGGACCTGCTGCGGCACGGCCCCACGACGGTGCTCCACTCGATCACCGACGCGACGGTCGACCACTACCTGGACGTGGCCACCGAGCTCCAGACCGACCTGGAGGAGCTGGAGACGGAGGTGTTCTCGCCCACCGACGGCGGCTCGCGGGACATCGCCTCCCGGATCTACACCTTCAAGCGGCAGATCCTGGAGTTCCGCCGGGCGACGGGCCCGCTGGCGCCGCCGCTGTCCAGGCTGTCGGGCAACGGCCAGTTCGCCCCGGCGGTGCCCTTCGTCGACGACTCCGCGCAGCCCTTCTTCCGGGACGTCAGCGACCACCTCACCCGGGTGAACGAGTCGGTCGAGGGCCTGGACCGGCTGGTGTCCGACATCCTCTCGGCGCACCTGGCGCAGATGAGCGTGCGGCAGAACGACGACATGCGGAAGATCTCCGCGTGGGCCGCCATGGCCGCGGTCCCCACCATGATCGCCGGTATCTACGGCATGAACTTCGAGCACATGCCGGAGCTGCGCTGGACGTGGTCGTACCCGGCGGCGGTGGCCGTGATGGTCGTCCTGGAGGTCCTGCTCCACCGGCTCTTCAAGCGGCGCGGCTGGCTCTGAGGCGGCGCCCGGCCCCGTGCCGGACGGCCGGTCGCGCGGTCCCGGGTCCGGCCGTCACGCGAACTCCGGGGCGGCCTTCGCGGGGCCGCCCAGCGCGTCGCGCCGCTCCGGCATCCGCAGCGACACCATCCGCCGCCAGCCGCCCAGCCGCTCGTACGCGTAGACGGCGTGGATGCCGGCGGCCAGCAGCGCGGACCTCGTCCTCGGCCAGCCGAGGAGGCGCCCCATGCGGTCCATCACGGCGAGGCTGACGTCGCGGTGGACCCGGATCTCGACGAGGGCGCACTCGCGCAGCGCCCGCCGGATGTCCCGGCCGTACCCGGCGGCGGCCAGGCGCAGCAGCTCCTCGTTGCTGTAGGCGAGGTGGTCGTCCTCGTCCTCGGAGATCATCCGTACCGCGCGGCCGATGTCGGGGCGGCCGGAGAAGTGCCTGCGCAGCAGCCGCATCTGCTCGGCGGCGCGCTGCTCGGTGACCCGGCTGTGCGCGAGGTAGGTGACGACGTCCCGCACGCCGAGCGCCTCGTCGCCGCGGAGCCTGTCGTGCGCGAGGCCGATGCCGTGCCGCTCCAGGAGCATCGTGTAGTCGGTCTCGGGCGGGACCTCGACGGGTTCGAGGCCGCGCTTGCGCAGCAGGGCCCTGAAGATCCGTCCGTGCTTGTCCTCGTCGGCGCCGTGCCGGGCGATCCTGGGCGCGAGCTCCCGCTGGCTCTCGGGCACGAGCGCGGCGATGCGCGCGTTCTCCCAGCCGCCCTGCGACTCCCCGCTGGCGGCGACGGAGCAGAAGAGCCGGAACGACTCGTCGCCGTCGAGGATCTCCTGGAACAGACTCCTGGCCGAAAGCATCACTGCCGCCTCCTTGCGGGACTGCGCCTTGCGGCGAGTCAAATGCGCAGGCGAGGGGGGTGGCAACAAGCGTGCCCGGCAATTGCGCCGAACGGCGGACCCAAGGGCCCCGAGGCGGGCGTAACCCGAGGGGCGCGGGCGCGTTGTTCTACGTAACGGCCGTGGCGGGGAAGACCCCCGAGCCCCCACCACGGCCGCAGGAATTCCCCGCCCCCGCGGGTGTGCCGTGCGTCAGGCGAGGCCGGCGCGCTCCAGAGCCTCGGCTCCTGCCCGCAGGGAGGCGACGCGCTCCTCCAGGGTGAGGCCCGCGGGGGCCAGCGTGAGGGTGGTGACCCCGGCCGCGGCGTACGCCTTCATCCGGTCCGCGATGCGGTCGACGGAGCCGAGCAGCGTCGTCTGGTCGATCAGCTTCTGCGGGATCGCGGCGGCGGCGCCGTCCTTGTCGCCGGCCAGGTACTTGTCCTGGATCTCGGCGGCCTCCTTCTCGTACCCCATGCGCTGGGCCAGCCGGTTGTAGAAGTTCTGCTTGCGGCTGCCCATGCCGCCCACGTAGAGGGCGGTGTAGGGGCGGAAGACGTCGGCCAGCTCCGCCACGTCCTTGTCGTCGCCGACCGCGAGCGGCAGCGTCGGGCAGACGTCGAAGCCCTCCATGGTCAGGCCCGCCCTCTCCCGTCCGGCGCGCAGGTGCTGCACGGCCGTCTCCTCCAGGTGGTCGGCCGAGGGGAAGATCAGCAGGGCGCCGTCGGCGATCTCGCCGGTCTGCTCCAGGTTCTTCGGGCCGATCGCGGCGATGTAGAGCGGGATGTGCTCGCGCTGCGGGTGCACGGTCAGCTTGAGCGGCTTGCCCGGGCCGCCCGGCAGCGGCAGCGTCCAGTGCTCGCCCTCGTGGGACAGGCGCTCGCGGGACATGGCCTTGCGGACGATCTCGACGTACTCGCGGGTGCGGGCCAGCGGCTTGTCGAACTTCACGCCGTACCAGCCCTCGGAGACCTGCGGCCCGGAGACGCCGAGGCCGAGGCGGAAGCGGCCGCCGGAGAGCGAGTCGAGGGTCGCGGCGGTCATCGCCGTCATCGCGGGCTGGCGGGCCGGGATCTGGAAGATGGCCGAGCCGACGTCGATCCGCTCGGTCTGGGCGGCCACCCAGGACAGCACGGTGGCCGCGTCCGAGCCGTACGCCTCGGCGGCCCAGCAGACGGCGTAGCCGAGCCGGTCGGCCTCCTGGGCGACGGCGAGGTTGTCCGCGTCCATTCCGGCACCCCAGTAGCCGAGGTTGATCCCGAGCTGCATGGCCGATCCCCTTACTCATCTACTCATCAGTAACGTCCCTTGTCCGGGCACCCTAGCGCGCCGTCGGCCGGGGCGGCAGACGCAGGGCGCACGGGGCCCGCGGACGGGTCGTCCACAGGCCGTGGGCCGGGGTGGCGCGAAGGTTGTCCACAGGCTCCCCACGTACTGACATCCGGCCAGTAATGTCAGCCGACATGGAGCAGAGGCATCTCGGCCGCACCGGCCTGCGCGTGTCCCGGATCGGACTCGGCACCCTGACGTGGGGCCGGGACACCGGCGAGCACGACGCCGCGGGCCTGTTGAAGGTCTTCTGGGAGGCGGGCGGCACCCTGGTCGACACGGCCGACGTGTACGGCGACGGGGAGGCCGAGTATCTGCTCGGGCAGCTGATGGAGCGGCTGGTGCCGCGCCGGGACCTGGTGATCTGCACGAAGGCGGGCAGCCTGCCGGACCCGGAGCGGCGCGTCGACGGTTCGCGCGGGCACCTGCTGGCCGCGCTCGACGCCTCGCTCGCCCGCCTCGGCACCGACTACGTGGACCTGTGGCAGGTCCACGCCTACGACCCCGGGACACCCCTGGAGGAGACGCTCCAGGCCCTCGACACAGCCGTGAACAGCGGCCGCGTCCGGTACGCCGGGGTCTCCAACTTCTGCGGCTGGCAGCTCGCCAAGGCGGCGACCTGGCAGCTGGCCGCGCCCGGCACGCGCACCCGGCTGGCCGGCGCGCAGATGGAGTACTCGCTGCTGCAGCGCGGCATAGAGCGCGAGGTGCTGCCCGCCGCGATCGACCTCGGGGTCGGGCTGCTGCCCTCCTCCCCCCTGGGCCGGGGCGTCCTGACCGGCAAGTACCGGCACACCACACCCACCGACTCGCGCGGCGGGTCGGAACACCTGGCGCCGTTCGTCGCGCCGTACCTGGACGACGCGGCGAGCCGCATCGTCGACGCGGTGGCGACCGCCGCGGACGGGCTCGCGACGACCCCGCTGCACGTGGCGCTGGCCTGGGTGCGCGACCGGCCCGGCGTGGTCGCGCCCGTGGTCGGCGCGCGCAACGCCACGCAGCTCACGGCCGCTCTGTCAGTGGAGAGCCTTAGTCTTCCTGACGAGATCTGCCGGGCTCTCGACGACGTGTCGGCGCCCGTGCACCGCTATCCCGACCAGGACTGGAGCACGCTGTGACCACGGACCCCGCTGCCACGGAGGGACCCGAGCCGGAGAGCCCGGGGGCGGGCCCGGACCCGGTGGCGCCCGCGAACGGCGCGCCGGACGCCGACGCCGGGGACACCGCTCCGGCCGGGGACGGCCCGGCCGCCGGGGACGGCGCCGGGGACGAGCCACCGGCGCAGGCGGACGGCGCGGGAGCCGGGACGGCGGACGGCGGTGACGACGGCGACGGCGGGGCCGCGACGGACGGGGCCGCCGGCGAGCAGGCATCGGAGGCCGCACAGGTCTCGGAGACGCCGGGGACCTCCGAGCTGACCGAGGCCGAGGCGGAGCTGGCGGCACAGCGGGAGTTCCGGGAGCGGATCGAGCGCCGCAAGGCCGAGAAGAAGGGGCCCGTGGAGAGCGGGACCAAGCTGAGCGGCACGGCCGCCGACCTGCTGGCGGCCGTCCGGGCCGTTGAGGGTGGCCAGAAGCCCCGGGCCAGCGTCTTCGACGACAGCGCGCCCGAGGCGCGCAGGCCCGTGCCCGAGCCGGTGCGCCGGCCGCAGACCGAGGCGGCGGCCGACGCGGCGGGCCGGCCGGCCGCGGCCCCGGAGACCGTCGACGCCGTACGGCGCGTGCTGGCCGCGGGCGGTGCGCCCGAGGCGCTCGCCCCCCAGGCCGCCGCGGTCCTGGGCGAGGGCGCGCAGGACGCGCTGCGGGAGGACCCCTGGCAGCTGCTGCGGGTCGCCGGGGTCCGCCCCGAGCAGGCGGACGGCTTCGCGCGGGCGCTGCTGGGCGCGGAGTGCGGGCCCGACGACGAGCGGCGCGGCCGGGCGGTCACCGTCTGGCTGCTGGAGCAGGCGGCCCTCGCCGGACACACGGCCCTGGAGGCGGCGGCGCTGCGGGCGGCGCTGGCCCAGCGCGCGGTGCCCGACCCGGACGAGGCCGTGCAGAGCGCCGTCGCCGAGGGCGAGGCGCTGGTCTTCCAGGACGCGCTGGACGAGCCCGGCGCGCCGCGGCCCTCCGAGGCGGAGCAGGAGGAGGGCGAGCAGGAGCGCCCGGTCCGCGTCCTGATCGGTCTGGAGCGGTACGCGCTCGCGGAGGAGAGCCTGGCCGACGGCCTGGCCCGGCTGGTGAACTCGCAGCACAAGGACGAGGACCGCGGCGCGGACTGGGAGGCGGCGGCCGACGCCGTCCGGGGTTCCGCCGCCGAGCTGATCCGGACCGCCGCCGGCCACGGCCTGGTGCTCCACACCGGCGGCGAGGCCGCGCGCGCGGAGCCGGCGGCGCTGGTCGCGGCGGCGCGCTCGCTGGGCCTGCGCGCCTGGGCCGCCACGCACACGGCGGACGGCCGGGACCGCTTCGCGCGGCTGCTGGCGGACGCCTCACCGGCCGCGGCGGAGTCCGCGGGCGGACCGGACGGGTCCGGCGCGGACGGTCCCGCCTCCGGTGACGCCGTGGCGACCGTCGCCGGACTGCTGTCCGGGCACGAGGGCCCGGGACGGGACGCCGACGGCGCCCTGGACCTGGACCTGCTGGTCGTCCTGGACGCCCCGCAGCTGGACGTGGAGGCCGCGGCCATGGTGGTCGAGTCGCTCCCGGACGGGGCCCGGCTGGTGCTGAGCGGGGACCCGGGGGTGCTGTGGTCCGCCGGGCCCGGACGGGTCTTCGCGGACCTGGCCGCGGCCCGCGTGTGCCCGCAGGTGGCCTCCCGCACCCCGGACCCCGGCCCGATCGGCGAGCTGGTCTCCGGCATCGGCGTCGGCGAGCTGAACCAGGTCGACGCCC
Source organism: Streptomyces minutiscleroticus (assembly GCF_014650875.1). Classification (GTDB taxonomy): domain Bacteria; phylum Actinomycetota; class Actinomycetes; order Streptomycetales; family Streptomycetaceae; genus Streptomyces; species Streptomyces minutiscleroticus. The sequence continues at coordinate 30,506 of NZ_BMVU01000034.1, forward strand.
CCGGCAAGGAGGTGGTGATCGTCCCGGTGCGCGACGCCGGCGAGGCGGTCCACCGCACGGTGCAGCTGGTCGCCGACTCGGTGCCCCGGGCGATCGGCGTCCCGGCCGAGCAGACGCAGGTGATCACCCCGGGCCACGGCGGCGCGGTGGGCACGCGCGCGCTCAACGCCGCCCTCAAGGAGCGGCTCAACCCCGGCCCGGGCCGCTTCGGCGGGTTCGACCTCGGGGACCGGGTGGCGTACACCCCGGCACCGGGCCGTACGGCGCCGGGCCGCGTGGTGGGGGCCGACGCCGACGGGCTGCACCTGGAGTGCGCGGGCGTCCGCGTCGCCGTGCCGAGGGAGCGGGTGGAGCAGACGGTGCGGCACGGCTGGGCGCTCACCGCGCACCAGGCCGTCGGCTCGCGCTGGCCGGCCGCGGTCGTGGTGCTGCCCGGCGACGCGGCGCAGGCGCTGAGCCGTCCCTGGGTCTACACGGCCTTCGGCCGCGCCGAGCGCCATCTGTCGGTGGTCCACGGCGTGGAGCAGGCGCTGCCCCGCGCGGTCGCGGAGGTCTCCGCCAAGCCCCGCACCACCCGCCTGCCCGTCCTGCTCAGGACGCAGATCCCGGCCGCCGGCTGAGCTGCTCGGCCACCGGGCCACGCGAAGGCGGCGCCCGCCCCGGCCGGCCTGACGGGTGCCGCCCGGCCCGCGGCGGGGCGGACGCCGCGGGCGGCTCCGCGCGGGCGACGCGCGAGGCCCTCAGGGCGGCACGAGGTGTCCGGGACACACGGGTGTGCGGGGACGCACGGCCGTCCGTACGCCGTGCGGCCGTCCGTACGACGCGGTCGTGCACACGTACGCCGAAGGGCCCCTGCCCGGGGCCGTCCCTCAGTGGGGCCGGCAGCCGGGCGGGGCCCTTCTCCTGTCCTGTCGAGGCCGCGCGTCGCGCGGTGCCGCCTCAGCGGCGGTCCGCGTCCAGCGGCTCCAGGTCCTCGTCCTCGTCCAGTTCCTCCTCCAGGTCCGGGACGAGGTCCTCCTCGATGTCGTCGTCCGCGTCGTCGTCGAAGACCGCGCTGACGTCGAAGCGGCACACGACCCGCTGCGGGTCCGCCTGCTCGAAGGGGGCCTCCAGCCACTCCCCCGGCTCGGCCGGCTCGTCGGCGGCGGTCACCCACAGCGTGGAGTCGCCCTCCTCCAGACCGAACTCCTTGTGCCGGGAGGCGATCTCGTCCGGTTCGAACTCCCCGAACAGCACGCCCAGCGCCCCGTGCACGGTGGCGGCGCCCGTGTCCGGGTCCGCGGCGTCCTCCCCCTCCACGGCCGCCACCCGCTGGGCCTGCGCCAGCAGCCGCTGCGGCTCCACCACGGCGTAGTCCCGGCGGATCAGCACGCTCAGCGCGTTCGGCTCCTCGGGTCCCGTGTACGGCGGCATGTCCTCGGCGCCGGGGATCTCGAAGGGCGTGACCTCGTCGTAGCGGTCGTACAGGAGCTCGTCGTACTCCTCGGCGGCCGCGGCCAGCTCGTTGAACGCCTCGTAGACGGCCGGGTCGTCCTCGCCCGACCTGCGCTCGACCGCCGCCAAGTGACGGTCGAGCGCAGCCTTGACCGCCTCGGCGGCGGCGCGTACCTCGGCAGCGGTGGGCTGCGCAGCATCAGACATAGTGCAGACGCTATCCGTACCGGCCCCGTGCCCGCACAATAGATGCGATGCCGGAATACGAATTTGTCGACGTGTACGTACCGCGCGGGGTCTCCCGCAAGGAGACGACACGTCTGCTGACAGACCACGCCGAATACGGACACTGGGAGCTGGACCGCCTCAGCCTGCGCCCCGACGGCAGCCGCAAGGTGCGGCTGCGCCGGCGGATCATCCGCCAGCTGCGCGCGACATGGTGAGGAAAGGCGGCCGAAACGGATCGGGTCCCGCGCGTGCGGGACCCGATCCGTTGCAGGTGGTACGGGGTGCTTGGCCCCGCTGTGTGACCGAATGTCCCCTCTATGCCGCCGAGCGTGCCTTGCGGTAGAGCAAAGCACCCGCCAGCAGGGCGCCCGCGCCGACGGGCAGGACCATGCCGACCGGCAGGTCGCTGCCGGTGGAGGCGAGCTGGGAGCTGCCCCTCGGCTGTGTGACGGCCTGGGCGTCCACCTCGTTCGGCTCGGAGGCGCCCGGGTGGGAGCCGCCCGGGGACGAGGGCTCCTCCGGCGTACCGGGCTGCTCGGGCGTACCGGGCTGCTCGGGCGTGCCCGGCTGCCCGGGGGTGTCGTGGTCGCCCGAAGGGGGCGTGTCGCCGTCGCCGGGAGGCGGTGTGTCGTCGCCGGACGGCGGGGTGTCGTCGTCACCCGGGGGCGGTGTGTCGTCGCCCGGAGGGGGCGTGTCGTCGCCGCCGGGGGGCGTCTCGTGGCCGCCGCCGCCGCTGTTCCCGCAGTCGTTGCCGGTGACCGCGTTGCCGAGGCCGCCGACGGTGACGGTGTTGCCGCAGACGTTGACCGGCACGTCGACGGGGACCTCGACGTGGTTGCCGGAGCCGACGCCGGGCGAGTCGCTCGTGTGGCCGGCGGCCTGCGAGCCGCCGCCGGAGGAGCCGTGGGAGCCGCCCCCCTCGTCGGCGCAGCTGTTGCCGGACGCCGGGTTGAGCAGACCGATCACGTTCACGGTGTTGCCGCAGACGTTGACCGGGACGTGCACCGGGACCTGCACCGTGTTGCCGGACAGCACACCCGGGGAGTTCGAACCGGACCCGCTCGCTCCTGCGTCGGCGTGCGCGTAGCCGCTGGCGGCCGCCAGCACACCCGTCGCGGCCGCCACCGTCATCAGGCCCTTGCGAGTGACCTGTCGCATAGTCTTCCCTGCCTCGGTACTTCAGAGATCCGCACGTGCCGTGTGCGCGTGCGCGGTATGCCCGACGACCCCGGAGCATGTGGGAGGTGCTCCGGGGCCGCGGACTCAGACCCTCACGTGAGTGGGGCGCGACGTCACACGTTGGTGCAGGTGTTGCCGAAGGCGGGGTTCAGCAGCCCGATCACGGAGACCGTGTTGCCGCAGACGTTCACCGGGACGTGGATCGGGGCCTGGATGACGTTGCCGGAAAGGACGCCGGGAGAGTGCACGGCGGCGCCCTGCGCTCCCGAGTCGGCGGCGGCCACACCCGCGCCCGCCAGAACCAGCCCACCGGTGGCAGCCGCAGCAGCGACGACCTTCTTGATCATTATTCCTCCTCATAGGGACCGCGACCCCCAACCGCGGATCGCACTACCTGTAACGAGGAAGGAGTAATGGAGCTACGAGCTTATCGTCGGATTCACTCTTCCCGGTGGACTTCGTACGCCTTGCCGATTACCTGAAGTTCCTTGTTCCGCGGCCGGGTGGGCCAGGAGGCCGGGTGCTCAGGAGGCGTCGATGAAGCGGTCGAGGACCCGGACGCCGAACTTCAGGCCGTCGACCGGGACGCGCTCGTCGACACCGTGGAACATGCCCGCGAAGTCCAGCTCCGGCGGCAGCTTCAGCGGCGCGAAGCCGAAGCAGCGGATGCCGAGGTCGTCGAAGGACTTGGCGTCGGTGCCGGCCGAGAGCATGTAGGGCACGGCGCGCGCGATCGGGTCCTCGGCGGACAGCGCGGTCTGCATCGCGTCGACCAGGGCGCCGTCGAAGGTGGTCTCCAGCGCCTTGTCGGCGTGCACGTCCTCGCGCTTCACCCGGGGGCCGAGGATGCGGTCCAGGTCGGCGAGGAACTCCTCCTCGTACCCCGGCAGGTAGCGGCCGTCGACGTGGGCGGTGGCCTGCCCGGGGATGACGTTGACCTTGTAGCCGGCGCCGAGCTGGGTGGGGTTGGCGGTGTTCTGCAGGGACGCCCCGATGAGCTTGGCGATGCCGCCGAGTTTGGCGAGCGTCCCGTCCATGTCCTCCGGGTCGAGCTCGGTGCCGAGGGCGTCGCCGAGCTCGTCGAGGAAGTGGCGCAGGGTCTTGGTCACGCGGACCGGGAACTTGTGCCGGCCCAGGCGGCCGACGGCCTCCGACAGCTCGGTGATGGCGTTGTCCCGGTGGATCATCGAACCGTGCCCGGCGGTGCCGTCCACGGTCAGCTTCATCCAGTGCATGCCCTTCTGCGCGGTCTCGACGAGGTACAGCCGCAGCTTCTCGTTGACCGTGAAGGAGAACCCGCCGACCTCGCCGATCGCCTCGGTGACGCCCTCGAACAGGTCCGGGTGGTTGTCGACGAGGTGGCGGGCGCCCCAGGTACCGCCGGCCTCCTCGTCGGCGAGGAAGGCGAGGACGATGTCGCGCGGCGGCTTGCGGCCGCTGCGCAGCCGGTCGCGCACGACCGCCAGGGTCATCGCGTCCATGTCCTTCATGTCGACGGCGCCGCGGCCCCAGACGCAGCCGTCCGCGACCTCCCCGGAGAAGGGGTGGTGGGTCCAGTCCTGGGCGTTGGCCGGGACGACGTCGGTGTGGCCGTGGATGAGGAGGCCGGGCCGCGAGCGGTCCTCGCCCTCGACCCGGGCGACCACGGAGGCGCGCCCCTTGTGCGATTCGAAGATCTGCGGTTCGAGCCCCACCTCGGCGAGCTTCTCGGCGACGTACTCGGCGGCCTTGCGCTCGCCCGGCCCGGAGTGGTCGCCGTAGTTGCTGGTGTCGATCCGGATCAGCTCGCGGCAGAGGTCGACGACCTCGTCCTCACCGGTGACGCCCCTGGTCGTGTCCGACTCGCTCACGCTGCTTCCTCCCGCGCTCACTGCTGGTGGTCCCCCTCATCCTCCCTCTCCGGCTCCGCGGGCCCAAGGCCGGGCCCGGCCCGTCACACGCGGTTCACACCCGGCGGCCCGTGATCGGGGGACTCCGAAAGCCTGGTAATGTTTCCTCTGTCGCCGCGGGGGAAACCCCGCACGGCGAACACCTTGTCCGGGTGGCGGAATGGCAGACGCGCTAGCTTGAGGTGCTAGTGCCCTTTATCGGGCGTGGGGGTTCAAGTCCCCCCTCGGACACAGAGCGGAGGAGGGCCGCGACCACGAGGTCGCGGCCCTCCTCCGTGTCGTACGGCGGCCGGACGCGCGGCTTGCCTCCGGGCGGGGCGGGACGCCCCTCCCCCGGGCCGACCGGCACAATGGCGGGCATGTCCCGACGCAGCTCCCGCCCGGCCCGACGGCCCGCGCGCACCGCCACTCCGCCGTCCTCCCGCGCCTGCCCCTGCGGCTCGGGCGGGACGTACGCGCAGTGCTGCGGCCGGTTCCACCGGGGCGAGGCCGCCGCGCCCACCGCCGAGGCGCTGATGCGGTCGCGGTACAGCGCCTTCGCCGAGCGGGACGAGGCGTACCTGCTGCGGACCTGGCACCCGCGGACGCGGCCGCCGCGGGTGGAGTTCGAGCCGGGCCTGCGGTGGACCGGCCTGGAGATCCTCGCCACGAGCGGCGGCACGGCCTTCCACACCACCGGCACCGTCACCTTCCGCGCCGGCCACGCCGGGGGCGAGCTGCGCGAGCACAGCCGCTTCGAGCGGGTCGGCGGGGCGTGGGTGTACGTGGACGGGGACGTCGGGTAGCTCCGGGCGGTCCCCGTACCGGCCGCCCGGCGGCCGGGTCGCTCAGGGCGCCAGGACGTCCAGTTCCCGGAGCGCGCCGACGGCGATCTCGCGGGTGAGGCTCTCGGCGCGGTCCGCGTCGCCCGCGCGGACCGCCTCCGCGACCTGGACGTGCAGCGTCACGGCCGCCGGGTCGGGGTCCTCGAACATGACCTGGTGATGGGTGCGGCCCGTCAGGACCTCGGCGACCACGTCGCCGAGGCGCGCGAACATCTCGTTGCCGGAGGCGTTGAGGACGATCCGGTGGAAGGCGACGTCGTGCACCAGATAGCCCTCGAGCTGCTGGCCGCGTGAGGTGGCCACCATGCCGAGCGCGCACTCGGTGAGCTCGGCGCACTGCTCGGCGGTGGCGTGGCGGGCGGCGAGGCCGGCGGCGACCGGTTCGACGGCGGAGCGCAGCACGGTCAGGGAGCGCAGCTGGCGCGGGCGGTCGGCGCCCGCGAGGCGCCACCGGATGACCTGCGGGTCGTAGACGTTCCACTCGGCCGTCGGGCGGACGGTGACGCCGACGCGGCGGCGGGACTCCACCAGGTGCATGGACTCCAGGACGCGGACGGCCTCGCGCATGACGGAGCGGGACACCTCGAAGCGCTGGGCCAGCTCGTCCGTGCGCAGCACGCTGCCCGGCGGATACTCGCCCGCTGTGATCGCCGGTCCGAGGGTGTCCAGTACATGGCCGTGCAGCCCTCGGCCCCGTGTGCTCATGGGGTCAGCGTACGAGGAGGGGCGCGGGAACAAAAAGTCAGACTTTTACATCACAGACTCTTGAATTAGTCAGACCTAATGCGTTTCAGTGGCGTGAACGGACGCAACGGTCCACGGCGTCCGATGTCGATGAAGACAGCGAGGCAGTGATGAGCACCCCCCACGTCGTCGTAGTCATGGGCGTGGCAGGCACCGGGAAGACCACGATCGGTCCCCTGCTTGCGGCGCGGCTCGGCGTTCCGTACGCCGAGGGCGACGACTTCCACCCCGAGGCCAACATCGCCAAGATGTCGGCCGGGACGCCTCTGACGGACGACGACCGGTGGCCGTGGCTGGACGCCATCGGCGCCTGGGCGCACGGACGTGCGGGGCAGGGCGGTGTGGTCAGCTGCTCGGCGCTGAAGCGGAGCTACCGCGACCGGCTGCGGGCCGCGGCTCCCGGCGTCGTCTTCGTCCACCTGGCCGGTGACCGGGCCCTCATCGAGGGCCGGATGGCCCAGCGGCGGGGGCACTTCATGCCGACGGCGCTGCTCGACTCCCAGTTCGCCACCCTCCAGCCGCTGGAGGAGGACGAGGCGGGCGTCGCCGTGGACGTCTCCGGCGGCCCCGAGGAGATCGCCGACCGGGCCGTGACCGCACTGCACGACCTGAGGACGCCGCGCTGAACCGGCGCGGTGGCGCGCGTACCGCACCCGGTACGGCGCCGCCGCGGTGCGGGGCCCGCCGGGACCGCGTTCGCTCACCCCGGTCCCGGGGACCCCGGTGAGCGATGGTCCCCGAGGCCGCCGCACGCCTTCGGCCCGCGCGGGCCGGCCGCGTACGGACGGGCCCGACCGCCCTCGTACGCAACGGTCCGCGAGGACCGCGCACCACCAGGTCCGTGAGGACCACCGCGCACCACCGCGGCCCGCACGGGCCGCCGCGCACCACCGCGGTTCGCGCGGACCCCGTACGGACGGGGCCCGCGCGGGCCACCGGAACACCGCGGTCCCGCGGGACCGCAGCCGCCCGCGTCCGGGTGTGCCGCGCACCGTCGCGGCACGGCACCGGCACGGGAGGCACCTCCCCCGCCCCCACCCGTAACCATGCAAGGAAAGACCGTGACCAGTCTCAGCGTCGAGATGCTGGCAGCGGATGCCGTCGAGCCGATCACCTCGGCGGGCCATGCCCAGCTGGGCATCGCCGTCCTGGCGGGCATCGCCGTCATCGTCCTGCTCATCACGAAGTTCAAGCTCCACGCGTTCCTGGCGCTGACCATCGGGTCGCTGGCGCTCGGCGCGTTCGCCGGGGCGCCGCTCGACAAGGCCATCTCCAGCTTCACCGCCGGTCTCGGCTCGACCGTCTCCGGCGTGGGCGTGCTGATCGCCCTGGGCGCCGTCCTCGGCAAGCTGCTCGCGGACTCCGGCGGTGCCGACCAGATCGTGGACACCATCCTCGCCAAGGCGGGCGGGCGCTCCATGCCGTGGGCGATGGTGCTGATCGCCTCGGTGATCGGCCTGCCGCTCTTCTTCGAGGTCGGCATCGTCCTGCTCATCCCGGTCGTGCTGATGGTGGCCAAGCGCGGCAGCTACTCGCTCATGCGGATCGGCGTCCCCGCGCTCGCGGGCCTGTCCGTGATGCACGCCCTCATCCCGCCGCACCCCGGCCCGCTGGCCGCGATCGACGCGGTGGACGCGAACCTCGGCCTGACGCTGGCGCTCGGCGTCCTCGTCGCGATTCCGACCGTGGTCATCGCCGGTCCGGTGTTCTCGAAGTACGCCGCCCGCTGGGTGGACGTCGCCGCGCCGGAGAAGATGATCCCGCAGCGCGCCTCCGAGGACCTTCAGAAGCGGCCCGGCTTCGGCGCGACCATCGTCACCGTGCTGCTGCCGGTCGTGCTGATGCTGTCCAAGGCGCTGGTCGACATCGTCGTCGACGACCCCGGGCACACCGTGCAGCGGGTCTTCGACGTGATCGGCTCGCCGCTGGTCGCGCTGCTGGCGGCCGTACTCGTCGGCATGTTCACGCTGGGCCGCGCGGCCGGGTTCACCAAGGAGCGCCTCTCCACGACCGTGGAGAGGTCGCTGGCGCCGATCGCGGGCATCCTGCTGATCGTCGGCGCGGGCGGCGGCTTCAAGCAGACGCTGATCGACTCCGGCGTGGGCCAGATGGTCCTGGAGATCTCCAAGGACTGGTCGATCCCCGGGCTGCTGCTCGCCTGGCTGATCGCCGTGGCGATCCGGCTCGCGACCGGCTCGGCGACCGTCGCCACCATCTCGGCGGCCGGTCTCGTCACCCCGCTCGCGGCCGACATGTCGAGCACGCACGTCGCGCTCCTGGTCCTCGCCATCGGCGCCGGCTCGGTGTTCTTCAGCCACGTCAACGACGCGGGGTTCTGGCTGGTCAAGGAGTACTTCGGACTGAACGTCGGACAGACGGTCAAGACCTGGTCCGTGATGGAGACGGTCATCTCCGTGGTCGGCGTCGCCGTGGTCCTGCTGCTGTCCCTGGTGATCTAGCCCCGCTCCCGGACCGGAGCCGCGCGGTGGTTCCGGTCCCTTGCGGAGCCGCGCGACGGTTCCGGTTCTCGGCCGGCGCCGTACGGCCGTAGGGAACGGCCGGAGGCCCCACTCGCTCCTCGCGGAGCGGCTGGGGCCTCCGGCGTCTCCGGCCCTCACGGCCCGCGGGACCAAGCGGGTACGGGTGCGGGCACGGGTGCGGGTGCCTCATCCCACCGCCCGGGCCGCCGCCCGGCCCGCCGCGCGGCCCGAGAACAGGCAGCCGCCGAGGAACGTGCCCTCCAGGGAGCGGTAGCCGTGGACGCCGCCCCCGCCGAAGCCGGCGGCCTCGCCGGCCGCGTACACGCCCGGCAGCGGCAGGCCGCCGTCCGTCAGGACCCGGGACGACAGGTCCGTCTCCAGGCCGCCGAGCGTCTTGCGGGTGAGGATGTTCAGGCGCACGGCGATCAGGGGGCCCGCCTCCGGGTCGAGGATGCGGTGCGGGGCGGCGGTGCGGATCAGCCGGTCGCCGAGGTACCTGCGGGCGCCGTGGACGGCGGTGACCTGGAGGTCCTTGGTGAACGGGTTGGCGACCTCCCGGTCGCGCGCGACGATCTCGCGGCGCAGCGCGGCCTCGTCGATGAGGGGTTCGCGGGTGAGCGCGTTCATGCCCCGGACGAGGTCGCCGAGGTCCTTCTCCACGACGAAGTCGGCGCCGTGCTCCATGAACGCCCGCACCGGACCGGGGACGTCGGTGCGCGCCCGTTCGAACACGCCGCGGACGGATCTGCCGGTCAGGTCGGGGTTCTGCTCGGAGCCCGAGAGCGCGAACTCCTTGCCGATGATCTTCCGGTCGAGCACGAACCACGTGTAGTCGTACCCGGTCCGCATGATGTGCTCCAGCGTGCCGAGCGTGTCGAAGCCCGGGAACAGCGGCACCGGCAGGCGCCGGCCGAGGGCGTCCAGCCAGAGGGAGGACGGGCCGGGCAGGACGCGGATGCCGTGGTTCTCCCAGACCGGGTTCCAGTTCTGCAGGCCCTCGGTGTAGTGCCACATGCGGTCGCGGTTGATCAGGCGCGCGCCCGCCGCCTCGGCGACGGCGAGCATCTTCCCGTCGACGTGCGCGGGGACGCCCGAGACCATGCGCCCGGGCGGGCGGCCGAGCCGCTCGGGCCAGTGGGCGCGGACGAGGTCGTGGTCGCCGCCGATGCCGCCGGAGGTGACGATCACCGCCTGGGCCCGGAGCTCGAAGGCGCCGGCGACGGCGCGGCTGCTGGCCTGCCCGCGCGCGACGTCCGAGGGTTCGAGGACCTCGCCGGTGACGGTGTCCACGGTGCCCGCGCTGCGGGCGAGGCCGGTCACCCGGTGCCGGAACCGCAGGTCGACGAGGCCGCGGGCCGCCCCCTCCCGCACCCGGCGCTCGAAGGGCGCGACGAGGCCGGGGCCGGTGCCCCAGGTGATGTGGAAGCGGGGGACGGAGTTGCCGTGCCCGCGCGCGTCGTAGCCGCCGCGCTCGGCCCAGCCGACCACCGGGAAGAACCGCACGCCCTGCCGGTGCAGCCAGGAGCGCTTCTCGCCCGCCGCGAAGTCGACGTACGCCTCGGCCCACCTGCGCGGCCACTCGTCCTCGGGACGGTCGAAGCCGGCGGTGCCCATCCAGTCCTGCAGGGCGAGGCCGTGGCTGTCGCGGATGCGCAGGCGGCGCTGCTCGGGCGAGTCCACGAGGAACAGGCCGCCGAAGGACCAGTGGGCCTGGCCGCCGAGGGACTGCTCGGGCTCCTGGTCCAGCAGGATCACCCTGCGTCCCGCGTCGGCGAGCTCCGCGGTCGCCGCGAGGCCGGCGAGGCCCGCCCCGATCACGATCACATCCGCGTCGTACGCCATGGTCCGCCCTTCGCACCGAGGCCGTGCACCAGGGAGGTGGACCGCCGGTTACCGATGAGTTCCGATCCTTGGACAACCCGGTGACCGGCGTCAACCGTCCGGCGGCGCGTACCCGGGGGCGGACCGGGCGGCGGAGCGCTATCGTCGATCGGACACCCGCCCTTGGACGGTTCCTCCCATCTCCCCAGAGGTGCGTCGCGTGTCGGTCCTCGTCCTCGTCCTCGCCGTGACCGCCGCCTGCTGCCTGGGCATCGGGTTCGTCCTCCAGCAGAGCGCCGCGCAGCGGGCGCCGCTCGGCGACTTCCTCTCCCCCCGGCTGCTGCTCGACCTGGTGCGGGTGCCGCGCTGGCTGGGCGGCATGGGCTTCATGGCGTGCGGCATGGTGCTCGGCGCGCTCGCCCTGTCCCGGGGCGAACTCTCCCTGGTGGAGCCGCTGCTCGCGACGAACCTGCTGTTCGCGCTGGCCCTGTCGCGCAGATGGACCGGGCAGCCGCTCGGCCGCCAGGGGTGGGCGGGGCTCACGCTGCTCGCGGGCGGGGTGACGGCGTTCCTCCTGGCGGGCGAACCGCGCGGCGGCAGCGCGGTCACCGATCCGCTCCGCCACTGGCTGGTCGTCGGCATCGTGCTGGGACTGGCCGCGCTGCTCACGGCGTACGCGCGCAGATCGCGGATGAGCCACGCGCCCGTGCTGCTGGCCGTGGCGGCGGGCCTGCTGTACGGCCTGCAGGACGCGCTCACCCGGGTGAGCGGCGAGCGGCTGGCCGAGGGCGGGTGGCCGGGGTTCTTCACCGGCTGGCAGCCGTACGCCGTGCTGGTGCTCGGGATCACCGGCCTGGTGCTCGTGCAGAGCGCCTTCGAGACGGCGCCGCTGCGGATGTCGCTGCCCGCGCTCACGGCGGCGCAGCCGCTGGCCGGGATCGCCTGCGGCGTGGGCTTCCTCGGCGACCGCCTGCGCACGGACGCGGGGTCGCTCGCCGGGGAGTCCGCGGGGCTCGCGGCCGTCGTGGCGGGCATCGTGCTCCTCGGTCTGCACCCGGCGATGCCGCGCGACATCTCGCCGGACGAACGGGCCCGGGACCTGCAGTCCCACTGACCCGGAGCCGACCGGCCACCGGCTGTCGGCTGTCGGCTGTCGGCTGTCGGCTGTCGGCTGTCGGCGGACCGCACGGCCCCGGGCCCGGGGGCGGCTGGTTGGATGGGGACATGAGCGCAGACGGCGGCACGGACGGTACGAGCGGCACGGGCGGTGCGGGCGGCACCGGTGGTGCGGGCGGCACGAGCGGTACGGACGGTACCGGTGGTGCGGACGGTGCGGACGTCCTGAGCGGCTCCGGGTCCGCCGACGAGATCCTGGACATCGTGGACGCGGAGGACCGGGTGATCGGTCGGGCGCCGCGCGGGGAGGCGTACGCCAAGGGGCTGCGGCACCGGTGTGTGTTCGTGCGCGTCGAGGACGCCGAGGGGAGGCTGTTCGTGCACCGCCGCACCGCGACCAAGCTCATCTTCCCCTCCCTGTACGACCTGTTCGTCGGCGGGGTCGTCGGGGCGGGCGAGACGTACGACGACGCGGCGCTGCGCGAGGCCGAGGAGGAACTGGGCGTCACGGGGCTGCCGCGCCCCGAGCCGCTGTTCAGGTTCCTCTACGACGGCGGGGCCGGCCGGACCTGGTGGTCGGCGGTGTACCAGGTGCGCTGCGACCTGCCCGTGCGCCCGCAGCCCGAGGAGGTCGCCTGGCACGCCTTCCTGCCGCCGGACGAGGTGGAGCGGCGCCTGGCGGAGTGGGAGTGGGTGCCGGACGGGCTGGCGGCCCACGAGCGGTTCCTGGCGCACCGGCGGGCGGGCTGAACCCCGGCGGCGGACCGGGAACCCGGCGGCGGACCGGCGGACGGGCTGGAACCTCGGCGCCGGGCCGGGGCCCCGGCCGCCGGGCCGCACGCCGTCCCGCACCGGCGCCGCGCGTCCCCGCCGACCTGCCTCGATAGGCTCTCGGTGTGATCGACTTCGTGCGGAACGTCCGGCTGTGGTTCGCGCCCGAGCGGGTACGGGAGGAGGGCGGCACGCCCGACTACCGGTTCTCACTGGCCAACGAGCGCACCTTCCTCGCCTGGCTGCGCACCGCCCTGGCGCTGATCGGCGGCGGCTTCGCCGTGGACCAGTTCCTGCCGGACCTGCGGTGGGGCTGGCGGGTCGGGCTCGCGCTCGCGCTGCTCGCCGCCGGGGTGCTCAGCTCCCTGCGCGCGGTGAACCACTGGGTGCGCTGCGAGCGGGCGATCCGGCGCGGCGAGGACCTGCCGGCGTCCCGGTTCCCCGCCGTGCTGAGCCTGGCGGTGGCCGTCGTGGCCCTGGTGATGGTCGTCGTCGTGCTCGCCGGCTGGGAGGGATGAGCGCCCCCGCCCGCGATCCGGGCCTGCAGCCGGAGCGCACCCGCCTCGCCTGGCGGCGCACCACCCTGTCCGGCGCGGTGGCGGCGGTCCTCGCCGTCAGGAGCGCGCTGCACGGCGGCCCCACGCCCGCCGGGATCGTGGCCGCCGCGCTGTGCTGCCTGCTGTGGCTGGGCTTCCTCGCCCTGGCGCACCGCCGCATCCGCGCGCTGGCGGCGGCCGCGGCGGACGGCGTGCCGGTCCTCACGCCCCGGCACGCCTCGGCGGCGGCCCTGTGCACGGTGGCCCTGGCGGTGTGCGCGGCGGCACTGCTGTTCTGACCACCACCACCGCGCCCGCGACCGCGACCGCGCCCGCTCGCTCCGTCCTCCGGTCCTGGCCCTGGCCGGTCCTGGTCCCGGCCCTGCCCCTAGTCCTGACCCTCGTCCTCGTCCTCGTCCTGGCCCACGGTGACCACGATCTTGCCGCGGGTGCGGCCCTCCTGGTTGCTGCGGTGCGCGTCCGCCGCCCGCTCCAGCGGGTACGTCTCGGAGACGTGCACCGTGAGGACGCCCTGCTCGCACAGGTCCGACAGGTGCTGGAGGTCCGCCGGGTCGGGGCGGACGAAGTGGTAGAGGCCGCCGAAGTCGGTCACGGCCGGGTCGACGATCGAGGCCAGCCGGCCCTCCGGGGTGAGCACCTCGGCGGAGGCCCGCAGGGCGTCGCCGCCGACCGTGTCGAAGGCGGCGTCGACCCCGCCGGGGGCGAGGGCGCGCACGCGGTCGGCCAGGCCCTCGCCGTACTCGACGGGTTCGCCGCCCAGTTCGCGCACGTAGTCGTGGTTGTGCCCGCTCGCCGTGCCGATGACGCGGGCGCCCAGATGGCGGGCCAGCTGCACCGCGACGGAGCCGACGCCGCCCGCCGCCGCGTGCACGAGGACGGTGTCGCCGCTCCGCACGTTCAGCAGCCTGCCGAGCGCCTGGTACGCGGTGAGACCCACCAGGGGCAGTCCCGCGGCCTCCTCGAAGCCGAGGTTGCGGGGCTTGCGGGCGAGGGTGCGCACCGGGGCCGCCACGTACTCGGCGAAGGTGCCGTGCGCGAGGAAGTCCTCCCGTACGTACCCGATGACCTCGTCGCCGGCGCAGAACTCCGGGACCGCGACGCCGGGACGGACCACCACTCCGGAGACGTCCCAGCCCGGGACCACCGGGAACACCGTGTCCAGCATGCCGTCCAGGTGGCCCTCCCGGCACTTCCAGTCGACCGGGTTGACGGACGCCGCGCGGACCTTCACCAGGACCTTGTCGGGGCCGACCTTGGGGTCGGGCACGTCGCCGAACTCCAGGACCTCGGGCCCGCCGTACCGGTCGTAAGTGATCGCCTTCATGTCCTCGACCCTCCCGTCCGGACCGCAGCCGTGCAAGCGGAGGCGCGGCGCGCGGTCCGGTCGGCCGCGCGCTCCGCCGGCCGCCACCGCGCGCGGCCGGCACCCCGTGTACCCCGGGCGTCACCGCGGACACCGGGGCGCGGAGACGCTGATCACGTTCCGTCTCCGCACTGGACGGCATACCGACCGGTCGGCATCATGAGTGGGTCCCACAACACAGGTGTGTGCCTACGGGTGTGGGCCTACAGGTGTGGGCCTACGGGCGGTGGCCCACGGCTGTCGGCCACGGGCGCGGGCCACCGCCGGTGGGTCCGCAGACGCGAAGGAGCGACGATGAGCCCAGACCACCCGCCGGGTCTCGACCTCGGCCGGCTGCGCGGCCTGCTCGACCGGGAGCGGCCGGGCCTGGTCGGGGGCCCGCTGACCGGCCGGCTGATCGAGGGCGGGCGGTCGAACCTCACGTACGCCGTCACGGACGGCACCGGGAAGTGGGTCGTCCGCCGCCCGCCGCTCGGCCACGTCCTGGCCACCGCACACGACATGCGGCGCGAGCACCGGGTGATCAGCGCGCTGCACCCGACGGCCGTGCCCGTGCCGCGCCCGGTGCTGCTGTGCGAGGACGAGGAGGTACTGGGCGCGCCCTTCTACGTCATGGACTTCGTGGAGGGCACCCCGTACCGCACGGCCGGGCAGCTGGCGCCGCTGGGTCCTGAGCGCACCCGCGAGGCGGTGCTCGGGCTCGTCGACACGCTGGTGGAGCTGCATGCGGTGGACCCGGCCGAGGTGGGTCTGGAGGACTTCGGGCGGCCCGCCGGGTTCCTGGACCGCCAGCTGCGGCGCTGGGGCAAGCAGCTGGACGCCTCGCGCAACCGCGACCTGCCCGGCATCGACGAGCTGCACGCCGCGCTCGGCCGGGACCTGCCCGACTCCCCCGCGCCCGCGGTCGTGCACGGCGACTACCGCCTCGACAACGTCCTGATCGGCGAGGACGACCGGATCAGGGCGATCCTCGACTGGGAGATGTCCACACTCGGCGACCCGCTGACCGACCTGGGGCTGCTGGTGATGTACAGCGCGCCGCTGGGGCTGCCGGACTCGCCCGTCTCCACGACCGCCTCGGCGCCCGGGCACCCGGACCCGTCCGAGCTGGTCGAGCGGTACGCCGCGCGCTCGGGGCGCGACGTGTCCGCCGTCTCCTGGTACACGGCCTTCGCCTGGTTCAAGCTCGCCGTGATCCTGGAGGGCATCCACTACCGCTACACGCTCGGGCAGACGGTGGGCGCGGGCTTCGACCGCATCGGCGACCTGGTGCCCGTCTTCATCGCGCACGGACTGACGACCCTTCAGGAAGGCTGACCCGCCCATGGACTTCGCGTTCGACGCGCGCACCGAGGAACTGCGCGCCAAGCTGCTCGCCTTCATGGACGAGTACGTGTATCCGGCGGAGCCCGTCGCCCACGAGCAGCGGGCGGCGCTGTCCTCGCCCTGGCGGACCCCGCCGGTGGTCGAGGAGCTGAAGGCCGAGGCCCGCCGCCAGGGCCTGTGGAACCTGTTCCTGCCCGACTCCGGGTACGGGGCGGGGCTGACCAACCTCCAGTACGCGCCGCTGGCCGAGATCACCGGCCGCAGCCCGCAGCTGGCGCCCACCGCGCTGAACTGCGCCGCGCCGGACACCGGCAACATGGAGGTGCTGGCCCAGTTCGGGGACGAGGCGCAGCGCAAGCAGTGGCTGGAGCCGCTGCTGGCCGGGGAGATCCGCTCGGCGTTCGCGATGACGGAGCCCGAGGTGGCCTCCTCCGACGCCACGAACATCACCACGCGCATCGAGCGGGACGGCGACGACTACGTCGTCACCGGGCGCAAGTGGTACATCTCCGGGGCGATGAACCCGGACTGCAGGATCTTCATCGTGATGGGCAAGACCGACCCGGACGGCGCGGACATCCGCCGCCAGCAGTCGATGGTGCTGGTGCCCCGCGACACCCCGGGCGTCGAGGTCCGGCGGGCGATGCAGGTCTACGGCTACGAGGACCACTGGCACGGCGGGCACGCGGAGGTGGTCTTCGACCACGCGCGCGTACCGGTGTCGAACCTGATCGGCGAGGAGGGCGGCGGCTTCGCCATCGCCCAGGCGCGGCTCGGCCCCGGCCGCATCCACCACTGCATGCGGCTGATCGGCATGGCCGAGCGGGCGATCGAGCTGATGTGCCGGCGGGCGGTCTCGCGTACGGCGTTCGGCAAGGCGCTGGCGCAGCAGGGCGTGGTGCACACCTGGATCGCGGACGCGCGCGTGGCCGTGGAGCAGCTGCGCCTGCTGGTGCTGAAGACGGCCTGGATGATGGACACGGTCGGCAACAAGGGCGCCCACACCGAGATCCAGGCCATCAAGATCGCCACGCCGCGCACGGTCGTCGACATCATCGACAAGGCGGTGCAGCTGCACGGCGCGGGCGGCGTGAGCCAGGACTTCCCGCTCGCCGAGCTGTGGGCGGGCGCCCGCACCCTGCGGCTCGCGGACGGCCCCGACGAGGTGCACCAGCGCTCCCTCGCCCGGCGGGAGATCAAGCGGTACCTGTGAGCCCGCGGGCGCAGACCGCCGAATCCGGCTCCCGCTCGTCCCCCGGACGGGCGGGAGCCGGTGCGCGTCAGGGGCGCAGCGCCCGCAGCAGCAGGTCCGCCAGGTGGTCGGCGACCTGCTGCGGGGTGAGCGGACCGTCGGGGCGGTACCACGTCGACAGGTGGTGGACGGAGCCGAAGTGGTAGTCCACCACCAGGTCCGCCGGGGTCTTCTCGGAGAAGACCCCGGCGGCCTGGCCCTCCTCGATCAGTGCCCGGAAGCGCTCGTGGTAGCGCCGGCGCTCGGCGCGCACCTGCTTGTTCTTCTCGGGGCTGAGGTGGTGCATCGAGCGGAAGAAGATCGCCGCGTCGTCGAGGTTGTCGATGGTGGTGACCACCACGTCGGCGGCGGCGCCGCGCAGCCGCTCCTCGACCGGCGCCTCGGCGTCCGCGAAGGCGTCAAGGCGCTCCTGCTGGACGCGCAGCACCCGCGCGTACACCTCGTGCAGCAGGTCGTCCTTGGAGCCGAAGTAGTGGTACAGCGCGCCCTTGGTGACACCGGCCGCCTCGACGATCTCCTGCACCGAGGTGCGGTCGTAGCCGCGCTCGGCGAAGAGCCGGGTGGCGGCGGCCAGCAGCCGCTGCGGGACGGGAGTACCGTCCCCGTCCGTCGTCCTGGGCACTGCCGCCACCTGCCTTTCCGAAGTCACCGGCCGTCGCCGGCTCCGTACCGTCGTGCCGGACCCGTCGCGCCGCCGTCGCCGCGCGTCCCCGGACGACAACGCACCCTACGCCGGAGGATCTTCCCACTGCCCGCTCCCGGTGCTCCGGGCAGCCCTCCTGCCGCGCCCGTTCCCGGGACCGTGCCGGGCCCGGGAACGGGCCCGGGTCACGCCCCGCCCGCCTCCCACTTCTGCTGGATGTGGTTCATGCTCGTCAGCCAGCGGTCGGGGTCGCCGGCCCTGGCCCGGTAGTAGTCGGCGACCTCGGGGTGCGGCAGGATCAGGAAGCGGTCGGCGGCCATGCCCTCGAAGAGCGCGTCCGCGACGTCCTCCGGGTCGATGGCGGTGGGCCGCAGCACCAGGTCGCCCGCGCTGCCGGTGGCCTCCAGCAGATCGGTGCGCACGCCCTGCGGGCAGATCGCGTGCACCTTCAGGCCGCGGTGGCGGTAGGTGAGCGAGAGCCACTCGGCGAAGGCGTACGCGCCGTGCTTGGTGACGCTGTAGGGGGCGGCGCCGACCATGGTGAGCAGGCCGGCGGCGGAGACCGTGGAGACGAAGCGGCCGCTGCCGCGCTCCAGCCAGGCGGGGAGCAGCGCGTGCGCGGCGCGGACGTGGGCCATCACGTTGACGTCCCAGGCCCGTTCCCACACCTGCTCGTCGGCGGCCTCGGTGCCGGCCGAGCCGATGCCCGCGTTGGCGCAGTAGACGTCCACGGTGCCGCCGAGCGCCTCGCGCGCCTCGGCCACGATCGCGGAGGCGTCGCCGGGCACGGCTCTCCCGCCGATCTCGTCGGCGACGGCCCTCGCCTTCGCACCGTCCAGGTCGTTGACGACGACGCGGGCGCCCTCCGCGGCGAAGCGGCGGGCCAGCGCCGCCCCGATGCCGCCTCCCGCCCCGGTGACGACCACTCCGGCACCCTGCACGGCTTCCACCATCGGTCTCCCTCGGTCTCGACGCGGAGCGCGGCGGCTCCGACTCCGCAGCGGCGACAGACTAACCAGTCGGTATGTGGTGGCGGAAGGGGAGGCCGGGACACGGCGGGACGCGGGCGCGGAGGGCGTGCGCCCGCCGGCGGCGGCACGTGCGGAGGGGGTGCGGCACGGCCGCCGCGTCCGTCCGCCTCGTTCCCCCGCGCGAAGCGGCGCGCTAGCGTGCGTGGCCATGACAGTCCCGTCGACTCCGGAGGTCACCGCATGAACCTGTCGAGACGGGGTCTGCTCGCCGCGACCACGGGCGCGGTGGGCGGCCTGGCGGCCGCGTCCGGCGCGAACCCGGCGGCGGCCGGCTCCGGCGGACCGGGCGGCCGCCGGCTGCGCACCGGCTTCGAGCGCCTGGCCGCGGACGGGTACGCCCTCCTGGACGGCGAGCGGGTCGGCGTCGTCACGAACCCGACCGGCGTCACCCGCGAGGTGCGGCACATCGTCGACGTCATGCACGCCGACGACCGCGTGGACCTGGTCGCCGTCTTCGGGCCCGAGCACGGCTTCCGCGGCACCGCGCAGGCGGGCGGCTCGGAGGGCCGCTCCGACGACCCGGCGACCGGACTGCCCGTCCACGACACGTACCTGAAGAGCGGGCGGGAGCTGGCGGACGTCTTCACCGCCTCCGGCGTCGACACCGTCGTCTTCGACATCCAGGACGCGGGCGCGCGCTTCTACACGTACATCTGGACGCTGTACGACTGCATGGAGGCCGCGCGGCTGGCCGGGAAGCGGTTCGTGGTCCTGGACCGGCCGAACCCGGTGACCGGGCGGGCCGCCCTGGGCCCGGTGCTGCACGAGGAGTTCGCCACCTTCGTCGGCCGCAAGCCGATCGCGCAGGCGCACGGCATGACGGTCGCGGAGCTGGCGCGGCTGTTCGACGCCGAGTTCCTGGACGGGGCCGTGGAGCTCGACACGGTCCTGATGACCGGCTGGCGGCGCGCGGACTTCTACGACGCCTCCGGGCTGCCGTGGGTGCCGCCCAGCCCGAACATGCCGACGCCCGACACGGCGCTCGTCTACTCCGGGACGTGCCTGTTCGAGGGCACGAACCTGTCGGAGGGGCGCGGCACGACCCGTCCGTTCGAACTGCTCGGCGCGGAGGGGATCGACCGCCGCTGGGCCGAGGCGGCGAACGCGCTCGACCTGCCCGGCGTGCACTTCCGGGAGACGTACTTCGCGCCCGCCTTCTCCAAGTTCCAGGGAAGGACGATCGGCGGGGTGCAGCTCCACGTGCACGACCGGGGGGCCTTCGACCCCGTGCGCACCGGCGTCGCGCTGCTGGTGACGGCCAAGGAGGTCTGGGACGGCTTCGCCTGGCGCTCCGACGGCTGGATCGACCGGCTGACCGGCTCGACGCGGGTGCGCACGATGATCGACGCGGGCGCGTCCGCCGACGAGGTCGCGGCGGCCTGGCGGGGCGAACTGGCCGCGTTCCGGCGCGTGCGGGAGCGGTACCTGGCCTACCGCTGAGCCCTCTCCCGGCACCCGGCACCCGGCACCCGGCACCCGGCACCCGGCACCCGGCACCCGGCACCCGGCACCCGGCCCATGGTCCCCGGCCCTGGCTCCGGCGGACGCGGACCGCGCGGCCCGGGACCGTCCGGCCCGGGTCCGGCGGGCCCGAAGCTCCCACCGGACCCGGTGGCGGCGGGTTCCCCCCTCGGTCCCGCCGCCGCGCGCCCGGGTCCGCGGCCGGACCCGGGCGTCCCCGCACCCCGTCACCGGTGCGCGGGGAACTCCACGACCTGCTGGTACGTCGGCCGGTTCTGCCACTGGATCAGCCGGTGCGTGATGCCGCCGAGGGCGCGCTGGTCGATGGCGTCCGCGCACCACTGGTCGCCCGCCCGGCACAGGCCGTCGCCCGGGTAGACCTCCGTGGCGGGTTTCGCCGCGGCCTCGCCCAGCGTGGACAGGAGCACGTCCCGGCAGGCGGAGAGGTCCCCGCCGCCGCAGTAGGCGCGGCCGAGACCGCCGCGCACCGGCTCGCCCAGGACCTCGCGCAGGTCCTTGTCGACGTTGCCCCACCAGCCGTACTGGAACGACGAGCCGGCGTGCGCGCCCGTGGGCCCGTGCCCGGCGGACGGGGACTCGTCGACGGTGAGCTGCCCGGTCAGCCCCTCCCACAGCTCCTCGCCGAGGCCGGGCGCGAACTCGGCCTCGACCAGCAGCGGCCACCACGCGTCCATGGTCCGGATCGCGTCGGCGTGCGCGTACGTCTTCGAGCCCGCCTTGGTCTGGTTGCGCCGCGCACCCGCCTCCAGCCAGGCCGCCAGCTGCCCGACGGCCTTCTCCTGCGCGGGGTCGGTGACCGGTGCGCTGCGCACCACCTTCAGCAGTTCGGGCAGCACCTGCTCGCCGCGCAGGTCGGTGACGGCCGCCTCGGCCATGGCCCCCGTGAGCGAGGCCCGGGTGACGCCCCCCTTCTCGACCAGCGCCTTCACCCGCCCGTCGAGCAGGTCGGCGCGGTGCACCGCCCCGAGGCTCGGGTTGGCCGCGGCGTACCCCTCGGCCTGCCGGTTGTTCCAGGAGACGAAGTAGTCCTGGTTCACCGACTGCGGGTGCTGTGCGGACGGTGTGTAGGCGGCGGTGTTGCCCGCGGGGTCGAAGTCCCGCCACTCGTACCGCTCCTCGGCCCGTACGGGGAAGGACGGATCCACGCCGTTCGCGCGCACGGGATTGCTGCCGCTGTTGTAGTAGGCGATGTCACGCGCGTCCGCGTAGAACCAGTTGAAGGCGTACGAGATGTGCTGCGCCGCCTGCTGGAACGTCCTCGCGTCGGTGACGTACGACGGGTCGTTGAACATCTGGAAGCCGATGATGGAATCGGCCTCGTGGCGGTAGGTGGAGCGCAGCGAGGTATAGGCCACGGGCACCCCGTCGACCGTTGCACGGTGGGTGACGACGCCGTAGCGGGTGCGATAGACCTGCATCCGGTAGGAGCCCGCGGCCGTCGTGTCGGCGACCGTCGGCTTCCACGTGTTCGTCCGCTCCAGCTTCTCCATGGGGGTGCAGGTGCCGTGGAAGAGGTACGCGGTGGACTGCTTGGTGGGTGCGCCGCCACCCGGTTCGCACAGCTCGACGGCGTAGGTGTCGGTGATGTCCTGGGCGGCGGAGGTCGCCGACCAGGCGTAGTCCTGGCCGCGGCCGAGTTGCACGTACATGCCGACGCCCGCGAAAGACACGCCGCGCGCGCTGATGCCGGGGCCCCGGAGCTCCTGCATCATCAGCAGCTGCGGCGCGAAGTAGCCGGTCTGCGGCCCGAACACGGCGACGGGGTGGCCGCTCGCGGTGTGCTCGCCCGACACCAGCAGCGCGTTGGACATGCCCTTCCTGCTCGCGCCGCCGTCGAAGAGGTTCTCGGGGAGCACGCCGTCGTCGAAGAGCCCGCGCACCGGGCCGAGGCGCCCCGGTGCCTGCACGGCGGCACGCGCGCCGGTGCGCGCCGAGCCCGTGCGGTCGTACACGAGCTGCTCCTTCTCCACCGATCCCGGGTCGGGCAGCGCCAGGCCCCGCGGGTCCTGCGGCCGCCGCGCGTACGGGAAGCGGATGCCGTCGTGGACGGTGAGCACCGTCTCGGGGTCCTCGCGCTGGCGGAAGGACTCCCAGATCCGCGTGCCCTCCTCGGTGCCGTAACGCTCCTGGGCTGCGAGCAGGGAGAGCGCGGACTCCACCTCCCCTCCTCCTCCGCCGCCGAAGAGGCCGCCGACCACCGAGGCGAGCGCGATCATGTCGGTGATCTCGAACGGCTCGATCTCCCCGGCGTTGGTGACCGCGTCGACCTTGCCGGTGAGGACGTACTCGCCGGGGAAGGTGCGGCCGTCCTTGGCGGCGACCCGGTAGGCGTTGAGGCCGTCGATGTAGGCCTGGGCGTCCTCCATGGCCTGCCGGCCGCGCTCGCCGGACCGGTTGAGCAGCCGGTCGACCTGGTCCCGCAGATCGTCCTCGGTGTACGGGGCCTGCGGCCAGAACTCCTGCTCCAGGCCCTGGTTGGCCGCGGCCCCGCCGGCGAACGAGGTCAGCTCGCCGCGGCCGATGTGCCGGAAGAGGTCGATGAGCCACAGCCGGTCCTGGCCCGCCGCGTAGCCCGCGCCGAACTCGGTGCCGTAGCGGGTGGTGCCCTCGATGTGCGGGACGCCGTACTTCCTGTCGCGGGTGATGGTCACGTCGGCCCGCGGCCGGGTGACCGAGGCCACCTGGCCGTCGGGAACGCCGAAGGACGAGTCGGCGTAGAACTTTTCGAGGGTGTCGTCGGTGAGGGTCGGGTACCCGGAGGCCAGCGCGTCGTAGGGCCCGAGCTGGTCGTCGGCGTGCGCCGGCCGCGAGCCGAAGACCTTGTTCCCCAGGATCTCGACGAGGGTGGCGTTTCCGTTGGTACCGGGCGGCAGTATCTCCGCGCACCGGCCTTCGCAGTGGTCGGTGACGGCCGCGGGGGCGGAGGCGGGTGCCGGACCGGCCGCCGCCGGGGACACGGGGGTCAGCAGGCCCGCGGTGAGCACGGTCACGGTCACGGTTCTCAGGAACCCGGCGGGGCCGCGGGGAGTTCTCGTTCTGTCGAGGGTGGTGCGTGGGATGCGCCGTCGCATTGCTGCTCCTCCCGACGATGGTGAGCCGGAGGTTACTGCCGGTAGCGCAGCAATTGAAGGTGAGCACACGTCACCTTTGCCGAATCGCCACGTGCGGGCGGGGCGTGCTCCCGGGGGTGGGCGGAAGAAGGTGGGGGACGGCTGGAAAACGGTTCCCCGCAGGACTGATGGCGGTCATCGGAAATCGGATGGAGCCGATTCGCGTGGCGACACGTCTATTCGGCGACGTCCGTACGACGACGCCGAAGTGACCGAAGTAGCAGGTGCAGGTGTGACGGAGGTGCAGGGCGATGGCCGGATTCCGGAGCTTGGCGAGACAGGTGCGCGACCCGCGATGCGATCTGGCACTGCGGCGCTATTCACTGCGCAAGTGCCTGGAGCGGTTCGCTCCTTACGGCCACCGGGCCACGTGGGACCATCTGAGTTCCCGGGCCGGCTTCGATCCCGAGGACCGGTCCCCTGATCCGGCGCGGCTGGTGGCTGCGCTCGACGAACTCGAGGAGGCGCGCTCGGTGTGGCTCGCCTACGAGGACGCGTTCGCCGAGCGCCGCAGGAGGGAGAAGCACGACGGTCTGCGCAGGCCGGGCAGCGTGGACGACTGGCACCGACTGACGTGGGGCGGATGCGGGGTCGCCTGGTGCGACGACCCGCGGGTCCACCCGCGCGAACCGCTGGCCGAGGTGCTCCGGCGGCTGATCGCCGCCCTGGAGCGCGAGCCCGGCAGCGGCTGCCCGGTGTGTGGGGGCGAGCGCCTGACATGGAAGTACGACCTGGCCCACGAGCCGTCCTCGGGTCCGGCCTGCACGAGCTGCGGCATCGTCGTGCCGCTGCCGGTGCTGACCGCCGAGGCCGTGGCGGAGGCCAGGCGGGGGCGGTTGCTCGTGACGGCATGAGCACGTCCACGGCGTGACGACGTCGCCCCGTGGAGAACGCGTACGGCACGAGAAGCACGAAGAACGCGAACGGTACGCAGCACGGAGCACGGGACGGGGGTGCGCCCGTACGGCCGCACCCCCGTGACACGGACGGCCACCGGTCCCCGTGGGGCCCGGCCGCGCCCCGCCGCCACGATCCGCGCGACTACGAGGTCTTCACGTCCGTGTGGACGGCCAGCTTGAACTCGGCGAACGTCAGCGGGACGGCGACCTTCGCGTCCCCTCTGCCGCGCGCCGAGACCTTCGGCCCCAGGGGCGTCCCCGGGTGCACGAACATCTGCCACGGACAGGTGCGGTACTGGCCGCCCCGGTGACCACCGTGTCGTCGGTGGCCGTGGAGTCGTATCCCGTGGAGGCGCCCAGGGGGTCCCGCACGAAGCGCGCCCGGTACTCGTGGGCCCGGGTGTCCGCCTGCCGGAAGACCATCGCGGACAGCACGCCCCACCCGTCGTGGCTGGGCCGGATGAGGCCCGAGCGCAAGTCGGGGAACTCCGACGCGGTGGAGCCGCCCTGCGCCGGGTCGTGCATCTTCCAGGGGTCGTACGACTCCTCGCTCTCCTCGTAGGGGAAGCGCACCAGGTGGTAGCCGTCCGGGTCGTACGTGATCCGCTGCGCTCCGGACCGCTCCGCGCTCCACAGCAGCGAGCAGACGACGACGCTCATCGGCGCTCCTCTCCCTCGGTTCCCTGTGCCTCTTCGTGTGCTCCTGCCCCGGGTCCCTCTGTGGACAGGACACCGCTGGACGGCGCGCGGTTGCGGGAGGGGCGTTCGACCAGGAGCCGGGAACCGGTCAGGCGCTCGCCGAAGACGTCGTCCGGGTTGGACAGCACGCAGGTGTCCAGGGACAGGCAGCCGCAGCCGATGCAGTCCGTGAGGTGGTCGCGCAACCGGTTGAGCTGGGCGATGCGCCGGTCGAGCTCGGAGCGCCAGACCCGGGACAGGCGCGCCCAGTCCTCGCGCGTGGGGGTGCGCTCCTCGGGGAGTTCGGCGAGGGCGTCCCGGATCGTGGCCAGCGGGATGCCGACGCGCTGGGCGGCGCGCACGAAGGCCACGCGGCGCAGCGTGTCGCGGTGGTAGCGGCGCTGGTTGCCGGCCGTGCGGCGGCTGCTGATCAGTCCCTTGGACTCGTAGAAGTGCAGGGCGGACACGGCGGCTCCGCTGCGGGCGGACAGCTGGCCGACCGTGAGTTCGTGGACTCTTTCCGGTATCTGGGGCACCTCGCGACCCTACCCACCCCCTCCGGCGCGCGGTCCGTTGACAGGGGGTGCGCGGAGCACCATGCTAAGCAGTCGCTTAGTCGTAGCACCCCGTAGGAGGCCAGGGACATGGCAGAGCCGAGGATCTTCGCGTCCGCCGACGAGCTGAAGGCGGCGGTGGGCGAGCCGCTGGGCCACAGCGACTGGCTGGAGGTCGACCAGAAGCGGATCGACCTGTTCGCCGACGCGACCGGCGACCACCAGTGGATCCACGTGGACCCGGAGAAGGCGGCCGCGGGGCCGTTCGGCACGACCATCGCGCACGGCTATCTGACGCTGTCCCTGCTGCCCGCGCTGGTCCCCCAGGTCATGCGGGTCGAGGGCCTGAAGATGGGCGTCAACTACGGCACCAACAAGGTGCGTTTCCCGGCCCCCGTGCCGGTGGGCTCGCGCGTGCGGGCCACGGCGACCCTGAAGGAGGTCGCCGAGGCGGGCGGCGGCGTCCAGGTCACGGCGGTGGTCACCGTCGAGCGCGAGGGCGGCGACAAGCCGGTGTGCGTGGCGGAGTCGGTGTCCCGGTACTACTTCTGAGGGGCCGGGCCCGGGAGCCCGGGTCCGGCGCCCACCGGAGCGGTGCGGGCCGGGCCGGGCCGGAGCCCGCCCCCGGCCCCGTCCGCCCATCCGCCGGGCCACTCCACCCGACCGACGACCCACCGAGCCGAAGGCCGCCGGGCCACCCACCGGCCCGACGGGGCAGGACCACCGCCGGACCGGACGGAGCGAACCACTGGGCGCCGGGCCGGTCGGCCGTCCGGCCCGGCGGGCGGACCGGACCAGCGGGTCACCGGGTGACAGCTCGCCGGATCACCGGGCCACCGGACCGCCGACCGTCCCGCCGGGTCGACCAGCCGTCCGGTTCGGCGGACGAGCCGACGGGTGGACCGGGCGACAGGCCGTCAGACCACCGGACCGCAGACCGCCCCACCCGGCCGACCAGCCGTCGGCCCGGCGGACGGGCCGGGTCGGCGGTGCCGGCCGGGTGTCCGGCCGCCCGGTCCCGGCCGGGCTACCGCTTCGCGCCCACCATCCGCAGGACCAGGTCCGCGTACAACGCGCCGACCTCGTCCGGGGTGCGGGGGCCGTCGACGTTGAACCAGCGGGCCACGTCGATGCAGAGCGAGAGCACCGCGAGGGTCGTGCCGGGGACGTCCGGCACGTCGAACTCGCCCGCCGCCACGCCGTCCTCGATGATGCCGCGCACCGCCGCGTCCGTCCGCCGCCGCAGCGCGACGATCTCCGCGCGCGCGTCGGGGCCGAGCGCGTCCAGTTCGTACTGGACCACGCGCGCGGTGGTGTGCTGCGCCGCGTGCCAGCGCACGAAGGAGCGCACCGCGTCGGCGAGCCGCTCGGCGGCCGTGCCCTCGGCGTCGGCCGCCGAGCGCAGGATGGCCAGGGCCCTGTCGTGGCCGATCCTGCTGATGCGGTGCAGCAGCTCTTCCTTGGTCTTGTAGTGGATGTAGAGCGCGGCCGGGCTCATGCCCGCGCGGCCTGCGATGTCGCGGGTCGTCGTCGCGTGGTAGCCGCGCTCGGCGAAGGCCTCCACGGCGGCCACCAGCAGCCGCCGGGCCGCGTCCGGGGTGACCTCGCCCCACGGCCGGCCCTCGCCGCCGGCCGTCTCCTCCGCCGTACTCATCGCTGGCTCGCCCCTTCCCGTGACAGGACGAACACCATACCTCCGAAGGTGAGCGACCGCTTAGCGCACCCGCTCAGAGTTTCTGGAAGGGATCGTGCTCGGCGAGCAGCCTCTCCACCCGGGCCTGGTCGACCCGGCTGACGATCTGCCCCGCCTCCTGCCGGTCCCGGACCACCTTGGCGAGGGTGAACGCCGAGGTGACCAGGTAGAGGACGGCGATGCCGAGGAAGCCGCGCACCCAGGCGTCGGCGTCCAGGTTGACGATGCCGAGGGCGGTCGCCGCCATGGCGACGCCGAAGGACGCGACGGCCTGTCCGTAGAACGCCGCCGTCGACTGCTGCTTGACCGGTGTCTCGCTCATGGGGACCAGATTCGGCCGGGGCGGCGCGAACCGCATCCGTCCGGATACTCAGTCCGCTACTCAGGGAGCTTCGCGGAACACCGGGGGAACGGGCGGCTCAGAACGCCGACACCCCCGTCAGCGCGCGGCCGATCACCAGCTTCTGGATCTGGCTGGTGCCCTCGTAGAGGGTCATCACGCGGGCGTCGCGCAGGAGTTTGCCCGCCGGGTACTCGTCGATGTAGCCGTAGCCGCCGAAGACCTGGAGGGCGTTGTTCGCGGCCCGTACCGCGGCCTCCGAGGCGAACAGTTTGGCCTTGGAGGACTCGGTGGCGAACGGCAGGCCGCGGTCGATCAGGTCCGCGACCCGCCAGGTCAGCAGCCGGGCCGCGTCGACGTCCACGGCGATGTCGCTGATCAGCTCCTGCACCAGCTGGTGGTGGGCGATCGTCTTCCCGAACTGCTCGCGCTCGCCCGCGTACCGCACGGCGGCGTCGAGCGCCGCCCGGGCGATGCCGACGCAGCCCGCCGCGACGGACATCCGCCCCTTGGCCAGCGCCGACATGGCCACCTTGAATCCCTTGCCCTCCTCGCCCAGCAGCGCCGAGGCGGGCACGCGCACGTCCTCGAGGACCAGCTCGGCGGTGGCCTGGCCGCGCAGGCCGAGCTTGCCGTGCACGGTGCGGCGGGTCAGCCCGGGGGTGTCGGCGGGCACCAGGAAGGCGGAGACGCCTCGGTGGCCGGGCGCGTCGGTGGAGCGGGCGAAGAGCAGGACGACGTCGGCCCAGGTGCCGTTGGTGATGAACATCTTGGTGCCGTTGATCACGTAGTCGTCGCCGTCGCGCACGGCCCGGGTGGAGAGGTTGCCCGCGTCGGAGCCCGTGCCCGGCTCGGTCAGGCCGAAGCAGCCGACGTACGCGCCGGAGGTCAGGCCCGGCAGCCACCGGCGCTTCTGCTCCTCGCTCCCCCAGGACGCGATCGTCTTGGCGACCAGGCCGAGGGAGACGGAGACGATGCCGCGCACGGAGGAGTCGCCGCGCCCCAGCTCCTCGGTGACCAGGCAGTACGCGAGGTGGTCGCCGCCGGAGCCGCCGTACTCCTCGTCGATCGTCAGCCCCAGGAAGCCGACCTCGCCGAGCTTCCTCACGACGGAGCGGTCGACCTCCTCGGCCCGGTCCCACGCGACGACGTGCGGCGCGATCTCGCGCGCCACGAAGTCCTCGGCGAGCCGGCGGACGGCGGCCTGTTCCTCACTGAGCTCCAGGTTCAACGCGAACACCCCATCTGGCGACCGCGGGCGGCGCGGTCCGCCGGACCCGTTCGTTCCGATCCGCCCGGCGACCGCGGCACACGGTTTAATTACCACTGCTAGTTTTAGTATGCAGCCCTACTATGTGCGCCATGGCCCGACCGCGCAAGCCCCTCCTCAGCACCGACCGCATCGTGCGCACGGCACGGGAACTCGTGGACGCGGAGGGCCTGGCGGCCGTCTCCACCCGCCGCCTCGCCGCCGAGCTCGGCGTGAGCGGGCCCTCCCTCTACAACCACTTCCGCACCAAGGACCAGATCCTGGAGGCGGTCGCGGACTCGGTGAGCGCGCTGGTCGACCTGTCGATGTTCGAGGACGGCCGCGACTGGCGGACTGCGCTGCACGACTGGGCCCTGTCCTACCGGGCCGCGCTGCGCGCCCACCCGAACATCGTGCCGGTCCTGGCCCGCGGCCCCGGCCGCCGCCCGGCCGCCCTGCGCCTCGCGGACGCCGTCTACGGCGCGATGGTCGACGCGGGCTGGCCGCCCGCCCAGGCCACCTCGATCGGCGCGCTGATGCGGTACTTCATCATGGGCTCCGCGCTCGGCTCGTTCGCCGCCGGCTTCGTCGACGACGCCACCGCGTACGACCCCGCCGACTACCCCCACCTCGGCCAGGCCCACCTCCTGGCCGAGCAGCAGGAGAAGATCGACGACCGGGCCTTCGAGACGGGTCTCGCCGCGCTGCTGGACGGACTGGAGCAGCAGTACGCGGCGGCGGCGCGGACGGGGACGGCGTCCTAGCGCCTGTCCCCGGACGCCGCCCGGGGCGGCCGGCTGCTCGGGGAGGGGCCGCCGCCGCGGCTGCTCGCCGGGACGGCGGTGTCCTCCGCGG
The DNA here is from genome assembly GCF_014650875.1 of Streptomyces minutiscleroticus. Lineage (GTDB taxonomy): Bacteria > Actinomycetota > Actinomycetes > Streptomycetales > Streptomycetaceae > Streptomyces > Streptomyces minutiscleroticus. The sequence continues at coordinate 60,024 of NZ_BMVU01000034.1, forward strand.
GCGCGGTGGTCGTCGGCCTGTCGATGTCGGACGAGGGGCACGCGTCCGCGCTCGGCGTCCTGCTGTGCCTGCTGGCCGGGGCGGCCGTGTCGCGGCCGCGGCCGTGCGGCCGCGGGGCGGCGGCGCCCGTGCCGCCCGGCCGGGCACGGCCCCGAGCCGAGTACGAAGCCGTAGTCCGGCCGGACCGCACGGACAGGCGGTTCGGCGGACAGGCGGTGGGGCGGTTCGGCGGACGGGGGGGGCGGTCCGCCGGCAGGGCCTAGAACACCACCAGCGCCCGGCCGCCCTTGCCCGCGGTCATGTTGTCGAACGCGGCCGGGATGCCGTCGAGGGCGATCCGCTCGGTGACGAGGGCGCCGGGGTCGAGGCGGCCCGCCCGGATGTGCTCGGCCAGGACGGGCAGGTCGGCCGCCGGGTCGGAGTTGCCGTAGACGCAGCCGGACAGGGTGCGGCCCCAGTGGAAGAGCTCCAGGGCGTTGAAGGTGACCTGCTGGTCCTTGCCGCCGATGCCGACGACCGTGGTCCGGCCGCCGCGCCGGGTGGACTCCCAGGCCGCGCGGATGGTGACGGCGCGGCCCACGCACTCGACGGCCACGTCCACGCCCTGCTTCCCGGTCAGGGAGCGGATCTCGCGGGGCGTCCGCTCGCCCGCGACGACGTAGTCGGTGGCCCCGGCCCCACGCGCCAGCGCCTCCTTCCCGGGCGACACGTCCACCGCGATGATCTTCGAGGCCCCGGCGACGCGGGCCGCCTGGACGGCCGCCAGGCCGACGCCGCCGACGCCGAACACGGCCACGGTCTCGCCCTCCCGCACCCTCGCCGAGTGGTGCACGGCGCCGTAGCCGGTCAGGACGGCGCAGCCGAGGAGGGCCGCGTCGGCGAGCGGGACGCCGGACGGCGCGGGCAGCACGCAGCCGGCCGCGACCACGGTCTCCTCGGCGAACGCGGCGACGTTCAGGCCGGGGTACAGGTCGCCGCCGCCGTCGGCGCGGCGGGCGTGCACCTCGTTCGCGCCCGCGAGCGCGTCGGCGCACAGCCACACCTCGCCGAGCGAGCAGGGGTGGCACTTCCCGCAGGACGGGGCCCAGTTGAGGACGACCTCGTCGCCGGGCGCGACGTGGGTGACGCCCTCGCCGACGGAGACGACGGTGCCGGCGCCCTCGTGGCCGAGGACGGCGGGCAGCGGCACCCGCATGGTGCCGTCGGACAGGGACAGGTCGGAGTGGCAGACCCCGGCGGCGGCGAGGCGGACGCGGACCCGGCCGGGGCCGGGCTCCGGCAGCTCGATCTCGGTGATCTCCAGCGGGGAACCGACGGCGGGGACGACGGCGGCACGGACCATGGGACGCAGAGCTCCTAGAACTGGAGGGACTTGGTCTGGAGGTACTCGGACAGGCCGTGCGGGCCCAGCTCGCGGCCCACGCCGGACTGCTTGTAGCCGCCGAAGGGCGCGAGGGGGTTGAAGCGCCCGCCGTTGATGTCGACCTGTCCCGTGTCCAGGCGGCGGGCGAAGGCGACGGCCTCCTCCTCGGTCCCGGCCCAGACGGCGCCGGCGAGCCCGTAGACCGTCCCGTTGGCGATGCGCACGGCCTCGTCCTCGTCCTCGTACCGCAGGATCGACAGGACCGGGCCGAAGATCTCCTCCTGGGCGATGGCCATGCCGGGGGTGACGTCCGCGAAGACGGTGGGGCGGACGTAGTAGCCCCGCTCGCGCGGGGCGTCGGGGCCGCCCGCGACGAGCCGCGCGCCCTCCGCCACGCCCTTCTCGATGTAGCCGCGCACCCGCTCCCGCTGCCGGGCGTTGACCAGCGGGCCGATGCGTTCGCCGTACTTGGCGGCGGCCGCCGCGGCCAGCTCCACGGCCTCGTCGTACTGCGCGGAGTGGACGAGCATCCGGGTCCAGGCGCTGCACGTCTGGCCGGAGTTGGACATCACGTTGGCGACGCCGACGTTGACGGCCCGGGCCAGGTCGGCGCTCGGCAGGATCACGTTGGCGGACTTGCCGCCGAGTTCGAGGGCGACGCGCTTGACGGCGGCGCCCGCGATCGCGCCGATGCGCCGGCCGACGGCCGTGGAGCCGGTGAAGGAGACCATGTCCACGCCCTCGTGCTCGGCGAGCGCCTGGCCCGCGACCGGGCCGAGGCCGGTGACCAGGTTGAACACGCCGGCCGGTACGCCCGCCTCGTGCACGGCCTCCGCGAAGAGCTGCGCGGTCAGCGGGGTGTCCTCGGCGGGCTTGAGGACCACCGTGCAGCCGGCGGCGAGGGCCGGGGCCACCTTGGCGACGATCTGGTGCAGCGGGTAGTTCCAGGGCGTGATCGCGCCGACGACGCCGACCGGCTCCTGGTGGACGGCCGAATTGCCGATCCGCTCCTCGAAGGGGTACGAGGCGGCCAGCTCGGCGTAGGAGGCGGCGACCGCGATCGGCACGGCCGCGTGGACCGCCTGCGAGAGCGGCGGCGGGGAGCCCAGCTCGGCGGTGACCGTCTCCGCGATCTCGTCCTTGCGGGCGGTGAGCACGTCGCGCAGGGCCGCGAGCCGGGCGGCGCGCTCGGCGGGCGGGGTGGCCGCCCAGCCCGGCAGGGCGGCGCGGGCGGCCCGCACGGCGGCGTCGACGTCGTCGGCGGAGGCCGCCGGGACGTGCCCGATCACCTGCTCGTCGGCCGGGTTCACGACGGCGACGGTGTCCGTCCCGGCGGCGGGGCGCCACGCGCCGTCGATGTACAAGCCGTCGCGTGCCTTCATCGCGTTCCTCCCGGTGGGCGTCGTCGTCCGCCGCGCAGGCCGGTGGCACCCGGCCGCTCCACGGCATCCCCAAACTAGCGATGTTAGTTTTACGGCACCAGGGGTGGTCGCGCGAAAGTCCCGCGGAAGCGGGGGACCGGCCGGCGCTACCGCCGCGTGCGTTCCCGTCTGCGCGCCGGACGGCGGACGGCGTCGCCCCCGTCGGGTTCCAGGTCCTCGGCGGGCTCCAAGCCCCCGGCGGGCTCCGGGTCCCCGGCGGATTCCGGATCTCCGGTGCGGCCCTGGCGCAGACCGAGTCCCGAGGCGGCCAGCAGCAGGACGCCCAGCATGAGGAAGGGCGCCGCCACGCCCGCGACGCCGGCCACCAGGCCCGCGGCGGCCGGGGCGGCGACCTGGCCGAGCCGGTTGCCGGTCAGGCGCAGGGCGAGCGCGGTGGAGCGGGCCTCGTCCGGGGCCGCCCTGACCACGGTCGTCATCGACAGCGGCTGGCCCACGCCCAGGCAGAAGCCGAGCACGGCGAGCATCAGCGCGAGCGCCCAGACCGGGACGGGCAGCGCGATCCCGGCGCACAGCAGGGCCGCGAGCAGGCAGGTGAGGGCGAGCAGCGCGGCCCTCCCGAGCAGCCGCAGCATGGGCGTGAGGACCAGCCGGCAGGCGATCGTGGTGGCCGCGCGCAGGCTCAGCAGCAGGCCGATCACGGACGGGGCGATGTCCCGGTGCTCGCCGACCACCGGCAGGTACGCGGTGAGGATGTCGGTGGCGGACAGGACGGCGAGGCTGACGAAGATGCCCGCCGGGACGCCCCGGGTGCGCAGGATGCGGTGCACGGGCACCCGCTCGCCGCGCGGGGCGCCGGACGCGCCGGACGCACGGCGCTCGATGCGCCACAGGGAGGTGAAGGCCACGGCGGCGGTGGCACCCGCGACGAGCAGGGCGAGGGCGCTGGTGCCTGCCATGTCGGGGCCGCCGATGAGGGCGCCCGCGACGACCGGCCCCGCGAGCTGGCCGAGGGAGGCGCCGATGGTGAAGTGGCCGAAGTTGCGGTCCTGCTCCTGCGGCGCGGACTGCCGCGCCACGATCGACTGGGCGCCGATGACGAAGCAGAGGTGGCCGAGGCCCATCACGCCGCTCCACGCGGCCATCGCCACGAGCGAGTCCACGAGGCCGCTGAACGCGCAGCCGCCCGCGATGAGCACCACGCCGGCCGGCAGCAGCGGGGCGCAGCGGCCCCGGTCGGTGCGGCGGCCGAGCGGCACCGCCGCGAAGAGCGGCAGCAGCGCGTACACGCCCGCGACGACGCCGACCGCCGTCTCGCCGGCGCCCAGCGCGAGGGCCCGGTAGGACACGGCGGGCCGGGCCATCGACACCGCCCCCTGCGCGAAGGCGAAGGCGACGACGAGGCGGAGCAGCCAGCCGCGGTGTCCACCGGGCCTCACGATGCGACCTCCAGGGGGTGGGGGGAGCGCCTCCGCCGCGGAGGCGAGGAGTCCGGAAACCGGTTGTCCGGTTACCCGGACTTCCGGATGTCCGATCACCTCAGATTATGCCGAACAGGATCCCCGCGGCGAGCACCAGGAGGGAGACGAGGGCGGCCCACTTCACCACGAACCGGGTGTGGTCGCCGAACTCGACCTTCGCCATGCCGACCAGCACGTACACGGCCGGGACCAGCGGACTCGACATGTGCAGCGGCTGGCCGACGATGGCGGCGCGGGCGATCTCCAGGCTGGAGACGCCGTGCGCCTGGCCGGCCTCGGCGAGCACCGGCAGGATGCCGAAGTAGAAGCCGTCGTTCGACATGAAGTACGTGAGCGGCAGGCTGAGCACGCCGGTGACGACCGCCATGTGCGGGCCCATGGCGTCGGGGATGTTGCCGACGAGCCAGTCGGCCATGTGGTCGACCATGCCGGTGCCCTGCAGGACGCCGGTGAAGACGGCGGCGGCGAAGACCATGCCGGAGACGTTGAGGACGTTGTCCGCGTGGGCGGCGATGCGGGCCTTCTGGTCGGGCATGTGCGGGAAGTTGACCGTGAGGGCGAGCGCGGCGCCGAGCAGGAACAGCACCGGGATCGGCAGCAGTTCCACGATCATGGCCGTCAGCAGGACGACCGTGAGCAGCGCGTTGAACCAGTAGAGCTTCGGGCGCAGGGTCGGCCGGTCCGGGTCGAGCCCCTGGAAGCCCTCGGCGGCGCCGCCGGACCCGCCGGCGCCGGAGCCGTCGCCGGACGCGGCCCCGGAGCCCGTACCGCCGCCGGTCCCGCGGGCCGCGGGGGCCGTGCGCCCGCCGCCGGACGCCGGGCCGCCGCTGCCGACCAGGACCGCCTCGTTCTCCTGCGCCTGCTCCCGCACCTCGCGGGCGGCGCCCGCCTCCTGCGGTTCGAGGGCCTCGTCCAGCGTGAGCACGCCGAGCCGCTTGCGCTCGCGGCGGCCGAGGGCGTACGCGAGGAGCAGGACGCCGAGCAGGCCGACGGCCAGGGCGGGGATCATCGGTACGAAGATGTCGGCGGCGTCCACCTTCAGCGCGGTCGCGGCGCGGGCGGTGGGGCCGCCCCACGGCAGCGTGTTCATCACGCCGTTGGCCGTCGCGGCGACACCGGTCATCACGACCAGGCTCATCTTCAGGCGCTTGTACAGCGGGTACATCGCCGAGACGGTGATCATGAAGGTGGTGGAGCCGTCGCCGTCGAGGGAGACGACGGCCGCGAGCAGCGCGGTGCCGATCACGATGCGCAGCGGGTCCGCCCTGCAGAACCTCAGGATGCCGCGCACGATCGGGTCGAACAGGCCGACGTCGATCATCACCCCGAAGTAGACGATCGCGAACATCAGCATCGCCGCGGTGGGCGCGAGGTCACCCACGCCCTCCAGGACGTAGTCCCCGAGATGGGCGCCCTTCCCGACGAACACGCAGAACAGTGCCGGGATCAGTACGAGCGCCGCGATCGGCGACATCTTCTTCAGCATGATCAGGACCAGGAAGGTCGCGATCATGGCGAAGCCGAGGATGGTCAGCATGAGTGGACACCTAACGTTCGCCCTTGAACTCCCACCAGGGCCGGCGGTCCGAGGAACGTTAGGTCGCGCTCACGAGCGTTAACAAGATGTTGACGCGTGAGCAATAAGCGCAAAACTCCAGGTCACGACGGTGTGCCTGCCGGAGTCACGGTCACGGGCACGCCGTTGAGCACCGCCGTGCCCGACAGCGGGTCCAGCAGGCGCCCGTCCAGGAGCTGGTTGACGTTGGCGCCCGGGTCCGCCGCGGCGTGGCGCGTCCGGGTGCCCGGCCGGTCGTGCCCCCAGCCGTGCGGCAGGCTCACCACGCCCCGCCGCACGGTGTCGGTGACCTCGGCCGGAGCGGTCACCTCTCCCCCTGCGCCCTTGATCCGTACGGGCGCTCCGTCCGCCACGCCGAGCCGGGCGGCGTCGTCGGGGTGCAGGTGCAGGGTGCAGCGGTTGGAGCCGCCGGTGAGGGCGGGCACGTTGTGCATCCAGCTGTTGTTGGAGCGCAGGTGGCGGCGGCCGACGAGGACGAGCCCGGCCGGGCGCTCGCGCAGGGCCGCGCGCAGCCGCGGCAGGTCGGCGGCGATCGGCCCGGGCAGCAGCTCGATCCGCCCGCTGCGGGTGCGCAGCGGCTGCGGGAGGCGGGGCCGCAGCGGCCCGAGGTCGATGCCGTGCGGGGCGGCGAGCAGCCGTTCCAGGGTGAGCCCGTCCGGGCGGGCGCCGAATCCGTCGCCGTACGGGCCCAGGCGCAGCATCAGGTCGAGCCGCCGCTCCGGGCCGTCCGCGCCGGTGAGCGCGGCGGCGAGGTCCCGCGGATCGCGGCCGTGCACGGGTGAGTGCGGGTCCCCCACGGCCTTGCGCAGCGTCCGCTCGACGACCGCGGTGTCGACCGCGCCGGGGTCGGCGCCGTGCCGGCCGCCCGCGGCGAGGACGAGCCGCGCGAGGATCTCCGTCTCGGCCCTGCGGCCGGGCTCCAGCGGGACGGCGGCGCGGGTGTAGCGCACCTGGTTGCGCACGGCGAGGGTGTTGAACGCGAAGTCGAAGTGCGGGCTCTGCGCGGGCGGCGGCGGGGGCAGTACGACGTCCGCGTGGCGCGAGGTCTCGTTCAGGTACGGGTCGACGCAGACCATGAAGTCGAGCGAGCCGAGGGCCTTGTCGAGACGCAGGCCGTCGGGCGCGGACAGGACGGGGTTGGCGGCGACGCAGACCAGGGCGCGGACCGGTGCGCCCTCGCCGCCCGCGGTGTCGATCTCCTCCGCCAGGGCGGCCGTCGGCAGCTCGCCCTTGGCCTCCGGGTGGCGGGAGACCCTGCTGTGCCAGCGGCCGAGGTCGAAGCCGCGGCCGGGGCCGCCGGGCCGCGGCACGGCGGTGGCCGCGAGCGGGAAGAGCGCGCCGCCGGGCCGGTCGAGGTTGCCCGTGAGGACGTTGAGCACGTCCACGAGCCAGCTGGCGAGGGTGCCGTGCGGCACGGTGCAGCTGCCGATGCGGCCGTAGACGGCGGCGGTGGGCGCGGCGGCCAGCTCGCGGGCGAGCGCGCGGACGGTCCCGGCGTCCACGTCGCAGGCCCCGGCGACCGCCTCCGGGGTGAACTCGGCGAGCGCGGACGGGAGGTCGTCGAGCCCCTGGAGGTGCGGGACGAGGTGGGCGGGGTCGGCCAGGCCCTCCGCCAGCAGCGTCCGGGCCACGGCCGCGAGCAGCAGCGCGTCGGTGCCGGGCCGGACCGCGACGTGCCGGTCGGCGAGCCGGGCGGTGCGGGTGCGGCGCGGGTCGACCACCGTGAGCGTGCCGCCGCGCGCCCGGAGCGCCCTGAGCCGGCCGGGGAAGTCGGGCGCGGTGCACAGGCTGCCGTTGGACTCCAGCGGGTTGGCGCCGATCAGCAGCAGGTGGTCCGTGCGGTCCAGGTCGGGTACGGGGATGGCGTTCGCGTCGCCGAAGAGCAGGCCGCTGGAGACGTGCTTGGGCATCTGGTCGAGCGTGGAGGCGGTGAACACGCTGCGGGTGCCGAGGGCGCCGACGAGGAGCGGCGGGTAGAGGCCGCCGGCCACGGTGTGCACGTTCGGGTTGCCGAGGACGACGCCGACGGAGTGCGGTCCGTACCGCTCGGCCACCGGGCGCAGCCCCGCGGCCACCGCGTCGAAGGCCTCGTCCCAGCCGGCCTCGCGCAGCACGCCGTCCCGGCGCACCAGCGGGACGCGCAGCCGGTCGGGGTCGCCGTCCAGCTCCCCGAACGCGGCGCCCTTGGGACAGACGAAGCCTCTGCTGAACACGTCCTCCCGGTCGCCGCGCGCTCCCGTGACCCGCGTCCCCTCGATCGTGAGCGTGAGGCCGCAGGTGGCCTCGCACAGGGGGCAGACGCGCAGGGCGGTGCGCGAGTCGGTGCTGGTGCCGGTGGTGCGGGACACGGGTCCTCCCGGTGGGGCGACGGCGGTGGCGCACGGGACGCGCCGAGCATACCGACCGGTATGCACGACGGGGAGGGGTGCGCGGGACCGGACGCCGGGGCCCCGGGCCCACGAGGCCCGGCGGCACGGGACCGGACGGTACGGAGCCGGGCGGTACGGACCGCGCCGCCCGCACCGCGCCCCCCGGTGCGGTGGGGTCAGTCCAGGGCCCGTGCCAGGTACGCCCGCAGCAGCTCCCGCGTCTCCTCCACGATCCGGTCGTCGCCGGAGGGGTCGAGCCGGAAGGCCAGTTGGAGCAGGCTGTCGGCGGCCTCCACGGCGACCAGGAACGTGCGGCGCAGCGCCTCGTCCGGCTCGCGCCCGATGTAGGGGCACAGGAGGTCGGTGAGGCGGTCGGCCACCCGGTGGTTGGGCACGCCGTGGCGCGCGCCCACCGGTATCTGGTTGCCGAAGTCGACGAGCGAGAAGCCGGGCGCGGTCCGCTTCATGACGAGGTACTCGTCGAGCACGGTGTCGACCACGGCCCGCCAGCCACCCGTGCCGCCGGCCTCCCGGAGGCGCCGCGTGACGCGCTCGGCGTACCGCTCCAGGTTGCGCTGGGCGAGCGCGTCGGCCATCGCGCGCTTGTTGCCGAAGAAACGGTAGACGGAGCCGATGGGCACGCCCGCGCGCTGGGCCACGGCGCGGGTGCTCAGGTCGTCGTAACCGACCTCGTCGAGCAGGTCGGCGCAGGCGTCGAGGATCCTCGTCAGTCGTTCGGCGCTGCGGCGCTGCACGGGCGCGCGACGCAGCGATGTCGCTTCGGGCACGGAGTTCATGATGCCTTTCCGCCGGGGTGCGGTGAACCCCGCCCGTCCGTACGCGCACCGGAGGGCCCGCCGCTCACCGCGGCGGCGGGCGCGGGACCCGGCGCGGGGGCGGCGCGGCCCGCCGGCGTCCCGCTCGCGGGCGGGGCCTGCGGCACGGGTGCACCGGGAAGGCCGCGCGTCCACGCCATACGGCCGAGCGTAGTGCGCGGCTCCGACAGCCGGGCCCCCGGAGACCGGGCTTTCCGGTCCCGGCCCCCGGAGACCGGACTCTCCGGTCCCGGGCCGTCAGAGGGGGATTCCCCGGTCCCGGGCCACCGGAGGGGACTCCCCGGTCCCGGAGTCGATGCTTCCGGGCTTCCCGGAGCCGGGACTTCCGGGGCCGCGCGGCCGTGCCCCGATCGCGTCCCCACCCCTTGCGCACCCTCCCCTCCATTCCTACGGTGAAGCATAGGAATCCGAGCGAGGGAGCGGGCATGGACGGGGACGCGCGCAAGACCGCCGAGGGACTGGCCTACCTCTCCGGCTTCGGCAACGAACACAGCTCGGAGGCGGTGCCGGGCGCCCTGCCGCAGGGCCGCAACTCGCCTCAGCGGGCCCCGCTCGGGCTGTACGCGGAGCAGCTGAGCGGCACCGCGTTCACCGAGCCCAGGGCGCACAACCGCCGCTCCTGGCTGTACCGCATCCGTCCCTCGGCGGCACACCCGGCGTTCACGCGCACCGGCGACGGGGCGCTGCGCACGGCCCCGTTCGCGGAGACCGTGCCCGACCCCAACCGGCTGCGCTGGAACCCGCTGCCGGAGCCGCGGCCGGGCACGGACTTCCTGGCCGGCCTGTGGACCCTGGGCGGCAACGGCGACGCGACGCGGCGCACCGGCATGGCCGTGCACCTGTACGCCGCGAACGCCCCGATGGAGCGGGTCTTCGGGAACGCGGACGGCGAGCTGCTGGTCGTGCCGGAGCGCGGCGGGCTGCTGCTGCGCACCGAGTTCGGCCTGCTGCACGCCGGGCCGGGCGAGGTGGCGCTGATCCCGCGCGGGGTCCGCTTCCGGGTGGAGCCGCTGGACGCGGAGGGGGGCGCGGCCGCGCGCGGGTACGTCTGCGAGAACTACGGCGCGCCCTTCCGCCTGCCCGACCTCGGCCCGATCGGCGCCAACGGCCTCGCCAACGCGCGGGACTTCCGGGCGCCGGTCGCCGCGTACGAGGACGTCGAGGGCCCGGTCGAGGTGGTGAACAAGTTCTGCGGCCACCTGTGGACGGCGACGTACGACCACTCGCCGCTGGACGTGGTCGCCTGGCACGGCAACCACGTGCCGTACGTCTACGACCTGCGCCGCTTCAACGTCCTCGGCACCGTCACCTACGACCACCCGGACCCGTCGATCTTCACGGTGCTCACCTCGCCGAGCGACACGCCGGGGCTCGCGGGCGTCGACTTCGTGGTGTTCGCGCCGCGCTGGCTGGTGGGCGAGGACACCTTCCGCCCGCCGTACTTCCACCGCAACGTGATGAGCGAGTACATGGGCCTGGTCGAGGGCGCCTACGACGCGAAGGCCGAGGGCTTCGTGCCGGGCGGCGGCTCGCTGCACAACATGATGTCCGCGCACGGCCCCGACCGGGAGACCTTCGACCGGGCGAGCGCGGCGGAGCTGGCCCCGCAGAAGGTCGACGACGGGCTGGCCTTCATGTTCGAGACGCGCTGGCCCGTGACCCTCACGCGGCAGGCGGCCCGCGCGGAGCACCTGCAACCGTCGTACGACGACGTGTGGCGGGGCCTCCAGCGCCACTTCCGCCCGTTGCACTGAGCGCGTCCGGCCGGTACGGATACCGTCGTGACCTCCTTCGCGCCGGACTCGATCGTCCTGAACCGCAAGCTGCCGCTCTGGTACCAGGTGTCGCAGTCCCTGCGCGCCTCGATACTCGGGCGCTCGCCGCGGGACCCGCTGCGCCTGCCGACCGAGGAGCGGCTGGCGGAGCACTACGGGGTGAGCGTGCTGACGATGCGCCAGGCGCTCAAGGAGCTGGAGGACGAGGGGCTGATCACGCGCCACCGGCGGCGCGGCACGTTCATCGAGCCGGGCGCCCTGCGGGGCGCCCCCGTGCGGCTGCTCGGCTCGGTGGACGCGATCGTGGCCCAGCAGTCGGGCATGCGGACCGAACTGCTGGACCACGGCACGGCCCCGGTGCCGGGCGGGTTCGCCGAGCACTTCCCGGACCTGGACGAGGTCGCCACGTACCACCGGCTGCGCCGCGACGAGCGGACCGGCGAGCCGACGAACCACGCCCGCAACTGCGTCCGGCCCGAACTGGCCGCCCTCATCGACCCCAAGGACCTGGTCCGCGCGCCGATGACCAAGGTCCTGCGGGACGTGGTGGGCGTGGGCATCTCCCGGATCACCGACACCGTGGAGGCGCGGCTCGCCGACCCGGAGACCGCGCGGCTGCTCGAAGTCCCGCTGCTCAGCCCGATCCTGCACTACACGGGCGTCACCTACGGCGAGGACGGGCGGGCGCTGGACGTGGCGGTCATCCACTACCGCGGCGACCGCTTCTCCTTCACGGTGACGCTGGACGCCACCTGACCCGGTCGCCGGGTCACGGTGACGCCGGTCGCGGTCCGGCCCGCTCACGGCGGCGCCGGGCACCGCCCGCCCGCGGCCCGGCCCCCTCGTCCGCCGCCGGGCCGCGTCGTACGATTCCGGACGTGACGCACGACGACGCTCCGCTCCTGGCGGACCTCATGCCGTGGTCCGTCGCACCGCCACGGCTGGGCCGGGGGTGGCCGGCGGCCCCCGACGCGGCGGCCCTGAAAGCCCGTTGGGACGCCTTCGTGAGGGCCGAGGGGCCGGACCGCGAGAGCCTGTTCGGCGTCACCCGCGCGCGGACCCTGCACACGGCGGTGGCGCAGCTGCCGGGCCAGTCGGTCGGGACCGAGCGGCTGGTCAGGGCGTCGGGCCCGTGCCCCGAGCCGGTCCGCGTCCTGCCCGGCCCCTTCGACGAGCAGTGGCTCATCCCCGACCACCGGCTGATCGACGCGGCCCGCCCCGAGCTGTGGCGGGTCGCGGACGCGGACCAGACGTTCCTGGTCGAGCAGGCGGGCGCGGACGGATGGCCGGTGCTGCTCGCCGCCTCCGTCCTGCCGGTGAACCCGCCGCAGCCGAAGGGGGCGGACCGCCCGGCCGCGCCCCGGCCCGGCCGCGTCCGCCCGCTGTACCGCCGCCCCGGCGGCCTCGAACCGAACCTCGCGCCCGGCCTGCTCGACCACCTCGCCGCCCGCCTGGGCCGCGCCCCCTCGCCCGCCGACGTCCTCGCCTGGACGGTCGTGGCCGCCGTGCCCGGCCCGTCGGGCGTGGCCGTGCCGCTCACCGCCGACCCGGAGACCTGGGCGCGCGGCACCGGACTGGGCCACCGCGCGCTGTGGCTGATGCGCCGCCGGGGCGAGCGCCCGAAGCTCCCCGGCGGCCGCCGCCCCTACGTACGCGCTCCGCTGCCGCCCGGCCCGCACGAGCTGCGCTACGACCGCGACGAGGAGACCCTCCACGTCGACGAGGGCCGCATCTCCCCGGTGCCGCCCGAGGCCTGGGACTTCGAGGTGGCCGGGGTGCGGGTGCTGGAGCGGTGGTTCGCGGTCCGCACCGCCCCGGCCGGGCCGGGCTCCCTGGAGGCCGTGCGGCCCGCGGCCTGGCCCCAGGCCTGGACGTCGGAACTGCTGGAGCTCGTCACGGTGCTCGCCCTGCTCGCGGACGTGCGCGCGCGGCGGGCCGGCCTGGCGGAGGGCGGGGGCGCCCCGGTCACGGCGGCCGAGCTGCACGGGGCGGGCGTCCTGCCGGTGCCGGCCGCGGCCCGTCGGCCGGCCTCGGTCCTGGACCACCTGGAGGAGGGCCCGGAGGGCCAGTTCGCGCTGCTCTGACCTGCGGCCGGGACCGGCGGCCCCGCGGAACGGCGCCCCTCGGGGCACGTGGCGCTGCTCCTGCGGTCCGCCACGACCTGGGCCGGCATCCTGCTGGGGGCTGGCCTCGCGGAGCGAGGAGGCGGCCGGGCAGCTGGACTCGGCGGCCTTCGTGCTGCCGCTGCTGTCGAACGCCTGCGTCCCCACCGGCGGACTGCCGGACGGGCTGCGGGCGGTGGCGGAGTGGAACCCGATCAGCGCGGTGACCACCGCGGTGCGCTTCCTGTTCGGGAACGCGCCGGTGCCGTACGAGGGCTCCTGGCCGGTGACCCGTCCGATCGCGGGGTCACTGGCGTGGTGCGCCGTGCTCACGGCGGTGTTCCTGCCGCTCGCGGTGCGGGCGTACGCGGCCGGCGGGCGCTGATCCGGCCGCCGCCGTCGCGGACGGCGGGAGGTGCGGGAAGCGGGACGTGCGGGAAGGGGCTGAAGGCCCGTCACCGAGGGCCGGCCCGACGGCGGGTGGGGAGTCCGTGCCGGGTCGCCGGGCCGGTGGCCCGCCTCACTGCTGTCGTGGTGGAGCGGCTGCTGCCGGGTGGAGCGGGACGGACCCGCTCGGGTCCGTCCGGCCGGACGGACCGGGGCCGGGCCCGCGAACGGGGACACACCGGGACGCTGCCGCGTGCCGCGGGGATGACGGACGCTGTGAACGGCGGTCGTACGTCGGTGTGGGGTGTGTCACCCGGTCGCGGGCCGACGCGCCCGCCGGGCCGCCGTGCGGCGGCCGTGCCGGCGCGTCCGCCGCGTCAGTGGCCGCCGAACAGCGAGCGGCGCAGCCGGCGCAGCGGTGCGAACAGCGAGACGCGGCCCACGCGGGCCCGCCTGCCGCTGTGCTCGTGCGTGGCGCCGCGCGCGGTCAGCTCACGCATCAGCGACGTCGCCTCGACCGTCTCGCGCTGGGGGACGGCAGGTCCGCCCAGCACCGAGAGATGTCGGTCGAGGCGCGAACTGCTCGCGCTGCTGCCGCAGGTGATCGCAGGGACTCGCGCCCTGCCACGCACTGTTATCTGTTCCATCGTCACTCCCCACCCGTACGAGGGCACCCGGCCCGGGCAGGTTAACCCTATCGCTCCCCCATCACACACGTGTATCCCGGGCGCACTAATCACCTTCCCCGTAAGGCGGTTGACGATCACTCTCCGAATCCGACATTTTCCAGGGCGAGTTGGACAATGGGTGAGGTTGTGGGCTGTTCGGAGCCACCGCGCGGTTCCACCGTCACGGCGAGTGACGTCGCGTCCGTGCCCAGTCCGGTGGCGACCAAGGGCGTGTCGCCGTCGAGCAGGCCCAGGGAGTGCGGTTTCGCGCCGGGGCGCACGAGCCACAGCTGGTGCACCCTCCCGTTCCCGGGCGCGGCCAGGCCGGTGGCGGTCACCACGGCGCTGCGCCGCTCGGCCGAGGCGACGACCGCGAGACCCCCGCCCCGCGCGTCCCGGCCGGCGCTCGCGCGGGCGTCCGGGGCGGCCAGAACGTGGGCGATCTCACTCGCCCTGGCCCGCTCCCGGTCCAGGGCGTCCTGCGTCCGGGCGGCCTGGACGCCGAACAGCGCGGCGACGACGAGCGCGGCCGCCGCCGTGAGGGTGGTGAGCGGCACCAGCAGCGGGGACGGCCGCGCGGCCCGGGCGCGGCCGGGTCCGCGTCCGGGCCGCGACCGCGACGGCTGCGGCACCGGCTCCTGCGGGGTGGTGCGCACGGCGGCGAGGATCCGCTCGCGCAGGGCCGGCGGGGGCGCCACCGCCGTGGAGCAGGCCAGGCGGACGGCGTCCTCGCGCAGCGCCCGCACCTCGGCGGCGCAGCGGTCGCAGCCCCGCAGGTGCCTCTCGAAGCGCCGGTGCTCGGGGGGTGCGAGCGCGTCCAGCGCGTACGGCGCGGCGAGCGAGTGCAGCGCGCGGCGGCCGAAGGGCCCGCGCAGGAGGGCGCTCATACGGCGCCTCCCAGGCAGTGGCGCAGCCGGGCGAGCCCGTCGCGCATCCGCGTCTTCACCGTGCCCAGCGGCAGCGACAGCCGCTCGGCGACCTCGCGGTAGGTGTAGCCGTCGTAGTAGGCGAGGGTGACGGACTGGCGCTGGAGCGCGGTCAGCCGGTCCAGGCAGCGGCGCACCCACTCGCGTTCGAGGCCCGCCTCGACCTCCTCGGCGACCTGGTCGAAGGCCGGTCCGTGCGCGCGCCGCCCCTCGCGCCGCTCGCGCTCGCCGGCCGCGCGGGCGCTGCGCACCCGGTCCACGGCCCGGCGGTGGGCGACGGTGAGGACCCAGGACAGGGCGCTGCCGCGGCCGGGGTCGTAGCGCGCGGCGCAGCGCCACAGTTCGAGCAGCACCTCCTGGGCGACCTCCTCCGACTGGGCCGGGTCCCGCACCACGCGGCGCACCAGCCCGAAGACCGGCCCGGACACGACGGCGTACAGCTCCTCGAAGGCCCGCTGGTCGCCCCGCGCGACGCGCGCGAGGAGCTCCTCGGCCTCCCCGGTGTTCCCCCCGCCCCGCGGCGGGCGCCTCCCGCCCTCCACCGGTCCCCTCCCGCCCTCCAACTCCGGCTCCCCTCTCCCCGGCCGTACCAGGCCGTCCCTCACCGCGGTGTTCGGCGCACCCGCCCGTACGGATGGGGGTACGGATCGGCGCGGTGAAAACGCGGGCCGGCGGAGGACCAATCCGCCCCCTGCCCCACTCCGAATGGCGGGCGTCGGACAGCGACGGACCGACGCGGCACGCACGCGAGGCCCCCGGAGGCGTTCCGGCGGGTGGCCCCGCCGGACAGGCCGCCGGAACGACGGGACAGAGGACGGACGGCATGACATCCACCAGTACGAGGACCGCGGTGCACGGGCCCGCGTGGCGCAGGGGCCTGGCGGCCTGCGTCTGCGGCGCGCTGGCCGCGGGAGGGCTCGCGGCCGCGGGCGTGACCGCGCTCGAGCCCCGGGCGGCGACCGCCTCCAGTCACCGGGAGGCCCCGCTGATCTCGGGGCAGCCGCAGTACGACAACACGGACGTGTACGCGTTCGTCAGCCCCGACAAGCCGGACACGACGACGATCGTCGCGAACTGGCTGCCGTTCCAGGAGCCCGCGGGCGGCCCGAACTTCTACACCTTCGCGGACGACGCCCGGTACGACCTGCACATCGACAACGACGGCGACGCGCAGGGCGAGCTGCTGTACCGCTTCACCTTCGACACGCACCGGAGGAACGGGGACACGTTCCTCTACAACACCGGCCCCGTGACCAGCCTCGACGACCCCGACCTCAACATCACGCAGACCTACGACGTCGAACTGCTGAAGCTGCACGACCAGAAGCTGGTGTCGCGGACGAAGGTCGCGGACGACCTGCCGGTCGCGCCGTCGGACGTGGGCAGGGCGTCCATGCCCGACTACGGCACGCTGCGCGACCAGGCCGTGCGAAAGCTGAAGGGCGGCGGGCAGGCGTTCGCGGGCCAGGCCGACGACCCGTTCTTCCTGGACCTGCGCGTCTTCGACCTGCTGTACGGCGGGAACCTCACCGAGGTCGGCCGGGACACCCTCAAGGGCTACAACGTCAACTCCATCGCCCTGCAGGTGCCCACGAACGCGCTCCTGAAGTCGGCGGACCAGCCGGTCGTGGGCATCTGGTCGACGACCCAGCGCAAGGACGCCCACGGCGACTGGACCCAGGTCTCGCGGCTCGGCAACCCGCTGGTCAACGAGGTCGTCAATCCGCAGAAGGACAAGGACAGGTTCAACGCGTCCTCGCCCTGGAACGACGGCGACTTCCTGAAGAACGTCACCGCCCCGGAGCTGCCGAAGCTCATCGAGCAGATCTACAGGATCAAGGCCCCGGCGGAGCCCCGCAACGACCTGGTCGACGTGTTCCTCAAGGGCGTGAAGGGGCTCAACCGGCCGCCGCACGTGCGGCCCGCCGAGGAGCTGCGGCTCAACACCTCGGTGCGGCCCTCGGACGACCCGAAGCGGCTCGGCGTGCTGGACGGCGACGACGCGGGCTTCCCCAACGGGCGCCGGCTCACCGACGACGTGATCGACGCCTCCCTCCAGGTCGTCGAGGGCGAACTGGTGGGGGCCGAGAACGACCTGGGCGACGCGGTCGACGCGAACGACAAGGAGTTCGGGAAGGCCTTCCCGTACGTCGCCGAGCCCACGTCGGGCTCGCGCGGCCCGCTGGCCAAGGGCACGAAGGGCGGCAACGACGTCCGCAACCAGCTCGGCGACGCGCTCGCGCCCGCGGGCTCCGACGGCGGCGGCACGGACGACACGACGCTGATCGCCCTCTCCGCGGCGTCGGGAGCGGTCGGGTTCCTGCTCGTCGCCGCGGGCCTGCTGTGGTGGCGCGGCCACCGACGGGGCCGGGACGCGTACTGACGCCTTTCGCCGGCGTCGTGACGGCACCGGACGCGCACCACCCGACGCCCCGCCCGTCACCAGCACGACCGTTCACCACCAGACGATCGAGGAGAGGCCATGTCTCCGTCTCCGGGCCCGTACGAGGACGGGCCGCGCGCCGCGCACGACGACGAGCCGCCGGGGAGTCCGGGGCGGCGCCGGACGCTGCGGCTCGCGGCCTGGGCCGCCGTGCTCGCCGTCTGGCTCAGCGCCTGGGCCGTCGCCCTGGGCGCCCGGCGCGACGCGGCGCCGGTCACGGCGTCCGTGCCCGCCGCCGCGCCCGTCCTGCCGGCAGGGGGTGACCTGGAGGCGCAGGTCGGGGCGTTGCAGGTACAGCTGCGGGCCCAGCCCAAGGACCACGCGGCGTGGGCGACGCTGGGCGTCGCGTACGTCGAGCAGGCCCGCACGGACGGCGATCCGTCCCGCTATCCGCAGGCGCAGCGCGCCCTGGCCCGTTCGCTGGAGCTCGCGCCCGGCAACGACCCGGCGCTCGCCGGACGCGCCGCGCTCGCCGCCGCCCGCCACGACTTCTCCGGGGCCCTGCGCCTCGCGGACGCGGCCCTGGCCCGCAACCCGTACAACGAGCGCGCGCTCTGCTCCCGCGTCGACGCCCTGGTCGAACTCGGCCGCTACGACGAGGCGGAGCGGGCGGCGGGCACGGCCGACTCCCGCCGCCCCGGCGTCCCGGTCTTCACGCGGTACGCGTACGTCCACGAGCTGCGCGGCGACGTGCGGACCGCCCGGCGGGTGCTGGAGCGGGCGCTCGGCACGGCCGCGGCGCCCGGCGACGTGGCGTACGTGGCGACGGCCCTCGGCCGGCTGGCCGCGCGCGAGGGCGACGGGAGGACGGCCCTGCGGTACTACGCGCGGGCGCTGGCCGCCGACGACGCCTACCTCCCGGCGCTGGAGGGCCGCGCCCGCGCGCAGGCCGCGAACGGCGACCGGGCGGCCGCGATCCGCGGGATGGAGCGGGTCGTGGAGCGCGCACCGCTGCCGGCCGCGCTCGTCGCGCTCGGCGAGCTGTACGAGGCGCGCGGCGGCGGGGGCGACCGGGCGCGCGCCCGCGAGCAGTACGCCCTGGTGGACGCCTGGGCCGCGCTGGCCCGGGCGAACGGCGTCGACGCCGATCTGGACACCGCCCTCGCGGAGGCGGACCACGGCGACCGGAAGGCCGCCCTGCGCGCCGCCCGCGCCGAGTGGTCCCGCCGGCACACCGTGCACACCGCGGACGCCCTCGCCTGGGCGCTGCACGTCAACGGGCGGGACGCCGAGGCCCTGCCGTACGCCCGCCGCGCCACCGCCACCGGCTATCGCGACGCCGCGTTCCACTACCACCGCGGTGTGATCGAGCGGGCCACCGGCCACGAGGCGGAGGCCCGCCGCCTCCTGTCCTCGGCGCTCCGTCTCGACCCGGGCTTCTCACCGGCCGGTGCGAGCGCCGCGGAGAAGGCGCTCAGGGCACTGGGCGGTGCCGCGTGAGGGCGACGACACACTCCGCACCCGCCACCCCGGTGGTCCCCGCGTCCAACGGCCCGGTGGTCCCCGCGCACAGGGGCCCGGCCTCCGTATCCGCCGACGCGGCCGCCCCCGTGTGCGGCGGCCCGGCTTCCGTACCCGCGCAGGGCGGACCGGCCGCGCTCGCACGCGGCGGTGCGGTCCTCGTGCCGGCCGACACGGCCGCCCCCGCGTACGGCGGCCCGGCCGTCCCCGTCGGCACGGTTTCCGCGTGCGGCGGCGGGACGGGGCCCCGGTGGCGGCGCCGGGGCGCGGCCTGCGCGGCCGTGCTCCTCGCCGTCTGCGCGTTCCTGCTGCTGCCCGCGGGCGCCGCCGCCGCGCACCCGCTCGGCAACTTCACCGTCAACCGGTACGACGGCCTGGTCGTCTCGCCCGGCCGGCTGAGCGTCCACCACGTCGAGGACCTCGCCGAGATACCGGCCGCGCAGGCCGGGCCCCGCATCGCCCGGCTGGGGCGGGCCGCCTGGGCCCGCGGGCGGTGCGCGGACGCGGCCCGCCGGAGCCGGCTGACCGTGGCGGACCGCCGGGTCCCGCTCCGTACGGGAACCAGCGCGGTGCGGACGCGGCCCGGGCAGGCGGGACTCGGCACCCTGCGCGTGGAGTGCCGCTGGACCGCCGCCCTGCCCGCCGGGAGCGTCGCCCTGTCCTGGCGCGCCGCCGTCGACGACGGCCCCGGCTGGCGCGAGACGACCGCGCGCGGCGACCGCACGACGCTCACCTCGTCGGACGTGCCCGAGCGTTCGGTCTCCCGCGAACTGACGCGCTACCCGGAGGAGTTGCTGTCGTCGCCCGCGGACACCGCGTCCGCCGCGCTGCGCGCCCGACCCGGCGGGCCCGCCCTGGCGGAGTCCCGTCCGGACGCGCCCGCGTCGGCCGTCCTGCCGCGCGGTGCCGACCGCTTCACCCGGGCGCTGGACGGCCTGGTGGCCAGGAAGGACCTCAGCGCCGGGTTCGCGGCGCTCGCGCTGGTCGTCGCCGTGGTGCTGGGCGCGCTGCACGCCGTCGCGCCGGGGCACGGCAAGACGGTCATGGCCGCCACGGCCGCCGCCCGCGGCCGGGCCTCGCTCCGGGACGTCCTGCCGCTCGCCGCGTCGGTGACCGTCACCCACACCCTGGGCGTGATCGCCCTCGGCGTGCTCGTCACCGCCGGGTCCGCCGCCGCCCCGTCGGTGATCGCCTGGCTCGGCGTGGCGAGCGGCCTGCTGGTCACCCTGGCCGGGACCGCCCTCCTCCGCGGGGCCTGGCGCCGCCGGACCGCCGCCCCCCACGAGCACGGTCACCCCCACGACTCGCGCCACGGGCACGAACACGGCCCCGCGCACGAGCACAGTCACGAACACGGCCACAGCCACCCCCACCCGCACGACCGCGACCCGCGCCACGGCCGTCCCCGTCCGCACGACCACGACCCGCGCCACGGGCACTCCCCCACCCCCCGCCCCACTCTCAAAGGCACCCTCCTCCTCGGTTTCGCCGGCGGGCTCGTGCCCAGTCCCTCGGCCGTCGTCGTCCTCGTGGGCGCGGCGGCACTCGGCAGGGCGTGGTTCGGCCTGCTGCTGGTCCTCGCGTACGGGGCCGGACTCGCGCTCACGCTCACCGCCGCCGGGTTCGCCGTCGTCCGGGCGGGCGGCCGGCTGGCGCGGGCGCTGGAGGGCGGGGCCCGCTGGTCCGGCGGCCGCACCGCCGCGGTGGTGCGGCGCACGGTCCCGCTCGGCTCGGCGCTGGCGGTCGTGGCGCTCGGCGCCGGACTGGTGTTCAGGGGGGCGGCATCCGCACTGGGGTGAGCTACTTTGTGGAGAATCACCCGGAGACCGAGGGGGCGCCCGTGTCCGAGGAGCCGCGCAGGGAACGGGTGATCGCGGGGCGCTACCGCCTGCTGTCGCCGCTGGGCGAGGGCGGGATGGGCACGGTGTGGCGCGCCCGCGACGAGCTGCTGCACCGCGAGGTCGCGGTCAAGGAGGTGCGGGCGCCGTCCGGGCTGTCCGCCGCCGACGTCGAGCGGATGTACGCGCGCCTGGAGCGGGAGGCGTGGGCCGCCGCCCGCGTCGCGCACCGCAACGTCGTGACGGTGTACGACGTGGCGACCGAGGACGGCCGCCCGTGGATCGTGATGGAGCTGGTGCGCGGCGTCTCGCTCGCCGACGTGCTGGAGGCCGAGGGCCCGCTGCCGCCGCGCCGCGCGGCGCACGTCGGGGCCGAGGTGCTGGCCGCGCTGCGCGCCGCGCACGCCGCCGGCGTCCTGCACCGCGACGTCAAGCCCGGCAACGTGCTGATGGCGAACGACGGCCGGGTCGTCCTCACCGACTTCGGCATCGCGACGGTGGAGGGCGACTCCGCGCTCACCCTGACCGGCGAGGTCGTCGGCTCGCCCGAGTACGTCGCCCCGGAGCGGGCCCTCGGCCGCACGCCGGGGCCCGGGTCCGACCTGTGGTCGCTGGGCGTGCTGCTGTACGCGGCGGTGGAGGGCGTCTCGCCGTTCCGCCAGGACACCCCGCTGAGCACGCTGCGCGCGGTGGTCGACGAGGAGCTGCCGCCGCCGCGCCGGGCGGGCCCGCTGGCCCCCGTCCTCGAGGGGCTGCTGCGCAAGGACCCCGCGCTCCGGCTGTCGGCCGAGGACGCGGAGCGGGACCTGAGCGTCATCGGCGCGGGCGTCACGCCCCGGCCGTCGGCGTCCGCGGCCGGCGGCGCGGGCGCGGTCCCGCCGGAGCGGCAGCCGGACCGGTCGGGTCCGGCCGGTCCGGTCCCCGCGTCCGGCGCCGCGGCGCCGGACGGAGCGGAGGCCGCGGACGGCGCGGACCGTCCCGGCCACCCCCGCCGCGCCGTGGTCGTCCTGATCGCGGGTCTGGCCGCCCTGGCCCTCGCCCTGGCGGGACTGACGTACGCGCTGGTCGACCGCGGCGACGGCGGTGGCGGCAGGGGCGGCGGCGCGAGCACGGACGGCGGTGGCGGCGCCGTGGGCGGCGCGGACGGCGGCGCCACGGGCGGAGGCGACGGCTCCGGCGGGGGCTCGGACGGCGGCGGTGGCGCGGGCGGCACGGACGGCGGCGGTTCGCCCGGCGGCGGCGGTGGCGGTGGCGGCGGTACCGGCGGCCCGGGGACGGCGGACGGCTCCCCCACGCACGGCGGCGGGACCGGCACGGCCGCGCCCCGGTCCGTGGAGGTCACGGTCGAGGGCGCGCACACGGAGTACACGGGGAGCTGTCCGGTGCCCCCCGCGCAGGCGTCGGCCTTCACGGCGACCCTCACCGTGGACCGGACCCCGGTGGACGTCGACTACCGCTGGGTGACGCGCGGCGGCGGGCCCTCCGACGCGGACTGGCGGACGCTGTCGTTCGCCTCGGAGCGTACGCGGCAGGTGCGGCACGTCGAGACGGCGTACGAGGAGGGCGGGACCCTGGCGGACGAGATCGGCGTGGAGGTGCGCGGCCCGGTGCGCACGGCCTCGGACCGCGTGCCGTTCTCGGTGACGTGCGAGGAGGAGACCCCGACGGACGGGACCTCCTCCTCGGCGTCCCCGGGGCCCGGGGAGTGAGCGGTCAGACCTTGCCGGCGAAGGCGGGCAGGTAGCCGCCGGACTGGCCGGCCGCGGTGGGGTGGTACGACTCCCCGATGTTCGTCCAGTTGACGCTGTGCAGCCAGGAGCTGCCGGAGCAGATCTCATGGCCGGTAAAGGCGCTCCGGACGTCGGCGAAGGTGAAGCCGTGGTCGGCGGCGCGCTTGGCGATGGCGGTGTTCAGGTGGTCGGAGGCTCCGTTGATGGCGGCGCGCTCGGTCTCCGACAGGCCGGCGATGCAGGCGCCGTTGAGCTGGTAGAAGCGCGGGTAGCCCAGGACGACCACGTGGGCGGACGGGGCCTTGGACCGGATGGCGTCGTAGACGGAGTCGAGCTGTCCGGGGAGCGTGGAGTCGACGTAGGCCTTCGCGGTGTTGACCCGGGAGACACAGGTGCTCTCGGACTGGAGCACACACGTCGTCATGACGTCGGCGAAGCCCGCGTCGTTGCCGCCGATGCTGATCGAGACGAGGCCGGTGCCGGTGCCGAGGGTGCTCATCTGACTCGCCAGAACATCACCCGTTCGGGCGCCCGAGCAGGCCGTGAAGGAGAAGCTGGAGGGGGAGTGGGCCGCCGCCCAGAGGTAGGGGTACGCCTTGGTGCTGCGCTTGCAGTCGCCGCTCGCGGTCATGTAGCTGCCGGCGCCGACGCCGGAGGAGTACGAGTCCCCGAGGGCCACGTAGCCGGTGGCCGCCGCGTTCGGGGACGCCTGCGCCGCCGCGGCCCCGGTGAGGGCCAGCGCGGCGGCGCAGAGGATCGAGGTCACGTATGCCGTAATGCGGGAACGTCTCATGGAACCTCCCTTTAGCAGGATCTCTGCCATGACTTTCGTAGCAGTTACGCGCGTTGACAGGAAGTGTCCATGCCAAAAATTTCGTGGACCCACCCGGCGTCACACCGGACGTTCACGAGACGTTCGACCAGGAGCGGGCGGTACGAACAGAGAGAACCTCTGACAGTCGGGGGACTCGTCCCGCCGTAGCGGAGGCCCCTTTTCCGGATGGCGGCATACCGCTTCCGCGTCTTGACGCTCCCCCGCCCGCTGCGCCACATTGAAGCCCGGCATCCGGCGCTTCGGGGGGCAAAGTCGCCTATGCAGACCTTAGGTGTGAAACCAGCTTCGTCCGGTCTCGGCGAGCCGCCGCGACGGGGTCCGGGGAGGGACCTGTCGCCTCTGCTCGCCGGCGCCGCGGTGACGGTCGCGGGGACCGGCGCGGCGCTCGCGCTGACCGGCGCCTCCTCGCCGCTGCGCGGCCCGTTCACCCTCTTCTTCCTGCTCGCCGCGCCCGCGTCCGCGTGTGCGGCGGCGCTGCGCGGCCTGGCACCGCTCGGCCGGGCGGTGACGTCCCTGGCGGCGGCCGCCGCACTGAACATGCTGGTCGCGCAGGGCATGCTCATGCTGCACCTGTGGTCGGTCCGCGGCGGGGTCGTGGCGGTGGCCGCGCTCAGCTCCGCCGCCCTCCTACTGGTCCTGGTGCGGCGGTGGCACGGCCGCACGGCGAAGAGACGGGTTTCCTGACGTGGACATCACCGTGTACCGCCCCGGCGAGCTGACCTCGGCCGACCGCGCGGCCTGGACGGCCCTCCAGGCCAAGGCCCACCTCAACGGCTCGCCCGAGCTGGCGAACCCGTTCCTGTCCCCCGAGTTCACCCTGGCGCTGGGCCGCTGCCGGCGCGGGGTGCGGATCGCGGTGGTGCGGGAGGACGGCGAGCCGGCCGCGTTCTTCCCGTTCCAGAGAACCGCCGCCGGCGTCGGCCGGGCCGTCGGCCTCGGGCTCTCCGACTGCCAGGGCCTGGTGCACCGGCCCGGCTTCGAGTGGGACGCCCGGGAGCTGCTGCGCGCCTGCGGGCTCGCGGTGTGGGAGTTCGACCACCTGGTGGAGGGGCAGGCGCCGTTCGCCGCGGGGGCCGCCGGCACCTTCCCCTCCCCGGTCATGGACGTCGACCAGGGGTACGAGGAGTACCTGCGCCGGCTGCGGGAGCGCTCGCCGAAGTTCACCCGGACCACACTCGCCAAGGAGCGCAAGCTCGGCCGGGAGCACGACGGCGTGCGCTACGTCCACGACGAACGCGACCCCGAGGTCCTGCGCGCGCTGATGGCGTGGAAGTCCGCCCAGTACCGCAGGACCGGCCGCAGCGACCGCTTCGCGCATCCCTGGATCAGCCGGCTGGTGGAGCAGCTGTTCCACACCCGCTCCGACCGGTTCGCCGGACTGCTGTCCGTGCTGTACGCGGACGGGCAGCCGGTGGCCGCGCACTTCGGACTGCGCACGGAACGGGTCCTGGCCTGCTGGTTCCCCGCCTACGACCCGGCGTACGCGAAGTACTCCCCCGGTCTGATCCTGCATCTGCGCATGGCCGAGGCGGCCGCCGCCGACGGCATCGCCCACCTGGACCTGGGGCGGGGACGCAAGGACTACAAGGACTCCCTGAAGACGCGGGACCTGACCGTGTCCGAGGGGTGGGTCACGCGCCGCCATCCCGTGGCGCTCGGCCATCGCGCGCGCCGGGCTCCCGTCCGGGCGCTGCGCAACACGGTGCTGGCGCGGCCGGAGTTGTTCGAACCGGCCGACCGCCTGCTCAAACGGATGGGAAAAATCCGCTCGGGAATGTAGGTAACGGACACAACAACAAAAACGGTGAGACCTCGGTTCAGGTCTTGCCATAGCGTCTCAATCATCAATACCGTCGTACATCCACCCGCATCGGTCCATCACCGAGTGGTTCTGGGGGAGGGCTCGAGAACCCCGGTGATCCCGGCGCGGGGCGCGGTAGGGGGGTGCCGTGCTCGGTGACCAGACCAGTGCCGAGCCGTGCCGCGCGACCGACTTCGCCGGTCGGCCAGCTTTGCCAGCTCACGCGGCATGCGGGGAGAGTCATGTCGGCATGCCGTCAGTGAGAACCCCCCTTTCGAACCGGACACACAGCCGGACCGCCCAGGGGCGGGCGGTCCACCGGACGAGAGGGACCAGACTCATGAACTCAGTCCTGCGCCCGGCCGTTTCACGGCCGGATCCGCCGACGGAGGCCGGGAAGTACCGGCCCGTCACCTCGCATCTGGCGATCGCGCCGCCCGTGAGCGTCGTGATCCCGGCCATGAACGAGGCGGAGAACCTTCCGTACGTCTTCAAGACCCTGCCCGGGTGGATCCACGAGGTGGTGCTCGTGGACGGCAACTCCACGGACGGCACCGTGGAGGTGGCCCGGGAGCTGCGGCCGGACGTGAAGGTCGTGGAGCAGCGCGGCAAGGGCAAGGGGGACGCCCTGATCAGCGGCTTCGAGGCGTGCACCGGCGACATCATCGTGATGGTCGACGCGGACGGCTCCGCCGACGGCCACGAGATCGTCAGCTACGTGTCCGCGCTGGTCTCCGGCGCGGACTTCGCCAAGGGCTCGCGCTTCGCCAACGGCGGCGGCACCGACGACATGACGCTGGTGCGCAGGCTCGGCAACCGGGCCCTGTGCGCCGTCGTGAACCGCAAGTTCGGCGCCCGCTACACCGACCTGTGCTACGGCTACAACGCCTTCTGGCGGCACTGCCTGGACCGCATCGACCTCGACTGCACCGGCTTCGAGGTGGAGACCCTGATGAACATCCGGGTGGTCAAGGCCGGGCTGCGGGTGCAGGAGATCCCCAGCCACGAGTACTTGCGCATCCACGGGACGAGCAACCTGCGGGCCGTGCGGGACGGCCTGCGGGTGCTGAAGGTGATCCTCAAGGAGCGGTCCAACCGGCGCGTCCTGCGCCGCGCCCGGCCGCGCACCGTCGCGCTCGGCGTCGGGCGGGGAGAGGTGTCTTGAGCGCACGCGCGGACGCCGCGGACGTCTCGGTCGTCGTCTGCGTCTACACCGAGGAGCGCTGGGAGGACATCCTCGCGGCGGTCGCCTCGGTGCGGGCGCAGTCCCGGCCGGCCCTGGAGACCCTGCTGGTCGTCGACCACAACGAGGCCCTCCTCGACCGGCTCGCCCGGGAGTACGCGGGGGCGGAGGGGGTGCGGGTGCTCGCCAACGCGGGCCCCCGCGGCCTGTCCGCGGGCCGCAACACCGGGATCGCGGCCGCGCGCGGGGAGGTCGTCGCGTTCCTCGACGACGACGCGGTGGCCGAGCGGGACTGGCTGCTGCGCTTCCGCGAGGCGTACGAGGACCCGCGGGTGATGGCGGTGGGCGGCCGGACCGAGCCCGTGTGGGCCTCGGGCCGCCGCCCGGCCTGGTTCCCCGAGGAGTTCGACTGGGTGGTGGGCTGCACCTACCGGGGGCTGCCGCCCGGCCGGGTCCGGGTGCGCAACGTGCTGGGCGGCAACGCCTCCTTCCGCCGGTCCGCCTTCGACGCCGCCGGCGGGTTCGCCACCGGCATCGGGCGCGACGGCGGCAGGCGGCCGCTGGGCGGCGAGGAGACCGAGCTGTGCATCCGGCTGACCCGGGCCAGACCGGACGCGGTGCTGCTGATCGACGACCGCGCGGTGATCCACCACCGGGTGCCGGGGGCGCGCGAGCGCTTCGGGTACTTCCGCACCCGCGCGTACGCCGAGGGGCTGTCGAAGGCGCTGGTGGCCCGCAGTGTCGGCGCCGCGGCGGGGCTCTCCTCGGAGCGGCGGTACGCGACCCGGGTGCTGCCCGCCGGGGTGGCCCGCGGACTGCGGGACGCGCTGCTGGCGCGGCCCGGCGGCGCGGGCCGCGCGGGCGCGATCGTCGCCGGGGTGCTCGCGGCGGCCGGCGGCTACGCGGTCGGCGCCGTCCGGGCCCGCCGGAGCGGCGCCGCGTTCCGCGTGCCGGTGATCGGGGCGGTCCGCGAGGACGCCGGGGACGACGACGACAAGGAGGCGGCGGCATGAGCGACGCGGCCGTGCCGGTCCTCATGTACCACTCGGTCGCGCCCGCGCCCAACGACGCGACCCGCGCGCTGTCCGTGGCCCCGGAGGCGTTCGCCGAGCAGATGGCCCTGCTCGGCGACCGCGGCTTCACGCCGGTGACCACGGCCCGGCTCGCCGGGCACTGGCGCGACGGGCTCCCGCTGCCGCCGCGCCCGGTCCTGATCACCTTCGACGACGGCTACGAGGGCGTGCACCGGTACGCGCTGCCCGTGCTCGCCGAGCACGGCTTCGCGGCCACCCTGTTCGTCTCCACCGGCTGGCTGCGCGGCCCGCACGACACCGGGGGCGGCCTGGACACCATGCTGGACTGGGACCAGGTGCGCGAGCTGGCCGCCGCGGGCGTCGAGATCGGCGGCCACAGCCACACGCACCCGGAGCTGGACCGGCTCACCGACGACGCGCTCCGGCACGAGCTGGCGCTCTGCACGGAGATCGTCGCCGGCGAACTGGGGTCACGGCCCGTGTCGTTCGCGTACCCCTACGGCTACTCCAGCCGCCGGGTGCGCCGGGCGGTGCGGGCGGCGGGCTACGGCCAGGCGCTCGCCGTCGGCAACGGCCTGGCCCGCCGCCGCCAGGGGCCGTACGCGCTGCGCCGGGTCACCGTGCGCCGCACGACCGGTGCCGAGGAGTTCGCGCGGCTGGCCGAGGGCCGCGCGCTCGCCCGCACCTTCGCCGGGGACCGCGCCCTGACCAAGGGGTACGCCGTGGTCCGCAGAGCACGCCAGCTTCGCCGGAAGGCCGTCCGTACCCGTGTCTGACACGACCACAGCCCAGGCCGACACGTCCCCGACCGAGGCGCCCGGGAGGCCGCCCGGCCGCCGGCTGCGCCTGCCCGGAAGGGGCGGCGGCAGCCAGCTGTTCCGCAACGCCTACGCGCTGATGCTCAACACCGGGATATCGGCCGTGCTGGGGCTCGGGTTCTGGCTGGCCGCGGCCCGCTACTACAGCGAGTCGGCGGTCGGCCAGGGCTCCGCCGCGATCGCCGCGATGAAGCTCCTGGCGGGCCTCACCGCGGTGACGCTCACCGGCGCCCTGGCCCGCTTCATCCCGGTCGCGGGCCGCTCCACCGGGCGCCTCGTCCTCCGTACGTACCTGGGCAGTTCGGTGGTCGTCGCGTCCGCCGCGGTGGTCTTCCTGCTGACCCTGAACGTGTGGGGGCCGTCGTACCGGTTCCTGCACGGGCCGGTCAACGGCCTCGGCTTCATCCTCGCCGTGGTCGCCTGGTCGCTGCTGACGCTGCAGGACGGGGTGCTGACCGGGCTGCGCAGCGCGCTGTGGGTGCCGGTCGGCAACACGGTGTTCTCGGCGGTGAAGCTGGCGCTGCTGGTGGCGTTCGCCGCGGCGATCCCGACGAGCGGCGTCTTCGTGTCGTGGGTCGCGGCCATAGGGGTCTCCGTGCTGCCGCTGGGCTGGCTGGTGTTCCGGCGCCTGGTCCCCCGGCACGTCGCGGCCACCGCGGACCACGCCGACCCGCCGAGCACGCGGGAGATGGGGCGCTTCCTCGCGGGCGACTACACGGGCTCGCTGTTCTCGCTCGCCGTGGTCTACCTGGTGCCGGTGATCGTCGCCTCGCAGGTCGGCTCCGCCGACAACGCGTACTTCTACATCACCACCACGATCGGCGGCACGGTCAACCTGCTGGCCGTCAACATGGGCGCCTCGCTCACCGTCGAGGGCTCGCACGACCCGGCGCGGCTGGCCGCCAACACCCGGGCCGCGCTGCGCCGGATGGCACGCATCATGCTGCCGGTGTCCGCGGTGCTCTTCGCGGGGGCGCCGCTGATCCTGCGCGTCTTCGGCGAGGGGTACGCGGAGGCGGCCACGCCGCTGCTGCGCTGGCTCGCGGTCGGCGCGGTGCTGCGGGTCGTCATGGAGACGTACTTCGCGGTGCTGCGCGCGCAGAGCCGCACCGCCGGACTCGCCTGGCTGCAGGGCCTGCTGTGCGCGCTGGTGCTCGGGCTGACCCTGCTCCTGCTGCCGAGGACGGGCCTGACGGGGGCGGGCATCGCGGAGGTCGCCAGCCTCGCGGTGATCGTGGCGGTCGCCGCGCCCCGGCTCCGCCGGGTCCTGCGCGCCGCGCCGTCCGGGCCGGTGCCCGAGGACGCGGCGCCCGACGGCGACCTGGCGGACCTCCCCCGCACGGCGCCGGCGTCCGCGTCCGCGCCGGAGCCCGGGCCGGCCGGGACCCGCGGCGGACGGCAGGGGCCCGCCCGGGCGCCGGACACCGACACCGTGGCCCTGGGCGTGCGCGTCGACTTCGAGCACCCGGAGTTCCGGCCGGACGTGCGGCCGGGGCCGGGCACCCCGCCCACGGGCACCCCGGCGGCGCACCGCCCGGAGCACCGGCCGACCTGGGCGCGGGGCGCGCCGCCCGACCGGGGCGAGGCGCGCTCCGGCCCGCTGGAGCCGCTGGGCCTGCCGGTCGAGGAGCGCGAGCCGGGCTCGGAGGCCTCGCTCGGACCGGCGGAGGCGGCACGGCTGTGGGAGGTCGACGCCCCGTTCGACGCCGACGAGGCGCTGTCCGCAGGGGCCGGGGGCACCCGGCCGGCTCCCGGGACCGGGACCGGGCCGGGCACCGCCGCGCGGCCCGCGGGCGGGGCGGACGGGACGACGGGCACGGACGCGGAGGGTTCGCCGGGACGCGCGCGCCGGGTCCCCGCGGGGTCCCAGCCGCCGCCGTCCCCGCGCGGGCGGCCGCGGCCGACGCGGGCCGGGCTCGTCCTCGGCTGCCTGCTGACGGCCGCGCTGGTGCTGTACTGGGTGCCCGTCCTCGGGCTCGGCGAGGCCGACCTCGACCGGATGAGCGGCCTCGGCCTCGTCTCCGTGCTGCCGCCGCCGACGCTCGCCGGGGCCGCGCTGCTGGTCACGGTGTTCGCCTCGCTGCTGTGGCTGCGCCGCGAGCACCGGGCCCTGCTCCTGGCGGCGCTGCTCGCCACCGTCGTCTCGCTGCACGCGCTGCCCGCGGTGGTCGAGACGGAGCCGCGGTTCGCGACGGCCTGGCAGCACCTGGGGTTCCTCGACCACATCGGCCGGACCGGCACGGCCGTGCCCGACCTGGACGCCCGCTGGAGCTGGCCGGGCTTCTTCGCCGCCGCCGCGTTCGCCGCCCGGGCCTGCGGGCTGAGCGACCTCACCGAGGTCGTCCGCTGGTGGCCGACGGCCCTGCAACTGCTGTTCCTGCCGCCGATGTTCCTGCTCGCGCGCTCGATGCGGGCGGGCTGGCGGGCCCGCTGGACCGGTGTGTGGATCTTCGTGCTCGGCGGCTGGGTCGGCCAGGACTACTTCTCCCCGCAGGGCTTCACGTACCTGCTCTACCTCGTCTTCGTGGCGATCCTGCTGGTGTGGTTCCGGGCGCCGCGCGTGCTGTGGGCCGGGCGGCGGCCGGGCGAGGCGGAGGTGGAGCCCACCGACCGGTGGCAGCGCGCGGTCCTGCTGCTGGTGCTGGTCGGCCTGTTCCTGGCGGTCGTCCCGGCGCACCAGCTCACGCCGTTCGTGATGCTGGGCGTGGTCACCGCGCTGGTGGTGACCGGCCGCTGCGAGCTGCGCGGCCTGCCCGTGCTGTGCGCGGTGGTCGTCGCCGTGTGGCTGGGCTTCATGGCCGAGCCCTACTGGTCGGGCCACTTCGACGAACTGTTCGGCGGGATCGGGGGCGTCGGCGGCAACGTGTCGTCGTCGGTGTCGGGCCGCATCCAGGACGGCAGCTCCGCGCACAAGCTGGTGCTGTACACACGGGTGGCGCTGGCCGGCACGGTGCTGGCGCTCGCCTGCCTCGGCTGGTGGCGGCGGTGGGACCACAAGTACCGCGAGCGCTCGCTGCTCGTCCTCGCCTTCGTGCCGTTCATGGGCTTCGGCATGCAGTCGTACGGCGGCGAGATGGCGTTGCGCGTGTTCATGTTCGCGCTGCCGGGCGCCGCGCTGCTGGCCGGGCTCGCGCTCTTCCCGCGCACCGGCGCCACCGCCGAGGAGCGCGAGCGGGACCGGGTGAGCCTCGCGCCGCTCGCCGCGCTGCTGGCGGGCCTGGTGCTGGTCGGCGGCTTCCTGGTGGCCCGCTGGGGCAACGAGCCGTTCGAGCGGGTCAGGCCCGGCGAGGTCGCGGCCATGGAGTACGTCTACGCGCACGACGACCCGACCGTGCGGCTGCTGTGGCTGAGCGACGACCCGGTCGACGACGTCACGCCGTCGCTGCCGTGGGGCGCGCGGGACATGGAGCGGGTGCAGTACGTGCCGACGCTCGCGCCGAGCGACCCGGTGCTGGTGTCGGGTCTGGTCAAGGCGTTGCGGCAGGCGGGTCCGAACTCCTACCTCATGGTCAACCGCAGCCAGGTGGTCTACCTCCGGCTGGACGCGGGCTACTCGGCGACCTGGGAGACGCGGCTCGTGCGCCACCTCGACGACCGTCCCGAGCTGCGGAAGACCTTCGTCAACGACGACGTGACCCTCTACACGCTGAGCGAGCGGCCGGCGGGGAAGGTGCCGCAGGCGGACCCGGGGCCGCCCGGACCGCAGGTGACCTGGACGCCGTGGTCGGTGGCGGGCGCCCTCGCGGCGGCCGCCCTGATCGTGCTGCTCACCGTCCGGGAGGTGCTGCGGGTGGCGGCGCGGCCGAGCGCGGCCCTGCTGCGGCGGCTGCAGAGCGGCTTCTGGTTCTCGCTGCCGCTGCTGGCCGTGCTGCTGGCGTCGCTGGTGCAGCGGTTCCTGACGATGGCGTGAGGGGGGACCCGCCGGGGGCGTACGGGGCGGGGCGGCTCAGCGGTCGAGCCACTTCACCCCGTACGCGTCCAGGTCGAAGCGGCGGCCGTCGACCTCGGCGCTGATCCGCCGGTCCAGGGTGTTCACCACCAGGACCGCCCCGTCGTCGGCGAGGACCCGCACGTTCGGCACGTCGTCGGCGGCGACCTTCACCTTCTCGTACCGGGTGCCGGGCGGGAACTCCGCGGCGAAGCGGGACAGCAGGCCGTACATCGGCAGCGCCCGGCCGCCGTCCGCGGTGTCGGTCGTCGTCCACAGGCAGCCCGCGCAGGCGCCGCCCGTCTCCTTGCCCGGGTTCCAGTAGAAGGCGGACGTGGTGCCGCCGCGGGCCATCGCG
Organism: Streptomyces minutiscleroticus; assembly: GCF_014650875.1. Taxonomy (GTDB): domain Bacteria; phylum Actinomycetota; class Actinomycetes; order Streptomycetales; family Streptomycetaceae; genus Streptomyces; species Streptomyces minutiscleroticus. Next base: position 92,315 of record NZ_BMVU01000034.1, read on the forward strand.
ATCAGCCCGGCGGCCTGCACGGCGACCCGGCGGGTCTCCGACCAGCCGGTGCGTTCGTCGTCGGCGCCGGCCGGCTCCACGTAGTACTCCGCCCACCACAGCGGCAGGCCGCCGGACCGCTCGCGCACCCAGCGGCTGACGGCGGTGAACTTGTCGGTGGCCGCGAACTCGTCCGGCAGCAGGTCGTCGTCCTTGGTGTAGCTGGACCCGTCGACCACCACGAAGTCGGCACCGGCCTTGTGCTCGTTCCAGTACCGGAACGCGTCGAGGACGCGCTCGTCCACCGCGCCCCAGCGGCCCCTGAGGGTGGTCGAGGCGTCGGCCTTCTGCCGCGGGTCGACGCTGTCCATGACGAGGTACGGCCCGCCGACCATGATGTCCTCGTCCACCTTCTTCAGCGCCCTGTAGACCCGGTTGTACAGCTCGGTGTAGCCCTCGTGGTCCCAGCGGCCCTCGTCGTCGTTCCAGAAGCCCTTGAACTCGTTCCAGACGATGAAGTGCCGTACGTCGGGATAGCGCCTGGCGACCGTCGCGGCGAGGTCGGCGAAGTCCTGGTAGTGGGCGCGGTCCGGGGCGGTCTCCAGCGCCCCCTGGCTCCAGTCGGTGCGGTCCACGCCCGACGCGCCGCCCTTCATCCAGTCCGGCGCGCAGCACAGCGTGACGACCGGGGTGCCGCCGCTCGCGCGGACGAAGTCGATCCGGCGGTCCATGTCGTCGAAGTCGTACCGCCCCTTCACCGGCTCGGGATTGCCCGCGCCCCAGCCCATGATGTGCTGGATCTGCGGCAGGGGCCGCTCCGCCAGCTCGCGCTCCACGCGCCGCACGGCCGCGCCGCTGCCCTCGTCCACGCTGAACTGGGTGTGCGTGAAGCCCCAGCCGACCTCGGGCCGCGCGTCCCCCGGGTCGGAGGGCGTGCCGTGCACCTTGTCCCCGTCGGGCGTCGTGCCGGACGTGTCGCCGCCGTCGCCGGGCAGCGTGTACACCAGCGTCAGCACCAGGGCCAGTACCGCCAGAACGACCCCCGCCAGCGCGGTGAGCTGCCAACGCCGCGCCCCCGAATACCACCCGTGACGTCCCATCAAGGGCCACAGTAACGGCGGCCGTCGCCGCCGGGACAGGCCCCGTGCGCCCACGTTGCGGGCACCGGGCCGGCGTACGGCCGCGCCCCGGGAGGCGGGGGGCGCGCCGCCGGCGGGCACCGGGGCGCGGGGGCGGTGCCCGGGGCGTACGGCGCGGAAACCGGGTGCACGCCGGGGCCGAGTGGCGGATCATGGCGGCATGTCTGCGAACCCACACGACGCTCTGCCGATCCGGCTCAACGTCGACGACAGCGACTCGCCGTCCGACGTCGTCGACGCGCTGTTCCTCGGCCGCTTCGCGACGGGCGAGCAGCCGCACGCGCACGCGGCCAACATCGACCGGGTGCGGTCGGGGGCCACGCTGCTGCCGCCGGGCGCCCGCGTGCTGCGCTCCGCCCGCGACGACGACCGCAGCGCGACGCTCGCCGAGGGCGACGGCTGGACCCTGCTGGTCTCGCGGTGGAACCGCGGGGCGGACGTCACGGTCACGGCGACCACCGCCGAACTGGCCGAGCGGGTGCTGAAGCAGGCCACGGACGGCGCGGCGGACGAGCCCGAACCCCAGCCGGAGAACGTGACGATGGGCTTCTGGTACGTGTCGCCGCGGCGCGGACCGCACCGGACGACCCGGCAGATCTCGGCGGGCACGTGGGAGGAGGTGCGGCCCAACTACACGGCGCCGGTGGCCGACGCGATGGACCGGCTGATGAAGACCACGCCGGAGGACATCGCGGGACGGCTGCTGCTCCTGCACGGCCCGCCCGGGACGGGCAAGACGTCCGCGCTGCGCACGCTGGCCCGCTCCTGGCGCGACTGGTGCCAGGTGGACTGCGTCCTCGACCCCGAGCGGCTCTTCTCCGACGTCGGCTATCTGATGGACATCGCGATCGGCGAGGACGACGGCGCGGGCAAGGGCCGCTGGCGGCTGCTCCTGCTGGAGGACTGCGACGAGCTGATCCGCGGCGAGGCCAAGCACACGGCGGGCCAGGCCCTGTCCCGGCTGCTGAACCTCACGGACGGCCTGCTCGGCCAGGGCCGGAACGTGCTCGTGGGCGTCACCACGAACGAGGACCTGGAGCGCCTGCACCCGGCCGTCGTCCGCCCCGGCCGCTGCCTGGCCCGCATCGAGGTCGGCCCCCTCACCCGCGCCGAGGCCGTGTCGTGGCTGGGCACGGAGGAGGGAGTGGGCCGCGAGGGCGCGACCCTGGCGGAGCTGTACGCGCTGCGCCGCGGGACGTCACCGGCGTCGGTACCGGGCCAGCGGGGGGACGCGGAGGCGGGGTTGTACCTGTAGCGGAGGCGGGGCCGTACCGGTAGGGAGTGAGCGCGGGACCGTACCGGCGGGAGCGGGCGCGGGGCCGTACCGGCGAACGCGGACGCGGGGCCGTCGCCCGCCGCCGCGTCAGTCCGCCGCCCCGTACGCGGCGCGCAGCGCGTCCCGCACCGCCGCGAGGGCGGCGTCCTCGGTGAGACCGAGGCGCCGCACCCGCTCCGCGAACGCCTGCGCCGCGGCCGCGGCCTCCCGGTCGGCGGCCGCGCCGGCGGCGGCGACGAACGTGCCGTTGCGGCCCCGCGTCTCGATCACACCGTCCGACTCCAGCGCCCGGTACGCCTTGGCGACCGTGTTGGCCGCGAGACCGAGCGACACGGCCAGTCCCCGCACGGTCGGCATCCGGTACCCCACCGGCAGCACCCCGGCCCTGGCCTGCTCGGAGATCTGCGCGCGCAGCTGTTCGTAGGGCGCGACCCCGGAGCCCACATCGAATTCGATCTTCAACGTCACGGCATGATTGTCCCGCACATGCGAAAAATTGAGAGGCAAACGGGGGCACCGCCCGCGTAGCGTGCGGCCCCATGACCGTGATCGTGCGCGACTTCCGGCCCGGGGACGCCGAGGCGTTCGCCCGGGTCCGCCGGCTGGCCCTGCCGTACATGTTGCACACCGCCGGCTCCGTCGCGTACGACGTGGCGCACGCCCACCCCGGCGCCCACCACCGGCCGCTGGTCGCGGAGGAGGACGGCGAGCTGATCGGCACGGCCCAGGTGGGCCTGGTGCACGACAGCCCGCTGCCGGGCCAGGGCTACGTCAACGTGTACGTGCACCCCGGGCGCACGGGCCGCGGCGCCGGTTCGCTGCTGGCGCGCACCGCCGAGGAGCGCCTGGCCGGCCTGGGCGCGACCCGGCTGTACGCCTGGGTGCTCGACGCCCCGGAGAACCGCGCCTTCGCCCGGGCCCGCGGCTACCGCCCGGGCCGCTCGGCCCACTTCCTCGGCCTCGACCTCGCGACCGCCGGCCTGCCCCCGCGCCCGGAGCTGCCGCCGGACGTCGAACTGCGCACGGCCGCGGACTTCGCCGACGACCCGCGGCCCCTGTTCGCGCTGGACGCGGAGACGATGGCGGACGAGCCGGGCGACATCGACCACGAGTTCACCGACTACGAGGCGTGGCTGACGGGGACCTGGCGCCATCCGCTGCTCGACCTCGGGCTGACGACGGTGGCGGTCGTCGACGGGCGGCCCGCCGCGTTCAGCGCGGCCCGCACCGACGGCGAGCGGTACGGCACGGTGATGACCGGCACGGGCCGCGCGTACCGCGGGCGCGGCCTGGCGAAGCTCGCCAAGACCGACTCGCTGCACCGGGCCCGCGCCGCCGGATACCGGGAGGCGGTCACCGGCAACGACGCGGGCAACGGCCCGATGCTCGCGATCAACAAGTGGCTCGGCTACGAGATCCGCGCGACGGAGGTGCAGTATGTCCGCGACCTCGGCTGACCCGGCCCGGCGGCCGGCGGGAACGGTCGAGGTGGTGCTGGTGAAGGCGGGCCGTACGAAGATCCGCTATCCGGCGGAGCGGCTGCGCGACGACGGCGTACGGGTGACCGTGCGGGCGCCGTGGGCCGGGGCGGGCGTGCGCGACTTCGGCTTCGTGCGCTTCGAGCCGGGCGACGTGTTCACCGAGCACTACTGGCGCGACCGCTGGTACGCGGTCAAGGAGGTCCGGGACGGCCGGGGCACGCCGAAGGGCTGGTACTGCGACGTCACCCGCCCCGCGGCCGTCTCCGCGGACGGGCTGGTCGTCGAGGACCTGGACCTCGACCTGTGGTGCTCGGCGGACGGCACGGCGGTCGTGCGCCTGGACGAGGACGAGTTCGCGGCGAGCGGCCTGGCCGCCGCGGACCCGGAGGCGGCGTCCGCCGCCCGCGCGGCCCTGGACGAGCTGGAGCGCCTGGCCCGGGGGCCCGGACTCGCGTCCCTGGTCGCGTGAGCGGGGCGCCCGGCGCCATGCGCCCCGGTGCGGCACGGTGCCCTGCGAGGGGCCGTGCGAGGGGCCGTGCGATGCGGTACGGGCGGTACGGCGCCGTGCGGGACGGTGCGTGAGGGAGCCGCTACGGCCGGGCCACCACCGCGTACCGCTCGTCGCCGACCTCGCGTCCCCACAGCGACGGGTCGTCCGACAGCCGCTCCAGGCGGACGTCCCGGGCCAGGGGCGCGAGCAGGCCGGTCAGCCGGTCGGCGGAGATGCCGACCCCTTCCCCCTCGGTCCCCCACACGCCCTCGACCAGCACCAGCCGCCCGCCGGGGCGCAGCAGCCCGCACCAGTGCCGCAGGACCCGCGCGGGCTCCGGCAACGTCCACAGCACATGGCGTACGAGCACCACGTCGAAGCGCCGGTCGCCCACCGGCGGTGCCGCCGCGTCACCCGGCAGGAACACGGTGTCACGGCCGGCCGTCTTGGCCTGGGCCAGGTCGAGCATGCACCGCGAGCGGTCGACGCCGGTGACGCCGTGTCCCTGCTCGGACGCGAGGAGTGCGAGGCTGCCCGTGCCGCACCCGAGGTCGAGCACCTCGCAGCGGGTGGCGGGCAGCCAGCGCCGCAGCCGGTCCGCCCAGGCCGCGCGCACGGCGGGGTCGCGCAGACCGTGGTCGGGCTCGTCGTCGAAGGAGGCGGACTCGGCGTCCCAGTCGACGTCCGCGCCGGGTGCAGGGGCGCCGTCGCCGTGATGACTCGTCATGCGTCCACCCTGGCATCCGGCACCGACAACAGGCCCTTCGCGGGCGCTGCCCCGGGCCCGGCGCGCGTGACCCCTACCACTCGCGGCCAGGACGTAAGCGTGACGATCGCCACTGACAGGAGCCCGGCTATGGGTCAGGCTCCCGGGAAAGGCCTACCTCCACGAGAACGCGGAACCCGGTGGGCACTAGGAGGCAGTCATGCGCCGTACGACCGTGCAGAAGCCCCTCAAGAGGTCGGACCCGCGCCGTGTGCGGGAGGAGACCGACCGGCACGTCACCGAACGCCAGGAAGTCCGCAAGGACATCGCACGCACGTGGTGGCCGGACGGTTGACCGGGCCGGGCCCGGCCCGGCCACCGGACACGCCCTCCGTAGCCCCTGCCCGTCCCCGCAGTCCCCGTCCGTCCCCTACGGACTCCGTCCTCACGCGGACTCCGTTCCTGTGCGGACTTCGCCCCTACCGCGGACTCCGTCCGCCCCGGCATCGGCCCGCTCCGTCCCGTTCCCGGCGCCGGTCCGCCCCGGCCCGGCCACGGGCCCGCACGCCGTCCGGCCACCGGCCCCGGTCGCCGCACCGCCCCCGCGTGCCGTTCCGGCCACCGGCTCCGTACGCCGGTGGCCGGCACCGCTTCGGTGCCTTCGTTCCGCCCCGGCGTACGGCACGCCCGGCCGTACGGCGCACCTCGCCGCACGGCGGAACGCCGCCTTCCTCAGCGCAGCCTCAGCACTCCCTTAAACGAACCATAAGGATCACCTCCACCGGTCCTCAGCAGGCCTTTCCACGGTTCCGGGCGGCTAGCTTGCTGCTCGCCCCCACGCACCGAGGACCGTTTCGAGGAGTGCCCCCATGACCTTCGCCCAGCGCCCGGCCGCGTCCGCGTCCGGCGGGTTCCGCGGCCGGAGGGCCGCCGTGATCGCCGCCGTCGGTGCCGCCCCGCTCGCCCTGACCGGGCTCGCCGCCTCGCCCGCCGCGGCGCACGGCACGATGGGCGACCCGGTCAGCCGCGTCTCGCAGTGCTACGCCGAGGGCCCCGAGAGCCCCGACTCGGCCGCGTGCAGGGCGGCCGTCGCGGCGGGCGGCACCCAGGCCCTCTACGACTGGAACGGCATCCGGATCGGCGACGCGAACGGCATGCACGAGAAGCTGGTCCCGGACGGGCGGCTGTGCAGCGCGAACAACGACGCGTTCAAGGGCCTGGACCTGGCCCGCACGGACTGGCCCGCGACCTCCGTCGGCAGCGGGAAGCACACCTTCAAGTACCGGGTGACCGCCCCGCACAAGGGCACCTTCAAGGTCTACCTCACCAAGGCCGGGTACGACCCGTCGCAGCCGCTCGGCTGGGACGACCTGGACCTGGACTCCCCGGTCGCCACGGCCACCGACCCGGCCGCGACGGACGGCTTCTACACGTTCTCCGGCACGCTGCCGCAGCGCTCGGGCCGGCACGTGCTGTACGCGGTGTGGCAGCGCTCGGACAGCCCGGAGGCGTTCTACTCCTGCTCGGACGTGACGTTCGGCGGGGCGAGCGGCGGCGGCGCGGGCGTCGGCAGCAGCGGGAGCGGCGGCGGTGAGAGCGGCAGCGGCGCGGGGAGCGGGACGACGCCCGCACCGGTCGCCTCCGCGCCCACCGAGGAGCAGATCGGGGAGGGCGCCGAGCACTCGACCGTCGAGAACCACGGCCACGGCGACGACGACCCGAGCACGTCGGCGGAGCCGGTCTCGGACACAGCCGACGGCACCGGCGCCGAGGACAAGGACGGGGCCGGGGACGACACGGCGACCGCCGCCGGCAACCGGCCCGGGCCCGCCGGCGGCGCGGAGAACCTCGCCGAGACCGGCGGCTCCTCCTCCACCTCGTACATCGCGGTCGGCGGCGCGGCCGCCCTGGCGCTGGGCGCCGCGGCCCTGTTCGCCTCGGTCCGCCGCCGCGCGGTGGGCGGCGGCCGCCACGGCAGGTAGCCGCCCCCGGCGCGGTCACCGGCACCGGACCCGCATGGGACCGGTGCCGGTG
>NZ_BMVU01000035.1 GCF_014650875.1 Streptomyces minutiscleroticus
GATGCCGTCGTAGTAGCCGGCGCGGCCGCCGATGCCGATGTCCTCGGCCATGGTGATCTGCACGTGGTCCACGTAGGACCGGTTCCAGATCGGCTCGTACATCTGGTTGGCGAAGCGCAGCGCCAGGATGTTCTGGACCGTCTCCTTGCCCAGGTAGTGGTCGATCCGGAAGACCTGGTCCGGGTCGAACACCTCGTGCACGATCTTGTTCAGCTCGCGCGCGCTGGCCAGGTCGCGGCCGAAGGGCTTCTCGATGACCGCGCGTCGCCAGGACCCCTCGGAGGACTTGGCGAGCCCGTGCCGCTTGAGCTGCTGGACCACCTTGGGGAAGAACTTCGGCGGCACCGACAGGTAGAAGGCGTAGTTGCCGTTGGTGCCCCGGGAGGCGTCCAGCTCGTCGACGGCCTCGCGCAGCTGCTCGAAGGCGGCGTCGTCGTCGAAGTCGCCCGGGATGAACCGCATCCCCTCGGCGAGCTGCTGCCAGACCTCCTCACGGAACGGCGTACGGGCGTGCTCGCGCACCGCCTCGTGCACCACCTGCGCGAAGTCCTGGTCCTCCCACTCGCGGCGGGCGAAGCCGACCAGCGAGAAGCCTGGCGGCAGCAGACCGCGGTTGGCCAGGTCGTAGACCGCCGGCATCAGCTTCTTGCGGGACAGGTCGCCGGTGACACCGAAGATCACCAGACCGGAGGGGCCGGCGATGCGGGGCAGGCGGCGGTCGCGCGCGTCGCGCAGCGGGTTGTCCCAGTCGGGGCCGAGGGCGCCGGCGAGGGCCTGCTCGACGGAGAGCGACTCCTCGGCGGACTTCGGCAGCGTCTCGCCCTCCGCCCCGGCCGCGTCCGCCTCCTCGTCCGCGGCCCCGGCCGCCGCACGGTCGGAAGCCTCGGCCGTCAGCTCGCCGGCGGCCTCGACGGCCGCGCGCTCGCCCGCGGCGTCGGCTGTCTCCCGGTCGGTGGCCGGGTCCGCGGCCGGCTCCGCGGCCCCGGCCGCGTCGGCCTTCGCGGGCGTCACCGTGGAACCGGGGTCGGCGGCCGAGGCCCCGGCCCCGGCCGCCGTCGCCCCGGCGGACCCCTCCGTGGGCTCCCCGGCCGTGGCGGTGCTGTCCTGACGCTTCTTTCTCATGCTCATACGCCTTCGCCTCCCTTGGCGCGCAGCGACGTGGCGACCGCCTCCAGCAGGTCCTGCCAGGCGATCTCGAACTTCTCGACGCCCTCGTCCTCCAGCTGCCGCACGACCTCGTCGTAGGAGATCCCGAGCCGCTCGACGGCCGCGAGGTCCGCGCGGGCCTCCTCGTACCGGCCGGTGACCGTGTCGCCGGTGACCTCGCCGTGGTCGGCGACCGCGTCGAGCGTGCCCTGCGGCATCGTGTTGACGGTGCCCGGAGCGACCAGCTCGTCGACGTAGAGCGTGTCCTTGTACGCGGGGTCCTTGACGCCGGTCGAGGCCCACAGCGGGCGCTGGCGGTGGGCCCCCGCGTCCTTCAGCGCGGTCCACCGCTCGCCGGCGAAGACCTCCTCGTAGGCCTCGTAGGCGAGCCGCGCGTTGGCGAGCGCCGCCTTCCCCTTCAGGGCGAGGGCCTCGTCCGTGCCCACCTTCGCCAGCCGCTTGTCGATCTCGCTGTCGACGCGGGAGACGAAGAACGAGGCGACGGAGTGGATGCTGGACAGGTCCAGGCCGCGCTCCCTGGCCTTCTCCAGGCCGGCGAGGTAGGCGTCCATGACCGCGCGGTAGCGCTCCAGCGAGAAGATCAGCGTGACGTTGACGCTGATGCCGAGGCCGACGACCTCGGTGATCGCCGGGAGGCCCGCCTCGGTGGCCGGGATCTTGATCATGGCGTTCGGCCGGTTCACCAGCCAGGCCAGCTGCTTGGCCTCGGCGACGGTGGCCTCGGTGTCGTTCGCCAGACGGGGGTCGACCTCGATGGAGACCCGGCCGTCCCGGCCGCCTGTCGCGTCGTACACCGGGCGCAGGACGTCGGCGGCGTCCCGGACGTCGGCGGTGGTCATCATGCGGACGGCCTCGTCGACCGTCACACCGCGCACGGCCAGGTCGGCCAGCTGCTCCTCGTAGCCCTCACCGGAGCCGATGGCGGCCTGGAAGATCGAGGGGTTCGTGGTGACGCCCACCACGTGCCCCCTCTCGACCAGGTCGGCCAGGTCGCCGGAGGTCAGGCGCCTGCGCGACAGGTCGTCGAGCCAGACGGAGACGCCCTCGGCGGCGAGGCGCCTGAGTGCTCCCGCGGGTGCGGTCGCTTCGGTCACTGTGATCATCTTCTTTCGAGCGTTCGGATCAACCGCGCACGGCGGCCAGGGATTCCCGGGCTGCCGCGGCGACGTTCTCGGGGGTGAAGCCGTACCGGGCGAACAGCGTCCCGGCGTCGGCGGAAGCACCGAAGTGCTCCAGCGAGACGATGCGCCCTGCGTCACCGACGTACCGGTACCAGGTCAGACCGATCCCGGCCTCGACCGCCACGCGGGCCTTCACGGACGGCGGCAGAACACTTGCGCGATAGGCCTGCTCCTGCTCCTCGAACCACTCGACGGACGGCATGGACACGACCCGGGTGCCCACTCCCTCCGCCTCCAGACGTTCCCGCGCCTCGACGGCGAGGTGCACCTCGGAGCCGGTGGCGATGAGGATGACCTCGGGCGTCTCGGTCGAGGAGTCGCGCAGGACGTAGCCGCCGCGCGCGGCGTCCGGGTTCGCCGGGTAGGTCGGCACGCCCTGGCGGGTGAGGGCCAGGCCGTGCGGGGCGGGACGGGTCGCATGCCGCTTGAGGATCTCACCCCAGGCGATCGCGGTCTCGTTGGCGTCGGCCGGACGGACGACGTTCAGGCCGGGGATGGCGCGCAGGGAGGCCAGGTGCTCGACCGGCTGGTGGGTCGGGCCGTCCTCGCCCAGGCCGATGGAGTCGTGCGTCCAGACATAGGTGACGGGCAGCTGCATCAGCGCGGAGAGGCGGACGGCGTTGCGCATGTAGTCGGAGAACACCAGGAAGGTGCCGCCGTAGATGCGGGTGTTGCCGTGCAGGGCGATGCCGTTCATCTCCGCGGCCATGGAGTGCTCGCGGATGCCGAAGTGGATCGTGCGGCCGTACGGGTCCGCCTCGGGGAGCGGGTTGCCCTCCGGGAGGAACGACGACGTCTTGTCGATCGTGGTGTTGTTGGAGCCGGCCAGGTCGGCGGAGCCGCCCCACAGTTCGGGGATGACCGCGCCGAGCGCCTGGAGCACCTTGCCGGAGGCGGCGCGGGTGGCCAGCGAGGAGCCCTCCTCGAAGACCGGCAGGGCCTCCTCCCAGCCCTCGGGCAGCCGGCCGGCCACGATCCGGTCCAGCAGGGCGGAGCGCTCGGGCTGCGCGGCGCGCCACTCGGTGAGCCGCTTGTTCCAGGCGGCGTGCGCCTCGGCGCCCCGGTCCAGGGCCCGCCGGGTGTGGGCCAGCACCTCCGGCTCCACCTGGAAGGACTGCTCCGGGTCGAAGCCGAGGACGCGCTTGGTGGCCGCGATCTCCTCGGCGCCGAGGGCCGAGCCGTGGGACGCCTCGGTGTTCCGCGCGTTCGGGGCGGGCCAGGCGATGATCGTGCGCATCGCGACGATCGAGGGGCGCTCCGTCTCCGCGCGGGCCGCCTGCAGGGCCGCGTACAGGGCCCGCACGTCGATGTCGCCGTCGGCGGTGGGCTCGATGCGCTGGACGTGCCAGCCGTAGGCCTCGTAGCGCTTGAGGACGTCCTCGGAGAAGGCCGTCGCGGTGTCGCCCTCGATGGAGATGTGGTTGTCGTCGTAGACGAAGACGAGGTTGCCGAGCTTCTGGTGGCCGGCCAGTGAGGACGCCTCGGCGGAGATGCCCTCCTCCAGGTCGCCGTCGGAGACGATCGCCCAGATCATGTGGTCGAACGGCGAGGCGCCCTCGGGGGCGTCCGGGTCGAACAGGCCGCGCTCGTAGCGGGCGGCCATCGCCATGCCCACCGCGTTGGCGACGCCCTGGCCCAGCGGCCCGGTGGTGGTCTCGACGCCGGCGGTGTGCCCGTACTCGGGGTGGCCCGGCGTCTTCGAGCCCTGCGTGCGGAACGCCTTCAGGTCGTCCAGCTCCAGCTCGTAGCCGGACAGGAAGAGCTGGGTGTAGAGGGTCAGCGAGGTGTGGCCGGGGGAGAGGACGAAGCGGTCACGGCCGGTCCACTCGGGGTCCGCCGGGTCGTGCCGCATCACCTTCTGAAAGAGGGTGTAGGCGGCCGGGGCCAGGCTCATCGCGGTGCCGGGGTGGCCGTTGCCGACCTTCTGCACCGCGTCCGCGGCGAGGAGTCGGGCGGTGTCGACGGCACGCCGGTCAAGGTCGGTCCACTCCAGGTGGTCGTGTGTCTGCGCGCTCATCTTCAAGAAGTCCTCAGGAAGTATGGAGTAACTGCCGGAACGCCTTCAAACCTAAAAGTCTGACTTTTGCTGACCAAGGTCATCGTGTGCCAGGCTTCGGTGAATCTGGGACACGGGGTCGCGGACGAGCAGGTACGAGACGGACATGACGGGCGAAGCGAGCTACGAGGGCAGGGCCGACGGCGGGACCGACGGCGGGATCAGGACCTTCCCGTTCGACGCGAGCGCGAGCGTCTGCGGGGTGGGCATGCAGATCGGCCCCATGGGGTCCGACCGCGCCTGGCACGCGGACGCCGTCCGGCGGCGCGTGCACCGCATCGACTTCCACCTGGTGCTGCTCTTCACCGGCGGCCCGGTGACCCACATGGTCGACTTCGCCGAGTACGAGGCGCGGGCGGGCAGCCTGCTGTGGGTCCGCCCCGGCCAGGTGCACCGCTTCTCGCCCTCCGACGCCTACGCGGGCACGGCGCTCACCATGCAGCCGGGCTTCCTGCCCCGGGCCACCGTCGAGGCCGCCGGCCTGTACCGCTACGACCTGCCGCCGCTGCTGACCCCCGGCCCGGCGCAGCTCACCGGGCTCCAGGACTCCCTCGACCAGCTCGGGCGCGAGTACGAGGACACCGAGACGCTGCCGCTCAGCCTGCACACGGCGGTGCTGCGGCACACCCTGACGGCGTTCCTGCTGCGGCTCGCGCACCTGGCCGCCCGGTCCGCCGAGCCGGGGCAGGGGCAGGCGGACAGCACCTTCACACGGTTCCGTGAGGCGGTCGAGCGGGGCTTCCCCACCAACCACAGCGTCAGCGCGTACGCCGACGCGCTCGGCTACTCCCGGCGCACCCTGGTCCGCGCGGTGCGCGCCGCCACCGGGCAGACGCCCAAGGGGTTCATCGACCGCCGCGTGATCCTGGAGGCCAAGCGGCTGCTGGCCCACACGGACATGCCGATCGGCCGCATCGGGGTGGCGGTGGGCTTCCCCGACGCGGCCAACTTCTCCAAGTACTTCCACCAGCACACGGGCGCCACGCCGGTGGCCTTCCGGGCCGAACTGCGCTGAGGCCCGCCGCTCGGAAAGCGGCGGGCCCGGACGGTGAACGCCCGGCGGGCCGCCCGCGGTGACGCGGACGGCCCGCCGGGTCGTGGTGGCCCGGCCCGGCCGGACCGCGCGGCGTCCCCCGGGGAAGGGGGCCGGGCGCGGGAGGCGCTCCGCCCGGCCACGGGGTGCCGGCGGACCGGCCGGGGAGTGCCGGTGCCGGCTGCCGTGCGGCCCGGCCGCCGCGTCCGGGCGGCCGGAGCGGGTCAGCGGCCGAAGGTGAACCAGTTGACGTTCACGAAGTCGGCCGGCTGGCCGCTGGTGAAGGTCAGGTAGACGTCGTGGGTGCCGGTGACGTCGGAGATGTTCGCCGGGACCGTCCGCCACGACTGCCAGCCGCCGGTGTTGCCCACCGCGAAGCTGCCGATCGGCGTGCTGGTGCGGCTGTCCAGGCGCACCTCGACCAGGCCGCTGACGCCGCTCGCCGCGCCGCTGGCCACCCGGGCGCTGAACTGCTTCGCCGCCGTGGAGCCGAAGTTCACACCCTTGTACAGGGCCCAGTCGCCGTTGGCGAGGGCGCCGATGTTCTGGCCGCCGCCGGAGTCGGTGGTGGACTCGGTCAGCGTGCCGCTCTGCTGGTCGAAGGACTCGGCCTGGACGGTGCCGTAGGCGTCGCGGTTGCCGGTGGGCGGCGGGGTCGTGCCGCCGCCGGAGGACTGCAGGACCTGGACGTAGTCGACCACCATCGAGTGGCCCGGCACGGTGTTGCCGTCGGGGCCGCCGCCGAAGGCGTCCACGAAGCCGCCGCCCATCGCCACGTTCAGGATGACGAAGTAGCCGTGGTTCGTGGCGTTCGCCCACGTGGTGGCGTCGACCTGGTTGGCGCGCACCGTGTGGTAGTTGCGGCCGTCGAGGTAGAAGCGGATCTCCTCCACGCTCGTGGACCTGTCCCACTCCATCGCGTACGTGTGGAACCCGGCCTGGCACGTGGTGCCCTGGCAGGTGGTGGAGGAGCCGATGCCGGAGGTCTCGTTGCACGGGCCGCCCGGGCTCGTGCCGCAGTGCATCGTGGCGTGGACGGTGTTGAGGCCGTTGGCGTTCTCCATGATGTCGAGCTCGCCGACGCTCGGCCAGTTCCAGTAGTTGCCCCGGTAGGGGGAGCCCAGGGCCCAGAACGCCGGCCAGTAGCCGCGGGCCGCGGTGCCCGTCACGTTCGGCAGCTGGATGCGGGACTCGATGCGCAGCTTGCCCCCGGAGGGCGGCTGGAAGTCGGTGCGGCGGGTCTCGATGCGGCCCGACGTCCAGTTGCCCGCGGCGTCCCGGCGCGGCGTGATGCGGAGGTTGCCGTTGCCGTCGAGCGACACGTTGTTCGTGCTCGACGTCATCGTCTCGATCTCGCCGGTGCCCCAGTTGGCGGCTCCGCCGGGGTAACCGGTGCCGGTCGCGTACTGCCAATTGTTCGTGTTGACGCCGGTGCCGGCGGTGCCGTTGAAGTCGTCGACGAAGACCTGCGACCAGCCCGAGGGGGGAGTGGGGGCGGACGCGCCGGCGGGCGTGGCGGCCGTGGCCGCGGTGGCCGCCAGGCTCAGGGCGCCGAGCACGGCGACGAGCGCGCGTCTGAGCGGGCGGCGTCTGCCGGAGGTTTCACGCATGGGGTGCCTCTTCTGGGTGGGGAGAGGGGTGAGAGGAACACGGGTGTCGTGCACGCGGCCGGGAACGCTTTCTGAGAGCGCTCTCAGGCTGCGCCGACAATGTGCTCTCTGGCACTCCGGCCGTCAAGAGGTAAAGCCGAGAAAGTCCTTGCGCTCCGGAGGAGTTCACGGGGTGAAAGGGGCATGGAGGGGTGAACTCGGCCGGGCCTACGGCTCCTGTGGCGGGTCGGTGTCCGTGTCGGGGTCGCGCGGCTGCCAGCCGAGTGCGCGTGATATGCCGCGGGCCGCCAGCCGGACCGCCGGGACCAGCGCCGGGGTGCGGGCCGTGGGGTACGGCACCACGACCGAGACCGCCGCGACCACCGCGCCCGCGGGACCGCGGACGGGCGCGGCCACCGACAGCGCGTCGTCCGTCACCTGACGGCGGCTCACCGCCACGCCGGTGCGCCGCACCTCGGCCAGCGTCCGGCGCAGCACGGCCGGGTCGGTGACCGTGTGCGCGGTGAACGCCGCGAGCGGCCGGGCGCAGTAGGCGTCCTGGACGGCCGGCACCTCGTGGGCGAGGAGGGCCAGGCCCACCCCGGTGGCGTGCAGCGGCCAGCGGGCGCCCACCTGGATGCGGACGCCGACCGCCGACCGCCCGGAGATCCACTCGGTGTAGACCACCTCCGGGCCGTCGCGCACGGCCAGCTGGACGTTCTCGTGCGTCGCCTCGTACAGGTCCTCCAGGTACGGCAGCGCGGCCTGGCGCAGCCCGAGGCCGCGCGGGGCGAGCGCCGCGACCTCCCACAGCCGCAGCCCCACGTGGTACGCGCCGGACGCGTCGCGCTCCAGCGCGCCCCAGCCCGCGAGCGCGCCGACGAGCCGGTGGGCGGTGGTGAGGGACAGCCCGGCGCGGCGGCTGATCTCCGTGAGCGACAGCGCCGGGTGGTCGTGGTCGAAGGCGGCGAGCACGGCGAGCAGCCGGTCGGCCGCGGAGGGGCCGGTCACCGGACCGGCCCGGATGCGGAGCCGGTCCCGGTCCGTGGGGTCCGGGCGGTCCTGGTCTGCGCGGCGTGCGGCCGGCGGGCGATGGCGTACCCCCTGGTGTCGGCCCCGGCGGGGCGGCGGTCGGTCCGGTGCGGCACCCAGGATGGCCCGAGACCGGCCGTCCCGACCCCGCCGTGCGGGCCGGAGTCCACACCGCCGGGCCGCCGTACGTGCTGGTGGTGACGGGCGCCGGGGTGATACCGGTAGAAGCAGTTCCGGACCGGGAAGGCGGTTGTGCGCGTGAGGCTGACGATTCTGGGCGGTGGCGGGTTCCGGGTGCCGCTGGTGTACGGGGCGCTGCTCGGGGACCGCGCGGCGGGCCGCGTCACCCACGTCGTCCTGCACGACCTGGACGCGGACCGGCTCACGGCCGTCTCCCGGGTGCTGGCCGAGCAGGCGGCGGACGTGCCCGACGCGCCGGAGGTGACCGCGACCACCGACCTCGACGAGGCCCTGCGCGGCGCCGACTTCGTCTTCTCCGCGATCCGCGTCGGCGGCCTCGAGGGGCGCGCGGCGGACGAGCGGGTGGCGCTCGCCGAGGGCGTGCTCGGCCAGGAGACCGTGGGCGCGGGCGGCATCGCGTACGGCCTGCGCACCGTGCCGGTCGCCGACGACATCGCGCGGCGCGTGGCCCGGCTCGCCCCCGACGCCTGGGTCATCAACTTCACCAACCCGGCCGGCCTGGTCACCGAGGCCATGTCCCGCCACCTGGGCGACCGGGTGATCGGCATCTGCGACTCGCCGGTGGGCCTGGGCCGCCGCGTCGCCCGCGTCCTGGGCGCCGACCCGCGCGAGGCGTGGATCGACTACGTCGGCCTCAACCACCTCGGCTGGGTGCGCGGCCTGCGCGTCGACGGCCGCGACGAACTCCCGCGCCTGCTGGCCGACCCGCGGCTGCTCGGCTCCTTCGAGGAGGGCAGGCTGTTCGGCCCCGACTGGCTGCGGGCGCTGGGCATGATCCCCAACGAGTACCTGCACTACTACTACTTCAACCGCGAGACCGTGCGCGCCTACCAGGAGGCGGAGCGGACCCGCGGCGCCTTCCTGCGCGACCAGCAGGCGCGGTTCTACGCACAGGCGGTGCGGCCCGGCACGTCCGCGCTCGCGGCCTGGGAGTCCACCCGCGCCGAGCGCGAGGCGACGTACATGTCCGAGAACCGGGACACGGCCGGCGCGGGCGAGCGCGAGGCCGACGACCTCTCCGGCGGCTACGAGAAGGTGGCGCTCGCCCTGATGCGGGCCGTCGCCCGCGACGAGCGCACCACCCTGATCCTCAACGTCCGCAACGGCCGCACCCTGGCCGCGCTCGACGCGGACGCCGTGATCGAGGTGCCCTGCCTCGTCGACGCAGGCGGCGCGCACCCCGTGGCCGCCGACCCGCTGCCGGACCACGCCACCGGACTGGTCTGCTCGGTCAAGGCCGTGGAGCGCGAGGTGCTGGCCGCCGCCGCGTCCGGCTCCCGCGCGACGGCCGTCAAGGCCTTCGCCCTGCACCCGCTCGTCGACTCCGTGGGCGTCGCCCGCCGCCTCGTCGACGGCTACACGGCGGCGCATCCGGGGCTGGCCTATTTGAGGTAGCGGACCGTCCGAGGCACAGGTTTCCCATCGGGCCGGGCCGGGCGCAGCCGGTCGGGCACGCGGACCCGGAGGCCGCCCCTGCGCCCTGCCTGGCGGAACCGGCGGGGGCGTGGGGTCGCTAGACGCCCACCGGCCCGGGCGGCCCCCGGGTCAGACCGCCAGCGGCCGGTCCGCCGCGGGCTGCGGCCGCACGGCGAGTCCGGCCGCGGCGGCCGGAGCGGCCGGAGCGGCCGGAGCGGCCGGAGCAGTCGTGGCGGCCGGAGCGGTCGCAGCCGCGGGGCCGGGCACGGGGGCCGGCTCCGCCGGGGCGTCCGTGCGCTGCTGCTGGGGCAGGGAGACCGGCCGCACCGGACGCGGCCCGGCGACCACCGCGTAGTCCTGGCCGAGGAACGGCGGCACCACGTCGCCCGGGTCCTCGCCGAGCGCCAGCCGGACCGCCGCCCAGGGAGCGTTGATCCCGCACAGGGACAGCTGGTGCAGCCCGCCGGCCGGGCGCGTGTTGACGTCGAGCAGCACCGGCTCACCGCCGTGCACGCGGAACTGGATGTTGGAGAGGTGGTGCAGCCCGAAGTTCTCCGCGATCAGCCGGGCCGGCTCGATCCAGCGGGGATGGAGCGTGAAGCCGCGCCGCCGCCCGTTCTTCGTCCGGCCCACGGCCATCCGCACCCGCCCGTCCGTCCCGGTCAGGCAGTCGACGGACACCTCGGGCTCCGTCAGCAGCGGCATCACCAGCCAGTCGACCGGCTCCTCGGTGCGCCGCAGGGCGTCGAGCACCAGGTCCAGCGGCACGTACGGGCTCGGGAACCCGCCCAGGTGCAGCAGTGAGAAGGGGGAGCGGGTGACGATGCGGAAGCCCATGCCGCCCGCGCCCGTCGCCGGCTTGAAGCACGCCTTGTGCCCGGCCGCCTCCAGCGCGTCGACGGCGGCGAGAAGCTCCTCGGCCGACCGCACCCGCGACCACGGCGGCACCGGCACGCCGAGCGCCCGGACCGCCTCGTACGCGGTCACCTTGTCCTGGAAGGTGGCCACGGCCCGCGCGGACGGCGCCAGCAGCGCCGTGCCGACGGCCGCGAACTCCTCGCGGTGCTCCACCAGCGCCGCCTGGTGCAGCACCGGCACGAACACGTCGATGCCCCGCCGGGCGCACTGGTCCAGGGCGTACTCGACGTACGCGGCGGTGGACAGGCCCTCCGGCTCCATGGCGGCGGTGTCGGCGGCGGCGAGGACGGGGGAGTCCGGGTCGCCGTGGGTGGCGTGGATCTCGACGGGACGGCCCTGCGGATTACTTCGCAGCTGATCCATGAAGAACACGTTCTCCGCGTACGTGCGGTTGAGCCAGACGCGTACGCGAGAGACCATGCAGGCCGCCTTTCGGGGTTCGCGGGCAGGGCGAAGCAGGCCGTGCCCGGCCGGGGAGTAGGGAGGTACACCAAACCGCCGTTCGGAAACGGGAGTTCGTGAGCGGTCGTGTGAGGCCGATCATAGGGGTTTCCGGGGCACGGTGCTGCTACACCCGTGTTACGGATCCGGGCAGACGGTGGTCCGGCCGGGCGCGCGCCCCGCCGGGAGGCTCCTGTACGGTCGTCCGGAGCGTGTTCTTGTGTACGTGTCAGGATTCGTGGAGGGGGCGGCGTGGAGTCGACGGCTGACCGGTCCGGCCGGCTGCTGGCCATCAGCGATCTGCACATCGGGTACGCCGAGAACCGTGCCCTCGTCGAGGCGATGCGCCCGGAGACCGACGACGACTGGCTGCTGGTGGCCGGCGACGTCTCGGAGATCTCCACCGACATCCGCTGGGCGCTCAAGACCCTCGCGGGCCGCTTCCGCAAGGTCGTCTGGGCTCCCGGCAACCACGAGCTGTGGACCCACCCCTCGGACCCCGTGACGCTGCGCGGCGTCGCCCGCTACGAGCACCTGGTCGGGATGTGCCGCGAGCTGGGCGTGGTGACCCCCGAGGACCCGTACCCCGTGTGGGAGGGGCCCGGCGGGCCCGTCGCGGTCGCCCCCCTCTTCCTGCTCTACGACTACTCGTTCCTGCCGAAGGGCTGCGCCACCAAGGAGGAGGGGCTGGCCTACGCGCACGGGACGGGCGTCGTCTGCACCGACGAGCACCTGCTGCACCCCGATCCGTACCCGAGCCGCGAGGACTGGTGCGCGGCGCGGGTCGCGGAGACCGCGCGCAGGCTGGACGCGCTGCCGGACGACCTGCCGACGGTGCTGGTCAACCACTATCCGCTGGACCGGCACCCCACCGACGTCCTGTGGTACCCCGAGTTCGCGATGTGGTGCGGCACCACGGCCACCGCGGACTGGCACCGCAGGTACCGCGCCGCCGCCATGGTCTACGGGCACCTGCACATCCCCCGCAGCACCCGGCTCGACGGCGTCCCCTTCGAAGAGGTCTCCGTGGGATACCCCCGCGAGTGGCGCAAGCGCACGCAACCGCCGGGCCGGCTGCGCCGCATTCTGCCGATGGAGGTCGGATCCAGTGATCGAGGAACTGCTCCCGGACTCGGTCGTGGCCGTGGAGGCGCACGGTGACGAGCCCGTCGCGGGCACGACGCTGTACCCCGAGGAGGAGGCGCTGATCGCCCGGGCGGTGGAGAAGCGGCGCCGGGAGTTCACCGTCGTCCGCGGCTGCGCGCGCCGCGCCATGGAGAAGCTGGGCGTGCCCCCGCACCCCGTCGTGTCCGGGGAGCGCGGCGCCCCGCAATGGCCGGACGGCGTGATCGGCAGCATGACGCACTGCGAGGGCTACGGCGCCGCGGCGCTCGCCCGCGCCGCCGACCTCGCCTCCCTCGGCATCGACGCCGAGCTCCATCTGCAGTTGCCGCAGGACGTGCTCCCCGCGGTGTCGCTGCCCGCGGAGCGGCGGCGGCTGGAGGACCTCGCCCTGGACCGTCCCGCCGTCCACTGGGACCGGCTCCTGTTCAGCGCGAAGGAGTCCGTCTACAAGGCGTGGTTCCCGCTCACCCGCAAGTGGCTGGACTTCTCCGAGGCGGACATCGAGCTGTTCACCGACCCGGAGGACCCGTCCTCCGGCCGGCTGCGCGCCCGGCTGCTGGTGCCGGGCCCGGTGGTCGGCGGCCACCGCCGCGACCACTTCGACGGCCGCTGGACCGTACGCGACGGCCTGCTGGCCACGGCGGTGACGGTGCCGCACGCCTGAGGACGGCCGGGCGGCCGGACGCCGCCGTCCGTCCTGGTGCGGACGATGCAGGTCGTCCTGATGAGGGCGCCGCCGTCCGTCCTGGTGCGGACGGCGCCGGCCGCGCGACGCCCGGGGCGCCGTCCTCGTGCCGGCGGCGGTGAGGACGCCCGCCGGACGGTGCGGGCGGCTGCGCAAGCGCGCGACGCCCGCCGCCGGGCCGTGCCGCCGCCGGACGCGACCCCGGCGGGCGGGGCGGGCACGGACGGCGGACGAGACCCGGCGGGCGGGACGGGCGCGGGTGGTGGACGGCCGGCGTCCGCCACGCCACCCCGGGGCCCGTCCGCGGGCGCGTCCGCCGCGTCGGTCCGCCGTCCTCAGCCGGGGCCGGGATACCAGGCGTGCAGCAGTCTGAAGAAGGCATCCTCATTGCCCTCCAGGCCCGCGGCGGCCAGGGCCTGCTCCGCCTCGGCCAGGGCGGAGGGCGGCACCATCACCGGCGGCCGGCCGCTGTCGGGCGGGCCGTCCAGCGCGGCCCGCACCGTGTGCAACAGGCGCAGGTACGCCTGCACGGCCGTGCGTTCGCTGTCGGTCAGTACGGCGGTCGGCATCGGACGGCTCTCCCTGTCGTCTTCGTCGTCTTCTCCGGCCTCACGGCCTGTCTCGCCCCGCGGCCGTTCCCCCGAGGTACCGGCCGCCCCGCGCACGGAGCCGGGGCGCACCGACCAGCTTGCCGTCCGCCACTGACAATCCCCCCTGACCAGCTTGTGGGCACCCGGCCCACGGCGGAAGGATTCCGGCGACATCCCAAGGGGGACATGCGTTTTAAGCTGGAAGAACGGGCTGGGGGCCGCCCTCGGGCGGCCGGGCGGACGGGAGGGACCCCGGTGGCCCACGTTCCACGGCAGCGTCCGCGGCGCAGCTTCCGGCTGCGCCCGGTGGGCGACAGCGAGCTGCGGCTGCACCACCGCGTCGTGCACGGTTACCGCCGCGCCTACCGCATGGCCGGCCAGGGCCCTCCGCTCGTCCTCATCCACGGCATCGGCGACTCCTCCGCCACCTGGGCCGAGCTCATCCCCGACCTGGCCCGCACCCACACCGTG
The DNA here is from genome assembly GCF_014650875.1 of Streptomyces minutiscleroticus. GTDB lineage: Bacteria > Actinomycetota > Actinomycetes > Streptomycetales > Streptomycetaceae > Streptomyces > Streptomyces minutiscleroticus. The sequence goes on from NZ_BMVU01000035.1 coordinate 13,906, forward strand.
GTCGCCCCGGACCTGCTGGGCCACGGCGCCTCGGACAAGCCGCGGGCCGACTACTCGGTGGCCGCGTACGCCAACGGCCTGCGCGACCTGCTGACGACCCTGGACATCGAGCAGGCCACGCTCGTCGGGCACTCGCTGGGCGGCGGCGTCGCCATGCAGTTCGCGTACCAGTTCCCCGAGCGCACCGAGCGGCTCGTCCTGGTCAGCGCGGGCGGCGTGGGCCGCGAGGTGAACCCGGTGCTGCGCACGGTCTCCCTGCCCGGCGCCCACCTGATGCTGTCCGCCCTGCAGCTGCCGGGCATGCGCCTGTACGTGGGGCTGTTCGCGCACCTGATGCGGCTGCTGGACACCGACCTGGGGCAGGACGCCTCGGAACTGCTGACCCTCGTGGACGCGCTGCCCGACGCGACCTCCCGCAGCGCCTTCATCCGCACCCTGCGGGCCGTGGTCGACTGGCGGGGGCAGGTGGTCACCATGCTCGACCGCTGCTACCTGACCGAGGGCATGCCCACGATGCTCATCTGGGGCGACCGCGACGGCGTGGTGCCCGTGCGGCACGCCTACGGGGCGCACGAGGCGATGCCCGGCAGCCGGCTGGAGATCTTCGAGGGGGCGGGGCACTTCCCGTTCCACAGCGACCCGGCCCGCTTCCTGTCCCTCGTCCAGGACTTCACCGGCACCACGAGCCCGGCCGACTGGAGCCGCGAGCGCTGGCGCGAGCTGCTGCTGGCCGGCCGTCCGGGCAGCGCGGCGGGACAGCCCGACACGCCCCTGGCCCGCGCGGTCGAGCGCGAGCTGCAGGAGGCGAGCGAGCGCAGCGCCACCTGACCCCGCACGGCCGTACCGGCGCGCCGGGCGCCCGGGCTCAGCGGGGAGCGCGCTCGGGGACGCCGCTCCCCGGCCTGGCCGCGGACCGCCCCCGTACGGCCGCGACGACGGGGGAGCGGCGCAGGGCGAGGGAGATGCGGACGAGGTCACGGGGGCCGTCGGCGAGGCCCGGGGGAGCGTCGGCCGCCTCCGCCGAGCCGGCGACGCGGCCCTCGGGGTCGGCGGTCCTGGCCCGCAGGGCCGCCACGACCATCGCCGCGTCGGCCTCCGCCCGCGCCCGGTCCGCGCCGGAGCCCGCCGCGAGGGCCGCCGCGCGGGCGGCCGCGCGCACCCCGGCGTCGAAGTACGGGTACAGCGCGAGCATGCCGTCGTGGATCTGCGCCTCCCGGTGGACGACCCGCAGCCCGGCCGGTGTCCACCAGGACATCCGCACCGCCCGGTCCCGGTGCGCGGACACCGGCCGCAGCTCCCGCCACAGCGGGCCGAGCCTGTGGTACGCCGACCGGGCCGCCCAGCCGTCCGCGAGGCGCGGTCCCGCCAGGGGCAGGGCGAAGCCGACCGCGCTGACCTGCGCCCCGACCGACGCCAGGACGGGCGCGGCGCAGCTGCTCAGGGCGTCCAGGTCGCCGCCGTACCAGCGGGCGGCCACGGCCGCGGAGCGGGCCGCCAGCGAGGCGAGGACGCACACGTGGCCGACCACGACGACCGTCAGCCCCGCGCGCAGCCAGCCGCGCACCCGGCGGGCCCAGCGCCGGCAGAGGTGGATCATCGCGACGACCGCGACGGCCAGCGCCACCAGGTGGAGCACGATCATCTCGCGGAGGTACGGCGCGGTGGCGTAGTACGTGTCCAGGTCGCGGGGCCCCTCCGCCGGGGCGTCGCCGAGCAGGAACAGCACCACGATGCCCGTGATCACCGCGCCGTGGCCGAGGACCAGCCGGCGGGTGGTGCGCCGCAGGGCCCGGGGCGTGCCGCCGCGCCAGTGCGCGAGGAGGACCAGGCAGGCGGCGCCGCAGGCGTTCAGCAGGCACGAGGCCAGCACCGCGGAGGCGTTGGCGGTGCCGGTGAGCCGGTCCACCGCGGCGGCCGCCGTCGGGGCCGAGCACAGGAAGGCCGCCCCGGACAGGGCGATCAGCGCGCACACCGGACGCACCAGGGGATCGCGCCAGTCGCGCAGCAGCGCGGGCAGCCTGAGGGCGAGCGCGCCGGCCATCGCGGCCGCGGGCAGGTAGGAGAGGGAGCCGTCCATGTCGTCGGTGCCGCCGGCCTCGTCGTTCCCGTCGCTCCCGGTGCGCCGCCGGGGCCGCCGCGGACGTCGTGCCGCGCGGTCCGCGCTCCGGGGGCCGGGGGCGGCGGTGCGCACCGGCCGCGTCGTCAGCCGCACGGCGCCCCGTGGCCCAGGGAGGCCGCGATCCGGCCCGCCACGTCGTCCCGCGGGACGGGCCCGCGCCGCCCCGGTCCGGCCAGCCAGCCGCGGCATCTGCTGGCGAGCAGCAGCCCGAAGCACTCGGCCTCCTTCTCCTCGGCCAGGTCGAAGCGGGTGCGCGCGGCCACCTTCAGGACCGTCGCCCGCAGGTCGGCGGAGTCCGACAGCAGCCGGGCGGCCACCGCCGCGCCCGGCACGTGGTGGGCGCAGTGCCCGGTCCTCATGTGCCACAGCTCGTGGCCCAGTATCACCAACTGGTGCTCGGGGGCGGTGCGCTCCTCAATGACCACGAGGTCCTGGTCCGCCATGTCCAGCCACAGACCGCTGGCGGTGCCCGGCGGGAAGACGGCCGTGCGGTGCCGCACGGGGCGCCCGCGCCGCCCGCTCATGCCCTCGCACAGGGCGGTGTACAGGTCGGCGGGGCGCGCGGGGGCGGGGAGCGACAGTCCGCCGACCAGCTCGCCGCACAGCCGGCGCATGTCCCTCCCGATGCCCATGTCCCTCCCGCGGATCACGACGACTCGGGCCGCCTGACGCTCTCCAGCAGCATGTCCAGCCATTCCGCGACCTTGTCGCGGTGCTGGTCGGTCGGTAACTGCGCGGCGCGCCAGGCGATGCCCCGTACGCCGTGGTCCTGCAGCAGCCGCTCGAACGGGTCGGCCTCGGCCGGTCCCGACCGCCGCTCGCGGCCGGCGAGCTGCTGGAGCAGGTCCTGCTCGATCCGCTGCAGGGCGCCGGCCAGCGCCTCGGGGTCCTCGGCCGTCAGGAACCCGGCGTGCACCCGGAAGAAGCGCTGCAGGGCGTCGCAGTGCTCCATGGTGGGGCGCCGGTCGCCGTTGATGAGGGCGCCCGCCTGCTGGCGGGACATGCCCGCGCCGTCCGCCATCTCCTGCTGCGTGTAGCGCCGGCCGTTGGGTTTCAGGCGGGTGCGCCGCAGCAGGTCCAGGCGCTGCAGGAAGCGGGCCTGCAGATCCGGCTCGCCGGCCGGACGCCCGCTCAGCAGTGCCTTGACCACGGGCTCCGGCACGCCCGACGCGGCGGAGAGGCGCCGCACGTCGAACACCTCGCTGTGCGGCGCGCCGAGCCGGTCGGCGAGGGCGGCGACACGGGCCACGACCGCCGGCAGCAGACCCGTCGACGTGGCGCCCGGAACCTCGAAGCCTTCCGTCACCGACAGATCTCCTACATCTCTTCCGGACCGGTGTGAACAGGTCCGCGACCATGGGGTTGTGACGCCCCGTGAGGGCGGGAATGTGCAGAGTGAGCTGCCCGGGAGACTAGCCGTATGTTCGAACCCGCATCCAGGTCTCGCCACAACTGTGGCGAATTCAGGCCGTCAACAGGCGTCAAATGCCACGATAGTTGACATGACTGCGAGCGGGATAGCAGGATCACCACGCCGCGTAAAGGCCGCACAGGCAAGAGGGGTGACCTCCCGATGGCACATCAGGCAGGAGGGCAGCGCCCCCGGCAGCGCCCCGTCCCCGAGAGCCCCGAGACGCGGGCCTATCTGGAGGACTACGCCGCGCTCCTGGAGGCCGTCGCCTTCCCGTCCGTCGTCCTCGACCACCGCTGGGACGTCGTCCTGGCCAACGGCGCGTTCCGGTCACTTTTCCGGGGGGTCGGCCCGCACCCGACCGCCATGCCCGGCGACAACTTCCTGCGGTTCGTCCTCTTCCACCCGGACGCCGGCACGGTCCTCGACGAGCACGAGTCGAGCTGGTGCCTGCCGATGCTGGCGCACCTCGCGGACGCCGTGGAGCGGCACGGCCAGGACGGCGGCCTGCAGTCCATCGTGCGCGACGTCGCCCAGGACCCGATCATGCACGCCGCGTTCCGGCACGGGCTGCCGCACTGGATCCGCGCGGTCGGCCCGGACGCCGTGGAGCACGACGGCGCGGTGCGCCCGCTGCTGCACCCCGACCCCCGCTGGGGGCGCACGGACTGCCGGATCGTCAACGAGACGCCCAAGGCCCTGCAGAACCTCGGCTACACCCGCCTGACGCTGGTGCTGCGCGAGCCCCGCCGGCCGCGCCCGCTGCGCCGCAGACGCCGCACGGCGGGCCACCTCAGCGTGGTGCCCGCCGTGGAGGCGTGAGCCGCTCCCGAAGCCTCCGGGCTCCTCCGGTTCTCAAGGCTCCGCGACGACCAGGACGAGCGGGAGGCCGTCGCACGGCACGAGACGCCGCCCGGCCTCGCTGACCGGCCGCCGGCGCGCCAGGGACGCCGCGGGGCGGGGCTCCTTGGCGAGGGAGCCCGCGAGGTGCCCCGGGTCGGTGGAGGCCGTGACCCGGCCCCGGGCGTTGACCAGGTACGCCGGTCCCGGCAGGCGCTGCAGGAGCGGGAGCACGGCGGCCTCGAAGTGGCGCAGGTAGACGTCGGCGGCGGCGACCCCCGCGAAGCGCCCGGCGACGGTGACCGGGGCGGACAGGGTCAGGCTGTACTCGTCGGAGCAGAGGTAGTCCACGTACGGTCCGGCGACCGTCCGCTCACCGGTGTCGCGGGGCAGCGCGAACCACTCCCAGTGCGTGTAGTCCGAGTAGGCCGACCGCTGCGGGTCCAGGTCGAGCAGCAGCGGCTGCACCTCGCCCGCGGAGTCCGACTGCCACCACTCCAGCCACGCCGGGACGTCGTCCAGCAGGCCGGGCCGCGCCACGAACCCCGCCCCGGACACCAGCGGGCAGCGGGCCAGGCGCAGATGGAGGCCGGGCCTCAGGGCGGCCAGGTCGGCCGAGACGGGGCGGCGGCCCCCGGCGGTGACGCGCGACAGCAGGGCCGTCGCGTCCGCGCGGGTCTGCGCGACGGCGTCGAAGACGGCCTCGAGGACGCAGCGGACCCCGGCCGCGACACCCGTCTCAGGGGTCGCGTCGAGAGTCGCCGTGCCGACGGGGCCGGAGCTGCTCCTCATGGGTGCCCTCCAGCGGACGGGGACCGGATGCCGTGCCCGGCAGTGCGAGGCGCAGGGCGATGAGCCGCGCCGTGGACTCCTGCACGCACCGCTCGGCCAGCTCCCTGGCCGAGTCGGAGGCCCCATCCTGCACCGCCGAGATCACGGAGCGGTGACGCTCGGCGACTTCTTCACGGTATGCGTCCTGTGCGAGCACGAGGCACAGCAGGGCGCCGATCTCCGTCTGCAGGCCCACCTGCTCGCGGGTGAGCCGCGCGGACTGGGCCGCGGCCGCCAGCTCCACGTGGAACCTGCCGTACATCCGGCTGCGTGCCGCCGCGTCGTCCGCGTGCGCCAACTCGTCGAGCGTACGCCGAAGTTGAAGCAGATCCTCCGGCTCCGTACGCTGGGCCGCGAGCCGCGCGGCCGCACCCGAGACGGCCGCCCAGTGATCGCCCAGGTCCCGCAGCTCCTCGGTGCTCCAGCCGGCGAGCCGGGCCTGGAGGCGCTCCGTGCCGGGAAGTTCGGGGAGGGAGACGAAACTGCCCCCGCCACGCCCTCTGCGGGTGATGACCAGGCCCTGCTGACGCAGGGCCATGAGCGCCTCCCGCAGGGTCACGGTGGACACGCCGAGCTGGCCCGCCAGCTCGCTCTCGCCGGGCAGCTGCTCCCCGTCGGCGAGCAGTCCCAGCTCGATGGCGTCGCCCAGCCTGCGGACGACGGCCTCCACCCGGGCGCGGTTGTCCACCGGGGTGAAGACCGCCCTCCGCGCTCCGCCCATGCCTTGCTTCACGGCCACCACCTTGTGCGTTGACTCAACCTTTACCTTAAGGGGGACTTGAGCTTTGAACTATGACTTCATATCTTTTCATTCAACGTTCGAGAGCGTCAGAAAGGTTCCCGCCCATGGAGGCACCAGCGGTCCGGCTCCAGGGCCTGCGGAAGTCGTTCGGTGAGACGACCGCCGTGTCCGGGGTCGACCTGGAGATCGGCGACGGGGAGTTCTTCTCGATGCTCGGCCCGTCCGGCTCGGGCAAGACGACGGTCCTGCGGATGATCGCCGGTTTCGAGACCCCCACCGCGGGCCGCATCGAGCTGGCCGGGCAGGAGGTCACCGGCCTCGCCCCCTTCGAGCGGGACGTCCACACCGTGTTCCAGGACTACGCGCTCTTCCCGCACATGACCGTCGAGCAGAACGTCGCCTACGGACTCAAGATCCGCAAGGTGCCCCGGGCACAGCGCCGCGCCCGGGCCCGCGAGGCGCTGGCCGGCGTCCGCCTGGAGAAGTTCGCCGACCGCCGGCCCGCGCAGCTCTCCGGCGGCCAGCGCCAGCGCGTCGCCCTCGCCCGCGCCCTCGTCGGCCGCCCCCGCCTGCTCCTGCTCGACGAACCCCTCGGCGCCCTCGACCTCAAGCTGCGCGAGCAGATGCAGGTCGAGCTGAAGGCGATCCAGCGCGAGGTCGGCATCACCTTCGTCTTCGTCACCCACGACCAGGAGGAGGCGCTGACGATGAGCGACCGCATAGCGGTCTTCAACGAGGGCCGCATCGAGCAGGTCGGCACCCCGGCCGAGGTCTACGAGAAGCCGGCGACCCCGTTCGTCGCGGGCTTCGTCGGCACCTCCAACCTCCTCACCCACGAGGCCGCGCAGCGGATCGTCGGCCGCCCCGGCGTCTACAGCGTCCGGCCGGAGAAGATCCACGTGCTCACCGGCGGCGCCGCGGTCACCCCCGCCGCGGAGCCGGACCGCATCACCGCCGACGGCACCGTGGCCGAGGTCGTCTACCTGGGGGACGCCACCCGTTTCCTGGTCGACCTCGACGCCGGAGGGCGCCTCACCGCCCTCCAGCAGAACCTGGAGACCTCCTCCGAGGACGTCGCCGCACTGCGCGGCGCCCGCGTCAGGCTCCAGTGGCAGCAGCGGCACACCTTCCGGGTGCCGGACGCCGTCTGAACCACCCGCAGCACCCCGGGCCGCGGGCGGCGACCGCCGCCGGCGCCCCGCCCATCCCCCCTTCCCAGCCCCCTGGAGATCTCCGTGCGTCTCAACAGGTCAGTCAAGGCCGCCGTCGCCGTCGGCGCCCTGCTGCTGGTCACCGCCTGCGGCTCGTCCGACGACGAGGGCGGCTCCCCGTCCGCGCAGTCCGGGCTCAACCCGCCGGACCTCAAGGCCCAGTCGAAGCTCGGCAGGACCGAGGGCCAGGTCAACCTCATCAACTGGGCCGGCTACGTCGAGGACGGCTCCAACGACCCGAAGGTGGACTGGGTCAGCGACTTCGAGAAGGAGACCGGCTGCCAGGTCAACTCCAAGGTGGCGGCCAGCTCCGACGAGATGGTCAAGCTGATGAAGACCGGCCAGTACGACGCGGTCTCCGCCTCCGGCGACGCCTCCCTGCGCCTCATAGCCTCCGGCGACGCCGCCCCGGTCAACACCGACCTGGTGCCCAACTACAAGGACGTCTTCGGCGGCCTGAAGAACCAGGAGTGGAACTCCGTCGACGGCACCGCGTACGGCATCCCGCACGGCCGCGGCGCCAACCTGCTCATGTACAACACCGAGAAGGTCAAGCCCGCCCCGGACTCCTGGTCCGTGGTCTTCGACGGCGCCTCGAAGTACAAGGGCAAGGTCACCGCGTACGACTCCCCGATCTACATCGCCGACGCGGCCCTCTACCTCAAGGCGACCCGGCCCGACCTGAAGATCGAGAACCCGTACGCGCTCGACCAGAAGCAGTTCGACGCGGCCGTGGACCTGCTGAAGAAGCAGAACGAGAACGTCGGCGAGTACTGGGGCGACTACCTCAAGGAGGTCTCCGCCTTCAAGAGCGGCGACTCCGTGGTCGGCACCACCTGGCAGGTCATCGCCAACCTGGCGGAGGACGAGGGCGCGAAGGTCGAGGCGGTCGTCCCCAAGGAGGGCTCCACCGGCTGGTCCGACACCTGGATGCTGTCCGCCAAGGCCAAGCACCCCAACTGCGCCTACAAGTGGATGGACTGGATCATCTCCCCCAAGGCCAACGCCCAGGTCGCCGAGTACTTCGGCGAGGCGCCGGCCAACTCCAAGGCGTGTGACCTGACCAGCGTCAAGGACTGGTGCGAGACCTACCACGCGGCCGACGAGGACTACTGGAAGAACACCGCGTTCTGGAACACGCCGATCGAGCAGTGCCTCGACGGCCGCACCGACACCAAGTGCGTGCCCTACGCCAAGTGGGTCCAGGCCTGGACCGAGATCAAGGGCTGACCGGCCCGATGACGCCGTCGCACACCGTGCGGACCGCCGGACGCTCCCGCGTCCGGCGGCTCGCCGGGGCCCTGCACCGCCGCCCGCGGCTGCGGCTGTCCCTGCTCCTGACCGCGCCCCTGCTGTGGCTGGCCGTGCTCTACCTGGGCTCGCTGGCCGTGCTGTTCGTCTCCGCCTTCTGGACCACGAACTCCTTCACCTCCGAGGTCGTCAAGGTCTGGTCGACGGACAACTTCGAGGCGCTGTTCACCACGCCGGTCTTCCGGCAGGTGATCTGGCGCAGCATCGGCGTGGCGCTCGCGGTCACCGCGCTGTGCGCCGTGATCGCCCTCCCGATCGCCTTCTACACGGCCCGGGTCGCCCGGCCCCGGTGGCGCCCGCTCCTCGTGGTCGCGATCCTCACCCCGCTGTGGGCCAGCTACCTGGTCAAGGTGTACGCGTGGCGGCTGATCCTCTCCGAGGGCGGCCTCGCCGACTGGCTGCTGGCGCCCCTCGGGCTCGACGGCCCCGGCTACGGGCTCACCGCCGCGGTCGTCACCCTGACGTACCTGTGGCTGCCGTACATGATCCTGCCGATCCACACGGCGCTGGAGCAGCTGCCCGACAACCTGCTCGACGCCTCCGCCGACCTGGGCGCGCGGCCCGGGCGGACCCTGCGCTCGGTGGTGCTCCCGGTGGTGCTGCCCTCCGTGGCGGCGGGCTCGGTGTTCACCTTCTCGCTCAGCCTCGGCGACTACATCACCGTGCAGATCGTGGGCGGCAAGACCCAGCTCATCGGCAACCTCGTGTACTCCAACATCGAGCTGAACCTGCCGATGGCCGCCGCGCTCGGCACCGTGCCCGTCGTGGTCATCGTGGTGTACCTGCTCGCGATGCGCCGCACCGGCGCCCTCAGCAGCCTCTAGTCCGGGGAGACCTCCGCCATGCACCTCTCCCGTCCCGCGCGTGTCGCGCTGCGCGTCGCCGCCTGCCTGGGCTTCGCGGTCGTCTACGTCCCGCTGGCGCTCGTCCTGCTCAACTCCTTCAGCACCGACCGCAGCGCGAGCTGGCCGCCCGACGGCCTGACCCTGCACTGGTGGTCGGTGGCCTGGGACAACGCCGGCGCCCGGTCGGCGCTGTGGGTGTCGGTCAAGGCCGGCCTCGGCGCCACCGCCGTCGCCGTGGTGCTCGGCACCCTGATCGCGTTCGCCGTGGCGCGGCACCGCTTCTTCGGCCGCGACACCGTCTCCTTCGTGGTCGTGCTGCCGATCGCGCTGCCCGGCATCGTCACCGGCATCGCGCTCAACTCCGCGTTCAGCACGGTCCTGGAGCCGCTCGGGATCGGCCTCGGCATGTTCACCGTGGTCGTCGGCCACGCCACCTTCTGCATCGTCGTGGTCTTCAACAACGTCGTGGCCCGGCTGCGCCGCACCTCCGGCAGTTACGAGGAGGCGGCGATGGACCTGGGCGCGCACACCTTCCGGGCGTTCGTGGACGTCACCTTCCCGATGGTGCGCTCCTCGCTGCTGGCGGGCGCGCTGCTCGCCTTCGCGCTCTCCTTCGACGAGATCGTGGTGACCACCTTCACGGCCGGTCCGGGCGTCGAGACCCTGCCCATCTGGATCTTCAACAACATGACCAGGCCGCAGCAGGCGCCCGTCGTCAACGTGCTGGCGGCCGTCCTGGTCCTGCTGTCCGTGATCCCCATCTACATCGCCCAGCGGCTGTCCGCGGACACGGCGGCGTCGAGCCGGGTCTGATCCGGCACCGGGGCGACGCCCCGGACGCGGGCGCGTGCGTTGAAGGGGCGGCTCCCCGGGAGCCGCCCCTTCAACGCACGGTACGCAAGCCGTTTGCAAAGCTTGCGCTATTCTTGCGCGCATGACGCGACGACTTGCTCAGGTGGCCCGGAAGGTCGGAGTCAGCGAGGCCACGGTCAGCCGGGTGCTCAACGGCAAGCCCGGGGTCTCGGAGGCCACCCGGCAGGCGGTGCTCTCCGCGCTCGACGTCCTCGGCTACGAGCGGCCCACACAGCTGCGCGGCGAGCGCGCCCGGCTCGTCGGCCTGGTCCTGCCCGAGCTGCAGAACCCGATCTTCCCGGCGTTCGCCGAGGTCATCGGCGGCGCGCTGGCCCAGCTCGGACTCACCCCCGTGCTGTGCACGCAGACCAAGGGCGGCGTCTCCGAGGCCGACTACGTGGACCTGCTCCTCCAGCAGCAGGTGTCCGGGGTGGTGTTCGCCGGCGGCCTGTACGCCCAGGCCGACGCCCCGCACGAGCACTACCGGCGGCTCGCCGCGCGCAACATCCCGGTCGTGCTGGTCAACGCGGCCATAGAACACCTCGGCTTCCCGGGCGTCTCCTGCGACGACACCGTCGCGGTCGAGCAGGGCTGGCGCCACCTCGCCTCCCTCGGTCACGAGCGCATCGGCCTCGTCCTGGGCCCCGGCGACCACGTCCCCTCCCACCGCAAGCTCGCCGCCGCCCGCGCGCTGGCCGCCGCGAGCGGCGCCGAGCTGCCCGAGGAGCACGTCGCACGGGCGATGTTCTCCCTGGAGGGGGGCCAGGCCGCCGCCTCCCGGCTCCTGGACCGCGGCGTCACCGGCTTCCTGTGCGCCAGCGACCCGCTCGCGCTGGGCGCCGTACGGGCCGCGCGCCGCAAGGGGCTCGCCGTGCCCGCGCAGGTGTCGGTCGTGGGGTACGACGACTCGGCGTTCATGAACTGCACCGAGCCCCCGCTGACCACCGTCCGCCAGCCCATCGAGGCCATGGGGCGCGCCGCCGTGGAGATGCTGAACGCGCAGATCGGCGGCCAGTCCGTACCGGCCGAGGAGCTCCTGTTCGAGCCGGAGCTCGTGGTGCGCGGCTCGACCGCGCAGGCCCCCCGCGCCTGACGGCCGAACGGCGGGCACAGAGAATCATCCGCCTGTCGAATAATTACAGAGTTCGCGCGACATCTTGCGGTCAGATATTGACAGTGCTTGAGTGTGCGGCGCCAGACACGGCGCCGCACCGCCCGGTGTGCCGCCGTGGGCCTTCCACGCGCCTGCCCGAAGGGGTCCGCCCATGAGAAGCACCGGGTTCCGCCGCCGTACCAGCACCGCGCTCCTGACCTCGGCCCTCGTCCTCGTCGCCGCGACCGCCACCGCCTGCGGGCCGGACGGCGGCGACGACGCCGCGGACGGCAGGACCCGCATCACGGTCAACTGCATGCCGCCCAGGAGCGCCGAGGTCGACCGCTCCTTCTTCGAGGCCGACGTGAAGGAGTTCGAGAGGCGGAACCCGGACATCGACGTCGTCCCGCACGACGCCTTCCCCTGCCAGGATCCCAAGACCTTCGACGCCAAGCTCGCCGGCGGCCAGATGGAGGACGTGTTCTACACGTACTTCACCGACGCCCGGCACGTCGTCGACGTCGGGCAGGCCGCCGACATCACCCCGTACGTCAAGGAACTCAAGAGCTACGGCACCCTCCAGCGGCAGCTGCGCGACATCTACACCGTCGACGGGAAGGTCTACGGCGTCCCGCGCACCGGCTACTCCATGGGCCTGATCTACAACCGCGCCCTCTTCGAGAAGGCGGGCCTCGACCCCGACGAGCCGCCGGCCACCTGGGAGGAGGTGCGCGCGGCCGCGAAGGGGATCGCGGCGCTCGGCGACGGCACCGTGGGCTACGCCGACTACAGCGCCCAGAACCAGGGCGGCTGGCACTTCACCGCCGAGCTGTACTCCCAGGGCGGCGACGTGGTGAGCGCCGACGGAAAGAAGGCCACGATCGACACCCCCGAGGGGCGCGCGGTCCTGGAGAACCTCAGGGCCATGCGCTGGACGGACGACTCGATGGGCAGCAAGCAGCTGCTCGTCATCAACGACGTCCAGCAGATGATGGGCTCGGGCAGGCTCGGCATGTACCTCGCCGCCCCCGACAACATCCCGATCCTGGTCAAGGAGAAGGGCGGGAACTACAAGGACCTCGCCCTCGCCCCGATGCCCGGCGGCAAGGGCACGCTCATCGGCGGCGACGGCTACATGTTCAGCAAGAAGGCGTCGCCCGAGCAGATCCGGGCCGGCCTGAAGTGGCTCGACCACATGTTCCTCACGCCCGGCGACGGCTTCCTCGGCGACTACGCCCGCGCCAGGAAGAACGACGCGCCCGTCGGCCTGCCCGAGCCCCGCCTGTTCACCGGCGCCGCCGACGCCGCCGACCAGAAGGCGAAGAAGGCCGACGCCAACGTCCCGGTGGAGAACTACCGGGCCTTCCTCGACGGCAACCAGGACCTGGAGATGAAGATCGAGCCGCCGCGGGCCCAGCAGATCTACTCCGTCCTCGACGGCGTCGTCTCCGCGGTCCTCACCCAGGAGGACGCCGACGTCGACCGGCTCCTGAAGGACGCCTCCGGCAAGATCGACGGCATCCTGGCCCGGGGCTGACCCGCCCATGACGACCGCCTCCCGGCCCTCCCTGCTCCCCCCGGCCGCCCCGCGCGTGCCAAAGGGGAAGCCGCGCCCGCCCGTACGCCGCACGGCACACCCCTGGCGCCGCCGCCTCGCCGACCAGGCGCACGCCTACGCCTTCCTGCTCGGCGGCCTGCTCTGCTTCGCGCTGTTCTCCTGGTACCCGGCGATCCGCGCCGTCGTGATCGCCTTCCAGGAGTACACGCCCGGCTCGGGCGGCGAGTGGGCCGGCACCGCCAACTTCACCCGCGTCCTGCACGACCCGGAGTTCGCCGCCGCCTGGCGCAACACGCTCGCCTTCACCGCGCTCGCCCTGCTCGTCGGCTTCGCCGTCCCCTTCCTCCTCGCCCTCGTCCTGAACGAGCTCCGGCACGCCAAGGCCTTCTTCCGGGTCGTGGTCTACCTGCCCGTGATGATCCCGCCGGTGGTCAGCGCCCTGCTGTGGAAGTGGTTCTACGACCCGGGCGCGGGCCTGGCCAACGAGGCGCTGCGCTTTGCGCACCTGCCCACCTCCACCTGGTCCAACGGCGCCGACACCGCGCTGATCTCCCTGGTGATCGTGGCGACCTGGGCCAACATGGGCGGCACCGTGCTCGTCTACCTGGCCGCGCTCCAGGGCATCCCCGGCGAGCTGTACGAGGCCGCCGAACTGGACGGCGCCGGCCTCCTGCAGCGCATCCGGCACGTCACGGTCCCGCAGACCCGGTTCGTGATCCTCATGCTGATGCTGCTGCAGATCATCGCGACGATGCAGGTCTTCACCGAGCCGTTCGTCATCACCGGCGGCGGCCCCGAGAACGCCACCGTCACCGTGCTCTACCTGATCTACAAGTACGCCTTCCTCTACAACGACTTCGGCGGGGCCTGCGCGCTCAGCGTCATGCTGCTGCTCCTGCTCGGCGCCTTCTCGGCGGTGTACCTGCGGCTGACCCGCTCCGGAGAGGACGACGCGTGACCGCCCCCCGCACCCTCGTCTCGCCGGCCGCCCTCGCCCGCCCGCGCGGCAGGGCCGTCTACTGGACCGTCTTCACCGGCGTCGTCCTGCTCTTCGCGCTCGCCTTCCTCTTCCCCGTGTACTGGATGGCGACGGGCGCGATGAAGTCGCCGGACGAGGTGACGCGCACGCCCCCCACCCTGGTCCCCGAGCAGTGGCACCTCGGCGGGTACGCCGACGCGTGGGAGCTGATGCGGCTGCCGACCCACCTGTGGAACACGGTCGTGCAGGCCGCGGGCGCCTGGCTGCTCCAGCTCGTCCTCTGCACGGCCGCCGCGTACGCCCTGTCCAGGCTGCGGCCCGCCTTCGGCAAGGTGGTCCTCGGCGGCATCCTCGCCACCCTGATGGTCCCGGCGCAGGCCCTGGTCGTCCCCAAGTACCTGACCGTCGCCGACCTGCCGCTGATCCACACCAGCCTGCTCAACGACCCGCTCGGCATCTGGCTGCCCGCCGTCGCCAACGCCTTCAACCTCTACCTGCTCAAGCGCTTCTTCGACCGCATGCCGCGCGACGTCCTGGAGGCCGCCGAGATCGACGGCGCCGGACGGGTGCGCGTGCTGTGGTCGATCGTCCTGCCCCTGTCCCGGCCGGTCCTCGGAGTGGTGTCGATCTTCGCCCTGGTCGCCGTCTGGCAGGACTTCCTGTGGCCGCTGATGGTCTTCTCCGACACCGACGAGCAGCCGATCAGCGTGGCCCTGGTCCAGCTGTCGCAGAACATCCCGCTGACGGTGCTCGTCGCCGCCATGGTGATCGCGAGCATCCCGATGGTCGCGCTGTTCCTGGTCTTCCAGCGGCACATCATCGCGGGGGTCGGCGCGGGCGGCACCAAGGGCTGAGCCGCGGCCCCGGGACGACCGCACCCGTCACCCCTCACGAGCGAAAGGCCCCGAGTGACCCCAGTGAAAGGCACCCACGTGGCACGCGAGTCCGACCCCGTCCGCCCCGCGGCCCCCGGCGCCGGCCGGGACGGGTGGTGGCGCTCCGCCGTCATCTACCAGGTGTACGTCCGCAGCTTCGCGGACGGCGACGGCGACGGCACCGGGGACCTGGCGGGCGTGCGCGCCCGGCTGCCGTACCTCGCGAAGCTCGGCGTCGACGCCCTGTGGTTCACCCCCTGGTACCTCTCGCCGCTGGCGGACGGCGGCTACGACGTGGCCGACTACCGGACCGTCGACCCCTCCTTCGGCACCCTCGCCGAGGCCGAGAAGCTCATCGCCGAGGCCCGCGAGCTGGGCATCCGCACCCTCGTCGACATCGTCCCCAACCACGTCTCCGACCGGCACGCCTGGTTCCGGGCCGCGCTCGCCGCCGGGCCCGGCAGCCCCGAGCGCGAGCTGTTCCACTTCAGGCCCGGCCGCGGGAAGGACGGCGGGCTGCCGCCCAACGACTGGCGCTCGCAGTTCGGCGGTCCCGCCTGGACGCGGCTGCCCGACGGCGACTGGTACCTGCACCTGTTCGCGCCGGAGCAGCCCGACCTCGACTGGGCGCACCCGGCCGTCCGGCAGGAGCACGAGGACGTGCTGCGGTTCTGGTTCGAGCGGGGCGTGGCGGGCGTGCGCATCGACTCGGCGGCGCTGCTGGCCAAGGACCCGCGCCTGCCGGACTTCGTGGAGGGCCGCGACCCGCACCCGTACGTGGACCGCGACGAGCTGCACGACGTCTACCGCTCCTGGCGGCGGGTGGCCGATGAGTACGGAGGCGTCTTCGTCGGCGAGGTGTGGCTGCCCGACTCCGAGCGCTTCGCCCGCTACCTGCGCCCCGACGAGCTGCACACCGCCTTCAACTTCGCCTTCCTGTCCTGCCCGTGGGAGGCGGGCCGGCTGCGCGCGGCCGTCGACGAGACGCTCGCCGAGCACGCGCCGGTCGGCGCGCCCGCCACCTGGGTGCTGTGCAACCACGACGTGACCCGCACGGTCACCCGCTACGGCCGCGCGGACACCGGCTTCGACTTCGCCACGAAGGAGTTCGGCACCCCCACCGACCTGGCCCTCGGCACCCGCCGGGCGCGCGCCGCCGCCCTGCTCACGCTCGCCCTGCCCGGCTCGGTCTACCTCTACCAGGGCGAGGAGCTGGGCCTGCCCGAGGCGGAGGTGCCCCGGGAGCACATCCAGGACCCGATGCACTTCCGCTCCGGCGGCCGCGACCCGGGACGCGACGGCTGCCGGGTGCCGCTGCCGTGGACGGCCGACGCCCCCCACGCCGGGTTCGGCTCGCGCGAGCGGCCGTGGCTGCCGCAGCCCGCGGACTGGCCCGCGTACGCGGCCGACCGCCAGGACCGCGACCCCCGCTCCATGCTGAGCCTGTACCGGGAGGCCCTGCGCCTGCGCCGGGCCGAGCCCGGCTTCGGGGACGGCCCGCTGCGCTGGCTGGAGGCGCCGGAGGAGGTCCTGGCGTTCGCCCGCGCCGACGGCCTGCTGTGCGTCGTGAACCTGGGCTCCGCCCCCGCGGACCTCCCCGCCCACCGCGCGCTCCTGCTCTCCAGCGGCCCGCTCGGCCCCCGAGGGCGGCTGCCGCGCGACACGGCGGTCTGGCTGCGCGCCTGACCCGCCCCACCCCCCGCCTGCACGTTCCGTTCTCCCAACCCCCACCACGAAGGGACCGGCACATGCACAGCCATCGGTATCCGCACCGCACCGGCACCAGACCTGTCAGGAGCATGTCACGATCGGCGGTGACGGCGGCCGCGGTCGCCGCCGCGCTCGCCGCCGGGACGCCCGCCGTCACCGCGCCCCCCGCCGCCGCGGCTCCCGAGGCGGCCGCCGCCGCGGGCGCCGACCTCCCCTTCACCTCCGTGGAGGCCGAGTCCGCCACCACGACGGGCACGAGGATCGGCCCGGACCACACCCAGGGCACCCTCGCCTCGGAGGCGTCCGGGCGGCAGGCGGTACGGCTGACCGCCGGACAGCGCGTCGAGTTCACCGCGCCCCGCGCCGCCAACGCCCTGAACACCGTCTACAGCGTCCCCGACGGCCAGACCGGCACCCTCTCCGTGTACGTCAACGGCCGGAAGCTGTCCCGGACGATCCCCGTCACCTCCAAGTACTCCTACGTCGACACCCCTTGGATAGCGGGGTCGAAGACCCACCACCTCTTCGACGACGCGCGGCTGCTGCTCGGGCAGAACGTGCAGGCCGGCGACAAGGTGGCCCTGGAGGCGACCGGCACCCAGGTCACCGTGGACGTGGCCGACTTCGAGCAGGTGGCCGCGGCCGCGAGCAGGCCCGCGGGGTCCGTCTCCGTCACCGACCGGGGCGCCGACCCGAGCGGGCAGGGCGACTCCACCCAGGCGTTCCGGGATGCGATCGCCGCCGCCCGGGGCGGAACGGTGTGGATCCCGCCGGGGGAGTACCGCCTGACGTCGTCCCTCAACGGGGTCCAGGACGTCACGATCCAGGGCGCCGGCAACTGGCACTCGGTCGTGCGCGGCTCCCGCTTCATCGACCAGAGCAGCGGCTCCGGCGACGTCCACCTCAAGGACTTCGCCGTGATCGGCGAGGTCACCGAGCGCGTCGACTCCAGCCCGGACAACTTCGTCAACGGCTCCCTGGGGCCGGACTCCACCGTCTCCGGCATGTGGCTGCAGCACCTCAAGGTCGGCCTGTGGCTCACCGGGAACAACGACAACCTCGTCGTCGAACGCAACCGCGTCCTCGACATGACCGCCGACGGCCTCAACCTCAACGGCACGGCCAAAAACGTGCGCGTCCGCGACAACTTCCTGCGCAACACCGGCGACGACGCGCTCGCCATGTGGTCGCTGTACTCGCCGGACACCGACAGCAGCTTCGAGAACAACACCATCTCGCAGCCGAACCTCGCCAACGGCATCGCGATCTACGGCGGCACCGACATCCAGGTGAAGAACAACCTGATCGCCGACACCAACGCCCTCGGCAGCGGCATCGCGATCTCCAACCAGAAGTTCATGGACCCGTTCTTCCCGCTCGCCGGCACCATCACGGTCTCCGGCAACACCCTGGTGCGCACCGGCGCGATGAACCCCAACTGGCAGCACCCCATGGGCGCGCTGCGCGTCGACTCCTACGACAGCGCGATCGGGGCGACGGTGGACATCACCGACACCACGATCACCGACAGCCCGTACAGCGCCTTCGAGTTCGTCTCGGGCAGCGGGCGCGGGTTCGCGGCCAGGAACGTCACCGTCAGCGGCGCGACGGTCGGGAACACCGGCACGGTCGTCGTGCAGGCCGAGACCCCCGGCGCCGCCACCTTCCGGAACGTCCGGGCCACCGGGGTCGGCGCGGCCGGGGTCTACAACTGCCCCTACCCCGCCGGGTCGGGCACGTTCGCGCTCACCGACGGCGGCGGCAACTCCGGCTGGGACAGCACCTGGTCCGACTGCTCCACCTGGCCGCAGCCCGGCCGGGGCGACCCCGGGCCCGACCCGGACCGCAACCTCGCCAAGGGCCGCCCGGCCACCGCCACCGGCTCCGCCGACGTCTACACGCCCGGCAAGGCGGTCGACGGCGACGCGGACACCTACTGGGAGTCCACGAACAACGCCTTCCCGCAGTCCCTGACCGTGGACCTCGGCTCGCCGCAGGCCGTGCGCCGTCTGGTGCTGAAACTGCCGCCGCAGGCCGCCTGGCAGGCCCGCACCCAGACGCTGTCCGTGCAGGGCAGCACGGACGGCTCGGCCTGGTCGACGGTGGTCGCCTCCAGGGGCTACCGCTTCGACCCGGCCACCGGCAACACGGCCACCGTCGCCCTGCCGGGCGGCACGAACCTGCGCCACCTGCGGCTCCAGGTGAGTGCCAACACCGGCTGGCCGGCGGCCCAGTTCAGCGAGGTGGAGGTCTACCTGACGGACTGAGGGACGAGCGACGGACCGGAGGACCGGGTGTTTCCGTCGCTCGTGCGCCGCGTGAGGAGCCGGTTACGGAAGGCTCCTCACGCGGCACGACCGCGCCGGAGGAGGTTCTGACAGGCCGGTAACCCCGCCCTGACTCCCGGGCAAGAAGCCGGCGCGACGCTGGCCGCATGACCGACACCACCTCCGGCACACCGGCCGCGACCAGCACCACGAGCCTCTTCGAGCAGCTCGGCGGAGAGCCCGCCGTGGCCGCCGTCGTGGACGTCTTCTACGACAAGGTGCTCAGCGACCCGGACCTGGCACCGTACTTCGCGGGAGTCGACCTCGACCGCCTCAAGCAGCACCAGCGGCGCTTCATCGGACAGGCCCTCGGCGCCACCCGCCCCTACTCGGGGCGCTCCATGCGCAAGGCCCACGAGCACCTGGCGATCACGGACGCCGCCTTCGGCCGGGTCGTGGAGCACCTGGCCGCCTCGCTCGCCCAGGCCGGCGTGGACGAGCCGACGATCGGCACGATCGCCGAGGCGCTGCTGCCGCTCAAGCCGGAGATCGTGACCGCCTGACGGCGCCCCTGTCCCGCTCCCGTCTCCGTTTCCGTCCCCGTCCCGGCAGGTCCGGCCGCCCGGCTCAGCGGGGCGGGTACGTCCTCGCGCCGGCGTCCTCCACCGGTGCCGCCCCGCGCTTCGCCGCCTGGACCTGCTCGTACACACGGGTCCGCAGTTCGGCGAAGCGCGGGGCGACGCGGGTGTGCAGCTGGTCCCGCTCCACGGGCAGGTCGACGGCCAGCTCCTCCTGCACGACGGTGGGCGACGAGGACAGGACGATCACCCGCTGCCCCAGGTAGACGGCCTCGTCGATGTCGTGGGTGACGAACAGGACCGTGACGCCGCGCTCCCGCCACAGCCCGCGCACCAGGTCCTCCAGGTCGGCCCGCGTCTGGGCGTCGACCGCCGCGAACGGCTCGTCCATCAGCAGCACGTCCGGCTCGTAGGCGAGCGCGCGGGCGATCGCCACCCGCTGCTGCATGCCGCCCGACAGCTGCCACGGGTAGGCGTCCGCCGCGTCGGCCAGGCCCACCGACCCCAGCGCGTCCGCGACCAGCTCCCGGCGCCGCTCCCCGCCCAGCCCCTTCTGCCTCAGCGGCAGCTCGACGTTCCGGCCGACCCGCATCCACGGGAAGAGGCTGCGGCCGTACTCCTGGAAGACCACCGCCATGCCGGGCGGGGGAGCGGTGACGGGCCCGCCGCCCAGCCGGACCTCGCCCGCCGTGGGCCGCAGCAGCCCGCCCACGCACTTCAGCAGCGTGGTCTTGCCGCATCCCGACGGGCCGACGAGACAGACGAACTCGCCCGCGCCGACGGTGAAGGAGAGGTCGCGCACCGCCTCCACGCGGCGCCCCGCCCCCTCGTACACCTTGCGCAGGCCGGACACGGTGAGCAGCGGGTCCACGGACCGCCCTTCCACGAGGCTCACGGCGACCGCCGGGAGGAGGCGCGCAGGCCGTGGTACCAGCCCAGCGCCCTCCGCTCCAGAAGCCGGAAGACGACGGAGAGCACGAAGCCGAGCAGACCGAGCAGCAGGATGCCGGTCCACATGTCGGGGATCGCGAAGCCGCGCTGGAACTGCACGATCGTGAAGCCGAGGCCGTTGCTCGCCGCGAACATCTCGCTGATGACCATCAGGACGATGCCGACGGACAGGGCCTGGCGCAGGCCCGCGAAGATCTGCGGGGCCGCCGAGGGCAGCACGAGGTGGCGCAGCCGGGCCGCGCCCGTGATCCCGTACGAGCGGGCCGTCTCCGCCGCCACCGCGTCGAGCGCGCGCACGCCCTCCACGGTGTTGAGCAGCACCGGCCAGACGCAGCCGCTCGCGATCACGGCGACCTTCATGGCGTCGCCGATGCCCGCGAACAGCATGACGACCGGCACCAGCACCGGCGGCGGCACCGCCCGCAGGAACTCCAGGACCGGCTCGCACACCGCCCGCACCCGCCGGTGGGTGCCGATCACCGTGCCGAGCGCCACGCCCGCGACGGCCGCCGCCGCGTAGCCGCCCGCAAGGCGCACCACGCTGGGCAGCACGTCGCCGCGCAGCCGCTCGCCGGTCCACACGTCGGGGAAGGCCGCCAGGACCGTGCGCAGCGGCGGCCAGTACACGTTCGTGCTGCCGTCGGAGGCCAGCCACCAGACGGCGACGAGCAGCGCGGGCAGGGCGAGGGCGAGGAACAGCCGCACGACGAGGCCCCTCACACCGCCACCTCCCCGCGCACGGACCGGTGCCAGGACAGCGCCCGCCGCTCCACCGCCCGCGCGCCCACGTTGATCAGCAGCCCCAGCAGGCCGGTGACCACGACGAGCGCGTACATCTCCGGCACGGCCTGCGAGGCCTGCGCGACCGCGATACGGGCGCCGAGGCCGGGGGCGCCGATGACCAGTTCGGCGGTCACGGCGAGGATCAGCGCCACGGCGGCGGCCAGCCGCACCCCCGTCATGACGTACGGCAGGGCCGTCGGCCACAGCACGTGGCGCACCCGGGCCCAGGCGCCGAGCCCGTAGGAGCGGGCCGTCTCCTCCGCCACGGGGTCCACGTCCCGCGCCCCGTACAGGACCTGGACCAGCACCTGCCAGAAGGAGGCGTACACCACCAGCAGCAGGACCGAGCGCAGTCCGGTGCCGTACAGCAGCACGGCGAGCGGGATCAGGGCCACCGACGGGATGGGCCGCAGGAACTCGACGGTGGAGGCCGTCGCCTCGCGCAGGTACGGCACGACCGAGATCACCACGCCGGCCGCGACGCCCGCGCCGACCGCGAGCGCCAGCCCCAGCGCCCAGCCGGTCAGGGTGTCGCCGAGCGCCGTCCAGAAGGCGCCGTCCGCCGCCTCGCGGCCCAGCGCGCCCGCGATCCGGCTGGTGGGCGGGAGGTACTCCTCCTTCACGAGGCCGAGCCGCGGCACCGCCTCGCCCAGGGCGAGGAAGGCCGCGAGCCCGGCCGCGCCGAGCGCGGCACCCGCGCCCCTCACGGCAGCAGCTCGTCCAGGTCGGGCTCGTCCGCGAAGAGGCCGTCGCGCTCGCCGAGGTCGCGCAGCGCCTCGATGGAGGGACGGTTCGCCTCGGCCGGCCACTTCGGCAGCGTCACCCCGGCCAGCACCGGCGCGGGGATCTTCGTGTACGTGGTGACGACCTCGCGCACCTCGTCGGGGTGCGCGTCGGCGTAGGCGAGGGACTCGGCGGTCGCCTCCCGGAACCTCTCCACCACGTCCGGATGCCGTTGCGCGTACTGCCGCGAGGTGAAGTACATGGCGACGGTGAGCTTGTCCGCGACGTCGACCATGGCCGAGGCGATCTCGCGGCCGCCCTGGCTCTTGACCGTGGCGAGCGCGGGCTCGACCACCATCGCGGCGTCGACCCGCCCGCCGTCCAGCGCGGCGGGCATCTGGTCGAAGGCCAGCTCGACGAAGTCCACCTCGTCCGGGTCGCCGCCGTCCCTGCGCACCGAGGCGCGCACCGCGGTCTCGTTGATGTTCTTGAGCGTGTTGACGGCGACCTTCCTGCCCTCCAGGTCCCTCGGCCTCTCGACCGGGCTGCCCTTCTTCACGGTGATCGCGCCGAAGTCCTCGCCCGCCACGCCCGAGGAGGCCGCGCCGTTGACGACGGCCTGCACGGGCACGTCCTTGGACTGGGCGATCATCAGCGAGGTCATGTTCGAGAAGCCGAACTGGAACTGGCCGCTGACCACGCCCGGCACGATCGCCGCGCCGCCCTGCGCGGTCGTCATCGACAGCTTCAGGCCCCGCTTCTCGTAGAAGCCCTTCTTCCGGCCGAGGTAGACGGGGGCCACGTCGACGATGGGGATGATGCCCACCTTGACGGTGGTGGTGCCGCCCGCTCCGCCGCCGTCGTCGGAGCCGCCGCCTTCGTCGGACGAGCCGCAGGCCGTCAGCGCGGCCAGCAGGGAACCGGCCGTGAGGCCGATGAGCAGACGACGGCGCATGACTCCCCCTGTGGGCCGACCGATGTGCTCCGACAGGCTGTGCGCGGACCGCACGAGTGTGCTGAGCGGGAACGTAGAGGGTGTGCTGACGCGGGGTGAATGCCCTTGCGTGCGACGGTAGTTGACGGCGTGGAAAGTGTGATCGCAGTGCGGTCCGGCCCCGCGCGGCCCGCCGCCCCGGCCGCCGGGGGCGGGGTCCGGGGTCCGGGGGCCGAGGTCCGCGCGGAAGCGGACCCCGGGATCACAGGTCCAGCACCAGCCGCTCCCCGCGGCAGCGGGAGACGCAGATGAGCATGGTCTCGCCGGCCTCGCGCTCCTCCTCGGTGAGGACCGAGTCCCGGTGGTCGGGGACGCCCTCGACGACGTCGGTCTCGCAGGTGCCGCACGTGCCCTCGGCGCAGGAGTACAGCACCTCGACGCCGGCGGCGCGCACCGCGTCGAGCACGGAGACGTCCGGGCCGACGGCCAGGGTGCGCCCGGAGCGCGCCAGCACCACCTCGAAGCCGTCGTTCCCGCCCGCCGCCGGCTCCGCGGGCCGGAACCGCTCCGTGTGCAGGGCGCCCGCCGGCCAGGCCGCCGCGCAGCGCTCCCCGACCGCGTCCAGCAGCGGGCCGGGCCCGCAGCAGTAGACGAGCGTGTCCGCGTCCGGTGCGGCGAGGGCCGTGTCGAGGTCCAGCGGTCCGGTCTCGTCCTCGGGCGCGAGGCGCACCCGGTCCCCGTAGCGCTCCAGCTCCTCACGGAACGCCATGCCCGCGCGGGTGCGCCCGCCGTACAGCAGCGTCCAGTCGGCGCCCGCCGCCTCGGCCGCGGCCAGCATCGGCAGGATCGGGGTGATGCCGATGCCGCCCGCGACGAAGCGGTAGCGCGGTGCGGGCCGCAGGGCGAAGTGGTTGCGCGGTCCGCGCACCCGCACCGTCGCGCCCTCCGCGAGCCGTGTGTGCACGTACGCCGAGCCGCCGCGCCCGTCCGGCTCGCGCAGCACCGCCAGGCGCCAGGCGCTCCGGTCGGCCGGGTCGCCGCACAGCGAGTACTGCCGCTCCAGGCCGGGCGCGAGGACGACGTCGACGTGGGCGCCCGGCTCCCAGGCCGGCAGGGCCGCGCCCGCCGGGTGCCGCAGGACGACGGCCAGGACGCCGTCGGCCGCCGGGGCGAGGCGTCCGACGACGAGCTCGGCCTCGTACGGGGTCATGAGCCGTTCCCCCGTGCCGTCGCGCCGGGCGGGCGGTGCCCCTCGGGGTGGGCGAGCATCCACTCCCACATGGCGACCGGGTCCTCGGCGGTGTGCTCGGCCCCGCAGTGGCAGGTGCCGTGCAGCACGTCGGTGCCGGGGAGCCAGGCGACGCGGTAGACCTCGCCGGTGCGCGCGCTCACCGGACCTCTTCCGCGGGCTTGGCGCCCTCCTCCACCAGCCGGGCGAGGATGCGGCGGGCCGCGAGACCGCCGGTGTCGATGTTGATGCTCAGCTCCTGGTAGCCGGCGCGCTCGGTGCCCAGCGCCCGCTGCAGCAGGTTCAGCGCCGTCACGTCCTGCATGACCACCGTGTGGTTGTTGGCGCGCAGGAACTCGGTGACCTCCGCGTCGTCGGTCGCCCAGTCGCGCGAGACGGCCCAGAAGTCGTACACCTTCCCCTCGGCGGACGGTGTGATCGCGTACGTGATCTCGGTGTGGAAGCCGTGCGGGTCGGCGCCGTCCGCCCCGGGCACCACGCCGACCGGGGCGATCCGGCTGTGCAGCAGGTACAGGCACGGAGCGTGGTACTCGATGTCCTGCCAGCGGGTGATCCGGCCCTCGATGCCGGTCGAACGGGCGTAGAAGGGCGGGCACTCGGCGTCATCCATGTGCCGGCTCACCCGCACCACGCCCGCGCCCTCGTCGACCTCGGTGGTGATCGGCGTCTCGGCGACCTCGGGGGTGCCGATGAAGCCGCCGTGCAGATAGGTCTCGTGCGAGAGGTCGAGGAGGTTGTCGACGAGGAGGCCGTGGTCGCAGTCGATCGGCTCCATGCCGCGCACGGTGACCCAGCCGGGGGAGTCCAGGTGCCGCGCCCGCGGCACGGTGTCCGGGTCGGCGAGGGCGGGGTCGCCGATCCACACCCACACCAGGGAGTCCAGCTCCGCGACGGGGTAGGAGGCGACGCGCGCGGTGCGCGGGACGCGCTTCTGGCCCGGCACGTACACGCAGGTGCCGGTCGTGTCGTAGGTGAAGCCGTGGTAGCCGCACACGATCCGGTCGCCGTCGAGGCCGCTCGCGGACAGCGGGTAGCGGCGGTGCACGCAGCGGTCGTGGAGGGCGACGGGCCGGCCGTCCTCCTCGGTGCGGTACAGGACGAGCGGCTCTCCCAGGACCGTACGGCCGAGCAGCTCCCGTCCCACTTCGTGGGAGTACGCGGCGACGTACCACTGGTTTCTGGCGAAGGCGGTCATGTGCGGCATGAGCGGTCCCGTCCCTGAAGGGCGGGGCCCCGTCGCCCCGCGTGCCACCACGGTCGTGACGGGGGACACACGGCCGCAACACGGCTTCCGCTTGACGGAAGCCCGGCCGGACGCGCCCGCACGGGACGGCGCCCGCGCGGGGACGGCCCGCCGGGCGGCCGGGGAGGAGGCGCGGACGCACGGGTGCGGAGGCCGCCGAAGGGCGCGGACGTGCGCCGGACTCCCGCCGGCGGGCGCGCGTGCCCGCCGCCGGGCAGCACGGGCACGCGCGCGGACGCCGGGCAGCACGGGCACGCGCGCGGACGCCGGGCAGGACATGGGCACGCGGGCGCCGCCGGACAGGGCACGGGCGCGCACAGATGTCGGGCAGGGCATGGGCACGCGGAAGCCGCCGGGCAGAACACGGGCACGCGGGCGGACGCCGGGCGGGACACGGGCACGCGGGCGGTCGCCCGGTGGTGTTCGCGTCCCGGACCCTCCGGCGTCACACGGGCGCCACGGGCCCTTCCCCGGCGTTCGCTGCTCTTGGACCATTCCTCCCGCACGCGTCCCATCCGTCGCACCACACAGGACAAAGAGGTCACCCCACCCATGACCGAGGTCAACCGGCGCCGCTTCCTCCAGCTCGCGGGCGCCACCACCGCGTTCACCGCCCTGTCGGGCAGCATCGAGCGGGCCGCGGCGCTGCCCGCCAACCACCGCACCGGGACGATCGAGGACGTCGAGCACATCGTCGTCCTGATGCAGGAGAACCGGTCCTTCGACCACTACTTCGGCGCGCTCCGCGGCGTCCGCGGCTTCGGCGACCCGCACCCCGTGAGCCTGCCGAACGGCAGGTCCGTGTGGCACCAGCCCGACGGCGAGGGGGAGCTGCTGCCCTTCCGCCCGGAGGCCGACGACCTCGGCATGCAGTTCCTGGAGGGACTGCCGCACAGCTGGCCCGACGGGCAGGAGGCCTACAACGGCGGAAAGTACGACCGGTGGGTCCCCGCCAAGGGCACCACGACGATGGCGTACCTGACCCGCGAGGACATCCCGTTCCACTACGCGCTCGCCGACGCGTTCACCGTCTGCGACGCCTACCACTGCTCGTTCATCGGCTCCACCGACCCCAACCGCTACTACCTGTGGTCCGGGCACACCGGCAACGACGGCAGGGGCGGCGGCCCGGTCCTCGGCAACGACGAGCTCGGCTACGACTGGACGACCTACCCCGAGCGCCTGGAGAAGGCCGGGATCTCCTGGAGGATCTACCAGGACGTCGGCGACGGCCTGGACGCGGACGGCTCCTGGGGCTGGATACCCGACGCCTACCGCGGCAACTACGGCGACAACTCCCTGCTGTACTTCGACAAGTACCGCACCGCGCGCCCCGGCGACCCGCTGTACGACAAGGCCCGCACGGGCACGGACGTCAAGAACGGTGACGGCTACTTCGACAGGCTGCGGGCGGACGTCGAGGCGGACCGGCTGCCGCAGGTCTCCTGGATCGCGGCCCCCGAGGCATTCTCCGAGCACTCCAACTGGCCCTCGAACTACGGCGCCTGGTACATCGCGCAGGTCCTGGACGCGCTCACCGCCAACCCGGAGGTCTGGTCGAAGACGGCGCTGTTCATCACCTACGACGAGAACGACGGCTTCTTCGACCACGTCGTGCCGCCGCTGCCGCCGGCGTCCGCCGAGCGGGGGAAGTCCACGGTCGACGTCTCCCTCGACCTCTTCCCCGGCGACGGCTCCCGCGTCGCCGGCCCCTACGGCCTCGGCCCGCGCGTGCCGATGCTGGTCGTCTCGCCGTGGAGCAAGGGCGGGTTCGTCTGCTCCGAGACCTTCGACCACACCTCGGTCGTCCGGTTCATGGAGCGCCGCTTCGGGGTGCGCGAGCCGAACATCTCGCCCTGGCGCCGGGCCGTCTGCGGCGACCTGACCAGCGCCTTCGACTTCTCCCGCAAGGACAGCAGGCCGGCCGCGCTGCCCGACACCGACGCGTACGAGCCGCAGGACCGCGACCGCCACCCGGACTACCGGCCGACGCCGCCGGCCGACGCCGCGCTGCCCCGGCAGGAGCGCGGCGTGCGCCCCGCCCGCCCGCTGCGGTACGCGCCCGCCGTGGACGGCGCGGCCGACCCGGGGGCGGGGACGTTCACGCTGACCTTCGCCTCCGGGGCCACGGCGGGCGCCGCCTTCCACGTCACCTCCGGCAACCGCGCCGACGGCCCGTGGTTCTACACCACCGAGGCGGGCAAGCGGATCTCGGACACCTGGGACTCCGCGTCCTCGGAGGGCTCGTACGACCTGACCGTGCACGGCCCGAACGGTTTCCTGCGCGTCTTCAAGGGCCCGGGGCGGACGGCAGGACCCGAGGTGACCGCCCGGCACAAGGGCGACGACATCGAGCTCACCTTCACCAACAAGGGCTCCGGCACGGTGGGGCTCAGGCTCGCCGACGGCTACGGCGGCCGCCCGCGCACCCTCAAGGTGCGCGCGGGTGCCACCGTCCGCCACACCGTCGGCCTGGGCGCGAGCCGGCGCTGGTACGACCTGACCGTCACCTCCGAGGCGGACCCCGCCTTCCTGCGCCGGTTCGCGGGCCACGTGGAGAACGGCCGGCCCGGCGTGAGCGACCCGGCGATCGGCGCGGCGGGGAGGCGCTGAGAGCGGCGGGCGCCCGCGGGGACCGCGCGGGCGCCCGCACGCGCCGACGCGGCGGCGTACGGCGGGGTTCTCACCCCGGCACCGCGTCTGACGTGCGAGGATCTCGGTCCGGACGTGCGAGGGTCTCGGTCCGGAAAAGCGTGGCCGGAAAACGCCGGTGGCGGGATAGTGTGCCTCGGTGACGACACAAGCGAACACTCCCGCAGGCTGGTACCCGGATCCGCACGGGGCGCCCCGGACGCTGCGCTACTGGGACGGGGCCCAGTGGACGCAGAACACGAGCCCCGAGCAGCAGGCCCCGGGCGCCGCCCCGCAGGGGCAGCAGCTGCCGCAGCAGCCGGCCGCGCCGGACCCGCGCGTCCAGCGGCAGGTGCAGCAGCAGGCCGGAGTGGCCGGGGGCGCCGCCGGCGGCGGGACCCTGTTCACCGAGCCGGTCCTGGTGGTGAACCAGAAGGCCAAGCTGATCGAGCTGACCAACGAGTACAAGGTCATGGACCAGCAGGGCAACCAGCTCGGCGCGGTCGTCCAGGTCGGCCAGAGCGCGCTGCGCAAGATCCTGCGCTTCGTCTCCAGCCTCGACCAGTTCCTGACGCACCGGCTGGAGATCCGCGACGCGTACGGGCAGCCGCAGCTGCTGCTGACGCGTCCGGCGAAGATATTCAAGTCGCGGGTGGTCGTGACCCGGCCGGACGGGACGCCGGTCGGCGAGATCGTCCAGCAGAACATGATCGGGAAGATCAACTTCGCGATCAACGCCGACGGGCGGAAGGTCGGCGAGATCAGGGCGGAGAACTGGCGCGCCTGGAACTTCGCGATCGTCGACCACGCGGACAACGAGGTCGCCCGGATCACCAAGACCTGG
This sequence comes from Streptomyces minutiscleroticus, assembly GCF_014650875.1. Classification (GTDB taxonomy): domain Bacteria; phylum Actinomycetota; class Actinomycetes; order Streptomycetales; family Streptomycetaceae; genus Streptomyces; species Streptomyces minutiscleroticus. Next base: position 42,486 of record NZ_BMVU01000035.1, read on the forward strand.
GAGGGCCTGGCCAAGACGATGTTCACGACGGCCGACAACTACGTCCTGCAGATCCACTACCAGCTGCCCGAGCCGCTGCTGAGCCTGGTGGTCGCGACGGCCCTCACCGTCGACACGGCCCTGAAGCAGGACTCCCGCGGCCTCGGCTGAGCCGGCGGCGCGACACGGCCGGGTCCCGGCGGCACGACTGCCGAGGTCCTGCGGTACGGCGGCTTGGGCCCTGCGGTACGGCGAAGGGGCCGCGGAACACCCCGCGGCCCCTTCGCCGTACCGGAACCCGGCCGGCCTCCCGGCCGGTCACGGCACTAGAGGCGGGTCAGGCGGGTCCCCGGCTGCTTCGGCACCCGCGCCGGTTCGTACGGGGCCGGGGCCGGGAGCGGTGCGGGGGACGGGGAGGCGTGCGAGGGCAGGGACAGGACCGCGGCGACCGGGTGCTCCTCGCCGGCCGGGCCGGCCGGGGGTGCCCCGCCGGCGGCGGCCGGCTCCGGTGCCGAGCGGGACAGCGCGACCACGCCGAGCGCCGCCAGGGCCGCTCCGGCCAGCGCGAGCAGCAGGCCCGCCGTGCCGCCCTGGAGCCGCTCGCCGAGCAGCGACAGGCCGATCGCGGCGGCGGCGACCGGGTTGGCCAGGGTCACGACCGCGAGCGGGGCGCCGAGCCCGCCCCGGTACGCCGTCTGCGACAGCAGCAGCCCGCCCGCGGCGAAGGCCGCGACGAGCACCGCCACGACGATCACCTGGACGTCGAGCAGCGGCCCCGTGCGGTCGGTCACCGCGACCGTCACCGTCTGCGTGAGTGCGGAGGCGACGCCCGAGGCGACGCCGGACGCGGTGGCGTGCCGCAGCCCGGGCCGTGCGCCCGGCCGGGACAGCACGCCGATCAGCGCGGCCGTGGCGCCCGCGACCGCCAGCGCCTCGGGGACGCTCAGCACGTCGTCGGGCGCGGGACCGGACGCGGTGACGAGCAGGGCCCCCAGCCCGGCCAGGGTCAGCGCCGTGCCGCGCCACTCCACGGCCCGCACCCGCCGTCCGGCCACGCGCGCGCCCAGCGGCACCGCGGCGACCAGGGTGAGCGCGCCCAGCGGCTGGACCAGGGTGAGCGTGCCGTACTTGAGGGCGGCCACGTGCAGCAGCGCGGCGGCCGCGTTGAGCGCGACCGACCACCACCAGGCGCCGCTGGCCAGCAGGCGCAGCGCGCCGGAGTCCGCGTCCGCCGTGCGGAAGGCGAGCCGTTCCTGCGCGACCGCGGCCGCCGCGTACGCCACGGCGGAGAACAGGGACAGGACGACGGCGGACAGGGTGGCGTTCATCGGCCGGCCCCCACGAGAGGGGCCGTCGCACGGTCGGCGAGGACCGTCCGGGCGCCGCGCCGGGTCACCGTCGCCCGGCCGCCCGGCGGGTGGAGCGCGGTCAGCGCGAGGCCGAGCAGCGCGGCCGCCGCGATCGAGTCGAACCAGTAGTGGTTGGCGGTGCCGGTGATCACCAGCAGGGTGAGCAGCGGGTGCAGCAGCCAGAGCCAGCGCCACCGGGTGCGGGTGGCGGCGACGAGACCGACGGCGACCATCAGCGCCCAGCCGAAGTGCAGCGACGGCATCGCCGCGAACTGGTTGGACAGCGTGTCGGTCGTCGGCGAGGCGCTGTAGACGGAGGGCCCGTAGACCCGCGCGGTGTCGACGAGGCCGGCCGCGGCCAGCAGCCGGGGCGGCGCCAGCGGGAACGCGAGGTGCAGCACCAGGGCCGCGGCCGTCAGCGCGGTCAGGACCCGCCGCGCCCACACGTAGTGCGCGGGCCGCCGCAGGTACAGCCAGACCAGGAAGGCGACCGTGGCCGGGAAGTGGACGGTCGCGTAGTAGGTGTTGGCGACATGGACGAGGGCGTCGCCGTGCAGCAGGACGGACTGCACGAGGCCCTCGCCGGGCAGGTGGACGGCGCGTTCCGCGTTCCACACCTCGTGCGCGTGGCGGAAGGCCTCGCCGGTGTGCCCGTCGGCGAACTGCCGGCCGAGTTTGTAGACGAGGAAGAGTCCCGCGACGAGGAGGAGTTCGCGGACGAGCGGGGGCCGCCCGGCGGCGGCCCCCGGCTGCGCAGGCTCGGTACGGGAATCCATCCCCCGGCCCCTTTGCTGACGTACGGCTCATGTGGTGCGTGGTGAGCCCGGGAGGCCGCCCGCTCCCACCGGACCGGACCGTCTCCACGACTCATCGAAACGCCAGTGTACCGATACGCATCCGTACCGGTACACTGGCGTTTCGATGGGGTGAAGTCGCCCCGACGGCGGGCACACTGGAAGCGGCCCGGAGCGCGGGGTCCCGGGGGCGAGGAGGGAAAGAGCCATGACGTCGCAGGCTGCGGACGGACCGGACACGGTCGTCGCGTCGCGCCGCTCCAAGATCACGCCGGAGCGTGAGCAGGAGTTCTACGACGCCGTGCTCGCGCAGCTCCGCGAAAGCGGCTACGACTCCCTGACCATGGAGGGGGTCGCCGCCAGCACCCGGTGCAGCAAGTCCACGCTCTACCGGCAGTGGCGGACGAAGCCGCAGTTCGTGGCCGCCGCCCTGCGCGCCAACCGCTGCCCGCGGTTCTCCGGGATCGACACCGGCTCGCTCGCCGGCGACCTGCTGGAGGCCGCGCGCCTGGCGGGGGAGCGCTCCGGCGGCGACACCCGGCTGCTGCAGGCCCTCGGCCACGCCATCATGCAGGACGCGGAGCTGAAGTGCGCCCTGCGCGAGACGCTGGTCGAGCCGGAGGTCGCCGAGTTGCAGGAGATCGTCCGGCGGGGCGTGGAGCGGGGCGAGATCGCCGCCGACCACCCGGCGCTGGAGTTCCTGCCGGCCCAGCTCTTCGGGGTGATGCGCGGCCGCCCGGTGCTCACCGGGCGCTACGCCGACCCCGAGTACATGGTCCGCTTCGTCGAGGCCGCCGTCCTGCCGGCCCTCGGCCTGCGCAGGCCGGACTGAAAGACCCAGGCCGCCGTCCACGGGATGACTGGACGGTGACCTGCTCGCGCCGCACCGTGGGGACGGGGGCGGCGCGCACCCCCCGGCCGGGTGGGGTTCCTCCGGAGCGGAGAGGCGCCCCACCCGGCTGAACTTCGTCCCCCGGGGTCACACCTCCTGGCCGCTGCTGCCGCCCGCGGCCTTCTTGATGCCCTTGGTGATCTCGTCGATCACCGACAGCTCGGGCGCCTCGTCGCTGACGTCGATGCCGAAGCGGACGACGACCAGCACGTCGGAGTCGGCCGGGGAGGGGAAGGCGAGCGACTCGACGTAGCCGTCGTCGCCGTTGGCGGTCTCCACCTTCCAGCGGACCATGTAGCCCTTCTCGCCCGCCACGGTCACGGCCTTCGAGGCCAGCTCGTCGTGCGAGGTGATCTCGCCGTAGCTCTCGCCCCCGTAGGAGTCCTCCGCGTTCTTGGAGATGTCCTCCTTGGCGGCGGCCTCGGCGGTGGTGGCCTTCAGCTCCCAGGCCCGGGCGGGCGCCGAGTTGGCCCCGCCGCGCACGCACTGCGAGGAGGAGTCGCCGGGGCACGCGTACGTCCCCGTCGAGACCGAGGCGCCGATCGCGCCGGAGGAGCCGGTCCAGCCGTCGGGCACGGGGATGCTGATGCCGCTGATCCCGTCGGTGGCGTAGCCGTCCTCGGTCTGCGGCTGCCGCGGCGCGCCGCTCTCGCCGCCGCCCGGACCGCCCTGGCCGCCGCCGTCCTGCCCCTCCGGGCCGCCCGGCCGCTGCGGCGCGGTGCGCGCGGTGTCGCTGCCGCCTGTGTCGTTCGAGGTCAGCGCGTACACGCCGCCGCCGATGCCGGCCAGGACCGCCACGGCGGCGGCGACGGCTATGCCGGTGCGCAGCCCGCGCCGCTTCGGACCGTGCGGCACGGCCGGGTACGCCCCCGCCGGGTACGGTCCCGCCGGGTACGGTCCCGCCGCCGGGTACGGACCGGCCTCCGGCGCCGCGTACGGCCCGGCCCCCGGCGGCCGGGCCGGTGGAGCCGAGGGGGCCGGCGGGGCCCACGCGGCGCCCGTCCCGGCGGGCCGGGTCTGCGCCGTCCACGTGCCCCCGTCCCACCAGCGTTCGGTGGCGGGGCCGTCACTTGTCTGCCCGGGGTCGGGGTACCAGCCGGGAGGTGTCACCTGGGTCATGGCCCCTACGGTATGAGCCGAGCCTGAAAGCCGGATGAGAGGGACCGGCGAAATCTCATCCGCTCCGCCGCAGCGCCAGCCGCACCGGCCGCGTCCCGCCCCGCGGGGGCAGCCGCAGCCCGTCGCGGCCGGGGGTGAGCGAGCCCAGCACGCTGGGGTGCCGGGCACCGGTGCTCGCCGGGTCGGTGCCCGGCAGCCCGTGCCAGGTCAGGAAGCCCAGGACCGCGAAGGCGTACGCCTCCTTCGCCGCCGAGGGCAGGCCCAGCCCGTCCGAGGAGCGCAGCGCGACACCCGGCAGCTCGGCGCGCAGCGCCGCCATGAGCACCGGGTTGCGGGTGCCGCCGCCCGAGGCGATCACCTCCGTCGCCGCCACCGCGCGCACCGCGTCGGCGACCGTGCGGGCGGTGAGCCGGGTGAGCGTCGCCAGCACGTCCGGCGCGGACAGCTCCCCGAAGCCGGCCAGCGCCGCCCGCAGGTACCCGGCGTGGAACAGCTCCTTGCCCGTCGTCTTCGGCGCGTCCAGCGCGTAGTACGGCTCCGCCAGGAGCCTGCGCAGCAGCGGGCCGTGCACCGTGCCGCGCGCGGCGAGCGCGCCGTCGGTGTCGCGGGACAGGCCGGCGAGGGCGGCCGCGGCGGCGTCCAGCAGCGCGCACGCCGGACCGGTGTCGAAGGCCGTGCCGTCGGGCGCGGTGAGGTTGGCGATGCCGCCCAGGTTCAGCGCCACCGGGGTGCCCGGGCGGCCCCGCAGCCACAGCAGGTCCACCAGGCTGACCAGGGGCGCGCCCTGGCCGCCCGCGGCGACGTCGCGGGGCCGGAAGTCGGCGGCCACGGGCAGGCCGGTCGCCTCGGCGATCCACGCGGGCTGCCCGATCTGCAGCGTGCCGTGCACGGTGTTGCCCTCCGCCCAGTGGTACACCGTCTGCCCGTGCGAGGCGACCAGCTCCGCCCGCCCGCCGCACAGCTCGCGGTCCGCGCGGACGGCCGCCGCGGCGAAGGCGCGGCCCACGAGCGTGTCCAGGCGGCACACCTCGGCCAGCGACGTGGCCGCCGGGGGCAGCGCCGCCGCGAGCGCGTCCCGCAGCCCGGGCGCGTACGCCTCGCTCACCATGCCCAGCGGCCGCAGCTCCAGGGTGTCCCCGTCCAGCCGCAGGTCGGCCGCCGCGGCGTCGATGGCGTCGTACGACGTCCCGGACATCAGGCCGATCACCCGCACGAGGGCTCCTCCCGGTCGCGCCGTCCTCCTCCGCCGAGCAGGGCGAGCGCGCTCACCGCGCACGTCGCCGCCGCGTAGTACGCCGGGACGTCCACGTTCCCGGTCCGCTCGACCGTCTCGGTGACGATCAGCCCCGCGCAGCCGGAGAACACCGCGTTGGACAGGGCGTAGGAGAGCCCGAGGCCGGTGTAGCGCACGTTCGTCGGGAACATCTCCGCCAGCATCGCCGGCCCCGGCCCCGCCATCAGGCCCACCACGGCCCCGGCGGCGAACACCGCCGCGCCCTTCGCCGCGGTCGCCGCGCCCGGGTCCTGGAGCAGGTCCAGCAGCGGGAGCGCGAGCACGACGACCAGGCAGGCCCCGGCGAGCATCACCGGGCGGCGCCCGACCCGGTCGCTGAGCAGCCCCGCCGGGAGGATGGCGAGGGCGAAGCCGAGGTTGGCCAGCACGGTGGCGACCAGCGCCTGGCGGAACGTGGCGTCCAGCGAGCTCTGCAGGTACGAGGGCAGCACGACGAGGAAGGTGTAGCCGGCCGCGGACCAGCCCATGATCCGGGCCGCGCCGAGCACGATCGCCCGGGCGGTCCCGCGGCCCGGCGGCCGCGCGGCCGGCCGCTCCCGCTCCGCGCGGAACGACGGCGTCTCGTCCAGGCGCAGGCGCAGCCACAGCGCTCCGAGGCCGAGCGGCAGCGTCAGCAGGAACGGCACCCGCCAGCCCCATTCGGCCAGCTGCCCCTCGCTCAGCACGGTGGCGAGGAGGGCCGCCGCCCCCGCGCCGCCCAGCAGGCCGAGCGCCACCGTGAACGACTGCCACGCCCCGTACAGGCCCCGCCGGCCGGGCGGCGCGGACTCCGTCATCACCGACACCGCGCCGCCGAACTCCCCGCCCGCCGACAGCCCCTGGACCACCCGCAGCAGCGTCAGCAGCCAGGGCGCGAGGGCGCCCACCGCGTCGTACGTGGGCAGCGCGCCGATCAGCGTGGTGGCGCCGGTCATCAGCACGATCACCAGGATCAGCACAGGGCGCCGGCCGATCCGGTCGCCCAGGCGCCCGAACAGCGCGGCGCCCACGGGCCGGAAGAAGAACGCGAGCGCGAAGGACGCGTACGTCTTCACCAGGCCCTCGGCCTCGCCGCCGCCCTCCGGGGTGAAGAACCGCGCCGCGACGACCGTGGCGAAGTAGCCGTAGACGCCGAACTCGTACCACTCGATGAAGTTCCCCACCGACCCCGCGAGCAGCGCTCTGCGGGAGTGTCCCGGCCGGGCGGCGGCCCGCGGGCCCGGACCGGGTGCGGGACCAGCGCTCATGTCTTCTCCAGCCGTCGCCGCGATCTCGGAAAGTTAGTTTCAGGACAGGGGAGTTGACTGTCAATAACTTTCACACGGGCCGGTCGGCGGCCCGGGGCGTCGCCCCGCGGCGTCCGCCGTCACCCGTGAAGGGAACACTGGTCCGAGCGGGCGCCACCGGAGGGCGTAGGGGACTAGGCTCGATGCCTGTACGTCTTTTGGGCGACCTGGGGAGGTAACGGGATGACGCAGGCACGGCCCGGTCCGTCCGCCGCGGCCTCCCTGTGGGAGCGGGACACCGAGCTCGCCGCCGCCGCGGCGGCGGTCGACGCCCTGTGCGCGGGCACGGCCTCGGGCACGCTGCTGATGTACACGGGCGAGGCGGGCATCGGCAAGACAGCGCTGCTGGCCCGGATCGGCGCCCTGGCCGAGGGCCGCTGCACCGTCTGGTCCGCGCGCGGCGGCGAGACCCTGCGGTCCGTCCCCTTCAACGTCGTGCGGCAGCTGCTCCAGCCCGCCCTCGTCGGACTGCTGCCCGACGAGGCCCGCGACTACCTCGGCGACTGGTACGACATCGCCGGACCCGCCCTCGGCATCACGGAGCCGGGCGAGCGCCACGCCGACCCCCAGGGCGTGTGCGACGGACTGGTCACCGTCGTCCGGCGGCTCGCCCGGCGCGACTGGCCGCTGGTCCTCCTCGTCGACGACGCCCACTGGGCCGACGCCGAGACCCTGCACTGGCTGGCCGCGTTCGCCGAGCGTCTGGAGGAGATGCCCGTCCTGGTCGTGGTGGCCCGCCGCCCCGGGGAGGCCGAGGGCGAGAGCGCCCGCCACCTCGACGCGATCGCCGCCGCGGCCGGTTCGTTCGCCGCCCTGCGGGCCCTGACGCCCGAGGCCACCGCCGGACTGACCCGCGACACGCTCGGCGCGCACGCCGACGACCCGTTCTGCCGCGAGGTCTGGGCGGTCACCGGGGGCAACCCGTACGAGACCGTGGAACTCCTCGCCAAGGTGCAGGACAGCGAGCTCGAACCGGTCGAGGCCGCGGCCGGCGAACTGCGCAACCTGAACCGCTCGGCCCGCGGCCGCGGCCTCGTCGCCCGCCTCGGCAGACTCGGCCCCGACGCCACCCGCTTCGCCTGGGCCGCCGCCGTCCTCGGCACGCAGATCTCCCTCGACCTCGCCGCCGTCCTCGCCGGCCTCGACCGCAACGAGGCGGACCGCTGCGCGGGCCTGCTCACCACCGCCCGCATCCTCACCGCGCCCGACCCCGCGGACCCCGGCCAGGGAGCCGGCGGCGACCTGGAGTTCGTCCACCCGCTCATCGCGGAGGCCGTCTACCGCTCCATCCCCGACGCCCTGCGCACCGCGATGCACGGCCAGGCCGCCTGGGTCGTCACCGAGTCGGGGCGCGGCGCGGCGGCCGCCTCCCGCCACCTCCTCGAGGTCCACCCCGACGACGACCCCGAACTCGTCGAGCAGATGCGCGAGGCCGCCCGCGAGCACCTCGCCGTGGGCGCCCCGGAGGCGGCCCGCCGCTGCCTGGAGCGCGCCCTGCTCGAACCCCCGCGCCCCGACGTGCACGCGCACGTGCTCTACGAGCTGGGCTGCGCCACCCTGCTCACCTCGCCCGCGACCACCATCGGCCACTTACGGGAGGCCCTGGCCCGGGACGGCCTGGACGACGACCAGCGCGTCGACGCCGTCTGCCGGCTCTCCCAGGCCCTGCTCCACAACGACCAGCTGGAGGAGGCCGTCCGCACGGTCGACGAGGAGGCGGCCCGGCACGCGCCGGGACCCGCCCGGATGCGTCTGCAGGCCGTCCACTACATGTGGGAGGGCATCCACGCCGGGGAGGAGGACTCCTCGGGCCGCTCCCGCAGCCTCGCCGCGCTCGCCGGACCGCTCACCGGACGCGACAACTCCGAGCGCGCCCTGCTCATCCTGCGCGCCTTCGACGCCATGATGCGGGGGGAGAACGCCGAGGAGGTCGTCGAGACCGCCGACCGCGCCCTCGTCAACGGACGGCTCGCGCCCGGCCTCGGCTGGACGGACACCGAGTGGAGCTTCGAGCTGCTGATGATGCTCGGCAGCGCGTACATGTTCACCGACCGCCTCGACCGCGCCGAGAGCCTCTTCACGGAGGCCATGCGCACCTACGAGACGGCGGGCTGGAGCGGCGGCCACCTCGCCCTCGCGCACGCCTTCACCGGCTACGTGCACCGCCGGCGCGGGCGGCTCACGGACGCGGAGGCCTTCCTGCGCGAGGCGCTGCGACTCGCCGACCGCGTGGGCCGCGGGCTGCCCATGCACTGGGCCGCGACCTGCATGCTCGTCGACACGCTGCTCGCCCGCGGCCACGTGGAGGAGGCCGAGCGGGTCGCCGCGCGCTACTCCTTCGTCCCGCCCCACCCCTCGACGATCGTGCTGCCCGACACCCACTCCGTGCGCGGCCGGCTGCTGCTCGCCACCGGCCGCACCGAGGAGGGCCTGGAGGAGCTGGAGACCGCGGAGAAGCTGGCCGACCGCCGCGGCGGGCACAACACCGTGATGGCCGCCTGGGCCGGCGACCTCGCCCGCGCCCTCGCCGTCGAGAACCCCGGGCGCGCCGCCTCGCTCGTCGCCGGCCTGCGCGCCCAGGCCGAGCGCCTCGGCACCGACACGGCCGTGGGCGAGGCCCTGCGCTGCGCGGCCGCCCTGGAGACCGGCCGGCGCTCCCTCGCCCTGTACGCGCAGGCCCTCGCCTACCTGGAGGCCTCGCCCAGCGCCTACGAACACGCGGCGGCCCGCGTCGAGTACGGCATCGCGGCCCGCTCCGCCTCCGAACTCGGCCGGGGGCTGACCCTGGCCCGCTCCTGCGGCGCGGACGGCCTGGTGGCACGGGCGCAGGAAGTGCTGGAGAACGGGCGGGGGCTGCGCTAGCGGGCACCGCCGGGCCGTACGGAGGGCGCGACCGGCGAAGTACGGAAGGCCCGTGGCCGGCAGAAACGCTCCTGCCGGCCACGGGCCTCTCGTACCCCCTGCTCCCGCGCTCCGCCGGGTTCACGCGCCGTCCGGCGCCGCGTCCTCCTCCGCGAGGACCCGCTGGGCCACCGCGAACGCCGAGTTCGCCGCCGGGACGCCGCAGTACACCGCCGTCTGGAGCAGGACCGCGCCGATCTCCTCGGGGGTGAGGCCGTTGCGGCGGGCCGCGCGGACGTGCATCGCCAGCTCGTCCAGGTGGCCGTGGGCCACCAGCGCCGTCATCGTGATCATGCTGCGCTCGCGGCGGGCGAGCGTCGGGTCGGTCCAGACCTCGCCCCACGCGTAGCGCGAGATGAAGTCCTGGAAGCGCGCGGTGAAGGGCGTCTGCCGGGACTGGGCGCGGTCCACGTGCGCGTCGCCGAGCACCTGCCGGCGCACCTCCATGCCGCGCCCCGGGTACCCGTCGAAGTGGCCGCGCAGGGCGGCGAGCACGGCCTCCGGGCGCTCGGCGGGCGCGAGGTGCGAGGCGCCGGGGATCTCGGCCAGCGCGGAGCCGGGCACCGCGTCGGCGATCTCGCGCAGGTGGGAGGGCGGGGTCGCCGGGTCCTCGCGGCCCGCGACCAGCAGCGTGGGGACGGTGATCGACGGCAGCCGCTCGCGCAGGTCGAAGGCGGCCAGCGCGTCGCAGCACGCCGCGTACGCCCCGGGGTCCGCCGTGCGGTGGTCCTCGACCAGGCGCGGCACGGTGAAGCCGGGCGTGAACCAGCGGTCGTCGGCGCTCGCCGCGACCGGGGCGAGGCCCTCGCGGCGCACCAGCTCCGCCCGCTCCTCCCAGGGCCTGGCCCCGTTGAAGTGCGCCGAGGAGCAGATCACGGCGAGGCGCTCGATCCGCTCGGGGCGGTGCGCGGCCAGGTGCAGGCCGACCGCGCCGCCGAGCGAGACGCCCGCGTAGGCGAAGCGGCCGATGCCGAGCGAGTCCGCGAGGGCCAGGACGAGGTCCGCGAGGTCGGCGACGGTCGCGCCCGGGCCGATCAGGTCCGCGGGCGAACCGCCGTGCCCGGGCAGGTCCCAGCGCACCACCCGGTGCGCGGCGGACAGTTCGGGCGCGAGGCCGTCCCACAGCGCCAGGGAGGTGCCGAGGGACGGCCCGAGCAGCAGCGGGGGAGCGCTCTCGGGGCCTTCGGCGCGGTGGTGCAGCAGCTTGCCGGTGGGCTGGTCGGTCAACGTCGCTCCAGTGCGCGGTCGGTGAGGGTCGGGGCGGAGCCGGTGTAGCGGGCGGGATCGGTCAGCCCGGCCAGGTCGACGCCGGCGAGTTCGGGCAGGTCCTCCTCGGCCAGCAGCTCGCCCAGCGGACGGCCCTCGGCGTACGTCCGCCGCGCCAGCTCCGTGAGCAGGGACTTGGCGCGGGCGCGGCCCAGCAGCGGCGCCAGCTCGGCGGACAGGCGCTCGGAGACGACCAGGCCGTGGGTGGTGTCCAGGTTCCGGCGCATGGCGCCCGCGTGCACCTTCAGGCCCTCGGTCAGCTCCACCGCGTCGCGGGCCGCGCCGCCGACCAGGCGCAGCAGGTCGCGCAGCGGCTCCCACTCGGCGTGCCAGGCGCCCGCCGGGCGCTCGTCCCCGGCGGTCATCGAGGCGTACAGCGCGGCCGCGAGGTGCGGGGCGCGGCGGGCCGCGGCGGCGATCAGCGTGGACCGCACGGGGTTGGCCTTGTGCGGCATCGCGGAGGAGCCGCCGCCCGAGCCCTCGGCCAGCTCGGCGATCTCGGTGCGGGAGAGCGTGAGGACGTCCGCGGCGACCCTGCCCAGCGCGCCCGCCGCGAAGGCCAGGCAGCCGGCCAGGTCGGCGACCGGTGTGCGCAGCGTGTGCCACGGCAGTTCCGGCGCGGCCAGGCCGAGTTCGCGCGCGTACGCGGCGGGCAGCGCGGTCGCGTCGTCCGCGCCGTACGCCGTGAAGGCGGCCAGGGTGCCCGCGGCCCCGCCGAGCTGGGCGGGCAGCGTCCCGCGCACGGCCCGCACGCGGTCGCGGGCGTCGAGGACCAGCGCGCGCCAGCCCGCCGCCTTCAGCCCGAAGGTCGTCGGCACCGCGTGCTGAGTGAGCGTCCGGCCGGGCATGGCCGTGTCCCGGTGGTCCGCCGCGGTCCGGGCGAGCGCCTGCGCCGTGCGGCCGAGGTCGGCCAGCACGAGGTCGAGCGTGCGCACGGCGACCAGCATCATCGCCGTGTCCACGATGTCCTGGCTGGTCGCGCCCCGGTGCACGTACGGCCCGTACTCCTCGCCGACGGCCGCGGTCAGGTCCGCGACCAGCGGGATCACCGGGTTGCCGCCCTCGCGGGCGCGCAGCGCCAGGTCGCGCGGGTCGAAGCGGGCGGCGTCGGCGGCGGCGGCCACGGCCGGGCCGGCCCCCTCGGGCGCGAGTCCGAGGGAGACCTGCGCGCGGGTGAGCGCCGCCTCCGCGTCGAGCAGCGCCCGCAGGAGGGCGGCGTCGCCCGTCGCGGCCTCGGCGGGGGAGCCCGCCCGCCCGGGGGCGAGCAGGCCGGTGTCGCAGTCGGCTGTCATCGATGGAACTCCAGGAAGACCGTCTCGTTCTCGCCCTGCAGGCGGATGTCGAAACGGTACGTGCCGTTGCCCTCGTCGGCGGCGATCAGCGTGTCGCGGCGCTCCGGCGCCAGCCGGGACAGCAGCGGGTCCGCGGCGAGCGCGGCGTCGTCGCCCGGCAGGTGGATCCGGGTGAACAGATGGGTCAGCAGGCCGCGGGCGAAGACGCAGACGCTGATGTAGGGGGCGTTGCCCCCGCGTGCGCCGGGCCGCAGCGTGTGCGCGTACCAGTGCCCGTTCGCGTCGGTCTGGATGCGGCCGAAGCCGGTGAACTCCACGCCGTTGCGGCCGAGGAAGTCCCCGCTCGCCGGGTCGCGCCGCATCGAGCCGTCGGTGGTGGGCATCCGCCCGTCGGGGCCGGGGCCCCACAGCTCCACGAGGGCGTCCGGCAGCGGCGCGCCCGCGCCGTCCAGCACGTAGCCGTGGACCGTGACGGTGTCGGGGTGGTCGCGGGGCGCGATGTCGTTGCCGCCGCGGAAGGGCAGCGCGTAGCCGTAGAAGGGGCCGACCGTGTGGGAGGGGGTGGGCAGCACGTTCTCCGGGCCGCTGGTGTCGATCTTCGTCATGGCGGTCAGCGACCTTCCTCGATCCAGGTGGCGCCCGGGCCGTCGAGCACGATGTCCCAGTGGTAGCCGAGCGAGAACTCCGGCACCGACAGGCTGTGGTCGTAGGTGGCGACCAGCCGCTGCCGGGCGGCGTCGTCCGTCACGGACTGCAGGATCGGGTCGTAGGGGAACAGCGGGTCGTTCGGGAAGTACATCTGGGTCACGAGCCGCTGCGTGAACGCCGTGCCGAACAGCGAGAAGTGGATGTGGGCCGGGCGCCAGGCGTTGACGTGGTTGCGCCACGGGTACGGGCCGGGCCGGATGGTGGTGAAGCGGTAGAAGCCGTCGTCGTCGGTGAGGGTGCGGCCGACGCCGGTGAAGTTCGGGTCCAGCGGGGCGTCGTGCTGCTCGCGCCGGTGGGCGTAGCGGCCCGCCGAGTTGGCCTGCCAGATCTCGACGAGCTGGCCGCGCACCGGGCGGCCGCCGCGGTCGAGGAGCCGGCCCGAGACGGTGATCCGCTCGCCGACGGGCTCGCCGGTGTGCTGCCGGGTGAGGTCGTTGTCGGTCTCGGTGATGTCCCGCTCCCCGAAGGCGGGGGAGGACAGCTCCACCAGCTCCGGGTCCTTGCTGACGTCGATGGCGACCGGCGGCTGCTTCGGGTGGCGCAGCACCGAGGAGCGGTACGGGGCGTAGTCGCGGCGCGGGTGGTGCTCGACGGGCCCGCCGTCGGCGAGGCGCTTCTCGTACGCGGCGCGCTCGGCCGCGATCTCCGCGTCGATGTCCTGCTGGGTGAGGGTCATGGGAACTCCTGGCCTACCGGCGTTCGAGGACCAGGGCGAGGCCCTGGCCGACGCCGATGCAGAGGGTGGCGACGCCGACGCCGCCGCCCTTGCGGGCGAGCTGGTGGGCGACGGTGCCGGCGAGGCGGGCGCCGGAGGCGCCGAGGGGGTGGCCGAGGGCGATGGCGCCGCCCTGCGGGTTGAGGATCGCGGGGTCGAACTCGGGCCACTCGGCCACGCAGCCCAGCACCTGGGCGGCGAAGGCCTCGTTCAGCTCCAGCACGTCCAGGTCCGCGAAGGACCGGCCGGCCCTGGCCAGCGCCCGCTGCGTCGCCTCCACCGGGGCGAGGCCGAAGTACTGCGGGTCGATGGCGGAGACGCCGGTGGCCGAGACGCGGGCCAGGGGCTCGCGGCCGGTGGCGTCGAGGCCCTCCTCGTCGGTCAGCAGCAGGGCGGCGGCGCCGTCGTTGAGCGGGGAGGCGTTGCCGGCCGTCACCGTGCCCCCTTCCTCGCGGAAGGACGGCTTGAGCCCGGCCATCACCTCCAGGGAGGTGTCGGGCCGCACGGACTCGTCGGCGGCGACGAGGACCGGGCCGCCCTTGCGCCGCGGGATCCCCACCGGCGCGATCTCGGCGTCGAACAGGCCCTCGGCCTGCGCCTTCGCGGCCTTCTGGTGGCTGTGCAGCGCGAACTCGTCCTGCTGCGCGCGGCTGATCCCGTGCTTGTCGGCGATGAGCTCGGCCGACTCGCCCAGCGGGATCGTCCACTGGGGGTCCATCCTCGGGTTCACCATGCGCCAGCCGAGCGTGGTGGAGTACAACTCGGCGTGTCCGGCCGGGAATGGACGGTCGTTCTTGGGCAAGACGTAGGGCGCGCGGGTCATCGACTCGACGCCGCCGGCCAGGGCGATGGACGCGTCGCCGCAGGCGATGGCCCGCGCCGCCTGGATCACCGCCTCGAGGCCCGAGGCGCACAGCCGGTTGACCGTCACGCCCGGCACGGACGTGGGCAGGCCGGCCAGCAGGGCGGCCATCCGGCCGACGTTGCGGTTCTCCTCGCCGGCGCCGTTGGCGTTGCCGAAGTACACGTCCTCGATCCGGGACGGGTCCAGCTCCGGTGTGCGGGCGAGCAGTTCGCGGACGGCGTGCGCGGCCAGGTCGTCCGGGCGCACCGACGCCAGGGCGCCGTTGTAGCGGCCGATCGGGGTGCGCACGGCGTCGACGATGTAGACGTCCTTCACGACCGGACCTCCTCCGGAACGCGGACCGGGGCGGCGGTCCTGGCCACGATCTCCTCGGCGGTGACGCCCGGCGCGCACTCCACCAGCACCAGGCCGTCGCCGGTGACGTCGAGGACGCCGAGGTCGGTGACGACCCGGTCCACGCAGCCCTTGCCGGTCAGCGGCAGCGAGCGCTCCTCGACGATCTTCGCCGAGCCGTCCTTGGCGGTGTGCGTCATCACCACGATCACCCGCCGGGCGCCGTGGACGAGGTCCATCGCGCCGCCGATGCCGGTGACGAGCCTGCCCGGCACCGCCCAGTTCGCCAGGTCGCCCCCGGCGGAGACCTGCATGGCGCCGAGGACGGCGACGTCGATGTGCCCGCCGCGGATCATCGCGAAGGACAGCGCGGAGTCGAAGCAGGCCGCGCCCGGCAGGACCGTGACGGTCTCCTTGCCTGCGTTGATCAGGTCCGGGTCGACCTCCTCCTCGGTCGGGTACGGGCCCGTCCCGAGGATGCCGTTCTCCGACTCCAGCACCACCTCCACGCCCGGCGGGAGGTGGTTCGGGATCAGCGTCGGCAGGCCGATGCCGAGGTTGACGTACTGGCCGTCCCGAAGCTCCAGGGCCGCCCGCGCGGCCATCTCCTGCCTGCTCCAGCCGCTCATGACCGCACCGTCCGCTGCTCGATCCGCTTGTCCGCCGCCTGCTCGGGGGTGAGGGCCACCACCCGCTGCACGAAGATCCCGGGCAGGTGTACCGCGTCCGGGTCCAGCTCGCCGGGCTCCACCACCTCCTCCACCTCGGCGACCGTGATCCGCCCGGCCATCGCGGCCAGCGGGTTGAAGTTGCGGGAGGACTTGCGGAACACCAGGTTCCCGTGCCGGTCGCCGCGGTGGGCGCGCACCAGCGCGAAGTCGGTGCGGATGCCGCGCTCCAGCACGTACTCGGTGCCGTCGAACTCGCGCACCTCCTTGGCCGGCGAGGCCAGGGCGACGCCGCCGGCGCCGTCGTAGCGCCAGGGCAGCCCGCCCTCGGCGACCTGCGTGCCGACCCCGGCCGGGGTGTAGAAGGCGGGGATGCCCGCGCCGCCGGCCCGCAGCCGCTCGGCCAGCGTGCCCTGCGGGATCAGCTCCACCTCCAGCTCGCCGGCCAGGTACTGCCGCGCGAACTCCTTGTTCGCCCCGATGTAGGAGCCGGTCACCCGCGCGATCCGCCCCGCCGCCAGCAGCACCGCCAGGCCGGACTCCATCGCGCCGCAGTTGTTCGAGACCACCGACAAACCGGTCGTGCCCCGCTCGTACAGCGCCTGGATCAGCACGTTCGGCACACCGCTCAGACCGAACCCGCCGACCGCCAGCGACGCGCCGTCCGCCACGTCGGCCACCGCCTCCTCGGCGGTGGCCACCACCTTGTCCATCCGCGAAGCCCCATCTCTCCCGGGTGACCAGCGCCCTGCGTCCCGCGTCCCGTGACCCGAGGGGCCGGGGCCGGAAAATACTCAGCGCACTGATTATTTCTGCGAGGTTCCCCTCACGCTGCCATCAGCCGCCATGACCGTCAAGACCCCAGCTGCAGGCGGTTTCGAAGAGCGGTGCGGAGGCAGACAGGGCGGTGGTACGGGCGCTATCGTTCAGTGCACCTACGAAATCGACCCGTGGACGTCCCCGCGTCCGCGGGACTGAGGAGCGCACATGGCAGCGGTGGACCTCTCCACCCACCCCGGGCACCTGGCCCGGCGGCTGCAGCAGGCGCACTACCTGCTGTGGAACACGATGGTCTCCGAGGAGATCACCTCGCCGCAGTTCGCGGTCCTCAACACGCTCGTCGCCGAGCCCGGCCTCGACCAGCGCACCGTGGGCGAGCGGGTGGGCCTGGACCGGTCCACCATCGCCGAGGTGATCAGCAGGCTCGACCGCCGCGGACTGCTCGACAAGGTCCGCGACCCGCAGGACGGCCGCCGCTCCCTGCTGCGCCCGACCGAGGAAGGGGTGCGCACGCACCGCAGGCTGACCGTGCGCACGGCCCGGATGAACCAGGTCTTCCTGGCCCCGCTGTCGGCCGACGAGCGGACCGTCTTCTTCGACCTGATCCAGCGCGTCGCCGACGCCGCCGAGGGCCTGCGCCACCCGGCGGAGCCGGTCGCGGGCCGGCGCTGACACCGTCCCGCGCGGACGGGGAGCAGCCGGCCGCGCGGACGCCGGCCGCCACCCGGGCGGACGGCTCACCCCTGGGCGAGCACCACCCACACCGGCCCCTCGGCGAAGTTCACCGGCCGCCCGTCCGCCGTCGTGAACCGCGTGCCCTCCGCGGCGCCGGGGCGCCGCCAGCCGACGTCGTAGACGCGCCCGTCGCGCAGCACCTTCGCCGCCCCCGACCCCACGGTCTCCGTGTACGGGGTGAAGCTCCCGCGCGAGTCCTGCAGCTGTGACCTGCGCACCTTCACGTACTGCAGCACGACCGTCGACGCGCCCACGCGCGCGCCGTCCGTCGTCACCGTCGGCGTGCCGTCCATCGACACCAGCCACCGTCGCTTGGCCGCCGACCAGGCGAACGTGAAGCGGGCGGCGGGGAAGCGCACCGTCCGCGTGGCCGCCGGCGTGCCGCCCGCCGGCGCCTTCCCGTACCGGAACCCGGTCGTCAGCGCGTGCGCGCCCGGCGCGGTGCCCATCAGCCGCTGCGGCCGCAGGTAGAGGTTGTGCGGCGACGGCCGGTCCGCGCTGCGGTAGTAGGAGCCGGGAGCGCTCTCGGGCGTCCGTGCCGCGAGCGGCGCCTGCTCGATCAGCCGCGTCACCGCCCGCTGCGCACCCGAGTAGGCGAGCCTCGGCCCGTCGAACTGGCGCAGCAGCTCCAGGTCGGACTCGCGGGCGCTGCGCACCGGGCCGACCGCCTCCGGCAGCATGGTCGCGTACACCGCAAGCAGCCTGCTCAGGCCGCCCTCCACCTGCTCGACGTAGACGACGTCCGCCTTGTCCAGGCCGGTCTGCGGCCTGGCCCCGGCCACGTTGTCGATCTTCACCGCGAGGACCGGCCCCGCGGCGCCCCGCGCCGGTCCGCCGGCGCCCTGCGGGTCCTGCGGGGGGTGCCCGCCGGGCGGCGCGTTCCGCGGGGCGCCCCCGCCGCCGTGCGAGGCCCCCGCGCGGCCGTCGTCCGCCGGGCCCTTCGCCGCGCAGCCCGCCGCGAGGCAGCCCGCCAGCAGGAGGGACAGCACGGCCACCACCGGGGCGCGGCGCCCGCCGCGCCCCGCCCGGTCCGCCGCCCGGACCGTTTCGCTCGTCATGTCGACCATCGCCCACCGCACCCCGTGCTCCCTGAGTGTCCGTTCACCGCGTCGACGGGCGGCATACCCGATCCGGCCAGTGCCGTCCGGTTTCCGTGGGCCGAACGGGGTGCGGACGCGGGCGGACGGGTGAACGGGGCGCCGCGGACGGGGCCGGACGGCGCAGCGGCCGACCCCGGTCCCCCGGGGCCGGCCGCTCGTGGCCGGAGTCGGCCGGAGCCCGTCAAAGCTCCTTGACCCGGACGTCCCGGTACGAGATCACGTCCGAGACGCCGTGCACCTGCAGCCCGATGTAGCCGGAGGCGAAGCGCCGCCCGTCCGTGCCCGGGTCGTCCGCGCGCGGCGGCTCGAAGACCTGGCCGCCGGTGTTGTCGAACTCGTTGATCAGCACGCCGTTGCGGTACACCGAGTAGTGCTGGTCGACCACGCGGATCTCGTAGTCGTTCCAGGTGCCCTTCTGGGTGACGCCCGCACCGGCCAGGCCCACGCGGTCGAAGCCGTAGACCGAGCCGGTCTTGTACATGTCGCCGTCGGGCCGGTCGAACGCCTGGATCTCGTGCCCGTACTTGATGGCGGCCCACTCCGGGCGCGGCTCCTCCGGGTGGTCGTGGACCCACGGGAAGCGGACGAACACGCCGCCGTTGGCGTTCCCGGTGCCCGGCGCGTCGTCCCGCCACTGCAGCTTCAGCGAGAAGTCGCCGAACTTGCGCTCGGGGAACCACAGCATGCCGAGCCCGTCCTTCGACGTGCCGGACGTGATCGAGCCGTCGTCGTTGAGGCGGAAGGAACCGCCGCCCACCTGCTGCCACTTGGCGAACGACTCCTGCGTGCCGTCGAGGATCGGGCGGTAGCCCTCCGTCTGGCCCGGCTTGCCGATGCCCGACTGCTTGGCCGCCTTGGTGACCTGCCGGTGCTCGCGCTTGTCGACCACCCCGTCCTTCTCCAGCCGGTCCAGGACGGTCTCGACGTGCTTGAGGAAGAGCGCGTGGGAGGTCCACTCCCGCTCGTCCTCGATCAGCTCGTTGATCCGGCAGCGGCTGTTCGTCAGCCGGTTGGGCACGCCCGAGTCGACCGTGCCGACGATCACCGTCAGGCGCTCGTCGTACTCCGGGCACGGGGGCGCCGGGACCCCGCCCGCCGCGACCGTGAAGCTCACGGTCCGCGCGGCCGCGGTGTTGCCCGCCTTGTCGACGGCCCGGTACGCCAGCGTGTGCGCGCCCGCGCGGTCCACCACGACGGGCGCGGTGTAGGCGAGGTACGGTCCGCCGTCCAGCGCGTACTCGATGCGGTCCACGCCCGAGCCGCCCTCGTCGGCGGCGGTCACGGTGACCTTGGCGCTGCCGACGTAGGCGCCCGCCGCGTTCCTCGTGCCCTCGACGCTCACGCCGGTCACCGGGGGCGTGGTGTCCTGCGCGGGCGGGGCGACGACGGTGAAGGACACCGACTTCTCGGCGGCCGCGTTGCCGGCCTTGTCGGTGGCCCGGTAGCGCACCGTGTGGTCGCCGGCCGCGTGCACCATCACCGGCACGGTGTACGGCTGCCACGCCCCGGAGGCGCCGAGCGCGTACTCGATCGTGTTGACGCCGGACCCGGTGTCGGAGGCGGAGACGGTGACGGTCGCCATGGAGACGTAGTCGCCGTCGGCGTTCTTCTCACCGGTGACGGTGGCCGAGGTCTCCGGCGGCGTCGTGTCGTCGCTCGACGGGGCCGCCACGGTGAACTCCACCGTCTTCTCGGCGGAGGTGTTGCCCGCCTTGTCCACGGCCCGGTAGCGGATGCTGTGCGCGCCCACCTGGTCGACCACGACCGGCGCGGTGTACGGCTGCCAGGCGCCGTCCGCGCCGACGGCGTACTCGATGCGGTCCACGCCCGAGCCCTCGTCGGTGGCCGCGAGGGTCACCGACGCGGAGCCGACGTACGCGCCGTCCGCGTTCTTCTGCCCCTCCACGGTGGCCGAGGTCCCGGGCGCCTCCGTGTCCTCGCCGCCGGCCTCGGTGACCACCAGGACGCCCTGCATGGACCCGTGGCCCGGGATCGTGCAGTGGTAGCGGTAGCGGCCGGGGGTGAGCGTGACCTCGGCCGTGTGCCGTCCGCCCTGGGCGTCGAAGGGGTTGGCCAGGATGTTCAGCTGGACGTCGTCGTTGTACTCCGGGTCGGAGACGTCGAACGTCAGCGTGTGCGGCATGCCGGTGGTGTTGCCGGTCGCCTCGCTGTTCTCGAAGACGATCGTGGCCGGCCCGGCGACCGCCGTCGCGGGCGCCGAGGTGTACTCGGTGATGTCGTCGCCGGCCGTCCAGGTCAGCGTCTGCGCGGCCGCCCGCTCGGCGCCGGCGCCGCCCGCCGCGTCGTCGGACCGCCCGAAGGCCGCCGTCGACGTCAGGCCGAGCACCATCAGGACGGACGCCAGCAGCGCCGTCCACACCCGTGCGGCTCTTCGCCGCCGGTTCCGTACGCGTGTCCGTGCCACGCCCATCACTCCGCCTTCCTGGCCAGTTGGTCCGCGGCCGGGGTGGGGCCGCCGCCGGTGTAGGTCACGCGCCACAGCGCCGACTTGGCGTCCGAGGTGAAGAAGCCGCGGCCGTAGTCGAGGACGTACAGCGCGCCGTCGGGGCCGAACTTCCAGTCCATGAGGTTCTTGATGCCGTCGTTGCCGATCGGCACGATCCTCTTCAGCGACTCCGAGTGCACCGGGAGGCCGCCGTCCCCGTGCGTCCTCGGGTCGGTGATGACGGCGTTGCGCGGCTGGTCGGCGTCGTAGAGGTCGCCGACGAACCACTTGCCGTCCCAGTACGAGGGCCACTTGACGTCGCTCGCGGCCGCCGCGTCGTAGCGGTAGACGGGGCCGTTCATCGCCGCCTGGCCGCCGCCCTTGAGCCACGGCAGCCGGTACGTCGACTCCTCCTGCTTGTAGGAGGGGACGCCGTTGGCGTCGCGCGGGAAGTCGGGGCCGCCGCCCTGGGGCGAGTACCAGATGTTGTTGCCGGTCACCGGCGGCAGGTTGACCAGGCCGTCGTTGTTCGGCGACTCGTTCTTCGGGTGGTCGCAGTCGTACCAGCCCAGCGGCTTGGTCGGGTCGGGCAGGTTGCGGTCGCGGTAGGGCTGCTTGTTGCCCATGCAGTACGGCCAGCCCCGGTTGCTCGCCTTGGTGATCACCGCGAAGGTGTCGTACTTCGCCGGGCCCCAGGTCGTGGAGGGCGCGGAGGCGTCAGGGCCGACCCAGCCCGCGTACAGGGTGTCGGTCTTCTTGTCGACGGAGATGCGGGCGGGGTTGCGCACGCCCATCACGTAGATCTCGCCGCGCGTCTTGCCGCCGCCCTCGGCGGTCTCCTCGCCGGTGAAGAGGTTCCCCTCGGGCAGCGTGTACGTGCCGTCCGGCTCGGGGTGGATGCGCAGGATCTTGCCGTTGAGGTTGTTGGTGTTGCCGGCCGTGCGGCGCGCGTCCGCGAACGAGACGCCCTTGTAGTTCGGCTGCGGGTTGTTGCCCGAGTACCCGTCGCTGAACTGGCTGGAGTTGTTGTCGCCCGTCGCGATGTACAGGTTGTCCTTCGAGTCCCAGGCCATGCCGCCGCCCGCGTGGCAGCAGCTGTGGATCTGCACCGGCCAGGACAGCAGCACCTTCTCGCTGCCGAGGTCCAGCCTGCCGGTGGCCTCGTCGAAGGTGAAGCGGGAGACGCGGCGCTCGGCCGTGCGCTTGTCCCGGTCGATCTCCGAGTGCGGCGTGTAGTGCAGGTACACCCAGCCGTTGTCCTCGAAGCGCGGGTCGAGCTCGATGCCGAGCAGGCCCTCCTCGACCTTGACCAGCTCGTCGCCGCCGCCCTTGTTGCCGAACACGGTCAGCGATCCGGCGAGCGTGACCTTCTTGGTCCTCGGGTCGTAGACGTGGATCTCGCCCTCGCCCTTGCCGATGTCCGGGTCGTTCCAGTCGGTGACCACGGGCTGGGAGGAGTCCTTGCCGCCCCGCCCGATGTAGAACACGCGGCCGTCGGGTGCGGTGACCAGGCCGTGCGGCTCGCCGATCTGGTCGTTCCTCCCCGCCTGGTTGGGCTGGGTCAGCCGCTCGGCCTTGTAGTTGCCGTAGATGGTGGCCTTGCAGTCGGCCTGCACGAGGCGGGTCGTCCACAGCAGGGCGCCGCGCAGGTGCGTACGGAAGTCCGTCTCGTCGTAGGAGGAGGCGGTGCCGCCCATGCCGGTGTAGAAGGACCGGCCGCCGTCGTAGTCGC
The DNA here is from genome assembly GCF_014650875.1 of Streptomyces minutiscleroticus. Lineage (GTDB taxonomy): Bacteria > Actinomycetota > Actinomycetes > Streptomycetales > Streptomycetaceae > Streptomyces > Streptomyces minutiscleroticus. Next base: position 64,719 of record NZ_BMVU01000035.1, read on the forward strand.
GGCACCAGGACACCGGGTGGTCCCAGCCGTTCGCGCCGGTGCCGGGCCTGTACGTCGACTCGCGCACCCGGGCCACGGTGTGCACGTCGCCCGAGGGGTTCGCGGCCCAGTTCAGCCAGCGGTCGGGACGCTTCCACTCGACGGGGAGGTCCTTGGTCGCCGGGTGCTGCCGGTCGCCCACCTCGACGGTCGCGCGCTGCGCCGTCGCGGGGGCGGGGGCGGCGGGCCGGGCGCCGATCAGCCCGGTGAACCAGTCCGAGTAGGGCTCGGCGCGGGCCGCGTCGTGGATGCCGAGGAAGCCGCCGCCGGCCTCCATGTACGCCTCCAGGCCCGCCTCCTGGTCGGGGTCGAGGACGTCCCCGCCGCCGGTCAGGAAGACGACGGAGTTGAAGCGGCCCAGCCTCTTGTCGTCGGTGAAGACCGAGGCGTCGTCCGTGGCCACGACCTCGAAGCGCTGTGCCGCCGGCCCCGACAGGCCGATCCTCTCGATGGCCTCGATGCCGGCGTCGACGACCGGCGACTCCTCGCCGTTCGCCGCGGAGCCGTGGTAGATCAGCACCCGTACGTTCGCGCCGCCGGGGGGCGACTTGATGGACATCGTTGTCAGGGCCGGATCGGACGCCGGGCGCGCGCTCGCGGCGGGGCCCGAGAGGACTCCGCCGGCGACGGCGCCCGCGGCCAGCACGGTGGCCCAGGCTCTGCGCCGTCTCCGGCTCGCTCGCTTCGCTCTGCTCAACCCTCGGACGTACAAGGGCTCTTGATGCGGTGTGGGCCGCATGTGGTCACCCATCCCTCGTCGGTCACAGCAACGGCGCCAAGGAAGCTAGACCTCTTTTCCCGGCTCGCCAATAGCTATGACCGAGGTGGCACCAACTTTGTCCTGACTGTGGATAAACGGTCGCGGTGCCGCTACCGTCGCGGTGGTCCCAGTAGTGCGCTTCCGTGAATTCCATTGCGAAGGTGGGGAGTCCGGCATGGACAGACGCGGCTTCAACCGGCGGATGCTGCTCGGCGGGGCGGCCGTGGCCACGGGCGCGACATCGTTGTCTCTCGCGGCCGCGCCGAACGCGGCACCCGCCGACGCGGCGGCGCCGACGGCACCGGCGGGCGGCGAGGTGCGCCACATCAAGCTGTACGCCGAGGAGTTGTCCGACGGGCGGATGGGCTACGGCTTCGAGAAGGGCAAGGCGTCGGTGCCCGGCCCGCTGATCGAGCTCAACGAGGGCGACACCCTGCACATCGAGTTCGAGAACACCATGGCCGTCGCCGCGAGCCTGCACGTCCACGGCCTGGACTACGAGATCTCCAGCGACGGCACACGGCAGAACAGGAGCCACGTCGAGCCGGGCGGCACCCGCACCTACACCTGGCGCACGCACGCGCCCGGCCGCCGCAAGGACGGCACCTGGCGGGCCGGCAGCGCGGGCTACTGGCACTACCACGACCACGTCGTCGGCACCGACCACGGCACCGGCGGCGTCCGCAAGGGCCTGTACGGCCCGGTGATCGTGCGCCGCAAGGGCGACGTGCTGCCCGACGCCACCCACACGGTCGTCTTCAACGACATGACGATCAACAACCGGGCGCCGCACACCGGTCCGGACTTCGAGGCCACGGTCGGCGACCGCGTCGAGTTCGTCGTGATCACGCACGGCGAGTACTACCACACGTTCCACATGCACGGGCACCGCTGGGCCGACAACCGCACGGGCATGCTCACCGGTCCCGACGACCCCAGCCAGGTGATCGACAACAAGATCACGGGCCCGGCGGACTCCTTCGGCTTCCAGGTGATCGCGGGGGAGGGGGTGGGCGCCGGCGCGTGGATGTACCACTGTCACGTCCAGAGCCACTCCGACATGGGGATGGTCGGCCTGTTCCTGGTGAAGAAGGCGGACGGCACGATCCCCGGGTACGACCCGCACGAGCACGGGCACACGGCGGAGCCGGCGCAGGGGGAGGACGGGAAGGACGGGCCGGAGCGGGCGGAGGGGCAGAAGGAGAAGCGGACGCAGGAGCACGCGCACTGACGCGGGGCGCCGAGCGCAGGCGGTGGCCGGCGGCGCCGTTCGCCGCCGCCGGGGAAGGCGGGGAGGCCCCGTGAAGGGCCCCGGCGGGCGTCGGGAGCGCTCTCACCGGGACTCCTCCAGCGGCTATCCTGATCCGCATCCCCGCCGCTGAGGAGTCCCGAGGTGAGTGACCCGACGACCGCGCCCCGTCCCACACTGGAGGCCGTGGCCGCGCGGGCCGGGGTCTCCCGGGCCACGGTGTCGCGCGTCGTGAACGGCGGCGACGGTGTGCGCGAACCCCTCGTCGAGCGGGTCAGACAGGCCGTCGAGGAGCTCGGCTACGTGCCCAACCAGGCCGCCCGCAGCCTCGTCACCCGCCGCCACGACGCCGTCGCCGTCGTCATCGCCGAGCCCGAGACCAGGGTCTTCACCGACCCCTTCTTCGCCCTCCAGCTCCGCGGCATCAGCAAGGAGCTGACGCTCCACGACTGCCAGCTCGTCCTGCTGCTCACCGAGGGCCGCGACGACCACGCGCGCGTCGGCCGCTACCTCGCCGGTGGCCACGTCGACGGCGCGCTCGTCTTCTCCCTGCACCTGGACGATCCGCTGCCCGGGCTGATCCGCGGCGCCGGCGTGCCCACCGTGTTCGGCGGGCGGCCCTGCTGGGCCGACGGCAGCCGCGGCACGGCGCCCACGGTGTACGTCGACAGCGACAACAGGGGCGGCGCCCGCGAGGCCGTGCGCCACCTCGCCTCGCTCGGCCGGACGCGGATCGCCCACATCGCGGGCGTCCTCGACCAGACCTCGGCGGTCGACCGCCTCGACGGGTACCGGGACGTCATGCTCGACGCCGACCCCCGGCTGATCGTGGAGGCCGACTTCACCCCGGCGGGCGGCGAGCGCGCGATGCGCGAGCTGCTCGGCCGCTTCCCCGACCTCGACGCGGTGTTCGCCGCCAACGACCTCATGGCGGCGGGCGCACTGCGGGTGCTGCGCGCGGTGGGGCGGCGGGTGCCCGAGGACGTCGCCCTGATCGGCTTCGACGACATGCTGCCGGTCGCCGAGCAGACCGACCCGCCGCTCACGACGGTCCGGCAGGACATAGAGCAGATGGGCCGGCTCATGGCCCGGCTGCTGCTGCGCGGCCTGGAGCGCCGGGGCGGCGAGGCGGCCGGGACGCCGGGCGGCACACCGTCGAGCGTGGTCCTGCCGACGACGCTCGTACGCCGCGCCTCGGCGTGACGCCCTCCGCTCCTCCCGTCGTTTGTCCGTCGTCCGTTTGAACGGTGACCGCCGCCGGTCCGTACGGAATCCGTACGCACTCGGCGGCCCCGGCCTCCCCGGCCCGGTCCGCCGCGCCAGCAGCGGGTACCGCACGGAAGGACCTCCGGGTTGTCGAGCAACACGAGCCCTCGCCAGCAGCCGACCAAGGACGAACCCGGCGAGGAGGCGGTCCCGGCCGGAAGCGGCCCGCCGGCGGAGCCCACGCGGCCGGAGGACTGCGGCTCACCTGCGGAGGAGCCGCAGCCGGCCGAGAGCAGTCCCTCGTCGGCCGACCCGCGACCGGCCCGGAGCGGTTCGTCCGCGGAGGAGCCGCAGCCGGCCGGGAGCGGCTCACCTGCGGAGGAGCCGCAGCCGGCCGAGGGTGCCTCGGACGGTTCGCGGTCGGTCGACGGCGGGACGTCCGCCGAGGAAGCGCAGCCGGCCGGGGGCGGCTCGTCCTCCGCCGGTCCGCGACCGGCCGAGGGCGCTCCCCCCGCGCCGGTCGCGTCGGCGGACGCCCCCGGTGCCGCCGGCGGAGCGCCGTCCCGGCCGGGGCGGGGCGAGCGGCGCGCGGTGGCCGCACGCACGGCGGCGCGCCGGGCGGCCGACCTGCTCGCCGCCGCGCTCGTGCTCTTCGCCCTGCTCATGCCGACGACGTACACCGCCCTGAGCGCGCACGAGTTCACGCGCATCCCGGTGGAGGCGGTCTTCGGCGCCGCCCTGCTGCTCGTCCTGCCGGGGCGGCCGCGGTTCTGGGCGGCGCTGGCGGCCGGGCTCGGCCTCGGGGTGCTGACCGTCCTGAACCTGCTCGACATGGGGTTCAACGCCTTCCTCGGCCGCGGCTTCAACGTGGTCCTCGACTGGGTGCTGCTCGACGACGCCGAGTCCTACCTGCGGGACTCGTTCGGCGAGGCGGGCGCGGTCGGGGCCGCCGTCCTGGCCGTGGCGCTCACCGTCGCCGTCCTCGCCCTCACGGCGCTGGCGGTCCTCCGGCTGAGCCGGCTCATGGGCCGGCACAGCCACGCCGCGACCCGCACGGTCCTCGTCCTCGGCACCGTCTGGGTGCTGTGCGCCGCGCTCGGCCTCGAGGTGGCCGGCACGCCGGTGGCCGCCCGGCACGCGGCCGCCCTCGCCCAGGACCGGGTCGACCGGGTGAACGCGACCCTGAAGGACGAGGCGGCCTTCGCCGAGGAGGCCGGGAAGGACGCCTTCGGCGACACCCCGCCGGAGAGGCTGCTCACGGACCTGCGCGGCAAGGACGTCATGATCACGTTCATCGAGAGCTACGGGCGCAGCGCGATCGAGGACCCGATCATGTCCCCGGGCGTCGACGCGACGCTCGAGGACAAGACGCGGGAGCTGGAGAAGGCCGGCTTCGCGGCGAGGAGCGGCTGGCTGACCTCGGCGACCTACGGCGGCAGCAGCTGGCTCGGCCACTCGACCTTCCTGTCGGGCCTGTGGGTCGACAACCAGCAGCGCTACCGCACCGTCACCGCGGGCGACCACCTCACGCTGACCAAGGCGTTCCAGCGCACGGGTGCCTGGCGGACCGTCGGCGTCATGCCGGGCGTGCAGAAGGGCTGGCCGGAGGCCTCGTGGTACGGCCTCGACCACGTCTACGACTCCCGCGACCTCGGCTACCGGGGTCCGAAGTTCAGCTGGTCCACCATGCCCGACCAGTACGCCCTGAGCGCCTTCGAGCGCCTGGAGCACGGCAGGAAGCGCGACGAGCCGCTGATGTCGGAGATCATCCTGACCTCCAGCCACCAGCCGTGGGCGCCGATCCCGAGGACCGTCCCCTGGGACGAGGTCGGCGACGGGTCGGTCTACCGGGACATCGAGAAGGCGGGCAAGGACCCGGCGGACGTGTTCACCGACTCCACCGCGGTGAAGGCCGAGTACGGCAAGTCGATCCAGTACTCCGTGACCAGCCTGATCGACTACGTCGTCGAGTACGGGAACGAGGACACCGTGCTCGTCTTCCTCGGCGACCACCAGCCGCTGGCCCGGGTCAGCGGCGACCACGCGAGCCGGGACGTGCCGTGCGCGATCGTCGCCCACGACCCGGAGGTGCTCGACCGGATCGCGGACTGGGGCTGGAGCGACGGTCTGAGGCCGGACCACGACGCCCCGGTCTGGCGGATGGACGAGTTCCGGGACCGCTTCCTGACCGCCTACGGCTCCACGCCCGGCGCTCCCTGACCGCGACGGACGCGACGGCCGGCGGCCGCCCGGCGCCCCGTGGGGGCGGACACCGGGCGGCCGCCGGCCGTCGTCGTGGGCCCTACGCGCCGACGGTCACCGTGAACCGCCGCGGATTGCCGTCGTTGGCGGCCCCCGAGACGTCCGGCTGGCCGTCGGGGCGCACGTCGTCGTACGGGAAGGCGTAGCCGATGGGCGAGTTGGCGTGGACGACGCGGGCCCAGTGGTTGGTGGTGGCGTCCTTGTAGTAGTCGGCGGAGCCCGCCCCGTTGGGCTGCGTGGGGTGGGTGAGCATGAGGGAGCGGTTGAACCCGGCGGCGAGGCGGGCCAGCAGCGCCTTCTTGTCGTCGGAGTCGGCCGGGTTGTTGGTGAACGGGCCGTGGTTGCAGGTGAAGATGTCCTTCGACGTCGGCTTGGTGAAGGTGTGGCCGCCGGTGAAGGTGAGCGTGCTGCCGCTGACCCGGCCGGTGAACACCCCGCGCCCGCCCTGGAGGTCGATCCGCAGGTCGGTGGAGCGGTACTTCTCCCACACCCGGTCGATGTAGCCGTTCCACACGTCGCGGAACGGCATCTGGTCGGGGCGGTCGAAGTACGGCGCCATCAGGTTCTGCGGGGAGATCACGCGCAGCACCTTGCCGTTGCCGCCGCGCACGACCAGCTTGTCCCAGGGCTGCCCGTCCCGGGCGGCCTGCGCGGTCAGGTCGGCCGCGATCCGGTCCACGGCGCCGTTCGGCAGCGGTGCGACGGTGTGGGTGGCGTCGCCCTCCAGCTTCAGCCCGATGGGCAGTGCGGTGACCAGGTCGACGTAGCTGATGTTGGCGTACAGCTGCTGGCTGTTGAAGGTGAACTCGCAGAACGACCAGGTCTTGCCGTAGTTCGGGTCCGCGGGCGTGGCGAAGGCGGGCTCGACCAGGCCGGGACCGGGGTTGAGGAAGAAGTCGAGCTTGGCGTCGCGCACGAAGTAGATCCGGGCGCCGTACATCTGGGGCAGTGTCAGCACTCTGGGCGCGGAGCCGGCCGCGCCCAGCGGTATGGCGCAGTCGACGGGCAGCGGGGTCTGCGGGGCCGAGGGCGAGGCGGGCCGGTAGACGCCGCCGTCGGCACGCAGCAGCATCCAGCCGCCGGTGGCCGGGTCGTGGCCGGTGACGTAGGCGTACACGGTGCCGGGCAGCGAGGCGTTCTGCAGGGCGAGCTGGCAGGTGGCGGGCGCCGCCTGGGCGCGCGGGGTGAGCGAGCTGCCCCAGACGGGGTAGGTGGCGGCGGTCGCGACGGCCGCGGACGACAGCAGGAACTTCCGGCGCGAGATCACAAAAGTCTCCTGGGAAGAGTGGGGGACGCAGAAGCGACCGAGTTGGATGGGGGTGTCGGCCCTGCGTGCACCACTGTTGCCAGGGAAGGTTGAGCCGTCAAGAGTTATGACTGAGAGCGCTCTCAGAAATTCTCGGCGTTCACAAGTCGACGGGGGCGGGGGTGCGTACGGCCCGTCCGCGCGGCCGTACGCACCTGGTGGGCGGACGCGTGCGGGGGCGCGGCCACGGTTCCGGGCCGGGGCCCGGGGCCGGCTCAGCCCTGCCGCTGCGGCACGCCCTCGATCACGGCGAACCGGGCGCCGTACGGATCGGCGAGTCCGGCCGTGCGGCCGACGCCCGTCACGTCCGTGACGGGCGTGCGCACGGTGCCGCCGCGCTCCTGCGCGGCGGCGACCGCGGCGTCCGCGTCCGTCACGGCGAAGTACGGCAGCCAGTACGGCCGGTCGTCCCGCCCGGCCGGGCCGCCGTTCAGCGGCACGAAGCCGCCGAAGGAGGCGTCCTCCTCCGTGCCGGCCGGGCGGACGGAGGTGTACACGCCGCCGGGGAACCGCACGGCCGAGGTCTGCCAGCCGAACACGGCGGCGTAGAAGGCGGCGGCCCGGGCCACGTCGGGCGTGTGCAGCTCGGTCCAGCACAGGGAGCCGGGGGTGCCGACCGTCTCCAGGCCCTGGTTGAGTCCGGGCTGCCAGAGGGCGAAGACGGCGCCCGCCTGGTCGGTGAGCAGGGCCATCCTGCCCTGGTCCGTGATGTCGGTCGGCGGCACCGGCACGCCGCCGCCGGCGTTCTCGGCGGCCTTGGCCGTGGCGTCGGCCTCCGGCGTCCTGAAGTACACCGTCCAGGACGGCGGCCCCATCTCGGGCGTGGTCTGCATGCCGCCCGCGACGGTCCGGTCGGCCAGCCGGAACATGCCGTAGCCGTCGCCCCCGGGGCCCGCGGGCCGGAAGTCCCAGCCGAAGAGCGCGCGGTAGAAGGCGGTGGCGCCGGCGAGGTCGCTCGTGCCGACGTCGAGCCAGTTCGGGGCGCCGGTGACGGAACGGGTGGTGAGCATGGTGCCCTCCTCGTCGAGGAATCCCGTGTCCTGCACTGCCGAGTCTGGCACCGCCGGCCGGCGGCCGCCGGGGGACGGGCCGTGTCCGCGCCACACCCGGCGGCGGGTCCGGGGCCGGGGCGCGCCGCCTGGCGTGGCGGCGGCCGCCGCGGCAGGATCGGCGGAGCCCGAAGGACGCCGTCAGGCAGGCCGGGACGGCGCGTTGATGACTCGTTGATCGAACGTTTTTCGCCGCGCGGCATCCTCTCGGCCATGTACGACGACACCGTCACGGGGGCCGACATCGCCTGGCAGGAGCAGGCGTTGTGCGCGCAGACCGGAGCAGACTTCTTCTTTCCCGAGCCGGGCAGCTCGGTGCGCGAGGCGAAGCGCATCTGCGGCCTCTGCGCGATCCGTCCCGCCTGCCTGGAGTACGCGCTGCGCCACGACGAGCGCTTCGGCGTCTGGGGCGGCCTGTCGGAGGGGGAGCGGCTCGAACTGCGGCGCGCGGCCCGTACGGCCCGGTGACACGCGTGTGCCGGTGGGGGGACCGGCACACGCGCCCGCGGGGGGTGACGGCCAGGGCCGCCACCCCCCGGGGATGTCCTAGACCCGCCCCCGCGCCGCCATCCGCGCCTTGCGGGCCGCGAGGCGCTCGTCGAACGTGCGGGCCTCCGCGTCCAGGCCGTTCATGAACATGCCCAGCTCCTCCTGCGCCTTGTGCCCCTCGGGGCCCAGGCCGTCGATCTCCATGATCTTCAGGAAGCGGAGCACCGGCTGGAGCACGTCGTCGTGGTGGATGCGGAGGTTGTAGACCTCGCCGATGGCCATCTGCGCGGCGGCCCGCTCGAAGCCGGGGATGCTGTGGCCGGGCATGCGGAAGTTGACCACCACGTCCCGGACCGCCTGCATGGTCAGGTCGGGGGCGATCTCGAAGGCGGCCTTCAGCAGGTTGCGGTAGAAGATCATGTGCAGGTTCTCGTCGGTCGCGATGCGCGCCAGCATGCGGTCGCAGACCGGGTCGCCGGACTGGTGGCCGGTGTTGCGGTGCGATATGCGGGTGGCCAGCTCCTGGAAGGCTACGTACGCCACCGAGTGCAGCATCGAGTGCCGGTTGTCGGACTCGAAGCCCTCGCTCATGTGCGCCATGCGGAACGCTTCCAGCTTGTCCGGGTCCACGGCGCGCGAGGCGAGCAGGTAGTCGCGCATCACGATGCCGTGCCGGCCCTCCTCGGCCGTCCAGCGGTGCACCCAGGTGCCCCAGGCGCCGTCGCGGCCGAAGAGCGTGGCGATCTCGTGGTGGTAGCTGGGCAGGTTGTCCTCGGTCAGCAGGTTCACGACCAGCGCGGTCCGGCCGATCTCGGTGACCTTGGACTGCTCCTTCTCCCAGGCTTCGCCGTCCTCGAAGAAGCCGGGGAAGTTGCGGCCGTCGCTCCAGGGCACGTACTCGTGCGGCATCCAGTCCTTCGCCACCTTCAGGTGGCGGTTGAGCTCCTTCTCGACCACTTCCTCCAAGGCGTAGAGCAGACGCGCGTCGGTCCATTCCTGTGAGTTGCCGAGGTGGGGAGTCGTGAGGGTCACGGGGGCTCCAGAAGGGGGACGAAAAACGAGCGGGGACGTAACCTACGGCATCGTAGGCTACGAGTCCGTAGGTTACGACACCGTAAGTTAAGCACGATGTAAGAGTCTCTGAGCAGCGGGGTTCCCCGGACGGACGACCGCATGCCGACGGCCCCGCGGGTCGGGGCCCCGGGGCCGGACGGGTGAGGTCACCGGCGGCCGCTCACCCGTTCGGGCGCGGCGCCGCGGCGGGGACGGGGAAGCGGGACCGGCCGACGGCGCGGCGCAGGTGCTCCGCCGTGAACGAGTCGCGCGCGTCGAGCAGTTGCCCCGGAGTCCCCTCGAACACCACCCGGCCGCCCTCCTTGCCGCCGTCCGGGCCCAGGTCGATGATCCAGTCGGCGTGCGCCACGACGTCCAGGTCGTGCTCGACGACCACGACCGTGTTGCCCGCGTCGACGAGCCGGTCGAACAGCGCGAGCAGCGTGCCGACGTCCGCCATGTGCAGTCCGGTCGTCGGCTCGTCCAGGACGTACACCGCGCCCGTGCGGTGCAGGTGGGTGGCGAGCTTGATCCGCTGCCGCTCGCCGCCGGAGAGCGTGGACATCGGCTGCCCGAGCGTCAGGTACGTCAGCCCCACGTCCCGCAGGGCGTCCAGCCGGCGCCGTACCCCCCGGTCCTCGAAGAAGTCCAGCGCCTGCTCCGCCGTCATGTCCAGGACGTCGGCGACGGAGCGGCCGTCCACCGTCAGCCGCAGCACCTCGTCCTTGAAGCGCCGCCCCGCGCAGTCGCCGCAGGTCGTGGTCACCGGGTCCATGAACGCGAGGTCGGTGTAGATGATCCCGCGCCCCTGACACGTCCCGCAGGCGCCCGCCGAGTTGAAGCTGAACAGCCCCGCGTCGGCTCCCGTCGCGCGCGCGAAGATCTTCCGTACGGTGTCCATGACGCCCAGGTACGACGCCGGTGTCGAGCGCGCGGAGATCCCGATCGACGACTGGTCGATCACCACGGCGTCCGGATGCGCGGCCGTGAACTCGCCCGACACCAGCGTGCTCTTGCCGGACCCGGCGACGCCGGTGACCACCGTGAGCACCCCGGTGGGGAACTCCACGGTCACGTCCCGCAGGTTGTTGCGGCAGGCGTCCTTGACCCACAGTCCGCCCGTCGCCCGCCGCGGCCGCTCCTTGACCGCCGTACGGCGCCGCAGGCACCGCCCGGTCGCGGTGTCGGCCGTCGCGAGCGCGGCCGGGGTGCCCTCGAAGACCACCCGCCCGCCGTCCGCGCCCGCGCCCGGCCCCATGTCGACCACGTGGTCGGCGAGCCGGATGACGTCCGGGTCGTGCTCGACCACCAGCACGGTGTTCCCCTTGTCCCGCAGCCGCAGCAGCAGGTCGCCGAGGCGCCCCACGTCGCGCGGGTGCAGCCCGACGCTCGGCTCGTCGAAGACGTACGTCATCCCGGTCAGGCTGGACCCGAGGTGCCGTACGGTCTTCAGCCGCTGCCCCTCCCCGCCGGACAGCGTGGACGTCTCCCGGTCCAGGCTCAGATAGCCGAGGCCGATGGCGTCGATCCGCTCCAGGGCGGCCACGGCGGCCGACGCGACCGGGGCGGCCACCGGGTCGTCGATGCCTTCCAGTACCCCGATGAGGTCGCTGACCTGCATGCGCGTGCAGTCCGCGATGGACAGGCCGTTGATGCGGGTCGCGAGCGCGGCGGCGTTCAGCCGGGCGCCGCGGCAGGCCGGGCAGACGGCCTCGGTGAGGAAGCGCTGCGCGAGGTCGCGCGTCTTCTGGCTCATGCCGGACAGGTCCCGCTTGAGGTACAGCCGCTCGAAGCGGTCCGCGAGCCCCTCGAAGTCGGTGCTCCACACCCCGTCCGAGTTCCTGACCTCGACCTTGCTGCCGGGGGCGCCGCGCATCAGGAACTCCCGCTCCCGCGCGGTGAAGTCCCGCACCGGCTTGTCCGTGTCCAGGTCGCGGGTGTTGGTGTAGGCCTGCCCCTGCCAGGTGCCCGGGGCGAACGGCGGGAAGACGACCGCGCCGCCCGCCAGGGACCTGTCCTCGTCGAGGATGCGGTCCCAGGCGGGCTGCACCGTGCGGCCGAGTCCGTCGCACTCCGGGCACATCCCCGACGGGTCGTTGAACGAGTACGCGCTCGCCTCGCCCGCGCCGGGCGTGCCGTGCCGGGAGAACAGCACCCGGATCACCGAGTAGACGTCCGTCATCGTGCCGACCGTGGACCGGGAGTGGCCCCCGACCGGCCGCTGGTCGACGACGATCGCGGGGGAGAGGCCCTCGACGGCCTCCGCGCGCGGCCGCTCGTACTTGGGCAGCCGGTTGCGGACGAACCAGCTGAACGTCTCGTTCAGCTGGCGCTGGGACTCGACCGCGATCGTGTCGAACACGACCGAGGACTTCCCCGATCCCGACAGGCCGGTGAACACGGTCAGCCGGCCTTTCGGGACGCGGAGGGTGACGTCCTTGAGGTTGTTCTCCCGGGCTCCGGTGATCCGGATGTGACTGCTGTGCGCGTCGCCGTTGCTCATACCACTGACGCTAGGAGGGATACTCGACAACTTCTGTCGTGATTTCCCGCAGCTCCCCGTCCTCCAGGAGCAGCCGCCGGGTGACGCCGACGGAGTCCAGGAACGGCAGGTCGTGGCTGGCCACGATCAGCGCTCCCTCGTACGACTCCAGGGCCGTGGTCAGCTGCCGCACGCTCGCCATGTCCAGGTTGTTGGTCGGCTCGTCCAGGAGCAGCAGCTGCGGGGCCGGTTCGGCCAGCATCAGCGCGGCCAGCGCCGCCCGGAAGCGCTCGCCGCCGGAGAGCGTCCCCACGAGCTGGTCGGCCCGCGCCCCGCGGAACAGGAAGCGCGCGAGGCGCGCCCGGATCCGGTTGTGGTCGGCCTCGGGCGCGAAGCGGGCCACGTTCTCCGCGACGGACAGCCCGTCGTCCAGCACGTCGAGCCGCTGCGGCAGAAAGCGCAGCGGCACATGGGCCCGCGCCTCGCCGGACTCCGGCGCCAGCTCCCCGGTGACCGTCCGCAGCAGCGTGGTCTTGCCCGCGCCGTTGCGCCCGATCAGGGCGATCCGCTCGGGACCGCGCAGTTCGAGGCCGCCCGCCACCCGCGCCCCGTACCGCAGCCGCAGATCCTGGAGGGTGAGGACGGTGCGCCCGGGCGGCACCGCCGTGTACGGCAGGTCGATGCGGATCTCGTCGTCGTCCCGCACGGCGTCGACCGCCTCGTCGAGCCGCTCCCGCGCCTCGGCGATCTTCTCCTGGTGCATGATCCGGTGCTTGCCCGCGGACTCCTGCGCGGCCCGCTTGCGGGCTCCCATGACGATCTTCGGCTCGCGCTTCTGCTCGTACATCTTCTGGCCGTACCGCTTGCGGCGGGCCAGCTTGACCTGGGCGTCGGCGAGTTCGCGCTGCTGCTTGCGCAGATCGGCCCCCGCGACGCGCACCATGCGCTCGGCCGCCTCCTGCTCGGCGGCGAGCGCCTCCTCGTACGCCGCGTAGTCGCCGCCGTACCAGGCCATCCCGCCCGGGCGCAGGTCGGCGATCCGGTCGACCAGGCCGAGCAGTTCGCGGTCGTGGCTCACCACGACCAGCACGCCGGACCACGCCTGCACGGCCGCGTACAGCCGCCGCCGCGCGTACAGGTCGAGGTTGTTGGTGGGCTCGTCCAGGAGCAGCACGTCGGGGCGGCGCAGCAGCAGCGCGGCCAGCCTGAGCAGCACCGACTCGCCGCCCGACACCTCGCCGACGGTGCGGTCCAGGCCGATGCGGCCGAGGCCCAGCCCGCCGAGCGTGGCCAGGGCGCGCTCCTCGACGTCCCAGTCGTCGCCGACCGCGTCGAAGTGCTCCTCCGCCGCGTCGCCCGCCTCGATGGCGTGCAGGGCGGCGCGCCGCGCGGCGATGCCGAGCACCTCGTCGACGCGCAGCCGGGTGTCGAGCGTGACGTTCTGCGGCAGCAGGCCGACCTCGCCCGTCGCCCGGACGGTGCCGCCGCCCGGCGTCAGCTCGCCGGCCAGCAGCTTCAGCAGGGTCGACTTGCCGGAGCCGTTGACCCCGACGAGCCCGGTCCTGCCCGGGCCGAAGGATGCCTGCAGCCCGTCGAGGACGACCGTGCCGTCGGGCCAGGCGAAGGAGAGGGAGGTGCAGGTGAGGGAGGGTGACATGAGGGCGCCTCGCGATCGCGGGAGAAGCGGGAAGGGGAAGACGCGGGCGAGACACCGCGGGCGAGGGCGGGAAGCGCGTACGGAAAAGGGGTCCGCACCGGGAGAGGGGTCCCACCGGGGAGGGACGGCTCGTACGCCGAGGTCGCCGACCGCGCGCAGCCGCCATGAACGGCACGACTGCGGGAAGCGGTGTCTCAGGACCTCAGACGAGCAACGTCCTTCTCCAATCGACGGCAACAGGACCGTCTCGACGGTACGAGGGCCCCTGGGGGCTGTCAAAGGAATTGAAGGGAACGAGGGACGCGGGGAGAACGGGGGGAGCGGCCGGGGGCCCGGCCCGGCCGCACCGACGACGAGGAGGTCCTGTGCCCGACGGTTCGCTCTCGCTGCCCGCCCGGCTGTACCTGCTGGCGTGGGACACCACGCGGCTCAAGGTCACCGGCGGCACCCATCTGCACCACCTGGTGCGCGCGGGCGCCCTCACCGAACTGGCGCAGCGCGGACTGCTCGCCGACCGGGACGGCGTCGCGACCCCACTCGACCCCGACGCCCGCACGGGCGACACGGTCCTGGACGGCCTGCTGGAACTGATCGAGGAGTCCCGGCCGCGCAAGTGGAAGACGTGGGTCACGTCGCGGGCGCGGGTCACGCTCGACGCGGTCCGCGCACAGCTCACCGCCGACGGGTACCTGCGCGCGGAGAAGCGCAGGGCGCTCGGCCTGTTCCCCACCGTCGACTACGTGCTGGAGCGCGTCGCCGTCGTGGACGCGCTGCGCGAGGAGGCCTGCCGCGTCCTGGAGGGGGCCGGGCCGGTGTCCGAGGTGTCCGAGCGGGACGCGGCCCTCGTCGCGCTCGCGGCCGCCGCCGAACTGCGGTCCGTGGTGCCGGGCAGGGCGCGCCGGCGCCACAAGGAGCGCATCGAGGAGCTGACCGGGCGCAGCGGGGCGGCGGCGCCCGCGCTGAAGAAGGTGGTCCAGGAGGTGCGCACGGCGGTCGTGGTCGCCGTGACGGCCGCCTCCGCGTCGGGGGCCGGCGCCGGGAGCTGACCCGGCCCCCGGACACGGACCCGCCCGCCCCTGTGTCACGTCACGGGGCGGGCGTCCGGGTCCTTCGTTCCTCCGCGCGCTTCAGGTTCTCGGTCCTTCGCGTACGGGGCCTCGTCGTGCGGCGCCCCGGCGGGTGCCGTGTCCCGAGGGAGCCGCGGGGCACGGCGGCGGACGGGTGCCGGCCGGTGCGTCCGGCCGTGCGGGTGCGCCCGGCCGCGGGCGCGGGGCGCCGGGCCTCAGCAGGCGTCCCGCATCAGCTCGGCGAGCTGGTGGTCCAGGTCCTGGTGCAGGTGCTCGAACCCCACCGGCACCGACTCCGTGGTGCTCCGCAGGAAGCGCCGCAGCTCGCCCGTGCGGACGTGCACCACGGCGGTGCCCTCGGGGGCGTGGAACTCCAGGACGGTCCGGTCGTAGCCGTACGGCCGCACCCGCACGTCGCCCTGCCCGGCCGGCTCCTCCAGACCGTCGGTGAGCAGGTCGCGGGCGAAGGTCCAGCGGACGTCCACGCCCTCCAGGGTGGCCGGGGCCGGGAAGACCATGCTGACGGCGAAGGGGTCGTGCGGGTCGTAGTGGATGGTCGCGGGAATGCTCTGCATCTGCGGCGCGGCGGCGACGAGACGGGCCTCTAGGGGCTGTTCGATGACGGTGGACAACGCCTTGCTCCCTTGCTGTTGAGGCTGCGCACTTGTAGAGACGCCGGAACCGGCCAGTCCGTGCGCGCTGAACGCATGAAGTCCTAGTGACCTCCGTCACCGCTCTCAATCACGGTGTGACACCAGTCATCGTCCGGCACCGGAGAAACCATCGGGACGACATACGTGAACCGGGACGCACGGGACGGCCGCCGGGGCGGGGACCGGCGCTCGCCGGGGCGGGGCCCTACGGCCGCCCGGGCGAGGACTGTTCGTCGTGCGGCGGGGTACGCGTCGTGCTTGTCTGTCCCGGGGGGTGCTTCCAGGAGAGGAGACCACCATGCCCGCAGGGTCGAACGCCAAGCGCGAGCGCCAGTACGAGCACATCAAGAAGAGCGCGAAGGACCGTGGCGAGAGCACGAAGCGCGCCGAGGAGATCGCCGCGCGGACCGTGAACAAGGAGCGGGCGCGCTCCGGTGAGTCGAAGACCGCCAGCCGCACGTCCACGCAGGACAAGTCGTCCTCGCAGCGCGGCGGGGAGCGTTCCCACAAGGGCTCCCAGGGCCCCACCTACAACCAGCTGTATGAAGAGGCCAAGCGCCGCAACGTGCACGGCCGTTCCGACATGAACAAGAGCGAGCTGCAGCGCGCGCTCGGCAAGTCCTGACGGCTCCCGGGGCGCCCGTCCCCGGGCGCCCCGCCGGCCGGGCCGGCCGGCCCCGCCGTGCACGGCGCCGGGCCCCGAAGGCGGCGCACCCCGCCGCGCCGGGCCGGCCGCCGCGCCCGTACGCTCGTACCCACCATGACGAGCGCACGCGTACGCATCCCCGACGGCTGGCCCGCCACCGAGGAGCAGGCCCGCGCCGTGCAGGACGAGTTGCGGGGACGCGTCGTGCGCGACGAGCCCGGGCCGCCGCCCGGGCGGGGGCACGTGACGGGCGTGGACGTCGCCTACGACGACGAGCGCGACCTCGTCGCGGCCGCCGCCGTCGTACTGGACGCGGCCACCCTCGACGTCGTCGCCGAGACCGCGGCGGTCGGCCGCGTCTCCTTCCCCTACGTGCCCGGGCTGCTCGCCTTCCGCGAGATCCCGGCCGTGCTGGCCGCCCTCGACGCCCTGCCGTGCGGCCCCGGCCTCGTCGTCTGCGACGGCTACGGCCTCGCGCACCCGCGCCGCTTCGGCCTGGCCAGCCACCTCGGCGTGCTCACCGGCCTGCCGACCGCCGGCGTCGCCAAGAACCCGTTCACCTTCGCCCACGCCGAGCCGGGCGCCCCGCGCGGCTCCTCCTCCCCGCTGCTCGCGGGCGACGAGGAGGTCGGCCGGGCGCTGCGCACGCGGGACGGCGTCAAGCCCGTCTTCGTCTCCGTCGGCCACCGGGTGACGCTCGACACCGCCTGCGCCCACACGCTGTGGCTGACACCGCGCTTCCGGCTCCCGGAGACCACGCGGCGCGCGGACGCGCTGTGCCGCCGGGCGCTCAGGGAGGCGGCCGCCTCCGGGGACGCCGGGGCGTGAGTACGCGATCTGAGTACGCGTACGGATGCCCGGGCACCGGCGTGATCGGCAGGCTGTGCGGCATGACGACGCACCGCTCCCCGAAGCCCGCAGCCTCCGTCGGGACCGCCGACCGCGCCGTGACGGCCGCCCTGGTCCTGGCGCTCCTGGCCGCCCTCGGCTGGCTCGGCGGCATGATCTGCACGGTCCTCGGCTGGTCGATGTAGCCGGCCGGCCCGGCCGCACCCCCGGCGCGGCGGCGGACCGCGCCCGCCGTCCCCGCGCCCGCCGTCTCCGCACCTGCCGTCTCCGCACCTGCCGTCTCCGCACCTGCCGTCTCCGTGCCCGCGGCCCCTTGCCGCCGCGCGGCCGCGACCGCGGGTCGGGCCCGCCCGGTCCGCCGTCTTCGTGTCGCGGTCCGGCCGCACCCGCCGACCGGGCCGACCGCGTCGGCGGCGGGGCCGGCCCGCCGCCCCTACCGCCGCGCCGCCACCCGGAACACCAGCCCCGAGCGGGTCAGCCGCTCGGTGAGGGCGTCGCCCATCGCGGTCGCCGTCGTCACCTGGCCCGCCGTGTCGGGCAGATCGTCCAGGGCGAGCGCCAGCGCGGCCTCGGCGAGCATCCTGGCCGTCTCGTCGTAGCCGGGATCGCCGCCCCTGACCTCGGTGAACACCCGCCGGCCGCCGCCCTCGCCCACGAACCGCACCGAGAAACTGCTCCGGGCGCGCCGCTCCGCGCTCGGCCCGTCCCCGGGCCGCAGCCGGTCCGACAGCAGCCGCCGCGCGGACGGCACCTGGGCCGCCGCGAACAGCGCGCCGGCCGCCGCCGCCCCGCCCACCGCGTACGGCAGGCTGCGCACGGCCGCGTAGTGCCGGTAGCGGAAGTCCGGACCGTAGCGCTCCAGGGCGCGGGCCGAGCGCCGCACGATCTGCGGGTCGAGGGTGGGCAGCGGCAGCGCCCACGCCCCCACCTCCTTGGCGAAGCGCGGCCCGCCCGGCGGGGTCTGCGCGCGGCGCCCGTGCACCCGGGGCTCGTGGCGCCGCCGGTCCCGCGCGGCCTCCCGCATCTGCCGACGCCGCGCGAGCTGGTTGAGCGCCGAGGCGAGCGTGCCGCCCGAGAACATGGCCTCGGCCCGCACGTAGGCGTCCACCGTCAGCGGCACCCCCTCCGGGAGCTGCCGCACGGTGAAGTACGCGCCCAGGTCGTGCGGCACGGAGTCGAACCCGCACGCGTGCACGAGCCGCGCCCCGGTCTCCCGCGCCCGCGCGTCGTGCCGTACGTAGGTGAGGTCCACGAACTCCGGCTCGCCGGTGAGGTCGGCGTAGTCCGTCCCCGCCTCGGCGCAGGCGGCGACCAGTTCCGTGCCGTAGGTGAGGTAGGGGCCGACGGTGGTGGCCACCACCCGCGTGCTCTCCGCCAGTTCGCGCAGCGCGCGCGGGTCGGCGGCGTCGGCCGTGACCAGGGGGAGGCCGGCGCAGGCCGGGTCGAGCGCGGCCAGCCGGTCGCGCAGCCGCTCCAGCCGGGCCGTGTCGCGCGCCGCGACCGCCCAGCGCAGCCCCTGGGGCGCGTGGGCGGCGAGGTACTCCGCGGTGAGCGTCCCGACGAACCCCGTCGCTCCGTAGAGCACGAGGTCGTACGCCCGGTCCGTGCCGTTCCGCCTGCTCATGGGACTCCTCGCCCTGGGTGCGCGCCATTGCCGGGCGCTGAGGTTACCGTGCCGTAGGACCGTTGTGACCAGGACCGGGGGAGAAGCACCGGGACGTCCCGCGGCCGGGGGACGCTGGAGCCGGGGACCGGCCGGAGCGCCGCGCCGCGCTCGCGCGCACTGCCCGGCACAATGGGCTAAGCGCTTGCTCGCCGGGCCCTTGTGCGGAGCGGCTCCGCTTCCTAGCATCGCTGGTGTTACATCGATCCTGTCAAACCACGGGGGGCCCGATGGCAGCCGCGGAAGCGGTGGGGCACGGACCGCTGCACGGGGTGCGGGTGGTCGAGCTGGCGGGCATCGGGCCCGGTCCGTTCGCCGCCATGCTCCTGGCCGACCTCGGCGCGGACGTCGTGCGGGTCGACCGCCCCGGCGGCCCCGGCCTCGGGATCGACCCCGCGTACGACGTCACCAACCGCAACAAGCGGTCCGTGGTCGTCGACCTGAAGGCGCCGGGCGGCGCGGACCGCGTCCTGGACCTGGCCGAGCGCGCCGACGCACTGATCGAGGGCTACCGGCCGGGCGTCGCCGAGCGCCTGGGGATCGGGCCACAGGCCTGCCACGCCCGCAACCCCCGGCTCGTCTACGGCCGGATGACCGGCTGGGGCCAGGAGGGCCCGCTCGCCGAGCGGGCCGGGCACGACGTCTCCTACCTCGCCCCGACCGGCGTCCTCGGCATGATCGGCGACCCGGACCGGCCGCCCGCCGTCCCCGCCAACCTGCTAGGGGACTACGCGGGCGGCTCCCTGTACCTCGTCGTCGGCGTGCTGGCCGCGCTGCACCACGCCCGCGCCACCGGCACCGGGCAGGTCGTCGACGCGGCGATCGTGGACGGCGCGGCCCACCTGTCCGCGATGATCCACGGCATGCTGGCCGCCGGCGCCTGGCAGGACCACCGCGGCGCCAACCTCCTCGACGGCGGCTCCCCCTTCTACGGGACGTACGCGACCGCCGACGGCCGGCACATGGCGGTGGGCGCGCTGGAGCCGCGCTTCTACGAGGAGTTCGCGCGGCTGCTCGGCCTCCCGGACGACGCCCCCGACCGCTGGGACCTCACCCGGTGGGGGGAGCTGCGCGAGCGGATCGCGGCCCGCTTCCGCACCCGTACGCGCGAGGAGTGGACGGCCGTCTTCGAGGGCTCCGACGCCTGCGTGGCGCCGGTGCTGTCGCTGGCCGAGGCGCCCGGCCACCCGCACCTCGCGGCCCGCTCGACCTTCACCGGCCACGGCGGCATCACCCAGCCCGCGCCCGCGCCCCGCTTCTCCGCCACGCGCACCTCGGTGCGCACCGGCCCCGCCCGGCCCGGCGCCGACACCGCCGGGGTGGCCCGCGACTGGGACGTGCCCGCCCTCGCGGAGGACGGCGCCCGGCCCGGTCCCGGGGGAACACCGTCCGCCCCGTCCGCCGCAGGCCCCGCGGCCGCGTCCTGACCGAGCGCCCAGCGAAGCGCGCCCACAGAAAGGCACCCCACCAGTGAGTACCGAAGCGTACGTGTACGACGCGATCCGCACCCCGCGCGGTCGCGGCAAGGCGAACGGCGCCCTGCACGGGACCAAGCCCATCGACCTCGTGGTGGGACTGATCCACGAGATGCAGGCCCGGTTCCCGGACCTCGACCCGGCCGCGATCGACGACATCGTGCTCGGCGTCGTCGGGCCGGTCGGCGACCAGGGCTCCGACATCGCCCGGATCGCGGCCATCGCCGCGGGGCTGCCCGACACGGTCGCCGGCGTGCAGGAGAACCGCTTCTGTGCCTCAGGTCTCGAAGCGGTCAACCTCGCCGCCATGAAGGTGCGCTCCGGCTGGGAGGACCTGGTCCTCGCGGGCGGTGTGGAGTCGATGTCCCGGGTGCCGATGGCCTCCGACGGCGGCGCCTGGTTCGCCGACCCGATGACCAACCTGGCCACCAACTTCGTGCCGCAGGGCATCGGCGCCGACCTGATCGCCACGATCGAGGGCTTCGGCCGCCGCGACGTGGACGAGTACGCGGCGCTGTCCCAGGAGCGGGCCGCGACGGCGTGGAAGGAGGGCCGCTTCGCGCGCTCCGTCGTGCCCGTGAGGGACCGCAACGGCCTGGTCGTCCTCGACCACGACGAGCACATGCGGCCCGGCACCACCGCCGACTCGCTCGCGAAGCTGAAGCCGTCGTTCGCGGACATCGGCGACCTCGGCGGCTTCGACGCCGTCGCGCTGCAGAAGTACCACTGGATCGAGCGGATCGACCACGTCCACCACGCGGGCAACTCCTCCGGCATCGTGGACGGCGCGGCCCTGGTCGCCGTCGGCTCCAAGGAGGCCGGCGAGCGCCACGGACTCACCCCGCGCGCCCGGATCGTCTCCGCGGCCGTCTCCGGCTCCGAGCCCACCATCATGCTCACCGGCCCCGCGCCCGCGACCCGCAAGGCGCTCGCCAAGGCCGGCCTGACCATCGACGACATCGACCTCGTCGAGATCAACGAGGCGTTCGCCGCCGTCGTGCTGCGCTTCGCCAGGGACATGGGCCTGTCCCTGGACAAGGTCAACGTCAACGGCGGCGCCATCGCGCTCGGCCACCCGCTCGGCGCCACCGGCGCGATGATCCTCGGCACGCTCGTCGACGAACTGGAGCGCCAGGACAAGCGCTACGGCCTCGCCACCCTCTGCGTCGGCGGCGGCATGGGCGTCGCCACCGTCGTCGAGCGCCTGTGACCAGCGGCACCCCCGGACTTCCTACGGAGACATCTGCCATGACCGAGAGCACCACCATCCGCTGGGAACAGGACGACACCGGCGTCGTCACCCTCGTCCTGGACGACCCCGGCCAGTCGGCCAACACCATGAACCGGGCGTTCGCCGCCTCCCTCGCCGCGACCGCCGACCGCCTGGAGGCCGAGAAGGACTCCGTGCGCGGCGTCGTCGTCACCTCCGCCAAGAAGACCTTCTTCGCCGGCGGCGACCTGCGCGACCTGATCCGGATCACGCCCGAGACCGCGGGCGAGGCCCTGGAGTCGAGCCTCGCGATCAAGCGGAACCTGCGCCGCATCGAGACCCTGGGCAAGCCCGTCGTCGCCGCGATCAACGGCGCGGCCCTCGGCGGCGGCTACGAGATCGCCCTCGCCTGCCACCACCGGGTCGCCCTCGACGCGCCCGGCTCGAAGATCGGCTGCCCCGAGGTCACCCTCGGCCTGCTCCCCGGCGGGGGCGGCGTCGTGCGCACCGTACGCATGCTGGGCATCGCCGACGCGCTGCTGAAGGTGCTGCTCCAGGGCACCCAGTACAGCCCGCGCCGCGCCCGGGAGAACGGGCTGGTCGACGAGGTCGCCGACACCCCCGAGGAGATGCTGGCCAAGGCCCGCGCCTTCATCGACGCCCACCCCGAGTCGCAGCAGCCCTGGGACCGGCCCGGCTACCGCATCCCCGGCGGCACGCCCGCGAACCCCAAGTTCGCGGCCAACCTGCCCGCCTTCCCCGCCAACCTGCGCAAGCAGACGAACGGCGCGCCCTACCCGGCCCCGCGCAACATCCTCGCCGCGGCCGTCGAGGGCTCCCAGGTCGACTTCGAGACCGCGCAGGTCATCGAGGCCCGGTACTTCGTGGAGCTGGCCGCGGGCCAGACCGCCAAGAACATGATCCAGGCATTCTTCTTCGACCTGCAGGCCGTCAACTCCGGCGCCAGCCGCCCGCAGGGCGTGCCGCCGCGCCAGGTCCGCAGGGTCGCCGTCCTCGGCGCCGGGATGATGGGCGCGGGCATCGCGTACTCGTGCGCCCGCGCCGGCATCGACGTCGTCCTCAAGGACGTCTCGGAGGAGGCCGCGGCCAGGGGCAAGGGGTACTCCGAGAAACTGTGCGCCAAGGCGGTCGCGCGCGGGCGCACCACCCAGGAGAAGGCCGACGCGCTGCTGGCCCGCATCATCCCGACCGCGGACCCGGCCGACCTGACCGGCTGCGACGCGGTGATCGAGGCCGTCTTCGAGGACCCGGCCCTCAAGCACAAGGTGTTCCAGGAGGTCCAGCACGTCGTCGCGCCGGACGCGCTGCTGTGCTCCAACACCTCCACCCTGCCGATCACCACGCTCGCCGAGGGCGTGGAGCGGCAGGCCGACTTCATCGGCCTGCACTTCTTCTCGCCCGTCGACAAGATGCCGCTGGTGGAGATCATCAAGGGCGAGCGCACCGGCGACGAGGCCCTCGCCCGCGCCTTCGACCTGGTCCGGCAGATCAGGAAGACCCCGATCGTCGTCAACGACTCGCGCGGCTTCTTCACCTCCCGCGTCATCGGCCACTTCATCAACGAGGGCGTGGCCATGGTCGGCGAGGGCGTCGAGCCCGCGTCGGTGGAGCAGGCGGCCGCGCAGGCCGGCTACCCGGCCAAGGTCCTGTCCCTCATGGACGAGCTGACGCTCACCCTGCCGCGCAAGATCCGCAAGGAGACCCGGCAGGCCGTCGAGGAGGCGGGCGGCACCTGGGAGGCCCACCCGGCCGAGGCCGTGATCGACCGCATGGTCGACGAGTTCGGCCGCACCGGACGCAGCGGCGGCGCGGGCTTCTACGACTACGACGACAACGGCGGGCGCGGCCCGCTCTGGCCGGGCCTGCGCGAGCACTTCACCCGGCCCGGGCACGAGATCCCGTTCCGGGACATGCAGGAGCGGATGCTGTTCTCCGAGGCGCTGGACACCGTCCGGCTCCTGGAGGAGGGCGTGCTGACCTCCGTCGCCGACGCCAACATCGGCTCGATCCTCGGCATCGGCTTCCCCGGCTGGACGGGCGGCGTCCTGCAGTACGTCAACGGCTACGAGGGCGGGCTGCCCGGCTTCGTGGCCCGCGCCCGCGAGCTCGCCGAACGCTACGGCGACCGCTTCACGCCGCCCGCGCTGCTGGTGGAGAAGGCGGAGAAGGGGGAGCGGTTCGGCGACTGAACCCGCCGCGACCGGCCGCGCGCGGCCGTACGGGCGGGAGGGCGTACCCGGGGGCGTCGGCGCACAGGTACGCGGACGCACCGGCACGTACGGGCGGGACGCGCGCGGCCGGGGCGTTGGCGCCCGGCGGGGCGGCCCGCCGGCCGGTACGGGACATCGGGACGGCCGCCCCGACGGCCGGAAGCGTTCTTGTCCGGAGTCCGGCCGGGTCAGCACACTCGCCCCATGGAGACGCCCACCGTCCTGGTGACCGGAGCGGCGCGAGGGCTCGGACAGGAGCTCGCCGTCGCGCTCGGGCGGCACGGCTACCGGGTCGCCGGGCTCGACGCCGTCCCGCAGCCGGAGACGGCCGGGCGCGTCCTGGACTACCTGGAACTGGTCGCCGACGTCGCCGACGAGGAGCAGGTGCGCGCGGCCCTGGAACGCGTCCTCGACCACTTCGGCACCCTGCACGCGCTGGTCAACGACGCGGGCGGGCCGCCGGAGGGGGAGGGAGAGGCGGAGACCGAGGCGGAGGCGGAGTTCGAGCGGACGACGCCGCAGGAGTGGCGGCGGACCGTGCGGGACGTCCTGGAGGCCCCCTTCGTGATGACGCGCGCCGTGCTGCCGCACCTGAAGGCCGCGGGCTGGGGCCGGATCGTGAACGTCACCCCCGCCGCCGTGTCCGACGCGCCGCCCGCGCGGGTGGCGCACACCGCGGCGCAGACCGGGCTGGTGGGCCTCACCCGCGCCCTGGCCGGGGCGCTCGCCCCGTACGCCATCACGGTCAACGCCATCGCGCCCGGCCCGGAGCCGGAGGACCTGATCCCCACCCTCCTGTACGTCCTCGACGAGGGCAACGGCCGCCTGACCGGGCAGACCCTCGACCTGTCGGGAGGCCCGGCCCGCCGGTGAGGCACCAAGGCGGGCCCGGCTCGCGCCCCGGGCCCGCCCGGCTCCCGCTCCGGACCCATCGGGCCCCCGCTCCGGACCCGCCCGGCTCCCGGCCCGGACCTGTACCGGTCCTGCTCGGGACCGCTCAGGACTCCTCGAACGACTGCCGCAGCTCCTCCCGGAGCGTGCGCTGGAACGTGGTGAGCAGCGCCTGCACCACCATCGGCTGCACATGGGCGGACAGCGACTTCATCGCGGCGACGTGCCCGGGGCCCGGCCCGCGCTCCCGGTGGGCCTCCCACACCTCCTCGTGGAAGAGGCGGGCCAGCTCGCGGGCGGCGCTGCGCGCGTGCTCCTGGAGCACGGTCCGCGCGGCGAGGATCGTCTCGTGGGCGATCGGCGTGTCGAGGAGCTGGACGCCCAGGCGCAGCAGGCCCGGGTCGACGCGCAGGACGCCGGGGCGCTCGGTGCGCGCGACGACGTCCATCGCGACGAGCCGGTCCAGGTCCCCGTCGCTCAGCGCGCGGCCCGCCCGGCGCTCCAGCTCGGCGCGGGACGTCTCCTCGGCGGTGTCGGGCACCCAGGACGCCACCACGGCCCGGTGGATGGCGAGGTCGTGGGCGCTCAGGTCGTCCGGCAGCTGCCGCAGGTACCGCTCGATCGCCGCGAGCGTCATGCCCTGGTGCTGCAACTCCTCGATCAGGGCGAGGCGGGAGAGGTGGGCCTGCCCGTAGCGGCCGACGCGGCGCGGGCCGATCACGGGCGGCGGCAGCAGGCCCCTGGTGCTGTAGAAGCGGACCGTCCGGACGGTGACGCCCGCGCGGGCGGCCAGCTCGTCGACCGTGAGGGTGGGCTCCTCGGTGCCCGTCGTCATGCCGGCTCCTCGCCTCTCGCCGGACGCGCCGCCCCGGCCCGCGTCCATGATCCGTCGAACGGGTCCAACAGTATTGCTGTCGCACCGCCCGTGCACCGCCCGTTCCGCGCACACGGCGGTGGGCGGCAGGGACGCGGGCGGGGGAGGAAGGCGCGGCCGCGGAGCGGCCGAGGGGATGCGTCCACCGAGACGGCCGATCGTCGCAATCGGGAAGGGCGGACCCTACTACACCCGCTCCCACCTGTGAGATGTGCCGCTATGTGATCTTCACCACCGCATAATGACGGCAGGTTGAGGGAAGGTGGCCGCGTGGTCTGTGCCTCGTTCGCGGCGGTGCGGTCCATGGCACATCGGACACCCGGGCCCACGCGGTGCCGGGACACCAGAGAGTAGATCCCCTACGTGAGCAAGGACGCCGTAGAAACGGCCGGGGCCGCCCCCGCAGCGGCCCGGACGCCCGCGGACGCGGGCGACGCCGGTTACAGCAAGGACCTCAAGGCCCGGCACGTCAACATGATCGCGATCGGTGGCGCGATCGGCACCGGTCTCTTCCTCGGCGCCGGCGGCAGACTCCACGACGCGGGCCCCGCGCTGGCCCTCGCCTACCTGGTCTGCGGCGTCTTCGCCTTCTTCGTCGTGCGGGCCCTGGGCGAGCTGGTCCTGTACCGGCCCTCGTCCGGCTCCTTCGTGTCCTACGCGCGCGAGTTCCTCGGCGAGAAGGGCGCGTACGTCGCCGGGTGGATGTACTTCCTCAACTGGTCGACGACCGGCATCGCGGACATCACCGCGATCGCGCTCTACACGCACTACTGGAGCCTGTTCACCGACATCCCGCAGTGGGTGCTCGCCCTGATCGCGCTCGCCGTGGTGCTGGTGGTCAACCTGATCTCGGTGAAGATCTTCGGCGAGATGGAGTTCTGGTTCGCGATCATCAAGGTCGCCACGCTGGTCGCCTTCATGCTGATCGGCATCTTCCTGCTGGTCACCCAGCACGAGGTGGGCGGCCAGACCCCGGGCCTGAGCGTGATCACGGACAACGGCGGCGTGTTCCCGCACGGCGTCATGCCGGTCGTCCTGGTGATGCAGGGCGTGATCTTCGCGTACGCGGCCCTGGAGCTGGTCGGCGTCGCCGCGGGCGAGACCGCCGAGCCGGAGAAGGTCGTCCCGCGCGCGGTGAACTCGATCATGTGGCGGGTGGCCCTCTTCTACGTCGGCTCGGTCGTCCTGCTGGCCCTCCTGCTGCCCGGCTCGGTCTACTCCGGCGACGAGAGCCCCTTCGTCACCGTCCTGTCCAAGATCGGCGTCCCGGCCGCGGGCGACGTGATGAACCTGGTCGTCCTCACCGCGGCCATGTCCTCGCTGAACTCCGGCCTGTACTCCACCGGCCGCATCCTGCGCTCCATGGCCATGGCGGGCTCGGCCCCGAAGTTCACCGCCCGTATGAACCGCAGCCAGGTGCCCTACGGCGGCATCCTGCTGACCTGCGCGGTGTGCGTGCTCGGCGTCGTCCTGAACTACCTCGTGCCGAGCCAGGCCTTCGAGATCGTCCTGAACGTGGCGTCCCTCGGCATCATCAGCACCTGGGTGATCATCATGATCTGCCACCTGGTGTTCGTCCGCCGCGCCAGGGCGGGCCTGCTCGACCGGCCCTCCTTCCGCCTGCCCGGCAGCCCCGTCACCGAGATCGTCACGATCGCCTTCCTGCTGGCCGTGCTGGTCCTGATGTGGCAGGACGCGGAGGTCGGCCGCAGGACCGTGTACCTCATCCCGCTGCTCGTCGTGCTCCTGGTCGGCGGCTGGTTCGCCGTCCGCAACCGCGTGGACACCGGGGCGGGCCTGCGCAGGACCACCGAGTAGGCCCGCCCGCGAAGGCTCCGGAACGGGTCCGGCCCCGGCACCGCACGCGCGGTGCCGGGGCC
>NZ_BMVU01000036.1 GCF_014650875.1 Streptomyces minutiscleroticus
ACCACGGCCCGCAGATAGCTCTCCCACAGCCCCGAACCGGCCCCGATCCAGTCGTAGCCGAGGCCGACGACGACCGCGGTCCCGTAGACGTAGCCGAGGAACAGCAGCAACTGCGCCACACCGCACAGCACGTACGCCGCCGTGCCCGCCCGTGCCGGTGCCACCGTGTCGAGCGGCGACGGCTCCGGTGCCGGAATGGACGCCTTTGCGGACGGATCGGTGGACGGATCGGTGGGCGGGCCGGTGGACGACACGGGCGCGGTCCGCGTGAGCGCCGCCGCGAGGTCGCGGACCGTCCGGTGCCGGTAGATGTCCTTCATCGACACCGCCGGCAGGTCGTCCCGCTTCCTGACCCGGGCGCAGAACTGCGCCATGACCAGCGAGTCGGCCCCCAGATCGTCGAAGAAGTCACCGTCGACCGGTACCCGCTCGGCGCGGACCACGCCGGCCAGCACCTCGGCGAGGGCCTTCTCGGCCGGTGCCGCCGGAGCCGTCCGCCCGGGCGGCGACGCACCGCGCTTCACCTCGGCGGTCGAGGTTTCGTCGACATTGACCACGAAATGAACTCCTTGATCGTTGCTGTGGTGTACGTGGGGTCACGGGGGCGGCTGCGGCACAGGGGACGTGCCGGCAGGACCTGGAACCGGGCCGCGCCCGGTTCCGTGCACCGGCCGGGCCGGTGAAGTACCTCGGTGACCCTCTCCGGGGGCGGGAGAGGGCCACCGAGGTGCGCGAGGCGGCCTGCGGCGGGTGGTACCGGGGAGCCGTGGCCGATTGCCTGCGACCGGCGGCACGGTGCCGGTTCCGGTCTCCGGCCGGAGGGCACACCCGTCACACGGTGTGCGACATGCCTCCTGGTCCACACGGTCCGGGCAGTGTGCCGCCGTGCGGACGCGGGCGACGGAGTCGCTCCGGCGATCCGCCGTGCCGGCGCGGCCCCTTCTCTCACCGTCAGGCCGAGGAGGGCCGCGAGGCCGTCGGGGACTGTCGTCGCCGTTCCGGGGACGACCGGAGTGCGGCCGATGCCGCGGGGTGTGCCATGCCCTCCAGGATCGGGGGACGGCATCCCGCCGGACACCCGGCAGTTTTCCGGAGAACTTCCACCGGGTGGCCAGATCCGTCCGCCGACCGGCTGGACTCTCCACGCCACCCGGCGGGGTGGGGAGGGAGCGGTCCGGACCGCCCGGCCGGACCTCTCCGCCGGATCAGCGACGGTCCGGGCCGCCGGTCGAAGCCGCTCCGCCGGATCAGCGGCGGTCCGGCCCCGCGCTGACACGGTGCACGACGTACTCCAGCGGGCCGCGCCGGAAGAAGCACTTCCACAACACCGCCCACATCAGCACCCCGACGACGAAGAGCGACAGTGTGCGTCCGGGCGACGGGTCCTCCAGGTCGCCCATCCCCAGGAGGTAGAGGGCGACGATGTGCGCGACGTACGCGCTCAGCGACATCGTGCCGACCGCGATCACCGGCCGGAGCGCCCGGCGCACCGCGGGCAGCCGGTCGACCACCGTCAGGGCGACGGCCAGCACTGTGATCGCGACTCCGGCGTTGCCCACGACCGACAGGGTGGTCTGGCTGTGCGGGACGGCGACCAGCAGCCCCGCCGGCCCGTCGCTGTAGTCGCCGGTGTCGGACCACCACCCCTGCGGCGAACCGGCCTGCGGGACCGTCCGCAGCGCCAGCCAGGAGGTGCCGTACCCCAGGACCACCAGGGCGGGACCCAGCACCGCCAGCCGGCGCCGGACGGCATCCGAGCGCAGGTCGAGACGGCCGACGGCCATGCCGGCCAGGACCAGCGGCATCCAGGCCAGAGCCGGGTAGGAACCGGTGACCAGCAGGTCGACCAGGCCCTCGCCGCTCACTCGGGCCAGCGGGTCCAGCGCCTGGGAGCCGTCCACCACGCCGCTGTCGTACAGCGGGTCCCGCAGGACGTGAAGCAGTTGCGGGCCGATCAGCGCCCATACCGCGGCGAGGGCCGCCAGAGCGCCCGCGCGCAGCCGGAGCAGGGGCAGGGCGAGGAGGAAGTACAGGCCGTAGGAGGCGAGGATGACGTCGATCGACGTGTCCAGGGCGGTCAGTACGGTGCCGAGGGCCACCAGCACCCCCGCCCGTACGGCGATGCGAGCCGTGACGGAGCGGCCCGACCGGCTCGCGCCGGTGGCGTCGCGTCCGGCGATGATGACCAGGGACACCCCGGCCAGCAGGGCGAACAGCGCCGAGGAGCGCCCGTGGGTGAGTTCCAGCAGGACCGGGGCGACGCCGTTCCCGGACGGATCGGGCCCCAGGTGGGCGATGTACATGCCCAGGACCGCGAGTCCACGGGCGAGGTCGAGTCCGGCCAGCCGTGCCGACGGCCGGGCGGTCGCCGGCGCGTCACGGACCGGAACGTGCAGTGGTGCTTGTTGTGTCATGTCTTCACGCTGACGAACGGGACACGGTGAGCACCATCCGTCACCCGCCCACGTCCTCCGGCCGACCGGACCGTGTTTTCCGGACAGCCGGAGTGCGTGGTCCGGCCGCCCGACCGCGGACGCCCCGTCAGGTGGCGGGAACGGGACCGAAAGCCCGGGGGCCGGATCCGAAGCGTGCTACGCGACGCGCACCGGCCCGCCTCGTCCGGCGCCCTCCCGCCCTCCCGGTCGTCTGCCCCGCGTCCCGCACGCTCCCGGCCTCCGGCCTCCGCCCGTCGGCCACTGCCACTGCCACTGCCATCCACATTGACGCTGACACCGAATCACTGGCCGCTGACCACCGACCACCGGCAGCCCGTCGGTGGCCCGCCCGGCCGGACACAGTGTCCGGCTCGACCAGGAACCGAACAAGCCGCGGGCGGGACTTTCGATCGGGTGAACTGCCGGTTTTCCGGCGCACCGTGCAGGGACGAGCCGGACGGAAGGTGTTTGGATCCGTGGGCAGCCGGTGCGTTCGTCGTGAGTCACCAGTCACCAGTCACCAGTCACCAATCACCAATCACCAGCCATCAGTCGCCAGTCAGCAGTCAGCAGTCAGCAGTCAGCAGGGAGTCTTCATGCGGCAGGTCCTCAACCCTTCGGCCGGCCCGGGGGCCGGTGCCGCGGCGGTGCTGACCGGACTCGGCACCTGGCTGCCGCCGCACCGTGTCACCAACGGCGACCTGTGCGACCGTCTCGACACCTCGGACGAGTGGATCCGCGAGCGCATCGGCATCGTCGAGCGCCGGCGCGCCGACCCGGCGGTGTCCACCGGTGACATGGCCGTGGAGGCCGCGAGCCGGGCCATGGCCTCCGCGGGGGTGGCACACGTGGACGCGGTGCTGCTGGCCACCACCACCCCGGACCACCGCTGCCCCGCCACCGCCCCCTGGGTCGCCCACCGGCTGGGTCTGGGGCCGGTGGCGGCCTTCGACGTCACCGCCGGCTGTTCCGGGTTCCTGCACGCCGGTGCCGTCGCCGCCGGACTGCTCGCCGCGGGCACGGCACGACGTGTGCTGGTGGTGGGCGCCGAGACGATGTCCGCCGTCATCGACCCCGACGACCGCGCGACCGCGCCGATCTTCGGCGACGGAGCGGGTGCGGCCGTCCTCGAAGCGGGGCCGCGGCGGCTCGACGGCGCCCTCGGCCCCGTGGTGTGGGGCAGTGACGGGTCACTGGCCGACGCGATCGTGGTGCCGGCCGGCGGTACGCGGGAGCGCCACCGGCGGCCGGTGTCACCCGGTGACGTGTACGTGCGCATGCGGGGCAACGAGGTCTTCCGGCACGCGGTGCGCCGTATGACGCGTGCGGCCCGTGACGCGGCCGCCGCGGCCGGCTGGGAGCTGTCCGAGGTGGACCGGCTGATCGCCCACCAGGCCAACCACCGCATCAACGCCGCCGTCGCCGACGCCCTCGGCATTCCGCGCGGCGACGCTCCCTCGAACATCCACGAGGTGGGCAACACGGCCGCCGCCTCCCTCCCCCTGCTGCTGGCGGACGCCGCCGACCGAGGGGACCTGAAACCCGGTCACAAGGTCCTCCTGGTCGCCTTCGGCAGCGGCCTGGCCTGGGCGGCCACCACACTCGTGTGGCCGTCGGGCCTCTCGCCCCGTCGGTGACGGCTGTCGGCCCCTCCCACCCGCGACGGCTTCCGACCGCCCTTCCCGCCCACGACGGCTTCCGACTGCCCCCCTCCCACCTGTGAGGGCTTCCGACCGCCCCTCCCACCTGTGACGGCTTCCCGCTCCCCACCGCCTGCGGCAGCACTCCGCTCCACGCCGTCTCTCCTCCCCCTGTCCCCCTCTCCTCCCTCCCCACGGAGCCGCAGATGACGTTCGAACAAGTCAAGGACATCCTCACGACCGCCGGCGGCCTCCCCGCCGTCCCGATCACCCCGGAGGCCTCACTGCCGGACGCGGGGGTCGACTCCATGGCCCTCGTCGTCCTCTCCCTGCAGCTGGAGGACCGGCTGGGGCTGGAGATCAGCGAGGACGACCTGGCCGCGGCCGCCTGCGTCCGCGAGCTGGCCGAGTTGGTGGACCGGCGCGCGGAGGCCCGCGCATGACCCGCGTGGTGACCCGTCCCGGCCCGGCCGCCGCGCCGGGCGGAGCCGACGAGTATGCCGACGAGTACGTCGAACTGCGCCGGCACGGCCTGCGCTACGCCTGCCGCGTCGTCGGCGGCACGGCCGCCGTCGGGGACGGCCCCACCGCGGACACGGCCACCACGGAGCCGCTCCTGCTGCTGGGCGGCGCCCTGCAGGACATGTACTCCTGGCCCCGGCTGGAACGTCGGATCGCCTCCCGTACACGGCTCGTCCTGATCGACCTCCCGGGCTCGGGCACCGCCGACGACCTGCCCGCCGAGCAGGGCTTCGACGTCCTGGCCCAGGCGGCCGTCCATGCCCTCGACCACTTGGGCCTGCGCCGGGTCAACCTGCTGGGCGCCTCCTACGGCGCACCGATCGCCTACCGGATCGCCCAGCGGCACCCCGAACGCGTCGCACGCCTGCTGCTCGCCGGGGCCGCCCACCGTGTCAACGACCCCATGGCCGCCCTCATGAGGGACACCGTCCAGCACCTGGAGTCGGCGTCCGCACATCCGGGTGACTCACCGGCCGGACCAGGTGACTCATCCGCCGGACCGGGTGACTCCCCGGCCGACCTGTGGC
The DNA here is from genome assembly GCF_014650875.1 of Streptomyces minutiscleroticus. Lineage (GTDB taxonomy): Bacteria > Actinomycetota > Actinomycetes > Streptomycetales > Streptomycetaceae > Streptomyces > Streptomyces minutiscleroticus. Next base: position 5,125 of record NZ_BMVU01000036.1, read on the forward strand.
CCGGCCCGGGTGACTACGCCGACCGTCTCGCCGACTGCCTGGTCAACAGGGACGAGCAGCACCGCGTCAGGCAGTCGGCGGCGGTACGGCGCCTGCTGACCCGGCAGTGCCTGCGCATCACACGCCGGGAGGCCCTGCGCAACGCGGCCTGCCACAGGCGTCTGCTCGACGGGGAACTGCTGCCGCCCGGCGGCATCCGCGGCGTCACCACCCTGGTCTTCACCGGGGAGCACGACCACACCACCACGGCCCGGCAGAACCGGGACGTCGCCGCCACCATCGCGGACTCGACCCTGTTGTTCCTCCGCGAGGCGGACCACATGGCCCATCTGGAACGTGACACGGAATACGCCGAACTCGTCCTCCGCTTTCTGCACGACCTCCCTCTGGACGGCCTGCCCTACTGCACACCACCCGAGCACCCCGCCCCCGGTCCCGGCACCGGCCCCGCGCCCGTTCCCGCGACCCGGTGCCCCGCGGCGTGAGTCCGGCGCGGCGGAGCGCCCGGCCCCTGGTCACGAAGGTGCCCGGCTCCGCGCGGGACGAGGCGCGTCCGCCGCTCCTCACCCGTTCGTCGGTGCCCGCACGGTCCGGCACACCGACGTCCCGGACCGAGGTTGAGCACGAAACATCGCTCAGGAGGAGCAACGGACCTCACCCATCCGTACTATCCCTACACAGAGACCCTCAGCAACGGTCACACGCCCGCCGTCGCACCCCCGACGACACCGCAGCCGCCACCCATGCCCGGCACGGCTGCCCTACCGCGGCCGACAGCCACAGGAGGATCACAGGTCATGCCCGAGAAGACAGCCGCGAACACGGCCGCGACCGACCTCACCAGCCAGTACCGTTCGCAGGTCGACACCGACCTGGAGAACAACACCAAGGAGCAGGAGCGTCTCACCTCCGAGATCGCCGCGCTCCAGGAGCAACTCACCACGCTCCAGCACGAGCACTCCGTCCTGGTGAACGTGCAGCAGGCGCTCGGCGGTCCGGCGCCCGCGCAGCCCGCTCCCGCGCCCGAGCGCACCGGCGCGGCCGGCTCCGGTGAGAAGGCCCCCGCCTCCCAGGGGCGCGGCAGGCCGACGCCGGCGAAGAAGGCCTCCGCCAGGAACGGCGCCCCCGCCAGGAAGGCCGCGGCCAGGAAGTCCTCGGCGAAGAAGACCGCCACCAAGGAGGGGACCACTGCCGGCGGCACGGCCTCCAAGTCCGCACCGTCGCAGCCGACCCTGGTCGAACTCATCCGCCGCCACCTCACCGAGCAGGGCGAACCGCGCTCGGCGGCCGAGGTCGCCACCGCACTGGGCAAGGCCCACCCCGACCGCGGCATCAAGACCACCGTCGTACGCACCACGCTCGAAGGACTGGTCGCCAGGAACCGCGCCCAGCGCACCAAGCAGGGTCGCTCCGTCTTCTACAGCACTTCCGGAACGCCCACGGGCGGTGCGGCCGACGGGTCCCGGTAGGGCACTCCGTTCCTGACCGTCCCGGCGGGGCACTCCGTCCCACCGTCCCGGCAGGGCGGTCGGCCCCGACCGTCCGAACTCCGGCGGACGAGCCACTGAGCCGGTGAGTCAGTGGGTCGGTGGGTCACTGAGTCACTGAGTCGGTGAGTCGGTCGGACACTGAGTCGGTGAGTCGGCGGGTCATGGCCCCGAGGCGTCCCCGACGGGCCGGCGGCACCGTCGGACGGTGTCACCCCCCGGCCTGTCACCGGCGCGCCAACTCCGCTCGCGTGCGCACGACTTGATGTGGAAAGCTGTGATCGGCCGCACACGGACGAGGGACCGGAGCGGCCGGGGAGAGGAGCTCAGCGTGACACGGGACGGCTTCCGCGCCGAGGAGATCGACACCAGCAGACCGCATCCTGCGCGGATCTACGACTACCTGCTGGGCGGCAAGGACAACTACGAGGTGGACCGGCAGGCCGCCGAGAGACTCGCCTCCGTGGCCCCCGAGGCGCGGATCGGCGTGCAGGCCAACCGCGCCTTCATGCGGCGTGCCGTCCGCCACGTCGTCGGCAGCGGCGTCCGTCAGATCCTCGACATCGGCACCGGGCTGCCCACCTCGCCCAACGTGCACGAGATCGCCCGGGAGACGGCGCCGGACGTGCGCGTCGCGTACGTCGACAACGACCCGATCGTGAAGACGCACGCCGACGCGCTCCTCGGCGACTCCTCCGCGACCAGCATCGTGCTGGCCGACCTGCGCGACCCGCGAGCCGTCCTGGACCACCCCGACGTCCGCCGGGTCATCGACTTCGACGAGCCGGTCGCCCTGCTCCTGGTCGCCATCCTCCACTTCCTCAGCGAGGCGGACGAGCCCGAGCGGGTCGTCGCCACCCTGCGCGACGCGCTGCCGGCCGGCAGCTTCCTGGTGCTCTCGCACGCCACGGGCGACTTCGCCGACCGCAGCGGGGCCCAGGCCGTCTACAACGACGCCACCGCCACCATGAGTCTGCGGAACCGCGCCGAGGTCGAGCGGTTCTTCGACGGCTTCGACCTGGTCGAGCCCGGCCTGGCCCAGGTCCCGTTCTGGCGCCCGGACGCCCCTCCCCCGCCGCGCTCCGCCGAGATCGGCTTCTACGGGGGCGTCGCCCGCAAGAACGGCTGAACCGCGCCGGCGGCAGCCGCCGGAACACTGTGACGCGGACCCGCCTCCACGCGCACCGCCGATATCGCACACCGTGTCCCGCCGAACGGCGGGCGGACCGAGGAAGCCCTTCGGACACCGGGGCCCGGCGTTCGTACGAGTACCGGCCCCGACCCTCGTGCACCGGGCCCCGGACGGCAGGACCGAGGGCCGGACGGGCAGGACCGGAGGCCGGACGCCCGCCCGTCCGGCGCGGGCTCAGGCCGCCTCGGCGATCTGCGCCCGCAGGGCCGCGAGCAGCCAGTCGTGCGCGGACCCCGGCGTCGGCCCGGGACGGCCGCCCGGCGGGGTGTTCAGCACGGCCACCAGCTCCCAGTACCGGTCGAGCCGCGGGTCGGCCGCGAGCTGCCCGGCCAGCAGGCGGCGGAAGCCCGGGGTGTCCCGGGTGCCGTACGCGCTCGCGTACGCGGCCACGAAGCCGTCCAGCGCCTCGCCGGCGTGCGGCTCCCGCTCCCGGCGCAGGTGCGGGCCCGCCAGCTCGTACGCCTCGGCGAGAGCCGCGTACAGCACGGCCGCCCCGCGGGCCCCCGCGGTCCGGTGCGCCTCGGGCTGGGGCTGCTCGCCGGCCGGGCAGGGACGGGTGACGAGGGCGTGCAACCGGGCGAAGGCGAGCACCTGGGCCGGCTCCGGGTCGTCGGGCGGCTGCGGGACCGTCGCCTCCAGGAACGCGGCGGTCGACCGGGCCGGCATCCGCGGCGGCAGCCAGGCGCGCCAGAACCGGGCCAGCGGGGCCGTGCTGGGCGGGGTGTCCACCGCGCCGAGCAGCCGCAGCCGGGCGGCCCGCTCCCCGGGCGGGCACTCCCGCACCAGGCGCAGCGCGGCCTCCCGCCAGCGCAGCGCCCTGAGCTGGGAGCCGAGGGCGCGCAGCCGTCCGGCGACGGCGTCCTCCAGCGCGGCGCCCCAGGCGTCCTCCTCGTCCAGGACGCGGCGCACCTCGGGGACCGGGAGGTCCAGGGCGCGCAGGGAGCGGATCAGGCGCAGCCGGTCCAGCGCGTCGGGCCCGTACCGGCGGTGCCCGCCCGCGCTGCGGGAGGCCTCCGGCAGCAGGCCGCGGTCGGAGTAGAAGCGGACGGTCTTGACGGTGACGCCCGCGTGCCCGGCGAGTTCGCCGATGCTCCACAGGCCGTCGTGGGACGCGGGCACTTGAACCTCCCTCAGGGGGAGTTCCTACCGTACCGGCGAGCGCGGGCCGGGCGTACGGGCCGGTCCGCGGACGACCGCGTACGGAGGAGAGGGCCATGACCGCGTTCATCCTGGTGCCGGGTGTGTTCACCGGCGCCCACGTGTGGGAGGAGACGGCCGCGCGGCTGACCGGGGCGGGGGCCGAGGTGCACGCGGTCGCCCTCACGGGACTCGGCGGATCACACGGTCCGGCGGGGTCCCCGGGTTCCGCGCCGTCCGGCGTCGCCCTGGAGACGCACATCGCGGACGTCGTCGCGGCGATCGACTCGGTGGGCACGGTGACCGGCTCCGCGGAGGGGGGCGCCGACCGGGAGATCGTCCTGGTCGGGCACGACTACGGCATCCACCCGGCGCTGGGCGCCGCGGACCGGCGGGCGGAGCGCGTCGCCCGCGTCGTGTACCTGGACGCGGGGATGCCGCGGGACGGCGTCCCGGCCCTGGCGGCGGTGCCCGACCAGGCACTGCGCGAGCAGCTGGCCGGACGCGCCGGAGCGGAGGGAGCGGGCGGGGAACTGGCGCCTCCGGCCCGTGACGGGTGGCGGCGGTGGGGCAGCACCGAGGGAGTGCCCGGCGCCGCGCTCGACCGGCTCACCGCGCTCGCCGCGCCGCAGCCGCTGGGCACCCTGCTCCAGCCGCTGCGCCTGACCGGCGCGGTGGCCGCGGTGCCCACCACCGGCGTGCTGTGCACCGCCAACGGCGCGAGCATCGAGATGGTGCGCAGACTGGTGGACTTCGGCGACCCCGCCCTCCAGGCCCTGACCGACCCACGGGTGACCTTCTTCGAACTCCCCACCGGGCACTGGCCGATGCTGTCCTGTCCCGGCGAGCTGGCGGAGGTCCTGCTGCGGGCCGCGGCCGGCGAGGGGCACCGACTGGAGCCGGCCGCCGCCGCGGAACCGCCCGCCCACCTGCGGCCGTTCCCCCTGGAGGTGCCCGAACTCCCCCGTGAGCGGCGGGAGCACGTGGACCTGTACCTGCCGCCCGGTGCCGGGGGCCCGCGCCCCGCGGTGCTGTTCGTGCACGGCGGCCCGGTGCCCGCCGGGGCCCGGCCGACCCCGCGGGAGTGGCCGACCCTGGTGGGGTACGCGCGGTACGCGGCCGGGCGGGGCGCGGTGGGCGCGACCCTCGACCACCGGCTGCACGACGTGGCCGACTACGCGCGCGCCGCCGCGGACGTGGCCGCGGCGGCGGAGCTGGTGCGGGCCGACCCTCGGGTGGACGCGGACCGGGTCGCGCTGTGGTTCTTCTCGGGCGGCGGACTGCTCATGGCGGACTGGCTGGCTGCGCCCCCGGCGTGGCTGCGCTGCCTGTCAGCCACCTACCCGGTCCTGGCGCCGCTGCCGAACTGGGGGCTCGCCGGCGGCCGCTTCCGCCCGGCGGACGCGGTGGCCCGCGCGGGCGCCCTGCCCGTCGTGCTCACCCGGGCGGGGCTGGAGAGTCCCGGGATCGCCGCCACCGTCGAGGGGTTCCTGGCCGCGGGCAAGGACTGCGGGGCGGACGTCGAGGTGGTCGACGTGCCGAACGGGCACCACGGCTTCGAGACCGTCGACCCGGCCGACGAGTGGCGCGAGCCCGTGGACCGCGCGATGCGCTCGGTGCTGGCGCACCTGGCGGTCCCGCGGTCCGACGCGGGGTGACGGGCCGAGGGTGCCACTCCCGTCGTGACGGCGTCACGGACCGACGGTGTCACGGACCGACGGCGTGACGGACCGGCGGTGTCACGGACCGACGATGTGACGGACCGACGGTGTGACGCTCGTCGTGCCCGCACCCGTACCCGCACCTGTGCCCTCGTCGGCGCTCCTGTCCCGGCGCCCGCGCCGCGCGCCAGAACAGTGTGCGTCCGGACAGTGTGTACCTGAACAGTGTGCGGCGCGGGGCGGCGCGGGAAGCCGCTGTCGCCCCTACGGCACGCGGGCGGTCCACTCCGGGTCGGTGAACTTCGTGGCGACCAGCTCCTCGGCGCGCTCGGTCTCGCGGCCGGTGAGGTGGCCGGCGGTGAGACCGTAGCGGGCTCGGAACGACTGGATCATGCGGTCGATGACGGCCTCACGGGTCAGGCCGGTCTGGCGCCTGAGCGGGTCGACGCGCTTCTTGGCGCTGCCGACGCCCTTGCCGGACAGCTTCTCCCGGCCGATGCGGAGCACCTCGGTCATCTTGTCGGCGTCGATGTCGTAGGACATCGTCACGTGGTGCAGGACCGCGCCCGGGCCGCCGTCGGGCCCGACCACGCGCTTCTGCGCGGCTCCGGCGATCTTGCCGGCGTCGGTGGCGATGTCGTTCAGGGGCTGGTACCAGGCCTTGACGCCCATGTCGTCGAGGGCGCCCAGCACCCAGTCGTCGAGGTAGGCGTAGGAGTCGGCGAACGACAGCCCGGAGACCAGGGAGGCGGGGACGGACAGGGAGTACGTGATGGTGTTGCCCGGCTCCACGAACATGGCGCCGCCCCCGGAGATCCGCCGCACCACGGTCATCCCGTGGCGCCGGGCCGCCTCCTGGTCGACCTCGTTGGCCAGGGACTGGAAGCTGCCGATGACGACGGCCGGGCCGCCCCACTCCCACACCCGCAGGGTGGGCGGCCGGCGCCCGGCCGCGACCTCCGCGGTGAGCACCTCGTCGAGCGCCATGTGCAGCGCGGGCGGCTGGGGCGGCTCGTGGACGAGCTGCCAGTCGTAGTCGGTCCAGTCGGTCGCCTGGGCGAGCGCCCGGCGGACGGCGATCGCGACGCCCTCCGCGGTGAGGCCGTACATGACCGTGCCCTGCGGCAGCCCCGCCTCGACGCGCGCGGCCAGCTCGGCGGCGTCCGTGGTGGCGGGCAGGCCTTCGAGGGCGCTGTTCATGGCGGGCAGCGCGTCGTCTGGTTCCAGGAAGAAGTCGCCGGCGAGCCGGACGTTGCGCAGGACTCCCCCGTCGTCGTCGAGGTCGACGACCACCAGCTTGCCCCCGGGCACCTTGTACTCGCCGTGCATGGCGATCCACCTTGCTCTCGCGTCTGCGGTCCGCACGGTCAACGCTCGCCCCCCGCGTTCCTGTTCCCGCAGGTGGGGCCGTCCTCCCGGGCGTCCAGGACGGGGCACGGTGTGACTGTCGTACGGCGCGGTCGTTGAAGGGGCGAGGCAATCCCCCCCCCCGTCGTCCGTCGCGAGAGGCCGTGTCCCCATGCCCGCCCTCCGTCGGCGCCGTCCGCAGCGCCGTGCCCGGATGGCTCGGAACAGGCCGAGGCCGCCCTGCTCGACCAGTACACCGGTCTCGTCCGCCTGGCCTGCCTGACGCTGCCGACGCGCCTGTCCCGGCACCGCAGGGTCCTGCTGGCCCACGCCGCGGCGCAGGGCGCGCTACCCGGCGCGCGCGCCGTACGCGTGCCCGGTCCGCGCACCGCGCCGCCCGCCGCTCCGGCCGGGGACGCGCTGCGCATACGGGTCCTGCGGGCCGCCCTCGCCCACGAGCGGCGCCCGCGGGGCTGGCCCGCCGCCCTGCCGCCGCCCCGGTCGCTGGTGCCCCGGCCGCCGTTCGTGTGGGGCTGCGGATGTTCCCGCGGGCCGGTGGAGCCGAGGAGATCGCCCTGGGCCAGGCCCTGTCGGGCGCTCCGGCCGCTGTCGCCGGTGCACCTCACCTACACGCCGCCGCCGGGGCACGGCGCGCCCCCGGCCCGCCAGCCGCGGGAGGCCACCGGCGCCCGGGCACTGCTCGCCTGGGCGCACACCGCCTGCCGCCTGTCCGGGTGGGAGGGCGGCGCCGTACGGGCGGTCAACGCCTGGGACTTCGCCGAGCAGGACCTCCCCGAGGGCGGCGGGCACGCGGTGTGGTCCTGTGTCCGCGCCTCCACCTGGCGCGGCCCCGGCGCCGTAACGCTCCTGCTGCGCACGGACCGCTCGTCCGCCGCCGCGCCGGGACGGTTGGTCGGCCGGGCCCGCGCCACCGCGGCGTGCAGCCGTTTCGGCCGGGACGTGGTGGCCGGCGCCCGGCGGAGGTCGCCGCGGGGTCACCGGTACTTCCTCGCCGTGGGGAGCCGGGCCGTCGTCCGCGTCGAGGCGGACGGGGCGGTCGGCACCGCGCGCGACGGCCGGACGCTCGCCGTCCGCGCGCCTGAGGAGGGGACCGTGCGTGTCACGGCGCGCCTGGACGACGGCGGGCGGCTGCGGGAGGTCGGGGCGGGCGGCGGGGACGGGTGAGTCCCGGCGCACCCGGTACGCCCTGGTGTGCCGGGGCGGAGACCGCGCCCTCCGCGCCGAGCCGCCGCCCCCGGTCCGCCGCCCGCCGGATCGTCAGACCCCGGCCTCCCGCAGCCCGGCCAGTACCCGGTCCGGGGTGAGGGGCAGTTCGCGGAAGCGGACGCCCGTGGCGTGGTGGACCGCGTTGCCGACGGCGGCCGCCGAGCCGACGATGCCGATCTCGCCGACCCCCTTGCTGCCCATCGGGTTGAGGTGCGGGTCGTCCTCGTCGATCCAGTGGGCCTCGACGTCCGGCACGTCGGCGTGGACGGGCACGTGGTACGCGGCCAGGTCGGACTCGGCGAAGTCGCCGAACGCGGCGTCCATCGTGCTGCCCTCCGTCAGCGCCATGCCGAGGCCCATCGTCATGCCGCCGATGAGCTGCGACCGCGCCGTGCGGGCGTTGAGGATGCGTCCGGCGGCGAACACGCCGAGCATCCGGCGGACCCGGGTCTCCCCGGTGACGGTGTCCACGGCGACCTCGGCGAAGTGCGCGCCGAAGGCGTGGCGCGCGTAGGGGCTGTCGGCGTCCGCCGTGCCGGTGGTGTCGGCGCGGGCGCTCAGCCCTCCCTCCGGGAGCGGCCCGGTGTGCCCGGCCAGACGGGCCGTCAGCCGGGTGCACGCGTCGTGCACCGACCAGCCCCAGGACGCGCTGCCCGAGGAGCCGCCGGCCAGCGGGGCGGCCGGCAGCTCCGTGCTGCCGATCTCGATCCGTACCCGGTCCAGCGGAACGCCCAGGGCGTCGGCGGCGATCTGGGCGAGGACCGTGCGGGCGCCCGTGCCGATGTCGGTGGCGTTGACGCGTACGGCGAAGGAGCCGTCCGGCAGGGCGTGCGCGCTCGCGGTGGAGGGCGACACCAGGACGGGGTAGGTGGCGGCGGCCACGCCCGTGCCCACCAGCAGCGGCCCCTCGCGCCGGGAGCGGGGGCGCGGATCGCGCCGGGACCAGCCGAAGCGCCGGGCGCCCTCGCGCAGGCACTCGACGAGGTGCCGGCTGCTGAACGGCTTGCCGCTGTCGGGCTCGGTGTCCGGCTCGTTGGCGATCCGCAGCTCGATCGGGTCCATGTCCAGCGCCTCGGCGAGCTCGTCCATGGCGGACTCCAGCGCGTACATGCCGGGCGCCTCGCCGGGGGCGCGCATCCAGGACGGGGTGGGCACGTCGAGGGGGGCGACGCGGTGCTCGGTGAGGCTGTCCGTCACGGCGTACATGACGCGCGCCGGCACCGCGGCCTGCTCCACGAACTCCTTGATCCGGGAGGTGTGGGTGACCACCTCGTGCAGGACGCCGGTCAGCCGGCCGTCCTCGCCGGCGCCGAGGCGGACCCGGTGCAGCGTGGGCGCGCGGTGGCCGACGACGGACGGCAGCATGCGGCGGTGCAGGGCGACGGTGACGGGGCGCCCGGTGTGCCGCGCGGCCATGACGGCGAGCACCACGTCGGGGCGCGGGGTGCCCTTGGAGCCGAAGCCGCCGCCGACGTGTTCCGCGGTGACGGTGATCCGTTCCTCGGGCACCTCGAACATCGCCGCGAGCGTGGTCCGTACGGGCGTGGTCCCCTGGCTGGAGGTGTGGACCACGAGGCGGTCCCCGTCCCAGTGGGCGGTGGAGGAGTGCGGCTCCATCGGGTGGTTGTGCAGGGGCGGCACCCGGTAGCCGGTGTCCACGCGGACGGCGGAGGCGGCGAACGCGCCCTCGGGGTCGCCCTGTTCGCGGCGGGCCGGGTGGCCGCCGTTGGCCTCCTCGGGGACGTGGGCGCCGGGGTGGCCGGCGTCGAGCGTCACGTCGTGCTCCTCGGTCTCGTACGCCACCCGGACGGCGGCGGCGCCGGCGCGGGCCGCCTCCAGGGTCTCGCCGACGACCAGGGCGACGAACCAGCCGCGGTGCGGCACGCGGTCGTCCTGCAGCACGGCGAGCACGGGGTCGTCCGGTGCGGCGAGCCGCGGGGCGTTGCCGTGGGTGAGGACGTCGATCACCCCGGGGAGGTCCAGGGCGGCCGAGGCGTCGACGGACCGGACGCGGCCGCGGGCGACGGAGGCGGCCACCGGCCAGGCGTGGGCGCGGCCGGGGAGGTGGTGCTCGGCGGCGTAGCGGGCCCGGCCGGTGACCTTCTGCCGCCCCTCGCGCCGCTCGGCCGGGGCGCCGACGGCACTGCCGGGATCTGCGGGGGCGATGCCGGTGTCGGCCGTGGTTGCCATGGGTCTCTCCTGTGTCGAAGCTGGTGCGGTCCCGGTCCGGACCTGACGGGTGCGGGGGCCGCGGGCGGCCCGGGTGCGGGCCCCGGGCCGGCGGTCCGCACGCCGGCGCCGGGCCCGGGGTGCCGGTGTCAGACCCGGTCCGGGGTGCGCGACGCCAGGCCGGCCAGGACGTCCACGGCGACGTTGCGGACCAGGTCCACCTTGTAGGCGTTGTCGCGCAGGGGGCGGGCGGCGGACAGCTCCAGGTCGACCGCCTCCTCGAACGCGGCCCTGGTGGGCGTGGCGCCCAGCAGCGCCTCCTCGGCGCGCCGGGCCCGCCACGGCCGGTGGGCCACCCCGCCGAACGCGATCCCGGCGTGGCTGACCGCGCCGTCCGTCACCTCCAGGACGGCGGCCGTCGAGGCGAGCGCGAAGGCGTAGGAGGCGCGGTCGCGGGCCTTGCGGTAGGCGGAGGGCAGTCCTGCGGTGAGCGCGGGCAGGACCACGCCGGTGACCAGCTCGCCGGGGAGGATCTCGGTGTCCCGCTCCGGGTGGTCGCCGGGCAGCCGGTGGAAACGGGCCGCGGGGACGGTCCGCGCGCCGCCGGGGCCGTACAGCTCGACCCGGGCGTCCAGGGCTGCCAGGGCCACCGCCATGTCCGAGGGGTGGGTGGCGACGCAGTGCTCGGAGTGGCCGAGGACCGCGTGGTCGCGGTGCACGCCCTCCAGGGCTCCGCAGCCGCTGCCGGGCGACCGCTTGTTGCAGGGCTTGGTGACGTCCTGGAAGTACGGGCAGCGGGTGCGCTGCAGCAGGTTGCCGCCGGTGGTGGCGACGTTGCGCAGCTGCCCCGAGGCGCCGGCGAGCAGTGCCCGGGACAGCGCCGGGTAGCGGTCGCGGACGACGGGGTGGGCCGCGAGGTCGCTGTTGCGGACGGTGGCGCCGACGCGCAGGGAGCCGTCGGGCAGCTCCTCGACGGTGTCCAGCGGCAGCCGGCTCACGTCGATGAGGGCCTCGGGCTGCTCGACGCCCAGCTTCATCAGGTCCATCAGGTTGGTGCCGCCGGCCAGGTAGCGGGCGCCGGGCCGGGCCGTGAAGGCGTCGGCCGCCTCCTGCAGGCTGCCGGCGCGTACGTAGGCGAAGGGTTTCACGGCAGGACGTCCTCCACGGCCTCGACGATGTGCGGGTAGGCGCCGCAGCGGCACAGGTTGCCGCTGAGCCGCTCCCTGATCTCGTCCCGGGTCAGGGGCACCGGCCGGCCCGGCGGGGCCCCGGGGTCGGTGACGTGCGAGGGGTGTCCCGCGGCGGCCTCCCCGATCGCGCCGAGGGCGGAGCAGATCTGCCCGGGGGTGCAGTAGCCGCACTGGAAGGCGTCGCGGTCGAGGAAGGCGCGCTGGAGCGGGTGGAGCCCGTCGCCGTCCGTGCCTTCGTCGCCGTCGGCGAGTCCCTCGACGGTGGTCACCGCGCTGCCGTCCAGGGCGACCGCCGGCAGCAGACAGCTGTTGACGCGGCGTCCGTCGACGAGGACCGTGCAGGCGCCGCACTGGCCCTGGTCGCAGCCCTTCTTGGCGCCGGTGAGGCCGAGGTCCTCGCGCAGCAGGTCCAGCAGGACGCGGCGGTTGTCGACGGCGAGGGTGTGCGGGACGCCGTTGACCTCGATCGTCGTCGTGGAGCTGTGGCCGTCCCCCGGTGCGCCGCCGGCGCCGTCCGCCGCCGGCCGGGCGGCCGCTCTGCCGTGGCGGACGTCGTCGCGGGTGGCGGTGGAGTGGTGCGGGCCGTCCATGGCGTCCTGTGCCTTTCGTCGCGGGACGTGGCGCGGCGAAGTCGCGCGCTTCGGTGGGATCCGCGTAACCAGACTGCGCCACTTGACACACACCGGCACGTCGAAAGGGCGGGGGCCGCACGGCGGCCCCCGCCCCGGTGCCGTACGACGGCCGCCGGAACCCCGGCGCTCCGGCGGCCGGACGCCTCCGACGCGCCGCCGTACAGCCATCGCCATGCCGCCGTACCGGCACCCCGGTGAGTGTCCGGCCGCGTCAGCCGAGGAAGGCGTCGATCCGCTCCCGCAGCCCCGCCGGGTCCAGGCCGTGCGCGCGCACGTGCTCGCGCCAGGTGCCGTAGCGGCGCACCTCCTCGCGTGCGGTGCCCAGCGGGAGGACGCGATGGGGGACGTCGCGCAGGGCGTCCGCGGCGAAGGGCACGGAGGTGCCCGTCAGGTAGGGCTCCACCAGCACCACGTCGGCCGCGTCGGTCCCGGCCACGGCCTCGCGCAGCCCGGCCGCGTCGAAGGGGCGGACCGTGGAGGCGTACAGCACGGTCACGTCCCTGTCCCGGGTCGCCTCCAGCACCGCGTCGAGCAGGGGGCCGACCGCGACGACCACTCCGGCGCGGCCCTCGCGCAGCACCTGGAACCGGCCCGGCGTGACCGGCCGGGCGGTGCGGTTGGACTGCTCGCTCAGCCGTACGTACACCCGTGTGCCGCGCTCGGCGGCGGCGTGCCGGACCAGCGCCTCGGCCTCGTCCGGGTGGCCGGGCACGTGGACGGTCCAGCCTCCCAGGGTGTCGAGGAGGGCGAGGTCGGCGGGGGCCTGGTGGGTGCGTCCGCCGGCGGCGATGTCGTACGAGGCGCCGGAGCTGACCAGCACCGCCTCCGCCTCCTGGTGGTTGAGATCCAGTTTGACCTGCTCGAAGGGGCGCTCCACGAGGAAGCTCGCGAAGGTGTGGACGATCGGGCGCATCCCGGTGAGGGCGAGGCCGCCGGCGGCGCCGACGAGGAGCTGCTCGCGGATGCCCACGTCGATGACGCGGCGGGGGTGGGCGCGGGCGGCCTCCGCGAAGCGGTCGGCCGAGATGACGGCCAGGAGGACGGCGAGCCGGGGGTCCTCGTCGAGCAGGCGGGTGGTGACGGCCGCGAAGCGTTCTCGCATCGTGTCCATGGGGGCGTTCCTTCCTTTCGGCGCCGGCCCGGGGGCCCGCACCGGTCCTCCGGTGCCCGCGCCCGGCCTCGGCGGCTGTGTCGGTACCGGCCTCGGCGGCTGTGTCAGTCCTTGGACTCCACCCGCGCGACGACGCAGTGCGGCCGTCCGGGGTGCGGTGCGGTGAACGCCTGGTACAGGGCTTCGTGGTCGCGTCCGTCCACGGTGGCCGTCGACCAGCCCTCGACGGCGAAGCGCGCGGCGGGACCGCCGCGCCGGCCGAACGTGGCCGAGTCGTTGTCGACCACGACCACGTGCAGGTTCTCCAGGCCGACCGCTCCCGCGAAGGCGAGCGCCTCGCCGTTGCTGCCCTCGTCCATCTCGGCGTCCCCGACCAGGACCCACACCGCGGGCCCGGTGAGCCCCTGTGCGCGCAGCCCCAGCGCGGTGCCCACGGCGAGCGGGAGCCCGTGCCCCAGGGAGCCCGAGCCGATCTCCGCTCCGGGGACCAGGGTGCGGTCCGGGTGGTGGCCGAGGGGCGAGTCGAAGGAGCCGAAGCCGGCCAGCCACTCCTCGGGGACGAACCCCTTGGCGGTGAGCACGGCGTAGTACGCCATGGGCCCGTGCCCCTTGGACAGCAGGAAGCGGTCCCGGTCGGGCGCCTCGGCGGTCGCGGGCGTCACCCGCAGCACGCGGTCGTAGAGCACCCACAGCGCGTCGAGGGTGGAGGTGGCCGCCGGACCGTGCTTCTCGTCGCCGGTCATGAGCGACATCAGCCGTGGCAGATCGGTGTAGTCGTACGCGGAATCCGTGCCGGTGAGCGTCATGTGGCGAGTCTGCGACTTCAAGTCGACTTGAAGTCAAGCGCTATCGTCGTCCTCATGCATCGCTCCCTGTCGCGCCACGACCGCCTCACCATCGGCGAACTCGCCGCCCGCAGCGGTGTCGCCACCTCGGCCCTGCGCTACTACGAGGAGATCGGCCTGATCCGCGCCGACCGCACCCCCGGCGGGCAGCGCCGCTTCGCGCGCAGCACGCTGCGCCGGGTCGCCTTCGTCCGCGCCGCCCAGCGCGTGGGGCTGTCGCTGGAGGAGGCCGGCGCCGCGCTCGCCCGGCTCCCCGAGGACCACGCGCCGACGGCCGCCGAGTGGAACGCCGTGGCCCGCACCTGGAACCGGCGCATCGACGACCGGATCGCCGAACTCCAGCGTCTGAAGCGCAGACTGTCCGGCTGCATCGGCTGCGGCTGCCTCTCGCTGCGCAAGTGCGGCCTGTACAACCCGGACGACGCGGCGGCCGGCAAGGGCCGGGGCGCCCGCTACCTGCTCGGGGACGAGCCCGCGGAGTAGACCCCGTCCCCGGTGTCCCGGGCCGGCCGCGAAGGGACATGGCGTCCGGTCCCCGGAGCCGGCCGGCTCCGGGGACCGGACGCCGGGACACCGCCGGGCCGGGGCGGCGCCGCTGGGACACCGCCGGGCCGGGGCGGCGCCGCTGGGACACCGCCGGGCCGGGGCGGCGCCGCTCACCAGCTGTGGGCGACGTCCACCACGATCCTGTCGGGCAGTTGCGTCACCCGGAACGGCAGCCGGGTGCGCACCCCGAGGCCGACCTGGGTGTCCCCCTCGAAGCTGCCGGCGAACCGGGTGTCCCTGAAGGTCCTGTAGCCGGTGACGTCGACCCCGGGCAGCGGCTTCGCCACCCGCCCGGGGTAGGTCGGCGAGCCGGTCTGCGGGTCGTAGCTCGGCGCGCCGACGCGCACCTCGATCACCGCGCCCCCGCCGACCGGGATGTACCGTCCCGAGCCGTCCTGGTGCAGACGCCTGACGTACTGGACGTGGTAGCCGATGTCCTTCTCCCCCGCGCCGGGCGCGCTCAGCACCATCCGGTCGAAGCAGTCGTGCCGTCCCGTCGTGATGTTCCCGAGCGGAGCGGTGCCGGTCCCCGTGCCGCTCTTGATCCCGCTGCCCCAGCCCGTCGGGCAGGCCGCCGTCCGCGCCGTGCCGGCCGCCGCGGCGGGGACCGCCGTCGTCCCCAGTGCGCCCGTCGCCAGCACCAGCGCCACGGCCACCCCGTTCTTCCGCATGGTGTCCCCCTCGGCCGTCGTGTGCGGCCTCCGCCCGGCGCGAAGGCCGTCACTGGGTGAGATGGCCCGGCGCACCGGAAGGTTGTACCGCGGGCGGGCCGGACGGCGGGCGGCCCGCGCCCGCCGTCGGGCGCACGCGCACGGCCGCAGGTCGCACCGGTGGCGGCGGGCCGCGCCGGCGGAACACATGGTGTAGCCTCCGGAATTGGTGCCCGCTTCGCGCCCGACGGCGTTCCTCGGGCGTCCGCGGACGGTGTGGAGGCGGTGAGCGGTCCAGTGGCACGTTCGGACGGCGGCCGGACCCCGGCGGACGACTGGTCCGCGCGTCTGCACGGACTGTGGCGGGCGGCCCTGGACGTCGAGGCCGTCGAGAAGATGTCGCGCCATATCTACGCGCTCATGCTGGACGAGCCGGGCGTGGTGGCGGTCGTCGGCAGCCGGTGGGACGGCGGTGAACTGCGCTACGTGCGCCACATGACGCCCGACGGCGGCCGGCCCGTGCTCAGGACCAGGAGGGCCGGTCCCGGCGCGGTCGTCGCGGGGCCGGGGCGGACGGCGCCGAAGCCGGGGGCGGGTCACGAGGGGGACGGACCGGCCGTCCTCCACCACGACCTGACCGGGCCGGACGACGGCTTCGCCCCGGAGCACGCCCTCTTCGTCGAGGCCGGGGCCCGGCACGCGCTGGAGGTCAGGTTCTCGTTCGGGGAGGGCGACGGGGACGGCGACTGGGCCGCCTTCTCCGTCGGTCTCGAGCGCCCACAGGACGCGGCTCCCGGGCTCGCGACCCGGCTGACCCAGCTCGCCGAGGTGCTCGTCGCCAGCAACCGGCGCGTCCTGGACCACCGCGCGCACGAGCGCCAGCAGATCGAGGACGCCTTCCTCGCCGAGGCGTCGCTGCAGATGGACGCCAGTCTGGACGTCCAGGAGACCCTGGGGCGCATCGCCCGCCTCGCCGTGCCCGCGCTGGCGGAGGGCTGCGTGGTGCACCTGTTCCAGGAGGGCAGACTGTCCCTGGTGGCGTCCGCCCACGTGGCCGCGGCCGCGCAGCCCTGGCTCGTCGGCGTGGCGCACGACGCCTGGCTGGAGGACCGCATCCGTGCCGCCGCCGACCGGCGCCTCGGGTCGGTCGTCTCGGGCGGCGACCTGGCCGGCTCCCCCTTCGGCCCCCGCGCCGGGGGCCCTGGCCGGGCCGTACGGGCGGTCAGCGTCACTCCCCTGCGCGCCCGGGGCAAGGTGCTGGGAACCCTCGCCTTCGTCCACCACCGGGACGCGCGGGACCTGCCGAGCCGGCGGCTCCTGGACGACCTGGCCCAGCGGGCCGCGCTGGCCATCGACACCACGGCCGCCTACGAGCAGCGCCGCCGCAACGCGGAGCAGCTGCAGCGCCACCTCCTGCCCGGCACGCTGCCCGAATGGCCGGGTGTGAGCCTGAGCGCGGCCTACGAGGTGGCCGACGACTCCCTGGAGGTCGGCGGCGACTTCTACGACGCCGTGGTGCGCCGCGACGGCGGCCTCGCCCTGTTCATCGGGGACGTCTGCGGCCGCGGAGCGGAGGCCGCCGCCCTCACCGGGCTGGCCCGCCACACCCTGCGCGTCCTGCTGGAGGACGGGGCGTCGCCGGCGGACGCCCTGAGCCGTCTGAACGCGGTGCTGGTCGCCCAGTCGACCCCGCGCTTCGTCACCGCGCTGGCCGCCGTGATCACCCCGGAGAGCGCGGGCCGCACCTTGGAGGCGGCCTCCGCCGGCCACCCGCGCCCGTTGGTCCGCCGCGCGGACGGGCGGGTGACGGAGGTCGGGGTGTCCGGCCTGCTCCTGGGCGTCCTGGGCGAGACCCGCTACGAGCCGGTGACGGTCCCCCTGGCGGCCGGCGACTCGCTGGCGCTGTTCACCGACGGGCTCACCGAGGCCCGCAGCGCCGACGGGACCATGTTCGAGGAGCTGCTGCCGCAGGCGGTACGGGACTGCTGCCGCGGCGACGACGACGCGGCAGCCGCGCTGATCGCCCGGGCGTCGCGGTTCCGCGCCCTGGGGGACGACGACACCGCCGTACTGGTCGCGCACGTGAAGGGAGACCGGTGAAGGTGACAGACGGTGGCGAGGACCGCGTCGACCACGGCAGCGTCCTGGTCGTGGAGGACAGCCCGGAGGACGCGGAGGCGATCGAGCGGGCCCTGAGCCGCACCCACCCCGAGCTGGAGCTGGAGTTCGCCGACCGCGGCGACGGCCTCGTCGACGACCTGCTCGCGCGCGGGCGGCTGCCCGGGCTGATCCTGCTCGACCTCAACATGCCCGGGCTGAGCGGGCACGCCGTGCTCACCGCCGTCCGCGCCCGGCCGGAGCTGAGCGGGGTCACCGTGGTGGTGTTCACCTCCTCCACGGCGCCCGCGGAGGTCGACGCCTGCTACGCGGCGGGCGCCGACAGCTACGTCTACAAGACGGTGAACTTCACCCTGTTCCAGACGGTCCTCAAGGGTGCGGTCGACTACTGGCTGGAGTCCCGGTCCGCGTCCGGCGGGCCCCCGAGCCCGATGTAGAACGCCGTCCCCTCGCCGGGGGTGCTGCGCAGCCACAGCCGGCCCCCGTGCCGCTCGACGATGCGCTTGACCAGGGCCAGGCCCACCCCCGTGCCGCCGCCGCGCTCGCCGGGCCCGTGCAGCCTGCGGAACAGGTCGAACACCTCCCGCTGCTGCTCCGGCGCGATGCCGATGCCGTTGTCCCGGACGACGAGCACGCACTCCTCGGCGCCGGGTGCGGGCTCCGCCCCCGCCACCACGGTGTCCGCCCCGGCCGGGACGGGGTGGCGCTCCACGGCCACCTCCACCCGGCGCTCCGCTCCGTCGCGGGCGTACTTGGCCGCGTTGACCAGGAGGTTGACCAGGACCTCGTAGAGGCGGTCGGCGTCGGCGCGCACCGGCGGCAGCTCCCCGCGCACCACCTCGACCCCCTGCTCGGCCAGGCGCGGCCCGGCCACCTCCAGGGCCGCGTCGAGCGCCGCGCCCAGGTCCAGCTCCCGCACCCGGAGGCCGGCGCGGCCGAGGCGGGCGTAGTGCAGCAGCGAGTCGAGCAGTTCGTCCATCCGGCCGGCGAGGCGCTGCATGGTGTGCAGCCGCCGCAGCGTCGTCGCGTCCAGGCCGGTCGCCGCGTCCTCGATCGCGAAGGTCGCCGCGTTGGAGATGCCGCGCAGCGGTTCCTTGAGGTCGTGGGCGGCCGCGTGGGCGAAGGAGTCCAGGTCGTCGTTTGTCATGCGCAGCTCTTCGTTGAGCCGGTCCAGGTGGTCGGCGTGGCGCAGGACGAGGCCGGTCAGCAGCCGCCACAGCTCGCGGGCGGCCACCCGGTCCCGGGTCGTCCAGGGCAGGCTCCGCCCGCGGACCGTGGACCGGAACACCGCCCCCGACCCGCGCGGGGTCAGCCGCTCGCCGCGGGGCCCCACCCGGACCGGCGCCGCCGGATCGGCCGCCCACCGCCGCGGGGCGGGACGCTCGCGCCTGCACCACGCGAGGAAGTCCCCCGAGTCCGACAGCGGCACCATCAGGACCCCGGCGGGGCCCCGGCCGGGGTCCGGCGGCCGGTACCCCAGCTCCTCGTCACCGAGTTCGGACAGCCGGTCGGTGTCCCACAGCGAGCCCGGCGTCAGCGTGCGCGCCCGCCGCTCCAGCGCCGCGCACAGCTCTGGCGGGAACGGTTCGCCGAAACCGGCCGTGCGGCCGGAGCGGCCGGCCACGACGCCGTCGGCGGCCAGCAGTTCGAGGACCGGGCCGCCGTCCTCGGCCAGGCGCTTCTCCAGGCCGTCCGCCAGCAGCGCCGCCACCGCGGCCGTCCGAGCGCCCGACGCGTCGAGCGCGTCGGCGCGCTCGCGCTCCTCGATCGCGGCCAGCTGGAGCGAGAAGGCCGCGCCGAACGTCTCGCACGCCGCCCGCACCTCGGGGGCCGGCCGGGACGGGCGCGCCCCGTGGCAGGCGATCAGCCCCCACAGCCGCCCCTCGCGCAGCACCGACACCGACATGGAGGAGCGGACGCCGATGTTGCGCAGGTACTCCAGGTGGAAGCCGGAGACCGTGCGCAGCGCCGCCCGCGACAGGTCCAGCGGCGCACCGGTGGCGGGCCGCACGGCCGGGAGCAGCCCTACGGTGGCGTCGTCCACGTCGGCGATCACCCGGATCCAGTTCTCCCGGTACAGCCGTCTGGCCTGCGGCGGGATGTCCGTCGCGGGGAACCACAGCCCCAGCCACGGCTCCCACCCCCCGACGACGTCCTCGGCCAGCACCTCTCCGGGGCCGTCCTCGCCGTCGAAGCGGTAGGCGACCACGCGCTCGTACCCGGTCAGCGCCCGCACCTCGCGCACCGCCACCCGGCAGCAGTCCGCGACCGTGGCCGCCGAGCGCAGCCGGCCCAGCGCCCGGCGCACTCCCTGGTGGAAGCCGGCGGACGCGGACGCGTCGCCCTCCCGGGGCTCGAACTCCAGCACCAGCAGCCCGTCCCTGCGGTGCGCCGACACGTCGAAGAGGCGGTCCGCGCCGTCCGCGCCCGCCACGACGGACAGCGCGGCCGGTGCCGCCTCCTCGCCGGACGTCGCCTCCAGCGCCTCGCCGTAGGCGCCGGCCGGCACGACCCGGGTGACCGGCGTGCCCACGAGGGCGTCCGCCTCGACGCCGAGCACCTCCCCGGTGTTGCGGGCGGCGACCTCCACCAGTCCGCTGTCCGGGTCGACCGCCACCAGGGAGCCGTAGGACTGGACCCCGCCGAGCAGGTGGATCGGCTCACGCACGCACTGCGTGAGGTCGAAGCCGCCCGCCGCGGCGCTCTCGGCGGCCCGCGCCCGCTCCGACAGCCACTGGCCCTCCATCGTCGAACCCTCTTTCCTCGGCGGCCCCGGGCCCGGCCGGACACGGCCGCACATCATCCCACTGCCGCGGGTGGCGCGGGCCGGCGCCCCGGCGGGCCGGTCAGGGGAAGTAGGACTCCAGC
This sequence comes from Streptomyces minutiscleroticus, assembly GCF_014650875.1. Classification (GTDB taxonomy): domain Bacteria; phylum Actinomycetota; class Actinomycetes; order Streptomycetales; family Streptomycetaceae; genus Streptomyces; species Streptomyces minutiscleroticus. The sequence goes on from NZ_BMVU01000036.1 coordinate 25,305, forward strand.
GTGCCGCGGCGCCGGACGTCGAGGGTCGCGCAGTGGAACGAGCCGCCGAACGGCGCGTAGTGCAGCAGGTCGCACGGGATCGGCTCGAAGCCCCATCCTTCGAGCGCGCGCAGCATGCCGGTGTGGTGCCGGTCCGCGATGACCCGCTTCTCGTCGACCATCAGGATGTTCATGCTGAGCCACTTGCCGCACATCGAGGTCACCTTGAGCAGGCTCTCGCGGATCGGGTCGGGCTCGGGGGCGACCAGGATGTCCCAGGAGTCCAGGACGGCGGGCAGCCGGTCGACGTCGACGTAGTCGGGGTTGACCAGCGCCTTGCCGGGCGCCAGCAGCATGAAGGTCGTGTCGATGTGCATGGGCGTGCGGCAGCGGCTCTCGATCTCGTGGATGCGGTAGCCGGGCCCGAGGTGGCGGCGCAGCCACTCGATGCCCATGGCGTTGGTGACGTTGCTCCGGGTGACGAACAGGTCGCGTCCCGCCCGTACGAAGTCCGCCGCGTCGAACACCGGCTCGAACTCGGTGAGGATGTACCGCATGGGCTCACCGGGCCCGGGGATGCGGAAGTCGCCGTCGAACAGCTCGTCGGTGAGCTGCGGCTTCGGCGCCGACGTCCAGCGCGCGCCGCGCCGGAAGTAGTCCTTGAGGACCGTGCGGTAGGAGTGGGTCTCGAAGTACCGGCACGGCCATGCCATCGGGGTCTCGATGATCTCGTCACCGATCACGAGCATGCTGTCGCGCGGGCAGGTGTTGCAGAAGCCGCGCGAGGACCAGTCGGGGGTGCCGAAACGCCGCTTGTGGTCGACCGGGTCCGGCCGCGTGACCGTGACGTCGAGCGACTCCAGCAGGGCGACGAACCGGTCGAGCTCCTCCTGTGCCCGCTCGATCAGCACACGCGGGTACTTGAAACCCGCGGCGAGCCCCTGCAGCCGGGCCGCCCAGGGCGGGATGTTGCAGGTCACGACCGGGTGGTCGGAGGGGATCGTGGCGTTGTCGAGACGCCCGACGACGATCTCCTCCAGGGGGTCCCACTCGTTGTGCGAGCCGACCGGCGACACCAGGGGTGCCGCGGTGCCGTCGGCCATGGCGGCCCCGCCTTCGCCGCGCGCGGTCCACGGCCCACGCAAGGACATCCTCGTCCACCTCCGCCGTCAGCATGCACGGTCTCCGCTCCGCCGCCGCGCCCAGCCGCTTCCGCCGCAGGGAACGGGACTTCACCGTACATGTGATTCGTCATCTTTTGCGTACATCGGGCCAATGCGTCGCCTTCTTGCGCACGGGTACGGGTGCGCGCCCGGCGCGAGCGGCATGAAGTGGTACGACCCGGGCGCGCTCCGGCGCTCGGGTGACCGCGCGGATGGCCGCGCGGGCGTCAACCGGACGTGCCGTTCGGGCAACCGGGCTGCCGCCGACACGACGCGGGAGAGTGAATGCGAAGGGGCCGAACGGCCCACGCGGTAGGAAAGGGGACGCACAGGCGCCCGTGGGTGCGGCGGCTCCGTCCGGACGCCCGGGCCGGGCCTGTGCGACGTCGCCGACCTACTGGAGGGTCCGTTGTCCACCGCTGAAGTGGTGAGTTCGCTGCTCGCACAGCGTTTCGGTGTCGCCGCGAGCGAACTCGCCGACGAGACGCCGCTGTACCGGCTGCGCCTGGACTCGCTGGCACTGGAGGAACTGCGCGTCATGCTCGAGGACACACTGGACGTCGACCTGGACGACATCGTCCTGACCTCGCGGGACACCGTGGGGCGGCTCATGGCGGCCGTCGAGCACGAAGCGGCGGCGTGACGCGCGGCCCGCGGCCCTTCGAGGCCGCGGTGACGGGACTCGGCCTGGTGACCGCCGCCGGGGTGGGGGTGAAGGCCACCTGGCACGCCGTCACCGGGACCGCCAGACCCGGAAGGGTCGACCGCCACCCCGAACTCGCCGACCTGCCGTGCGACTTCATGTACACCGTCAAGGGCCTGGACGCCGAGGCCGTCCTGAACGCGACCCAGCTGCGCCTGACGGACCGCTTCGCGCGCCTCGCGGTCGTCGCCGCGCGGGAGGCGGTCGCCGACGCCGGTCTGGACCCGGCCGTGTGGGACGGCAGCCGGGTGGCCGTGGTGATCGGCTGCGTCCACGGCGGCCTGCCGTTCTACGACGAGCAGCACACCACGATGCTGACGCGCGGCGCCCGGCGCGTCTCGCCGAAGCTGGCCCCGGTCACCATGGTCAGCGCCCCGGCCGGCAGCGTCTGCGCGGACCTGGGCGCGCGCGGCCCGAGCCTGGCGGTGTCGACCGCCTGCGCCTCCGGGACCGTCGCGGTGGGCACCGCCCACCAGATGCTGCGGGCGAACGCGTGCGACATCGCGATCGCCGGCGGCGCGGAGTCCGTCCTGTCCCGGCTGATGATCGCCAGCGCCTGCCGGCTGAAGGCGGTCTCCACCCGCCGGGACGACCCCCTGACCGCCTGCCGGCCCTTCGACGCCGGACGCGACGGCTTCGTCGTCGGCGAGGGCGCCGGCGTCCTGGTCCTCGAACGGCCCGAGCACGCGCGCGGGCGGGGCGCCGCGGTCCGCGCCCTCGTCCGCGGCTACGGCGCCTCCAACGACGCCTACGCGGCGGTGGCGCCCCACCCCGACGGCGCCGGCGTCGAACAGGCCCTGCGCACCGCCCTCGCCGACGCGGACGTGGCCCCGGACGAGGTCGGGCACGTCAACGCCCACGGCACCGGGACCGAGCTCAACGACCTGGTCGAGGCCGGAGCGCTGAACAGGACCCTCGGCGACCGTCCCGCGGTCACCTCGACCAAGGCCATGACCGGGCACACGCTCGGCGCGGCGGGGGCCATCGAGACCGCGTTCACCGTCCTCGCACTGGAGCAGCAACTGGTCCCGCCGACCGCCAACCTCACCCTGCCGGACCCGCGGCTGCCCCCGGGCCTGGACATCGTGCGGGACGCCGCCCGCCCCACCGCCATGACCTGCGCGGTCAAGACCTCGATGGGCTTCGGCGGCCACAACGCCGCCCTGGTCCTGACCCGCGCCTGAACGACCGCCCGGCCCCGGGCGGGCGACCGCGCACGGCGGCCGCCCACCGGGGGCCGAGGCCCCGGAAAGGAAACAGCCCGTGACCCACGAGGTCGTCCGCTCCCTCACGGCGGGCCGCGTCAGGTACTCCTACCGGCTCCTGCGCCAGGGGCCGCCCGTCATCGAGCCCGTCCTCGTGCTCGGCGGGGTCCAGCAGGGGATGCACGGCTGGCCGTACATGGACGACGCGCTCGGCCCGCTGGCCGACGTCGTCACCGCCGACCTGCCCGGCATGGCCAGCGCCGACCCGCTGCCCGACGGCCCGGCCCTGCCCCTGGCGTACACCGCGATCGCGCAGATCCTGGACGACCTGCGCGTCCCGCGCGTCAACCTCTTCGGCTTCTCCTACGGGGCCGACCTGGCCTACGGCTTCACCCGCCGCTTCCCGCACCGCGTCGCCCGCCTGGCCCTCGGCGGCGTCCCCGCGCACGTCTCCGACGCCCAGGCCGCCGCCCTGCACCGCGCCGAGGCCCACCTCGACCGCGGCGACGTCCGCACCTTCGCGGCCCTCGTGGCCGACAGCCTGCTGTGCACCGACAGCGGCCGCTACATCGCCCGCCGCGACCTCGCCCACCGCTACGTACGGCGCACCCTCGCGCACACCGTCCGCCACTCCCCGCACGCCGCGGAGTCGCTGCGCCGCGCGGTGACCGAGCGGACCGACTACACCGGTGGCCTCACCGGTGTACCGGCCCTGGTCTTCTGCGGGGAGCACGACACCGTCACCTCGCCCGACCGCCAGCGCGCCTTCGCCGGCACCATCGCCGACAGCCGGTTCCTCACCATTCCCGACAGCGACCACTGGGTCGTGCTGCAGCGCCCGCACGACGTCGCCGATCTCGCGGCGCGCTTCTTCACCGGCCGGTCCCTGGCCGACGCCCCGTGCCGCCGCCGCGTCCCGCGCCCGTCCGGCGCGGTGCCCGCTCCCCGCGCGGCCGCGTCCGAGTCGTAGCCGCGCCCGGGACGGCGGGCGCGGGAGTCCGCCGCGGGCGGACGGCCGGGGCGCGCGACGGTCACAGCGTCCGGGAGGAGCCGGCGCCCGTCTCCCGCAGATCGGTGTCGATCAGGGCGAAGGTGGCCTCCGGCTGCTCGGTCTGCGGCAGGTGCCCCGCCTCTGGGACGATCTCCGGCCGCCCGCGGCCCAGCGCGTCGGCGTACGCCGCGCCGTAGGCGGGGGTGACGATGCGGTCGCTCTCCCCCCGGGTCAGGGGGTGGGCACAGCGACGCGCCCCAGTCGGCGCAGCAGCTCGGAATCGTGCATGCGGGGGTCCCCGGTGAGGACGCACAGGGTTTCCATGTCGGCCTGCCGGACGGCCTGCCGCCGGTCACAAGGTCTCCGACCAGGTGCTCGCGGCGCACTTCGCGCCCCTGTCCGACGCGGACCGCTCGACCCTGCTCGCCCTGCTCGCCCTGCCCGCCCTGCTCCGGCGCATCGTCGGGGAGGCGGACGCGTGATCCGGGCGGCGGGTGCACACGGTGTCACACCCGCGCCGCCCAACAGTGTGTCCGGCGACCGCCACCGGTGACGGGCGCGCCGCGGCGTCCGGCCGCCGCGGCGCGGCCGCCGGTGCGCCTCACAACGGCCGGCCCGGCCAGGCGAGCAGGCGCGCGCCGAGCACCGCGGTCTGCAGGGCGTAGCGGTGGGCGGGGTCGGCGGGGTCGCAGCCGGTCAGGGTGTGGATGCGCTCCAGCCGGTAGGTGAGTGCGCGCACGCTGAGCGACAGCTCCCGCGCGGCCGCGGCGGCCACGCAGCCCGCGTCGAAGTACGCCGTGAGGGTGTCCAGCAGCGGCTGCGCCCCGCCGCGCGCCTGCTCCAGCGGGCCCAGCGTGTAGCGCACCAGGTCCACCAGCGCCTGCCGGTCCCGGGCGAGGACGGGGAAGACCAGCAGGTCGGCGGCGCGCAGGACGGGATCGTCCAGGCCCATGCGCTGGGCCACGTCCAGCGCGTTGAGGGCCTCTTCATAGCTGTGCCCGATGCCGACGACCCCCTCCCGGGGCCGTCCGACGGCGACCTGGCTGTCGCCGGTGGCGGCGTACACCAGCTTGGCGAAGTGGGTGAGCACCTCGTCCTGGTCGCCCGGGGCGATGCACACCATCCGCCCGTCCTTGGTGGTGAACAGGATGCGGCGGTTCTCGAAGCGCGCGAACAGCTCCCCGGACACCTGCCGGGGCACGGAGTCGGCCTCGTCGTACTTCTCCGGCCCCTCGGCCACCGCGACGGCGTGGGCGCGCGACAGGCGCAGCCCGAAGCGCTCGCACCGCGAGGCGAGGCGCCCCGGGTCCCCGCGCCCGTGCAGCAGGTCGTCGACGAACTCGCGCCGGGCCGCCTCCTCCTTGCGGACCACGAGCCGCTGCGCGCGCTCGTAGCCGTCGGCGAAGGCGTCGACCGCCTGCTCGATCACGGTCAGGACGCTGTCCGGGTCACTGCCCGCGGGTCTGCTGCGGCGCCCCGCCGCGAGGTGCGCGCGCACCAGGGCGCGCCAGCCCTGCCCGGCCTCGGCCGCCCGGGCGCCCAGGGCCCTGCGGGACTCGATCTCGTCGCGGTTCAGACGGCGTCCCGTGGCGGCGGCGTCCGCGAGGATCTCCTCGAAGCCCTCCAGGAACGCCTCGGTGACGGGGGCCCCGGGGAGGGACGCGGGCGTGCCTGCCTCCGTCCGTGCGGCCGCAGTGCGGAACGGGTCCGGGTCCGGGCCCGGGACAGGGTCCACGGCGGACCGGGATCCGCTCGCGGCCGCACGTGCGAGGCTGTTTCTCCTGGGGTCGGCCGTTCGCACGGGCGTCACACCTCCGTTGCGTTGGTCGGTACGGGCTGCGTCAGCGCCTGTGCGGGCGCCGGGGACCGGAGCGGGTGCCGATCGGGTGTCCGTCCTCGCCGGCGACGGCCGTCCCCTCGGTCCGCGCGGCCGTGCGGGCGACCGCGGGAGCCGGGTGGGGCGGCTCGCCGAACGGTGCGGCGCGACGGTGTCACCGCCGTGGCGCCTGTCCGCGGGGCGGGACCGAAGGGCCCGTCCGGTGCCGTCACGCCCCTCACGGACCGGACCGGCCCCGCCGGGCGGCGTCATGGATCAGCGGGAGGAAGGGGGAACCGGGCCGGCGCCGTCGGTATCGGGGACGGCGTCGCGGGCACTGCCGCCGGTGCGCGCACGGAGGGCGGCGCGCAGATGGATGATCCGCTCCATGCCGTGCCCCCCGTGACGTCGGCCGACCGGCTGCCGAACACCCGGCGACACACCTGGCGCCGGGGGACAGCCGATACCTCGAATGAGCAAAAGCCCGGACACATTGTACCGTAATCCGGTTGCCGGAAAGGGCGGCGAAAGGCGTCGGGCCGCGGGGAGGGCGTCCGCGGCCGGGGCACCCCCTGAGCGGGCACGTTCCGCAGGCGTTCGGCGAGTGCGCGTAGGACCGGCTCACAGGGGTCTTCGCCCGGTGCGCGCACCGGGTTTGTCCGCCGCGGGAAAACGGAGGGCATGGGAGAGGACTTCGGGGGTAAGGGCGGAAAGTATGAACGGGGTCACGAAGGTGGTTTGGATGGAACCGGTCTCGCGCGAGGAGGATTCCGTACCCGGCGTCACTCCTCCTGAGGTCACGGCGAGTCTGGACGGTGACGGGGGGTGTATCGCCCAGGCCCGGGACCTGGCCACGGAGTTCCTCACCCGGGTGCAGGGCGAGTACGGTCTGCCGGTCTCCGCACGGGCCATGGACCTGACACAGCTGGTGGTGAGCGAACTCGTCACCAACGCGCTCAAGTACGCGCCCGGTCCGATCCTTCTGCAGCTGCGCATCTGGGTCGACCTGATAGAGGTCACCATCTGGGACAGCAACCCGGTGCTGCCGATGGCCCGGGTGGCCGACCCCGGCCGGGTGGGCCAGCACGGCCTGGAGATCGTGATGGCGGTGGTGGAGAGCTTCCAGGCGCACCGGGGGCCGACGGGCAAGCGGATCACCGCGCGCATCGCCCTCCTCGACGGCCTCGACTGACCGCCCCGGCCGGCACCGGCGGACCGCCACGGCGACCGCGACGGCGACCGCCCCGAGCGCCGAACGGCCCTCCCCGACTCCGGGCGGCGGGCCGAACACACCGTCCTCCGCCGACCGGTGCCGTATATCCGTACCCCCGTGCCCGAGCGCTCGGCTACCTTCGCGGTATGGACTCCGCGACCCTCCTCCTTCATCTGCGCAGCGAGTTGACCGCCTTCCGGGACTGCCTGAGCGGTGACGTGACCGCACCGGTGGAGCACTGCGGCGACTGGACCCTGTACGACCTCGCGGACCACCTGGGGAGAGAGAACCTCTGGGCGGCGACCGCGGTCACCCACGGGCACGGCGACGACGCGTCCCCCGCGGCTCCGCGGGAACGGGCAGCGCTGACACGGTGGTTCGACACCACGTCCGCGACGCTGCTGCGGGCCCTGGACACCGATCCGGCCACTGAGGCGTGGACGTTCCACCCGCCGCACACGGTGGGTTTCTGGCAGCGGCGGCGCTGCCTGGAGACGCTCGTGCACCGCTGGGACGCCCAGCACGCGCTCGGTACACCGGAGCCGCTCGACGCCGAACTGGCCGGTGAGGGCATCGCCGAGGTCTTCGACACCATGGCGCCGCGGCAGGTGGTCCGGGGCCGTGCGACCGTCCCGCGGGTCGCGCTCCGGCTGACCGCCACGGACACCGGAGAGAGCTGGACGTACGGCCCGGGCGCCCCCGTCGCCGTGCTCAGCGGCACCGCCGAGGACCTCCTGCTGACCCTGTGGGGGCGGCTGCCGGGCGCGGGCGGCTCCCTCGTGTGGGAAGGCGACCGGCAGGCGGGGCAACGCGTACTGGACGGTCCGCTGGTGCCCTGACCGCGCACCCTCCCGGACACGTCCTCCCCGGATGCGGCCGGCTCTCCGCCGCACCGCCCCCTTGCTCTCCGCGGGAAGGGCGACGGGCATGGCCGCCCGTCGCCCGCCGTGTGCCCCGGGGACGGTGCGGCGGAGCCGCGGCAGCGGTTCGCCGTCGGCGCCGCGGCCGCACGGGGCGGGGCGGTCCGCCTGTCAGATGCCGAACTCCGCGGGCGGGACACCGAGGGCCGCGCATGCCTCACGGACGGCGTACTGCTCGGACATCTCGAAGTGCCCGTCCGCACCGGCGACGACGATGCCGGTCTGGATGACCGCGCGGGCCTCCGCCGGCTTCTTGGCGGCCTTGGCGATCTCCTGGAGCACCTCGGCCTTGCCCAGCTCGAAGTTGGCGACGAGCCGGTCCACGTGCCGGTTGAACCGCTGGCGGAGCTGGTCGGCGGGGAAGTTCTGCAGCACCTCGTTGGTGACGATCAGCTCCTCGACGCGCTGGCGCTCCGCCGGCTCCACGTGCCCGTCGGCCGCGGCCACCAGGGCGCACATCGCCATGCTGGCGTCCCGGTAGGCGCCGCTCTTCAGCTCGGTCTTCGCCGCGGCGAGCTGGGACTTGAGCAGTCCGATCAGCTGGGCCCTGGAGCCGCCGGAGGACGAGCCCGACCCGTGACCGCCGTGCTGCCCCTGTCCGTAAGGGCTGTTCCCCTGTCCGTAGGGGCTGTTCCCCTGTCCGTGCCCGCCCGCACCCCGGGAACCCTGGGACTGCTGGAGATTCTTGGCCTGATCCTTGATCCGGTCCCACATCGCCACTGGTGCCACCTCGGCTTCTGCTGCCTGTCCGTGTTCGGTCGTCGGTCGCGTTCTCCGCGGTCCGTCAGGTCAACGCCTCCGGGAGCGGCCGGGTTCCCGCACGGCAAAGCGGAAGCAAAGAAATCATCCGGGAGAGGGAGCACGCGACGGCCCGGCGGGGCCTGCGCCGGGCGTCCGCGCGGGACGCCTGCGCGGACGCCCGCGGCCGGTCCCATACTGGGTGTGCCGGAGCACACAGCACCAGAGGAGCCGCACGTGTCCACCGTCCTGAAGAGGGCCTATCTCCTGGCCGTCGTCGTACTCGGCCTGGTCAACGCCGTCGGGGTGGTCGACCCGGACGTCATGTTCGCGCTCTGCCTCGCCCTGACCCTGCCGTGCTCCCTCTTCACCGCGGGAGTGCTCTTCTACGGCGTCGCGCCCCTTCTGGCGTTCCTCGGCGTGCCTTCGGCCGCGGCGCAGTTCGTGGTGGACTTCGGGTACGCCGCGGTCGGCGGGTTCCTGAACGTGCTGCTCGTACGGGTTCTGCTACGGGCGGGGGCGGCGGTCCCGCGGAAGTGCCTCCCGGCCCGCGCCGCGCGGTGAGCCCGGCCGTCGCGTCACACCGGTCGGATCCGGCGCACCCGGCCGGATCGGGACGGTACGGGCCCGGCGCGAAGCGGCAGACTGGCCCCTGACGGACGACGGCACAGGGCACGAGGAGGCACCGTCATGGCTGTCACTGCGCACGCTCCGCACACCGGCCACCCCCACGAGCACCGCGGCGGCTGCGGTCACGTGGAAGTGCCGCACCTCGACCACGTCGACTACGTGCACGACGGGCATCTGCACCGCGCGCACGAGGACCACGCCGACGAGTGCGAGCCCACCGGTCACACCGTCCACGAGCGGCACGACCACGAGCACCGGGTCGGCTGCGGCCATGTCGCGGTGCCCCACGGCGACCACGTGGACTACATCCACGACGGGCACCGCCACGCCGCCCACGAGGGCCACTGGGACGACCACTGACCGACGGCGGCGGCCGGTCGTAGAGCGGCTCCAGCAGGAACCCGGCGCTGTCGGCGGCGTCGGGGCGGGCGGCGAGCGCGTGGCCGTCGCGGGCGTTCTCCACGGAGCGGTGGAGGAAGTTCCGGCGTAGGCGCCGAGCCACGTACGGGAGTCCCGGCGCGCCTCGTCCGCCAGGATCCGGGCGGTTTTCCCCGTCGAGCCCCTCGATGACGGGGCCGCGACGGCGGGGGCGGCGGCGCGTGCGAGGAACGCGTCGTGGACGGGGGGCTGCCGGGCGGTCATCGCGTGTTCTCCGGTGGGCCGGTGACGGACACGGCCGCGGGGACGGCCCCGCTGCCGGAGGCCGTCCCGCACCGTCCGCGGCGGCGCACGGACACCGCCCGGGAGATCGACGCACGAGTGGCCCCTGCCGCCCGGCCGGCCGGAGGGAAACGGAGTCCGGGGCGGGCCGGAAGGCGGCCGGCGGGAGGCGTCCGCCGCACGCGGCGTCCCCTCGCGGCCCTACGCGGAGCGGCCGCGAAGACCGGTGCCGGAGCCATCGGGACGCGTCGCCCGTAGCATCCTGGGGCATCCTGGCATCGAAGGCCGAGCGGCGGCCGGGACACCGGCGAGTGCTGTCGAGGGGCGAGTGACCGACATCCGGAAAGCAACGGACTCCAGTCATCTGCGGATCACCCGTACCACCGTCGACGGCGTCACCGTCGTCGCCACGCACGGCGACATCGACTACGACAGCGCCGACCTCCTCGGCCGGGCCCTCGCCCCGCCCGACGGCGCGACGCGGCCGCGGATCGTGCTCGACCTCAGCGCGGCGACCTTCCTGGACTCCACCGGCGTCCGCACCCTCATGAGCGCGCACCACGACATCCAGCGGGCCCAGGGACGGCTGCGCCTGGCCGGTGCGGCCGGTTCCGTCCTGCACACCTTGCGCCTCATCAGCGTCGACACCGTCATCGACTGCTTTCCCACCCTCCGTCAGGCCCTCGGCGCCTGAACCCACCTTCCCCGTACGGGAGTCGCGCGCGGCCGGCCGGTACTGCGGGCGGCGCCCCGCACCCGGGCACGGACGCGGACGGGCCCCCGGCGGGCCCGGCACGCCGGACCCGCCCCGTCCGGACCGGGCCGGACCGGGCCGGGCCGGGCCGGGCCGGACGACGGGTTGCCATACCAAGCGGATCCGGTCCGGGCAAGGCCGGGCGGCGAAGACCGCCCCTTCGGACGGACGCGAACATTCCGGGCGTACGGCACGGGGAGTAGCCCCAGCAGAGCAACGAGAGACAGCCCTTCGAGAGGGAGACCTCCATGCGTCGCTTCCGTACCCCCCTCGTCGCCCTGGCGGCGGCCTTCCTCACCGTCGGCGCCGGCGGCGCGCGGGCCGACGCGGCCGTCGGCCAGGTGATCGTCTTCGGCACCGAAGGGGAACCGGTGACCGTCTACGAGGACCCCGGCGGCTGCCACAAGCTGCCGCTCACCGCCCATGTGCTGGTCAACGACACGAGCGGGGACGTGCAGATCCACGGCGACCCCTTCTGCGTGTCCCCGGGCCTGACCGTGCAGCCCGGCTACGGCGCGCACGTCGCGCCCGGCAGCGGCAGCTTCTCCGCCGTCTGAGGCACCCCTGCACGCCGCCCCTCCCGCCAAGGAAGGTCCCCATGATGATCGACCTCGTCGTGATCGGTCTCGGACACGTCGGACTGCCGCTGGCCGCCCGCGCCTGCGAGGCGGGGCTCACGACCGCCGGATACGACACCGACGCCGAGGTGGTGGCGGGCCTCGGGGCCGGGCGGTCGCACATCGACGACGTGGACGACGGCCGGGTCGCCGGGATGCTGGCGGCCGGGTTCCGGGTCGGCCGCGACCCGTCGGTGATCGGCCGCGCCGCCACGGTGGTGATCTGCGTGCCCACCGGCCTGACCGACGACGGGGCCCCCGACCTGGCCGCGGTGCGGGCGGCGACCGCCGACGTGGCCGCGGCGCTGCGGCCCGGCACGCTGGTCGTGCTGGAGTCCACCAGCCACCCGGGCACCACCCAGGACGTCGTCCGCCCCGTCCTGGAGCGGGTCAGCGGGCTGCGGGCCGGTGAGGACTTCCACCTCGCCCACTCCCCCGAGCGGATCGACCCGGGCAACCGGCTGTTCGGCCTGCGCAACACCCCCAAGGTGATCGGCGGCTGCACACCGTTGTGCGCCAAGCACGCCGTCGCCTTCTACAGCCGCCTGGTGGACACCGTGGTGGTCGCCAAGGGCACCCGCGAGGCGGAGGCGGCGAAGCTGCTGGAGAACACCTACCGGTACGTGAACATCGCGCTGGTCGACGAGGTCGCGCTGTACTGCGACGCGCTGGGCATCGACGTCTGGGACGTGCTGCACTGCGCCGCGACCAAACCCTTCGGCTACGCGCCGTTCCGCCCCGGTGCCGGAGTGGGCGGCCACTGCATCCCCGTCGACCCCCACTACCTGGCCGCGAGCGCCGACGCGGCGGGCCGTCCGCTGGGCCTGGTGTCCGCCGCCCGCTCGGCGCTGGACCGGATGCCGCGCCACGTGGCCGACCGGGCCGCCGCGCTCCTCGCCCGCCCGGGGGAACCCGTGGCCGGGGCCGAGGTCCTGCTGCTGGGGGTGGCGTACAAACCCGACGTCGGCGACGTGCGCCACTCCCCCGCCGCCCCGGTGGCGCGGCACCTGCGCGAGCGCGGGGCGCACGTGGTGTACCACGACCCCCACGTACCGGAGTTCACCGTGGACGGCACGGCGGTGCCGTGCGCACCCGGTCTGCCGCGGGCCCTGGCCGCCGCGGACCTGGCGGTCCTGCTCCAGGACCACGCCTGTTACGACACCTCCCTGCTGATGCGTGCGCCGTGCCCGGTGCTCGACACGCGCGGAAGACTCTCCGGGCCGCACGTCACCCAGTTGTGAGGAAACCCGCTGGAGCAGGAGCGGGACGGCCGCGAAAACGAATGAGGGGACGGCCGCGAAAGCTGGTGCGGGGACGGCCGCGGCAGCGGTTCCGAGGCCGTGGAACAGCCCTCGAAAAAGACCACGGGAAATCAGTTCATACGGCTTCGACGTGCCCTCGGCAGACCTTCACCCCCATTTTCCGACAGTTTTCCATTCTTGCGCCGGACTCCCGGCGGTTTTCCGGAGGAATTCGGTCGCCGGCCGGATTCCGGCGCGGGACGGCGCCGCGGGAGAAGCCCCCGACGCCGTGAACCGCCGACGGCATCGCTCCACGCATGCCGTCGACAAACGAAGGAGAGCAGATCCATGACCACTGAAATCGCCAACGACCGGCTCAGGAAGCGCTTCCAGAAGTGGGACACCGACGGCAGCGGCTCCCTGGAGCGCGGCGACTTCGTGGGCGAGGCCAAGAAGATCGCCCAGAACTTCGGCGCGGCTCCGGGCTCCCCCGAGGTGCAGTCCCTGAACGACGCCTTCCAGGGCCTGTTCGACTACCTCTCCAGCGGGTCCGAATCGGTCTCCGAGGACCAGTTCCTGAACGTCACCGGGAACCTGATCTTCCAGCAGGGCGAGGCCGACTTCAACCGTGCCCTCGGGCCGGTGATCGAGGCGCTCGTCGGCCTCTGCGACAAGAACGACGACGGGCTGATCAACGGCGGGGAGTTCGCGGCCTGGCTGACCGCGGTCGGCGTGGGTCCGGACCGGGCCGAGGAGGTGTTCCAGCAGGTGGACACCGACGGCGACGGCGAGCTGTCCCAGCAGGAGCTGCTCGCCGCGGTCCGCAACTACCACTTCGGCCGGCTCGACGTCGAGCTGCTGGGCTGACCCCCTGAGGTGAACGCCCGGGCCGTCCGCCCGAGGTGAACGCCGCGGCCGGCGGTCCCGTACGACGGGGCCGCCGGCCGCAGGCGGGTCAGGACGCCGTGTCCGGCGGCCGCACCGGGGACGGGGCGGCGGTGAAGACGACCTGCAGCTCAGGGCGCAGCCCCAGGCTCCCGCCGGTCGGCAGCCCTTCGGCGGCGACGACGATGTTGTAGTGGTTGGGGAAGTGGCAGGCGTCGAAGCCGAGCACCGTACCCACGCGCTCGCCGCCGATCCAGCATCCGTCGCCGCGGTCGACGACGCCCGCCCGGGTCAGCTCGGCGAAGCCGAGGAAGCCCACGCGGTCGACGCGCTCCCCCGGCACGGCTCCGATCTGGTCGGTGACGACCAGTTCGTGCAGCTCGCCGCGGCGCACGCAGCGGCTCGTGCACGGCTCCAGGGTCATGCCGCGGTCGGTGCGGCGGTGCAGCAGCACCTTGACCAGCACCCCGCGCACCTCGCGCTTCGCCCCGTCCTCGCCCGGCCCGCTCATCGTCCCTCCCCTGTCCCCGCAACGGTCCGCTCGCGGCCGTACGCGGCCCGCACCAGCTCCAGCGCGGCCAGTCCGTCGCCCGCCCCGGTCCCGTCCCCCGCGCCGCGGTCGAGGGCCGCGCCGAAGGCGTCCAGCACACCGGCGTACTCGTGCCACAGCGACTCCTTGAAGCCGGGCCGGCCCGCGAGCAGGTCCGCCTCCAGCACCGTGCCGTCCGCCAGCAGCAGCCGCAGGTCCTTGCGCTCGCCCGGGTACGACCAGTCCAGCTCGACCCGGGCCGTGCCGCCGTCCGTGCCGCGCAGGTCGACGAGCGCCCGCCGATCGGTGCCGTGCGCGTCGCGGACGATCCCGGCGGCGGTCACGGCGGCCCCGCCGAGGAAGTACCGCACCAGGTCGAAGGCGTTGGGGCCGTTGTCGGCGACGCAGCCGCCGCCGCACCGGCGCGGGTCGAGGTACCAGGTGTCGGTGCCGATGTGCTCCTCGATGCGCTCCAGGTAGCGCACCCGCATCGCGGCGATCCGGGCCCCGGCGGGCAGCCGGCGCCGCAGGGCGCGCACCTGGTCGTTGTAGCGGCGGTGGAAGGCGGTGAACAGCACCGTGGCACGGTCGCGGGCCAGCCGGTCCAGCGCGCGGGCCTCGGCCAGGTCGACGGCCAGCGGTTTCTCCACGCACACCGGCACACCGGCCGTGAGCGCGTCCCGGCAGACGGCGGCGTGCAGGTCGTTGGGCACGGTGACGACCACGGCGTCCAGACCGGGGTGCGCCAGCAGCGCGCGGTGGTCGGCGTAGCAGGCGGCCCGCTCCCGGTGAGGGGCCCGCGCGGCCTCCCGTACGTCGCACACCGCGGCCAGCTCCCACCCGGGCAGCCGGTCGATCGCGGCGAGATGGAACCGGGAGACGGCGCCGAGCCCGACGACCCCGGCCCGGCGCGGCCGCGTCACGCCGCACCGTCCCCGGCGGCGGCCGCGGCCGGGTCCTCCCCGGCCGGCGCCGCGGCCCCGGCCCCCGCCGCGCACGCGGGCAGGTCCAGTCCCAGGCGGGTCAGCTCCTCGTGCACGCCGGCCGCCAGCGGGACGCCCGCCCGTCGCCGCTCCCGCGCCCGTTCGGCCTCCCACCAGCCCGGATAGCGGACGGGCGTCCGCGGGTCCAGGGGCGGGCAGCGCAGCAGCGTACGGAACATCTCCTCCGCCGCGGCGGCGAAGTCCGCCTCCGGGCGCAGCGTGCGCGGGTCGACGGCGAGCAGCAGGAAGCCGATGTCGTCGTCGCGGCCGTGCGGCCGTCCGTCGCCGGCCAGCGCGGCCGGTGCCGGGCCCACGGCCGCGCCCGGCACCAACGCCGCCAGCAGCTCGACCGCCAGCCCCAGCCCGTAGCCCTTGTACGCGCCGGTGTCCGGGTCGCCGCCGAGCCAGCGCAGGTGGGCGGTGCCGCGGTCGAAGGCCGCCGGATCGGTCACCGGCCGCCCGGCCGCGTCCTCCAGCCAGCCCTCCGGAACGGACCCGCCGCGGCGGGCTGCGGCCCGGACGCGCCCGGTGGGCACCACCGTGGTGCTCATGTCCAGGACGAAGGGATGGCCCTCCAGGGCGGGGGCGGCGACGGCGAGCGGGTTGGTGCCGAGCATGGCGAGCGCCCCGTGCGGCGGGCGGGCGATGCGCTGGCCGCCGCAGTTGCCCGCCACGATCCCGATCATGCCGCGGGCGGCGGCGCGGGCGGCGTGGAAGCCCGCGCAGCCGAAGTGGGTGGCCCCGCGCACCGCCACCAGGCCGACCCCGTACCGGCGGGCCCGCCCGGCCGCGTCGTCCATGGCCTCGGCCGCGGCCCACAGGCCGAGCGCCCGCCGGGCGTCGACGACGGCGCAGGCCCCCAGGTCGCCGAGCACCTCGGGGACGGCGGCGGGATCGGCACGGCCGCAGGCGAGCAGCGGCAGGTACAGGCGGGTCAGGTTGGCCACGCCGTGCGAGGCGGGTCCGGTCAGGTCGCCGTGGCAGAGCGCGGCGGCGGCGGTGGCCGCGCGCGCGGGCGGGACGCCGTACCCGGCGAACAGCCCGGTGACGGCGGCCAGCAGCCGGTCGTGGCCGACCAGTACGGCCGGTGGGGACTCGGGGACGGGTGCGGGGCCGGGCGGTGTCATACGGGGCTCCCTCTGCTGGACTGGTCGGGCCTCGCGGCTCGCGGGGTCCGTCGGCGGTTCGTGGGACTCGGACGGCGGCTCACGGGGTTCGTCGGCGATGCGCAGGACTCGTTCCGCGGCTCACGGGGCGCGTTCGGCGGTTCGCAGGACTCGTTCCGCGGCTCACGGGGCGCGTTCGGCGAACGTGGTCAGCAGGCGGCTCACCACGCCCGCGAACGCCTCCAGGTCGGCCAGGTCGGCGAACTCCCCCGCCGCGTGCGCGCGGTTGTCCTCCAGGCGCCCCGGTCCGAGCACCGCCGTGAAGGCGCCGGGCAGGCCGTGCGCCCAGATGGCGTCGCAGGTGAAGGCGGGCTCGCCGGCCGGGTGGCGGGGCGCGCCCGCGGCGTGCAGCAGGGACTCGGCCCAGGCGTCGGCACCGTTCAGGCACGGCAGTCCGCGCTTGTCCCACTCCAGGCGGGTGACGGCGGCCGCGTCGGCGGCGGTGCGGGCGAACTGCCGGCTGCCGGCGAAGCGCGCGGTGAACGCGCGCAGCCCGTCGGCGACGGCGTCGGTGACCGCGCGTTCCAGGGCGGCGCCCTGCCCGGCGGTGGCGTAGGGGAGGTTGAGCAGCAGCTGCCCCTGTCCGTAGACGCGGTTGTGCAGATGGCCGGTGTGCAGGCCGGCCACGCACACCCGGCTCCCCCCGGTTCGCCCCTCCGGGGTCTCCGTCCCCCCGTCCAGGGCCCTCGTCCACCCGTCCAGGGCGGCGGCCAGGTGCTGGGCGAGGAAGCCGAGCAGCACGGTGGCGTTGTGACCGCGCTCCGGGCGGTCGTCGACGGCGCCTACGCCGGCGACGGTGACACGGGCGGTCAGCGCCGCGGTGGCGCGGGGCAGGTAGCGCAGCCCGGTCGGCTCGCAGAAGACGTTCAGACGGCCCGTGAACCCGGCCTCGACCAGCGGCCGGGTGCCGTGGACGCCCATCGCGCCGCCCTCCTCGCCGCCCACCGCCTGGACGAGCACCGCCACCCGGCGGCCGAGGTCGGGGCAGGCGGCCCGCGCGGCGCGCACCCCGGCCAGCAGGGCCACCGCCGGGCCCTTGGCGTCGATCGCGCCGCGCCCGGTGAAGCGCGTCCCGTCGAAACCGACGGGCTCCGGGCCCGCCACCGTGTCCAGGTGCACGTTGAACATGACGGTCGCTGCGCGCGGCAGGTCCGGACCCAGCCGCAGCACCAGGTTCGGCTGCCGCGCCAGGAAGGCGGGGTCGGCCGCGGCGTGCCGGCGCACCGCGGCGGGTACGTCGCCCCGGTCCAGCACCTCCGGCGGCGGGCAGGCGTGGTGCACGACCCGCATCCCCGCCGCCCGGGCGGCGCGCGCGTAGGCGCGCTGCGCCCGCCACAGGCCGCCGCGCCGGGTCCACGGCAGGCCCGGGACGGGACGCCACGGCCGGTCCGGGGCGGGGCCGGTCTCCAGCGGTCCGGCGGTGGGCGTGCGCAGCAGGCGCAGCAGCAGCGCACGGTCGCCGGGCCCCATCAGCGCCTCACGCCCCGTCACCCCTCGGCCCCGTCGCCCGCCGGTCACCCCTCGGCCCCGCAGCCCGCCCGTCATCCCCGTCCCCCGGTCCCGTCGCCCGTCCGCCGCTCCTCGGCCGCGCCGCCCGTCCGGGCCGCCCCGTCGAGCAGGGCCCGCAGCCGCTGCCCGGCGCGGACGAACGGCTCCGCCGCGCCACCGGCCGCCCGCAGCCCCTCGTGCGGCCGCGCGGCCAGGTGCGGCTCCAGGCTGAACGCGCCCTCGTAGCCGCCGTCCAGCAGCGTCCGCAGGCAGTCGGCCACCCCTGCCCGCCCGTCGCCCGGCAGGGTGTACGTCACGCCGTCCGCCGTGCGCACCCCGTCCTTGACGTGCACGTGCGCCACGTACGGCAGGACCCGGCGCAGCACCTCATGGGCGTCGTAGCCGTACGCGAGGCCGTTGCCGGTGTCGAAGAGCAGCCGCAGCGCCGGGGAGCCGGCCTCGCGCACCAGGCGCAGCATCCGCGCGGGGTCGGCGCCGGCCCAGCCCGCGCAGTTCTCGTGCAGCAGGGTCAGGCCCGCGCGCTCCGCGCGGGCGGTCAGGCAGGCGACGCGGTCCAGGACCCGGCCGGCCCACTCGGCCTCGGGGAGCCCGTCGCCGGGGTACGACATGATGCGCACGTACCGGCAGCCGAGCAGGGCGCACTGGTCGGTGAGAGCGTCCAGTTCGGCCAGGTCGTCCGCGAACGGCGCGGTGACCGGGCGGGCCCAGTTGCCGATGCGGGAGGCCAGCGCCACGGTGCGCAGCCCGGCCGCGCGCAGCCGGTCCGCGACCTCCCGCGACCGCCGCGGACCGAGTTCCGCCACCGGGACGCCGTCGACGGTACGCAGTTCGATGCCCGGCCAGCCCAGCCGGGCGAGCGCGGCGATCTGCCCGTCCAGGCCGGCGGCGGCCTCGTCGCCGATCCCGGCCAGCCGGTGGGCGGGGAAGGAGGGCGCGGACCCCGGCGCGACGGGCACGGGCTGCGACGCGACGGGCACGGGCCGGCGGGTCCGGGGAGGGCCGGCGGAGCCGCGATGCCGCCCCTCGGCCCGTCCGCCGTCCCCGGCCCGTCCGCCGTCCCCGGCCCGTCCGCCGCCCCCGGCACCTCCGCCGTCCTGGCCCCGTCCACCGTCCCCGGCCCGTCCGCCGCCCCCGGTGCCACCCTCCCCGGCGCCACCGTCGTCGCCACCACCGTCGCCGGAGCCGGCACCGGCACCGGCCTCGGCTCCGCAGCGCTCCTTGGCCGCGCACAGCAGGCGCACCACGGCGCAGTGTCCGGCGAGGTCGGCGCGCGGGCCGTCGGCGAAGTCGCGGTAGGCGCGGCGGAGGAAGGCCGTCAGCGCGTCGTCGCGGAAGACCTGGTGGTCGTCGCGGTCGCCGGTGACCACCAACTGGGCGTGGTCGTCGCCCGCGTCGAGCGGGTAGTGCCCCGTGGCCGAGCCGTGGTCGAACCGCAGGGTGATGCTGCGCTGCCGCACGGGCGAGGCCAGGTCGGAGACCAGTTCGCTGCACACCCCCGAGTGGTGACGCAGCGTCAGGGACGCGCCGCCCAGCCGGGGCAGCACCCGGCCGTCGCAGCGCAGGTCGGACCAGCGGGCGTCGACCAGCTCGGCGGGCCCCGCCAGGTCCAGGACCACGCCCAGCGCGTGCGGGATCTCCACGTCGAAGGCCGTCGGGTGCCCCGCGGTGGCCAGGGAGCGGGTGAAACGGGGCTTGTGCTGGACCGCGGTGACCGCCGTCAGGCGGCCGAGCGTGCGCTGCCGCACCAGGCGGCGCAGCCTGCCGGTCAGCCCGGCCTCCAGCCAGTGGGCGACCACCCGTACGTCGAGGCCGTGGCGCCGCCGCAGCCGGAGGATCTCCTCCAGGTCCGCGCGCCCGGCCGCCAGCGGCTTCTCCACGAGCAGCTTGTCGAACCCGTGCGCGGCCAGCTCGCCGAGCACCGCGGCGCGGGCCGTCGGCGGGGTGCACACGTGCACCACGGTGGAGGCCGGGCACACCAGCTCGCGGGCCTCGGCGATCGAGGAGGCGACGCGCACCCCGGGCAGTCCCCGGCGCGCCCCGGGCCGCGGGTCGCAGGCCACCGGCGGCCCGGCGCACAGCGGCCCGTCCGGCGAACCGGCCGTCCGCGCGAGCGTCTTGAGGTGCAGTTCCCGTCCGGAGCGGCCCAGTCCGACCACCAGGGGCTGCAGCATCGTCCCTCCCCCACGTCGCGTACGAAAAGGGCCGGGAACCACACGGCCCGCGAGTCGCCGAAGCGGCGCGAAGGACGCGCCGGACGGGACCCGGTGAGCGACTCTAGGCGCACGGCCGGAAACACGGTCAATCCCCTTGCGGAAAGGACGGCCGCAACGAGTGAAAAGCCGTAACCGTAACGAGTGAAGAAAAGCGACGGGCCCTGACCCGCTTTTCCCGGGCCCCGTAGATTTCCATGACAGAGGAAATCCGCCGACGCATCCGGGGACGTGGTGGCATTGTCTCTCGAAAAAGACCTCAAGGATCTCGCGAACGCATCCGGTACGGCAGCGGCCGGTGACGCCGGGACCCCCGTCAGGGACCCGGACACGGCCGTTCCGTTCTTCTCCCAGGCCGCCACCTTCGAGCGGCTGTGGCCGCTGATCGAGGCACGGGTGCACCAGGTCTTCGACCGCGGCAAGTTCTCGCACGGGCGCCAGGTGGCCGAGCTGGAGGGGGCGCTGGCCGCCTACACCGGCGCGGACCACGTGGTCGCGGTCAACAGTGGCACGGACGCACTGGTGCTGCTGCTGCGCGCGTGCGGACTGCGCCCGGGAGACGGTGTGCTGGTGCCGGCGTACTCCTTCGTCGCCACCGCCAGCAGTGTCGTACTGGCGGGCGGGCGGCCGCAGTTCGTCGACATCGACCCCGTCACCTACGCCATGGACCCGGCCGCGCTCGCCGCGGCCGTCACCCCGGCCAGCCGCTTCGTCCTGCCCGCCCACCTGTTCTGCCGGATGGCCGACATGGGCGCGCTGGCCGCCGTCGCCGCCCGCCACGGGCTCACCCTGGTCGAGGACAGCGCGGAGGCGATCGGCATGCGGCAGGGCGGGCGCCACGCCGGACTGCACGGCGCGGGCGGGGTGCTGTCCTTCTTCCCCAGCAAGACCCTCGGCGCGCTCGGCGACGCCGGCGCCGTCCTCACCGACGACCCGCGGGTGGCCGAGCGCGTGGCCGCGCTGCGCCACCACGGCCGGCCGGGGCCGACCCTGGACGACTTCCCCGCCATCGCCACCGTCAGCACCCTGCCCGGCCTCAACAGCAAGGCGGACGACCTCCAGGCGGCCGTCCTGCTGGCCAAACTCACCTGCCTGGACCGGGACATCGCGTTCCGCGCCGTCCTCGGCGAGGCCTACCGCCGCCGGCTGACCGGCGTCCCCGGCATCACCCGGCTGCCCCGGGCGCCCGCCCGCGGTCCGGACGACGCCGACGTGCTGTACGTGTACCTGATCGAGGCCGAGCGCCGCGACGCCCTGGCGGCGCATCTGGCCCGGCGCGGCATCGGGACCGAGGTCTACTACCCCTTCCCCCTGCCGCTCCAGCCCGCCTTCGCCCGGCTCGGGCACCGCCCGGGCGACTTCCCGCACGCCGAGGCCGCCGCCGGACGCGCGCTGGCGCTGCCGCTGTACCCGGACCTGACGCTGGATCAGGTCGACCGCGTCTGCGCGGAGATCCGCGCCTTCTGCGCCGGCGGGCCGTCGTGACCGCCGCCCGCCCACAGGTCCCCTTCTTCCCGCCGGACCTGTTCGCGGCCGACCGCGGGCTCATGCTCGACCTGCTGCAGCGCATCGGCCGCGCGCCGGAGCAGCGCTTCGTCCTCGGGGAGCACACCCGGCGCCTCGAAGAGCTGCTGCGGGAGCGCTACGGGGCGGCGGACGTGGTGGCCTGCGGCAGCGGCACCTCCGCGCTCACCCTGGTCCTGGGCGCCCTGGGCATCGGCGCGGGCGACGAGGTGGTGGTGCCGGCGCTGGGCTGCGCGCCGCTGGCCGCCTGCGTGACCGGGGTGGGCGCCGTCCCGGTCTTCGCCGACGTCGACCCGCACACCCTGACCGTCGACCCCTGCCAGGTGGAACGGCGCATCACCGTCCGCACCGCGGCGGTCATGCCGGCGCACCTGTTCTCGGCCATGGCCGACATGCCGCGCTTCGTCGACCTCGCCCGGCGCCGGGGCGTGCGGCTGGTGGAGGACTCCGCGGTCGCGCAGGGCGCGGTGCTGGACGGGCGGCCCGCGGGGCTGTGGGGCGAGGCCGGCGTCTACTCCTTCGTCCAGGTGAAGTCCTTCGGCATGCCCGGCGAGGGCGGGGCCGTGGTGACCCGCGACGCGGACCTCGGCCGGCGGGTGCGGATGCTGCGCAACCACGGGCAGGACGGGCACCGGCGGTTCGTGCACCACCTCGTCGGCCACAACAGCAGGTTCGACGAGATCCAGGCGGCCTTCCAGTGCCGCCGTCTGGCCGGCCTGTCCGCCCGGCTGCGGCGCAGGACCGCCATCGCCGAGCACTACACCGAGCAGCTGGCGCCGCTGGCCGCGTACGGCGTCCGCACCCCGCCACCGGGCCGGGAGGGCGGCTGCCCCTACGTGTACACGGTGCTGGCCGAGCGCCGCGACCGACTGGCGCGGCACCTGCGGCGGCACGGCGTCGACAGCCATGTGTACTACCCGCTCCCGCTGCCCCACCAGCCGGCCTTCGCGCCGTACACCGCGCCGGGCGACCGGTGGCCGCACGCCGAGCGGGCCGCCCGGCACATGCTCTCCCTGCCCCTGTACCCGCACCTGACGGACGGTCAGGTGAACCGGGTCGTCGCCGCCGTGAAGGACTTCGTCCGCCACTGACCGCGCACCGTCCCGTGCGCGTACTGCCACCGCCCGGACCCCACCCGAAGGAAGGCGGCATCCATGACCGACCACACCCACTCCCCCCACGCCCCGGTCCCCGTGCCCCGCGGCGCCCGCCCGGAGCGCAAGGTCCGCAGCTACGCCCGGCTGGGCAAGCTCGACGTGTACGACTACTACCTCGGTATGGCCGTGGTGGTCTTCGCGGTGGCGCTGCCCGCCGGGCACCTGGCCGCGGCCGCCGCACCGCTGGCGCTGTTCCTGGCCGGCGAGGTCTTCGTGATCATGGCGATGGTCGCCCTGGACGACGTGACCGGCTTCCGCGACGGCAGCGACGCCCACAACTACGGCCCGGACCACCCCCGCCGGAAGAGGCTGCGCAAGCCGCTGGTCGCGGGGACCCTCACCGTCCGCGAGGCGCTCGGGTTCGCCTGCATCACCGCCGCGGCCGGCGCCGCGCTGTGGGGCCTGGCCGCCGCGCTCGCACCGCACCGCCCGCTCTGGGCGCTGGCGGTGGTCGCGGGGACGTTCGTCACCGCCCTCCAGTACTCCTACGGGCTCAGGATCAGCTACCGCGGGTTCCAGGAGGTGTTCCTGGCCGCGCTCGGCGCCGCCCTGGTGGTCGCGCCGTACGGCCTGGTCACCGGCTCCTTCTCCGGGTTCGTCCTCGTGCAGGGCGTCCTGTTCGGCTTCGGCCCGCTGCTGTTCGGGGTCTACTCCAACACCAACGACGCCGGCGGGGACCGCGCCGCGGGGCGGCTGACCGTGGCCTCCGTGGCCACGCCCCGGGGCAACGCCGTCTTCGTCGGGGTCCTGTCGGCCGCCGAGTTCGCGCTCGGCGCGCTCGCCTCCGCGACCGGCCTCGCCCCGTGGTGGTTCGTGCTGTGGATGGCGCCGGTGACCGCGCTGCGCGTACGGCAGTACCTGACCGGCTTCCGGCACGGCGACATCATGCGGGCCCGCCGGCAGGGCTTCGTCGCGCACCGCGTCGCCACCGCGCTGCTGGCCGGCGCCAACCTGCTGGCCGCCTTCCTCGCCGCCGCACCGGGAGGCGCCGCATGACACCGCAGCTGGACGTGGCCGTGGTCGGAGCCGGCGTCGCCGGGCTGACCACCGCGCACGAACTGCGCCGCGCCGGCCTGACGGTGCGCGTCTACGAGGAGCAGCCGCACGTCGGCGGCCGTATGCACAGCTTCCGTCACGACGGCTGGACCGTCGACACCGGCGCCGAGCAGATCTCGCCGCACGGCTACCGCGCCACCTGGGAGCTGCTGGACCGGCTCGGTGTGCCGCGCGGCGACGTGCCGCGCATCGGCGCCGGTGTCGCCACCTGGCGCGCCGGCCGCGCCCACCCCGGGGTCGCGGACCGCCGCGCGGTGCTGACCGGCGCCGGGCTGTCCCCGCCCGCCCGCGCCGACCTGGCCCGGATGCTGGCCTGGGCCGCGCGCCGCCGGGCGGGCTTCGACGGCGACCGTCCCGAGCGGACGCCGCTGGGCACCGCCACCGTCGCGGAGTTCGCCGCCCGCTACCACCGGGACGTGCACGACTACCTGCTGCAGCCGCTGTGCGGCGCCTTCTTCGGCTGGGACACCGCACGCTCCACCGCGGCCCCGCTGGTCAGCCTGTTGCTGGCGGTGGGGCCCGCGGCCGGCTGGCGGACCTGCCGCGACGGGATGGACCTGCTCGCCCGCCGCCTGGCCGGCGGACTCGACGTGGTCACCGGCCGCGCCGTGCACCGGGTCGCCACCGGCCGCGACGGCGCCCGGCTGCACCTGGGGGACGAGACCGTCACCGCCCGCGCGGCGGTCCTGGCCGTGCCCGCCCCGGTCGCCGCCCGGCTGCACGCGGCCCCCGCCCCGGAGGAGGCCGCCTACCTGGCCGCCTGCGCCTTCACCCCCGTACTGAAGGTCAGCTGCCTGCTGGACCGGCCGCTCGCTCCCGCCTGCGGCCGTCCTGCGTACATCCTGCTCACCCCGCGGGCCGAGGACCGGGTGCTGTCGTGCGTCATCGCCGACCACGTCAAGCACCCGGGACGGGCACCGGCGGGCAAGGGCCTGCTGACCCTGATGGCCGACCCGCGCACCGTCCCCGGCCTGCTGCGCGCCCCGCACACCGAGGTCGTCGGCCGGCTCACCGCGGCGGCCCGGCGCTACGTCCCCGACCTGCCCTCGGCCGGACGGCAGTACTTCGTGCACGCCTTCACCCACGGCCTGCCCGAGGCGAGCGCGCGGGCGCTGCGGCTGCGGCCCGCCTTCATGGCGCGCGGCCCGCGCCCGGTGGAGTACGCCGGTGACTGGGTGATGCTGCGGCCCTCCAGCGAGGGCGCGGTGCGCTCCGGCGCCCTGGCCGCCTCCCGCGTCCTGGCCCGGCTCGGGCGGCGCATCCCGCGAGACGAGGAGTCGATCCGTGAAACCGCATGACATGGGCGTGCTGTTCGACCAGTGCGCCGAGCGCGGCACCGCCACCCGCGTCCGCCTGGACCGGCCCTTCGACCTCGCCCCGGACGGCGGGACCGACTACACCGTGGACGCGCTGGCCGCGCTGGTCGAGGACGCGGCGGGCCTGCTGGCCGCCGCCGGGGCGGGCCGCGGCGACCGGGTGGCGATCGTCAAGGACAACCACTGGGACTACGACCTGCTGGCCTGCGCGGCGGTGCGGCTGGGCGCGGTGCCCGCCCAGCTGTCCGCGCACCTGCCGCCCGCCACCCTCGCCGTGCTGCTGCACCGGCTGCGGCCCGCGCTGCTGGTGACCACCCGCGCCCTGCTGGAGCGCTGCCGCCGCGCGGACCGCGACCCGGCCCGCACCACCGGCGCCGTCCTGGCCCTCGACGGCCCGGCGCCCGGCGCCCTGGGCCCGGACGACGTCCGCGGCCGCCCTGCGCCCGGTCCCCGGCGCAGGCACGACGACGCCCCGCTGGTGATCAACCACACCTCGGGCACCACCGGCGTACCCAAACTGGTGGTCCACTCCACCCGCACCATCATCGGCAAGCTGGCCCGCTTCGAGGCCGTGCGCTATCCCCGCGTCGGGCTGCGCCGCGACGACGTCCTGGCCAACGCCAGCTCCTTCGCCCACGGCCGCACCTTCTGCTGGACCGCCAGCGTGCTGTGCCTGGCCCCGCGCGCCCTGACCGTCCTCAGCCGCCCCGACCCGCACTCCGCCGACCCGCTGCTGCGCGCCCACCCGCCGACCGTCGTGGAGGCCCTGCCCGCCACCTACGTGCGCCTGCGGCCGCTGACCCGGCGCCTGGACAACGCCTTCCGCGACGTACGGCTGTTCGTCAGCACCTACGACGCCGTGCATCCGCCCACCCTGCGCGCCTACCTTCGGGCCAGCGCGCACCGCGCCCCGGTGTGGATGCAGGGCTGGGGGCAGACCGAGACCGGGCCGCTGACCTTCCGCTTCCACACCCGCCGCTCGCTGCGCCCGCCGGGAGCCGACGCCGACGCGCGCGGTCTGGGCCGGCCCGTGCCGGGCAGGACGCGGCTGCGGGTCGTCGACCCCGACACCCTGCGTCCGCTGCCGCGCGGCCGCCCGGGCCTGCTGCTGGCCCGCACCCCCGCCCGCGCCCTGGGCTACGTCGGCGAGGACGACCGGTGGGAGGCCAAGCGCGTCGGCCGCTGGTGGAGCACCGGCGACCTCGGCGTCCACCACCGCGACGGCAGCGTCGAGCTCCTGGACCGCGAGGTGGACCGCGCCCAGCGGCTGAGCTGCCTGCGCACCGAGGACCTGCTGGAGGACCGGCTCCCGGAGGCCCTGGAGGTCGTCCTGCTGGCCCGGCCCGGCGAGGCGCCGCTGCCGGTGGTCGTCACCGAGGACGGCGCCCTGGACGCCGGGCGGTGGCGCGGCGCGGTGGCCGGCCTGCCGCCGCTGCAGCCGCCCATGGTGCTCACCTGGCCGCAACTGCCGCGCACCGGCACCGGCAAGGTGCGCCGCACCGCGCTGCTGCGGCAGCTGACCGGACGCACCGACACCTGCGGCTCCGGCCGGTGGACCTGACCGGACACACCGACACCGGCGGACCCGACCAGTGAACTCCCCGGACACACCTGCACCTGCGGATCCGGCCGGTGGACCCGACCGGACCGCCGCCCGCCCGGGCCCCGCTGTCCCACCCTCCGAGTGGCCGGAGGGAACGTCACGGCAGGTCCCGCCCCCTCCCCACACACGGACACGCGACGGAAGGCATTCCCGTGCAGCCCCTGGCACCCGCTTCCCGCTACTGCTTCGAGAACGACCCGGCCCTGCTCGGCGCGCAGCACCGCTGCCTGGCCGCCGCCTACGACCCGATCACGCTGCCCCGGCTGGCCGCCGCCGGCGTCACCGCCGGCTGGCGCTGCCTGGACGCCGGCTCGGGCGGCGGCAGCGTGGCCCGCTGGCTCGCCGCCCGCGTCGGGCCCACCGGCCACGTGCTGGCCACCGACCTCGTACCGCCCGCGCCCCCGCCGAGCCCCCACCCGCGGCTGACCGTGGCCGCCCACGACATCCGGCACGACCCGCTGCCCGAGGCCGCCTTCGACCTGATCGTCGCCCGGCTGCTGCTGCAGCACCTGCCCGAGCGGCTCGAGGTGCTCGACCGCCTGGTCCGGGCCCTGGCGCCGGGCGGCCTGCTGCAGGTCGACGAGCTCGACACCTCCTACGAGCCGCCCCTGCTCACGCCCGACGGGCGGGCGGCGCGCCTGTACACGAAGTTCCTGGCCGCCCGGTCGGCGGTGTTCCGGGCGGCGGGCGGCGATCCGCACTGGGGCCGGCACGCCCCGGCCGCCCTGCGCGCCGCCGGCCTGACCGACCTCGACCCGCAGCCGCACATCCTGCTGCGCAGCGCCGGGTCGGCCGTCCTGGAGCTCCAGGTGCACCACACCCACCACCTGCGCGAGCAGCTGATCGCCGCGGGCATGACCGAGGACGAACTGCACCGGGTGCGGTCCCTGATGCGCCATCCGTCCTTCTGCGCCGCCTCCAGCGTCCTGTACTCCGTCCAGGGCCGTCGCCCGCGCGCGGACGAGGCCCCGTGATCGCCCCGGCCGTCGCGGCCGACGTCGCCGCCCGGCTGCTGCGGCCCGTCGCCGCCGACACCTCCGCGGTCGACTGCCACATCGGCTGGGCCGGGCCGATCGCCCTGCCCCTGGGCGACGAGCGGGCCGTCCAGGCCGCCTGCGGCATCATGCACGTCCACGGCCGGGCGGCGGGCCGCCCCGTCCCGCTGGCCGTCGACTACGCCACCGCCACCGCCGGCGTGCTGGCCGCGCAGGGCGTGCTCGCCGCGCTGATCGCCCGCGCCCGCGGGGCACGGACGTACGGGGTGCGCACCTCGGTGGGGCAGGCGGCCCTGCTGGCGCTGGCCCAGTACCTGGCGGCCGCCACCACCGACGACGGCCCGGCGGAGCCGCCCGGCCGCGGCACCGCCACCTTCACCAGCGCCGACGGGGTGCGCTTCGAGTGCGAGACGTTCGACCCGCTGCGCTGGCGCGGCTTCTGGGACCGGCTCGGCGCGGACCGGACCGCGGCCGCCCAGGGCTGGCGGCCCTTCCAGCAGCGCTTCGCCACCGCCACCTGCCCGCTGCCCACCGCCCTGCACACCGCCGCCGGGCGGGCCGCCTTCTCCGCCGTCCGCGCGGCCGCCGACGAGGCCGGGGTCAGCGTGGTGGCGGTGCGCGGCGACCCGGGCCCGCCGGACGTCCCGCCGTTCGCCCTCACCGCGCGGTGCGGCCCCGGCCCCGACCCCCGCGCCCGCGGCGGCGGGAGCGCGGGCCCCACCCCCGACCGGCCGCTGGAGGGCGTACGGGTCGTCGAGTCCACCCGCCGGGTGCAGGGCCCCCTGGCCGGGCACGTCCTGCACCTGCTCGGCGCCGACGTGCTGCGCATCGAACCCCCCGGCGGCGATCCGATGCGCGGCGTCCCGCCCATCGCCGGGCGCTGCTCGGCCCGCTTCAGCGCCCTGAACGCCGGCAAGACCACCACCGAGATCGACCTGACCACCGCGTCCGGCCGCCGGGCCGTGCACGACCTGGTGGCCACCGCCGACGTCTTCCTGCACAACTGGGCCCCGGGCAAGGCCGCGCACTGGCGGCTGGACGCCGACGACCTGCACGCCACCCGGCCCGGCCTGGTCTACGCGGCGGCCTCCGGGTGGGGCGACCGCATGCCCCACCCGCCTCCGCTGGGCACCGACTACCTCGTCCAGGCGCACAGCGGTCTGGCCGCCGCCGTGCGCTGTGCCGACGAGCCGCCCGCCCCCTCCCTGATGACCCTCACCGACCTGCTGGGCGGCCTGGTCTGCGGCCACGGGATCCTGGCCGCGCTGCTCACCCGGACCCGTACCGGGGGCGGCTGCCGGGTGGACTCCAGCCTGCTGTCCGCCGCCGCCGTCCTGCCGCGTCCGCCCCAGCGGCCCCGTTTCACACCGCTGGACCGCCCCGCCCGCACCCTCGACGGGTACCTCCAGCTCGGCCCGGCCGCCCGCACCCAGCTCCAGCGCACCGCGCACGCCGTCGGCCTCGCCGCCTCGGCCGGTCCGAACGAGGTCCTGGCCCGGCTGTCCAACCGGCCCACCCGGCTGTGGCTGCACCGGCTGGCCGAGGCCGGTCTCCACGCCACCGCGGTCTGCACGGACCTGCGCGCCCTGGTCCAGGACCCGCGCTTCCACCGCGCCCTGGCCACCGCCGACCACGCCGTCCCCCGCGCCCCCTGGGAATTCGCATGACCACTGTCTGGACCTCCAACAACGGCCTGGCGATCCGCGACCTGGTGCCCGCCGCCGACCGCCGTGCCTGGGTCGCCCGCGGCCACTGCCCCGACCGCGACCTGTACAGCCTGTTCGCCGAGCACGTGCGCCGCCACCCGCGCCGCCAGGCCGTCGTCGACCCGTCCGGCGCCCTGGACTACCGGACCCTGGACCTGTGCGTGCGGCGCATCGCCGGGCGGCTGCGCGACGCCGGCCTCGACCACCGCGACGTCGTCGCCCTGCGCCTGCCCAACGGCCGCGACGCGGTGGCCGCCGAACTGGCCGTGGCCGCCCTCGGCGCCGTGGCCCTGCCCTACCCCGCGGGGCCCGGCACCCGCGACACCCTCAGCCTGCTGCGCCGCTCCCGCGCCCGCGGCGCCGTCCTCGCCGATCCGGCCGACCTCGCCCTGCGCCACCGGCTGCCGGACCTGCGGGCCGTGTTCTCCTTCGGCCCCCGCGGGCCCGGCGTCCGCTCGCTGTGCGCACCGGGCCCGCCGCTGCGCCCCCGGCCCGTCGCCCCGGAGGCCCCGGCCCGCATCCTGGTCTCCTCCGGCACCGAGTCCGAGCCGAAGATGGCCGCCTACTCCCACAACGCCATGGCCGGGGGCCGCGCCAACTACCTGCGCGCCCTGAAGCGCCGTCCCGGGCCCATGCGCAATCTGCTCCTCGTCCCCCTGGCCTCCTCCTACGGCTCCTGCGGCACCTATGTCACCCTCGCCGCCCTCGGCGGCACCCTGATCCTGCAGGACTCCCACGACCCCGCCACCACCTGGGACACCATCGCCCGGCACCGGCCGACCCACCTGTTCGCCGTCCCCACCCTGCTGCGTCGCCTGGCCGACCACCCCGCGCGCCCCGGCGAGGACGCCGGGAGCCTGCACGCCCTCGTCTCCAGCTGCACCGCCCTGCCGGAGACCACCGCCGCCGCCTGCCGGGACCGCTTCCACCGGCCCCTGATCACCGTGTACGGGTCCACCGACGGCGTGAACTGCCACACCGGCGCCACCGGGCTCGGGCCCGGGACCGGCACCGGGCGCCCCGACCCCGCGGTCGCCGCCATCCGCGTCCTCGACGACCAGGACCGCGAACTGCCGCCCGGCCGCCCCGGCCGGATCTGCGCCCGGGGCCCGATGACCCCGCTCAGCTACGTCGCCGACCCCGGTCTGGACGCCATGTGGCGCACCGCCGACGGCTGGGTCCGCACCGGCGACCGCGGCTGCCTCGACGACCGCGGCCGGCTGCACCTGCTCGGCCGTACGGCCGAGGTCGTCGACCGCGGCGGCTACAGCATCAGCCCCGCCCAGGTCGAGCGGGAGCTGGGCACCCACCCGGCCGTCGCCGAGGTCGTCTGCGTCCCCGTCCCGGACGCCGACCTGGGCCAGCGCCTGTGCGCCTGCGTCCGCCAGGTCCCCGGCAGCCGCCCCCTGGCCCTGGCGGACCTCACCTCCTACCTGGAGGACCGCCGCGGCCTGGAACGCCGCAAGCTCCCCGAACTCCTGCTGCCCGTCGCCGACATGCCCCTCACCGCCACCGGCAAGATCTGCCGCCGCACCCTGACCTCCCTGGCCGCCGACCACCACGCGGGCACCGGCCGGACCTGCCGCTAGAACCCCCGCCCCCGGACCTCCCGCCGCCGGGCACGGCCGCACGGGCCCGTCGCCACTCGAACGTGCCGACGCCGCCCTCCGCCGCGGCCACCGCCTCCGGTCGGCCGAGGTCGTCGGGGCCGAGCCCGACGGCCTCGGCCGGCCGGGGCGCGGGATCGAGCGGCGTGGGAAGGGCGCTCAGGCGGCCCCGCCGGCCGGCGGGGCCGTGGGAGGTGTGCACGGGTCTCCTTGCGGTGGGAGGGACGGGCCGGGGACGGCGGGTTCCGGCCGCCGGGCCGCCGGCGGACCGGTACGGGTCCTGCCGGACGGGCCGCCGCCGGCCGATCGCCCGTGTGCCCGGCGGCGGTGCGGGCGATCACCGGTGCCCGCACCGTGTGTCCGCCGGCGGGCACCGCGCCGAGGGCCGTCAGCGGGACGGTGCCGTGAAGGACCGCAGGACCATGTCGACGTAGCGGCGGGAGGCGGCCCGCGGGGCCGGTCCCGCGGCGGCGATCACACCGGCGTTGCCCGCGACGAGCAGGCAGAACTCCGCCCGGCCGACGTCGCGGCGCAGCGTACCCGCGGTGTGGGCCCGGCCGATCAGGGCGTCGATGCGGCCGATCTCGTCCCGGAACCGTTCGAGGTTCTCGCCGCTGCGGTCCGTCAGCACCCGGGCGGTGAACCCCTTGTCGTGCACCTGATCCTCGCAGAGCCGTGCGAGCGCGTGCCGCAGGGCCCGCCAGGGGTCCGGATGCCGTTCGACGTGCTCCAGCATCCTGCGGCACTCGGCGTGCTGGTCGGCGAACGCGGCGTTCACGAGGTCCTCGCGGGTCGGGAACCGCCGGTAGAGCGTGGCGAGGCCGACCCCGGCCCGGCGGGCGACCCGGCCGGCGGGGACGTCCGTACCGGCTTCGGAGAACACCGCCCGCGCGGCGGCGACGATCTTCGCCCGGTTCCGTTCGGCGTCGGCGCGCAACGGCGTGGCCTGCTGAGACGGTTCCACGGCGGTTCCTCTCACTTGTCCGCCGGCGCGGCGGTTCGCGGTCGCGCCGGAGATACGTTGCGGCTCCACCGTATGCCGCTCCCCGGAGGTGCCACCGTGCTGGCCGCCCGCTACCACCGCTACGGACCGCCCGAGGTCCTGCAGATCGACGACGTGCCCGTCCCCGAGCCGCGGGCCGGTCAGGTCCTGGTGCGCGTGCACGCCACGAGTGTCAACGGCGGCGATCTGCACGCCCGCTCGGGGAGGCTGCGGTTCCTCGCCCGCGGGCGGTTCCCGCTGGGCACCGGGCTCGACGTGGCGGGGGAGGTCGTCCGCACGGGCCGCGGGGTGACGGACCCGGCGCCCGGCGACCGTGTGTGGGGTGTGCTGCCGCGCTCCACCGTGTCCGGCCCGCTGGGCGCGGCCGCCGAGTTCGTGGTGGCCGACGCGGCGCGGCTGTCCCGGGCCCCCGGGAACCTCGACCCGGTCGAGGCGGCCGCGCTCCCCGCGGTGGGAACGACGGCGGTCACCGCCCTGCTCACGCACGGCCGGCTGCGCGCCGGGCAGCGGCTGCTCGTACGCGGCGCGGCCGGCGGGGTGGGCAGCGCCGCGGTCGTCCTGGGCCACGCGCTCGGCGCGCACGTCACCGCGCTCGCCCGGGGCTCCGTGCTCGACGCGGTCCGCGGCCTGGGCGCCGACGAGGCATTCGACCACCGCACGGTGGCACCCGGCGACCTCGGCCGCTTCGACCTCGTCCTGGACACCGCCGGCGGCCGTGGGCTGTCCGTCTGGCACGGCCTGCTGGGACCGCGCGGCCGGATGGTCGCCATCGCGCCGACCTCGCCCGCGAGTATCGCCGCGATCCTCCTGTCGACCGTGCACGGGCCGCGCCGGATGCGGTTCTTCAGCGGCGATCCGCGCCGCGCCGACCTCGACGCGCTCACCGCCCACGCGGTACGCGGCGACCTCCGGCCGGTCGTCGCGGCCGTGCACCCCCTGGACCGGATCGCCGACGCGCACCGGGCGCTGGAGGCGGGTGGCGGCGTCGGCAAGCACGTCGTGCGCGTCCTGCCCGCGTCCGGCTGACGCCCCTCGCCGGCGTGGGGCGAGGAGAGGGAGCGAGGAGGGGCCGAGGGACCGGCAGGAGGCCGGGGGAGCCGGGGGGGCGGGCGTGCGTGGCACACGGTGGGCGGTGGCACTCACCGCGGACATGAGTGCGGGTACTCAGGCGGACGCCGCCGCGCGGTGCGACCGTGGGACACCCACCGACGACATCCAGGAGGCACGGCATGGCCGCTTCGTCCCGCTCCCTCACCACGGCGTTCCGCCACTGCCTGCTCAACCCGGTGGCCCTGGGCTACCTGGCGCTGGTGGCGGCCGTGTGGGTCTGGATCGGTGTGGACCTGCTGTTCGTCGACCACCAGGACGCGAGCTTCGCCGCCGTGTGGGGCTTCCTCGTGACGGCTCCGGCCTCCCTGCTGTTCCTGACGCTGCCGGGTCCCGCCGTCTGGGCCGGCGTCGCCGTCGCCGCGGTCGTCCAGGCGGCCGTGCTCGGCGCCGCGTACCGCGGGTTCGCCGGGCGCCTCCGGCACCGCGCCGGCACCGTCTGACGACCGGCCGCGGCGACCGGGGCGGGAGCGGGGACGCGAACGACCGGGGCACGGCACGGGCCGGGGCGGTGCCTGCTCCGCCCCCGCCCCCGCCAGGTCCCGCCCCCGCCAGGTCCCGTTCCCGCCAGGCCCCGTTCCCGGCCCGTCCCGTCAGTCGAGCAGGTCGGCGACGAGCTCGGCGAACTCGTCGGGCGTCATCACACGGACGCCGAGCGACTCGGCCTTGGCCCGCTTCGAGCCCGCGCCCTCTCCGGCGACGACGAGGCTCGTGCGCGCGGAGACGCTTCCGGAGGACTTCCCGCCGGCCCGCTCGACGAGTTCGTTCATCCGATTGCGGCCCAGCTGCTCCAGCGGGCCCGTCATCGCTCCGGTGACCACGACCTTCATGCCGTCCAGCGGTCCCGCGGCGGAGGGCTCCCGGTCGCCGTCGCCGGCCTCCTGAGCCGGGGCGGGCGGCGTGGCCCCCGGTTCGGTCATGTTGACCCCTGCCGCGGCCAGCTCGTCGATCAGGCCGGCGAGCGCGGCCAGTTCGGCGACGATGACCGGGGCCTTCTCCGGGCCGATGCCCTCGACCCGCTGCATCGCCTCCGCGTCCGCGGCGCGGATCGCGTCCATGGTCGCGAAGTGCCGGGCGATCCGCCGGGACATGGAGCGGCCCGTGCCCCGCACCCCCAGCGCGCACAGCACCCGTGACAGAGGCCGCGTCTTCGCGGTCCCGATCGCGGCCAGCAGGTTGTCGGTGCTGGTCTCCCCCATGCGCTCCAGGGCGAGCAACTGCTCGCGGGTGAGGGCGAACAGGTCGGCCAGGCTCGTGACGAGGCCGGCCTCGACGAGCTGGACGACACGGGTGTGGCCCAGGCCCTCGATGTCGAGCTGGTCGCGCCCCGCGGCGTAGGACAGGGACGCCACGAGGTGGCAGTCGCGGCCCCGCTCGCAGCGCCAGCGCTGCTCGCTGGTGTCGATGCCCGAGCCGCACTGCGGGCACTCGGCCGGGAAGGCGACGGGCTGCTCCTCGCCGGTGCGCAGGTGGGCGACGGGGGCCTCGATGCGGGGGATGATGTCACCGGCCTTGTAGACCATGACGTGGTCGCCGAGCCGCAGGTCGCGGCGGGTGATGTCGGCCGGGTTGTGGAGGGTGGCGTAGGTGACGGTGGACCCGTCGATCTCCACGGGCTCCAGTACGGCACGCGGGGCGATGATGCCGGTACGGCCCACGTTCCACTCGACGCCGAGCAGTCGGGTGATCTTCTCGACGGCCGGGAGCTTGAAGGCGACCGCCCAGCGCGGGGCGCGCGAACCGGAGCCGGCGGCCCGCTGGTCGGCGGCGAGGTCCGCCTTGACGACGATGCCGTCGATGCCGAACGGCAGCTCGGCGCGGAGCGCGGCGATCTCCTTGACCCGTGCGAGCACCTGCTCGACGGAGTCGGCCACCGTGCCGGGGACGCGGGTGCTCGCGGGGGTGTTGATCCCGAGCGCGGCGGCCCGGTCCATGAGCGCGCCGTGAGCCGCCTCGGACAGCTCGTCGGCGAGCGCGCCCGCGGTGTCGGGCAGCGGCAGCAGACCGTAGGCGAAGAACGTCATCGGGACCGTGTAGGCGCGGTCCTTGGCGCGCAGGGTGCCCGCGGCGGCGTTGCGCGGATTGGCGAACGGCTCGCCGCCGTGCTCGGTGCGGACCTGGTTGGCGTACTCGAACTGGGCGGTGGTCATGAGGACTTCGCCCCGCACCTCGAGTGTGACCGGCTCGGCGAGCACCTTCGGCAGGCCCTCGACGGTGCCGATCGCGCGCGAGACGTCCTCCCCGGCCGTCCCGTCGCCGCGGGTGACGAGCTGCCGCAGGCGGCCGTCGCGGTAGCGGGCCGCGATCGCCAGGCCGTCCAGCTTCGGCTGCACGTTCCAGCGGGTCACCTCGTGGCCGATGCGGCGGGCCACCGAGGCGGTCCACGCGGTGAACTCCTCGTCGGAGAACACGTTGTCCAGGCTCAGCATCGGCTGCGTGTGCGGCACGTCGCCCTCGACCGCGCCGCCCGCCACCTTCCCGACCGGCGAGTCCGGCAGCACGTGGTCCGGGTGCCGCTCCTCGTACGCGGCGATCGCGCGGACGAGTCTGTCGTAGGAGTCGTCGTCCAGCGCCGACGTGCCGCCGTCGTAGTACGCCGCGGCGGCCCGCGTCGCCTCCTCGACGGCCCGCGCGTACGCGGCGGAGTCGGGCAGCACGGAGGGCAGGACACTCGAAGTCGTCGTCATGCCCGTCATCCTGCCTGTCACCACTGACAACACGGTTCGGCGGCGGGACGGAACGCCGTACTGCGGACCTTGTCGCACGCCGGTGACGATCGGGACCGTTCTGTGGCGACCGCCCGGGGCAACGCAAAGGGCGCGTGGCGGGTCGTACAGGGTGAGGAAACCGCGCGGGGCGGACCGGTCCGCCCCGTACCGCCTCACATCACACCGTGTCGCACCGCGGCACATCGCGCTGCGTCACGGTGCACCGCACTGCGCCGAGAACGACCGACATGGGGGAAACATGCACAAGACGAAGCGAGGCAGCCGGTTCGCGGTCACCGCGCTCGCGGCCGCGGCCGCCGTCGCCGCGGTGGCCGTCCCGGCCGCCGCCGTCCCTGCGGACTCCGGCACTCCCCGGTTCCTGGAGCCGGCCGAGCTGCCGCCGCACCCGTCCTCCCCGTGGTACGCCGGGGAGGTCACCGCCGGACAGCCCGACCCGCTGCCGATGTGCGTGGGCGCGGCGCTGCCGTCCACCGCCTCCCACCGCGACTACCGGACCGAGTACGACACCAGCGCCCAGCAGGTCACGGTGGTGGAGCGCAGCGCACAGCGCGCCGAGGACCTCACGGCCCTGCTGCGCGAGGACCTCGACGACTGCGCGCGGAAACTGATGGAGCAGTACCCGGACATCACCGCGACGCAGAAGTACTACGGCCGGCTGAACGTCGAGGAGGGCGCCCACGTCTACGGCTTCCACACCGCTTCCACGTGGGGCTCCTCCGACATCAACCTGTTCTCGGTGGGCCGGGACGGCAGGACCGTGACCGTCGTCCGGTGGGGGCAGATGGGCAACTTCGCACACGCCCGGGTGGCCGACTTCAAGGCCACCACGGTCACGGCCGTGAACAAGCTCGGCTGACCGCCACGGTCCGTACCGCGTGGGGCGCCGCACCGAGGTGCGGCGCCCCATACCCGTGCCCGTGCCCGTGCCCGTGTTCCGCGCTCCGGGCCCCACGGCCGTGACCACGCCCCGCAGCCGTCGCCGCGCCCCGCGCCGTGGCGGCGCCCGGCGACCGTTGCGGAAACGGCAAAGTCCCTTTGCCGTCGGGTCCGGTCCGGTTCAGGCTTCTCCTCGTGGACGCCTCGCCCGCGGGCGCACGGCGTCCCGGCCTCCGCCGAACCCACCGCCGTACCGGGAGACACCATGTCCGCCACGCCCTCGCCCCAGCAGCCCGCCGACTTCTGGGAGGCCCGTTACCGTGACAGCGGCCGTGTGTGGAGCGGTCGCCCGAACGCCCTGCTCGTGCGCGAGGCGTCCGAGCTGACGCCCGGGACCGCCCTCGACCTGGGCTGCGGCGAGGGCGCGGACGCGGTGTGGCTCGCCTCGCGCGGCTGGCGGGTCACCGGCGTCGACATCTCCGCCACCGCGCTCGCGCGGGCCGCCGCCCACGCGGCCGACGCCGGGGTCGGCGACCGGGTCTCCTGGGAGCGCCACGAACTGGGCGACAGCTTCCCTCAGGGCGTCTACGACCTGGTGAGCACCCACTATCTCCAGTCCCCGGTGCGGCTGGAGCAGGACAAGGTGCTGCGGCAGGCGGCCGAGGCGGTCGCCGACGGCGGCACACTGCTGATCGTCCTGCACGCCGGCTGGCCCTCGTGGCAGAGCGAGCCGCCCTTCGAGGCGGAGTTCCCCACACTGGACGGTGTGCTCTCGCGGCTCGGACTGCCCGCCCCCGGCTGGACGGTGGAGACCTCGGAGAGGGTGCGCAGGCCCAGCGTCTCCCCCGACGGCGTCGAGGGCCACCGGGAGGACAACGTGTGGCGGATCAGGCGCACCGGCGCCTGAGGAAGCGCCCAGGAAGCGGGTCGGGCCCGACCCGGTCGACGGCGGGCCGGGCCCGCGACCAGGGCCCGGCAGATCCCCCGGCCGTGCCGGGCGGCCGGCGCCGTGTCGCCGATGTCCGTCGCACCTTCGACGGCACGCACCCCGGCAAGTGGTTTCCGGGACGGTCGCACCGGCTTCCCGGAACCGTGGCATCCACGAAGTGCCCTGGGTTCCGGGGCGTGGTGGAGCGGACCCGGGATGATCTACGGTGCGTCCGTGGACATGGGGACGCTCATGGGCACGGGACTGGGCGCGGTGGTGGGAGTCGGCTCCACACCGATCGCCGACCGTGTGCGCTGGAGACGCGACGAGGCCGCGCGGCAGCAGGAGCTGAAGCGCCAGCTCTACGGGGAGTGCCTGTCGGCGCTCACCCGCACCCGCAGCGAGCCCAAGGACCTCGTCCGGCAGCCCCGGCCTCTCGGCGGCCGATCGGTCCCACCGGGCCGCCGAGCTGTACCGGGAGGGCGGCGCGTACGAACTGCGGTACCGCATGGCCATCACCGCGCCCCAGCGGGTCGTCGGGCGTTCCGACGACGCGCTGAGGAGATGGCGCGACGTGCGGGACAGGATCCAGGAGGACGCGGCGCGCGACCGGCTGGACGCGGAGTTCAACCGGCTCATCGAGGCCGTCAGGGGGCTGCGGGACGCCATGCGGGCGGACCTGGGGACGCCTGGATGACCCGGCCGCCGGAAAGCGGGACGAACTCCGCCGTACCGGCCGGCAGGGTCCGGTGGCGGGGATCGGTGGGAGAATTCCCGCTCGGGGGCCACCCGGCCCCGGGGCCGGGTGGCGGCCGGCGCGTCGCGCGCCCCGCCGGCGGGCGGCCAGGACG
This sequence comes from Streptomyces minutiscleroticus, assembly GCF_014650875.1. Taxonomy (GTDB): domain Bacteria; phylum Actinomycetota; class Actinomycetes; order Streptomycetales; family Streptomycetaceae; genus Streptomyces; species Streptomyces minutiscleroticus. The sequence goes on from NZ_BMVU01000036.1 coordinate 63,675, forward strand.
GGAAGGAAGCACCAGCATGATGGACTGGGTACCCCTCGGCAACGGAGCCAGGCCCGTGCCCCAACCCGTTGCCACCCCTCTGGTCTGGGCCGCCGCCTTCGGCGGTGCGCTCGTGCTGGTCGCCGTCCTCAACACCGTGGTGGGCCCGGACCGCCCCGCGTACGCCCTGACCGCGCTGTCCGTGCTGGCCGCCGTCCTGGGCCTGTGCGCGCGCTTCACCGCCGCCCCCGGCACCGCCCTGCTGTGCTGGCTGTTCCTCAACGGCTTCGCCATACCGCCCGCCGGCATCCTCACGTGGACCGCGCACCGTGACACCGTGTGGCTCGTCTGCCTGTTCGGCGCCGCCCTCGTCGGCACCTGTCTCGCCCGCGTGGTGAACGCCCACGCCGCCTACCGCCGGCTGACCGCCGGGGGCGGCCCGGCCGCGCCGCGGGCGGACGACCCGCTGCCCGGCCCCTGACCTCGCAGCACCGCGCGCGGCGCGTACGGCACCGGACGCCGGCCCGCCGTACGCCGGCCGTCGCCGGGAAGGCGCGGTCCGGCGGGGGACGGGGCTCAGCCGCCGTCGCCCCGGGTGTCCCCGTCGGACTCCTCGTCCGCCTCCACGCCCTCCAGGGGGTTGCCCGCCGACGTGCCGCGGCCCTGCTGGTAGCCCTCCTTCGCACTCGCCGTGCCCGGCACCGTGCGCTCCCGGGACTGGCTCTCGGAACCCGAGTGGGCGCCGGGCTCCTCCGGGTCCCGCGCCCGCTCGTACCCGTCCTCCCGGGAATCCCTGTGGCCGGTCATCTCCGTACCTCCGCTCGCTGTCCGTCGCCGGGCTTCGGCGGGTTCCCCCGGGCCGGGACCGGAAACGGCCGTCCCCCGCGCGACGGCGGCCCGCGGACCGCCGGGCCGGTGCGCTACGCCGCCGTGTCCGGGCCCTCGACGACCCGGAACGTCGCCGGGCCGAGCGTGATCACACCGTCGGACAGGGGCGTGCAGCGCACGCCGCCCTTGTTCCGCAGCGCGCGCTGCGCGCCGGGGCCGACGGTCACGTCCATCCAGGCGCAGGGCCGGGCGGGACGGTTCACGGCGAACGTCACGGGTCCGGGGCCGGAGTCGAGGGCGATCACCGAACCGACGAAGGAGTCGATGTCGACGCCCTTGAGCAGGATGTTCCGGCGGGTGTGCCGGAGGTCGGCGGAGGGGTCGACGTCCACGGGCAGGTTCTCCGCCGACATGACGGTCACCGCCGCGTCGCGGTGCGCGGGCCGGCCGTAGTAGCGGTCGCCGACCAGTCCCAGGCCGCGCCGCACCTCGACCCGCGGCACGCGCTCGTCGGACGGGCCGGGCGCGGGGCCGTCCGCGGGCCGCCCGGCCAGCCGGTGCGCGGGCGACACCAGCAGCTGGAGCACCTCCACCTCGATCATGGGCCTCACCCTAAGCGGTCGACGCCGCCCGGGCGGTCCGCGCGGTCCGCCGCCGTCCCGGCCCGCGGTCCCGGACCGTCCCGTGCCGCCCGCCCGCGACCGGGGCCGATCCACGCGGGCGACCAGGCCGTGAGGGGAGTCACGGCCTTCGGGGCGAGGAGGCCGGGCCCGTCCGGGAAGAGGCAAGATGAGATCGCGAGCGGACGCACGACCGACGTGGCGGATGCACGACCGATGTGGAGGAGTGGGCTCATGCAGCACGAGCGAGCGGGCGGGCCGGCCCGGCCCGAGGACCTGATCGACGTCGCCCGGCTGGTGACGGCGTACTACGCGCTGCACCCCGACCCGGCCGAGCCGGGACAGCGGGTGGCGTTCGGCACCTCGGGGCACCGCGGGTCGTCGCTCGCGGCGGCGTTCAACGAGGACCACATCGCCGCCACCAGCCAGGCCATCTGCGAGTACCGGCGGGCGCAGGGCACCGACGGCCCGCTCTTCCTGGGCGCCGACACGCACGCCCTGTCCGAGCCCGCGCGGATCACCGCCCTGGAGGTGTTCGCCGCCAACGGTGTGACGGTGCTCATCGACACCGCGGACGGCTACACCCCCACCCCGGTGGTCTCGCACGCGATCCTCACCCACAACCGCGGCCGCACCTCCGGCCTGGCCGACGGTGTGGTCGTCACCCCCTCGCACAACCCGCCCGCCGACGGCGGCTTCAAGTACAACCCGCCCAGCGGCGGCCCGGCCGGCTCCGAGGCGACCTCCTGGATCCAGGACCGGGCCAACCAGATCATCGCGGGCGGGCTGAAGGACGTACGGCGGGTGACCTACGCGCAGGCGCTCGCCGCGCCCGGTACGGGCCGCCACGACTTCCTCGGCACGTACGTCTCCGACCTGCCGGCGGTCCTCGACCTCGACGCGATCCGGTCCGCCGGGGTGCGCATCGGCGCCGACCCGCTGGGCGGGGCCTCGGTCGCCTACTGGGAGCGCATCGCCGAGCAGCACCGCCTCGACCTCACCGTGGTCAACCCGCTCACCGACCCCACCTGGCGGTTCATGACGCTGGACTGGGACGGCAAGATCCGCATGGACTGCTCGTCGCCGTACGCGATGGCCTCGCTCATCGAGCGACGCGACCGCTTCGACATCGCCACGGGCAACGACGCCGACTCCGACCGGCACGGCATCGTCACCCCGGACGCCGGCCTGATGAACCCCAACCACTATCTCGCCACCGCGATCTCCTACCTGTACGCCCACCGCACCGAGTGGCCCGCCGACGCGGGCGTGGGCAAGACGCTGGTGTCGTCCGGCATGATCGACCGGGTCGCCGCCGGCCTCGGCCGCCGGCTGGTCGAGGTGCCCGTCGGGTTCAAGTGGTTCGTGGACGGGCTGGTCGACGGGTCGCTCGGCTTCGGCGGCGAGGAGTCCGCGGGCGCGTCCTTCCTGCGCCGGGACGGCTCGGTGTGGACCACCGACAAGGACGGCATCATCCTGGCCCTGCTGGCCTCCGAGATCACGGCCGTCACGGGGAGGACGCCGTCGCAGCACTACGCCGCGCTCACCGAGCGCTTCGGCGAACCGGCGTACGCGCGCATCGACGCCCCGGCCACCCGCGAGGAGAAGGCCGCCCTCGCGAAGCTGTCCCCGGCCCAGGTCGGCGCCGACACCCTCGCCGGGGAGCCGGTCACCGGCGTGCTCACCGAGGCGCCCGGCAACGGCGCGGCCATCGGCGGCATCAAGGTGAGCACCGAGAACGCCTGGTTCGCGGCCCGCCCCTCGGGGACCGAGGACGTCTACAAGATCTACGCCGAGTCCTTCCGCGGCCCCGACCACCTGAGCCAGGTCCAGGACGAGGCCGAACTCGTGGTCCGGGGCGCGCTGGGCGGCTGACCGCACCGGCCGCGGGGAGCGGGCCTCCCGGCGGCCGATTAGAGCGGTACCGCCGAAGGTCCGCCTCGCTAGCATGGCGGTGCCGACCGGTGGTGCGGCCCGGCCGGACGACGGCCGCCGCACCACCGCGCCCGGTGCTCCGCCGCGTACGGACGATCCCGCGTCCGTACAGATGAGGCACACCGTCCCGCGGCCGTCCGCTTCTCCGCCGGACCGGACCGGTGTGTCCCGAGCACCCCGGAATCGAGGGCCCGTGAAGCAGAAGCACGGTGAGACCGGTACCCGCTCGTCCGGCTCCGCGCCGTCCGGCTCCCCGCCTTCCCCGCCGTCCGGCTCACCGCCTCCCCCGGCATCCGACTCCGCGGCTTCCGGCTCCACGTCTTCCGCGGCGGCCGGTTCCGGGCCCTCCTCACCGTCCGGCGTACCCCACGTCGACGTCGCCCTGCGGGTGAACGGCGTGTGCCACGCCCTGCGCCTGGACGCCCGGGTCACCCTGCTCGACGCGCTGCGCGACGTCCTCGGCCTCACCGGTACGAAGAAGGGGTGCGACCAGGGCGCGTGCGGGGCCTGCACGGTCGCGGTCGACGGGCGGCCCGTGGTGGCGTGCCTCGCGCTGGCCGCCCAGTACGAGGGGCGCGCGATCACCACCGTCGAGTCCCTCGCCGCCGACGGCGTGCTCCACCCCGTGCAGGCGGCCTTCGTCCGGCACGACGCGTTCCAGTGCGGCTACTGCACACCGGGTCAGATCATGTCCGCGGTCTGCCTCCTGGCCGCGGGCGAGGCCGAGGGGCGGACGTACACGGACGAGGAGATCCGCGAGGCCATGAGCGGCAACATCTGCCGCTGCGGCGCCTACCCCCACATCCGCGCGGCGATCCACGACGTGCTGGCGGAGAGGTGACGATGCGCCCCTTCGCCTACACCCGCGCCGCCGACCCCGGCCAGGCCGTGTCCCTGGTCGGCGGCGATCCGCGCGCCGCGTTCCTCGCCGGCGGCACCACGCAGCTGGACCTCATGAAGGACGGTGTCCTCGGCCCCGAACGGCTCGTCGACATCACCCGGCTCCCCCTCGGCGGCATCGTCCACGACGACGCGGCGGTCCGCGTCGGCGCGCTGACGACCATGGCGGAGCTCGCCGCCGACCCCGTCGTACGGGACCGGCTGCCCTTCGTGCGGCAGGCGCTGCTGCTCGGCGCCTCGGTCCAGTTGCGCGGCATGGCCACCGTCGGCGGCAACCTGCTGCAGCGCACCCGGTGCCGCTACTTCCGGGACCCCGGCGTCGCCGCCTGCAACAAGCGCGCGCCGGGCTCCGGGTGCGCCGCCGTCCCGGGCGTCCAGCGGATGCACGCCGTCCTCGGCACCAGCGACCACTGCATCGCCCTGCACGCCTCCGACCTCGCGGTGCCGCTCACGGCGCTCGACGCGGTCGTCCACACCCGGCACGCGGACGGCACGCGGTCGATCCCCCTGACCCGGTTCTACCTGCCGCCGGGCGACTCGCCCCACGTCGAGAACGTGCTGCGGCACGGCGAACTGATCACGGCGGTCGAGATCCCGCTGCCCGCGTGGGGGACGCGCTCGCGCTACCTCAAGGTCCGCGACCGCGCCTCGTACGAGTTCGCGCTGGTCTCGGCCGGTGTGGCGCTCGTGGTCGAGGACGGTGTCGTACGGACCGCGCGCGTGGCGCTGGGCGGAGTCGGCACCGTGCCCTGGCGCGCCCGGGGCGCGGAGGAGGCGCTGCGGGGCGCCCGCGCGGACGCCGCGTCCTTCCGCCGGGCCGCGGAGGCGGCCCTCGCGGGCGCCAGGCCGCTGCCCGGGACCGCGTTCAAGATCGAGCTGGCCAGGCGCACCCTCGTGCGCACGCTGGAGAGCGTCGCGGAGGAGTCCTCATGACGACCGCGGAGACCGGCCGGGCCGTCGGTCCGGGCCTGGACCGTGTGGACGCTCCCCTCAAGGTGACCGGAGCGGCCCTGTACCCCAACGACGTCTCCTGGCCCGGCATGGCGCACGCCGCCCTGGTGCGCAGCACCGTCGCCGCGGGGCGCGTCCTGGACATCGACGTGGCACCGGCCCGGCGCGCCCCCGGCGTCCTGGCCGCCGTCACGCACCTGAACGCGCCGCGGCTGGCCCGCGGTCCGAGGCCGCCGATGATCGGTGCGCCGCCGGCCCCGCTGCAGGACGACCGCGTGCTGCACCACGGCCAACACCTCGGGATCGTGGTGGCCGAGAGCCCGGAGCAGGCCCGGCACGCCGCCCGGCTGGTGCGCGTGGAGTACGAGCCGGCCGAGGCCGTGCTCGACCTGGACGACGCCCGGGCCGAACTCCTCGTCGACCCGTGGGGCCTCGACACCGAGCACGGGGACGTCGACGCCGGGTTCGCCCGGTCGGACGTGGTGGTGGAGGAGACGTACACCACCCCCGACAACACCAACAACCCGCTCGGCCTGATGACGACGGTCGCGTCGTGGCAGGGCGGCCTGCTCACGGTGCAGGACTCCACGCAGTGGCCGAGCAACGTACGGACCACGCTCGCCGCCGTGTTCGGCGTCCCCGAGAGCCGCGTCCGCGTGCTGGCCCCCTTCGTCGGGGGCGGCTTCGGCGCCGGTCTGCGGGTGTGGTCGCACGTCCTGCTCACCGTGCTGGCGGCCCGCGAGGCCGGGCGGCCGGTCAAACTGGTCCTGACCCGGCCCGAGATGTTCACCTCCGTGGGGCACCGGCCCCGCACCGTCCAGCGGGTCAGGGTGGGCGCCACCCGCGACGGGACCCTCGTCGCCGTCGAGCACGACAGTGTGGCGCCGGTGGCGATGGACGACGACAACGTCGAGCCGGTCTCCCACAGTTCCACCTTCTCCTACGCCTGCCGCGGCATCCGCACCCGCGACCGCCAGGCACGGCTGACCGTCCCCTCCCCCGGCTCCATGCGGGCACCGGCCGAGGCCCAGGGCAACTTCGCCCTGGAGACCGCGATCGACGAGGTGGCCCACGCCCTGGGCATGGATCCCCTCGCCTTCCGTCTGCACAACCACGCGGACGACCACCCCCTCCTCGGTCTCCCCTGGTCGAGCAAGGCCCTGAAGGAGTGCTACCGCCTGGGCGCCGAGCGCTTCGGCTGGTCGCGGCGCACGCCGGAGCCCGGCTCCCTGCGCGACGGCCGCGACCTCGTCGGCTACGGCGTGGCCGGTGTCTGCTACCCCTTCATCCAGTTCCCGTGCCAGGCCCGCGTCTCCGTGCTCGGCGACGGCTCGGCGCACGTGCGCAGCGCCGCCACCGACATCGGGACCGGTACGTACACGGTCATGACGCAGCTGGCGGCGGAGCTGCTCGGCCTCGACGTGGGACGGGTGCGCTTCGACCCCGGCGACTCCGACCTGCCGTACGCGCCCCCGGCCGGCGGGTCCGGTCTCACCGGCGCCCTCGGCAACGCCGTCCACGCCGCCTGCCGCCGGCTGGTCCGGGACTTCTGCGACCTGGTGCGCGACGACGCCGCCTCCCCGCTGCTCGGGGCCGCGCCCGAGGAGGTGGCGGTCGCCGGCGGGCGCCTGCACCGCGTGGGCGACCCCGGCCGGGGCGAGTCCTACGCCGACATCCTGGCCCGGCACGGCCTGGCGGAGCTGGGCGCCGACGGCAGGAGCGCCCCGCCGCGCGCCGAGGACCTGGGGATGGCTCCGGCCGGGGCCTTCGGCGCGAAGTTCGTCGAGGTGCGCGTCGACGCCGAGCTGCGCCTGCTGCGCGTGGCCCGGGTGGTCTCCGTCGTCGACGGCGGCCGCATCCTCAACGAGAAGACCGCCACCAGCCAGATCGTCGGCGGCACGGTGGGCGGCATCGGCCAGGCCCTGTTCGAGGACACCGTCACGGACCCGGTCACCGGGCGGATCGCCAACGCCACCTTCGGGGACTACCTGGTGCCGGTGCACGCCGACGTGCCGGACATGGAGGTGCTGTTCGTCGGCGGACCCGACCGGGCGAGCGCGACCGGCACGAAGGGCATCGGCGAGATCGGCCTGGTCGGTGTGGCGGCGGCCGTCGGCAACGCCGTGTTCCACGCCACCGGCCGCCGCGTCCGCTCCCTGCCGATCACCGTCGAGCAGCTCCTGCCCTGAGAGCCGGCGAGGGTGTGCCGGGTCCGCGACCGCGTGCGGAGGAAGGGTGTGCCGGGGTCCGTGCGCCGCGCGCGGACCCCGGCGCGCCCGTGGGACCGGAGGGGACGCCGTGCCGGGACCGTGCGGCCGGAAGGCGACGAGTGGCCGAGAACGGCCCGGCACACATCCGGTGGCTCTGGTTCCGCCGGTGGGCGACACATCGGATACGCGCCAATAGCGCCCGACGGTGTCATCCGTGCCCCCGGGACCGCCCGTCCCGCGCCGCCGCCCGCCCGCACCCCCGCTGCCGTGCCCGTATGCGATCCGCGGGGCACCTTCACACCTTCGTCGCACCACCGTCACACGGGGAGCGCTTTCCGGCCGACCGGCGCGGCGGGCGCGTCCGGAGGGGCAGACGGTGTGCTCGCGGCGTGCCTAGCCTCCCGGGCCATGCGATCACCACTGCTGAGACGCACGGGTCTCACCGCCGTCCTCGCCCTCGTCCTCGCCCTCTTCGGTCTCGCCCCCGCCGCGAGCGCCGCCGAGGCCGCCCCCGCCGAGCTGACGTTCACCACCGACAGCGCCACCACCACGCCCGGTGGCACGGTGAACCTGTCGATGACGCTCACCAACCACCACACCTACGACGTCTGGTTCGTCTACCAGACGATCGACCCGACGTGGCTGACCACGCAGCGCCCCGACCTGAAGTACTCCTTCACGGGGTGCTCGCTCGCCACGGCCGCCGGCAGCACGCCCTGTTCCGGGACCGGGCCCGCGGACCTCGGGACCAACTACGGCGCCACCGTCCCGCCCGGCCAGAGCCGCACCGTCACCCTGACGCTGCAGGTCGCCGCCGACTCCGGCTGCAACGGCAACATCGGCTTCTACTCCTACTTCTACGCCGAGTTCAGCGACAGCACGAACATCAGCGGCGGCCCCGTCCACACCCCCGAGACGCGCGTGCTCTGCGCCTGACGGCCCTGCGCGCCCCGCGCCGGGCGTGACTCAAAACCACCCTGTGAACAGGACCGTGTCACGCTCCGCGCCCACGGCCCCACGCCCGGCGGACCACTTCGGTCCGCCGGTGCGCCGTGCAAGGCCCGGACCAGCGCACAACGCGCTCGCGTCCATTGCATCCCACACGTACCGCCCGTCGGCACATGTCCCTCCGAGTGCCCGGAGCGACGCTTCGGACACGCACAGTTTTCCGCCATGTTTCACAGCATGAGCACAGAAGTGGCACAGAGGCACCACTATGTGACGCGACGGATGTGTCGACGACCGGCTTCTGAGGGGGACGCCGGCGTGGCACCGGGGGGTGCGTCCGCTCCGTGGGAGCTGTCCTCACCCCTGCCCGGGGGAGGGGACTCGACCGCATGAAGCGGACCGTACGCACCACCGCGCTGACCGTGGGCGCGCTCGTCGCCGCGCTGGGCCTGCCGGCCGGCGCGGCACACGCCGGCACCGCCACGCCCCGCATCGACCTGCGGGTCCTGGTGGTGAGCGACGGCGGCCCGGCCACCGGGGCCATCGCGGCCGAACTCGACGCGGCGGGAACGCCGTACACGGAGATCGACCTGACGCGGACCGGCAGACCCGTGATCGACGCCGGCTTCCTCGCCGACACGGTGGACGGCCGGCCGCGCGCCAAGTACCAGGCCGTCGTCCTGCCGAACGACAACCCCTTCCCCGCCGGCTCCGCCGAGATGACGGCGCTCGCGGACTACGAGCGGACCTACTCGATCCCGCAGGTCGACGCCTACACCTACGCGCGTCCGGAGGCCGGGCTCCAGTACCCGACCGCCGGCGGCTACTCCGGCAGCGTCGACGGCGTCGAGGCCCAGGTGACCGCCGCGGGCAAGGCCGGCCCCTTCGGCTACCTCGAGGGAGCGGTGCCCTTCGAGGACAACTCCCCCGACGTCGGCGAGAGTTACGCCTATCTGTCGGCGCCCGCCGCCGGCGCGGACTTCACCCCGTACGTCGAGGCGGCCGTCCCCGGGCAGTCGAAGAAGGGCTCGCTGGTGGGCGAGTACCGGCACGACGGGCGGCGCGAGCTCGTCGTCACCTTCGTCTACAACCGGTACCAGCAGCAGTTCCGGCTGCTGGCCCGCGGCATCGTGGAGTGGATGACCGACGGTGTGCACCTGGGCGCCTCGCGGAACTACTTCGCCGTGCACGTCGACGACGTGTTCGCCGCCGACGACCGCTGGAACAGCGAGCTGAACTGCACGCCCGGCGACGTCGACTGCACCGACCCGGACGCCGAGCCCGACCCCATCCGCATGACGCCCGCGGACGTCGACCACGCCGCCGCCTGGCAGGACGAGCACGGCTTCACCCTCGACCTGGCCTACAACGCCGCCGGCAGCGTCGAGCACCGCGAGGAGAACAACGGTGCCGACGCGCTGGCCGACAGGTTCGTCGCCGAGCGGAACCGGTTCCGCTGGATCAACCACACCTACACGCACGCCTTCCTCGGCTGCGAGCAGGACACCGCGACGGTGCCCTGGAAGTGCGCCACGAACGCCGACGGCAGCACCAAGTGGGTGAGCCGGACGGAGATCGCCGACGAGATCGCCACCAACCGCGTCTGGGGCGAGGACGCCGGACTCCCGCTGGAGAACGACGAACTGGTCACCGGTGAGCACTCGGGTCTGAAGGTGCTGCCGCAGCAGCCCGAGGACAACCCCCATCTGGCGCTCGCCCTCGCCGACAACGACGTCGCCTGGCTCGCCTCCGACAACTCCCGCGACCCCGTCCAGCGGCAGGTCGGCCCGGCCACCACCGTCTCCCGCTACCCGATGAACGTCTTCTACAACGCCGGGCGGGCGGCCGAGCAGGTCGACGAGTACAACTGGATCTACACCGGCCGCGCCCAGGGCGGCAGCGGCATCTGCGAGGACAACCCCGCCACCACGACCTGCCTGGACGAGCCGCTGGACCCCGCCACCGGCTACGCCGGGCACATCGTGCCGCTGGAGACCCGTATCGCCCTCGGCCACGTCCTGGCCAACGACCCCAAGCCGCACTTCATCCACCAGTCGAACCTGGCCGAGGACCGCATCGCCTACCCGGTCCTCGACGGCGTCCTGGACGGCTACGACGCGCTGTTCACCGACGACACCCCCGTGGTGAACCTGCGGATGAAGGACATCGGCACCGAGATGCGGCGCCGCGCCGCCTGGGCCGCGGCCCTCGACGCCGGACAGGTCACCGCCCACCGCGTCGGCGGCACCGTGACCGTCGAGGCCCCGGACGGTACGGCCGTCACCGCCACCGCCCCCGCCGGCACCACCTCGGGCGGCACCGCCTTCGGCGAGGCGTACGCGGGCGGGCGCTCCGGCTGGACCCCCGCGGACGGCGGGTCCCTCACCCTCGCGCTGCCGTCCTCCGCCGCCCTGCCCGGCACGGCCGCCGAACCCGCCGGACAGGCCCCGGCCACGGCTCCCGCACCGGACACCCGCGTGCCCGCGGGCGTGCGCGAGCAGGTCCCGCCCGCCGTGCGGGACTGACACCGGCGCACCCGGAGGTCCCGGCCGCCCGTCGGCGGCCGGGACCGGCACGACCACCCACTCCTCACTTCCGCCCCGTCCCGGCCGTGGAGCACATCCATGCACGTTCACCGCGGCGCGCCCCGCTCCGATGCGACGCGCGTCACCCTGCTCACCGAAGGCACCTACCCGCACAGCCACGGCGGCGTGAGCGTCTGGTGCGACCAGCTCGTCCAGGGCATGCCCGACGTCGACTTCGACGTCGTCGCCGTCACCGGCACCGGGCGCGAGCCCGTCGTGTGGGACCTGCCCGCCCAGGTGTCCCGCGTCCTGTCCGTCCCGATGTGGGGCGCCCCGCCCGAGGGCCGCCCGCCCCGGGGCCGCGCCCGCAACCGGCTGGCCGCCGCCTACGAGCGGTTCCTGACCGCGCTGCTCGACCCGTGCAGCGAGCGGGGGTTCGCCCCCGCCCTGTACACCATGGCGCGGGCCGCGGCGGACGGCGGCCTGAGCGCGTTCCTGCGCGGCGACCGGGCCGTCGAGATCCTCGCCGCCGTGTGGAACCGGCCGGGTCTCGCCGTGCGCGAGGCCCGGCCGACCCTGCACGACGCGCTCACCGCGACCGCCCTGCTGGAGCACGCCCTGCGTCCCCTGGCCGCGCCGCTCCCGCGGGACGGGGTCGCGCACGCGGTCAGCGGCGGCATCGCCGTCCTGCCGGGCCTCGCCGCCCTCGACCGGCACGGTGTGCCCCTGCTGCTGACCGAGCACGGCGTCTACCTGCGCGAGCGCTACCTCGGCTACCGCACCGCCCCCTACCGCTGGCCGGTGAAGGCCGTGGTCCTCGGCTTCTTCCGGCTGCTGGCCGAGGAGAGCTACCGGCGGGCGTCCCTGATCACACCGGGCAACCGCTACAACCGGCTGTGGGAGGAGCAGGGCGGCGCCGACCCGCGGGCGATCCGCACGGTCTACAACGGTGTGGACCCCGCCGCGTTCCCGCCGGCCGGGCCCGAGCCCGGGCGGCCGACCCTGAGCTGGGCGGGCCGCGTCGACCCGATCAAGGACCTGGAGACCCTCGTCCGCGCCTTCGCCCTCGTCAGGGACCGGGTCCCCGACGCGCGGCTGAGGCTGTTCGGCGGGACGCCGCGCGGCGGGGAGGCGTACCGGGAGCGGTGCGAGGCCCTGGCCGCCGGGCTCGGGCACGCCGACGCCGTCACGTTCGAGGGCCGCGTCGACGACATCAGGGACGCCTACGCGGCCGGCAACGTCGTGATGCTCTCCAGCATCAGCGAGGGCTTCCCGTTCACACTGATCGAGGCCATGTCGTGCGGGCGGGCGACGGTCTCCACCGACGTGGGCGGGGTGCGGGAGGCCGTCGGCGACACCGGTCTCGTGGTGCCGCCGCGCGACCCGGCCGCCATGGCCGCGGCCGCCCTCGACCTGCTCGGCGATCCCGCGCGCCGCGGCGCGATGGGCGAGGCCGCCCGGCTGCGGGTGATCGAGCAGTTCACCCTGCGCCGGACCATCGACACCTTCCGCGCCATCTACCGGGAGCTGTCGGCGACGGCCGCGCCGGCCGCCGCGTACGCCGGGGCCGGCACGGTCCCGCAGGACGCGGCGACCGTACCGCTCCCCGCGGTCGTGCGGATCCCGCCGCCCGCCCCGGACCGCGAAGCGGTCACCGGCACGACGAGCGTCGCCGGATGAGCGGGCCCATGGCACTCGAACCGGGCGGGCCCGAGCAGGACACCCTGGCGCTGAGACTCGCCGCGCCGCGCCGCCGCGGGGGCGACGACCGCACCCTCGCGCTGCGGCTGCCCGAGCGCGGCGCGGCCCGGGAGGAGGTGGACCGGCTCGCCGCCGACCTGTCCGACCGCATCGGCCCGGCCGTCCACCCCTACGAGGTGGCCGCGCTGCTGGAGGCGGAGGGGCTGTCGGCGGACGTGATCAGGGACAGGTACGGGCACCCGAACCTGTTCTCCCTGGCCTCCGCGCTGTACGAACGGGTGCCGAGGACCTTCCCCGAGCCCGCGCCGCCCGCCGACCCCTGGCGCCCGGACCACGTGCGCTGCCTGCTGCGGGGCGCGCTGTTCGCGCTGCCGGGACTCGCCTACCTCCTCATCGCGCCGCTGTGGCGGCCGGGGGACCACGCCGCCGCCCTGGTCGTGGCGGGACTCGTCTCCTGGGCGTGGGGCCAGGCGCTCGGCCACCGCGCCCATCTGCGGATGGTGGCGGGGCGGCGGGAGGCGGGCCGCGCGCTGCTGGCCGGCGCACCCCTGGGAGCCGCGGCGGCGACGGCCGCCGCGGCCGTGACAGCGCTGCCCGGCGGCGGGGGTGGTACGGCCGTCCTGCTGGCGGCCGCCCAGTCGGTGTACCTGGCGGCGGCGGGCGTCCTGCTCGTGCTGGGCCGCGAGCGGCTGCTGCTGGCCGCGCTCACCCCGCTGGTCGCGGGCGCCTCGGCGCTGCCGTGGTGGGAGCCGGGCCGCCCGCTGCGCGCCGGGCTCCCGCTGCTGGCCCTGCTGGCCACCCTCGCCGCCACCGCGTGGGTCCTGCGCTCCGCCCTCGCCGCCCCGCCCGGCCCCGGCGCCGCCCGGCCGCCGCTGCTGCGCTCCCTGCCGTACGGACTGTTCGGCCTGGCCGCGGGCGTGCTGGTGCTGCTGCAGAGCCGGGAGCACCCGTACGCGGTCCTCGTGCTGACCGTGAGCATGGGGCCGGCCGAGTGGCTGCTGTACCGCTACCGCGGGCTGTCGGTCGCCGCGCTGCGCGCGAGTGCGACACCGGCCGGCTTCCTGCTGCGCTCGGCCGGCATCCTCGCCGTCTGCCTGCTCGCCTACCTCCTCCCGCTGCTGCCCGCGGCGCTGCTCACCGGCGCCGAGCCGGCCGCCCTGCTGCCGCTCGCGGCCGTCCTGTGGACCGCGCTGCTGCTCCAGGCGTTCGGGGTGGCCTGGCCGCCCGCCGCGATCTGCCTCGCGGCCGCGGGCGGCGCCGGCGCGGTCACACTGTGGCACCCGCCGCCGGGAGCGCCCCTCCTGCCCCTGTGCTACGGAGCGGCCGCCCTGTGCCTCACGGCGTACGTGCTGCGGCTGCTCGGGCGCCCCGCCCCGCACGGCTGACCGGCCCGGCCCGCCCGCTGCGTCCGCCCCGCACGCGCACCGCCCCGTACGCCCCGCACCGCGCCCGCCTCGCACGATCCCGCACACCACCGGCCCGCACGACCGCGCACCACCGCCGGCCCCCTGCGCAACCGACCGGAAGGACACCCGCCTTGACCTCCGCACCGCTCGCCGCCGTCACCGGAGCCGAGGGCTTCATCGGCTCCCACCTCACCGAGGCGCTGGTCGCCTCCGGACACCGGGTGAGGGCCATGGCCCAGTACAACTCCTTCTCCTCCTACGGATGGCTGGAGACCCTGCCCGCCGACGTCATGGACCACGTGGAGGTCGTGCTCGGCGACGTCCGCGACCCCGGCTCCGTCCGCGGCCTGGTCGAGGGCGCCGACTGCGTCTACCACCTGGCCGCCCTCATCGCGATCCCGTACTCCTACCAGGCGCCGCACAGCTACGTGGACACCAACGTCACCGGCACCCTCAACGTGCTGGAGGCCGTGCGCGCGCTCGGCACGCCCCGGCTGGTGCACACCTCCACCAGCGAGACGTACGGCACCGCGCGGACCGTGCCCATCACCGAGGACCACCCCATCAACACCCAGTCGCCGTACGCCGCCTCCAAGGCGGGCGCGGACCGGCTCGCCGACAGCTACCACGCCAGTTTCGACACCCCGGTGGTGACGCTGCGGCCGTTCAACACCTTCGGGCCGCGCCAGTCGATGCGCGCGGTGATCCCCACCGTCATCGGCCAGGTGGCGGCCGGGGAGCGCACCATCACCCTGGGCGACCTGCGTCCCACGCGCGACTTCACCTACGTCCAGGACACCGCGCGGGCGTTCCTCGCGGTGGGCACCGCGCCCGCCGCACAGGTGGTGGGCCGGACCTTCAACGCCGGCACCGGCGGCGAGATCTCGGTCGGCGACCTCGTCGCACTGATCGGCAAGGTGATGGACACCGCCCTCGACGTGCGCGAGGACACCACGCGCCACCGCCCCGCCAACTCCGAGGTGATGCGGCTGGTCTGCGACGCGTCCCGGCTGACCGCGGCGACCGGCTGGGAGCCCGCCCACACCCTGGAGGAAGGGCTCGCGCACACCGCGGAGTTCTTCCGCGACCCGGCCAACCTCGCCCGCTACAAGACCGGCATCTACAACATCTGACCCCGCCCCACCGTCCGGCACGTCCCCGAAGGAGGAGCCCCATGCACGCAGTGATCCTGGCCGGAGGCAAGGGCGTCCGGCTGCGCCCGTACACCACGGCGCTGCCCAAGCCGCTCGTCCCCATCGGCGACCAGCACGCCATCCTGGAGATCGTGCTGCGCCAGCTCTCCGCGGCCGGCTTCACCCACTGCACCATCGCCATCGGCCACCTGGGCGAGATCATCCGCGCCTACGTCGGCGACGGCTCGCAGTGGGGCCTGGCCGTCGACTACGCCACCGAGGACAGCCCCCTGGGCACCATGGGGCCGCTGCTCACCCTGCGCGAGCGCCTGCCCGAGACGTTCCTGGTGATGAACGGCGACATCCTCACCGACCTCGACTACGCCGACGTCCTGCGCCGGCACGAGGAGTCGGGCGCGCCCCTGACCATCGCCACCTACTCCCGCAAGGTGAACATAGACTTCGGCGTGCTGACGACCGACGCGAGCAGAGTCGTCGGGTTCAGGGAGAAGCCCAGCCTGGACTACAGCGTCTCCATGGGCGTCTACGGCCTGTCCCGCACGACGCTCGACGGCTACACCCCCGGTCTGCCGCTGGGCTTCGACGAGCTGGTCCTGGACCTGCTCGCCGCCGAGACCCCGCCGCACGCCTACGCGTTCGACGGCTACTGGCTCGACATAGGCCGCCCGGACGACTACGACCGTGCCAACGCCGAGTTCACCACCCGCAAGTCGCTTCTGCTCAAGGGAGCCTGAACACCGCATGCGCATCCTCGTCCTGGGCCACACCGGCTATCTGGGCGCGCACGTCGCCGCACGGCTGCGCGCCCTGCCCGGCGCGCTCGTCCTCGGCGGCGGCCGCTCGCCCGCCGCCGAGGTCGGCGTCGACCTGGCCACCGCCCGCCCGGAAGACCTGGCCGAGAGGCTGGCGTCGGCCGCACCCGACGCCGTGGTCAACTGCGCGGGCGCGACCGGCGGCGACGCCGTGACCCTCGCCGAGACCAACGCCCGCGGCCCCGCCGCGCTGTGCGCCGCGCTGAGCCGGGCGGCCCCCGCGGCGCGCCTGGTCCACCTGGGCTCGGCCGCCGAGTACGGCCCGTCCGCCCCCGGCACCCGGGTGACGGAGTCGGACCCCACCCGGCCGGTCAGCCCCTACGGCGCGACGAAGCTCGCGGGCACGGTCGCGGTGACCGCCTCCGGCCTGGACGCCGTCGTACTGCGCGTGGGCAACCCGGTGGGGCCCGGGGCGCCGCGCACCGGACTGCCCGGCCGGATCGCCGCGCTGCTGCGCGCGGCGGGACCGGACCCGGACGCGGTGCTGCGGCTCGGCGACCTGTCCGCCCACCGCGACTTCGTGGACGTGCGCGACCTCGCGCGGGCGGCGCAGCTCGCGGTCACGGCGCCCGGGCCGCTGCCGCCCGTCCTCAACGTCGGCGGCGGTACCGCCGTCCCCGTGCGCGACCTGGTGCGGGGCCTGGCGGAGAAGGCCGGCTTCCGCGGGCGGATCGAGGAGGACGCCGGCGGCTCGGCCCGCTCGGCGCAGGTGTCCTGGCAGTGCTCCGACATCACCGCCGCGGACCGGGCCCTCGGCTGGCGCCCGGCGCACACCCTGGACGACGCGCTGACCGCGCTGTGGACGGCCACGGCCGGGCGGCCCGCCGCCCGCCGCGCGGAAGGCGACGCCGCCCCGTGAGCCTGCTGATACCGCTCTACGTCCACCCGGCCGAGGACCCGGGCGCCTGGCACCGCCTCATCAGGGCGGCCGCCCGCACCTACGCGGTCGTGCTCAACCCCGCCGACGGGCCCGGCGCCGCGCCCGACCCCGCGTTCACCGCGGCGGCGGACGCGCTGCGGGAGGCCGGCGCCCGCGTCCTGGGCTACGTCGACACCGACTACGGCACGCGCGATCCGTCCGCGATCGCGGACGAGCTGCGCCGGCACCAGGAGTGGTACGCGGCCGACGGCTGCTTCCTCGACCGGGTCACGGCGACGCCGGACGGCCTGCCCGCCTGCCGCCGCCTGGTCCGCTCCGCCCGCAGGTCGGGGGCGAGGACCGTCGTGCTCAACCCCGGGGTCCACCCCGCGCCCGGATACGTCCGCCTCGCGGACCTGACCGTGACGTTCGAGGGCCACTGGTCGACGTACGTGTCGGCGTTCAGCCGGCCGGAGTGGACCGCGCGGCAGCCCCCCGAACGGTTCTGCCACCTCGTCTACGGCGTGCCCGAGGCGCTGGTGCCGCTCGCCGTGCGCACCGCCCGCGAGCGCGGCGCGGCGGTCAGCGGACCGGTCACCGGCGGGCCCCCCAACCCGTGGGCGCAGCTGACCCCCGCGCTGACCTGGGTGGAACGATGACACGCGGCACACCGGCGATGACACGCGGCGTACTGGCGTACGTGACGCTCCTGGCCGTCCTGGCCGTCTCGGCGCTGGCCGGCTGCTCCGGCGCGGACGACGGGCGCGGCGGAGGCGGGAAGGCCCGCTGGACGCCGCGTCCCGGGCTGGCCTGGCAGTGGCAGCTCGACGGACGGGCCGACCCGTCGGTCGACGTGCCCGTCTACGACATCGACGGCTTCGAGAACTCGGCGGCGGACGTGGCGCGCCTGCACCGCGCCGGACGCAAGGTCATCTGCTACGTCAACGTGGGCGCCTGGGAGGACTTCCGGCCCGACGCGGACGCCTTCCCGCGCTCGCTGCTCGGCGAGCCCAACGGCTGGAAGGGCGAGCGCTGGCTGGACATCCGCCGGCTGTCCGCCCTGCGCCCGCTCATGGAGCGGCGCTTCGACATGTGCCGCGACAAGGGCTTCGACGCGGTGGAGCCCGACCTGGTCGAGGGGTACGGCAACGACACCGGCTTCCCCCTCACCGCCCGCGACCAGCTCGCGTACAACCGCATGATCGCGGACCTGGCGCACGAGCGCGGGCTGTCCGTGGGACTGAAGAACGACCTCCCGCAGATCCCCGAGCTCGTCGGCACCTTCGACTTCGCGGTCAACGAGGAGTGCGCGCAGTACGACGAGTGCGCGGAACTCACACCGTTCATCACGGCGGACAAGGCGGTCTTCCACGTGGAGTACGCGGAGCCGCCCGGCGGTTTCTGCCCCGAGTCCCGCACCCTGAGGCTGTCGTCGATGCTGAAGAAACCGGAACTCGGGGTGTGGCGCCGCCCCTGCTGACCGCGCCGCGCCCCGTCCCGCTGTCGCGGCAGTGGGACGGGGGCGGGCAAGGACACCCGTCCGGGGAGTTCGGCGGATCGAACGCCCACGGTGTCGGTGCGCCCCGCAAGGTGCGCGAATCCCGCCCCGCCGGACAGACCGGACGGTGCCGGACGGCACGTCGAGTGATCTGCGCCTCACGAGCAACCTCCCCGGCCGTGCCGTCGTCTTGATCGACAGCGAACGACGCCCCGGAGCATCCGGCCGGGGCTGACGACCGGTGCGCTATACACATCGCGTATACATGTCGTGTATACGCAGCATGTATACGCAATGCGTACAGATGCCCCGGTCGCCTCCTTCGCGCAAGGCAGACAGCGGACCGAAAGGCACTCATGTACAGCAAGGCAGTCGCCCCGGAGTACCAGGGGGTTCTCACCGCGCTCTCCGTCAACTCCTCGCTGACCGACGTCCTCACCACCGGGACCGCGCAGCTGCGGGCCGCCCAGCGTGCGGGCCGCCTCACCGAGGCCGCGGCCTGCGGCCTCGCCGTCGCGGAGGCGCACCGGCGGCTGGGCCAGGTCCGGGACGCCGACCGCGCGTGGAAGGCGAGCTACCGCGCCGCCCGGGAGGCGGCGGACGTCGCGGCGATGGCCTGGGCGCTGTGGAGCGGCGGCACGCTGGCCCGCCAGCGCGGCTCCTTCGCCCTGGCCCGGCGGCTGCTCGGGCTGGCGGCCGACCTCGGCGAGCGGGGCGGCGACGTCGTCGTCCGCGGCTACTCGCTGGCGGGCCTGGCCGAGACCGGCCGCATCCAGGGCGACTACGAGGACGTCGCCCGCCTGCACGAGCAACTCCTGGCGGAGGCCCGCAGGCGCGGCGAGGCGCGGCACACGGTGTGGGCACTGGAGGGCATCGCCCAGATGCACCGCAACTCCGGCGCCTACGACACCGCGTACGCCCTGTTCGAGGAGGCCGCGGAGATAGCCGCCGGCGCCGACGACCGCCGCGGCCACGCCTGGGCCCTGCGCGGGCTCGCCGACGTCGTCTCCGTCCGCGACGGCGACACCGAGCGGGCGCTGGCCCTGCTCACCGAGGCGGAGGCGACCTGCCGGGCGATGAACCTGTCGGGCGCGCTCGCCTAC
Source organism: Streptomyces minutiscleroticus (assembly GCF_014650875.1). Lineage (GTDB taxonomy): Bacteria > Actinomycetota > Actinomycetes > Streptomycetales > Streptomycetaceae > Streptomyces > Streptomyces minutiscleroticus. The sequence goes on from NZ_BMVU01000036.1 coordinate 83,104, forward strand.
AACCACAAGATGCGCGGCAACGTGCTGTACCGGGCCGGGCGTTACGCGGACTCCCGCGACCTCTACGAGCAGGCGCTCGCGGAGTTCCGCACCATGAGCGAGCCCCGCGGGGAGGCCCTCGCCCGGCTCGGCCTGGTCAAGTCCCTGGCCAGGCTCGGACGGGACCGCGCCGGGACGGCCGCCGACCTCGACGACCTGGACCGCACGTTGCGGCGGATCGGCCTGAAGCACGCGCGCGCCATGGTGGCACGGGCCCGGGAGGAACTGGGCATCGACGCGGAGGAGTCCGGCACGGACGCGAACGGGCTCGGCACGGACGCGAACGGGTCCGGCGCGAACGGGCTCGGCACGCGCACGGTCGGGGCGGCGGGGGCCGCACGGTGACGGCGGCGCGCTCGGCGGTCCGGGAACGGCTCGACGCGCCCGACGTCCTCGCCCGCTGCCGGACGCTGGTGGCGCCGTCCCTGCGCGAGGCGGTCGGGCGGCTGCATCCTTGGATGGGCGAGATGGCCGCGTACGCCTTCGGCTGGCGTGACCTCGGTGGCACGGGCGGGGCCTCCGGCGGGAAGGGGGTGCGGCAGGCGCTGGCCGTGCTCGGCGCGGAGGCGGTGGGCGCACCCGGACGGGACGGCGTGCCCGCGGCGGTCGCGGTGGAACTCGTGCACGTCTTCTCGTTGCTGCACGACGACGTCATGGACGGCGACCCGTTGCGGCGCGGACGCCCCTCCGTGTGGAAGGCGTACGGCACGGGCCCCGCCGTCCTCGCGGGTGACGCGCTGTTCGCCCTGGCCGTGGAGACACTGGCCACGGCACCGACGGCACCGACGGCACCGACGGGGCCGGCAGGTCCCGCGGACCTGGCGGGTCCGGCGGGTCCGATGGGTCCAGCGGGCCCGGCCGGGTCGGCGAACCCGGCTGGGCCGACGGGGCCGATCGGTCCGATGGGACCCGAGGGGGTGGCGGACCCGGCAGGGTCGGCGGGGCCGGCCGGAGCGGCGGGGCCGGCGGCTCTGCGCGTGCTGTCCGCCGCGCTCGCCGACCTGGTGCGCGGGCAGGCGGACGACCTGCTGTTCGCCTCCCGCCCCTGGAGCGGCGAGCGGCGGGTGCGGCCGGCGGAGTACCGGACGATGGCCGAGCGCAAGACGGGCGCGCTGCTGGGCTGCGCGCTGGCGCTGGGCGCCCTGCTCGGCGGCGCGTCCCCGGCGACGGCCGCCGCCCTCGACCGCGCGGGACGGCACCTCGGCACGGCCTTCCAGGTGGCCGACGACGTCCTGGGCATCTGGGGCGACCCCGCTGTCACCGGCAAACCCGTCCACGGTGACCTGCGGGAACGCAAGAAGACGCTGCCGCTGCTGCTGGCCCTGGACTCCCCCGGACCGGCAGCCGGGCGGCTCGCCGCGCTGCTGGAGACCGCGGGGGACCCCGCTCGGGCGGCCGCCCTCGTCGAGCGGACGGGCGCCCGCGCCCGCTGCCTCGCGGAGGCCCGCCGCCACCTCGCGGCGGCGAAGGACGTGCTGGCGGGCCTGCCCCTGCGGGCGGACGCGGCCGGGGAGCTGCACGCGCTGCTGGAGTTCCTCGCCCACCGGGATCTGTGACATCATCCACGGCCGGCGGGCCGCCTCCGAACCGCCGCCCGGCCCCCCGCGGCACTCCCCGCCGGCCGGCACACGCGCGGTGCGAGGAGGCGTCCGCGCCGGCGGCGCGCCGGCCGGGCACCCTCGACGACAGGAGTGCCGCCGGCCCCTCGTGGCGGCGGAAACAACTCGGCCCCGCTCCCGGATCACCGGGAGCGGGGCCGTACAGAGCGCCGGGCAGGCCTTGCACCTGCATCTCCCCGCAGGAAGCGGGGCGTCTTTCCTTGGACCACCAACGCGTGGCTCGCCACCGGGAGTTCGGTGGCTGCTCAAGATCTACTATAGCGCAGCCTCCGCCCGCCACGGTCCGACCTCGCGCCGCCGCCGGGCGGGCCGCCGCGGAAGCCCGCCCGGCGGCGGGCGGGCACGGCTACGGGTCCGCCCGGGCGCGGGCGACGGTCACGCTCGCGGGTGGCGGGCCCGAGGGCGGGACGTACGTACTCCGCGCGGAGCCGCCCCGTCCTCCCCGGGCGGGCGCCCGGACCGGCGCGGTCGGCACGGCGGGCGGAGGCGGCCGCCGCGCCCCGCTCGCGGGCCCGGCCGCCCCCCGTCCTGCGCAGTGCCGGGCGGCGGATCGCGGTCCGGGGGCCGGGGGACGGAACGGCGCCCGTTCGGGCCAGCCGTAATGGCGGCGGCGCAAGGGGCCGGGGAGGGTGGAGGAGCCGGCGTTCCCGTCGCGCCGGCCCACCATCCGTGAAGTGGTCCCACCCTCCATGAAGGAGCACCGTCATGTCCGATCGCAACACCCTCCTGCGCAGCCTGCACGATGTGGGGCTGGCCGCGTGGTTCGGAGGCTCGCTGATGGGCGCCGTCGGCGTCAACGGCGGGGCGGAGGAAGTCGGGGAGACGAACACCGCCACGGCGCGCATCTCCTCGGCCGGCTGGGCGAAGTGGACGCCGGTCAACGCCGTCGCCATCGGCGCGCACCTGGTCGGCAGCACCGGCATGCTGGTCGCGAACGCCCACCGGGTCGCCGGCCAGCAGGGCGTGGCCGCCTCCAGCACCGCCAAGACCGTCGTCACCGGCGCGGCCCTGGCCGTCACCGCCTGGTCGCGCGTCCTCGGCAAGAAGGTCGAGCTGGCGTCCTCCGGCGACCCGCAGGACGCCGAGAAGGCCGCCAAGCACCCGATCAACCTCGACAAGGCGCAGCGTCAGCTGACCTGCCTGCAGTGGGCGGTGCCGGCGCTCACCGGTGTCCTGGTGGTGCTCGACGCCCTCCACGGCGAGCAGATGCGCCCCGGCGAGCAGCTGCACGGGATGTGGCAGCGGGCCCGTTCGGTCACTCCGCTCGTCCCGTCGGCCTCCGGCGACATGATGCGCTGAGCCGTTCCCGCGCGGGACCTCCCGCGCGACCGCAGGAGCCGGACCGGCCGGTGCCGTCGCCGCCCCTCCCCGGAGCAGGCGCGCCCCGGCGGAACTCCGCCGGGGCGGCCGCCCCCTGCGCCCGGAGCGGGCTCACGCGGCGAGTCGCTGGGCCGCCGCGCGGACGGGGGCGGCCGGGATGCGCACCGGCACGGTCGCGGTCCGGGCGGGCGCCGGGGTGC
>NZ_BMVU01000037.1 GCF_014650875.1 Streptomyces minutiscleroticus
ACCGGCACCTGTCGAGGGCGCTGGCCGACGCCACCGCCATCTCCCTGGTCCAGCAGGCATCCCTGGACCACCACCGCACCGTCAACCGCCAGCTCCAGCACGCCCTGGACAGCCGCAGCGCCATCGAACAGGCCAAGGGCTTCCTCGCCTCCACCAACGGCACCGACCCGGGCACCGCCTTCGAACAGCTGCGCGCCCATGCCCGCCGCCACCGCATCCGCCTGGCCGACCTGGCCCGCGACGTGGTCGCCGGAAGCGTGATCCTGCCCCCGCCCGGCAGCACCGGCCGGCCGGCCGGGCCCGGGGCCGGATGAGCCGATCCCCGTGGACAACGGACCGCGATCGTCCACGTGTCCGATGTGGCCACCTGCTCGGTCGCGTACGGGGCGGCCGTGTCCGGGGTGTCGTTCAGGGGCGGTCGCGGGGGGTGTGTCCGTAGCGGGTGAGGATGTCGCGGGCGATGTCGGCGAGGGGGCGTCCGGTCGTCTCTGCCGTGGCGTGCAGCCATGCGGCGGCGTCGTCGGTGCTGGTGTGCCGGGCCGCGGCCAGGATGCCGATGGTGGTGTTGATGTCGTCGGCGTCGGCGGTGGCCCGCAGTTGTTCGATGATGTCGGTGTCCCTGTCCGCCAGCAGCACGAGGGTGGCGATCTCGGCGCACGTCCGCCCGAGGGCGGGCGGACGGGTCGGGCGGGTGCCCTGGTGGGTGCGGTAGAGGGTGAGGGTGCCCAGCGTCGCGGTGGCGGTGCGCAGCGGGTAGGCGAAGGCCGCCGAGACACCGATGCGGCATGCGGCGTCGGTGAACAGGGGCCAGGCGGAGCCGGCGTGGTCCACGACGGGGACCGCCACGGGTTCCTCGGTGCGGAACGCGGTCAGGGACGGGCCCTGGCCCACGGCCCGCTGCAGTTCCTCGGCGCGCCGGGCCAGGGGGGAGCTGACGGCGAGGTGGTGGGACAGCAGGCCGGTGCCGTGCAGGGTGATCGCGGCGGCGTCGACGGCGGGCAGTTCCCGCACCGCGGTGTGGCACACGGCGGCGGCGCAGTCGCGGCGGGGGACGTAGCGGGCGGTGTGGACGATGCGGTGCCACAGCGTCCCGCCGCGTGCTGTCGGCGTGTGAGGGCGCGCGTGTGCTTTCCAGGGTGGTGCAGGCGCGTTCGTAGCGTGCGACGGCGAGCATCGCACGGTGCAGGGGCGCGGTCGGCTGCCGCAGGCCGGCCCATGGATCGGCTCCGCCGGCCTGCTTCAAAAGGTCGTGCACGGCGGTGATGTCCTCGACGTGGTGCAGTACGCCGACGACGCGCCCGTCGGCGTCGTGCAGCGGGGAGTTGACCGGACTCTACGTCTTGGGACGGAAACCGCCCGGGGCGGCGGCATCGGGGATGTCGTAGCGCTGCACCCCATGTCGTCCGGCGCACCGCGGCGCAGCACTCGCTCCAGAGAGGCGCCGAGGTTGCGCACGCCGGTCGCGGTGGCGTCCTGGGGGTTGTCGGGGAAGGCGTCGGACATGGAGGCGCCGAGCAGTTCGTCGCGCGAGCGCCGGGTGGCGCGCAGGCAGGCGGGATTGGCCCCCTGGATGCGCAGGTCCGCATCGAGCACCAGGCAGGGGGCCGCCGTCACCTCGAACAGCAGGCTCTCGGATGCGGTCCGCAAGATCTCGTGCACGGACGCTCACCTCGCAGGCTGGGCCACCCCTCACCGGCTGGAGCACCCGGGCGGGCGTTTGAACAAAGCAGGAGGGAACGCCTCCACATGCTGGGAGGGAAGCGGCCCTTGCTCACTCCTGTGAGACCTGCCGGGGGCCTGACGCCGCCGGTGCTCTCCCCGGCGCAGGCGACGTCTCCGGTCCTCGCGGGCCTGAAGGGATACGGGGTGACGGCGTGTATCCGTTCTGCACCGGGCCCTGTGCCACGGCCTGAGGGTGTGGGTTCAGGGCGGCTTCGCCGTGCCGGTGCCCGCGCCCACGGTGCGGCAGCACAACGCCCCCTCGGCGCCCTGCAGTGCCCGCACATCCCATGGCGTCCCGGATACGGCACGGCCCGTGGGGCGCAGGCCGGGACAGGACGAGGGCGTGCTCGCTAGGGTGGGGGCGAAGGAGTTCCTCCGCGTCGAACGTCTTCGTCCCCGGTGGACGCTGTTGTTCTTGGAGGGGTGCCGATGGTGATGAACGTGCAGCGTGGTGTGCCGGTGGTGGACCGGGCGGCCGTCTGCGACAGGACCGCGCAGATTCGTATGCAGAGCGACCGGGCGCGGGCGCGCGCGGAACAGGCGCAGGTGGACGCCGAGTCCCTGACCAGCCGTATCCGGATCGCAGCGCTGGACCGTCCGCGGGACCGGGCGAGGTTCGCGGGTGTGGATTTCCTGGATCCGTACTTCCTGGCCGCCACTCCGCCGCCGGCCCTGCTCCAGGCTCTGCTGGAGTGCATCACGGACGCGACGGACGTACAGGTGTGCGATGCGCAGCAGGTGGACGCGGTGCACGGAGGTCTGCGGCTGGTGGCGCACCGGGGTATGAGCCGGCCCTTCCTGGACTACTTCGCCGTGGTCGACGGCCGGGGCACCGCGTGCGCGCAGGCCGCGAGGACGGGGCGGCCGGTGTCGGTCGGGGACGTGGCGACGAGCGGTCTCTACAGTCAGGACAGCCGGCAGGTCATGCTGGAGGCCGGCAGCCGCGCGGTGCGCTCCGTCCCGCTGTGCACACCGGGCGGGCCGGTCATGGCGATGGTGTCGGTGCACCATCGTGCGCCCAACGGCCTGCGGGACGTCGACACCGACTTGCTGGGCGCGCTGGCCCGGGCGGCTGCCCGGGCCCTGCACTGGCACCACTAGGGATCAGCCGCGGGAACGCACACCGCGCCTCGGGGCTCTGGTGCACGGTTCTGCGGCGTCCGGTGCCGTAAGGCCGCCGAACGCGAGGGGTGGCGGGGTCGGCCTGGATCACGAAACGGTGTTCTCACGGGTGCCCGGTTCGTGCGTCCGGTAGTGACGGCACGAGGTGGTCATGCCACACGGTGGGGCCTCCCGGTGAGGGCAGCGGGGCACGCGTCCGTCCACCGCACCGCCTACGGCCGCCACCCGGGTCAGAGCCTCCTCGACGAGGATCTCTGACTTCCCCGGGCCGGCCCCCACCGCCGTCGGCGTGCGCGCGGGTGACCCGGCGCGGTCCGCTCACAGGGGAGGCGGCCGTGTCCACTTGGAGGCCGTGGCCAGGGGTGCCGTCCGGGATGTGGGCGAAGGCGTTGAACCGGGGTCGTCAAGGGTGTCAGGCTGGGGGGGACAGGTCCCGGCCGGTGTGTGCCGCTGGTGCGGCCGGTTTTTGAGCGGACGGACAGCGCGGCCGTTGCACGGCGGTCCTGAGAAACGAGATCTGGTGATCTCCGATGATGTCCGGTACTGGTTCCGCGGGGCGTGAGGAGCGTCTCGCGGCCGCGTTCATCGAACTGGCCGACACACTGGTCGACAACTTCGACATCCTGGATTTCCTGCACACGCTCACCGAGCACGCCGTCGATCTGCTGAGGGTGGAGGCGGCCGGTGTCATCCTGCTGGACGCGCGGGGGCGGTTGGTCGACGCGACCGCTTCGGACGAGACCACCCGCCTGCTGGAGCTGGCGCAGATCCAGTGGGAGGAGGGCCCGTGCCGGGACTGCGCCCGCGGCGGCCGGCCGGTCGACGCCGACCTGAAGGACGCCGACGTGCGGCAGCGGTGGCCGCGGTTCACCCAGTGGGCGCTGGCGCGTGGCTTCACCGGGGTGGCGGGGGTGCCGCTGCGGCTGCGGGCGGAGGTGATCGGGGCGTTGAACCTCTTCCACATCGCTTCCGGTGTCCTGTCGCCCGGCGATCTGCGGCTGGGGCAGGCGCTGGCGGACGCGGCCACGATCGGCCTGCTCCAGCACCGCGCCGTCCACGACCGGACCGTGCTGCACAGCCAGATCAGGAGCGCGCAGGACAGCCGGATCGTCCTGGAGCGGGCCAAGGGCCTGCTCGCCGAGCACACCGGTCTGTCGCTGGACGAGGCGTTCACGCGCATGCGGCGCCACGCCCGCCTCCACCGCATGCTGCTGACCGATCTGGCCACAGCGGTCGTCGACGGCAGCGCCAGCCTGGAGGAGATCGCCCGCTCGTCGCCCACGTCCGCTTCCTGACCCGCACCGCCGTACCGTGAGGAGGCAAGAGATGACCACGGCCGCCCGCCGCGTTCCGCCCGGCCTGTGCGGGTCCGCCCACGGGGCCGGTGCGCCATGACCGGCCACCGCCGGCAGGAGCGGATCGGCCCGCTGATGCGCAGCGTGCTGCGCGGGGCGTCCGGTGTGCGGACGCTGGCCGCGGTGCCGGCCGAGGACTGCGCGGCCGCCCTGGGCCTGAGCGGTGTGACGGTCTCGACGCTGGCCTCGGACGGCAGTGCGGAACTGCTGTGGTACGCCCGCGCCGACCGGCTCGGCATCGCGCTGGAGGACCTGCAGTACACCCTCGGCGAGGGCCCTACACCCGATGTCGCCGTCCAGGGCCGGCCGGTTCTGGAAGGCGACATCGCCCGCATGCCCCCGAGCCGCTGGCCCCTGTTCCTGCCCGATGCCCTGCACACCGGCGCGGCCGCCGTGTTCGCCCTCCCCCTGCGGATCGGAGCCATCCTGTACGGCGTCTTCACCGGCTACCGCACCGCCTCCGGCCCCCTGACCGCCCAGCAACTGCGCGGCGCACTGGCCTTCACCGACCTCACCGTCCTCCTGCTGGACCACCGTGCGGGCGCCCCGTACCTGCCGGAGTCGGCCGCCGACCTGGACACGCTCCACCGCGCGGAGGTTCACCAGGCCACCGGTCTGCTCTCCGCCCGCCTGGACATCCCCCTGGACCATGCTCTCGTGCGGCTGCGCGCCTACGCCTACTGCCACACCCAGCCCCTGCTGGAGGTCGCCCGCGACGTCATCCACCGCCACAGCCGCCTGGACGAGGACACCTCCGCCTGAGGGCCTCCACGACCGCTCGTGCCGGCGCGGCGAATCCGCCGGGTTCTTCGTGCTCGAGGGCGACCGGGCAGGAGTAGGCTGTGGCCGAGCCGTGAGGCTGTCCAGCGCCGGGTCGGAGCCGGTCGTGTGATGGTTTTGGACGGGTGAGCCGAGAGATGGGGTGAGCGGCGGCACGACTCGTCAGCGGACGTACATCCTGCCTTTGGAGAAGGCCGGTCCACTTCTTTTCCGTCCCCTGGCGGATCTGCCCGGACCCTGCGGCCGTTGTGGAGGCGGGACGCCACTGATGGGCGGTCCGCTATGTTCAACACCGAGCGCGAGGCGCACATCGCGCAGGCCGTTCTCGACCTCGCTCACCGTCCGGCCGGCTTCGATCCGCTGGAGCTGCTGCACGATGTGACCGCGCAGGCGGTTGCGCTGCTGCCGGTGCGCGGCGCGAGCATCACCGTCCTGGACCAGGACGCGGTCAGCTACGTCACCGCCTCCGACGAGGTGTGCCGGCAGCTGACCGAGGACCAGATCGACCTGGACGAAGGGCCCTGCCTGGACAGTGCCCGCACCCGGCAGCCGCTGGAGCCGACCGTACTGACCGAACGCTGGCCCCGCTTCGCTTACCGGGCCCAGGCCGAGGGTGTCACGGCGGTGGCCGCGGTGAGCCTGCGCCTGCCCCAGATGCTCCTGGGCGCACTGAACCTGTTCCTGACCCGCCCGCCCTACCTGGGCGGCCCGGACATGCAGCTGGCCCAGACCCTGGCCGACACCACCGGCACCACGCTGGCCCACCGGCACGAACTGGCCGACAAGGACACCGTCCTGACCCAGCTGCAGACCGCGCTGGACAGCCGCCTGGTCATCGAGCAGGCCAAGGGGGTGCTCGCCGGCCGCCTCGGCATCGACATGGACGAGGCCCTCGCCCGGCTGCGCGCCACCGCCCGCTCCCGGCGGCAGAAGCTGACCGACCTCGCGGCCCGAATAGCCTGCGGGAACGTGCCCGGCGATCTCCACCCGACCCGGTAGGACCCGGCCCCGACCACCGGACTCTTCAGTCCACGCCGTGCTCCTCCTCCCGTCGCCTGCCGCAGACGAACTCGTCTCCGCTTCTGCCCGGGCAAGGGAGCCTCGGCCGTCTGCCCGGAGGGTGTGATGTCCCGCGATGAGCTCACCCGTTTCCTCACACGCCTGCGCCGGGCCGCCGACGACGGACGCGACCTGTCCGCCGCCTCCGCGGCCACCGCAGCCCGCCTGCTGAGCGTGCAGGGCCTGACCCTGAGCCTGCGCGCCACCTCCGGCGCGCTGGAGCCGCTGTGGGGCACCTCGACGGACGAGCACGCCCCCGGCTTGGAGGAGCTGCAGTACACCTTGGGCGAAGGCCCCACCGTGGACGCCGCCCGCACCGGGCACACCGTCATCGCGGCCGATCTGACCGACCGGGCCGCCGCCGAGCGCTGGCCCGTCCTCACCGCCGCGCCCACCTCATCGCCCCATGCCGTCATCGCCGTGCCCCTGCGCCTGGGGGTCGTCACCGCAGGCGTCCTGACCGGCTACCGCACCACCCCCGGCCCCTTCACTCCCACCCAGCGGCTCGACCTGGACGCCTTCGCCCGCATCGCCTTGAACCTGCTGCTGAACACCCCACCCCGCACCCTGGCCGTCCCCCGCCCCGGCACCGCACCACGACCGGACGTGTCCCTGCGCCGCGCCCAGGTCCACCGAGCCGCAGGGTTCCTCAGCAGCCGCCTGGACATCACCGTCGAGGACGCCCTGCTGCGCCTGCGCGCCCACGCCTTCAGCCACGACCGCCCCCTGGCCGACGTCGCCCGCGACGTCCTCGCCGACCGCCTCCACCTCACCCCCGACGTCTGACATCGACCGGCGGGCCGGCGGACCCGCGTCGCCGCCTTGCGGCCGTCCCGGTCGCTGCCCCGACACGGCGGACGGTCGGGGCGGACGGCAGCGACGTCCTGGACGTCCTGCACGACCTCGCGGCGTACCTGGTCACGCTGCTCGGCATCCGCGCGGCCGCCGTGCCGCTGCGCGCAGGCGAGGACGTGTTCGGTGCCGTCAGCCTGCTGAGCGCCACCTCCTGCGCGCCCACCGGGCACGATCTGCGGCCGACGCAGGTGCTGGCCGACGCCGCCGACGAGCAGCCGCGCCGGCCGACCACACGGTGTCGGCGGCGTCCCGGACGCAGGCTGTCCGGACCGGACGGCGGCCGTCCCGCCTCGCTGACGGACGCGGGACGGATCACGCGGCGGTGCCGCCACCGGGAGGGGGCACCCGCCCGCGAAGGACGGCAGCGTGACGAGGCCGGGGCGGTGTGGCTAGGCCGAATGCTGGGCGAGCCGGCCGGTGGCGTGGGCGAGGGTGTGCAGGCGGCGGCGTTGCTCGGCCGACCACCGGCTGGGCCGGTCGTGGTAGACGGAGACTACGCCGAGCAGCCGGCCGGTCGAGCCGATGACGGGCAGGGAGGACACCGCGCCGACGGGGACGGTGCCCAGGACGTCGGCGGCCGGGGTGCCGCTGTAGGAGGGGTGGCCGGCGACCTCTTCGACGAAGACGGGGGAGTGCTTCAGGGCGGCGCTGCCGCAGGAGCACTCCCCGCCGTTGACGGTCTCGAAGAAGGACACCACATCTGAGGGGAAGCCGCGCTGGGTCACCACGCGCAGCGTCCGGGTGGGCGCGTCCCACAGCTGGGCGGTGCCCAGGTGGGTGTCGGTCAGGCGCAGGGCCATGACCATCGCCTGGCGCAGCAGCCGTTGGTCGGGGTGGTGTCCCCGGCGCATCCGGGCGGTGCAGGCGCGGGCCAGTTCCACCGCGGCCGCATCCCCGCTGTGCGCCAGGGCGCGCAGCACCGCACGGTGCGCGGCCTTCAGAACCAGCCGTCCGCCACAGGCGGCAGCCTGGTGGTGCAGGGCCAGCAGCACGTCCACCCCGGCCAGGTCGCAGAACGTCACCCGGCTCGCGTCCAGCACCAGCCGCCGGGAGCACATCGTGGGCAGCGGCAGCCGGCGGAACAGCGCGACGGCCGCGGCGACGTCCAGCTCACCGGCCAGATGCAGGACGGTCTGTTCCTCGCCGCGCGTGAGGGCGAACCGCAGATCGGGTACCAGCTCGGACCATTCCATGCCTTACCCACCTGAACTCGGCACCTGTGTCTGCCCGGCAGAGTAGAGGCACGGCACGGCGGGCGGCGGGTTTTCGCCCATACCCGACAACGCACCGCCGGCCGGGCCGGCAGCGCCGGTCCGGCCGGCGGCCGAGGAGGTCGTCGCCCGCATCGCCGAACACGTCCGCCCCGAGACGTTCCGCGCCGACGCAGCCCGTCTGCGCGAGGGCACCGACGCCTGGCGCCGCCCGGACGTCCCGGACGGTACCCGCTTCCCGCGGAAGCCGGAGAGCACCTGCGTGCGCCGCCCGCCCCACCTGGCCGGACTGGCCGCCGAACCCGGGGGCCGGGCGGGTCCCGGCCGGGCGAAGGTCCTGCTCAGGCTCGGTGACGACGTCACCGCCGCCCGCATCTCCCCGGCCGGACGCGTCCCCGCCGACAGTCCGGCGGGACACTGGCTGACCGAGCGGGGCACCGAACGCCGCGACCTCAACCAGTACTCCACCCGCCGTGGCAACCAGGAGGTCATGCTCCGTGGTGCCTTCACCGACCCGGCCGTCCCCAGCCTGCTGCTGACCGGCAGCCCGGGCCAGGGCGGCTGGGTCCGCACCGCGGACCGCACGGCCAGCCTGCCGGTGTACGAGGCCGCCCCACCCACCTACCGGACGGCGGGGTACGACCCCGTCATCGTCGCCGGCCGCACCTGCGGTGCCGGTCCCGGGAGCACTGCCTGTCGCCTCGCCGTCAGCCGCCCGCGCACCGAGGCGTTACGAGGTGTTCTGCGGTGGACCAGGACACCATCCGGCCCATGGCGGCTCCGCGTGGCTGCTGCACCAGGACGGGGTGACGGGAGCGATCACCGGCCCCCGCACCGTCTCCGCGTCCACCTGGCCCGACCTGCTGAAGGTCCCCTTCCGGCCGACGCCGTTGACAGCCGTCCCGCCGACCCGGGCGAGCCGGCCGGCCGAAGGCGACGCTGTGGACCGGAGACGTACGGGGTGGAGGTTCGCCTCTGTGCCGGCCGGGCGAAGCCGAGCAGGCGGGGGAGTACCGGGGCACCGGCGTGCCTGCGTGACGCGCGGCGCCACCGTTGGCCGGCACGGCCGTCACCCCTCACCTCTTGGCCGATCGGCCCACAGTGCCGGGGGGCGTTCCGTACCAGGACGGTGCGCAGGACGGCAGCCGCTCATTGTCGGCGGCGGCTGCGTGCGTTCAGCGGGAGGTGCTCCTCCCCACAGCCGGGCGCACTCCCCGGCAGGCACGCATGACGGCGCCCTGCGGCTGGTCGAGGGCGTGCGTGACCCCGGTGGATGACGGCCGGGTGCCGAGGAGGAGCCCGTCCGGAGAACGTGCCGCTGACCCGCACCGTGATCCGGACCTTGTGAACGGTCCGGCTGCGATCCTGTTCCGACGGATCGGCGGTGCGAAGCGCCCGGCCGTGCCGGAGCCCGCTGTCCTGGGCGGCTCGCACGCGGCGATGCGATGCGCTGTCGTCACCGGGACCACCGGACTTGCTTCACGATCACTCGTATGCGCTCATGTGCCTGCTTCTGACGAGATCACCGCTGCTGTGGAATGTGAGCGTCACTCGCCTACTTTCAGGAGAGCACCATGCGTATCCGCATCGCTCTGGCCGCCGTCGTTCTGACCGCTGCCGCCACCGTCGCCGGCGCCGGCACGGCCGTCGCCTACGGCTCCGACGACGACATCAATCACTACGAGCAGGTCAAAACCGGCCAGGACATCGAGAGCAACGGCTGGAACAGCGTGACTCAGTTCGGCGACCTGGTGCTGGACTGACGACTCCGCACGCACGCACGCGGCCCCGCCACCTGCAGAGGTGCCGGGGCCGCGGCGTACGGCCGGCGCGGACTCGGCTGCTCATCATGCGCGGGCGGCGGTACGGCCCCGGGGTCCGCGCCCAGGACAGGCCCGCCGAGGCCCGCAGGCAGCGCAACACCGCCGCTGCCACCGCCCAGGCCACACGGTCGGCGAGAACAGTGCGGTCCCCGCCCGCCCGCTCGGCGTCAGGGCCGCCGACCCTGCCCGGCCGAGGCCGGTCGCTCCATGCCGGGCTTCGGACCGGTCCCACGCGTCGCGCGGTCCGCCCGTGAGCTGTTCTCCGTCATCCTTGCGCCGACGAGAACGAACGCGCGCACAACGGGTAGTCGGCGGGCATGTTCTTCTTCTTCAGCAATCGCGTCGGCTGCCTCGGCTCCCTGCTCATCAGCGCCGTCGTGACCGTCATCCTCATCCTGCTCCTGAGCCGCTGAAGGGGCAGACCGGTACGAAGCGTGGCCTCCATGGGCGAGCGGTGGTCTCCGGCGGGCATCCGACTCCACCGTGTGGACGCCCCGACCTGTACCGATCCGTCGTCCTGCTCGGCGGACGCGGAACGAATCATGGAGAGGTGCCGTGACGGGCCGTCCGCAGCGCCTGTCGGGCAGGACGGCGTGGAGGGGCCGGGGTCTCGGCGGATCGGCCGGTGGTGCGGGTGAGCGAGTGCGGCCGGCTGCGCTGTGGGTGGGACCACCGGCCGTACCGCAAGGGGGATCTCCGAATATTCCTTGACGCGAATATTCGTACTCAGGCATATTTCTCCTCGTGGACGCACTTCTCGCAGCGCTGGCCGACCCGGTCCGGTGGCGGCTGGTGGGCCTGCTGGCCGAACAGCCCCGCTCGGTCGGCGTCCTGGCCCAGCTCGCCCAGGCCCGTCAGCCGCAGACGACCAAGCACCTGCAGACCCTCGAGCGCGCTGGCATCGTCACGTCCCGGCGCACCGGGCAACGCCGCATCTACGCACTCCGCTCCGCTCCTCTGCGGGAGCTGGCGGCCGCGCTCGGCCGGCTCGCCGACACCGCGGACCGGGACGACGGCCCGCGCGCCGCCCACGACCGCTACGGAGCCGGCCTCGACGCGGAGCGGCTCGCCGCGCAGGAGGCGGGGTGGGCCGACGGGCGCTCGTTCAGGTTCCTGCGGTCCCTGACGGACCGCCCCGAGCCGGTCTGGCGCCACCTGACCGAGGTGTCGCTGCTCGCGCGGTGGTGGGCGCCCGACGACCTTCGCGTGTCCGAACTCGTCTTCGAGGCGCGACCGGGCGGGCGGATCGTGCAGGAGTACCGGGACGCCGAGGACGCCGACGGCTCCGACGGGGTCGCCGGGCGCGCGGAGGGGGTCGTCGACGACGTACGCCCCGGTGAGCGCCTGGCCTATCGGCTCCGCCCGCTGCTCGCCGACGGCCGTCCGGCCTTCACCGCGCACGTCGACGTCCACCTCCGCCCCGCCGTCACGGGCACGGACCTGGACGTGTTCTACCGCATCACCGACAGCACCGTCGACTCCGCGGACTTCGTCGCGGGGATCGAGATCGGCTTCGGCCGGAGTCTCGACAAGCTCGCGACGGCCCTCGCCGCGTACACGCACGACACCGACGGCATCCGGCGTCATCCCGATACAAGGAGCACGACATGACCGTGCAGAGCGGCGGCCGCAGGGTCGTCACCAACATGAGTCTCTCCCTGGACGGCCGCTACGCCGGTCCGGACAACCCCCAGGACATGGGCTGGGTGATGCCGTACGCCCATACCGACGTCGCCCGCGACCACCTCGCCGGCCTGTGCGAGCCGGCGACGACGGCCCTGCTCGGGCGGGTCAACGCCGAAGGATTCCTCGGGTTCTGGCCCACCGCGATCGGTACGGAGGGGGTCGACGCACGCGACGAGGCCTTCGCCAAGTGGCTCCTGGACACCGACAAGGTGGTCCTCTCCTCCACCCTCGACGAGGCACCGTGGGAACGGACGACGGTCGTCGACGAGCCGGCCGCCCAGGTGGTCGCGGACCTCGGGGCGGCCGACGGCGGGGACATCCTCGTGCTCTCCAGCGCGAGCGTCATCAAGGCGCTGCTGGCGGCCGACAAGGTCGACCGGCTGGCGCTCACGGTCTTCCCCGTCTTCCTCGGCGGCGGACCGCGCCTCTTCGACGACGGCCTGCCCGCGGCGCAGTGGGCGCTCACCAGCCAGACCGCAGGGGAGCACGGCACGCTGGCCCTCGTCTACGACCGCATCCGCTGAAGCCGGCCCAGACGTCCCCCAGGCGATCCCGCAGGGAGGTCACCGGCGTTCGAGCGTGGACGCCTCCCTCGCCCGGCTTCACTCCGTAGTGGCTGACGAGTCCTCAGATACGAGACGCACGTGAAGACGGCAGTCCGTACCCCCTTTCAGGAGGTACGGAAATATCCTGCCTCGAAGCGTCCACGGGTGTCGGCTCCGCACACCTCGCCCCGCCCGGGGGTGGTCGGGTGAGCCTTCGATCCGTAAGCGGGCCCTCAGCTGTCGGCGGCGCCGAACCACCTCGGCAGCTGGCCGAGTAGCTCCTGCTGGTCCTCGCCGACCCACGCCACGTGGCCGTCCGGGCGCAGCAGTGCCGCGGGCACGGGCAGTTCCTCGCCGGTGTCGACGACGTGGTCGACCCGGTCCGCCCACCCCGCCGCGGAGAGCCGGCCGGTGCGGTCGAGCAGCAGTCCGCGGCCGCCGTGCATCAGCTCGTACAGGCGTCCCCTCTCCAGTTTCACGTCCCGCATCCGCCGCCCGAGCAGTTCGTGCCCCTCGCCGAAGTCGTAGCGGACCTTGATCGCGGTGATCCTCTCGACCAGATACCGGTTCACGTCCTCGAAGTCCGCCAGCTCCGACACCAGCCGGCGCACCGCCCGGGGGCCCGGCTCGGTGGACAGCAGCTCCATCTGCGCGCGGGTGTTGTCCAGCACATCGGCGGCCACCGGGTGCCGTTCGGCGTGGTAGCTGTCCAGCAGCCCCCGCGGCGCCCAGCCGCCGACCTCGGCGGCCAGTTTCCAGCCGAGGTTGAACGCGTCCTGGATGCCCAGGTTGAGGCCCTGCCCACCGGTCGGCGGATGGATGTGCGCCGCGTCGCCGGCCAGCAGCACCCGGCCCGTCCGGTAGCGCTCGGCCAGCCGGGTGGCGTCACCGAAGCGGGACAGCCGGCGCGGTGAGTGCACGCCGAAGTCGGTGCCGGCGACCACCCGCAGCTGCTGCCTGAACTCCTCGAGGGTCGGCGGGACCGTGCGGTCCTCGGCCACCCCCGCGGCGGGCACCACGACGCGGTACACCCCGTCCCCGACAGACCCGACGCCGAACCGCAACTGGGTCTTGCGGACTTCGCCCACCACGGCGGCCAGCGTCTGCGGCGGCACGGCCACCTCCATCTCGCCCAGCAGCGTATCGACCCTGGTGGGCTCACCGGGGAAGCCGACGCCGAGCAGTCTGCGCACCGTGCTGCGGCCGCCGTCGCAGCCGACGAGGTAGCGCGAGCGCAGCAGTGTGCCGTCGGCCAGCCCGGCGCTCACCCCGTGTGCGTCCTGGCGCAGCCCGACCAGGGCGCAACCGCGCCGGACCTCGGCGCCGAGTTCGACGGCATGCTCGGTCAGCAGGCGGTCGGTGATGGTCTGCGGGATGCCGAGGACGTACCCGTGTGCGGTGTCCAGCCGGCTGGGCGACGGCTTGCCGAGGCCGGCGAAGAAGCCGCCGACCGGGTGCCTCGTGCCGTGTGCGAGAAAGCGATCCAGCAGACCGCGCTGGTCGAGCACCTCGATGCTGCGCACGTGCAGGCCGAGGGCGCGGACGTAAGGAACCGGCCGCGCCTCCTTCTCCAGCACGAGCACCCGCACGCCGTGCAGCCGTAACTCGCCGGCCAGCATCATGCCGGTCGGTCCCCCGCCGACCACGATGACATCGAGCATGAAGATCTCCGCCCCCACCCATGTGACGAGAATGAACCTCGGTCGACCGCCACGCCCGGTCCCGCAGTACGCACACCCGCAAGTCCCATCAGCGGTGCGAGACCTCCGTGGGCCCCGGACATCGACAGAAGCAGACTTCCTGTGCGAACCACTGTTTTCCCACGGTGTGGCGTCGGTCGATGATTCTGCGCCACACCCTGGGCCTTGCCGCAAGGCCCCCCGTGCGCTATAGGTTGAGAGTGGCAAGGAGCCGGTGACTCCTTGCCTTTGTTCTTCGTCGGCTGCCGGGGACGCGTACGTTCCTGGGAGCGTGCCCTCATCGCCGCCGAACAGAAGACCAACGCGCTGTGCCGCGACCGACGGCACACCCCACGTGAAGAGCGAAAAGACGAGTCACCGGTCTTCCAGCCCTCAGCGGCCACGGAGCCGGGCGGAGAACGCGGTCGGCGGGATCCCCAGCGCGTTCAGCCGGGCCAGGGTCAGCGCGCGTTCGTACGAGTGCCGTACCGCAGGCTGCCAGGCATCGTCGCTGTAGGCGTCGACGTGGCCGTGTCCATGCTGGAGCGCAGCACACACAGTGCCTCGCGATGGACGAGCACGACGTCCGCGGGGCCCAAGCCGTCGACGAGCACGAGTTCGCGGCCGGAGCCGCCGTACTGGTTGATCACACGCATGACCTTCCCACAGGCAGTGGCTCACCACGCCACGGAAGGCGACCGTCACATCGTGGTCTTTGTCGGACACGGTCCGGGAGCGGTCGGCCCGCACACATCCTGCCGGCCGTACGCGGTGGGTCCGCTGCCCGCTCCCGCCCCGGCCCGGGGGCTGAGGCGACCCACAGCCCCCGTGTGTTCCGGACGCGGCTGGGGGAGTCGCAGACACTGGTGTGGTCGTCGTGCCCTCCCGTGCGGGTGGTGCCTTGGTGGTGCGGGGAGTTGCCGGCGGGAGCAGCGGCGGCGAGGCGTCCGGGGGCGGGCCGGGGGCGGCACCCGCTTCGGCGACCGCCTTCTCGGGGAATGAAGGGGGTGCGTTCGCCGCCGCCGGGGCGCGGGCAGGCTCCTCATCCGTGCGCCGACGCGCCGGACCACCGCGGTGATCTCATCCGGGTGAGTGGCGAGCGGTGGAGATCAAGGGACGGAGGGTGCTTGGCCGCGCGGGGGACCGGATGCGTGCTCCTTCGGCCGGCCGGCGGCCATCTCGGCCCTTTCCTGCGCGATCTCCCGGCCGAGGAAGAAGTTCAGCGTCGTACGGATGGCGGCGATGGCCGCCAGTCGGCCGATCTCCGTGAGACTCGGTGCGGCGCCGTGCAAGAGGTGCGGGGGAGGGGCCGTGGGGCGGTTGCGCGGAGAAGGCCCCTCAAGGGCCCGACGCCGGCGCGCCCCGAGCCCCGGGGGTGGGGTCGCGCGTCAGGGTGAGCAGGGTGGTGGGGGCGGCTCCGCGCAGCGGGGGCTGTCTGGTCCCGGGGCAGGCGGCGGGGTACCTCGCGGGTTCGGCTGGTCGGCGTGGCAGAGGCCGACGATCTCCTGGCCGCCGTGGTCCCCGTTCGTGCAGGCGTCCAAGGCACCGGCGGGCACCCGGCCGTGGACTCGTCTCACGGGCCTTCGTGTGCGTGCGGTTCCGCGACGGAATGCATGCTCATGCGAGGACCGTCCGTCTGTCCGGCGATGTCCAGGTGGGTGCGTCTGTACGACGCGCCGCTCGCGATCACGAAGGCTGACCGGACACGGAGGGGGCTCAGTCGGTCCGCTCGCGCCAGTGCGCGCGGTCACCCTGCACCTCGGCGATGCTCGGGTGACGCACGGCGTCCAGCCCGTCATCGGCGAGGAGGTCGGCGATCAGGGGCGGGATGCCGAAGACCTCGGTGGCGCTCAGGTCCCAGTCGGTCAGGACGAACCAGGACCCCTGCACCGCGGCGATGCCGAGGTCCGCCGCCCCGTGCATGCGGCCACCGCTGATCCGCGTCGCACACACTTTTCCGTCGGCGCGGCGCTCGACTCGCAGGAGCCGGACCAAGGCCCCTCGAACCGAGCGCTCAGTGGAACCGGGCGGCGCCCTCCGGCAGGTCGCACCAGGGGTCGATGGGAACGCATTCCGTGCGGCGGCCCAGGCTGTCGAGGATCCAGCCCTGCCGCTTGACCGTGCGCAGGACGATGCCGTGGTCGGCGATCTCCAGTTCCGGGCACTCCGCGCTGATGCGGTCCTCCAGGTCCAGGACGCTGTCGACGGAGTGCAGCCACGCGGAGAGCAGGACGTTCGTCTCACCGCTCGTGGCGGTGAGCAGCCGTACGTCCGGCATCCGGCCCAGGCGCTCGCAGACCTGCCGGCGCCGGCCGACCGGGACGCGTGCCCAGAGCAGGGACGTCACCGGCCACCCTGTGATGTGCTGGGCGACCTCGCCGCGGAAGGCCACCGCGCCGGTGCGTTCCAGCCGGGCCAGCCGGCGGCGTACCGCGGTCTGGCTGGAGTCGAGGCGCTCGGCCAGGTCGGTGACGGGCAGCCGGGCGTCCTCCGCGAGGGCGAGCAGCAGCTCCCGGTCGGGTGCGTCCAGGGGGCCGGGAGCGGCCGTGCGGGGCGCGGCCTCGCCGGCCAGGGACTGCAGGCGCGACCGCTGCGCGCGGGGCAGCGCGTCAAGGCGCCAGTCGTTGCCCGCCGTGAGGATGCGTGTGGTGACCTGTGTGTTGACCCGGACCACGCCCGGCAGGCGGCTCACGTGGTCCAGGACGAAGCGGGAGAGGCCCGGCAGGTCGCGGGTGATGACGTTGACGTGGATGTCCCGTCCGCTGGCCAGCTCCATCACGGACTTGGTCCGGGGGTCGCGCGCCAGGGCCAGGGCGACCCGGCCGCGTTCGGAGGGTTCGCAGTCGACGTCGATGAACGCGTTGCACAGGGAGCCCCACAGGGCGGGGCTGCCCGTGGCCGTCACCCAGGCCGTGCCCTGTCGCGAGATGCGGTTCCAGCGGCGGGCGGCCGTCACCGCGCTGAGCCCGAGCACCTCGCCCACCGTGGTCCAGGAGGCGCGTGGCGCGATCTGGAGGGCGTGGGTGATCGCCAGGTCCGTCTCGTCGAGCTCGGCGGCGGAATCCTTCACGTCAAGGCTTTCCATGGCGTTATCCATCGATTTCCGGGCTTGTTGAACAGGGGACGGCCACTATTGACCATCGCATCCCCGCCACACAAGAGCAGGGGGTGGCCGGTACGGCGCGCGGTCGCCCGCGCCCCGGTCCGGAGCACAGTCTTCTCACGGAAGGGCCGAACCTCGATGGCGCACAGCGAACAGCAACCGTGGGAGTGGGACGAGCAGGTCTGGCGCGGTCACGTGGACCGGGTGCGGGCCGGCCGCTCCCTGGCGCCGAGGACCTGGCCGGGCGGGGCCCGGTGCGCCGTGGCCGTGTCCTTCGACTCCGACCACGAGACGCCCGCCCTGCGCGACGGTCACACGAGCCCGGCGAAGCTCGCCCAGGGCGAGTACGGGGCGCGCGTGGCCGTACCGAAGATCCTGGACATGCTGGAGCGTCACCGCGTCCCGGCGAGCTTCTTCATGCCCGCGGTCTGCGCGCTGCTGCGCCCGCAGGAGGCCAAGGCCTACACCAAGGCCGGGCACGAGCTGGCCGTCCACGGCTGGATCCACGAGCGCAACACCCAGCTCGGCGCGGAGGCCGAGCGCGAGCTGCAGTTCCGCGCGGCCGACACCCTGGAGCGGATCAGCGGGGTGCGTCCCGTCGGCATCCGCACCCCCAGCTGGGACTTCTCTCCCCACACCCTGGCCATCACCCGGGAGATGGGGCTGCTCTACGACTCCTCGCTGATGGCCGACGACGAGCCGTACGAGCTGCTCGAGAACGGCGAGGCGACGGGCGTGGTGGAGATCCCCGTGGAGTGGATCCGTGACGACGCGCCGTACTTCATGATGGAGCGCTTCGGCTCCCTGCGCCCCTACATCGCGCCGCGCGACGTGCTGCGGATCTGGCAGGACGAGTTCGCCGCCGCCCACGCGGCCGGCGGTCTGTTCCAGCTGACGCTGCACCCGCACATCATCGGGCACCGCTCCCGGCTGGCCGTCCTGGAAGAGCTCCTGGCGCACGTCGCGGGGCACGACGGAGTGTGGCTCGCCACCCACCGCGACATCGCCGAGTACTGCCGCGCCCAGCACGGCATGAACTGACCGCCGGCCCGGTACCGCCGCACACAGCACGACCCGAACCGACCGCCGACCTCCCGGCGGACCGGTGACGGCCGGCCCCACGGACCGGCCCTCCCGCAGAAAGCACCACGACCGGCGCCCCCACCACGGGCGTCCGCGCCGGTACCGGCCCGGCAGCGCCCACTCCCGCGCGGCCGGTCGTCCTCCCGTACGCCCGCGACCCGGGCGTCCCTTCCCACGGGCCCACCCGCACACCGTTTCCGCGGTACTCCCCGGCCCGCCTTGCGCGGCACTCTCCCGCGCATCGCCCGGCGGCGGCCGTCACGCACCCGCCGCGGCTCCGCGACGACGCGGAGCAGCACACCCACAGCCCTGTCCCGGACAGTCCGGTGCCGTCCCGCGCCCGGACAGTCCGGTGTCGTCCCGCGGAACGACACCGCGCACCCTCCCGCGGACAGATCCGCGGACACACCCGCACCGGAAGACAGCCCCGCACGCCGCAGTCCGATCCGTCCCCTGCCTTCAGGAAGCGAGGCACCCCCTCGTGCAGACCCCCGTCACCGCGACCGGTACCGCACCGTCGCACAGAATGACACCCGCCCAGCGCAAAGCGGTCGTCGCCGGCACCATCGGCAACACCGTCGAGTGGGTCGACTGGGCGCTCTACTCCATCTTCGCCAAGATCATTTCCGAGGTGTTCTTCCCGAAGGGCGACGGCGCCGCCGCCCTCCTGTCCACGCTCGCCGTCTTCGCCGTCGGCTTCGTGATGCGGCCGGTGGGCGCCGCCGTCCTCGGCGCCTACGCCGACCGCAAGGGCCGCAAGAAGGGCCTGACCCTCACCATCGGACTGATGGCGGGCGCCGGCTTCCTGATCGCCTTCACCCCCGGCTACGACACGATCGGCATCGCCGCTCCGCTGATCCTGCTGGTCGCCAGGCTCGTCCAGGGCTTCTCCGCGGGCGGCGAGTTCGGCTCGTCCTCGGCGTTCCTGGTGGAGTCGGCCGCCCCCGGGCGGCGGGCCTTCGCCGGGTCCTGGCAGCAGGTGTCCGTCGCGGGCGGCGTACTGATCGCCTCCCTGCTCGGCACGGTCTTCACCTCCCTGCTGGGCGAGGACGCCCTGCACGACTGGGGATGGCGGATCGCCTTCGTCGTCGGCGGCCTGCTCGGCCTGATCGGACTGTGGCTGCGCGTCAGCGTCGAGGACACCGCCTCCTTCACCGAGGCCAAGGCCGGCGGCAGGACGCCGAAGAACCCGCTCGTGGCCATGTTCCGCGAGCACCCCGCCGCCGCGCTGCGCGTCGCCGGCATCACGATCGCTGGCACCCTGACGTACTACATCTGGGTCAACTACCTGCCGACCTACGCCAACCTCACCACCGGCATCCCACTGGAGAAGGCGCTGCTGTCCCAGACGCTGTGCCTGATCGTCTTCGTCGTGCTGCTGCCCTTCGCGGGCCTGCTCTCCGACCGGCTGGGCCGCAAGCCCACCCTGGCCGGCTTCGCGCTCGGCTTCGTCGTCCTGGCCTGGCCGATGCTGCACTTCCTGAACGACAGCTTCGCCGTGCTGTTCCTCGTCCAGCTCGTCGGCATGCTGCTGGTCCTCGGCTACTCCGCCAACTGCGCCGTCATCATGGCCGAGCAGTTCCCGCCGGAGGTGCGGGCCACCGGCATCGCCCTGCCGTACGCGCTGGCCGTCGCCCTCTTCGGCGGCACCGCCCCCTACGTCACGACCTGGATGAGCGAGAACGGGCACGCCGACAAGCTCTGGCTGTACGTCTGCGGCGCCGCGCTGATCTCCCTGGTCGTCTACCTGACCATGCCCGAGACGAAGGACAAGGAGTTCTCCTGATGACGCACGCAGTCGTCACCGGCGCCGCCGGCGGCATCGGACGCTCCGTCGCCGAGCACTTCGCGCGGGCGGGGGCGGAGCTGACCCTCGTGGACGTCGACGCCGACCGGCTCGCGGCTCTCGCGGACGCCCTCGGCGCCCGGCACCTCGTCCTCGACCTGGGCGGCGCCGACGGCCCGGCGGCCGCCGTCGGCGGCGCCTGGCACACCCACGGACCGGTGGACGTCCTGGTCAACGCGGCGGGCATCTACCCGTCGCTGGACATGGCCGACGTCACGGCCGCCGCCTGGGACCGCGTCTTCGCCCTCAACACCCGCGCCCCGGTCCTCGCGACGGCCGAACTGGCCCGTCTCGCGGCCGAGGCAGGGCGGCCCGCCTCGGTGGTCAACATCTCCTCCGGCGCCGCCCTGCGCGCCCGGCCCGGCGGCGGCCCCTACGCCTCCTCCAAGGCGGCACTGGAGATGGCCACCCGCGCGGCGGCGCTCGAGTTCGGGCCGCTCGGCATCCGCGTCAACGCCGTCAGCCCCGGCTTCGTCGCGGTGGACAGCGCCTGCAACCCGGTCACCGACACCTACGCCGCGGCCGTCTCCGTCAACCCCCTCGGACGCCCGGGCACCCCGGCGGACATCGCCCGCGCGGTGCTGTGGATCGCCGGCCCCGAGGCGTCCTGGGTGACCGGGGAGATCCTCCGGGTGGACGGCGGCAGCGGCACCGGAGCGGCACACCTGCCGCGGCTGTGGCCGCCGGACGCCTCCGGGACGTCCCCCGGCTCCCCCCACCCCACCCCGGGCACGCTCCCGGACAGCACGAAGGGACACACCTCATGAAGGGCGACGCCTACACCGTGGTCGGCGCCGGAGCGATCGGCGGCACCCTGGCCCACGCCCTCGCGGCGGCCGGGCACCCGGTGACCGTCGTCGACGCCGACGCCGACCACGTGGCCGCGATCCGCGCCGGCGGTCTGACCGTCCTGCGCGGCGAGGAGCGCGAGAGCGTCCGCCTCGACGCGGCGACCCCCGAGGACCACCAGGGGCCGCCGTTGCGCCGGGTCCTGCTCGGCGTCAAGGCGCAGGCGACCGACGCGGCCATGCGCTGGATCGCACCCCGTCTGGCCCCGGACGGCTACGTCGTCTCGGTGCAGAACGGCTTCAACGAGGAACTGATCGCGCGGTACGTCGGCGCGGAGCGCACCGTCGCCGCGTTCGTCAACATCTTCGCCGACGTCGTCGAGCCCGGAGTGGTGCGCGACGGCGGCCCCGGGGCCTTCGTCGTCGGCGAGCCGGGCGGCGCGCCCGTGTCCGAGCGGGTGCGGGACCTCGTCGCCGACCTCCAGGCGTGGGGGCCCGCGCAGGTCTCCGACAACGTCGAGGGCTACCTGTGGGCCAAGGCCGCCTTCGGCGCGATGCTCTCCGCGACCGCGCTGGCCGACGCCCCCATGGCGGACCTGATCGACCGTCACCGCGCCACCATGTACGCCCTGGCCGCCGAGGTGTACGCCGCGGCCGACACCGTGGGGACGCGGCTGGAGCCGTTCGACGCCTACGACGCGCCCGCCTTCCGCCCCGACGATGCGGCGGCCCGCGACGCCGCCTGCGACCGGCTGACCGCCTGGCTGCGCACCCAGCCCAAGGACCGCAGCGGCATCTGGCGCGACCTGGCCGTACGCCGTCGCCCGGTGGAGGTGACGACGCACTACGAGCCCGTGGTCGAGCGCGCGCGGCGGGCGGGTCTCGGCACTCCGGTGCTCAGCGCCGTACTCGAAGACCTGCGGGAACTGGAACGCGACCCGTCGGGGATGTCCGAGGCCCGGCTCGACGCCCTCGACGCGCTGGCCGCGTCCGGCGGCAGGGGCGCCACGGCCGGAAAGGACGGACACGACGCGGACGGGCGCGACGCGGCCGGACCACCCGCCGGAACCCCGGCCGTCCCGGCGCGGACAGGTGACCGGGCGTCCGAGGACCTGCCCGCGGCCCCGGTGCTCACCGACGCCCAGGCCGTCGCCGTGCGCGACTGGCTGGAGGGCCACCGCGAGGCGATGGCCGACGACCTGGCCGCCTACACGTCCCTGGAGAGCTCCAGCGACGACGAGGCGTGCCTGGCCGCCTGCCTCGACTGGCTGCGCGGCTGGCTCGACACCTCGCTCGGCGCCCCCGCGAGCGAGGAACTGCTCCCCCGCGACGGCGCCGGGGACATCCTGATCCGCCGCTACGCCGGCACCGGCCCGTCGGCCGGCGCCCCCCTGCTGCTCGCCGCCCACTACGACACCGTGTGGTCGACCGGCACCCTGCGCGACTGGCCGTACCACCGCGAGGGCGACCGCATCAGCGGTCCCGGGGTCTTCGACATGAAGGCGGGACTGGTCCAGGCGGTGTGGGCGCTGCGCGCGCTCCGGGAACTGCGGCTGCCGGTGCCGGCGTTCACGCTGCTGCTCAACGGGGACGAGGAGACCGGCAGCCAGGCGTCCAGCGACGTCATCGCGGCCGAGGCACGCAGGTCCAGGGCGGCCCTGGTCTTCGAGGCGAGCGCCGACGGCGCGGTGAAGACGACCCGCAAGGGCGTGGGCCTGTTCTCCCTGACGGTGCGGGGGGAGGAGGCGCACGCCGGCCTCGACCCGACCCGCGGGGCGAGCGCGGTCAACGAGATGGCCCGGCAGGTGCTCGCCCTGGAGGGGATCGCCGCCCCGGAGGCCGGGACGACCGTCAACGTCGGCGTGCTGCACGGCGGCACGCGCAGCAACGTCACGGCCGGCCGGGCGGTGGCACACCTGGACATCCGCGTCGCGACCGCCGCCGAACGCGACCGTGTCGGAGCCGCGCTGTCCGCCCTCGCCCCGGTCGACACGCGTACGAGCCTGCGGCTGGACGGAGGCTGGAACCGTCCCGTCTTCGAACGCACGGAGGGAGTCGGCCGGCTCTTCGCCGTGGCCCGGGCCTGCGCCGCACCGCTCGGCCTCGATCTGCGGGAGACCGCGGTGGGCGGTGCCAGCGACGGGAACTTCATCCTGGACGCGGGTACCCCGGTGCTCGACGGGCTCGGCGCGGTGGGCGGCGGCGCGCACGCCCGCAGCGAGCACGTGACGCTGAGCGGAATGGTGGAGCGATCCGCACTGGCGGCAGGCGTCCTCGCCGCCTTCGCCGCGGCCTGACACCCCGGACCGGCATACGCGTTCGCACGGGCGGCGCGTATGCCGGCCCGCGCGCCCGGACCGTGCGTATGCCGGCTCGCGCGCCCGGACCGTGCGGACGCCGGCCCGCGTGCTCGGACGGTGTGTACGCCGACCCGCTCGCCGCCGTGGAGCGGATCGGCCAGGTCCGTCCCTTCGCCGAGGGCATGGGCACCGCCGCCCCGCGGATCGGCCTCGGCCGAGCTCCCTTCACCCGCCTCCGGCCGCAGCGACGACTCAGCGAGCCCTGGGCGCCGAGCGGCGCGTCAGGGCCAGCAGGCTTCCTGCGATGCCGATCACGATCAGAGCGATGGCGATGCTGATGCCGCCCGCGTCGTCCCAGTAGACATCCTCGAGACTCAGCAGCAGCGCCGCCTCATCGATGATCAATGCCGCACCCGCGCCGTAGGCGGCGCCCAGCCACGAGCGCATGCGGGGCGATCGTTCCACGAGGCTCACCCCTCCGGTCGCGAGCACCAGGAGGATGCCCCAGACGTAGTGGTGGATGTGCACACCGCCGGCGCTGACGTCACCGACTCCCGCGACGTCGATGTGGATCAGCCATGTCAGCAGTCTCATCAGGCCGAAAGTGAGAGTGAAGGCGAACCACGCCAGCACCAGTCCGCGGCGCCCCGGTGACACCTGACGTAGCCGGCGCGGCCTGGACGAGTAGGAGGACAGGGGCTTGACGGACTCGGGCTTCATCGTTCATACCGTTCTGTGCGTGAATGTGGGTCGGGAGTACCTCGGAGATGAACGGTGATGCGAACGTCCGGGTTGCGCCCGCCGACGCGGTGTACGGGTTCGACCTGATCCGGGCGCGCTCCGCTCCGGGGCGGATGCCCGCGGTGCGGTTCACAGGGAACTCGAAGCGGTCGGCCGCGAGGGCCGCGTGCGGGCGCGACGGCTACGACGACCGCCGCGACCGGAACGGCGACCGGTACGGCGAGGTCGTGCAGCGTCACGACCAACGCATGCCGATGGCGGAGAGCCGCTCCACACGCTCCGGGGACAGCGACGCCGCGCGCGAGCGCTGATTGCTGATCCAGGCGCCCAGCTTGATCTGCTGCTCCTGACCGCCGCCCATGCCGTCGACGGTGATGCGTTCGACGTGCTTGCGCGGTACCCGCAGGTGTCCCTCGCGCTCGTAGAACTGCGTCGCGGCCGCCAGGTTGGTGGCCCACTTGTCGGCCTGCGTACGGCGCGGCCGCGGCTTCTCCTCGTCGCCGGCGGGTTCGATGCCGAGGACGTTCTCGAGCATCCACTGCTGACCGCCGGTGAGCTTGTCGAAGCCCAGGCGCTGAGCACGGACCCAGCGTCCGAGGTCCTCGCCCTGCCGCACGACGCCGCCCGGTTCCGCCGGCAGCGCACCGCCGTCGTGCAGGTGCCGGCGGACCAGGTGGAAGGCGCGCTGCCACTCCACCGGCCAGGCCGGGCACCAGGAGGGGTCGATCCCCTCCAACTGCTCACGCCGCTCTTCCGACAGTGCTCCGGTCGCCGATCCCACCGGCCCTCCGCCGGCGCGCCGCTGCTCGATCTCGTCGGCCCTGCGGGCGGCGGCGCGCTGGTTCTTCAGCCAGATACCCACCCGGTAGCCCTGGTAGGTGGCGTCCAGCGGGGCGAGCAGGTGCCCGTGTTCGGCGGCCCAGCCGCGGGCGGCGGCCAGGCCCTCTTCCCAGGCGACGTCGGAGTGGGACCAGACCATGCCCAGCTTCTCCAGCTGGGCCACGCGGTCGGCGTCGAGGCGGCCGCGGGCATAGGAGCGGCGGGCGTCGGCCACCCACTGCCCCAGCGGGAACCGGGCGAGCGCGGCCGGCCACACCTCACCCTCACCCTCGCCGTGAGCCTCCGCTTCGGTGTCGGCGGGAACGCGGTAGGTGAAGGGCACCTTCAGATCCCCGTGCTCGCGGACGTAGATCACGGCGGCCTCGATGCCGCGCCGCCAGTGGGCATGCTCGGGATGCAGGACGCGCAGGTCGATGAAGGCCGCCAGAGCCGCCGGATCACGGGGCGTGGAGAACTTCAGCAGCGCCCTGGCCGGAGCACTGACCGCGGCCCGCCCCGCCCCCTCACCCTCATGCTCTGCTTCACCCTCGCCGTCACGGCCCTTGGGGGAGCGGCTCCGCACCTGCTGTTCGGCGAGCTGCTCCACGAACCGCGCGTCGTGCGCCCGCAGGGCCTCCAGCAGCTTGGCCAGGCCGCCGTAGGCGCGGGAGGTGAGCATGCTGTCGGCCGTCTCCCCGGGCCCGAGCAGGACAGGGACGACCAGGGAGGCGGTCTTGCCCTCACCGGGCTGCAGGCGCAGCGCCCGCCCGACGGCCTGGACCAGGTCGGGCATGGAGCCGCGCACGTCGGCGAAGTACACCGAGTCGCAGCTCCTGATGTCGACGCCCTCTCCGAGCACCTTCACCGAGCCCAGGAAGCTCTTCTCCACCACCGTGCCGTCACCGGCGGTGCCACCGGCGAACTCGGCGAGCACCCGCCGCCGGTGCAGCGGCTTGTGCTCGCCGTACAGCCAGTCGGCCCACACCGTCCTCGGATACAGCTCAGGATCGTCGGCATGCAGCTTGGCGGCGACGTCGGGCAGGCCGGCCGCGAACGCCTCGGCCTCCTTGACCTGATGGTGGAAGACCAGCGTGCGCTTGAAGCCCTCCTCGGCGGAGGCCTTCACCAGCGCCGTCTGCAGCGCGGCGAGCCGCGCCCCGCGCACGGCCTCGGAGCGCCCGTCCTCACCCAGCAGCTGGGCGGCCTGGAGGTGGGTGTCGGTGACGTCGACGCACACCACCTGATACGGCGCGCAGATCCCCCGGTCGATGGCCTCCGAGAGCGTGAGGGTGTAGCAGCGGCCGCCGAACGGCGAGGCCGGATCGTCCTCCATGGAGGCCACCAGCTCACCCGGAACGCCCCGCTCCTGGCCGGCGTCCTCGTCGAGCTGCCACAGCCGCGGCGTGGCCGTCATGTACAGCCGCCGCAGAGCGGGGACGCGGGCGTTGTCGTGCACGACCGCCCACGGCTTTCCGATCCGCCCGGAGGTGCGGTGCGCCTCGTCGACCACGATCAGATCCCAGCCGGGCAGGCCGGCGGCGTGCGCGCGCTCCAGTGTGCCCAGCCCGAGCGAGGCGTACGTGGCGAACACCGTCACCTTGTCGAAGGGGCGCACCCAGGCGACCAGCTCGCCCACGTCCGTGGTGTTCGGGAAAGAGGTCTGCGGCCCGCGCAGGGAGGAGACCCCGATCATCGGCCCCGTCCGGCCGCCCCGGCGCCAAGCGGCCTCCGTCTGCGCCAGCAGATCCAGCGAGGGCACCAATACCAGCACCCGGCCCGCCCGCAGCTCCTCCGCACTGCGCACGGCGACCAGGGTCTTGCCGGAGCCGGTCGCCATGACCACCTGCGTGCGCAGACCGCGCGCCGGCACCCGTCCGTCCCCGGGCGCCTCCAGCGCGCGCAGCACCGCGTCGACGGCCTCCCGCTGGTGCGGGCGCAGGGACATGCTCGTCATCGCGTCGCTCCGTCGTCCGTGCGGTCGTGACCGGTCATGGGCGTGCGGGGAGAAGGTCGGTGGGTGCCGGCGGCCCACTGTTCCAGAGCGTCCGGCGGGTTGCTCAGCAGTGCTCTGCGGCGGGACTGGGCCGTGGCGCGGCTGCTCAGGTGCATGGCCCTGGCCAGGGCGCTGTGCGAGCCGCGCCGGGCATGGAACGCGCGCACCGCGGCGTTGCGGGCGCCGGTCAGCCTCTCCAACAGCGTTGTGGTGCCGTCGATGGCGTCCGTGAGGTCGTCCACGGAGGCGTCGCCGGTGCGGAGTCGCGCGATGCCGTGCAGCGCGGTGCCGAGCAGCGCGGCCAGGGCTTCGGCGTCGGCGCCCAGGGCGTGGGCGTCGGCGGCCGTCAGCGGAACGGTCGGAGGACGGTCATGGTCGCTGCGGGAAGTGTCGCTCACAGGACCTCGTTCCTCGGGCAACGGCGCAGGGCGGTCCGGCCCTTCGCCGGGACGGTCGCGGATCGCGCGGCTGGAGGTGACACACATGGTGAGCCACCTCCCGGTGTATGACAACACATACCGTACGAGACTTCATACGGATGGAAGGCGGGTCGCCTGTGATTTTTCGAGTCGTGCTCGAATCGGCCCGCGCTCAGTAAGGCCGCTTCTTCACCGCCCCCGTCTGGAAGACCGGCGGCTGGGAGGCGCGAAGCGCCCGGGGCAGGCTGACACGCCTGCCCCGGGCGACTGCCTCACCTTTGCCGGGCGGCCCGGGTTTTGACGTACTGCCGCCTTCGGTGGCCGCCGGTGCCCCGGACGCCGGCGAGCGGTCGGGCCGCACTCCCACGTCCCTGCCCGGTGGGCTGGACAGCGACGCTCAACGGAGGAGGGCGAACTTTCAGTCCAGGGTCTTGAGCGCGTCGGTGCTGAACGGCGTGAGGTCGCTCTCCTTGCCGTTGAGGACCTTGTCCGCCCATTCCGGGTCCGCCAGCAACGCGCGGCCGACGGCGACGAGGTCGAACTCGTCCCGCTCCAGGCGCTCCAGGAGGCCTTCGACGCTCTCCACTCCGACCCGCGTCCCGGGAGCGAAGGAGGTGGGGTCGAAGGCGGCGTCCAGCCCTACGGAACCGACCGTGATGACGGGCTTGCCGGTGAGCTTCTTGGTCCAGCCCGCCATGTTCAGGTCGAGGCCGGTCTCGGGGAACTCGGGCTCCCAGTAGCGGCGGGTCGAGGCGTGGAAGGCGTCGACGCCGGCTCGGGCCAGCGGCTCCAGCAGCGCCTGGAGCTCGTCCGGGCCGGTGGCGAGTTTGGCGTCGTAGTTGTCGGCCTTCCACTGGGAGTAGCGCAGGATCACCGGGAAGTCCGGCGAGACCCGTTCGCGGACGGCGGCGACGATGTCGGCGGCGAACTTGGTGCGGGACAGCGGGTCGCCGCCGTAGGCGTCGGTCCGGCGGTTGGTCCGCTCCCAGAGGAACTCGTCGATGAGGTAGCCGTGCGCGCCGTGCAGTTCGATGCCGTCGAAGCCGATGCGTTCGGCTTCCCGCGCGGCCTCGGCGAAGGCCAGGATGATCTTGTCGATGTCGGCGAGGGAGAGCGTCTCGCCCGCACCGTGGGTGCCGTCGAGCGCGATGCCGGACGGGCCGACCGACGGGGCCTCGGTGAACGGCGGGTTCCCGGCCCGGCGGGTGATGCCGACGTGCCACAGCTGGGGCATGATCCGACCGCCCTCGGCGTGCACCGCGTCGACGACCCGGCGCCATCCGGCGAGCTGCTCCTCGCCGTGGAAGCGCGGCACGCTCTCCACGTCACCGGCGCTCGGGTGGTCGATGTAGGTGCCTTCAGTGATGATCAGGCCCGTTCCGGCCGCGGCGCGGCGGGCGTAGTAGGCGGCGACGTCGTCTCCCGGGATGCCGCCGGGGGACTGGGCCCGCGTCATGGGGGCCATCACGATCCGGTTCCGCAGTTCGGCCGAGCCCAGCGTGAAGGGCCTGGCGAGGTACTGGGCCGCGCGAGAAGTCATGGCGTCGTACTCCTGAGGGAGAGGCAATAATATGTGCTCGTTAAAAATACACATCGCCGGTGAAAGTGCAACTGTGTTGAGTACACTTTAAGGCGGGGTGGCGATGTTCGATATGCTTCGTCCGAGAGGAAAGGGTGGTGCTCCACGTGCTGGACGTCAGGTTCTCCAGCGCCCTGACCACGCTGCTGTTCCTCGCCGTCGCGGCCGAGGAGGGGTCCGCGCTGGTGAGTTCCACGCAGCTCGCCGAGCGACTGGGCACCAACCCCAGCCTGGTCCGCAAGATGGTGGCCTCGCTCGCCAAAGAGGGCCTGGTCGAGTCGGTGATGGGGCGTACGGGCGGCACGAGGCTGGCCCGGACCCCGCAGGACATCCCGCTCACCGAGGTCTACCTCTGCGCGGTCGGCGACAAGCCGTTGTGGACCTGCCGTCCCGAGGGCGAACACGAATACCGGGTGTCGACGCGCGCCGCCGCCTACTTCGAGCGACTGACCGAGCGGGCCGAGCAGGCCGTGCTCAGGACGCTGGGCGATCAGACGCTCGCCGACGCCCTGCACGAGATGCGCTGCTCGGAGCACTCGCAGCCCGAACCGCGGAAGTAGCCCCCACCGCGGACCGGGTCCGCCCCTTCGCTCCGGGCCCGTTGCGCGATCCCCCGCCGAGGGCTCCGTCAGGAAAGACCGGGATCGGTCCCCGGCGCCCTTCTGTGCCCTGTGGGCGGCCGAACCCGGGAGCACGGCCCGTCACGGCATAGGAGTGATCACCTGAAGCCCGCTCGCGGGAGGGCGGCTGTCGGGTCGCCCACGCCAGGACATCGGCCTGCCGCCTCCCCCACCGGCCCGGCAGCGCCTGGCCGACCGCTTCGGCATGTCCCTGCCGATCAGTCAGCGCAGGCTTCAGACGGCCGAGGCCCTCGCCCGCTTGTCCGCCGCCAACGGCGTCTCCCGGATATGTGGTCCCCGCCGGCCCGGGGCGTGCCGGCCGGCCCGCGGCAGATCCGCCGCGCCGCCGCCCGCGTCGTCGACGGGAACGCCTTCAACCTGGACTACCCGCTGGACGCCTTCGACCCGCCCATGTCCAGGGCCCGCGGCATCCCCGAGCACCGCATCACCGCCAAGCACGACCAGGCCCGTGACGACGTCCTGGACAATTTCCACCTGCAGGCCACCACCCAGATCGACGGCCTGCGGCACCGCCGCGCCTCCGGTCACGGCTTCTACAACGGTGTCCCCGACGACGAGATCCGCCCGCGCTCACCGCGCCTGGGCGTCCAGCTGTGGGCCGACGTCCCCCTCGCCGGCCGCGGCCTCCTGATCGATGTCGACGGCCTGCTCCGCGACCGCGGCACACCGCTCCACCACCCCGACGGCCCCGCCCTCACCACCGACCTCCTCGACGACGCGCTGGCCCGCCAGAACTGCCGGACCGAACCGGGCGACCTCGTGCTCGTCCACACCGGACGGGCCGACTGGTACCTCACCGCCGACCCCGAGGAACGTGCCCGGACCCGCGCCGCGCCACCGGCTTCGCCCGGAGCCGCACCTTCGCCGCCTGGTGCTGGGACCACCGCATCGCCCTGATGGCCACCGACACCTTCGCCGTGGAAGTCCTGCCCGTCCTGCCCGGCAGCGACTTCCACCACAGCGCACCCGAGGACGACGGCATGGTGCACCAGGAACTGATCGCGAAACTGGGCCTGCCTCTCGGCGAACTGTGGAACCTCACCGGCCTCGCCCGGGACTGCCGCGCCACCGGCCGCTGGGACAGCCTTCTCACCGTCAAGCCCCTCCACCTGACCGGAGGGGTCGGCTCACCCGCCAACGCCACAGCCCTACGGTGACCCTTCCACTGCGAGGGCTTCACCCCCGCCCTGTCGGTAAGGGCGGGGGTGAATGCCTTCAGCAAGCGCCGGCTCGCCGTGAGTGGGAACGGGCCCGGGCGGTGAGGACGACGGTCGCGGCCTTCGTGGTCAGGCTCCGTGCACGGTGAGCCGGTAGCCCTCGGGGCCGGTGAAGGTGAACGCCGGCCCGAAGGGGGTGTCCTGCAGCGGGGTGACGTCCTGCGTGCCGGCCGCGACGAGTCGCTCGCGCAGCGTGGGGGCGTTGTCGGTGCGCAGCCACAGTGCCACGCCCAGGCCGGGACGTGCGGCGTCGTCCAGGTCGACGCCGGGCAGCGGCTCGCGGACGGCGAACGGGATCGGGGCGGTGGCGAAGACGACCGCGTTGGCCGGTCCACCGGGCGCCCGGCGCAGGCCGAGGTTGTCCTCGAAGAACGCGGCCGCGGCCGGTACGTCCCTGACCTGCAGGGCGATGAAATCGGGGCCTTCGACGGTGGCGCTCATGGTGACTCCAGAAGGTGATCGGCGGCAACGTTGATGTCAGAACTTTGACATGCGAGACGATAGGCGCCCTCTCTCGGTGTGTCAAAATGCTGACATGGAAGACCGTGCGCCAGTCCCTCCGCCCCATCCGGCCGAAGACGTCACCGAGCATGTGGGATACCGCCTCAAGAAGGCTTCGGCCGCCCTGCGCGGCGCCATGGACAAGGCCCTGCGCGAGCACGACCTCACCGTCCCGCAGTACTCCTGCCTGGAACTCCTCGATGAACAGCCCGGCCTGTCCAACGCCGACCTCGCCCGGGGCACCTTCGTCACCCGGCAGTCCGCCAACGTCGTCCTGCGCGGCCTCAAGGACGCCGGACTGATCACCCAGGCCACCAGCACCGACCACGGCCGGGCCCTGCCCATCCACCTCACCGCGGCCGGGCAGCAGCGCCTGCACGGCGCACGCAGCGCCGTCTACGCCATCGAACAACGCATGATCGAAAGCATCCCCGCGCAACGGATGACCGCCCTCCTGGCCGACCTCGACACGATGACCGAGGCCCTCGGCGCATGACCCCCACGGCCGCCCCGCCCTTGCCACGCAAGGCGTGGGGCGACCGTCGCGTCATCCCCCCGGAGGACCCCGACGACCTCCGGAGGACCGCGGCGTCGAGGCCCGGGCCGCGGACGGTGAGCTGCCGGTTCATCGGGCGGCGGTGGGTGTCGTCGATTCGGAGGCCCGCACCCGGCGGCCGGCCGCCTCGCCGTCGGGCGGGTCGGCCCGCCGGAATCTTGGCCGGCCGGAGCAGTGGCTCTGTCGGCGAGAACGGGGGCCTCGCGACGCCGGCAACCGGATACCGGCGCGGCCCGGGTACGCACAGGTACGCAAGGTGCCTTCCGGAGGAGGGAGCGATCGGACACCACGCGGGTGCACGGCACGGCACGAGGGCTTGCCGTGCCGTGCACCCGCGGCCGGGGATCAGCCGGCGTAGGGGGTGGCGATGTCGAGCGTCCAGGTGACGCCGAAGCGGTCCTCGAGCATCCCGTAGAGCGGGGCCCACCCGGACGGGCCGAGGTCCGCGATGATCGTGGCGCCCTCGGACAGGGCCTTCCAGTAGCCGGTGATCTCCTCGGCGTCCTCGCCGCGGACCGAGACGAAGAACGGCCGGTCGCCCGCGTCGTACGTCTGGTTCTCGCGGACGTCGTAGGCCATGACGTGGAAGCCGTTGTCGGCGCGGACCTCGCCCCACAGGATCCGGTCGGTGTCCGCCGGGTGCTCCACGTCCTGGGCCTGGCCGTAGGTGAACGCGACGAGCCGCCCGCCGAACACCGACCGGTAGAACTCCAGCGCCTGGAGGGCCCTGTCCCGGAAGTTCAGATGCACGGTGGTGGTGATGCCCATGGTGTCTCTCCTGCTCGAACGGTGTGTTGCCGACAGGAGCGAGATTCACAGGGGTAGGTGCCAGGTTGTGTCACCTTGCTCGGGGAGAATCAGGCGCATGCCGAAAACCTCCGCGCGCCTGCTGGCCCTGTTGTCGCTGCTGCAGACCCGCCGCGACTGGCCGGGCGCCCTGCTGGCCGAACGGCTCGACATCAGCCTGCGCACCGTTCGCCGTGACGTCGACCGGCTGCGCGAACTCGGTTACCCCATCGCCGCCTCCAAGGGCCCCGACGGCGGTTACCGGCTCGCGGCCGGCACCAGCCTTCCCCCGCTGCTGTTCGACGACGAGCAGGCCATCGCCCTCACCGTCGCCCTGCAGATCGCCGCCACCACCCCGGGAAGCGGCCACGCCGAACCGGCCGCCCGGGCTCTGCACACCATCCGCCAGGTCATGCCCGCCCGGTTGCGCAACCGCATCGACACTCTGCAGGTCACCGCCGTCGAACAGCCCACCGCACAGCCGGCCGAACCCGTCGACGGCGACGTGCTGCTCGCGCTCAGCGCCGCCGCCCGCGCCCACGAGACCCTGCGCTTCGACTACGGCACCGATGACCCCGACCGGCCCCCGCGCCGCGCCGAACCACACCACGTCATCACCTGGAACCGGCGCTGGTACCTCGTCGCCTTCGACCTCGACCGCCGGGACTGGCGCATCTACCGCGTCGACCGGATCACCCCGCGCACCCCCAACGGGCCCCGCTTCGGCCCACGAGAACTGCCCGGCGGCGACGTGGCCGCCTTCGTCACCGGCCGCTTCCGCGGCTCCACCGACACCACCGGCGACTGGCCGTGCACCGGCACCGTCGTCCTCGGCCTGGACGCCGCCGCCCTGGCCCCCTACGTCCGTGACGGAGTCCTCGAAGAACTCGGCCCGGGCCGATGCAGGCTCACCCTCGGATCCTGGTCCTGGGTCGGCCTCGCCGCCGCCATCGCCCGCTTCGACGCCGACACCACGGTCGTCGGCCCGCCCGAACTCACCCACGCGTTCGCGCACCTGGCCCGCCGATGCGCCGGCGTGACCGGTCCCACCGCACAGGGGAACGCCGCGAAAGCGGCTCTTCCGGGTTTCCCGACGATACCCGTACGGTATCGGCACCCCGGAAAAGGTCTTGGACAGTCTCCGTGCCCGGCAGTGGAATCGGGGCATGACTGACGAACACGAGGCCAGTGAGCGGACCGCGGACCCGGCCGTGTCGGCCGACATGACCGACCAGCCGGCCGTCATGCTCAGCACCTTCACGCCGGATCTGTACGTGCAGTACTTCCGGGACCTCCAGGACATGATCGCCGGCGGTCAGGCGCCGACGCCGCAGGCGAACGTCCAAGCGATGAGCCGTTACGCCACCGACTTCGCGCGGAAGCCGGAAGGATGAGGCCGCCCGGCGGAAGACGGGCAGCAGACACCACGTGATCCGCTACGGGCGCGGCGCTCCGCTCCGGGCCGTCACCACTGCCGCCGGCGTCAGTGACGTCACCCGAACCCTGGGCGCCGTCCGGCGGGTCGTGCGACCGTGATGGCACCGGGTCAGTTCTCGCGGGCCGGAGTGCGCCCGGTCGCGGGGCGTTCGTGCCCCTCGGGTCCGGGCAGGACCGCCAGTGCGGTGTCTGCGACGTTCCGCAGCGTCTCCGGGTCCATGCCGGCCTTGCCCACTGCCTCGATACCGCGGACCACCGTCAGCAGCAGTGCCGCCAACCGCTCCGGATCCGCGGCGCTGTCGATGTCGCCGTGGCGCTGGGCGGCTTCGATCTCCGTCCGCAGCAGGGCCAGCAGTGCCGTCATGGTCTCGGCCGACCGTCCGGCGACCGCCGGATCATGCTGGGCCAGTTCCGCCGCGCCCTTGGCCAGCAGGCACCCGCGGCGCTCGGTGTCGGAGGCGGTGTTCTCCGCCATCAGGTGCACGTATGCCGACAGCCGGTCCAGGGCTTCTGCGTCCGGGCCGCCTGTCAGCCGCTCTTCGGCCACCTCGACGACCGCGGTGCACCAGTCGCCGAACACGCGGTGGAACAGCTTGCCCTTGTCGCCGAACGCGCCGTAGAGGCTGCCCTTGCCCAGGCCGGTCGCCCGGGCGATGTCGTCCATCCGGGTTCCCGCGTAGCCGGTCGCCCAGAACTGTTCCCGGGCCCGCTCCAGGACTTGGCGTTCGTCGAATGCGCGTGGTCTCGGCATGGTCTCAGCCTACTCATTCTTGACTCGGTCGTCCATTACCGCCTACGTTGTGGACGATCCATTCCATAACTGAAGGGGTTCGCCATGCCAGGCGTACTGCAGGAGAAGGTGGCCGTGATCACCGGAGGGACCAGCGGGATCGGGCTGGCCATCGCCCACCGCTTCGTCCGGGAGGGCGCACGGGTCTTCGTGACCGGCCGGGACGTCGACCGCCTCGAAGCGGCGGTCAAGGAGCTGGGCCCCGCGGCCACCGGCGTACGATCCGACGTCTCGGTCCTGGCCGACCTGGACGCCCTCTACGCGCGAGTCCGCGAGGACGCCGGACGCATCGACGTGCTGGTGGCCAACGCGGGCATCGTCGCGGACGCCGCGCTCGGCGCCCACACCGAGGCGAACGTCGACCTGACGCTCGCCGTCAACGTCAAGGGCCCACTGTTCACCGTTCAGAAGGCGCTTCCGCTGCTGGCGGAGAACGCCTCCGTTCTGGTCGTCGGCTCCAGCAACAGCGTGCGGCCCAATGAACAACTCGAGGTCTACAGCGCCTCGAAGGCGGCGGTGAGCAACCTCGTGCACAACTGGGCCCGGCAGTCGCGGGAGCGCCGCTTCCGGGTCAACGTGCTCAGCCCGGGACCCACCCGGACCCCTGGCCTGCTGGGCGCCGCGGGGCCGGACGCCGACCGGTTCGCCGAGGCCACCGTGCCACTGGGGCGGCTGGCCGACGCCGAGGAGATCGCCGAGGCCGCCCTCTTCCTGGCATCGGACGCCTCGTCGTTCGTCACCGGCGCCGAACTCTTCGCCGACGGCGGCTACACCCGGGCCTGACCGACGGCCGGCGGTGCGCACCCGGTCCCCCGAAACGACGGGGCGCACTCCCGGCCGCGTTCGTGCGTCGTGCGAGGCCCAGTGCGTCCGCAGCAACGAGATCGTGGCCGGGGCCTCCTCGGGCGACGTCGGCCGAGGAGGCCCCGGCCACCGCTCCGGCTGATCGTCCGCTGCACCTCGTTCCCACGTCGGTGGATCGTCCTGCCGAAGCCGGCGGGCCGGCCGCCCCTGCCGCCTTTGTGCCGCCGGCCGGCCCGCTGGTTCCCCGGTTCGGGGATCGTGTGCTCGATCCGGCGTCGCCGCAGGTGGCGGAGTACGCCGGGGCACCCTCCACGCGCATGCTCGCTACGCGCCCGTCTCGTGCTCCGAACGGTCCGGGGCCGGCGGCCCGTTGTAGGTGACCACGACCGGAGCGTTCGCTTGCGCCCGTACGCGGTCCGACGCCGCCGCGATCTCCTCGTAGCTCCATTCCCTGTACAGGCGCTCCCCCTGAGCATCGGTGATGTCGATGACCACGCCGGTCCATTCCTCGGCGGGCTGTTCGGGGACGAGCCCCAGCACGTACGTGGCGTCCCGGAGGAGGGATTCGGTGACGCGTATGCCGGTCAGTCGCTCGGTCAGGGCGAGGACCGCCGCCTTCCGGTCGACGTCCGGGGCGCTCTCGTCGTGCTCTCCCTCCAAGGTCAGGGGGAAGCCGACTTCCCGCAGCAGGGGAACCAGTTCATCGGGGGTGGTGCCGTCGCGCGACGAGGGGCCTTCGAACGCCGTACGGAGCTCACCGTCCTCGAACCAGTGGAAGAGGTCGATGGGCTTGCCGCCGTTGGTCGAGTGCGCCACGACCCGGCCGCCCTTCGACAGCGTCTCCACGCACGGCGCCGCGATCCCCAGACCACTGTCGAGGCCCAGGACGAGTGTCCAGTCACCGTTCTCGCCCGAAGCGCTGAAGGCGCCCGCGACGTAGGACTCGTCCCAGTAGTCGTCCACCTCGGCGCGGTGAGCGTCGTCCGCCTCGATCAGCCCGGCCGTTCCCTCCCCCGTGCCGCGTGGTTCCGCCTCCATCGTGCGCAGCACCTCGCGCGGGGTCCGCCCTCGTACCAGCGTCAGGGTGTATCCGCTCTCCATCATGGGGCGAAAGAGCGGCGAGGTGCGGATCCAGGCGTAGTCGTGCGCGGTCACCGTGTTCATACGGCGCAGTGTGCCCGACGCCGCTGACAACGCCCGGTGCTAGCCGGTTCTTCCGGCTGGAGTCGGTCCTCGGGCCGCCCCGCCGAGTCCGTGTCGGCAGCGTGACCGTGTGACGAGCCCGTACGGTCGTTTCGGCGTCAGCCGCATCGTGCCGGGAAGCGCGTGACGCACTTCTCGACAGTCCGGACGAGCTCGCGTGCACTCCGCGTCTTCACGCAGCCGCCCGGCACACGCGGTAAACCGGCGGTTTCTCGGCGGCCTCACGCCTTGCGGACAAAGACATCGGGCGCCGGTCGTACGCGGTGATGCCGGGGCCTTGTCCGGGCGTGGGCGGTGGTCGTTCCTCCGCGGACGGCGTCCGTGTCCGCCGGGCCGGGCACGGGCGGGGAGGTCTCTACGGCGAGGAGCCTCAGTGCCGCTCAGGACCGTCCTCGGAGTGCAGGCCGCGGATCGTGGCCGGATCGGCCAGTCCGGAGACGGTCAGTACGGGGGCCAGGAGGGGAGCGGCGACGATCTCCAGCCGGTCGGCGTGCACGAACAGTACGTTCAGGCCCGCGCTGTCGAGGTATTCCACCGCGGTCAGGTTCAGTACGAGCGGTCCGGAGGCGCCGTCCAGGACCTTGGCGAGGGTGTTGATGTTGCTCATGTCGATCTCCTCTGCGGCCGTCAGCTCGTGTGCGTCCCGCTCGTCGGAGCCGGGGCGCTGCCGCATCCGCCGCCACCGGACGACAGCTTGACCATCCGCCCTTGCTGGTCGGCGCCGCCCCAGTCGGTGTACTGGGCGACGTTGCCGCCGTCGGCGGTGGAGGCGCCCTGCACCTCCACCGCCTTGCCGCTGTTGCGATCGACCGGGACGTACCGGCGCGGGTGTCCACCGTCGCCCCCTCGGCGGGCGCCGGACGCACGCGGCGAGCACGCCGATCGCGAGGGTCGCCGCCACCACGGCGGCGACCCGGGACTACCAGCGATGTCTCCGTGAAGGGACGACGGAGGCCGCGCCGGGGGCCGTCACCGATGCACCCTTCCGCTCGTGGCGGGCTCTGTCAGGTGCGGGTCCAGCGCTGGTTGCTGCCGTTCGTGCAGGAGTAGAGCTGGATCAGGGTGCCGTTGGCGGTGCCGTTCCCGACGGCGTCGAGGCAGAGGCCGGACTGGACGCCGACGATGGAGCCGTCGGAGTTGAGGCGCCACTTCTGGTTGTCGGCGCCCCAGCAGCTGTAGATCTGGACCTTGGCGCCGTTGCCGGTGCCGGCGGCGTCCAGGCACTTGTTGCCGTAGACCCTGAGTTCACCGGCGTCGGTGTACGTCCACTGCTGGTTGGTG
The DNA here is from genome assembly GCF_014650875.1 of Streptomyces minutiscleroticus. Taxonomy (GTDB): domain Bacteria; phylum Actinomycetota; class Actinomycetes; order Streptomycetales; family Streptomycetaceae; genus Streptomyces; species Streptomyces minutiscleroticus. The sequence goes on from NZ_BMVU01000037.1 coordinate 37,725, forward strand.
TTGCTGTTGCAGTCCCACAGCTGGACCTGGGTGCCGTCGGTGGTACTGGCGCTGGGCACGTCCAGGCAGCGGCCCGAACCGACGCCCTTGATCTGTCCGCCGTCCGCGGGAGGCGTGGAGGTGCCGCCGTTGAGCGCGTTGAGGACGGCGGTGTACGCGGCCTTCTTGCTGCCGTCGTTGTTGAACAGCAGCGGCGTGTCCGACGCTCGCCAGGAGTCGCTGTCGCGCACCCCCCAGACGGTGATGCCGAGGCAGCGCGCGACGGCCAGGCAGTCGTTGGTCACGGCGGCGTAGGTCGTGGCCGAGGCGCCCTGGATGTCGAGCTCGGTGATGGCCACGTCGACGCCGAGGGCGGCGAAGTTCTGCAGGGTGGTGCGGAAGTTGCTGTTGTAGGGGCTGCCGCTGTTGAAGTGCGACTGGAAGCCCACGCAGTCGATCGGCACGCCGCGCTGCTTGAAGTCCTTGACCATGTTGTACATGGCCTGGGTCTTGGCCCAGGTCCAGTTCTCGACGTTGTAGTCGTTGTAGCAGAGCTTGGCGGCCGGGTCGGCGGCGCGCGCGGTGCGGAAGGCGACCTCGATCCAGTCGTTGCCGGTGCGCTGCAGGTTGGAGTCGCGCCGGGCCCCCGAGCTGCCGTCGGCGAAGGCCTCGTTCACGACGTCCCACTGGGCGATCTTGCCCTTGTAGTGGGCCATCACGCCGTTGATGTGGTCGATCATGGCCTGGCGCAGTGCGCTGCCGCTGAGGCTCTGCATCCAGCCGGGCTGCTGGGAGTGCCAGGCCAGGGTGTGGCCGCGCACCTGCTTGCCGTTCTGCACCGCCCAGTTGTAGACGCGGTCGGCGGAGGAGAAGTTGAACTGCCCCCGCTGCGGCTCGGTGGCGTCGATCTTCATCTCGTTCTCGGCCGTCACCATGTTGAACTCACGGTTGGCGATCGACGTGTACGTCGAGTCGCTCAGCCTGCCCGAGGCGATGGCGGTGCCGAAGTAGCGGCTGCTCTGCGCCGCCGCGGCGCCGAGCGTGCTCTCGGCGGCGTGCGCGGTCGGCGGCGTGACCAGTGCGGTGACCACGCCGAGGACGCCGACGAGCAGCGCCAGCAGCAGGCCGCGGATCTTACGGCGGCCAACGGGTCTGGGAAGGGCGTACGAGCCCATGGCTGTGCCTCCAAGGTAGAGATCACGGAAGAACTGGAGCGCAGGGAAACGCGTCTGTGCTCCCACTCGGCCGGCGGACGGAGCGTGCCGGAACCCGGGCAGCACGGAATCACCCGGCACCGCGGTCACGGGACCGGGGCGGTCTCAACCGGCATGGACGGCACCCCGCCGGCCGTCGGGTGACGTACGGCGGGCGGCGGCGGTGTTTCGACGGGGCATGGGGGTACTCCATCGCGGCTCAGCCGGGGGGCCGTCACGCGGCGTCACGTACCTCTTCGACTGAGCGAAGAGCCAGGATGCGCTGGTGCGAACCTCACCGGAACGAAACGGGGTGACGCGGGTGCTTCGGTGCGCGGATCTTTTGTGCGGCTGTGCGGCTGTGCGTGGATCTGCCGTGCGGCTGTGCGTGGATCTGCCCTGCAGCACAGACTGCTCAGGCAGACATGGTTCGGCATCTCGAACCGAGGCCGGTTTCCCAGACAGGGATGATTGAGGTGATGACGATGGACCGTCAATACTCCCCGCAGAAAAAGTTTCCGTTCTACGTTCGAACCTTTCGGTATGCAGTCAGGCCGGACGGCGGACCTCCGGCGCCCCATCGTTCCGTGCCGTAGGGCCTGGGCCGGAGCCAGGACGCGTATGCGGACGCTGCTTGCCCGTTCCGCGGCGGACCCTTGGACTGGCGCTTCATAGCGCGAGCTTCCTGGGTGTTCCCATTCGGCGCGACAGCGTGTCAAGCCCGCAGGGGGCGGCACTGTTTGTGAAGAGATCGGCGACAGGCCTTGACCAGAGGGCCCCGCATTCCTAGCTTGTGGCGTCAAAGCTTCGGAAAATTCTTCGAAACATTTCGAGACTGCTCCCCCTCCGCACGTCTGCTCCGTGGTTCATCGAGGTCACCTCACCCCCGCCCACCGAAGGAGGCCCTCTGATGCGGTTCCGCCACCCGTCACCGGTCCGTCCAAGACGATTACTCGCCGTTCTCGCACCCCTGCTGCTCGTGGCCACCTTCCTCGGTGCCCAGCCCGCCGGCGCGGCGACCGTGGACACCAGCGCCTGGTATGTGCTGGTCAACCGCAACAGCGGCAAGGCTCTGGACGTCTACAACATGGCGACCGACGACGGCGCCCGCATCACCCAGTGGACCAGGAACGACCAGAACCAGCAGCAGTGGCAGTTCGTCGATTCCGGGGACGGCTACTACCGCCTCAAGTCCCGCCACTCGGGCAAGGTGCTGGACGTCTACAACTGGTCCACCGCGAACGGCGGCTCGATCGTCCAGTGGACCGACCTGAACGCCGCCAACCAGCAGTGGCGGCTGGCCGACAGCCCGGACGGCTACGTGAGGCTCATCTCGCGCCACAGCAACAAGGCCCTCGAAGTACAGGGCGCCTCCACCGCCGACAACGCGAACATCGTCCAGTACGACGACTGGGGCGGCGCCAACCAGCAGTGGCAGCTCGTCCGGGTCGGGGCCGAGAACCCCGGCCAGTGCGGCCTTCCGTCGACATACCGCTGGACGTCGACGGGCGCGCTGGCACAGCCCAAGCAGGGATGGGTCTCGCTCAAGGACTTCACCGTCGCCCCCTACAACGGCAGGCAGCTCGTCTACGCGACGACGCACGACACGGGGACGAGCTGGGGTTCGATGAACTTCGGCCTGTTCACCAACTGGTCGGAGATGGCCTCGGCCAGCCAGAACACGATGTCGAGTGCCACCGTCGCGCCCACGCTCTTCTACTTCGCGCCGAAGAACATCTGGGTGCTCGCCTACCAGTGGGGCGGGACCGCCTTCTCCTACCGGACGTCGAGCGACCCCACCAACCCGAATGGCTGGTCGTCCTCGCAGGTGCTCTTCTCCGGGAGCATCACCGGCTCCCCGACAGGCCCCATCGACCAGACGCTCATCGGTGACGGGACGAACATGTACCTGTTCTTCGCCGGTGACAACGGCAAGATCTACCGGGCCAGTATGCCGATCGGGAACTTCCCGGGCAGCTTCGGCACGGCCTCGACCGTGGTCATGAGCGATACGACGAACAACCTGTTCGAAGCCCCGCAGGTCTACAAGCTGCAGGGCCAGAACCGCTACCTCATGATCGTCGAGGCGATCGGCTCGCAGGGCCGCTACTTCCGCTCGTTCACGGCCACCAGCCTGAACGGCTCGTGGACCCCGCAGGCCACGACCGAGAGCAACCCCTTCGCCGGCAAGGCCAACAGCGGCGCCACCTGGACCAACGACATCAGCCACGGCGAACTGCTCCGCACCGGCCCCGATCAGACCATGACCGTCGATCCCTGCAATCTGCAGTTGCTCTACCAGGGACGCAGCCCCAGCTCAGGCGGCGACTACGGCCTCCTGCCCTACCGTCCGGGTCTGCTGACACTGCAGCGCTGACGGCAGGACACGGATCCGCCTCCGACAGGGAGACGGCGTGGCGGGCTCGGCGGAAGGCCGAGCCCGCCCGAGTGGGCGGCAACGAAAGCGCCCATACGGCGACGGAGCGAGGGGCCGGCGACGCTGCCCGCGGACTTGCCTGCCTGGGGCCGCGTCCGTGCCTTCCACCGCCGCCGGCGGAACACGGGCCTGGTCGAAGCGGTGCACGACCGGCTGCGTGAACAGGTGCGCAAGCGCAAGGCTGCCGGGCGGGATGCGGAGCCGAGTGCGGGGACCACCGACGCGCAGTCGGTCAAGGCCGCCGCCTCCGTGCCGACCGTCGCGCGGGGCTCCGACGGCGGAAGGAGACCAACGGCCGCAAGCGGCACATCGTGGTCGACACCCTGAGCCTGCTGCTGACAGTCATGGTCGCGGACGTCCGGGTGGCTGATGCGTCCCCGCCTTACGACCCTGGACCACGAGAGGCGCAGCGACACCGCCGAGGCCATGGCGCGGTGGGCGATGCCCGTCATCATGAGCCGCCCGGCCCGGCAGCGATGCTGAAGCCGCCGGGGTGAACCCGTGCTGGGTAGCTGCGGGCCGGTCCGACGGGGGACGTCCTGAACGTGCCGATGCGGTTCGTCGGTTCCGCGGTGGACGCCGACGGGGAACGGGGGCGAGCGCCGGTGAGGGGTACCGGCGGAGGCCGCCACGTCCTGCGGGCCCGGCTGCCCGCGCACCGCAGCTCAGCCAGGGACAACTTGTCCCCGGATGAAGCTGCCCTTCATCCGCATCCCGGTTCGCGTCAAGATTGCTTTGTCGAACAGAGGAGGTCGGACGATGGACCGGGCGTTGCTGGCGGATTTTCTCCGCGCGCGTCGTGAGGCGCTGCAGCCGGAGGACGTCGGGCTTCCCCGCGGGCCGCGACGCCGCACCGGCGGGCTGCGGCGCGAGGAGGTGGCCGCGCTTGCCGGCATGTCGGCCGACTACTACGGCAGGATCGAGCAGCAGCGCGGTCCGGCGCCGTCGGAGCGGATCCTCGTCGCGCTCGCCCGGGCGCTGCGTCTCAACCAGAGCGAGCGTGACCACCTCTTCGTCCTCGGCGGCCTCTCGGCGCCGCGGCGGATCCTGCGTGACGATCACATCAGTCCCACGATGATGCGGATCGTCTCCAGCCTCTCGGACGTGCCCGCGATCGTGCTGTCACGGTTCGGCGAGGCGTTGCTGCAGACGCCCCCGGCGGTCGCGCTGCTCGGCGACTACACCCGGTACTTGGGTCTGTCGCGCTACCTGGCCCACCGCTGGTTCACCGGCGACCCGCTGATCCGCGGCCTCTATCCCGTCGAGGACCATCCGGTGCGGGGCAGGGTCTTCGCCGCGGAGATCCGCGACGCCTACACAGCCGATCCCACGGGGAAGGCCGGCGAGATCGTCGCGGCACTGCTGGAGACCAGTCCGGAGTTCGCGAACATCTGGCGGTTGCACGAGGTGGGCGTGACCCACCATCACGACCTCAAGCGCTACCTGCACCCCGAGCTGGGGGAGCTGGAGCTGTACGCCGAGATGCTGCTGGACCCGGAGCAGTACCAGACGCTGCTGGTGTTCACCGCCGTGCCTGGCTCTCCCAGTCACGGCAAGCTCAAGCTCCTGGCCACCGTCGGCGTCCGGGACCGCTGAGCCCTGTCGGCCCTCTCGCACCCGGAAGCACCGCCTCGAGACCGAAGCGTGCTCCGGCCCCTCAATGCTTCAAATCTGAAGCACTTTCCATCGATGAAAGGTGGTATCTGCCATGAAGGCAGTGCGTTTCCACGAGTACGGCGCTCCGGACGTCCTGCGCTACGAGGACGTGGAACAGCCGGTCCCCGCCGCGGGGGAGGTCCTGCTCCGGGTGGCCGCGACGTCGTTCAACCCGGTCGACGGCAACATCCGCGCGGGTTTCATGCAGGGCCCCATCCCGGTGACCCTGCCGCACACCCCCGGCATCGACGTCGCGGGGACGGTCGAAGCGCTGGGCGAGGGTGTCGACGGCCTCGCGGTGGGTGACGAGGCGATCGGCTTCCTACCGATGACCGGAGCCGGCGCGGCCGCGGAGTACGTCCTCGCACCGGCCGGGACGCTGACGTCGGCGCCCAAGAGCATCCCGCTGGCCGACGCGGGCGGGCTGCCGCTGGTCGGGCTCACCGCCTGGCAGGCCCTCTTCGACCACGCCAAGCTGACCGCGGGGCAGCGCGTGCTGATCAACGGCGCGGGCGGTGCGGTCGGCGGCTACGCCGTCCAGCTGGCCAAGCACGCCGGCGCCCACGTGATCGCCACGGCCGGCCCGCGCAGCAGCGAGCGCGTCAGGGCGGCGGGCGCCGACGAGGTGTTCGGCCACGGGGTTCCCGAGCTTTCCGCGGTGGTCGACGTCGTCCTCAACCTCGCGCCGGTCGAGCCGATGGAACTGGCCGCGCTGACCTCCGTGGTCCGCGACGGCGGCATCGTGGTGAACACGACGGTGTGGATGGCCGCGCCGTCCGACAAGCAGCGCGGCGTGCGCGGCGTCAACCTCTTCGTCAACAGCGACGCCGCCCAACTGGCGCGGCTCGTGGAGCTGGTCGACGCCGGTGAGCTGCGCGTCGACATCGCCCGGCGGGTGCCGCTGGCCGACCTGCCGGCCCTGCACGCCGAAGCGGCCGAAGGCGCGATCTCCGGCAAGGTCGTCGTCCTTCCCCCGGCCACCGCCTCCCGTTAGGCGGCAGCCGTCCCACTCGGCTTCGACTCCGACCACTCGGCCTCGACTCCGAGTTCACCGAGGTGTTCGCCCCCCATGGCCCTGGTCAGGGGGGAACGCCGATCCCCCCGGGCGGTGGGTGACGTTCCCACGCGCCACGCCACAGGGGAGCCGAACGGCGATGCCCCGTCGGCGGCCCGGCCGATGCCCACCGACGTGACGACCGGCAGGCATCACAAGCACCGTGCGACGGCCGACGGCTGCGAGACGGGTCGCCGTGCGCTGGTACGCGACGGCCGACGGCACCACACGGGTCACCATGCGCTGCTACGCGAAGGCCGACGCCGCATCCGGTCCGGCGGTGCTGCTTACCCACGGCCGCGGCTGCGTCCTCGGCCGCACCGACCTGTCCGACGGACCGGTCTCCCACTGTGTCCCCGCCGGCGGCGTGCCGTGCTGCCGGCCGAGCACCGCCACGCCCCGGACTTCCACCCCCCCGCGGGTGCGCCGCTCGACGAGCCCGACCCGGCCACCGTCCACGGCGGCGGCCCTTACGGCCGCACCGACCGTCCCGCCCTCACACCACGGAGCGCTGAACCATGACCACACTCCTCATCGGCCCGACCGACAGGACCGTCGCGATCACGGTCCAACAGCGGACCCGACAGAGACCGCCGGAAACCTTCCGCATCCTGGCACCCATCGACCTTCCCACCGTCTTCCGCCCGGTGGCGCCGTTCCCCGGCGTCTCGAGCGTGGCGAACCAGACCGAGACCTGGGACCACGCGGGCCCGCGGAGAAATCCGCAGTTCGACGACGGATCACAGGTCGACGAAGAGCTCACCGAATACACGGAAGGGTCCAGTTTCGCCTACCAGCTGACCAACTTCACCAACGTCCTCTCCCGCCTGGCGGCCGGCGTCCGGGGCGAGTTCAACGTCAGTCCCGACGGTGACGGCTCGCTCATTCGATGGACCTACGAGTTCAAGCCACTGCCCGGCCGCCGCTGGATCCTCGCGGGTCCCTTCGCCCCGCTCTGGCGCCGGTACATGGTGGCCGCCCTCGCTCGATGCGTCCAGGTGATCGAAGCGGAGAAGAGCCGCGCATAGGCGTGCCTCCGGTCCACCGCAGGCGTGCGGAGGCGCCGATCTCCTGGGCCGGAGGCCCGGGGCCCATGCCGCGCGCGGTCGGCCCCCTCGAACGCGCGCGGCGTCGCCCAGCCGGACGTCGGCGCGCGGGGGCCACGGCCCGACTCACCACCGCGTAAGGGGATCGCTGATCCATCTGATCGGACCGACGATCCGGAGACTTCGGATCGCTGGTCCGGTCAGGACCGCCACACCGAAAGGAGCGAACGACATGGCGTCGGAGGGAAAGACGCACAAGGTACGTCAGGGGACCGCGGACTGGTTCCGGATGGCGGGCGACATGATGTGCGAGGCCGCGCTCGACGCCGGGCTCCCACCGGATCTCACGGTGTCGCTGGTCGAGCGGTACACCGACGGGACCGAACTGCCGGAGGGCCTCGTCCAGGGCATCCGCTTCGACGTCAGCCACGGGCAGCCGTCCTTCAGGGTCGGTGTGCGCGTGGACGAGCGGGCGGACGTCACGGTCGAGGTCACGGCCGCGGCGGCGCGACGGCTCAACGAGCTGTACAGCACCGATCCCGACTACGACGCCGCACGCCGCCGCTTCCTGAGCACGGGCGAGATGCGGGTGGAGAGCGACACCACGGCCCTCGACGGCGTCCTCGAAGCCGTTCACGACCCGATCGTCGACCGGACGTCGTGACGCGCCGGACGCGAGCACACGACCGGGGAAGGCGCCGGACGCACCCAGCGCCTCACCACGGACAACCTCACCAGGCACGACCTCACCAGGCACGACCTCACTACGCACAACCTCACCACGGACGAACGGAACGGTGATGACGATGACGCACTCCGAGACTCTCCACCAGGAAAGGGAGCACGCCCGGGACCGAAGCGGCGCCGGCCGGTCGCCGGTCGTACGTCTCTACACGCTCGACGGCGGGCTCACCGAGTTCGACGACGCCGCGGTGTTCTCCGACACCGGCGAGTACGAGGGCCGGTCCGTGCAGCTTCCGACACCGAGCTATCTGATCCGGCACGACGCCCAGTGGATGATCTGGGACACCGGGAACGGCGACCGTCTGGCCTCCGTGCCCGGCGGTGAGGTCAAGTTCGGCGGGCGTTTCACCCAGCCCCGCACCCTGGCGGGACAGCTGGCGGAGCTGGGCCTCCGGCCCGGCGACATCGACTACGTCGGAATCTCGCACCTCCACCAGGACCACACCGGCAACATCCCCCTGTTCAAGGACGCGACCTTCCTCGTCTCGGCCGCGGAGCTGGCGTGGGCACGCGGCAACCCGACACCGTTCGGCGTCGAGGCACCGTCGATCGCGCCGCTCAACGCGGTCCGTCTCGAACCTCTGGAGGGGGACCGGGACGTCTTCGGGGACGGGACCGTCCGGATCCTGCGGGCTCCCGGTCACACCCCGGGCTCCGCGATGCTGCTCGTCAGGCTCCCGAACTCCGGGCCGGTGCTGCTGTCCGGCGACGTGTTCCACACGCGCGAGAACTACGAGAAGGACCTGGTCCCCGGCGTCAACACCAGCCGCGCCGAGTCGTTGGCGTCGTCCCGGCGGTTCCGGAGCATCGTGGCGAACACGAACGCCCGGGTCGTCATCCAGCACGACCCCGAGGACTTCGCCTCGCTGCCGGCGTTCCCCGAGTACCTCGACTGAAGGGCTGCGCCGTCCGGCCGCGACCTCCTCGGCAGGACACGTCGCCCCAGGTCGGGAAGGCCGGGCCCCTTCGAACCGGCCCGCGTCCGCGGCGAGGGGCGCCGCTCGTCGAGCAGTTCCAGGAACGCCTCCGTGGCGGCGCCGCGGGGGCGCGGCGCCGCCCGACGACAGCGCGACTCCGGCGTGACGGCGTGGCCGGTTCGGCATGTCGCACCACCGACCACCCCTCGGTTCGGTGCCGGTGGTGAGAGCCGGTGGGGGATGTCGCGGCGGGTGGTGCCGTCCGCCCGACGCGGTCGCCCGCCGCAGGCCCGGGGCACCGGAGGGTACGCGTCCGCAGTCGGGTCCGGAAACCCACAGAGTCTGACAGGAGCATTGATTGCCTTGTATCCGTGGTTCTAGTGTGACTGGCTGAGTTCGGTTGACCGACAACAGCGAACAGAATCAGACGCACCTTCGTTTGGGCAGCGCCCCGTCGCACCGAGGAAGGCTACGTTCATGTCACAAGCTCGCACACCGTCCGAGGGGCCCCACGGGGCATTCGTCAGCCGCCGTCGTCTGCTGGAGGGCACGGCCGCCGTCCTCGGCGGGCTCGCCCTCTCCGCCACCCCCGCCACCGCCACCGCCCTCGCCACCGGCCGGACCGCGGCCGGCGACACGGCCGCCACCCCGGAGTGGAACGGCAGCATCGCCACCTTCCAGGTGGGCGCCGAGCCCCCGCACACCACCCTCATGCCGTACGGCGACCTCCGGCAGGCGCTCGCCGCCGACCGCACCCGCTCCCCGTACCGGCTCAGCCTCGACGGCATCTGGAGGTTCGCCCACAGCGACCGCCCCGAGGACCGGGACCCCGACTTCCACCGCACCGACCTCGACGACCGCTCCTGGGACACCCTCCCCGTCCCCTCCGCCTGGCAGATCCACGGCTACGACTCCCCCGTCTACATCAACATCACCTACCCGTTCTGGGGTCCCAACGGACGGGGCGAGGAACCGCAGCCGCCCGCCGCGCCCACCCGCTACAACCCCGTCGGCCAGTACAGACGCACCTTCACCGTCCCCCGCGACTGGTCGGGGCGGCGTACCTTCCTGCACTTCGAGGGCGTCAAGTCCGCCCACTACGTGTGGATCAACGGTCACCTCGTCGGCTACCACGAGGATTCGTACACCCCCGCCGAGTACGACATCACCGAGCACCTCCGGCCCGGCACCAACCAGATCGCGGTCGAGGTCTACCGCTACAGCGACGGCGACTGGCTGGAGGACCAGGACATGATCCGGCTGAGCGGGATCTTCCGCTCGGTCTACCTCTACTCCACCCCCACTGTCCACCTGCGGGACTTCAAACTGGAGACCCCGCTCGGCGACGGGTACACGAGCGCCGGACTGAAGGTCACCGCGAGCGTGCGGGCCTACGGCGGCGAGGACAGCGGCCGGTACACCGTCGAGACGCAGCTCTACGACGACCGCGGGCACGCCGTCTGGTCCCGGCCGCTGAACCAGTCCGCCGACCTCGGCTCCGCCGGCTCCGGTGAGGACGTCACCGTGACCGCCGCCCGAGCCGTCCCCGACCCCCGCCTGTGGTCCGCCGAGCACCCGAACCTCTACACCGCCGTCCTGCGCCTGCGCGACCCGGTCGGAAAGGTGATCGAAACCCTCTCCCACCGCGTCGGACTGCGCGAGTTCGCCCTGAAGGACGGACTCATGCGCATCAACGGCAGGCCCGTCTCCCTCCGCGGCACCAACCGGCACGAGATGCACCCCGACCGCGGCACCGCCCTCACCCGCGCCGACATGGTCAAGGACGCCACGGTCATCAAGCGGATGAACCTGAACTCCGTGCGCACCTCGCACTACCCGAACAACCCGTTGTGGCTGGAGATCGCCGACGAGTACGGGCTCTACCTCGTCGACGAGACCAACCTGGAGACCCACGGCATCAACAGCGAGTACCCCGGCGACCACGCCGACTGGACCGAGGCGTGCCTGGCCCGCGCCCGCAACATGGTGCACCGCGACAAGAACCATGCCTGCGTCGTCATCTGGTCCCTCGGCAACGAGGCCGGCGGCGGCAGCACCTTCGTCGCCATGCACGACTGGATCCGCTCCTACGACACCACCCGTGTCATCCAGTACGAGGGCGACGACCGCCCCGAGATCAGCGACATCCGCTCGGCGATGTACGAGAGCCCGTCCCGCGTCGCCGAACGGGCCGCGGACACCTCCGACACCCGGCCCTACGTCATGATCGAGTACTGCCATGCGATGGGGAACTCCAACGGGAACTTCAAGAAGTACTGGGACACCGTCCGCGCCCACGACGTCCTCCAGGGCGGCTGGATCTGGGACTTCGCCGACCAGGGGCTCCACTGGCGCACCCCCGCCCGCACCCTGCTCACCGAGACCGGCCCCGCCGGGCTGCGCGGCGAGATCCTCGCGCCCCAGGGCGGCTTCGACCGCGACAAGGGCGTCAGCGGCGGTACCGTCTTCGCCCGCGACGACCGTCTCGACCTCACCGGCTCGATGACTCTGGAGGCCTGGGTCACCCAGCGCTACACCGGCGACCACCAGCCGATCCTCGCCAAGGGCGACACCCAGTACGCGCTCAAGCAGACGTTCGGCAACGTGGAGTTCTTCATCCACTCCGGCGGCCAGTGGATCAGCGCCTCCTGGACCCTGCCCGACGACTGGACCGGCACCGAGCACCACCTCGCGGGCGTCCACGACGCCGACGCCGGCACCCTGACCCTGTACGTCGACGGCGCCGTGAGGGCCACCCGCTCCACCACCGTCCGTCCCGACAGCACCACCGCCCCCGTCTCCCTCGCGACCGACGTGGACAACCCGCTGCGCGAGTTCAGCGGCACGATACGCAGGGCCCGGATCTACGACCGCCCCCTGACCGCCGCCGAACTCGCCTCCGAAGGGCGCGGCCCCGATGACGACGGCGTCCGCTTCTGGTTCGACGCCGCCACCGTCGAGCACACCGAGAAGCGCTCCCCGGACCGGACGTTCCTCGCCTACGGCGGCGACTGGGGCGACAACCCCAACGACGGCAACTTCTGCGCCGACGGCATCGTCACCGCCGACCGCGGGCACACCGGCAAGGCCGCGGAGGTCAAACGCGTCCAGCAGGCGATCCACGCCGCCCCGGCCTCCGGCGGGGACACCCTCACCGACGGCTCGCTCACCCTCACCAACGAGTACCTGTTCACCAACCTCCGTGAGTTCGACGGCCGTTGGTCCCTCGTCGCCGACGGCCGCACCGTACGGCAGGGCAGGCTCACCAGAGCCCAGCTCGACGTGGAGCCGCTGACAAGGAAGCGGATCACCGTGCCCGTCCCGCTCCCGAGGGACCCGGCCCCCGGCGCGGAGTACTTCCTGGAACTGTCCTTCACCACCAGGGAGCACGCCCCGTGGGCGAAGGCCGGCTTCGAGGTGGCCCGGGAGCAGATCCCCGTCGACGTCGGCAGCCCGAAGGTGACACCGCTCCCGCTGGAGAGCGTGCCGTCCCTCCGCCACGACGAGGACGACACCTCCGTCACCGTCGAGGGCCGGAACTTCTCCGCCACCGTCGACAAGAGGACCGGCACCCTCGTCTCCTACGAGGCCGCGGGGCGCCGTCTCCTCACCGACGGCCCCGTCCCCAACTTCTGGCGGGCGCCCACGGACAACGACAGGGGCAACGGCCAGCACACCCGCAACCAGACCTGGCGCGACGCGGGCGCCCGCCGCGAGGTCACCGGCGTCACCGTCCGCGCCCTGCGCGACAAGGCCGTCGAGATCGAGGTCACCGGCACCCTGCCCACCACCGTGGAGTCCGCGTACACCACCACGTACACCGTCTTCGGCAACGGTGAGATCAAGGTCGACCACACCCTGCATCCGGGCGCGTCGAGCCTGCCGTACATCCCCGAGGTCGGCAGCCTGCTTCTTCTGCCGGGCCGGCTGGAGCGGTTGCGCTACTACGGGCGCGGGCCCGAGGAGAACCACTGGGACCGCAAGGACGGCACGGACGTCGGCGTGTACTCCGGCACCGTCTCCGACCAGTGGACCCCGTACATCCGCCCGCAGGAGAACGGCAACAGGACCGACGTCCGCTGGGCCGCGCTCACCGGCCGCGACGGCACCGGCCTCCTCGTCACCGGCGACGCGCTCCTGGAGGTCAACGCCTCCCACTTCACCCCCGAGGACCTGTCCGTCGGAGTCCGCCACGACTACCAGCTCAGTCCGCGCGAGGAGGTCGTGCTGCGGGTCAACCACCGGCAGATGGGCGTCGGCGGTGACAACAGCTGGGGTGCGCAGACCCACGACGAGTACAAGCTCCTCGCCGACCGCGACTACGCCTACAGCTACCGGCTGCGCCCCCTGACGGACGTGGACGACGCGATGCGGCTGTCCCGGCGCCCGACGGCGACGAAGTTCGCCTGACCCGGCACGAGGCCCGGGCCGCCACCGTTCCCGGCCGGCGGCCCGGGCCGCGCCCGGACCGTTCCCGCGCGAGGATCCGCGCACTCGTCGAGCAGGCCGTGGCCACCCTCGGGTCCTGACGTCCCCTTCGCGTGCTCCGGTGCCCGGCCACCCTGCTCACTCGCTCACTCGCCCGGCGGCTCGCCGGAGACCGCCGAGAGGACGGTCGCGTCGTCACGGATGCCTCCGTCGCCCTGGGCGCGGGCCAGGAGGCCCGCGCCGGCCTCCGTCGGGGAGTGGTGGTCCCGCAGGACGTTGTTTTCCGGAGCGTCGCTCCGTATAGTCTTTTCCGGAGCGTCGTTCCGCTTTATGTGCGGCGGAGGACGACAGACTGATCAAGGGAGAAGTGCGTCATGAGTGGTTCCACCGGCACGGCCGATTCGAAGATCGTGCAGGAGCTGGAGTCGATCGTCGGTCCTGGTGAACCCGTGGTGTCGGTCTCGCCCGTGCCGCTGAGCGCTCCGGGCAGGGCCGTGCCGCTGGAGGTGAGGGTCTCCGCGCCTGCGACCGGGAGCCGACTGCCGGTGATCCTCTTCTCGCACGGCAACGGGTGGTCGCTCGACGGGTACGCGCCGCTGACGGCGTACTGGGCCTCCCGTGGATTCGTGGTGGTCCAGCCGACGCATCTGGATTCGCGTCGTCACGGCTTCGGCTTGGACCACCCGGTGTTCCCGACGATCTGGAGGCAGCGCCACGAGGACCTGCGGCACATCTTGGACCAGCTCGACACGGTCGAGGACGCGGTGCCGGGCCTCGCCGGCCGGGTCGACCGGGACCGGATCGCGGTCGCCGGTCACTCCTGGGGTGGGCAGACGGCGCAGATGCTCCTCGGCGCGCGGATCGTCGAGGAGGACGGATCGCTGAGCACGGACTTCGCCGATGCGCGGGTGAAGGCGGGGGTGCTCCTCGCCGCCACCGGCATCGGGGGCGAGGAGCTGCACCCGTTCGCGAAGGAGAACTTCCCCTTCATGAACCCGTCGTTCGAGCAGCTGGCCACCCCCACGCTGGTCGTCGCCGGGGACCGTGACCAGTCCAGGATGTCCAGCCGCGGCCCGGACTGGTTCACCGACGCCTACAGGCACAGCCCCGGAGCCACGGACCTGCTGACCCTCTTCGGGGCCGAGCACTCCCTCGGCGGCATCCCGAACTGGGAGGCGGCGGAGACCACGGACGAGAACCCGGAACGTGTCGCGGTGCTCCAGCGGCTGAGCGCCGCCTACCTGCGAAGCGCGCTCGACCCGGCCGACGGGGTGTGGGCGCGGGCGCGCGCCGCCCTGAACACGGGTGCCGATCCGATCGGCCGCGTCGACAGCAAGTAGACACACGAGCACGCCCCGGTCCGGGCCTGTCCGCCCGGACCGGGGCCGGGCGGAAGGAGACCGGACCGGGGCGCCACCGGTCGTCGGTGCCGGGACTTCGACAACCGGAGAACGGGCGCTGCCCCGGCACCGGGCTGTCGTCCGTGGGGCGGCAGGAGCCCTCGGCCGACTGCTTTTTCGGCGCCACCGGTATGGTGAGGTGCCACGGTGAGGCGTGGGCGGATCGGCCCAGGCGGTGTCGTCCGTGGAGACCGTCGACGCCGGCCGCCGTGCGGAGGAGCGGCGCGAGCAGAGCAGCCGGCGGGCGGGGGAGTCCGAAGGTGTGTGACGAGCACCACGGGAACCGGCCCGTGCCGCGCGGAGCGTACTGAGTGTGAGAGAGACAGAACCTACAGGCCCGCTGCGGGCGCGTATCCGGGCGGGGGACCGTGCGGCGTTCGCCGACCTGTACGACGCATACGCGCGGGCGGTCTACAGCCACGCCCTGCGGCTGACCGGCAACTGGTCGGAGGCGGAGGAAACCGTGTCCGAGACCTTCCTCGCCGCCTGGCGCACCCGGGAGACACTGGAGCCCGAAGGCGGCTCGCTCAAACCCTGGCTGCTCGGCATCGCCACCCACCGGGCGCACAACGCCAACCGCGGTCTGCGCCGCCGGACCTCCTTCCTGTCCAGCTTTCCGCCCCCGCCGCCGGTCCCGGACTTCGCCGACGAGACGGCGGGCCGGATCGACGACGCCCGCCGCCTCGCGGCGGTCCACGGCGCTCTGCGGAAACTGCGGCGCCAGGACCGGGAGGTGATCGCCCTGTGCGTGGCCGCCGGGCTGGACTACGCGGAGGCGGCCGAAGCACTCGGCGTCCCCGTCGGAACGGTGCGTTCGCGGCTGTCGCGGGCCCGTGCGCGACTGGCCCGGCTCAGTTCCGGTCCGTCCGGCCGAAAGAAGGGGGAACCGGCGGGCTCCCGCGGAGCGGTGGAGAGTGGGGCCGCGTTCGCGGCTCTGTTCGTGCAGGAGGAGACCCGATGAACGCCGACAACCGGCCCGATGCCGGCCTCCCTCTCAGCGAGGCCGAGGAACTGCTGGCGACCGCCGGCGACTGGGACCTCCCGCCGGACCGCCACCTCCGTCACAGGGAAGTCCTGATGCAGCAGATCGACCACGACAGTGTTCCGGCCGCGGGAACGAGTCCGGCGCCACGCCGCCGCCGGATGCTGCGCCCCGCCGTGGTGCTGCCCGTCGCGTCCGTGGCACTGGCCGCAGCCCTCGTGGCCACCGTCCTCGGCGGTGACCGCGACCCAGGGCCGGCCGTGGAAGCCGGGTCCGGCACCGCGACGGCGAGCAGCGCCTCCGTCACCCTCGACCGGATCGCCACGGCGGCCATGGCGACCGGTGCGGCACCGGTGCGGGACGACCAGTTCGTGTACATGAAGAGGATGGTCCGTGAGAACACGGGCACCTTCGCCGGCCCCGTGCGCCTGGGGGCCCTGCACCAGGACGAGACCTGGATGGCGCAGGAGCCCGGTCCCGTCACCACCGCCGGGTGGGGGCGCCAGACCGGGAAGGACGCGGTGATGCCCGGTCAGCTGGTTCCCATCACGGAACCGGACCCCGTCGCGGCGGGGATCGACCGTCCCACGTACAAGTGGCTGGCCTCGCTGCCCACCGACCCCGACGCCCTGCTGGAGCTGCTGTACGACCAGGTCGGGGCGGGCGAGGACGAGTCGAGGGACCAGGTCGTCTTCAGCAGGATCGGGGACCTGTTGTACTCCACGGTCATGCCTCCCGCGAACGCCGCCGCCTTCTACAGGGCGGTCGAACGGATCCCCGGTGTGACCGTCGTGCCCGACGCCGTGGACGCCGTGGGCCGGCACGGCATCGGCATCACACGCGACGACCCCTCCTCCGCGACACGGGACGAGTGGATCTTCGACGAGGACACCCTCGCCTACCTCGGTTCGCGCTCCTACATCACGCACGACGAGGCCAGGGGCATCACGACGGACACACTCTACGGAACGGACGCCGTCATCCAGCACACCGTCGTCGACCGGTACGGCACGGTGCCCGAGCGGAGCGACGGCTGACGCAGGGCGCCGAGCGGTACGTCCCCGGTGCACACCGGGGACGTACCGCCACGGCGACCCCGCGGCCGTGCGCGCCGATACCTGCGTGGGCGACGCAGACGGCGTGGACGACGTCGGAAAACTGCCGGCCCCACGCGGTGGTCGTGGGCGCCGTCGTGGTCCTCGGCGGGAGAGCGGTCGCACTCGTCGCGGGGCGGCCTCCGAGAAGCCCGCCCCGGCTGTGGATGCCCGCAGCGCCACGGCGACGCAGGCGCCGGGCCCTTCCGTGTAGCCCTGCAACGCCCTGGCGGAGCAGGTTCTCCTTGTCGCCGTAGGCCGCGTACAAGCTCTGAGGAGCAGGCGATCGCATTGGTGGCCGACGTGGGGCACCACGGCTGCTCGTGGTGCCGAAACCGGTTCCGCCGCTCCCCGAGGGCCGAGGCGTTCCGGCGGCGAAGGTGCTCGGGCGGAGCCGTCGTCAGTCCAGCAGGAGGCCGCGCAGGTTGGGGACGAGGTGCCGGACGAGCTGTTCGTCCGACATCTCGGCCAGCGGCCCGTTCCCGAAGACGTACCGGGAGAACGTCACCCCGATGAGATAGGCGCCCACGGACGCCACACGCTCCTCCAGTTCGGGTCCGGGAATCACCTGCCGGTACATCTCCAGGCTGTCCTGCTGCATCGCGGTGAACAACCGTTTGGCGGCCTCCTCCTCCGAGGCCACCGCACGCAGCATGGCCACGAACGGGTCGCTGCCCCCGCTCTCGGCCATGCGCCGGACGTAGGAGCGGGCGATGCGCGTCGGCAGGCTCTTGGTGTCGCCGGCCACTTCCGCCATGAGTGTGCGGGGGCTGGGGACCGCGGCGAGGAACAACTGTTCCTTGGATGTGAAGTGCCGCAGGACGAGGCCGTGGGTCACTCCGGCCCGGCGCGCGACGTCGCGGACGGTCGTCTTGGCGTAGCCGCGTTCGGCGAAGGCGGCCCGTGCGGCTTCGAGGATCGCGGCCCTGCTTGCTTCCGGGTCCCGCCTGCGTTTCTTGGCCGGAGCGGCGTCCTGGCCGTCGAGGTTCGTGGGTGGCGTGTCCATCCCGTAAGTGTACACAGGGTTACTAAGAAGCGGACCTTTTGGTCAGTAAGTGCGCCAGCTTGCTTAGTTATTTGTGTAGTTATGTCACCTTTAATCCGATCGGGAGAAACCTTTTAAGTGACCGTCTGGACATTAATGACTCAAGGGTCTACCTTCGCTAGTGACCAAGCGGTCACCAAGTAGCCCGGCTTACTCGGTCTGCTCCGCGGCCGCGTCGTCGCTGACGTCCACCACAGGAGAAAGAAGGCCAGTCATGGCACCGGAGCCCCTCACCCCGGCCGACACCACCGTCGTTCTCGTCGACTACGCCGTGGGTTTCGCGAACCTTCTGCGCTCCCACGACCTCGCGGAGCACATGAACAACGTCGTGGGCCTGGCGAAGACCGCGAAGTGGTACGAGAGCGGCCTGGTGGTGACCAACGGCCAGTCCAGCAAGCCGTCCGGCCCGCTGTACCCGGAGCTGCTGGAGGCCATCGGTGACCAGCCGGTCATCGAGCGCGCGGTCGACTTCAACTCCTTCCTGGACGAGTCGTTCGCCCAGGCGGTCCGGGCGGAGGGCCGGCAGAACCTGGTGATCGGCGGCATCGCCACCGACGGATGCGTGCTGCAGACCGCGCTGGGCGGCCTGCGCGAGGGCTACCGCGTGCACGTGGCGGTCGACGCCTCCGCCAGCCCCTCGCTCGAGGCCCACAACGCGGCGGTGCAGCGCATGGTCCAGGCCGGTGTCGTCCCGGTGACCTGGTTCTCCCTGGCCGCCGAGTTCCAGCTCGACCCCAAGTTCCACGACGCTCCGCACCGCATGCGCCTGATGCTGGAGAACGTCCCGGCCATGGCCATGAGCGCCCGCTCCTTCGGCAACGCCGTCGAGCTGGGCAAGCGCGCCTCCGCCTGAGCCTGTCGACGCCGAGCACCGCGAGTACCGGCCGGTCACCACACCCGTCCCGTGGCGGGTTCCCGGCCCGCCACACAGAGAGGAGATCGCCCCATGAGCGACATACAGGAGGACCGGCTGCTGTCCGGGCGGACCGTTCTGGTGGCGGGTGCGACCGGTGGCATCGGCGAGGGGATGACCCTCGCGCTGCTTCGCCAGGGAGCCACCGTCGTGGCCACCGGTCGCAGCGAGGAACGACTGGCCGGTCTCGCCGACCACGTCGGGGAGGCCGGACCCGGCACCCTGATCACCCGAGCCGTCGACGTCGGCGGTCCCGACAGCGAGAAGGTACGCGCACAGCTGTCGCCCCACGGCGCGCTCGACGGCGCCGTGATCTCGATCGGCGACTGGGGCAGCCCGGAGCGCGCCGGCATCCTCGACACCTCCGACCGTGCGTGGGAGGAGATGATCGCGTCGAACCTGACGAGCCATTTCCACGCGCTGCGCGCGCTCACCCCCCTGCTGTCCCCGGACGGGGCGCTGGTGCACCTGAGCGGTTTCAGCGCGGACATCCCCTATCCGTTCGCCGCCCTCGTGGGAGCCACGAACGCGGCGAAGAAGTCCCTGGTCCGCTCACTGGAGGCGGAACTGGGCGGGCGGGGCCCGCGCGTGTACGAGCTCGTCATCGGCCCCGTCCGTACCCGCCCGCGGGCCGCGATCGGCGCGGACGACCCCGGCTGGTTCAGCGCCGAGGACCTCGGCAGGCACGCGGGCCGGCTCGTCGCCCGCAGCGGCCCGTACGCCGACGCCCCGCTGCAGTACCTGGTCACCCGCGCCCACGGCGTGCGGACCACCCCACCCCTCTAAGGACACGTGCGGATCCCGTCCCTGTACGGAGACCGCGGAGGCATCCATGCACACCGTCGACAGCCCACCACCGACCTCTCGGCTTTCCCTGCCCGACAGCCTCGCCGCGGTCGCGATCCGGCCGGGCGACGGCGACTACGACGACGTGCGGCACACCTACACCCGCACCGGATCACCGGCCGCCGTGATACGCGTCCGCGATCACGAGGACGTCGCAGCCGCCCTGGCCCACGCCCGCACCGCACAGCTTCCCCTGACCGTGCGCAGCGGCGGCCACGGCGTCAGCGGCCGTTCCACCAACGACGGCGGCATCGTCGTCGACCTCTCCGGACTCGATGCCGTGGAGGTGCTCGACGCCCGGTCCGGGCTGGTACGCGTGGAAGCGGGAGCACGCTGGGGAGACGTCGCCGCCCGGCTCGCGCCCCACGGTCTGGCCCTGTCCTCCGGAGACACCGGGGACGTCGGAGTCGGCGGGCTGGCCACCACCGGCGGTATCGGCCTCATGTCCCGCCTGCACGGCCTCACCATCGATCACCTGCGCGCCGCGGAGCTGGTCCTGGCGGACGGCTCCCGGGCACGGACCGACGCCGATCACCACCCGGATCTGTTCTGGGCGGTGCGCGGCGCGGGAGCCAACTTCGGGGTCGTGACGGCGTTCGAGTTCCGGGCCGAGCCGGTGGGCGACGTGATCGCCGCGGTCACCACGTTCGACGCCGGGGACACCGCCGCGTTCCTGACCCGGTGGGGAACCGCCGTCGAGGCGGCACCCCGGACGGTCACCAGCTTCCTGACGCTCATGGCCGGCCCCGGCGGAAGGCCCGTCGCCCAGGCGATGACCGTGCACGCGGGGGCGGACACCGAGGCGGCGCGGAAGGCGCTCGCACCCGTGCTGTCCGCCGGACCCGTGCTGCACAACCAGGCCTTCGTCACTCCGTACCACCGGCTGCTGCCGGCCACGCATGCGGCGCAGCACGCGCAGCAGCCGCTCACGGTGTCGCGGTCCGGGCTGCTGGAACACCTCACCGGACCCGCCGCCGCGGCCGTCGCGTCGCTGCTGGTGGCCGGCAGGACGCCCATGGTGCAGCTGCGGTCCGTCGGCGGGGCGGTCAACGACACGCCCCCGACGGCGATGGCCTACTCGCACCGCACGCAGAACTTCTCGCTGATGGCCGCCACCCTGCCGGCGGGGCGCGAGAACCTCGACCGGCACTGGGAGCGGCTCCGCCCGCACCTCAAGGGGCTCTACCTGAGCTTCGAGACGGGCACCGGACGGCGACAGCTGCAGGACGCCTTCCCCGGCGCGGTGCTCGACCGGCTCACGGTCCTCAAGTCGCGCTACGACCCCGACCACGTCTTCGACAACAACTTCGCCCTGCCGTCGGCGGACCTTCCCGGGTGACCCGGCCCACGGCAGCGGCCGGGTCGACTCATCGGCACGGGCCGCGCCCGACCGGGCTGTGACCATCCAGCCCGGAGCACGCCGCCATGCCTCCGCTCAGCTTCGGCCAGGCCCGCCACCTCGACGTGGAGGGAGGCGGGATCGCCTTCTACGGGACCGGTACGGGCAGCCGCACCATCGTCCGGGTGCACGGCCTGCCCCGGACTCCCGCTCCTGGGCCGCCCAGCGGGAGTTCTTCGACCCTTACGCCCACAACGTCTTCCTCGATCTGCGCAGCTATGCAGCCTCCGGCGGACTGCCCCGCGACGTGGAGAGCGGACTCCGGGGCTTTCCGCACGGGAGAGGGGTCAGCGCAGCCCGCCGGAGGCGAAGATCACGTCGCCTGTGATCCATGCGGCGTCCGGGGAGGCGAGAAGCGCCACCGCGGAGCCGATGTCGTCCGGCTGCCCGAGCCGGCCGAGCGGGGTGATGCGGCTCACCCCGGCGACGCTCTCGTCGTTGACGAGGCCGGCCGCCCGGGACCCCTCGGTGTCCGTGGCGCCCGCTGCTACGGCGTTGACCCGGATGTTCCGCGCCCCGAGTTCGTTCGCCAGGACTCGGGTCAGCTGGGTGACGGCGCCCTTGGTCGAGGTGTAGAGGGCCGATCCGGGACTGTTGGCGGAGATGTCGGAGGTCGAGATGTTCACGATCGACCCGCCGTCCTCGGGTACCTGCTTGACGAAAGCCTGGCAGGTGAGGAACACACCGAGCACGTTGGTCCGGTACTGCCGGTCGAATTCGCCCGGTGTGATGTCCTCCAGCGGTTGGAAGGAGTACACCCCCGCATTGTTCACCAGCGTGTCGACCGGGCCGAAGGCGGCGTTGGCCCGCTGGAAGACGCGCTCGACGTCGTCGGGGCTGCCGACGTCGCCGGCCACCGCCACGGCCTTGCCGCCGTTGCCGACGATGCCGGCCACGGTGGCTTCGGCGGACGAGCGGTCGGCCGCGTAGTTCACCACGACCGCCGCACCGCCGGCGGCGAGCGCGGAGGCGATCCCCCGGCCGATGCCCTTGCCGCCTCCGGTCACCAGGGCGACACGCCCGTTCAGGTCGACCATCGGTCCACTCCTTCTTTCGACGCCGACTGCCTGACAGGGCGACGGTATGCGTGGGGCTTACTCATCGGAAGTACGTACCTTTTAGTAAGCTCCTTCTCATGAACCAGCCCACGTCGACGGCGGCCGGTGACCGCGAGTCCGTGCGCCCGCGGCAAGAGGTCCCCACCACCGACTGCCCGGCCCGGCCGATCTTCGGGGACCTCACCAGTCGCTGGGCCACTTTGGTGATCACGGCGTTGCAGGAGCGGCCGCACCGCTTCTCGCAGTTGGCCGCCCGTATCGGCGGTGTCAGCGAGAAAATGCTCGCCCAGACCCTGCGGGCCCTCACCCGGGACGGGTTCGTCAGCCGTACCGCCGCCCCCACCGTGCCGGTGCAGGTCACCTACGAACTGACCGGCCTGGGGAGGGATGTCGCTCCGCGCCTCAGGGAGCTCGTCACCTGGGTCAACCACCACACCAGCACGATTCGGGCGGCTCAGTCCGCCTACGACGCCGACACACCCGTCCCGCCCGCGGTGGCGAACAGCCGACGCTGAGTCCCGCCCGGTTCACGCGCCCACGACCTCCCAACTCGCCATGAAACGACGACAGAACGTGTGAGGGACTTCCGGACCACCATCCCTGGCAGGCTCCTTCGACCGCCACGATCCCACCCGACGGGGAACCGGACGGCCATCGGTCCGGGTACGAAGAACGCGGAGCCGCCGCCGACGCACAAGAGGAGCCCCACGATGCCTGAAGACACAACCGGATGCGTGGTCTGCGACATGCTGCAGGGCCGTGCCGCCTTGCCGGGCGGTACCGCCCACGAGACGTCCCACTGGGTGGTGATGCACGTCCTCGGGGCGTTCAACCTCGGCTCCCTCGCCATCGTTCCGCGGCGGCACGTGCTCCACGTCGCGGACCTCGACGATGACGAGACCGCCCGACTCGGCCCGCTGCTGCGGGACGTCGCGGCCGCGGTGACGGCGCTCACCGACCCGGTCCGGGTCTACACCTGCCTGTGGTCGCACACCGGCGGTGAACCGGCGCACATCCACTTCGTCCTGCAGCCGATCCACCGCTCCGACATGGCCGACCACCCTGGGCGGCTCGGACCGGCGTTGCAGGCGGCGATGCTCGAATCCGGCGACAAGCCGGCCGTGGAAGCGGTCGAGGAGTTCGTGGCGCGGGCACGCCAGGTCTTGACGACGGCCGGATCCTGAACAGCCGGCAGGCGCCGATGACGCCGGGCGACAAGCCCGGCGAGGAGCACCTCCCGCCCGCCGGGGAAGCAACGTCAGAAGGAGCGCTGGGTCGGACCGGCGGCGCGCCCGACCTGCGCGACCGGGGTGCGCCCGAACCCTTGCGTCCCGAACAGCCCGGGCGCCGCGCGCTTGAGCCGATCCTGCGCGCCGACCGGGCCGTCATGCCCGGGACACAGCCCGGAGAGGCAGCGCCGCGCTGCAGGGCGGACCACTCCTGGAACGGCGGATCCTCCCCGATCTCGGTGACCGGGGCGATGGGCCGCCGCGCCGGCCCGCGCCCCGCTCAGGGGATCGGGTACCGCCGGGTCACGCC
Organism: Streptomyces minutiscleroticus; assembly: GCF_014650875.1. Taxonomy (GTDB): domain Bacteria; phylum Actinomycetota; class Actinomycetes; order Streptomycetales; family Streptomycetaceae; genus Streptomyces; species Streptomyces minutiscleroticus. The sequence goes on from NZ_BMVU01000037.1 coordinate 61,455, forward strand.
CGGCCGGCAGCACGAGGACACGGGACGGGCAGGAGTTCCCGAGCCGGTCGCCGCCCTCGACGTCCGGGTCCTCGGACCGATCGCCGAGGCGGACGCCGTGTGACCGTGCGACGGTGTCGCCGCCCTCGAGGGCAACGGAGGGTTCTTCCTGCCGTTCGGCGGGGGGACTCAGCCTTCCGTGACCGCCGGTTCGAGCAGGGACAGTGTCCGGTTGTCCGCGTCCACGTGTGCGCGGACGCCGAGGGGCAGCGGCAGGTTCGGCGAGGTGTGGCCGAAGTCGACCTGGGCGAGGACTGGGATGTCCCGCTGCCCCAGGACGTCGAGCACCACGTCGCGTAGGTCCGCGCGGTCTCCGCCGCCCTCGTGGGGCGTGACCTCGGTCGGGACGCCGACCACCATGGCCGCGATCCGGTCCAGCACACCGGACAGCCGCAAGGTCTGCAGGTCGTTCCAGATCCGTGAGACCGGCCGCTGCAGCTCCTCCCAGAACAGCACGGCGCCCTCGAACCGTTCGGGGGCGGGCGCGAACGGTGTCGCCTGCAGCAGGACCAGGCGGTTCAGCAGACCGCCGAACAGGGGTCCCTGCGCGCTGCCCGGCCGCCAGGTCTCCCACACCTCCCTCGCCGGCAGCTCGCCCGGCGCCTCGGCCTTGGTAAGCACACGGGTGTAGAGGTCGACGAGCTCGGAGCGGCGGGCCTCGTCGCCCAGCGTGTACCAGTCGCTGCCGAAACCGTGGGTGGCGATGTCGGCGTGGAGACCGACGAGGCCGGTCCTGGAGTGCAACGCCATGTGCAGCAACGAGATGTCGCTGTAGCCGATGATCGGTTTCGGGTCGGCCCGGATCGCGTCCAGATCGATCAGATCGAGGTAGCCGATGGTCGCCTGCCCACCGGTGTGCGCGACGACGGCCCGCACCTCCGGGTCCCGGAGCAGGACATTGAGCTCGTCGGCCTGCTCCGCCGGTGTGCCCGACGCCCACCAGCGGTTCCGTGCCGGGTCGACCATCGGGCTGACCCGTACCCGGAAGCCCATCCGCTCGAGTATCGCCACCCCGCGGGCGAGCAGTGGTTCCTCACCCGGCTCGAGCTGGCCCGAGGGCGCCGTGACGACCACGAGGTCGCCGGGACGCAGCGCGCGGGGCCGAAGAATCGCAGGCATGGGACTTCCTTCTTGTTGATCAACAATGACGGGCAACACGGCCCGTGGTGCCGGTATTCCGTGTCACGGACGTGGTCGGACCGAGCCCCGGAACCCTGTCGGGGCCGCCTGCCGCGACGAACCCGCCGAGTTCCGCGACGCCGGCATCCGGGCCGGCGTCGTCCGAAGGAGCACCGGAGCGACCGACGTGTCCGCCGCTCTCACCGGCATCGCCCCGGACCCGGGCGGGCCGGGGCAGCGGGAACAGGCCGAGCGCCTCCTCGGTCGCGTCCTCGACGGCCCGGTGGCGGCACCTGGGCGGTCGACGGCGCTGGCCCCGGTGCCGCGGGGCACCGGGCCTGGTTACCCTTGCCGGGATCACAGTTCGTCCGACGTGACGCAGCGAGTGGGGCGGCGGTGTCCGCCAGGTGTGAGAGGCATGTGATGGGAGCGCCGCGTGGCAGTATCGCCGACCGGATCGACGTGGCGAGGGACCGTGTGTTCGTCGGCAGACAAGCCGAGTTGCGTCTGCTGCGTGACGCCCTCGCGGGAGGGCCCGACGCTCCGTCCGTGCTGTACGTGCACGGCCCCGGAGGCATCGGCAAGTCGGCGCTCATGCGGCAGTACGCCAAGGAGGCCGTCGCCGTCGGCCGGACGGTCGTCCACGTCGACGGGCGGATGGTGCCGGCCGCTCCCCAGGAGTTCGAGAAGGCCGCCGAGACGGCCGTGCGCACCCCGCGGGCGCTGCTGCTGATCGACACCTTCGAGTACTGCCAGAGCCTGGAGACCTGGCTGCGCGAGGAGTTCCTGCCGGGGCTGCCCGCCGACGTCCTGGTCGTCGTGGCGGGCCGGCACGCGCCGGACGCGAGGTGGTCGGCGGACCCGGGGTGGGCGGACGTGCTCAGGGTGATCGCCCTCGGCGACCTCAGCGCGGACGAGGCGGAGACCTTCCTGGACAGGCGCGGGGTCGATCCCGCACGGCGCGGCCCGCTGCTCGCGTTCGCCTCCGGCCATCCACTCGCCCTGGTGCTGGCCGCCCACGCGTCCGCCGGGCACGACCTGCCCGCCTCCCAGCGGTGGGAACCCTCCCCCGAGGTCGTCGCGCCGCTGCTGCGCAGCATCCTGGGGGAGTTGCCCGGCCCCCAGCACCGGCTCGCCCTCGAAGTCTGCGCGCAGGCGCACTTGACCACCGAGGCACTCCTGCGCGCCGTGGTCGGTGACGACGCACCGGAACTCTTCGCGTGGATGCGCGACCAACCCTTCGTCGACCGCTGCTCCGAGGGCGTCTTCCCGCACGACGTCGTCCGGGAGGCGCTCGCGACCGACCTGAGGTGGCGCGACCCCGAGCGGTTCGACCAGCTCTACCGGCGCCTCCACCGCCACCTGCTGGAACGGATCGGCTCCGCCTCGCCCGGCAGACTGCTCCAGGACGTGGGCTCCCTGCAGTTCCTCTACCGGGACGCGGGCCACATGGCACAGAGCCATGCGTGGTACACCCCGGGACTGGTCGAGGACCATCCGTACGACCCCTCGGACGAGGCCGACGTCCTCGCGCTCGCCGAACGGGGTGAAGGCCCCGACGCGGCCGGTCCGGTCCGCTACTGGCTCAGGAACCGGCCGCAGGACTTCCGGGTGCAGCGGCTGCGCGGTACGTCGGCCGCCGCGGCCTTCTCGGCCTGGTTGCGTCCGGACCCCTTCCAGGGACGCGAGGACGATCCGGTCGCCGCGGCGGCGTGGGAGCACGTGAGCGCGCACGGCCCCCTCGCACCCGGTCAGCACATGGTCCTCGGCCGCTTCCACGTGTACCCGCGCCACTATCAGCGGCCCTCGCCGGTGATGGACCTGATGCTCTGGCGCATGCTGGGTGAACTCCTCCGGGACTCCGGCCTGGCCTGGTCGTTCATCGTGTTGCGTGACGACGGGTTCTGGGACGCCCACATGACCTTCTGCGACATGGCGCCCCTGGACCGGCCCGTCGTGGTCGGCGGACACCCCTACCGGATCTTCGCCCACGACTGGCGCGAGGTGGCGCCCAGGGACTGGCTGGCCGAGAAGCAGCGGACGCTCCTGACCGGCACGGACGGCGACTGCGGACCCGACGTCACGGACCGGCCCGCGGCTCCCGCGCCGCCCCCGCCGGTGATGACCCGGCCGGAGTTCGCCGCCGCGGTCCGCTCGGCCCTGCGCGACCTGCGGCGACCGCGGGCGCTGGAAGCGAACCCGCTCAGCCGCAGCCGACTCGTCACCGACCACGGCATGACGTTGCGGGAGGTGCTGTCCAACGCCGTCGCCGGCCTTGTCACCGGGCGGGGCGGTGACAAGGCGTACCAGGTCGCCACCCTCGCCTTTCTGGAGGGGGCACCGACCCAGGAGGCGGCGGCGCGGCGGTTGGACATGCCGTACAGCACCTATCGCCGGCACCTGACGACCGCGACCTCGCGTATCGAGGAGATGCTGTGGCGGCACGAGCGGACGGGTCTGCCGCTGCTCGCTCCCTGAGGTGGTGAGCACGGGTCACGGACGGCTGTCGGTCTCCGGTCGCAGCACCACCTTGCCCACGGTGGCCCGGCTCTCCAGCGCCAGATGGGCCTTGGCGGCGCGGGAGAGGGGGAAGGACTGCACGAGGGGACGGAACAGGCCCTCGGCCGCCCGGGCGAGGGCGGTCTCCTCCAGCCGGCGGACGCCACCGGGCAGGGCGAAGAGGGAGGGGCCCACCACCATGTGCGACGTGATGCCGTACTTCTCCAGCTCCGCCTCGGTGAACGTGGTGAAGTGCCCCTCGTCGGACGCCCAGCCGTAGTACAGGTGCTTCCCCCCTGGCCCCAGCGACTCCGCGGCGCCCCGGCCGAGGCTGCCGCCCACCCCGTCGAAGACGACGGTGGCCGGTTCGCCCCGGAGCGCCGCGCCGAGGCGTCGCTCCCAGCCGGCCAGGGCGTAGTCCACGGCACCGTCGGCGCCCTGCTCCAGCACCGCCCCGGTCTTGAGCCGGCCGCCGGCCAGGCCGACCACCCTGGCGCCCGCCTGCCGCGCCGCCTGCACGAGCAGGGTTCCCATCCCGCCGGCCGCGGCGGTCACCACGACGACGTCCCCGGCCGACAACGCCGCCTGTTCGAGTACGCCGACCACGGTGCGACCCGTTCCGATCATGGTGACTGCGGTGGCGTCGTCGACACCGTCCGGGACGCGGTGCAGGGCGTCGGCGAAAGCCACGGCGTGCGTCGCGTAGCCGCCGCTGCGCTCGTGTCCGAGGTAGGCCACCACCCGGGCGCCGAGCCAGCTCGCGTCGACCCCGGCGCCGACGGCGTCCACGAGCCCCGCGGCCTCCCGGCCCGGTGTCATCGGAAGGCGGGGCAACGCCATCCCCGTCTCCCTCCCCGCGCGCAGCACGGTGTCCATGAGGTGCACACCTGCCGCTGTCACGGCGAGACGGACCTCGCCGGGTCCGGGCGAGGGCGGATCGACCTCTTCGTACACCAGCGTCTGGGGGGAACCGAAGACGTGCTGCCTCACTGCGTAGTACACGGTGCATCCTTGCGTCGGTCGGCCATGGGGGAGGGGACGTCCTGCCCGCTCCGCGGACGGGTCAGCGGTCCTGCCGTCCGGTCAGCAGGGACAGGACGTCCTCGGCCGGGTTCATGGCGGCGATGTGTCCTGCCGCCACCTGGGCGGCGGTCCGGTAGGACGGCTGCTCCAGCACCCGCGCCACGGCCGCACCGGCTTCGTCCGCCGCGCCGATGACCTCCGCGGCGCCGAGGGCGGCGGTCCGTTCCGCGTTCAGGGGCTTGTCCAGCCCCATGGGCCAGATCACCATCGGCAGCCCTGCGCCGAGAACGGACAGCACCGTGCCGGCGCCACCGGAGGAGACGACCACGTCCACGCCCTGGAGCAGAAGGCCCATGGGCACGAAACCGGTCACATGGACGCCGTCGCCCTCCACCGGCAGCGTCTTCCCCTCGGCCGACGGCGGAAGGGCGACCACCACGTTCACGTCCTGGCCGGCGAGCGACGCGGCGATGTTCACGAGAGCGTCGGAGTCGTCGACGAGGGTGCCCAGCGTCACCAGGACCCGGGGCAGGTGCTCGCGGCCCGGGAAGGACGGCTGCCGCCACTCCGGCGCCGCCTCGGACCCGTGCGCCTCGGACCCGTGCGCCTCGGGCCGGATGGTGACACGGTCCGCCGACGGCTCCCAGTCGTCGCGCTGAAGACAGGCGGGCCAGGGGTCGATCGACATGAAGGGCCGGGTCAGGACGATGTCCCGCGCCGCGGCGCGCGCCTCGGCCGTCGACCACATCGCCTCGGCCAGGGGGTCCTCCAGCGCGATGCCCACACCGTGGGACGCCCACTTCACCCCCAGCTCCGCGGCGACCAGCGGGCCGAGGAAGTCCGCCGTCTCGGCGACCACCAGGTCGGGGGCGAAGGCATGGGCCGCCGCCAGGGCCTCGTCGGCGCCGAGATCGAAGCGGGTTCCGCCGAAGAACTCGCCGGCGGTCGCCGGGGACATGTCGGCGGTGGCGTCCTTCCCGGTCCGCTGCTGGAACTCGGCCAGCGTGACCTCCAGCGTGGCACCCGCCGCGATGACGGGAGCGGGCGCCACCACGGACGCGAGGGACGGGTGCGTGAGGAACGCGGTGGTGTGACCGGCCCGGCGGGCGGCCCTCTCCAGGGGGAGCAGCGGCAGGAGATGGCCGTAGGCCGGAGTACCCGAGAACAGAATGCGCATGGAACACCTTCGACGGAGCGATCGTCGGGCCGACGAGAAACGTGCCACGGTGAACGGCGTGGCAGTGCCCGCGAGGATCCGGCCGGTCACGCACCCGGTGGCCGTGGCCGGACCTCGTTGTCCCATTGTGCGGAGCGCGACCGCTCAACCCGCCGCTTCGAGCTGCTCAAAGGTGCTTACTTCCGCCAACGCCCGCCGTCGCGCTCCGGGACGAGGCCCTCTCCACGATGTCGCGCGGGGTGCCGGACCACAGCCCGTGCACGTCCCCGTTCAGCCGGCACTCCCGGATCCTGCGGCGGTGCACGCTGTCCGTGATCCGTCGGTGCATCGAGAGCCGGAAGCGGCCCGTACGGCCGTCGTCCCACGGCGGCGAAGCGAACTCCGGCGCTGCGTGCCTTTGGGCCGAGGATGTGTTTCCCTTCCCGGCCGGAGCCGGGGACAGCCACGCGGAGGAGGACGCCCCGCTACCGGTCGGCCACTACGGCGAGACGGCGTCGGGCGTCTCGTCGTGGGCGAGGACCTTCTCGGGCCTGCCTCCCCGCCAGGATGCCGCTCACTCGGCTCCCACCGGAGGCCGGCGTAGTGGCGGAAGGCCCTGCCGTGCCCCGAAGGGCACGGCAGGGCCGGTGCTCAGGTCATGGCGCGTGCCCAGGGTGTTCCCCGGGTCTGCGCCCACTCCCTGTCCGGGGACCACAGCTCCGTGCCGCCGCCTGGCCCGGTGTCGTGGCCTGCGCCGCTCCACGGAACGGCGGGACTCCACCGGCCGGGTCCTCCCGTGCCGCCGTCGCCGTCGTGGCCGCCGGCCCGGGTCGGCCGGTGGTCGCGGTCCGTGCGGTGGAAGCCGACCGTGTAGGTACGGGTGACCGCACCGCTCGCGGAGGTGACCGTGATGGTGCGGGTGGTGAACCGCGCCTGCTGCGAGGAGAGGACGGAGCTGCCGCCGGTGACCTTCACCCGCGCGCCGGACTCGGCCGCCACGGCGCCCACGGCCGGGATCGCCGCGTTCTTCGGCCAGTCCACGACGTACGTGGACACGTCCGGGTCGAACCCGTCGATCGCGACGCCGCCCACGGTGACGGCGGAGGCGTCGGCGACGCTCGCCCTCGTGGCGTCCGGGAAGCCGGTCACCGTGACCGACCCGTCGGCGCCGACGGTCACGTCCGCCGCCAGGGCCGCCGCCAGGTTGATCCGCTGCCAGCTCGCCTCCCCGTCGGCCGTGAGGTCGAGAGGGTACCCGGAGTCCGTGGCGGTCTGCTCCAGGATCTGCGTGCGCTGCTCGGTGGTGAGATCGGGGAAGGCCGTGATGAGCAGCGCCGCCGCGTCCGACGGTGTCTTGAGGGCCTGCCCGGCCTCGCCGGTCCGGGAGAAGCCGTAGCTCAGGCGCTGGGTGTAGGTGTCGATGTGCTGCGCCGTGCTCCGGCCGGCGTAGGGGTCGCCCGCGCAGTCGGTGAGCGTGTCGCCGTACCCCTCCTTCTCGCACCGCGCGAGCAGTACGTTCTCCACCTCGGTGTGGGCCTGTGTCAGCAGTCTCGCGAAGTCGGGGTCCGCCCACCGGTGCGCCACGGTGGCCTGGGCGCTGATGCGGCCGCCCATGACGTCGAGCGGGTAGTGGAACCCGAGGACGATGCGGTTGTTCCCGTACTCCGAGGTCCGCGCGAGGATCGACGGCGCCAGCTCCGGCAGCAGCGTGGCGAGGACGGTCCCCGCCTCGTAGCCGCTGTAGGCGTGGCCGCTCGGGTACGAGCCGCTGGTGACGAGTGAGGCGTACGAGCCGTCCTGCGACTCGTACACGTGGCCGCCGTCGCCGACGAACCCGAGTCGCACGTACGGGCGCAGGTAGTCGTAGTGCTCCTTGGCCGCGTCGTGGGTGTCGAGGTGGTCGGTGACACGGGAGAACAGGGCGCTGGTCTTCGGCAGGTCGCCGCCCTTCAGGGCGTCGAGGTAGAGCCGGCCGAGCCGGGAGCCCAGGCCGTCGGCCATCGTGACGGTGGCGCTGTTCGTGGCGTCGGTCTCGGCGCGGTCGACCTCCTTCTGCGTCGCCGCGTTGTTGATGCCCACGACCAGCTTGTCGTTCTCCGCGGTGAGCGGAGCGCCTTCGGGCAGTTCGGCGTTGGGGCCCAGGACGTCGGCGCCGAGGTCGTCGAAGCCGCTGAGCAGGTTGGTGAAGTAGTCGCTCCCGTCGGCGGCCTCGGGCCAGGCGTCCGACGGATAAGTGGCGTCGAGCACGTCGTCGGGGAACGGGGACGGCTCGTACGCGGCCGGGTCGGCGTCGCCGGAGGACGCGGCCGTCGCGCCGGAGGAGGCAGTCCTCGCCTCGGGGGCGTCCGAGGTCCCGGCCAGGGTGACCGCGGTCACGGTGGCGGTGTGGGTCCTCGCCCTGCTCCCGGTGGTGAGCAGCGCCGTGTCCGTGGTGGCGGGCACGTGGACGGTGGTTCCGTCGCCGAGGGTCACGGTGTAGCCGATGACCGGGAAGCCGCCGTCGCCGGCGGACCGCCAGGTCACCCGGACCCTTGGGCCGTCGGTGACCACACCGGTCACGGTCGGCGCCTGCGGCCTGCTGTCCCCGGCGACCACGGGCCGCGTCGCGGCGCTCGGGACCGAGGCGCCACGGGCGTTCACCGCGCGGACGCGCGCCGTGTACGACGTACCGGACTTCAGCATGGTGAACGTCGCTTTCCGGCTGTCCGGACCGTCGATCTCGACGTGATGGCCGCCGCTGAGGGTGATCTCGTAGCCGGTGACCGGCGAGCCGCCGTCGTCCTTCGGGGCGGACCAGGCGACCGTCACACTGGTGCCGGACGAGGTCGCCGACACCGCGTCGGGCGCGGCCGGCGCCGTCTTGCGCTTCAGGGTGAGCGAGGACAGGGCGCGGTCGAGGGTCTCGTACCGTGCGGTGAGGGTCTTGTCCGTCGCCGTCCCGTCCGCGACGGCGGTCTTCGCCCGGGCGAGCGCGGTGGTGAACCTCGCCCACGAGGCGTCGGTGTAGCGCCCCTTGTCGACGGCCGACGCGGTGGTGACCAGGTTCTCCAGTCTCAGCCGCGGCAGGGGGACCAGTTGCCTGGCGGCCAGGGTGAGGCTCCGGGTCCGCGTGTCGGCTTCGAGCCGGGTGGCGTCGTCGGCGCCGAGGAGGGCGCGTGCGGCGGCGAGTTCGCGCTGGTACACCGCGAAGTCGATGGTGCCGTACCGGTCCGCGTCGCCGGAGAGGCCCTCGTAGGTCTCGACGGCCTTCCGCAGGGCGGTCAGGTCCGTTACGGCGGGCGCCTCGACGTGGCTGAAGGTGATCCGGCCCAGGTTGGCGACGTACGGGTGCGTGGAGTCCGCGTGGGTCGTCAGCCGCAGGTGGACGGTGTGCTTGCCGGTGATCGTCTTCGGCAGGGTCAGGCTGGTCGTCCCTCCCGACGACCACGAGGAACCGGTGACGGGCAGCGGGACCGTGGCGTACGGGGTGCCGGGCGCGTCCTTGTCGAAGCCGTCCAGGTAGAGCTGGACGGCGGAACCGGTGCCGCAGCGGGCGGAGTTGTTGACGTAGGTGAGGGTGACGGTGTTCTTCGGCGAGGTGCCGAAGTCGATGTCCCCGTAGTCGAGCCAGGCCCCGTCGTAGGTGCCGCCGAGTGAGGTGGCGGACCCGGCGTCGCTCCAGGTGGCCGTCTCGCTCTTGAGCCCGCCGCCGCTGTTGGCCTTCCACGCCGTGGCGTCGAACGCCGCGGGGGTGTCGGCGCTGCGCGTCAGGGTCAGTGAGGAGACGTTGGCCACGTACGGCTGGGCGTCGGTCTGCGTGGTGGAGACGAAGACGGCGTACACGTCCTGCGTGCCGGTGAAGACGCTCGGGTCGAGCGTCACGCTCGTGGTGGCGATGGTCCCCCAGCCGGAGCCGGTGTAGTCGAGGGGGATGTCGACACGGGTCGGGGAGTCCTTCGCCCCGAGGCGCAGTTCGATGTGCGAGTCCGACGCCGCGCGGGAGCGGGGCTTGTCGTAGCGGACGGTGACGGTGTCGGCGCCGTCACCGAGGTCGGTGTCCTTCCACCGGGCCCAGGCGCCGTTCGTCACGTTCTCGAAGACGCCGTTGGAGAGGTTCAGCGGGGACGAGCCGCCGCCGGTGGCGGTGGTGTCCGGCGCGGTCAGCGTGGCGAGCGTCGTGGTCGAGCCGGACGAGGGGATCCCGTACGGCGAGAACCGGTACCAGTCGAAGTTGGACACCCACTGCTGTCCGGACGGGGCGTGGAAGACGAACGTCGCGCTCCCCGCGTCCAGCAGGGCGTCCGGGTCGGTGACGGCCGCCTGCACCGTGACGTAGTTCTGCCAGGAGCCGGTTCCGGGGAGCTTCACGGTGGCGACGACGGGGCCGCCGGCGTCGCCGGCGTGGAGGTCGACGCTGCTCGGTGCGGCGGTCGTGGCCTGGGAGTTGGCGTAGCGCACGGAGACGCTGCGCGGGGCGATGCCGCCGAAGTCGAGACCGGTGTACTGCTCCCAGGCCCCTTCGGTGACGCCGCCGAGGTCGCCGTCCGAGTAGTACGCCTCCTTCACCAGGCTGGGGCCCTCCATCCGGTCGGGGGCCTCGGCCTGGAGGACGGCGTAGCCGCCCTCGTCGAGGGTGAGCGCGTCGGCGGCGGACCGCAGCGCGTCGTGCGCGGCCATGAGCGTGCCGGTGGCGGAGGCGGAGTCCGCGAGGACGGTCCGCGCGCGTTCGAGCGCCGTCCGGAACAGCCCGTAGGAGCCGTCGGAGTAGCTGCCCGCGCGCACCAGCAGGGCCTGGTCGACGAGGGCGCTCAGGGCCGCGCGCTGTACCGCGGCGGCGGAAATGCGGAGCGGGTCGGTCACGGAGATGCCGGTGCCGGTCACCGTGGAGGCGGGGACCTTGTGGGCGAAGGCCGTGTCGCGGAAGGTGAGCCCGAACCGTACGTCGGTCCTCGTGGCGCCCTTGAGCGTGAGGGCCGCCGTGCGCGAGCCGGTGACGCGGAGATCCGCCGTGACACCGTCCGGCAGGCCGGTGACGGCCGCCGCCCCGGTCCGGGTGAGGCTGGTGTTCTTGCGGGCGGCGAAGGACGCCTTGCCGGTCAGGGTGAGTTCGACGGTGCCCTTGACCGTGCCGTCCGCGGTGGTGGCGACGGTGTCCGGACGGGCGGAGAGGACGGTCCTGTCCTTGCCCGCGCCCGTGTCACCGTCGCCCGAGTCGGTGCTCAGCGAGTAGGCGGGCTCGGTGTCGGCGCCCCAGGAGGAGGGCTTGGAACCCATGGTGAAGTCCAGGGTCCCGCCGCCGACGATCTGCGCGTAGTCGAGCCAGGTGTTGCCGAACCGCTTGCCGTTGAGCGTGGCGCGCTGCACGTAGTAGTTGTCCGCCGACACCCCCTCGGCCTTCACCGAGAACTTGCTGCCGTTGGCGTAGGTGATCGTCGTGGAGTCGAAGAACGGGCTGCCGATCTGGAACTGGCTCGACCCGGCGGTCACCGGGAACAGTCCCAGAGCGGCGGCGACGAACATGGTCGACATGGTGCCGGCGTCGTTGTCCATGGTCGGCAGGAAGCCGTCCGGGGCCAGCTTGTAGACCCGGGTCTTGACGGGCGGGCGGAACTCGCCGCCGGAGCTGGGGGCCTCGTTCGTGGAGCCGGTCGCGATGTAGCGGTTCCAGGTCTCCCCGGTGTAGGTGGCGCGCACCCACTTCTGTGTCAGGCTCGGCTCGCCGACGTAGTTGAAGAGGTAGGGGGCCTGGAGGTCGATCTCGTTGGCGTTGGAGTGCAGCATGGTCGAGCCGTCGTCGGCGTCGGAGTCCTCGCCGAACATGTGCAGCATCGCGGCCCTGCCGGCCCTCTCGCCGCCCATGGCCTCGACGAGGCCGGCCATGTCGTACGCGTCGTACCAGTGGTACTGCCAGAGGGTGCCCTGGTAGAGCTTGGCCTCCTCGAACTTCTCGTGGTCGGCGCCCTGCCAGTCGCCGTTCGCGGCGCGCGGGGTGAGCAGCCCGACCTCGGTGCCGTCGCCGGCCTTCCAGGCACCGGGCTTGACGAGGTGGTCGATCGCCATGGTCGCCTGGGCGCGCAGCTCCTTCGCGTCCGCGTCCTTGCCGAGCGCGTCCGCGATGATCGCCAGCGCCCACTGGTCGTAGCCGCGCTGCACGGTGGTGCCCGGGTCGCCCGCGACGTATCCCTGGCGCAGCTGCTCTCCCGTGTAGTACCCGGCGTACGACCTCAGCGCGGGGTACGCCTCGTCGAGCCGGTCGAAGTCCTCGTACCCCTTCGACAGCGCGTCGGCGATCACCACGGGCAGCCGCTCCCAGCGCACGGTCGGCACCGAGTGGGTGAGGCTGCCCAGGCTCTTGCCCGAGGCGCGGGTGTCGGCGAAGAGGATGACGGCCGACTGCACCATGTCCCGGTAGGCGGCCGGGTCGATGTACGCCTCGACGGAGAACTTGCGGAAGTCGTCCCAGGAGGACCAGCCGTCGTAGTAGGTGAAGCCGTTCGCCTTGTGCACCGCGCCGTCCGCGCCGCGGTACGTGCCGCTGGTGCTGGTGGCGTTCACCGGCAGCGCGTACATGCGGTACAGGTGCGTGTAGAACAGCTTGGTGAGCGTCGAGTCCGGGTCGGACCTCCTGGACGCCTGCACGTCGACGGCTCCGAGCGTGCGGTTCCAGTCGGCCCTGGTCTGTGCGCGCGCCTGGTCGAAGGTGAGGTCGCCGACCTCGTTCTCCTGGTCGGTCGCGGCCTGTTCGGCGCTGATCGGCGACAGGGTGACGCGCAGTTCGATGTTCTCGCCGTCGGCCGCGTCGAACCCGAGGACGGCGCCGGTGTCGGTGCCGTCCTGCGCGGTCGCCTCGCTCAGCTGCCCCTTGTCGCCCCAGGTCCGCAGCGAGGTCACCGGAACGTTCGTGGTGGCGTGGTAGTACATGCGGTACGAGGCGCCGTTGAACGACCCGGCGATGCTCCCGCTGATCGCGGTGGTCCCGTCCGCCAGCGTCTTCGCGTCCAGGGTCGCGCGGGTACGGCTGGTGAAGTTGTTCGCGAGGTCGAGGACGAGCTTGGGGTCCGACCCGGCGGGGAAGCCGTACCGCTCGAGCGCCGTGCGCGTCGTCGCGGTCACCTCGGCGTCGATGGTCCCGGCGGGGGAGTCGAGGCCCACCCGGTAGTAGCCGGGCGTCGCGGTCTCGTCGTCGTGGCGGTACGCGTGCGCGTAGGTACTGGCGGCGGGGCGGCTGTCGTACTTCTGGGACGTCGGTACGACGAGCAGGTCACCGCCGCCGCCCGAGCCGCCGACCCCGTCCAGGTTCGTGGCGGTGAACCCGGCGATGTGGTCCTCGTTGTAGTCGTATCCGCTGTGGTTGCGGTTCGGCGTGGTCATCGGGTTGACCTTGGCCAGACCGTGCGGGGCCTGGGCGCCCGGCAGGTCGTTGCCGTCGTCGCCGGCGGTCGACACGAAGGGGTCGACGAGTGCGGTGTAGTCCGTGCCGCCGGACGTCCCCGAGGACTGCGCCGCGGCGGGCACCGCCGCGGCCGCGGCGCCGCCCGTCAGCGCGGTGAGGGCGAGCGCCCCGGTGAGCAGCGCGGCGAGGGCGGCGCGTGGTCTTGTACGTGGTGCGGGCCTTGCGTGTCTTGTGCGGTTCATGGATCTCGGGGGCACGGAACCTCTCCAGCGTCGCGTTGCACGCGCAGGGACCGGACCGCCGAAGACAACGTTGTCAACATGACGTCCGGAGTGCGTGCACTCGGGGTGAGACGGCGGCGGGCACACGGAGTCACACGCTCCGCGCACCGCCCCCGTCATCACATACGGAGAAGTCGTACAACGGACGAACGGGGTTCGTACAGAGGGTACGCACGAGCAGGAGCACGGAGTGCGTGAAACAGCGCACCGAGCTTGGGCGGATGAGATGTCCGGCAGGCGCGCCGCTCCTCACGCGACCGTGCGGACGAGCTTCTTGCCGACGAACTCCTCGATGCCGGGGCGGCCCGGTTCCCGGCCGGAACCGGAGCGCTTGACGCCGCCGAAGGGCAGCTCGGCATCCTCCGCACCGACACCGTTGACGAAGGCCATGCCCGCCTCGATGCCGCCGGCGACGCGCCCGGCCCGGGCGGAGTCCGTGGTGAAGACGTACCAACCCAGGGCGTACGGGGTGTCGTTGGCGATCCGCAGCGCGTCCGCCTCGCCGGCGGCGCGGAAGACCATGGCGGCCGGGCCGGACAGCTCCTGGCGTGCGGTGGCGTGCTCGGTCGTGAGGCCGGTGAGGACTCCGGCCGGGAAGTGGGCGCCGCGGCGTTCGCCCTCGGTGTGCAGCGTCGCGCCCGCCGCGACGGCGGCGGCCACCTGACGCGCGAGGGTGCCGGCGGCGGCGACCGAGGACAGCGGCGCCCCCGACCGGCGGTCGAGGAGCGCGGCGGTGAACTTCTCCACGAAGCCGTCGTAGAGGTCGTCGGCGACGATGAACCGCTCGGCGGCGTCGCATGCCTGTCCGGAGTCGTCGAGGCGGGCACGGACGGCGGCGTCGACGACGGAGCCGAGGTCGTCGGTGGACGGCACGACGGTCGTAAACGCTCGGTCGGTCGGCGGTGGTCCCCCACGGACCCATGGTGGGTCCGCGTGGGTCATGGCGCGGTCGAGGCGGTACGGGATGCGTGGTGGCGTGCACGGGTGACGACGAGGGAGACGTTCTGCCCGCCGAAGCCGAAGGAGTTGCTGAGCACGGCCTCCTGGAAGGCGTCTCGTCGCTCCGTGACGACGTCGAGACCGATGTCGGGATCGACGCCGGCCGTGGTGAGGTTGCGGGTCGGCGGGATGACGCCGTGCTCCACGCTGAGGGCGGCGATGAGCGCTTCGATCGCGCCGGCGGCACCGAAGAGGTGGCCGAGGGCCGCCTTGAGGGCCGTCACGGTGGCGCGGCCGAAGAGCTGCCCGATCGCGTAGGCCTCGGCGGTGTCGCCGGCCGGGGTCCCGGTGGCGTGGGCGTTGACGTGGCTGATCTGCTCGGGGGCCAGGCCGGCTTGTGCGAGGGCCTTGCGCATGGCTGCGATCTGGCCGGAGCCGTCGGGGACGGGCGCCGTGATGTGGTGGGCGTCGGCGGCGATGCCGGCGCCCGCGAGCACCGCGTGGACGTGCGCGCCCCGGGCGCCGGCGTGCTCGGCGCTCTCCAGCACCAGGACAGCGGCGCCTTCACTGAGGACGAAGCCGCTGCGGTCCGCGGCGAACGGCCGCGACGCCGAGGCGGGTTCGGCGGTGTGCCGGGACAGTGCCTGTGCCTGGGTGAAGCCGGCGACGGTGATCGGGGTGATCGCGGCCTCGGTCCCTCCCGCGATGACCACGTCCGCCTCGCCGGCCCGGATGAGCCTGGCCCCCAGGGCGATCGCCTCGGCACCGGAGGAGCACGCCGAGACGGGTGTGTGGGCCCCGGCCCGCGCGCCGTATTCGATACTGATCAGCGCCGCCGCCGCGTTGGGCATGAGCATCGGGACCGTACGGGGCGAGACGCGCCGGGTCCCGGCCGCCTCCAGCGCGTCGTCCTGCTTCAGCAGCGTCTGTACGCCGCCGATGCCCGTGCCGATCGCCGAGGCGAGCCGGTCCGGGTCCACCGCGGGGGCGCCGGCGTCGGCCCAGGCTTCGGCCGCCGCGACCAGGGCCGCCTGCTGCGAGCGGTCCAGCCGCCTGGCCCGCACCGGCGGCAGCGAGTCGGCGGGGTCGCTCGCCATCGTCCCCGCGACGGTCCGGGGAAGGCCGCCGGTCTCGTGGCCGTGCGGGACATTGCCGCGGATGCCGGACTCGCCGGCCAGCAGGGCGTTCCAGGTGGAGGCCACGTCTGCTCCGAGTGGCGCGATCGCGCCGAGTCCGGTGACGACGACTTCAGTGCGGTGCATGCGCTCCGACCCTTCTTGTATGCGATACAAGTCTGTGGGGAGTTTTTGTATCACATACAATCGAGGTGTGGAGACGAAGCGAACCGAAGCCCGGACCACGCCGACGCCGGCACTCGACCGCGGACGCGCGACGAGACGCCGGCTGATCGAGACCACCGCCCGGCTCCACAAGGAGCGGCCCGGCGCGGAGCTGAGCGTCGCGGAGATCGCGAAGGCGGCAGGGGTCTACCCCAACCAGATCACCTACTACTTCGGCTCCAAGGACTCGCTGCTCGTGCACGCCGCCTTCCTCGGCCTGCTGCACGACGCCCGGCGCATCGAGCGCATCGCCCGCCAGGCCCCCGACGCGGCGACGTTCCGGCACACCATCGCCCGCGCCGTACTGGCCATGCCCTCGCTCCCCTCGGTCACGAAAGCACTCGCCGCAGGCATCTCCAAGCCCGAACTCGCCCCCGTGGTCGACCAGCACCTCCAGCTGCTGTTCCGGCAATCCGAACGCTTCGCGGGCCAGCTCGTCCGCAAGCGCGGCTGGCAGGCCCGCCGACCGCTCGACGTGGAAGCCAGAACGTTCTGGAGCACCGCCCTCGGCGCGGTGCTGCTCGTCCGCGCCGGGGCACACGGCACCAACGCCGACCTCGACCTCGCCGGAGCCTTGACCATCCACGACGGACCCGGGCCCGAATAGCCCAGCCGCCCGAGCCCGCGGCGGCGACGTGCGCCTACCCCGTGCGACGGCGACCTCGTCCCGGTCGGCATGATCGCCGGCACCGGCGAACTCCCCTGCTGCCGCCCGGAAAGCGTCAGGCCACAGCACTGTGACTGAGAGCTGCAGCCGGTCCGACGGCCAACTGGACGCTCAGTTCCGTGCGGGAGGGAGGAACACCCGCCGGAGCGGTGCCGTCAGCCTTCCCGGCGCGGCGACCGGGACGGCAGAGCGGCAGGGGACGAACGGACGGGACGGCCGTCGGGGCCGTTGGTGAGCCAGGAGCCCTCGCCCAAGAGCTTCAGCTCGTACGGGCCGGCCACTTCGACGGTGATCTCGCCGCTGAGCATGCCCGTGCGCACGTCGACCAGGTGGTAGCGGAACCACTCCTCGTCCTGGCTCTCACCGCCCAGCGTGACGACGGCCGTGTCCGGGCTCAGATAGCCGCCGCCCCATTCCACGAAGGTCTCCTCCGGGTCGTACCCGAAGGCCTCGACGGGCAGGGTGAGGAGTACGTCCCCGCTGGGATGGCGGTGGAAGGCGACGTCCCCCTGCCCGTGGTCGACGGTCATGAACTGCTGACCGTCCGGCGCCAGGTCGATCAGAACGCGGTCGCTCCAGGAATACGTCACGAACTCCGGCTCACCGGCGGCCCCGAGCATGCCCCGGAGAATGACGGAGCCGTCCTGACCCTCACCGATGTCGAGGTAGACGCTGCCGTCCACGGGGTGCACATGGTGCTCGGCCCCGTGCCCGACCGTCCCCGACTCCCACCGCGCGAGGACCGCCCCGCTGTCGGCGTCGTACACGACCCACTGGTCCGCTCCGCCGCGTCCCGCCATCGCGTCCGGCCGGTAGACCCACACGGTCCGCCCGTCCAGCGACAGCGCGCAGCCGGGCCGGTGGCCGTGGCGCACGTCGGAGTGCGGCTCGAAGGCCGACGCCCACACCGGGTCACCGGCGCGCGTGAGGCAGACGACACTGTTCAGGGTCGTGTACACGACGCGCTCGAGATCGGGCCGGACCGCCGACTCCACGACCTCGTCGCCGGCCTGCGACTGAAACACCGCGGCGGGTTCCAGCGTCCCGAATGCGCCGGAGTCCACCGTGTAGGCATGGATCCGCCCGTCGCGGTGACGCGTGATGACTTTCGAAGGCCGGGCGGGAAGCATCCGCCGATGCTAGGGACCGTATCCAGTTGTGATCAATCTGCGGGATCCGGTCTCGCGGCACGGCGTGAGCCGGTAGACCTGATGTCATGACGCAGGTGCAATTGAGCGACGCTGAGTGGGAGTTCATCGAGTCGTATCTGCCGATCGGCCGGTTCGGTCCGTATCCCGAGCGGTTGCGG
>NZ_BMVU01000038.1 GCF_014650875.1 Streptomyces minutiscleroticus
CTGCAGCGTCGCCCCGATGTCCGACGTCCGCGTCGTCGTCATCGACTGCACCGAGACAGGCGCGTCCCCGCCCACGGCCACGGTCCCGACCTGGATCTGCCGGCTCTTCCGGCGCTCGGCGAGCTTGATCGGTACGGACGGCATGCCGAGAGAAATCGCAGTCATCTGCTGTGCAACCCCAAGGTAAGGATTCGGTCGGTCCCGAAAGCTGACGGGCTCCAAGCATCGAGATTACGGCACCTCCGAAGGCGCAGGCACATGCCCTCGGAAGGTCCACCCGATGGGGGGCGGGCGGGTATACCGCGTCCGACCACGGGGTATCGCGGGCATGACGACGGGCGGCCCGGCCGTGCCGGACCGCCCGTCTCCCGGCGGCCTCTCAGGACCGCGCCGCGTCCTCCCGGGGCATCACCGCGTCAGGAGATCCTGACGGGGTTCACCACGTCCGCGATGAGCACGAGGATCGTGAAGCAGACGAAGATCCCGGCCACCACGTAGGCGACGGGCATCAGCTTCGCGACGTCGAACGGGCCCGGGTCGGGCCGCCTCAGCACCTTCGCCGTGTTCCGCCGCAGCGCCTCCCACAGGGCGCCGGCGATGTGCCCGCCGTCCAGCGGCAGCAGCGGCAGCATGTTGAACAGGAACAGCGAGAGGTTGAAGCCCGCGACGAGCAGCAGCATCATCGCGATCTGCTGGGTCGGCGGGATGTCCAGCGTGAAGACCTCGCCGCCCACGCGCGCGGCGCCGACCACGCCCATCGGGGAGTCCGGCTCGCGCGGGCCGTCGCCGAAGGCCGCGTCCCACAGGGCGGGGATCTTGGAGGGCAGCGAGATCAGCGACTCGACGCCGTTCTCCATCATGTCGCCCATGCGGTCCACGGACTGCCCGAAGGACTGCTGGACGATGCCGGAGGCGGGCGTGAAGCCGAGGAACCCGGCGTACACGTACTCGCCCTCGACGTAGTTGCCGTCGCCGTCGGTCTTGCTGACCTGGTTGCGGATCAGGTGGGCCGACAGGTCGAGCCGCTCGCCCCCGCGCTCGACGGTGATCGTGACGTCCTCGCCGGGCTTGGACCGGATGTCGGACTGGAGCGCGGACCAGTCGGTGACGGCCTTGCCGTCGAACGCGACGATCTTGTCGCCCGCCTTCAGGCCCGCCGCCCTGGCCGGGGCGGCCTGGTCGTCGTCCTGGCACTTCGTGCGGTTCTCGCTCTGCTGGATGACGCAGTCGGAGATCTTGCCGACCGTGGTGGTCTGGGTCTGCACCCCGAAGGTCATCATCACGCCGAAGAAGATCACGACGGCGAGCACCAGGTTCATGAACGGCCCGGCGAACATGACGATGACGCGCTTCCAGGGCGCGCGCGTGTAGAAGAGCCGCTTCTCGTCGCCGGGCTGCAGCTCCTCGAACGCGGCGGACCGGGCGTCCTCGATCATGCCGCGGAACGGCGAGGTCGAACGGGCCTCGACCCGGCCGTCGGGGCCGGGCGGGAACATGCCGATCATGCGGATGTAGCCGCCGAGCGGGATCGCCTTGACCCCGTACTCGGTCTCGCCCTTCTTCCTCGAGAAGATCGTCGGGCCGAAGCCCACCATGTACTGCGGCACGCGGATGCCGAAGAGCTTGGCCGTCGACAGATGCCCCAGCTCGTGCCAGGCGATCGAGATGAGCAGCCCGACCACGAAGACGACTATGCCGAGGATCATCATCAGGGTCGTCATGCACGGGCCTCCGCGGTCTTCTTCGCCGTCGTCCGGGTCAGTTCACGGGCCCGGGCGCGTGCCCAGGTCTCCGCCTCGAGGACGTCCGCGACGGTCAGCGAGGTTCCCGTGCGCGGTGTGCCGTGCTCGGCGACCACCTGTGTCACGGTCTCCATGATGCCGTTGAACGGCAGGGCGCCGTTCAGGAACGCGTCGACGCACTCCTCGTTGGCGGCATTGAACACCGCCGGAGCCGTCCCCGCGAGCTGTCCGACGTGCCGGGCCAGCCCCACGGACGGGAACGCCTCGTCGTCCAGCGGGAAGAACTCCCAGCTGGAGGCCTTCGTCCAGTCGAAGGCGGGGGCGGCGTCCGGGACGCGCTCCGGCCAGCCCAAGCCGACGGCGATGGGGCCGCGCATGTCGGGCGGCGTGGCCTGGGCGAGCGTGGAGCCGTCGGTGAACTCGACCATGGAGTGGACGTAGGACTGCGGGTGCACGACCACCTCGATCCGGTCGAAGGGGATGTCGTACAGCAGGTGCGCCTCGATGACCTCCAGGCCCTTGTTGACGAGGGTGGCGGAGTTCACGGTGATGACGGGGCCCATGGCCCAGGTGGGGTGGGCGAGGGCGTCCTCGGGCGTGACGTCGGCGAGCTCGGCCTTCGTCCGTCCCCGGAAGGGGCCGCCGGAGGCGGTGACGACCAGTTTGCGCACGTCGGCGCGGGTGCCGGCGGCCAGGGCCTGGAAGAGCGCGGCGTGCTCGGAGTCGACCGGGATGATCTGGCCCGGCTTGGCGAGGGCCTTGACCAGCGGGCCGCCGACGATGAGCGACTCCTTGTTGGCGAGCGCGAGGGTGCGGCCGGCCTTCAGGGCGGCGAGGGTCGGCGCGAGGCCGATGGACCCGGTGATGCCGTTGAGAACCGTGTGGCAGGCGGAGGCGGCGATCTCCGAGGCCGCGTCCGGCCCGGCCAGGATCTCGGGGAGCGGCTCGCCCGTCCCGTCGTACTGCGCGGCGAGGGCCTCGCGCAGCGCCGGTACGGCGTCCTCGCGGGCGACCGCCACGGTGCGCACGCGCAGCCGGCGGGCCTGCTCGGCGAGGAGTCCCACCCGGCCGCCCGCGGCGGAGAGGGCGGTGACCTCGAACCGGTCCGGGTTGCGCAGCACGAGGTCGATGGCCTGGGTGCCGATGGACCCGGTGGAGCCGAGGATCACGACGTCGCGCACTCCGTCCACGGGGTCGAAGACGAGGTGCGGGTCGGCGAGGGGGGCAGGACTGTCGCTCATGCCCCCCATTGTTGCCGCAACACCTGTCCGTCAGGACACGGTGTCCCGTACCGACCGGACCGGCGAGCCGCGTGGGACGGCGGGCGGGGCCGGGCGGGCCTGCGGCGGAAGCCGGAAACCGCACAGGCCGGAGCCGGAAACTGCGGGGGCCCGGTCGCCGCGGGCCGCGGGGCCGGGACGCCGCACCGGGCCCGTCCGGTGCGCTGCTCCGCGGCCGGTCCGGTGCGCTGCCGCGGGACCGGCACGGGACCGGCGGCGTGGGACGCGAGCGCCGGACCGGCACGGGAGACGAGCGCGGGACGGGTGCGCGGGGCGCCGTCCCGGCCGGGAGGAGCGTGCCGTTCCCCGGCCGGGCGCGCCCCGCGCACCCGCGCCCGGCGTCCGCGTCAGCGGATGGGCCGGTGGACGTTGTCCCGCTCCGTCGGGCCGGGGGCCGCGTCCGCGATCCACGGGCCGTCGCCCGACGGGTCGAGGACACCCTGCTCCAGCCAGGCGTACGTGCCCGTCAGGACGCCCTCGACGACCTTGTGGTCGGTGTCGTCGGTGTTGGTCCACAGCCGGCCGAACAGCTCCTCGGCGCGGATCCGGGCCTGCCGGCAGAAGGCGTCGGCGAGCTGGTACGCCTCCCGGCCGTGCGGCTCCGTCGTGCGCAGCAGCTCGGCGCGGACGCAGGCCGCGCTCATCGCGAACAGCTCGGCGCCGATGTCGACGATCCGCCCGAGGAAGCCCTGCTTGGTCTCCATCCGTCCCTGCCAGCGCGACATGGCGTAGAAGGTGGAGCGGGCCAGCTTGCGGGCGCTGCGCTCCACGTAGCGCAGGTGCCCGGAGAGGTCGACGTGCCCGGCCGGGTGGAAGTCGGCGTACGCGCGCGGCAGCTGTCCGGCCCCGGCGACCAGCTTCGGCAGCCAGCGGGCGTAGAAGACACCGGCGTCGGCCCCCGCCCTCGCCTTGTCCGCGAAAGTCTTCTCGGGGTCGATGAGGTCGCCGGCCACGGACAGGTGCGCGTCGACCGCCTCGCGGGCGATCAGCAGGTGCATGATCTCCGTGGAGCCCTCGAAGATGCGGTTGATGCGCAGGTCGCGCAGCATCTGCTCGGCGGGGACGGCGCGTTCGCCGCGGGCCGCGAGCGACTCGGCGGTCTCGTAGCCGCGGCCGCCGCGGATCTGCACCAGCTCGTCGGCCATCAGCCAGGCCATCTCGGAGCCGTACAGCTTGGCGAGGGCGGCCTCGATGCGGATGTCGTTGCGGTCCTCGTCGGCCATCTGGCTGGCCAGGTCGACCACGGCCTCCAGGGCGAAGGTCGTCGCCGCGATGAAGGAGACCTTGCTGCCCACGGCCTCGTGGCGGGCGACCGGTTTGCCCCACTGCTCGCGGACCGCGCCCCACTCGCGGGCGATCTTCAGACACCACTTGCCCGCGCCCGCGCACATGGCGGGCAGCGACAGCCGGCCGGTGTTCAGCGTGGTCAGCGCGATCTTGAGGCCGGAACCCTCCGGACCGATGCGGTTGGCGGCGGGGACGCGCACCCGGTGGAAGCGGGTGACGCCGTTCTCCAGGCCGCGCAGCCCCATGAAGGCGTTGCGGTTCTCCACGGTGACGCCCTCGGCCGCGGCCTCGACGACGAAGGCGGTGATGCCTCCCCTGTGCCCCGGCGAGCGCGGGACGCGGGCCATGACGACGAGCAGGTCGGCGACCACGCCGTTGGTGGTCCACAGCTTCACGCCGTCCAGGACGTAGTCGTCCCCGTCGGGTACGGCCGTGGTGGCGAGGCGCGCCGGGTCCGAGCCCACATCGGGTTCGGTCAGCAGGAAGGCGGAGATGTCGGTGCGGGCGCAGCGCGGCAGGAACGCGTCCTTCTGCTCCTGGGTGCCGAACAGCTTGAGCGGCTGGGGTACGCCGATCGACTGGTGCGCCGACAGCAGGGCGCCGATGGCGGGGCTCACGGAGCCGGCCAGGGCCAGCGCCTTGTTGTAGTACACCTGCGTCAGCCCGAGGCCGCCGTACCGGAGGTCGATCTTCATGCCGAGGGCGCCGATCTCCTTGAGGCCCGCCACGGTCTCGTCGGGGATCCGCGCCTCGCGCTCGATGCGCGCGGGGTCGACCTTCGTCTCGCAGAAGTCGCGCAGCTTGGCCAGGAACTCCTCGCCGCGCTGGGCCGCCTCGTCGGACGGCACGGGGTGCGGGTGGATCAGGTCGAGCCGGAAGCGGCCGAGGAACAGCTCCTTGGCGAAGCTCGGTTTGCGCCAGTCCTGTTCGCGCGCGGCCTCCGCCACCTGGCGGGCCTCGCGCTCGGTGACGGCGGGCTTGGAAGTTGGTGCGGACATTGAGGGCTCACCTCGCCGCGAGTCGGGATCACCGGCCCAGTTGGTTACCGACCGGTGCTACTCGATCGTATTTACCTGATTCCGGGCATGGCGACCACCCCTTGCGCGCGCTCCGGCGGCGGGAGCCGATACTCGTCCCGTACGGTCGGCGCCCGCCCGGCGGGCGACATCGCGCGAAGGGCGGACGGATGCCGCCGGGCGGTCCGTGTGCATCGAAGCGCTTCGACGGGCTCTGGACACCGCTGGTGCGCAGGACTAAGGTCTAGCCACTTCCACCCCTGCCGACATCCGTGGCGCCTTTCGTCGAAGCGCTTCGCCCACCAGTGGAGGACCCTGTGGTCACTCTCGCCGAGGTAGCCCGGCACGCCGGAGTCTCGGCGAGCACGGTGAGCTACGTCCTCAGCGGCAAGCGGTCCATCTCCGCCGGCACCCGGCAGCGCGTCGAGCGCAGCATCGCGGAGCTGGGCTACCACCCCAACGCGGGCGCCCGGGCGCTGGCCAGCAGCCGGTCCAACATCATCGCGCTGATGATCCCGCTGCGCACCGACATGTACGTACCGGTGATGATGGAGATCGCCATCGCGGTCACCACCAGGGCCCGTACGCACGGGTACGACGTACTGCTGCTCACCGGCGAGGAGGGCCCCGACGCGGTGCGCCGGGTCACCGGCAGCGGGCTGGCCGACGCGATGATCCTGATGGACGTGGAGCTCGACGACGAGCGGCTGCCGCTGCTGCGCGCCACCGAGCGGCCCTCCGTCCTGATCGGGCTGCCCGCCGACACCACCGGGCTGACCTGCGTCGACCTCGACTTCGGGGCGACGGGCGCACTGTGCGCCGAGCACCTGGCGATGCTGGGGCACCGGGACATCGCCGTCATCGGCGAGGCGCCCGCGGTGTACGAGCGGCACACGGGCTTCGCGGAGCGCACGCTCGACGGGGTGCGCTCGCGCAGCCGGGAGCTGGGCCTGCGGCTGCTGCACCGCCCCTGCGAGGGCGGGTACGACGCGATGGCGGTGACGCTGGCGCGGATCTTCGACGAGCGGCCGAGCACCACGGGCTTCGTCGTGCAGAACGAGTCCGCGGTGGAGCCGCTGCTCGCGCTGTTGCGCCAGCAGGGCCGGGCGGTGCCGGAGGACGTGTCGGTGGTCGCGGTCTGCCCCGACCAGGTCGCCACCCAGGCGTCGGTACGGCTGACCTCGGTGTCCGTCCCCGCGCAGGAGATGGGCCGGAGCGCGGTGGAGCACCTGGTGGCCCGGCTGAACGGCCGGGAGGCCGGCGAGGTGGACCTGATCGCGCCGCGGCTGACGGTCCGCGCGAGCTCGGGCCCGGCACCGGTCTCCTCCTGAACGGGGCCGGCACCGGCTCTCCTCCTGACCGGGCCCGGACCCGTGCGGCCGGCAGGGGTGCGGCCGCCCCTGGGGGAGGCCGGCCGCACCCCTGCCGCTGTCTACGTACGTACGGGGATCAACTGCTGTTCACCGTAAGGTTGTCGGTGGTGAAGTCGAGCCCGCCCGAGGACGACGTGATCTCGTAGCCGAACTGCACGTCGCCGATGGTCTCGTTGCCCCGCCAGCCCTTGGTGTCCTTGATCCACTTCAGGATCGGCAGGATGTTCACCGTGCCGGAGGACGAGTCCGAGGTGCGCAGGAACGAGAGGACCTCGTTGGCGCCGTTGTTCCCCTTGTGAACGGTCCAGGTGTGGCCGCCGAGCGTGACGGTGTCCTGCGAGGTGCCGACGTGCGCGGTGCCTCCGGGGCGCGTGGGGGCCGCGTGCGGAGGGACCGGGTACGGGACCGGGAGTGGCGCATGAGGGTGTCCCTTCCGCGGGTGACGCGTGACAGGTGACGTGCGCCGTGTGACGCGTGCTGCTGTCGCCGCCCGGGGCGGAAAGGTTGCCGTGTCCGCCCGCGGCGTCCCGCGCGGACGGCGACGGCCGGCGCCGCATCTCGCGGACACCGGCCGTCGCCGCGGTTCAGGACCCCGCCGGGTACCTGTCGGGCCTCAGAGGGCGAGCCCCGTCAGCACGAGCACCCGCTCGTAGGTGTAGTCCTCCATGGCGAACCGCACGCCCTCGCGGCCGACGCCGGACTGCTTGGCGCCGCCGTACGGCATCTGGTCGGCGCGGTAGGACGGCACGTCGCCGATGATCACGCCGCCGACCTCCAGGGCGCGGTGCGCCCGGAAGGCGGTCCGCACGTCGTGGGTGAACACGCCCGCCTGGAGGCCGTACTTGGAGTCGTTGACGGCGGCGAAGGCCTCGGCCTCGCCGTCCACCTTCTGCACGGTCAGGACCGGGCCGAAGACCTCCTCGCAGGCGAGGGTGGCGTCCGCCGGCACACCGGTCAGCACGGTGGGGGCGTAGGAGGCGCCGTCGCGCTTGCCGCCGGTCAGCACCTGCGCGCCGGCCGCGGCGGCCTCGTCGACCCAGGACTCCACGCGGCGGGCGGCGTCCTCGCTCACCAGCGGGCCGACGTCCGTGGCGTCGTCCGACGGGTCGCCGGTGACCTGGGCCTCGACGGCCGCGACGACACGGGGCAGCAGTCGGTCGTACACCGAGGCGTCGGCGATCACGCGCTGCACGGAGATGCAGGACTGGCCGCCCTGGTAGTTGGAGAAGGTGGCGATGCGGGCGGCGGCCAGGTCCAGGTCCTCGTCGCTCGCCCAGTCGGCGAGCACGACCGCGGCGCCGTTGCCGCCCAGCTCCAGCGTGCAGTGCTTGCGCGGCACCGAGTCCATGATCGAGTAACCGACCTTCTCGGACCCGGTGAAGGAGATGACCGGCAGCCGCTCGTCCTGGACCAGGGCGGGCATGCGGTCGTTGGGGACCGGCAGGATGCTCCAGGAGCCGGCGGGCAGCTCGGTCTCGGCCAGCAGCTCGCCGATGAGCAGGGCGGACAGCGGGGTGGCGGGCGCCGGCTTCAGGACGATCGGGGCGCCGGCGGCGATCGCCGGGGCGACCTTGTGGGCGCAGAGGTTGAGCGGGAAGTTGAAGGGCGCGATGCCCAGTACGACGCCCTTGGGGAAGCGGCGGGTGAGCGCGAGCCGGCCCTGGCCGCCCGCGTCGGTGTCGAGCCGCTGCGCCTCGCCGCCGTTGAACCGGCGGGCCTCCTCGGCGGCGAACCGGAACACCGACACCGCCCGGCCGACCTCGCCGCGCGCCCATTTGACCGGCTTGCCGTTCTCGGCGGAGATCAGCCGCGCGATCTCCTCGGTCCGCTCCGCCAGGCGCCGCGAGACGTGGTCGAGGGCGGCGGCGCGCACGTGGGCCGGGGTGGCGGCGAACTCGTCCCGCACGGCGTACGCGGCGGCGACGGCCTCCTCGACCTGGGCGTCGGTCGGGACGCTCACCTTGCCGACGAGCCGGCCGTCCCAGGGGGAGGTGACGTCGAAGGTGGTCTCGCCGTCGGCCCTGCGGCCGGCGAGCCAGAAGGCGTGGGTGGAGGTCATTGGCGGGTCCCGGCCCTTCTCGAATGCGACGGGGTTCTCCCCCGCGTCCCCGGACACGGGTCACGGCGGGGGTCTCCCCCACCGTATGACCGCCCCGCCCGGGGATCGTTTGTCCGGGACGTAGCACTGCCCGACGCCGGCACTACGCTTTGGCGCACACCGCCGCCCGGCAGCGGGCGAACGGGCGGCCGTACAGGGGCTGGCAGGCGTGCCGGGGCCGGCGGGCTCGCAAGAGGGCTACGGCGTCTCGGCCGTCGTCGTCTTCAGGGCCAGCCACAGCTCCATGCGCACGTCCGGGTCGTCCAGCGAGCGGCCGAGGATCTCCTCCACCCGCCGCATCCGGTACCGGAGCGTGTGCCGGTGCACCCCGAGGTCCGCGGCGGCCGCGTCCCACTGGCCGTGGCGGGACAGCCAGGCGCGCAGCGAGGCCACGAGATCGCCCCGGCCGGTCGCGTCGTGCTCGTACAGCGCCCGCAGCAGCCCGTCCGCGAAGGCCCGCACGGCGTCGTCCGCGAGCAGCGGCAGCACGGACCCGGCCGCCAGCTCGTCGTGCTCGACGAGCACCCGGCCGCGCCGCCGGGCCACCGTCAGCGCCTGCTCGGCCTGCTTGTACGCGGCCGCGGCGGCGATCGGGCCGGCCGGCGCCGACATCCCGACCAGCAGTCCGGCCTCCTCGCCGCCCGGCGCGCGGCCGGCGCCCCGGCCGCCGTGCGCCCCGCCGAGCGACCCGGCGTACGCGGCACAGGCCGCCACCACCGCGCCGCCGTCCGCGGCGAGCACCACGAGCCGCTCGCCGTCCGGCACCACCAGGGCGGCCTCGCCGGACCGCCCGGCCGCCGCCTCCACGACCTCGGCGAGCGCGTCCAGCGGATCGTCCGCTGCGGCGGCCGGCGCGGGGACCGTCGGGGGCGTCCCGTTCACGGCACCGGCCCGTACGCCCTTCGCCGCCGGAGCCGGGGCCGACACCGACGCGGGCCCGGACGCCGGCGCGGGCCCCGGCGCCGCGGCCCGGCCGGGCCCTCTTCCCGGACCGGTCCCCGCCTGCCCGGCCCCCGCCCCCGGCGCCGGTACCGGCTCGGCGAGGATCATCCGGTACGGGGCGTCCAGCAGCTCTCCGTACAGGTCCCCGGCGACCGCGCGCGCGTGGTCCGGCTGTCCGGCGAGCAGCATCCGCAGCACGGCCGCGGCGAGCCGCTGCTCGGCGGCGTGCAGCGAGCGCGAGCGCTCGGTGACGAGTGTGAGCAGGGCGATCGCGGAGTGCACGGCGTAGCGCTCGGCGGTGCCCGGGGCGGCGGCGGTGCCGACGGCGAGCGCGGCGCGGGCCCGGCGCCCGGTGCCCAGGGTGTGCAGTTCGACGCGGTCCTCGCCGTTCCCGGCGCGGCCCGCGACGACGGAGCTGGCGGGCGCGGCCCGCTCGCGCAGCCGCTCCACGTCGGGGGTGAGGCGTGCGGCCCGCCGTCCCGCCCACTCCGGCGCGGCGGCGACCACGGCGCCGGACGCGTCGTAGAGCGCGGCCCAGCCGTCGACCTGGGCGGCGAGCGCGGCGAGCAGCCCCTCGGGCCCCGCGTTCAGGGCCTGCCGGGTGAGTTCGCGCTGGGCGGCGAAGCCCGCCGTCACGGCGCGGTACTGGTCGGCGGCGATGGCGGCGGAGACGGCCTTGCTGATGGCGAGGAACGGGGTGCGGCGCGGTACTTCCAGCAGCGGCAGCCCCTCGTCCGCCGCCGCGTCGACGAGTGCCTGGGGGATGTCGTCGTAGTTGACCCCGACGGCGAAGCCGAGGCCCACCACCCCGGCCCCCACCAGCCGCTTCACATAGCGCCGCATGGCCGCGGGGTCCTCCGCGTCCAGCTTGAGGGCGGTGATCAGCAGCAGCTCCCCGCCCTCCATGTACGGCACGGGGTCGGCCAGCTCGCTGGCGTGGACCCAGCGGACGGGGGCCTCCAGACGGTCCCCGCCCGCGCGCACGGTGAGCTTCAGCGCCGAGTGGTGGACGAGCGAGGCGAGCGTGGGGGGCATGGGGCCTTCAGGTCTTCACAGGTTCGTCGGCGGTCACGGGGAGGTGATCCTTTGGCCGCCCCGTATGAACGACCTGTGTCGATTCTGCCTCACTGTACGCATCGCCGGACTCGACCGGCTCAGCTGCGCAGGTGCACCAGAAGCGGGGGCGCGTGCTCCCCGCGCGCGGTGGTGAGCGAGAGCACCGCGTGTCCCGGGGGCACCGCGTGCGCCAGTTCGGACGCGGACCAGCGCTCGCGCTCGACCTGGCGCACGGTGACGGCGCGCGCGGTCGGCGCGTTCCCGGTGATCACGCGCCGCAGTACGTGCACGGTCTTGCCCAGCGGGGTCTCGGCGATGATCTGCCGGTCGGTGACGTCGCGCGCCTCGATCCACTCCTTGCCCCAGACCTCGGCGAAGTCCTGCCCGTCCCAGGGGGTGAGCCCGGACAGCGCCATCCGGCAGCCGGCCGCGCCCAGCAGGGGCGAGCGCAGCGCGCGGGGCACGTCGTCGAGGGTGCGCAGGGTCAGCACGACGCCCGCGTTGGCGGACCGCAGCCGCTGGATGCCGCGGACGGCCTCGGGGGTCACGACGCCCGCCGCCTCGTCCAGCACCAGGCAGGCGAAGAGCGAGCGGTCCTCGCGCACCGCGACACTGGCCGTGAACTGGGCGAGCACCAACCGCGCCAGGATCCGCGAGGCGTCGGCGTGCCCGCGCTCGGGCAGGTCGATGCGGACCCGCACGGGGTGGTCGAGGGAGCGCAGCGAGAAGGGCCGGGACTGCCCGGAGGCGTCGAAGAAGCCGGCGAACGCGGGCCGGTCGAGGAGCGCCACCCGGTCGGCGAGCACGCCGCCGAGGTCCCCGGGCTGCTTCGCCTGCCGCTCGCGGGCGTCGAGCTCGCGCAGCAGGGCCTCCTGCCCGGCCTCGGTCAGCGCCTTGCGCAGCGCGCCGAGCGGGCCGGGCGCACCGTCGAGGAGCCGGCGCAGCTCGGGCACGGAGGGGAAGCGGCCGTGGACCGCGCGGTAGGGGGCGAGCAGCTGGGCGAGCACGGTGGTGGAGCGGCGGCTGTCCCCGCCGGGGTGCGGGTCGGACAGGTCGCCGACGAGGGCCTCGGCGAGCACGGCGGCGGCCTCGTCGGGGTCGGTGGTCCCGCCGTACAGGTCGAGGTCGTACACGGACTCGGGGTGCCCGATCCGCACGACGACGTCGTAGGCGTCGGCCGGTCCGATGCCCGCACCGGCCGCGCCGACCACCACGACGGCGGCCCGGCCGGCGAGCGCGTGCAGGCACAGCGACTCCGCGAGCGGGCGCACGACGTCCCCGGTCTTGCCCGACCCGGCGGGGCCGACGGCGACCAGCGAGGTGGCGAGCAGCTCGGGCCCGAGGGCGAGGCCGGTGCCGCGGTAGGCGTACGGGTTGCGGGGGTCGTCCGCGGTGGTGCCGAGCCGGACCTGGCCGGTGACGAGGTCGTGCCGGGCGAGCCGGGCCGGCAGGTCCCGGTCGCCCGAGGGATGCGGGCAGGCGGCGGCGCCGTCGCGCAGCACGGCCCCGGTGAAGGCGGCCAGGCTGTGCCGGCCGCTGCGCACGCCCTGCCAGGCGCGGGCGATACGGGCCTGGTCGACGTCGCGCATGAACCCGGTACGGGCGTCGGCGGCGAGCCGCTCGGCGGCGTCGACGGCTCCGGCGGCACGGAGTTCGGGCCACTGGGCGGGATCCTCTTGCGGGGACTCGGGGGCCGTCGGCTCGGACGGACGACGCTGCAGCCGTGGGACGACGAAGCGCCGCCACACCTCGTCCCAGCGGCCGAGCCGGCCGACACCGATCGCGATGACCAGCACGACCAGCAGGCTGTAACCGTTGTAGAGGATCGCGCTGCCGACCGAGCCGCCGTCGTTCAGCCAGGCATCCGGAGCGAGGAGCCGGAGGGGCAGCAGCCACCACTGGCCCAGATACCCATTCCACAGCAGCGACCAGATCAGCCAGCCCACGAGAAAAGCGACCAGCGCGCCCGTGAGCAGCTGCCGGGCCGGGACGACCTCGGGCTCCTCCTCGGGGCGCGGCCGGTGCCCGAAGCGCCACACGCCGGGCGCCGCCTCGGGCCGCGGGGTCCGCAGCCACGCCAGGAAGGCGGAGCCGTCCGGGGGCGGGGGCGTGCCGGGCGCCTGCACGGGCCGGGGCGGCACAGCGGACTCCCCGTACCCGGACGAACCCGGCGGCACGGCAGGCTCCCCGTAACCAGGCCGACCCCACGCGTCCGGCGGCACGGCGGACTCCCCGTGCCCGGGGCGGTGCGGCGGGCCCGGCGGTCCGGTGGGCCGGGGTGGCACGTCCGGCGGTCCCGCCGGGCGCGGCACGGACCCGGCGTGCGCGCCCTGAGCGTCCTGCGTGCCCTCGCTGTCCATCGCCTCTGCCCCCTGACCAGCCGCTCCGTACGTCGTTCGCGAGTCAATCTAACGCCCCGGCAAGGGCAGTTCAGCCATACGCGGCCGGTCCCCGGCAATACCTCCGGCGCACCGGCCGAACGCGCAGGTCGCCCCGCCGGTCCGGTCGCCGGCGTCCCGTGCCGCGGCACCGTCCGCCGCACCCGTCCCGGCGCTATGTCCACGGCGGACAACGCGGCACGCCGACGACTCCCACATGGAGCATGCCCGCCCCCCGCGCGCGGCCCTAGCCTGCGGGGAAAAGAAGCCGAGCGTCCGTACCCGGGCCCGTTCGTCCGACCCCAGGGAGCCCCTCATGAGCGCACTTCCGCAGGAGCGCCGCGTCGTCACCGCCATTCCCGGACCGAAGTCGCAGGAGCTGCAGGCCCGCCGCACCGCCGCGGTCGCGCAGGGCGTGGGCTCCACGCTGCCGGTCTTCGTCACCCGCGCGAGCGGCGGCGTCATCGAGGACGTCGACGGCAACCGGCTGATCGACTTCGGTTCCGGCATCGCCGTGACCTCCGTCGGCGCCTCCGCCGAGGCCGTGGTGCGCCGGGCCTCCGCCCAGCTCGCCGACTTCACCCACACCTGTTTCATGGTCACGCCCTACGAGGGCTACGTGGCCGTCGCCGAGGCGCTGGCCGAGCTGACCCCGGGCGACCACGCCAAGAAGTCGGCCCTGTTCAACTCGGGCGCCGAGGCCGTCGAGAACGCCGTGAAGATCGCCCGTGCGTACACGAAGCGCACGGCGGTCGTGGTCTTCGACCACGGCTACCACGGCCGCACCAACCTCACGATGGCGCTGACCGCCAAGAACATGCCGTACAAGCACGGCTTCGGCCCGTTCGCGCCCGAGGTCTACCGCGTGCCGGTGGCGTACGGCTACCGCTGGCCGACCGGCCCGGAGAACGCGGGCCCGGAGGCCGCCGCGCAGGCCATCGACCAGATCACCAAGCAGATCGGCGCGGAGAACGTCGCGGCGGTCATCATCGAGCCGGTGCTCGGCGAGGGCGGCTTCATCGAGCCCGCCAAGGGCTTCCTGCCCGCGATCCGCCGGTTCGCGACGGACCACGGCATCGTCTTCGTCGCGGACGAGATCCAGTCCGGCTTCTGCCGCACCGGCCAGTGGTTCGCCTGCGAGGACGAGGGCATCGTCCCGGACCTGATCACCACCGCCAAGGGCATCGCGGGCGGTCTGCCGCTCTCCGCCGTCACCGGCCGCGCCGAGATCATGGACGCCGCGCACTCCGGCGGCCTCGGCGGCACGTACGGCGGCAACCCGGTGGCCTGCGCGGGCGCGCTCGGCGCCATCGAGACCATGAAGGAGCTCGACCTCAACGCCGCGGCGAAGAGGATCGAGTCGGTCATGAAGACCCGTCTGACCGCCATGCAGGAGAAGTACGGCCTCATCGGCGAGGTCCGCGGCCGCGGCGCCATGATCGCCATCGAACTGGTCAAGGACCCGGCGACCAAGGAGCCGGACCCCGAGGCGGCCGCCGCGCTGGCCAAGGCCTGCCACCAGGAGGGGCTGCTCGTCCTGACCTGCGGCACCTACGGCAACGTGCTGCGCTTCCTGCCCCCGCTGGTCATCGGCGAGGACCTGCTGAACGAGGGCCTCGACATCCTGGAGCAGTCGCTCGCCCGCCTGTGAGGCCGGTGCCGGGGATGTCCGGGGGCGATCCTGCGGACGGTGCCGCGGACACCCCCGCAGGCGTCCCGCGGGCCCGTGGTGCGGTTCCGGGCCGGCGGTGGTCCGACGCGGAGGGTGTGAAGAAGGTGTGCGAGGTGGATGGCGGGACGCCGAAGCGTCTGTCGGACGCGCACCGGCTGCCGTAGGTTCTACCCAGATGAGAGATACACCCCGCTCACGGGCGACCGTGGGCGACATCGGGACGGGGCCTCCCCAGCTTCGACCCGGCCGTGCCTTGGCGCACACACCCGGAGCCTCCGGCTCCGGTTCTCCTCACCGATCGGACGGCCGCCCGCCCCAAACCCCCCGGGGCGCGCGGCACACCGATCTGGACGGCCGCCCCGGAACTTCCCCCCCTGTTCCGGGGCGCCCGACTGCGTTCTCCGGGCGTCCCGCCGCTCTCGCGGCCCTGGCCCTCCTCTTCCTCTTCTGCCTGCTCGCCGGGGCCGTCGCCGTCGACGGCCCGGTCCGGCGCGCCGACGAGCGGCTGGGCCGGGCGGTCGCGGACGGCGGCAGCGCCGCCGCGGGCGGCGCAGGCGCGTGGAACCGCGTCGCCGAGTTCTTCGCCGACCTGGGCAACGTCCCGGTCGCCGTCCCCGTCCTGGTTGTCGTCTGCGCCTGCGCCGCCCTGCGCGCCCGCCGGGCGGACCTGCCCCGCTGGTGGCTCCCCCCGGTGGCCGCGCTGGTCCTCATGGCCCTGGTCCCCGCCCTGGTCGTGCCGCTCAAGGAGGCGGTGGGCCGGCCGGGACCGCCCGGCACGGACGGCGACGGCTACTTCCCGTCCGGCCACACCGCCACCTCCTCCGTCGCCTACGGGGCGGCGGTCCTGCTCCTGCTCCCCCTGGCGCGCGGGGCCCTCGTCCGGTCCGGCCTGGCCGCCGGCTGCGCGCTCCTCCTCGCGGCCGTCGGCCTGGGTCTGGTCCGGCGCGGCTACCACTGGCCGCTGGACGTGCTGGGGAGCTGGGTGCTGAGCGCGATGCTGCTGATCGGGCTGGACGCGTACCTCCGCCGCTCCCGCGACCGCGACCGGCGCCACGAGCAGCGGGAACAGCAGCCGGCCCCGGACCGGCACGGGCGGGAGCGGCACCCGGACCCGGACCGGGCGGACGGCGCGCCACCGGAGTGACCGGCCCCGGCACCGCGCCGCCGCCGCACCTCAGGTCCCGCCGCCCCGCCCGCCCCGCCTCTCCCCCGCACCGTCCGACAGGACGGCCGCCGCCTCGTGCATCGCCAGTTCGAGCAGGGCCGGGTCCGTGAGGGTGCCCGAGCCGTCCGGGAGCACCACCCAGCGGACGGTGCCGACGGAGCCGCCGGGGTACGGCACGACGATCCACGTGCCCTCGCCCGCGCCGCGGACGCCCGTGCCCAGCCAGCGCGCCGCCGTGCCCGGCGGCACGAAGAAGCCCATGCGGGAGTCGCCGAAGTCGACGAGGACCGGACCGGGCCGGCCGACGCAGCGGGTCAGCACGTCGAGCGTGGCACAGCCGAGGTCGCCGGGGAGGATCAGCACGTCCCAGAGGCGCCCGGCCGGGAGCAGGGCGACTCCGAGGGGGTTGTGCCGCCACTCGCGGCGGCACGCGGCGGGGTCGGGGGCGGCGGACGCCAGCCACGCGGCGGCCGATGTCGTCCCAGTCATGACCAACCTTCCTCTCGTCTGCGGACGCGGATCGCGCCACACAGGAGAGAGGGGGGCCGGGGCCGGGCATTACGCGAGTCACGTCCGCCCTTTCCCGTGAAGTGGATCACATCGCGGAGGACGGCCGGGACCGCTCGGCGCCGGCCGTCCCGGACCGCCCGGCGCCGGCCGCCTCCTGTCCCGCGGCGCCCCCCGTCAGGAGTCGAAGCCGAGGCCCAGGCGGTCCATGGCGCGCAGCCACAGGTTGCGGCGGCCGCCGTGGGTGTCCGCGCGGGCCAGCGACCACTGGGTGAGGGCGATGCCGGTCCAGGCGAACGGCTCCGGCGGGAACGGCACCGGTTTCGTGCGGACCATCTCCAGGGCCGTCCGCTCCGTGCGCGCGCCCGCCAGCAGGTCGAGCATCACGTCGGCGCCGAACCGGGTCGCGCCCACGCCGAGCCCGGTGAACCCGGCCGCGTAGGCGACCCGGCCGCGGTGCGCGGTCCCGAAGAACGCCGAGAAGCGCGAGCAGGTGTCGATCGCGCCGCCCCAGGCGTGGGTGAAGCGGACGCCCTCCAGCTGCGGGAAGCAGGTGAAGAAGTGCCCGGCGAGCTTGGCGTAGGTCTCCGGCCGGTCGTCGTACTCCGCGCGGACCCGCCCCCGGTACGGGTACACCGCGTCGTAGCCGCCCCACAGGATGCGGTGGTCGGCCGAGAGCCGGAAGTAGTGGAACCGGTTGCCGGCGTCCGCCAGACCCTGGCGGCCGCGCCAGCCGATCGAGGCCAGCTGCCCGGGTGTGAGCGGTTCGGTCATCAGCGCGTAGTCGTAGACCGGGACGGTGTACGGGCGCACGCGGCGGACGAGGTTCGGGAAGACGTTGGTGCCGAGGGCCACCTGCCGGGCGCGGACGGCGCCGTACGGGGTGCGGACCGCCAGGCCGGCGCCGTGCGCGCGCAGGCCGAGCGCGGGTGTGTGCTCGTAGAGCCGGACGCCCAGGGAGAGGCAGGCGCGCTTGAGGCCCCAGGCCAGGCGGGCCGGGTTCAGCAGGGCGACGCCGCGGCGGTCGTACAGGCCGGCCAGGAAGGTCGGCGAGTCGACCTGGGCGCGCACCTGCTCCGCGTCCAGGAACTCGACGCCGTCGGCCAGCCCGAGGCCGCGCAGGCGGGCGTGCCACTCCCGCAGCCCGTCGGCCTGGTGCGGCGCGGTGGCGACGTCGATCTCGCCGGTGCGCTCGAAGGCGCAGTCGAGGGAGTACCGGGCGACGGCCTCCTCGATCGCGTCGAGGTTGCGGGCGCCCAGCTCCTCTAGGACGGCGATCTCGTCCGGCCAGCGGGCGAGTCCGTTGGCGAGTCCGTGGGTGAGGGAGGCGGCGCAGAAGCCGCCGTTGCGGCCGGAGGCGGCCCAGCCCGCCTCACGGCCCTCGACGAGGACGACGTCGCGGCCGGGGTCGCGCTCCTTGGCCAGGAGCGCGGTCCACAGTCCGCTGTAGCCGCCGCCGACGACGAGGAGGTCGCAGGTCTCGGCCGCGGTGAGGGCCGGCTCGGGGCGCGGCCTGCCGGGGTCGTCCAGCCAGTACGGCACCGGCCGGACGTCGGAGAGGGATGTGGTCCAACGGGTCATGGCGCTCGGGGCCATGATTGTCAACTCCCCACGTATGCGTAGCTGCTGCTCAGGACGTGCGGCGCTGCCGGCGGTCCGCGACGACCAGGCCGGCCAGTACGCACAGGACGGCCACGACGAACATCGCCGTGCCGATGACGTTGATCTGGACGGGCGTACCGCGCTGCGCCGAGCCCCAGACGAACATGGGGAAGGTCACGGTCGAGCCCGCGTTGAAGTTGGTGATGATGAAGTCGTCGAAGGAGAGCGCGAAGGCGAGCAGCGCTCCCGCGGCGATCCCGGGGGCCGCGATCGGCAGCGTGACCCTCAGGAAGGTCTGCACGGGACCGGCGTACAGGTCCTGGGCCGCCTGTTCGAGGCGGGGGTCCATGGACATGACCCGTGCCTTCACCGCCGTGACGACGAAGCTGAGGCAGAACATGATGTGAGCGATCAGGACGGTCCAGAACCCCAGTTCGGCCCCCATGTTGAGGAAGAGGGTGAGCAGCGAGGCGGCCATCACGACCTCGGGCATCGCCATCGGCAGGAAGATCAGCGCGTTGACGGCGCCGCGCGCGCGGAAGCGGTAGCGCACCAGCGCGAAGGCGGTCATCGTGCCGAGGACGGTGGCGCCGAGCGTCGCCCAGGCCGCGATCTGCAGGCTGACCGAGAGCGAGCCGCACAGGTCGGCGACGCCGCAGGGGTCGGTCCAGGCGTCCGTGGAGAACCGCTGCCAGGCGTAGTTGAAGCGGCCCTTGGGGTCGTTGAAGGAGAACACCGTGACGATGACGTTCGGCAGCAGCAGGTAGCCGAGGGTCAGCAGGCCCGCCACCACCACGAGATTGCGCTTGAGCCGGCGTACGAAAGGCATCTAGACCAGGTCCTCCGTCCCGGACCGGCGGATGTAGAACGTGACCATGACGAGGATGGCGGCCATGAGCAGGAACGAGAGCGCGGCGGCCGTCGGGTAGTCGAGGATGCGCAGGAACTGCGTCTGGACGACGTTGCCGATCATGCGGGTGTCCGTGGAGCCGAGCAGGTCGGCGTTGACGTAGTCGCCGCTGGCCGGGATGAAGGTCAGCAGCGTGCCGGAGACGACGCCCGGCATGGACAGCGGGAACGTCACCTTGCGGAAGGTCTCGGACGGCGTCGCGTACAGGTCGCCCGCCGCCTCGTGCAGCCGCCCGTCGATGCGCTCCAGCGAGGTGTACAGCGGCAGGATCATGAAGGGCAGGAAGTTGTAGGTGAGTCCGCACACCACCGCGAGCGGGGTGGCGAGCACCCGGTCGCCGGCCGTCATGCCGAGCCAGCTCGTGACGTCCAGGACGTGCAGCGCGCCGAGGGCGCCGACGACCGGGCCGCTGTCGGCGAGGATCGTCTTCCAGGCCAGGGTGCGGATCAGGAAGCTGGTGAAGAACGGCGCGATGACCAGGACCAGCAGGACGTTGCGCCAGCGGCCCGCACGGAAGGCGATCAGGTACGCGAGCGGGTAGCCGAGCAGCAGGCACAGGACCGTGGCGGAGCCCGCGTAGAGCACCGAGCGCAGGAACTGCGGCCAGTAGTCGGCCACGGCGTCCCAGTAGGTGCGGAAGTGCCAGGTGACCTCGAAGCCCTCCTCCAGGGAGCCGGTCTGCACGGACGTCGACGCCTGGTAGACCATCGGCATCACGAAGAAGACCAGCAGCCACAGGATGCCGGGCAGCAGCAGCCAGTACGGCACGAGGCGGCCGCGCCGTCCCGGCGGGCGCTTGCGCGGTGCGGGGGCGGGCGCCTCGGGCGGCGCCCCGGCGACGGCCGTCATCGGGCGGCCACCTCCTCGTCCGCTCCGGCCGTTTCGACGCCCGCGTCGATGTCCTGGGCGGCGTCGAGGCCGAAGGAGTGGGCGGGGTCCCAGTGCAGGACGACCTCGGCGCCGGGCACGAGGCGCGGGTCGCGGTCGATGTTCTGCACGTACACCTCGAACTCCGGGCAGGCCGGGCAGTCGACGACGTACTGGGTGGAGACGCCGAGGAAACTGCCGGCGGTGATGCGCCCCGTGACGCGGTTGCGGCCGGCGGGTACGCGGTCCGCGTCGTCCGCGGGGGTGAGGGAGATCTTCTCGGGGCGCACCCCGAGGAGCACCGCGCCGCCGGCGGCCGCCGGGGCCGCGCAGCGCGCCGCGGGCAGGGTGAGCCGCTGCCCGGCCGCCTCGACGACGAGGTCGTCGCCGGAGGCGGTCTCGACCTTCGCCTCGATGAGGTTGGAGGTGCCGAGGAAGTTGGCGACGAACGTGGTGCGCGGGTTCTCGTAGAGGTCGGCGGGTGCGCCGAGCTGCTCGACGCGGCCCGCGTTCATCACGGCGACCGTGTCGGCCATGGTCATGGCCTCCTCCTGGTCGTGCGTGACGTGCACGAAGGTGATGCCGACCTCGGTCTGGATGCGCTTGAGCTCCAGTTGCATCTGCCGGCGCAGCTTCAGGTCGAGGGCGCCGAGCGGCTCGTCCAGGAGCAGTACCTCGGGGTGGTTGATCAGGGCGCGGGCCACGGCGACGCGCTGCTGCTGGCCGCCGGAGAGCTGGTGCGGCTTCCTGCGCGCCTGCTCGCCCAGCTGTACCAGGTCGAGCATCTCTCCGACCTGCTTCTTCACCGACTTGATGCCGCGGCGGCGCAGCCCGAAGGCGACGTTCTCGAAGACGTCCAGGTGCGGGAAGAGGGCGTACGACTGGAAGACGGTGTTCACGGGGCGCTTGTAGGGGGGCA
Organism: Streptomyces minutiscleroticus; assembly: GCF_014650875.1. Taxonomy (GTDB): domain Bacteria; phylum Actinomycetota; class Actinomycetes; order Streptomycetales; family Streptomycetaceae; genus Streptomyces; species Streptomyces minutiscleroticus. The sequence goes on from NZ_BMVU01000038.1 coordinate 20,815, forward strand.
GGGCCGTCACGTCCCGCCCGCCCAGGGACACGGTCCCCGCGGTGGGCTCCTCCAGGCCCGCGATCATCCGCAGGGTGGTGGTCTTGCCGCAGCCCGACGCCCCGAGGAGCGCGAAGAACGAGCCCTGCGGCACGGTCAGGTCGAGCGGGTGGACGGCCGTGAAGGAGCCGTAGGTCTTGCTGATCCCGGAGAGGCGGACGTCGCCGCCGCGGTCTGTCGTCATCGTGGTCACGCCCCTGTGAGCTTCGCGAACTTCTCTTCGTAGGCCGTCTCTTCCTTCGTGCTCAGGGAGCGGAAGGCGCGCGACCTCGCCGCCATCGCCTCGTCGGGAAGGATCAGCGGGTTGTCCGCCGCGGCCTCGTCGATCTTCGCCAGTTCGGTGCGCACCCCGTCGACCGGGCACACGTAGTTGATGTACGCGGCGAGCTGTGCGGCCGGCCCCGGCTCGTAGTAGTAGTCGATGAGCCGCTCGGCGTTGGTCTTGTGGCGGGCCCTGTTGGGGACCAGCAGGTTGTCGGTGGAGGTCATGTAGCCGCTGTCGGGGACGACGAAGTCGACCTCCGGGCTGTCCGCCTTGAGCTGCACCACGTCGCCGGCCCAGGCGAGGCAGGCCGCGAGGTCGCCCCTGGAGAGGTCGGAGGTGTAGTCGTTGCCGGTGAAGCGGCGTATCTGGCCGGTGTCGACGGCCTTCTGCAGCCGGGCCACGGCCGCGTCGAAGTCGTCGTCGGAGAAGTCCGCCGGGTCCTTGCCCATGTCCAGCAGCGTCATGCCGATGCTGTCGCGCATCTCGGAGAGGAAGCCCACCCGTCCCTTGAGCTTCGGGTTGTCGAGCAGGTCGGAGACGGACCTCACCTCCACTCCGTCCAGCGCCTTCTTGTTGTAGGCGATCACCGTGGAGATGCCGGTCCAGGGATAGGAGTACGCGCGTCCCGGGTCCCAGTCCGGGGTGCGGAACTGGGCGGAGAGGTTGGCGTAGGCGTGCGGCAGGTTGGACGCGTCCAGCTTCTGCACCCACCCGAAGCGGATCAGGCGGGCGGCCAGCCAGTCGGTGACCACGATGAGGTCGCGCCCGGTGTCCTGGCCGGCCGCGAGCTGCGGCTTGATCCTGCCGAAGAACTCGACGTTGTCGTTGATGTCCTCGGTGTACTCGACCCGGATCCCCGTGCGCCGGGTGAAGGCGTCGAGCGTGGGGTGGCGCTTCTCGCCGTCGTCGACGTCCATGTACTCGGTCCAGTTGGAGAAGGCGATCCGCTTCTCCTCGTCCGAGTGGTCGTCGGACGGGACGCCCGCGGTGTTCTTCGCCGGGGGGATGCCGCAGGCGCTCAGCGTGCCGAGCGCGCCCAGGGCGAGCGTGCCGCCGCCGGCCGCGCGCAGCAGGGAGCGGCGGGTGAGGGAGGCCCTGCCGGTGGCGGGGCTGCGCCGCGCGGCGGCCGCCGGGGCCGGCGGCGGGCGGTCGGGCTCGTACTGCTCCATGCGTGTGGGTGCCCTTTCGAAAGGGTGCGGCCGCGGTCGGACGGCCTGGCTGCTAGCGGTCCCCGTGGACCGTGCGGTGCCAGTCCTTCCGGGCCACCGCGGTGTTGTCGAACATGACGTGCTTGACCTGCGTGTACTCCTCGAAGGAGTACGCGGACATGTCCTTGCCCGAGCCGGACGCCTTGTATCCGCCGTGCGGCATCTCGCTGATGATCGGGATGTGGTCGTTGACCCAGACGCAGCCCGCCGCGATCTCGCGCGTGGCGCGCTGGGCGCGGTACACGTCCCGGGTCCACGCCGACGCGGCCAGCCCGTACGGGGTGTCGTTCGCGAGCCGGACCCCCTCGTCGTCGCCGTCGAAGGGCAGTACGGCGAGGACCGGGCCGAAGATCTCGGCCTGCACGATCTCGCTGTCCTGCGCGGCGTCCGCGATCAGCGTCGGCCGGTAGTACGCGCCCCTCTCCAGCGCGCCGCCGGGTGCCCCGCCGCCGGTGACCACGCGCGCGTGGGAGCGCGCCCGGTCGACGAAGGCGGCGACGCGGTCGCGCTGCGCGTGCGAGACGAGCGGGCCGAGGTCGGTGTCCGGGGCGAAGGGGTCGCCGAGCCGGACGCCCGCCATCAGGCCGGCCGTCGCGGCGACGAACTCCTCGTACAGCGGCCGCTGCACGTAGGCGCGCGTGGCGGCCGTGCAGTCCTGGCCGGTGTTGATGAGCGCGCCCGCGACCGCGCCGTGCACGGCCGCCTCCAGGTCGGCGTCGTCGAACACGACGAACGGGGCCTTGCCGCCGAGTTCGAGGTGCAGCCGCCTGAGGCCGGAGGCCGCGGTCCCGGCGACGCGCCGCCCCACGGCGGTGGAGCCGGTGAAGGAGACCATGGCCACCCCGGGGTGCCCGACGAGGTGCTCGCCGGCCTCGGGCCCGGTGCCGCTGACGACGTTGACGACGCCGTCGGGCAGGCCCGCGTCGGTGGCGGCCTGCGCGAACATCAGCGAGGTCAGCGGGGTGAGTTCGGCGGGCTTGAGGACGATCGTGTTGCCCGCGGCGACCGCCGGGAGGATCTTCCAGGCGGCCATCTGCAGCGGGTAGTTCCAGGGGGCGATCGACCCGACGACACCGACCGGCTCCCGGCGGACGTACGAGGTGTGGTCCCCGGAGTACTCCCCGGCGGACTGCCCCTGGAGGTGGCGTGCGGCCCCCGCGAAGAAGGCGGTGTTGTCGACGGTCCCCGGGACGTCGAACTCCCGGCTGAGCTTGAGCGGCTTGCCGCACTGCAGGGACTCGGCGAGCGCGAACTCCTCGGCGCGGCCGGCCAGGACGGCGGCGAGGCGGTGCAGGGCGTCGGAGCGCTCGCCCGGGGTGGCGCGCGACCAGCCGGGGAGGGCGGCGCGGGCCGCGGCGACGGCCGCGTCCACGTCCGCGGCGCCGGCCAGGTCGTAGGTGAGGATGCCGTCGCCGGTGGCCGGGTCCACGACCGTGTGGCTGCGGCCGGAGGTGCCGCGCGTGAGCCGGCCCGCGACGAACTGCGCGCCGTCCGCGAACCGGTCCCGCGCCCGCTCCAGCGCCCCGGCCCGGATGCCGTCGTCCGGGTGGTGCATGTCGCTTCTCCTTCGCCGCCGACCGTGGGCCTCCCGCCGGACCGGAATGGCCCCGGCCCGGATTGAGTGCCGATCCTGACAGAGCAAAGGGTCATCAACAAGTGATTCCGTTGTTGCCTTTTGGTTACGCGACGGAATCTGTCGACAGGCTGTCGAGCCGGCCACGAAAAAACGGACGGGGTGGCGGTGCCGCGTGCCAGACTCCCCGCCATGGACGTGATCGATTCTCGGGACGCGCTCGTGGCGGCCGTCCGCTCGGGGGCGAGGGTCAAGTACCTGCACTTCTGGGGCCACACGCCGCCGCGCGACGGCCGGGTCGGACCCGCCTGCCTGAGCCAGTGGTGGCCGTCGCCGTTCACGGTCGACGGCGTGGAGTACGCGACGGCGGAGCACTGGATGATGGCCGCCAAGGCCCGGCTGTTCGAGGACGCCGAGGCCGAGCGGAGCGTCCTGGCGGCGGGGCATCCGGCACAGGCGAAGAAGGCGGGCCGCCTGGTGCGCGGCTTCGACGGGGCGGTGTGGGAGCGCGAGCGCTTCGGCGTCGTGGTCGAGGGCAGCGTGCACAAGTTCGCCGCCCACGACGACCTGCGCGCCTATCTGCTCGGCACGGGCGGGCGGGTGCTGGTCGAGGCGAGCCCGCTGGACCGGATCTGGGGCATCGGGCTGGCCGCCGACGACGAGCGCGCCGGTGACCCCGCGCGGTGGCGGGGGCTCAACCTGCTGGGCTTCGCGCTGATGGAGGCGCGCGGACGGCTGCGGGCGCACGGCTCACGGGGGTGAGCGGGGCGGCGGCCGCACTTCCGGAGCCGCCGCCCCGCCCTCCCGTCCGGTCCCCGCGCGGCTCAGGGGTGTTCGCGGGCGGGCGGCTGGTTGAGGCAGAGCGCGATGTTGCGGACGGCCGCGGTGAGTTCCTCGATGACGCGGGTGGCCTGCTCCGCGTTGTGGAAGACCGGACGCTCGCCCAGGGAGAGGCTCAGCTCCTGCGCCGCCTTGAGCATCGGCGCGGCACTGTCGGCGGGGTGGGGCGCCGCGGACGCCTCGTCCCCGGCGCAAGACGCGGGCGCCTCGGCCACCGCGAGGGGAGCGGGAGCGGAGTCGTGCGGCCGCGCCGGTGCGGAGTCGTACCCTCCGGCCGGCGCCTCGACCGCCACGAGGTGCGCGGGAGCGGAGTCGTGCGGCCGCGCCGGTGCCGGCGCCTCGGCCGGAGCGGGGTGCGCGGGGGCGGTCCGCCCCGCCGGCGCGGCCTGCTCCGCCAGGGGCGAGCCGGAGGCCGCGGAGACCGTACGGTGGGCCGGCTCGGGGACGGCGGGCCCCGACGGGGACGCGGACGACGGCGGGAACGGGAACGGCGCCGCGGCGGGGGCGGACGGTGCGGCACCGCTCTCCGGTCCTCCCCGGCGGTACCTCCCGGCCGGCAGGTAGAAGGTGCCGTAGTCGCTGACCACGGAGGTACGTTCCTCCTCGGCCGGCCGCGCCGGCGCCGCGGGCTGCGGCTGCCGGCCCTGCGGGGGGTGCTGGAGCCGGTGCGGGTCCTGCCGGACGTGTGCGGTCTGCGGGGAGTGCGGGCCCTGCGGAGGCTGCGGATCCTGCTGGACGTGCTGGTTCAGGTCCGGCGCGTGGCGCGTCCGGGGCAGCGTGAACTGCTCGAAGCCCGGGAACGCCGGCGTCCCCGGGGGCAGGGACGGAGCGGGCGCGGCGTACTCGGCCCGCCACTGCATGCGGTAGCAGTCGACCTGGTCGGCGCAGGCGGCGCGGGCGTGGAAGACCGCGGTGTCCTGCCCCAGGTCCGGGTACCAGAGGTTGGGCCCCGGGAAGCGCACGGTCCGCATCCGCGGCTTGATCGGCTCGGCGCACCCCATGCAGCAGCCCTCCGGCACGATGAGCGGGATGCCGCCGCTCTGCCCGTCCCGGCGGGGGCCGCCCTCCCAGCGGTACTCCCCGTGGCGGCAGGGCGGCAGTTCACCGCAGGCGCGGCACACGGCGTAGTGCTCCGGCAGGACCTGCCAGTCGTGGCTGGCCGGGGCGCACCAGTGCTTGGGCGTGGACCGGGGCAGGTTCTCGTTGCGCAGCACCAGGACCACCGGGCGCTTGTAGAACTCCGAGCGCTCCGGTGCCGCCTTGACCTGCTGGTTGTTGGCCCGCAGCAGTTCGTTGGCGTGCCACCACAGCTCCATGTGGTCGCGCCAGGCCCTCTCGTACGACTCCGGCCACTGGTGGCCCGGGTAGCCGTCGATCTCCAGGACCCGCCAGGCCTGCCGGTCGAGCACCACGATGGAACCGGCCCGCAGCCGCAGATGTGTTCCGTTGTCGCCCTCGTCCGGCCAGTCGTGCCGGCCGATACGGGTGGGCTGGTCGGGGAGCCACTCGCGAACCTGCATGTCTCGCTCCTCGGCAACGAAACCTCGCGGTTTCAACTGGGGCAGTAGGTAACATTCTGAACAATCCGGACGTTCACTCCGGCGCAGACACGCGCACAGAGGTGTCCGATATATCCCGAATATGCATTCAGCGACGCCGTGTCCCACCGGAAAAACGCTTGCGCCGGGCGGCCTTTCGCCGTCGCGACCGCCGTCGGGCCCAGTTCTACGGCAAAGCCCTGAACAGCGAACTCGTGCCCGGCGGCCACGGGTCGACACTCACCCGTACGTGTGAAGTCGCTCGACCGGTCCTCACCCCGTACGTGTTCACTCCCGCCTGCCGGGCCCCGGTCAGCCGCGCGGACGGACGGCGGAGGGGACGCCGTCGTGCCGCGCGGTCAGCGTGGTGCTGTAGCCGCCGTCGTCCGGAGCGGGGTCGGGATCCGGGTCGTCGCCGCTGTCGGGGAGGGCGAGGACCAGCACTATCAGGCCCACGGCGAGGACGAGGCCGACGGCTCCGCAGATCATCCCGGCCAGGGCCTGGCCCCCGTTGGTCGCCTCACCGCGGCGGACCTTGCCCCGGGCGATCCCGCCGAGGACGAGGGCGAGGATCCCGAGCAGGACGGTCAGCGGCCAGAGGCAGAACAGGGACACCGCGATGATCCCGAGGACGAGCGCGGCCGTGCCCAGGCCGTTGCCGGGCGCCGGGGGCACGGCGGGCCAGCCGTATCCGTACGCGCCCTGGGGGTACCCCTGCCCGCCGTACGCGGCGGGTCCCGGGTAGCCGTAGGGGACGTGCCCCGGACCGTCCGGCGCGAGGGGCGGCGGAGGAACGGGCCCGCCGCCGTGGGCCGGGGCGGACGGGGACGGCCAGGCACCGCCGGGCGGAACCGCTCCGCCCGCCCCCGCGCCCGGGAAGCCGCCCGCGCCCGGGAACGCCGTGACGGTCTGCCGGTCCTGCACGGGCGGCCCGGCGGGGGCGCCGCCGTCCTCGGCCGGCGGTGCCCAGGGGTCCGGCGCCGAGGGACCCGGCCCGGCCCAGGGGTCGTCACCGGGCGCGGAGGGGGACTCCGGGGCGGGGGGAGGCGCGGAGGGGGACGCCGGGGCGGGCGGCTGCGGACGGGAGTGCGGCCGGTCCTCGGGCGGTGCCCACGGATCCGGGGCGTCCCCCTGCGGCGTACCCGGCGACTGCGCGGCGTCGGACATGCGCGGACGTCCCCCCTCTGTCGTACGTCCTGTCATGCTACGGCCCACCCCCGCGCTCCCCGCACCCCGGCCTACGATGATCCCCGGCACCATCGATCAGCCGATCACCGCCGCCGTGCCCGCATCCGGCGGCCGCCCCCGGGGAGGAACCCTTGACCGACCAACGCGACCTGCACGCCTTCATCGCCGGGCTGCCCAAGGCCGAGCTCCACGTGCACCACGTCGGATCCGCCTCCCCGCGCATCGTCTCCGAACTGGCCGCGCGCCACCCCGACTCCAAGGTGCCCTCCGACCCCGAGGCGCTCGCGGACTTCTTCACGTTCACGGACTTCGCGCACTTCATCACCGTGTACCTGTCCGTCGTGGACCTCATCCGCACCCCCGAGGACGTGCGGCTGCTGACGTACGAGGTCGCCCGGGACATGGCCCGCCAGCAGGTGCGGTACGCGGAGCTGACGGTCACCCCGTTCTCCTCGACCCGCCGGGGCATCGACGAGCGGGCGTTCATGGACGCGATCGAGGACGCGCGCAAGGCGGCCGAGGCCGACTTCGGCACGGTGCTGCGCTGGTGCTTCGACATCCCCGGCGAGGCCGGCCCGGAGTCCGCCGAGGAGACCTGCCGGCTCGCCACCGACGACGCGGTCCGCCCGGAGGGCCTGGTCTCCTTCGGTCTGGGCGGGCCCGAGATCGGCGTGCCCCGGCCGCAGTTCAAGCCGTACTTCGACCGCGCGATCGCGGCCGGCCTGCACTCCGTGCCGCACGCCGGCGAGACGACGGGTCCGGAGACCGTGTGGGACGCGCTGCGCGACCTGCGGGCCGAGCGCATCGGGCACGGCACCAGCTCCACGCGGGACCCGAAGCTGCTGGAGCACCTGGCCGAGCGGCGCGTCCCGCTGGAGGTCTGCCCGACCTCCAACATCGCCACCCGGGCCGTGCGCAGCCTCGACGAGCACCCGATCAGGGAGATGGTCGCGGCCGGCGTGCTCGTCACCGTGAACTCCGACGACCCGCCGATGTTCGGCACCGACCTCAACAACGAGTACGCGGTCGCCGCCCGCCTGCTCGGCCTGGACGAGCGGGGCGTCGCCGAGCTGGCCAAGAACGCGGTGCACGCCTCGTTCCTGGACGCGGCCGGCAAGGCGCGCATCGCCGACGAGATCGACGCGTACACCTCGGCGTGGCTCGCGGTCTGAGGCGCCGCCACAATGGGCCCATGCGCACCGTCACCGCCGTGGCCCACCGCGGCGACCCGTACCGGGTCCGCGAGAACACCCTGGACTCCCTGCGTTCCGCGCTCCGCTCGGGCGCGGACGCCGTGGAGATCGACGTACGGCTGACCCGGGACGGCGTCCCGGTGCTCCTGCACGACGAGACGCTGAAGCGGCTGTGGGAGGTCGACCGGCCGGTGCGTTCGCTCTCCTCGGACGAGGTGCGCGGGCTCACGGCCGGCGGAGTGCCCACGCTGGCCGATGCCCTGGAGGCCACCGGGGACAGCCGGGTCATGGTCGACCTGCCGGGCTCCCCGGACGTGCGCGCGGTGCGCCGGATCGCCGGTGTCGCCGGCGACCTGGGGGCGGCGGAGCGGGTGTACTACTGCGGGGGCGCCCGGACGATGCTGGCCGTGCGCGCGGCCGACCCGCACGCCGAGATCGCCCTCACCTGGACGACGCTGGCGCCGCCCCGGCCCGCGCTGCTCGACGCGGTGCGGCCGCGGTGGCTCAACTACCGCTTCGGCCTGGTCGACCGCGACCTCGCGGCCCGCGTCCGCCGCGGCGGCCACCTGCTGTCGGTGTGGACGCCGGACACCCGCCGCTCCCTGCGCCGCATGCTCGGCCTGGAGGTCGACTCCATCACCACGAACCGCGTCGACGTCCTGACCGCCCTGCGCGCGGCGGACACGGCGTGAGGGCCCCGGCGGGCCGGCGGCACCAGCGCGGGGGCGCCTGATCCGCCTCGACCCCCTAGGGGGACGACCCCGAGCAACTCCCTTACAGAACGGGCGAGTTGCCCAGGGAGCTCTCCGGGCGCGTCCCCTCCCCCACGACGATACGGACCGGCGCCCCGCCGCCGGAGGATGACCGCTGTCGATCACCGCACACGGTCCCGAGGAGTCGTCCATGCCGTTCCGCGCCACCGGCCGCACCCGCGTCACCGCGCTCGCCGCCGCCCTCGTCGTCCTGGGTCTCGCCGCCGCCCCCGCGGGCGCCGCCCCCGCGCCCGCCTCCCCGGTCCCCGAGTGCTCCGCGGCCACCGGCGGCGCCTCCGCGCCGGACGCCCGCGCCCTGTGCGGGGCGCTCGCCGGCCTGCCGGACGGCGACGCCACGGCCGCGCTCGTCCGGGTCGGCGGGACGGACGGCACCTGGCGGGGCGGCGCCGGGGTGCGCGACCTGCCGAGCGGCAGGGCGGCCCACCCGGACGCCCTGTTCCGGGCGGGCTCGACGACGAAGGCCGTCACGGCGGCGGTGGTGCTCCAGCTGGCCGCCGAGGGGAGGGTCGACCTCGGCGGGCCGGCGCGGGCGTACCTGCCCGGCCTGCTGCCGGCGAGGTTCCGGCACGTCACCGTGCGGCAGCTGCTGAACCACACCAGCGGCATCCCGGCGGGCGACGCCTTCGGGGACTCCTTCGAGGAGGCGTACGCGCACCGCTTCGACACGCTGACGCCGCAGGAGCTGGTGGCGTCGGCGGTGGCCAAGGGCCCGGAGTTCGCCCCCGGCCGGCGGCAGCACTACCTCAACATCAACTACACGCTCCTCGGCCTGCTCGTGGAGGAGGTCACCGGACGGCCGTACGAGAGCGAGGCGGCGCGGCGGGTGCTGCGCCCCGCCGGGATGCGGCACACGTACTTCCCCGGCGCCGACCCGCGCATCGACGGCCCGCACAACCGCGGCTACCAGGCCGTTCCGCGGGCCGACGGCGGCCGGCGGTTCGTCGACGTCACCGAGTGGAACTCGTCGGGCAGCTGGGCCGCCGGCGACATGATCTCCACGACGGCGGACCTGGAGCGGCTGGTCACCCACCTGTTCCGGGCGACCTCGTGCCGCGGCCGCAGCTGAGGGAGATGTTCACGCTTCCGCGGGGCGTCTCCGGGGCCACCCTGAGCGCCGGGCTGCAGCGCACCGTGCTCGACGGCGAGGAGTACTGGGGCAAGTCGGGCGCCCGGTACGGCTACGGCACGGCGATGGCGGCGACGCGCGACCTGTCGCGCACGGTCGTCTACTCGGTGAACGCGACGGACGCCAAGGGCGAGGGGATGAACCCGGTCGCGGAGCGGATCGTCATGGCCGCGGTGAGGTGACGCAGCCTCCGCCCCGGTGCCGCAGCAACCGCTGGGCGACCGCGTGCGAGGCGGCGCCACACGCCCTGCGGCACGGCCGGGTGGCGCGCACGGAGCACGGGCGTGTTCCGGCGCAGCCGTCCCGGCGCCGTCGCGCACTCCTCCGCGTCGTGCAGGGCCCGGGCCGCCAGGAGCCCCAGGACGGCCGCAGCCGGAAGCCGTTCCTCGGCGCCGCCCACGGCCACGCAGTCTGCACGACGCCCGGGGCGCACCGGCGGGTTCCGGACACCGGGGGCACGCGCGGCGCGGCGCGGACGGGTCACCCCGTCCGGGCCGCGCCGGGTGCTCACCGGAACCGCCGGATCAGCCCTCGATCGACGTCATCACGTGCTTGATGCGCGTGTAGTCGTCGAAGCCGTACGCCGACAGGTCCTTGCCGTAGCCGGACTTCTTGAAGCCGCCGTGCGGCATCTCCGCGACCAGCGGGATGTGGGTGTTGATCCACACGCAGCCGAAGTCGAGGGCCTTGGACAGGCGCATCGCGCGGGCGTGGTCCTTCGTCCAGACCGAGGAGGCCAGGGCGTACTCGACGCCGTTGGCGTACTCGATCGCCTGGGCCTCGTCCGTGAAGGGCTGGACGGTGATGACCGGGCCGAAGACCTCGTTCTGGACGATCTCGTCGTCCTGCTTGAGCCCGGAGACGACGGTCGGGGCGTAGAAGTAGCCCTTCTCGCCGACGCGGTGGCCGCCGGCCTCGACCTTGGCGTGGGCGGGCAGCCGCTCGATGAAGCCGGAGACCTGCTTGAGCTGGTTGGGGTTGTTCAGGGGTCCGTACAGGACGTCCTCGTCGTCGGGCTGCCCGGTCTTCGTCTCCGCGGCGGCCTTGGCGAGCGCGGCCACGAACTCGTCGTGGATGGACTCCTGGACCAGCACGCGGGTGGCGGCCGTGCAGTCCTGCCCGGCGTTGAAGAAGCCCGCCACGGAGATGTCCTCGACGGCCTTGGCGATGTCGGTGTCCTCGAAGACCACGACCGGCGCCTTGCCGCCCAGCTCCAGGTGGACCCGCTTGAGGTCCTTGGAGGCGGACTCGGCGACCTGCATGCCGGCGCGCACGGACCCGGTGATGGAGGCCATCGCCGGCGTCCTGTGCTCGACCATGAGGCGCCCGGTGTCGCGGTCGCCGCAGACCACGTTGAAGACGCCCTTGGGCACGATCGAGCCGATGATCTCGGCGATCAGGACGGTGGAGGCGGGGGTGGTGTCGGACGGCTTGAGCACCACCGTGTTGCCCGCGGCGAGCGCCGGGGCGAACTTCCACACGGCCATCATCATCGGGTAGTTCCACGGCGCGACCTGCGCGCAGACGCCGACCGGCTCGCGGCGCACGATGGAGGTCAGGCCCTCCATGTACTCGCCGGCCGCGCGGCCCTCCAGCATGCGGGCCGCGCCCGCGAAGAAGCGGATCTGGTCGACCATCGGCGGGATCTCCTCCGACCGGGTCAGACCGATCGGCTTGCCGGTGTTCTCCACCTCCGCGGCGATGAGCTCCTCGGCCCGCTCCTCGAAGGCGTCGGCGATCTTCAGTAGGGCCTTCTGGCGCTCGGCCGGGGTGGCGTCGCGCCAGGCCGGGAAGGCCGCGGCGGCGGCCGCCATCGCGGCGTCGACGTCCGCCTCGCCGGACAGCGGCGCGGTCGCGTAGACCTCGCCCGTCGCGGGGTTGACCACCTCGGTGGTCCGTCCGTCGGCGGCGTCGCGGAACTCTCCGTCGATGTAGTTGCGCAGACGACGCAGCTCGGTGCTCACTGCCCGGCCCTCCTGATCAGATGTCCAAACGCTGAGACGTCCACCCTAGTGGGAGAGCCGACGTTTTCAACACCCCTCATCCCGCCAGGGCTGCGAAATCCGTATACATCGATCTCGTAAACAACGGATTTCATTGATTCGACCTTGCGGAACTGTCGACTCCTCGTGCACAGTGAGGTCGTGGCCAGTCGAAGCGCAGACCAGAGGGACTCCCGGCAGTCCAGGAACGGCACCCCCCAGCTGGACGCCGTCTCCCTCGCGATCATCGAGCAGCTCCAGGAGGACGGCCGCCGGCCGTACGCGGCGATCGGCAAGGCCGTCGGCCTGTCCGAGGCCGCCGTGCGCCAGCGCGTCCAGAAACTGCTCGACCAGGGCGTGATGCAGATCGTCGCCGTCACGGACCCGCTCACCGTGGGCTTCCGCAGACAGGCGATGGTCGGCATCACCGTCGAGGGCGACGTGGACCCGGTCGCCGACGCGCTGACCGCCATGGCGGAGGTCGAGTACGTGGTGATGACGGCGGGCTCCTTCGACCTCCTCGTGGAGATCGTCTGCGAGGACGACGAGCAGCTGCTGGACGTCATCAACAAGCGCATCCGGGTCCTGCCCGGCGTGCGCGCCACCGAGAGCTTCGTCTACCTCAAGCTGAAGAAGCAGACCTACATGTGGGGAACCCGATAGCCGTGAGCACCAAGGACCTCAGCAAGTCCGCGTACGACCACCTGTGGATGCACTTCACCCGCATGTCCTCGTACGAGAACGCGCCCGTTCCCACCATCGTCCGTGGCGAGGGCACCTACATCTACGACGACCGGGGCAGGCGCTACCTCGACGGCCTCGCGGGCCTGTTCGTGGTCCAGGCCGGGCACGGCCGCGCCGAGCTGGCCGAGACGGCGTTCAAGCAGGCGCAGGAGCTGGCGTTCTTCCCGGTGTGGTCCTACGCCCACCCCAAGGCCGTCGAACTCGCCGAGCGCCTGGCCGGGTACGCGCCCGGCGACCTGAACAAGGTCTTCTTCACCACCGGCGGCGGCGAGGCCGTCGAGACCGCCTGGAAGCTCGCCAAGCAGTACTTCAAGCTCACCGGCAAGCCGACCAAGCACAAGGTCATATCCCGTGCCGTGGCCTACCACGGCACCCCGCAGGGCGCCCTGTCCATCACCGGGCTGCCCGCCCTGAAGGCCCCGTTCGAGCCGCTGGTCCCCGGCGCGCACAAGGTGGCGAACACCAACATCTACCGCGCCCCGATCCACGGCGACGACCCCGAGGCGTTCGGCCGCTGGGCCGCCGACCAGATCGAGCAGCAGATCCTCTTCGAGGGCCCGGACACGGTCGCGGCCGTCTTCCTGGAGCCGGTGCAGAACGCGGGCGGCTGCTTCCCGCCGCCGCCCGGCTACTTCCAGCGGGTGCGCGAGATCTGCGACCAGTACGACGTGCTGCTCGTCTCCGACGAGGTGATCTGCGCCTTCGGCCGGCTCGGCACCATGTTCGCCTGCGACAAGTTCGGCTACGTGCCCGACATGATCACCTGCGCCAAGGGCATGACCTCGGGCTACTCCCCGATCGGCGCGTGCATCGTCTCCGACCGCATCGCCGAGCCCTTCTACAAGGGCGGCAACACCTTCCTGCACGGCTACACCTTCGGCGGCCACCCGGTCTCCGCGGCCGTGGGCCTGGCCAACCTCGACCTGTTCGAGCGGGAGGGTCTCAACCAGCACGTGCTGGACAACGAGAGCGCGTTCCTGACGACCCTGCAGAAGCTGCACGACCTGCCGATCGTCGGCGACGTCCGCGGCAACGGCTTCTTCTACGGCATCGAGCTGGTCAAGGACAAGGCCACCAAGGAGACGTTCACCGAGGAGGAGTCCGAGCGCATCCTGTACGGCTTCGTCTCCAAGAAGCTCTTCGAGTACGGCCTGTACTGCCGCGCCGACGACCGCGGCGACCCGGTCATCCAGCTCTCGCCGCCGCTGATCTCGGACCGGTCGACGTTCGACGAGATCGAGGGGATCGTCCGGCAGGTGCTGACGGAGGCGTGGACGCAGCTCTGACCCCCGTCGGGGGCCCCGCTCCGCCACCAGGGGGCCCTATCTTCCGTTCGGATGATCAACGACGGCCCCGGTGTCGCCCGTTCGAGTGAGAATCGGCGATCCGGGGCCGCGTGCTGTCCTGCGCCGCCGTCCCGGAAACCTAGCGTGCCTGTGACCGATCGGCCCTGCCTTCGTTCCCCCGGACGGGGGATCTCCGCACGGACATCAGATCTGAACAACGAGGTGTACGCCCATGGTGGCCCCGCCGGACAACGACGTGCTCCGGGCACGCGCCCTGCACTTCAAGCACAACGGCTCGCCCGCGCTGAGCGGTGTCTCGCTCGGCGTCCGCGAGGGCGAGATCCTCGCCGTCGGCGGTCCGCGCGGCAGCGGCAAGACGACCCTGCTGCGGTGCCTGTCCGGACAGCTCCTGCCGCAGCAGGGCGAGGTGTGGTTCAACAGCGTGCCCGTGCACACCATGGGCCCGCTCGGCCGCGAACGCCTGCGCCGGGACCGCTTCGGCTGGATCGACCCCGTCCCCGTGCTGGTCCCCGAGCTGAACGCCTGGGAGAACGCCGCCCTGCCGCTGATGCTGCGCGGCACCGGCCGGCGCCACGCCAAGGCGGCCGCCCTGGAGTGGCTGGAGCGCCTCGACGTCGGCGAGTGCGCCCGCAAGCGCCCGCACGCCCTGCTCCAGTCCGAGCGCCAGCGCGTGGCCATCGCCCGCGCCCTGGTCTCCTGCCCCACGGTCCTGTTCGCCGACGAGCCGACGGCGCCGCTGCACCGCGCCGACCGCACCCACGTCCTGCGGACGCTCACCACGGCGGCCCGCTCGCACGGCATCACCGTCGTCCTGGCCACGCACGACGCGGAGACCGCGGCCCTCGCCGACCGCGCCGTGACGCTGCTGGACGGACGGCGCGTGACGACCGTCCACCTGCCGCCGGCCACCGGGACGGAGGGCCGCGCCGCGTGCTCGCTCTCCGCCTAGCCCGCAGCGCGGGACTCGCGGTCCAGCTGCGCAGGCTCCTGGTCGCCGCGGCGGCCGCGGGCACCGGCTTCCTGCTGCTGTCCGCCCTGGGCCACGCACTGGGCCACCCCGACGCGCCCGGCTCCTCCGTGCTGCGGCTCGCGTGGTGCCTCGTCCCGCTGGCCGCCACGGTGTACCTGGCGGTCGCCGTCGCCCGTACGGACCCCGGCACCCGCCCGCGCCCGGGGCTCACCGCGCTGGGCTTCGGCCCCGGCCGGCTGATGGCCGTCTCGGCCGTGACCACCGCGCTGTCCTGCGTGCTCGGCTCGGCGGCCGCGCTGCTGTCCTTCCTGTACCTCCGCGGCGACCTGGGCGGTTCGCTCCTCGGCGGCGGGGCCCCCGACTTCCTCGCGGTGGGACGGCCGCTGCCGCTGCCCGCGGCCCTGACCCTGCTGGCCCTGCTGCCGGCCGCCGCGTCGGTGACGACCGCGCTGGTGCTGCGGCCCCGGGACGTCCGGGACGAGGAGGCGGGCCCGGCCGGGCAGGGACGCTTCCTGAAGGTGCAGGGCGCGGCGGGCGTGTACCGCAGGGGCGCCTACAGCGGGACCGGTGCGTTCGGCAGCCGGGCCGCGACACGCGGGGTCTTCGGCGCCTACGGCCGCTTCGGCGCGCACCGCGCCGCCATGGCGCACGCCGCGTCCGGCGGCCCGGCGGGCATCGGCGCCGGCTCCTCCCTCGCCGCGCCGGACGGCGCACAGGCCCCGGGGGGCACCGCGGCGCCGCGCACCGCGGTGCCGGGTGCGGCCGTCGTGTACGACAGGGGCACGGCGTCGGCCGGCGCGGGGGCGCCCGACGCGGCCGTGCCCGCCCGGCCCGGGGCGGGGGCCCACGCCCTGGCCGGCGCGAGCGCCTTCCTGGACGGCGGTGACGCCGCGGCGCGGACCGCCGCGTCCGGGGACGGCACGGCACCGGCCGCCCCGGCCCCACAGGCCGCACCGACGGCGGACCCGGTCACCGCCGGCGCGGAGTCCGCGCACGCGGCGGCGGACTCGCGGCGCCCCGCGCCCGGCGGACTCCCCTGGGGCGTCGCCGTGCTGGCCGCCGGGCTCGCCGTGGAGGCGTACGCGAGCAGCACCGGCGGGGACGGCGGCGGGATCGCGCTGCCGGGCGGCAACGCGGGCGCGCCCGCCGGGGTGCTCGCCGGCTGGCTCCTCACCGCGATGGGTCTCGCGCTCGCCACCCCCGGGCTCACCCACTTCTGCGGCCGGCTGCTGCAAGCCGTGGGGCCGGGGGCGCTGCGGCTGCTCGCCGGGCGCGTGCTGATGGAGGAGGCGGAACGGATCGGCCGGCCGCTCGGCGTCCTGTGCGCGGTGGCCTCCGCCCTGTACGCCCTGGCGACGCTGCACACCGGCGCGCGGCCCGGGGCGGGGCCGCTCACCGTGCTCGGCGCGCTCGTCGTAACGGGGTGCGCCCTCACCACGCTGCTGTCCGCCGCCCTCGAGGTCAGGCAGTCGCGCGCCGAGACCACGGCCGCCCTGCTGCGGCTCGGCTCGCCCGTCTCCATGCTGCGCGCCGCCGCCGTCCTGCGCGCGGGCGCCCTGATCGCCCTGTTCACCCCGCTGATCCTGGTCGTCGCCGAACTCGCGGCCCTGCCGATGGCCCGCTGAGCCGCCCGTACGAACGCGGTCGCGCGTGCGGGCGCGCAGGCGGACGGGCATGCGTGCGTGCGGGTGTGCGGACCCGCGGGAACCCGCGTACGAAAAAAGTCCCCGGCGGCCGATGAGTTCTCCGGGGACCCCCGGTCCACCCCTGCGAACGGATCGCCACCGACAGGAGAGACCCCGCCATGCACCAGCAGATGATCTTCGTGAACCTGGCCGTGCAGGACGTCACCGCCTCCGGCAAGTTCTTCACGGAGCTGGGCTACACGATCAACCCGCAGTTCTCCGACGAGACCTGCACCTGCGTCGTGATCAGCGACACGATCGTGGCGATGCTGCTGAGCCACGCCAAGTACGCGGAGTTCAGCAAGAAGGAGATCGCCGACCCGCGCAGGACCAGCGAGGTGCTGCTGTGTCTGAACGCCGAGAGCCGCGAGAAGGTCGACGAGCTGGTCGACCGGGCCGTCGCGGCCGGCGCCACGGAGCCCGGACCGGCGCAGGACCACGGCATGATGTACGGCCGCTCCTTCGACGACCTCGACGGCCACACCTGGGAGATCATGTGGATGGACCCGGCGGCGATCGGGGGCTGAGGGCGCTCGGGGCGGAGCGGCAGGGCGTCACCGGCACCAGGACCGGCACCGGCACCGGCACCGGCACCGGCACCGATCGGACGCCCGCCCCGCCGCCGAACACGCCCCGGTGAGGCGCTCCTCGGCCGGACGGGGGCGCCGTCCGGCCCGGTGGGCCGCTGCCTAGCATGGCCGGATGCAGCCGACACCCGACCGGCCCGGCCGGCCCGACCGCCCCGCCCGGTCCGCCTCCGACGAGGGACCTGACCGGCCCGTCTCCCCCGAGGCGCCGGACCGGTCCGCCGAAGCCGCCCCGTCGTCGTCCGGCGGGGCCCCGTCCGCTCCGTACGCCTCCTCCGGGCAGTCCCCTTCCGGCAGATCCGCCTCCGGCAGACCCGGCCCGCCGCCCCCGTCCGGCGGCCGTTCCGGCGACCGTCCCGACGGCCCGGTCCGGTCCACCGGCCCCGTGCCGCCCGCCGGACCCGCGGGCGGCGTCCCCTCCGGCCGGGCCTCGCAGCCCGTCCGCGTCTCGCACGACCGCGAGATCGAGTCCCTCGACGAGTTCGACGCGGTCGTCGCCGCGCACGGCTCGCTCGCGCACCACCGTGTCCAGGCCGTCGACCTGACGGGCCGTACGGAGGCGCTGCTCGCCGCCGACACCACGGGCGCCGTGTTCCTCGGCTGCCCGATGGACCCGCAGGCGGCGGCCCGCGTGCGGGCGGGCGGCGCCCTGGTCTTCCCGCCCGTCCCCGGGCTCCCCTTCGACCCGTACCGCGGCCTGCTCTACTCCCCCGGCGACCTGTACGCCTCGCTCGACGAGGGCTACGAGGCGACGCCGGACGCCCGCGCGTACGCCTGGTTCCAGGAGACCAGGGACGACGGGGACGTGTTCGCGTCGATGCTGCGCGCCGTCCACGACGACTCCGTCTCCGACGCGCTCGACGAACTCCTCGTCGGCAGGCGGGTGGTGGGCGTGATGGGGGGCCACGCGATGGCGCGCGGCACCCGGGAGTACGAGGGCGCCGCCCGGCTCGGCCGCACGCTGGCCCGCGCCGGGTTCACGGTCGCCACGGGCGGCGGGCCGGGCGCGATGGAGGCGGCGAACCTCGGCGCGTACGCCGCCCCGTACGCCGACGGGATGCTCGACGAGGCCCTGCTGCTGCTCGCCAAGGCGCCGTCCTTCCGGCCCTCGGTCGCCGACTGGGCGGCCGCCGCCTTCGAGGTGCGCCGGCGCTGGCCCGACGGCGGCGCCTCGGTGGGCATCCCCACCTGGTTCTACGGCCACGAGCCGCCGAACCCCTTCGCCGCGCACATCGCCAAGTACTTCGCCAACGCGATACGCGAGGACGGCCTGCTGGCCCGCTCGAACGCGGGCGTCGTCTTCCTGCCCGGCGCCGCCGGCACGGTCCAGGAGGTCTTCGACAGCGCGACCCCCAACTACTACGGGTCCCGCGGCGAGCCCCGCCCCATGGTGCTGGTCGACCGGGCGCACTGGACGGAGGACCTGCCCGCGTGGCCGCTGCTGACCGCGCTCGCGCGCGGCCGTTCCATGGAGACCAGGATCGCCCTCGTGGACCGCGTCGAGGAGGCTCCGGAGGCGCTCAAACGTCTCCTCGGTTAATAACCCGGCAAAGCCAACGCCCTTGAGGCGCCTGCGGATTGACAGTGCTTACCTCGCGCTTATAAACCTGTGAGGCTCATGGGGGTGTTGTTCACCGCGCCCCCTCGAAACCCCCCGCAGTTGCATATCCCGTGAAGGGCAACCGTGTCCATATCCCACCGCGCCGCGCGATCGGCGCGCATCCTCGGCGTCGCCACCGCCACCGCAGCGCTCGCGATCGGCGCCGCCGGCAACGCAGCCGCCTGCAACATCCGTGACTTCTCGGCCGTCGCCTCCTGTGACGACAACGGCAAGGGCGTCATCAGCGTCACCGACATCGACCCCTCCGGCGTCAAGGCCGAGATCGAGCTCTTCCTCAAGTCCGACGGGGCGGAGGACAAGTCCCTCGGCACCAAGGTCATCGAGCACTCCACCAGCAAGGGTGTCACCGTCACCTTCGAGGAGGACTGGACTCCGGGCGCGACGTACCGGATCCACGTCAAGGCATCGAACCTGGTCGACGAGGACATCAAGCCGAACCTGACCACGCCGTCCGAGGCGTGCAAGGGCGAGGACACCCCGGCCACCCCGACCCCCTCGGAGAGCACTCCGGAGTCGGACGAGCCGTCCGCCACCCCGTCCGAGGAGCCCGCCGACGAGGCGACCCCCTCCAAGGAGGAGAGCACCGAGCCCGCCGCCGCCCCCGCGGACGACAACCAGCCGTCCCCGGCCGTCGGCGACTCCAACCTCGCCGAGACCGGCGCCGACTCCAACACCGGCGTGATCGCCGCCATCGCGGCCGCCCTGGTCGTGGCCGGCGGTGCCGTGGTGTTCGCGCTGCGCCGCCGCGGTTCGTCCCAGGCCGGCTGAGTCCGCGCCCGGCGTTCCGTACGCGGTACGTCCCGCGGCCCGCTTCCTCGCAGGAGGGAGCGGGCCGCGGTCGTTCGCCCCTTCCCCGCCCGTGCTCCGTCCGCGTACGGCGCTCCGCCCGCGTACGGCCGTGCGGCGGCCGCGGGCCGTCAGCCGAACGTCGCCCGCCGCAGCCAGAAGTCCAGCAGCCCCCGGTCGCCCAGCACCTCCAACTCCCCCTCGTCCGGCGGCAGTCGGCGGTAGAAGGCGAGCAGGACCTCGGTGAGTGGTCCGCGCAGCGCGACCGTCGCCTTCGCGTGGCCGCGCCGCCAGCTCATGCCCCGGTCGTCGAACTCGACGAGCCACTCGGCGTTCAGCGCCGGGTCCGCGCCGGTGGCGTGCAGATGGATGCTGCGGCCCGCGCCGCGCAGCTCGGCCACCGCGTCGTGCGGCTGCGTGCGCTGCACGAACGTGACGATCTCCAGCCACTCGTCGATCGCGTCGGCGGCCAGGTCCGGCGCCGGCGTGTAGGGCGCCTTGGCGGTGAGGGCCGCGTCCGCCCGGTGGACCACCGTCTCGTGCGCCATGCGCCGCGCCCAGAACCCGGCGGTGTGCCGCCACGCCCAGGACCAGGCCGCCGCGTCGGGCCCGGCCGCCCGCAGCGTCCCGGCGGCCCTCTCGGCCCCTTCCGCGAGCCAGGCGTCCAGTGCCTCCGCGCCGCCGACCGCCGGGCCGCCCGCCCCCGGCACGCTCTCCTCGGGCACCTCCTGAGTCGCCCGCGTCCGCACGATGTGCTCCACCCAGCGGTGCGCGGCGCCCACGTGCACGGCGAGCTGCCGCAGCGTCCAGTCCGGGCAGGTGGGCACGGTCGCGGACAGGTCCGCACCGGCCAGGTGCGCCCGCAGCAGGTCGGTCTGGGCGACGATCTCGTCGCAGTAGCGGTCGTGCCCGAGGAGCGTCATGCCGGCACCCTACGCACGCGGGCACCGGCCGGGCACGCCGTTTTCCGCGCGCACGCGGACGCCGGTGCCGCGCCACGCGCACGCACACAACGCCGCCCCGGGCACGAGGGCATCCGTAGGCACACGGCCGCCGACCGGACACGACGGCACCCGTACGTACGCACGCGGGCGTCGGCCGGACACGATGCCGTCCGCGCACACGGGCGTCAGCCGAGTACGACGATCTCCGCCGGGTCGAACGCCACGCCCACCGTGTCGCCGGGCTCCGGGGCGTCGCCCAGCGCGCAGGCGGCCTCCAGGCGGGGCGCCCGCTCCGGCTGGAGCCGCACGGCGACGTGGGTGCCGCGGAAGGTGCGGGCGGCCACGGTGCAGCGCAGCCCGTCCGCCGGGTCGGCCAGCCGTACGCCGGCGGGCCGGACCAGGAGCCGCACGGGCCCCCGGGGCGAGCCGGCCGGCACGGGCACCTTGCCCCACGGGGTGTCCGCGGCCTCGCCCGTCACCGTCCCCTCGGCCACGTTCTCGAAGCCGAGGAAGCGGGCGACGAACTCGTCCGCGGGGCGCTGCCAGACCTCCAGGGGCGTACCGGACTGGGCGATCCGCCCCTCGCGCATCACCACGACCCGGTCCGCGAGCGCGAAGGCCTCGCCCTGGTCGTGGGTGACGGCGAGCACGGTGGTGCCCAGCCGGTCGAACAGCTCCCGCAGCTCGACGACGAGCCGCTCGCGCAGCGAGCGGTCCAGCTGGCCGAGGGGCTCGTCCAGCATCAGCAGCCGGGGGCGCGGGGCCAGCGCCCGGGCCAGCGCCACGCGCTGCTGCTCGCCGCCGGAGAGCGCCGTCACGGCCCGCCGCCCGGCGCCCGGCAGCCCGACCAGTTCGAGGAGCTCGCCCACGCGCGCGGCCCGCTCGGCCTTCGGCACGCCGTGCATGCGCAGCCCGAAGGCCACGTTGCCGCCCACGTCGCGGTGCGGGAAGAGCTGGTGGTCCTGGAACATCAGGCCGACGCCGCGCCGGTGCGCCGGTACGCCGTCCAGGTCGCGCCCGGCCAGGCGGACCCGCCCCGCGTCGAGGGGCCGCAGCCCCGCCACCGCCCGCAGCAGCGTCGACTTGCCGCTGCCGCTGGGGCCGAGCACGCACACCGTCTCGTGCTCGGCGACGTCGAGGTCCACGGCGTCGAGCGCGGCCCGCGCCCCGAACCGCACGGTCGCGCCTTGCAGGCTGAGCATCGTCAGAACTCCCCCGTACGGGACTGCTGGGGCCGCAGGCGCTCCAGGACGAGCAGGGACACCGCGCACACCACCATCAGGATCGTCGAAAGGGCCATGGCCTGGCCGTAGTTGAGCTCGCCGGGGCGGCCGAGCAGCCGGGCCACCGCGACCGGCAGCGTCGGGTTGTCCGACCGGGCGAGGAAGACGGTCGCGCCGAACTCGCCCAGCGACACCGCGAAGGCGAACCCGGCGGCGACCAGCAGCGCCCGCCGCACCAGCGGCAGGTCGACCTCGCGCCACACCCGCCACGGCGAGGCCCCGAGCACGGCGGCCGCCTCGCGCAGCCGGTCGTCCACCGCCCGCAGGACGGGCAGCATGGTGCGCACCACGAAGGGCACGCCGACCAGCGCCTGCGCGAGCGGCACGAGGAGCCACGAGGAGCGCAGGTCGAGCGGGGGCTCGTCGAGGGCGATGAGGAAGCCGAAGCCGACCGTGACGGCGGAGACGCCGAGCGGCAGCATCAGCAGGGCGTCGAAGCCGCGCACCAGGCGGCCGGCGTCGGAGCGGGTGAGGGCGGCGGCCGCGAGCCCGCCGATCACCAGGGCGACGGCGGTGGCGGCCAGGGCGTACTGGAGCGAGTTGGTGACCGCCTCGACCGGCGCCACCAGGAACACGCCCCCGTCGTCGCGGGTCAGCGCCTCGTAGTACGCGAAGCCCGGCGCGTCGAGCGAGCGCTGGACGAGCACGGCCAGGGGCAGCACCAGCAGCAGGACGATGCTCAGCAGTACGCCGGTGAGCAGCGCCCGCTGCCCGGCCCCGCGCGGGCGGCGCGCGGTGAGCGAGGCGTCCACCAGCCGCAGGGCGGTCTCCCGGCGGCGCGCGGTCCAGGCGTGCAGGGCGAGGATCGCGCCCACCGCCACGAACTGGATCATCGTCAGGACGGCCGCCGTCGAGAGGTCGAAGATCTCCGCGGTCTGCCGGTAGATCTCGACCTCCAGCGTGGAGAACGTGGGGCCGCCCAGGATCTGCACCACCCCGAACGAGGTGAAGGTGAAGAGGAAGACCATGAGCGCGGCGGCGGCCACGGCGGGGGCGAGCGCCGGGAGCGTCACCCGGCGCCAGGCCGCGAACGGGGAGGCGCCCAGCACCCGGGCGGCCTCCTCCTGCCGCGGGTCGAGCTGCGCCCACAGGCCGCCGACCGTGCGGACGACGACCGCGTAGTTGAAGAAGACGTGGGCGAGCAGGATCGCCCACACCGTGGTGTCCAGGCGGACGCCCCACAGCTCGTCGAGCAGTCCGCCCCGGCCGAGCAGGGCCAGGAACGCGGTGCCGACGACGACGGTGGGCAGCACGAAGGGCACGGTGACGACCGCGCGCAGCACCTGCTTGCCCCTGAACTCGAAGCGCGCGAAGACGTACGCGCCGGGGAGCGCGATCAGCAGGGTGAGCGCGGTCGAGGCCAGCGCCTGCCAGGTGGTGAACCACAGGACGTGCCGGATGTCGGACTGGCCGAGCACCTCGCCGAGACGCCCGAGCCGCCAGGCCCCGTCCTCGGCGCGCAGGCCGCGCGCGACGATCGCGGCGACGGGGAGGGCGAAGAAGACGGCGAAGAACGCGACGGGCACGGCCATCAGGCCGAGCCGGGCGGCCGTGCCCCGCCGGCCGCCCGCACGGCGCGGCCTCGTCCGCCCGGTCCCGTCGCCCCCTTGCGCTTCCCCTACTTCAGTACGAGCGAGGTCCACGCCTTGACCCACTGGTCTCGGTGCTCGGCGATCCGCGCCGGTTCCAGGGTCTCGGGGTCCTTCGCCGCCGGCCCGTACTCGGTGAACGCCTCGGGCACCTTCGCGCCCTCCAGGACCGGGTACACGAACATGTTCAGCGGCATGTCCTCCTGGAACCTCTTCGAGATCAGGAAGTCGATCAGCGCCTTGCCGCCCTTGACGTTCGAGGCGTTGCTCAGCAGGCCCGCGAACTCGATCTGGCGGAAGCAGGTGCCCGCCGCGACACCGGTCGGCGCAGCCTTCGGCTGCGGGTCGGCGTAGATCACCTCGGCGGGCGGCGAGGAGGCGTACGAGACGACGAGCGGCCGGTCGCCGCCCGCCTTCCGGCCCCCGGCGGACCCGGAGAACTCCTCGTTGTAGGCCTGCTCCCAGCCGTCGACGACCTTGACGCCGTTGGCCTCGAGCTTCTTCCAGTAGTCCTGCCAGCCCCCGTCCCCGTACTCCGCGGCGGTGCCGAGCAGGAACCCGAGGCCGGGGGAGGAGGTGGACGCGTTCTCCGTGACCAGCAGGTCCTTGTACGCGGGCTTCACCAGGTCGGCGAAGGACTCCGGCGGCTCCAGGCCGTGGTCCTCGAAGTACTCCTTGTCGTAGTTGACGCAGACGTCGCCGGTGTCGACGGGCGTGACCCGGTGCTCGTCCTTGTCCAGTTGGACGTCCTCGGCGACGTCCGTCAGCCCCTTCGCCTCGTACGGCTGGAACAGGCCGTTGTCGAGGGCCCGGGAGAGCAGGGTGTTGTCGACGCCGAAGAAGACGTCGCCCTGGGGGTTGTCCTTGGTCAGGATCGCCTTGTTGACGGCCTGCCCGGCGTCCCCGTCCTTGAGGACCCTCACCTTGTACCCGGACTCCTTCTCGAACGCCGCCAGCACCTCCTTGCTGTAGGCGAAGGAGTCGTGGCCGACGAGCGTGACGGTCCTGGAGTCGCCGGACCGCCCGGAACCGGATCCGTCCGATCCGGACGATCCGCACGCGGCGAGGGTGACGAGCCCGAGACCGACGACCGTGCCGACGGCGGTGGCCTTCTTGATGGTGCCCACTGGTATTCCTCCTGGAGTGACCAGGAAGAGACGCGGCCCTGCCCGGGGACCGGCGGGCGGTTCCCGGGCAGGGCGCAACAGCTCGAGTGATGACCGAACTTCCTACCCAGAATGACCTGGGCGAGGTTCAGAGGGTCTGCGGCCCACCGGACCGGTGTCACCTCCGTGTCACCGGTCCCGGCTGCCGCACTCTCAGCGCTGTGGCGCTCCCCTGTCGGAATATGAAGATGTGCGTACGGGGATCAGCGTACCCCGCCGCCTCCCGCGCGCGGCTAACGCTCGCTCGCCGCGAGCTGCCCGCAGGCCCCGTCGATCTCCTGGCCGCGGGTGTCGCGGACCGTCACCGGCACACCGTGGGCGGCGATCGCCTCGACGAACGCCTTCTCGTCCTCGGGCCGCGAGGCGGTCCACTTGGACCCGGGCGTCGGGTTCAGCGGGATGAGGTTGACGTGCACGGGCTTGCCCTTGAGCAGCCGGCCGAGCCGGTCACCGCGCCACGCCTGGTCGTTGATGTCCCGGATCAGCGCGTACTCGATCGACAGCCGCCGCCCGGACTTGGCGGCGTACTCGAACCCGGCGTCGAGGACCTCGCGCACCTTCCACCGCGTGTTCACGGGGACGAGGGTGTCGCGCAGCTCGTCGTCCGGGGCGTGCAGCGAGATCGCGAGCCGGCACTTGAAGCCCTCGTCGGCGAACCGGTGGATGGCCGGGACGAGGCCGACGGTGGAGACGGTGATGCCGCGCTGCGACAGCCCGAGCCCGTCCGGCTCGGGGTCGGTCAGCGCGCGGATGGCGCCGACGACCCGCTTGTAGTTGGCGAGCGGCTCCCCCATGCCCATGAAGACGATGTTGCTCAGCCGCGCCGGGCCGCCGGGGATCTCGCCGTCGCGCAGCGCCCGCATCCCGTCGACGATCTGGTGGACGATCTCGCCGGTGGACAGGTTCCGGTCCAGGCCGGCCTGGCCGGTGGCGCAGAACGGGCAGTTCATGCCGCAGCCGGCCTGGCTGCTGATGCACATGGTCACCCGGTCCGGGTAGCGCATCAGCACGCTCTCCACGAGCGTCCCGTCGAACAGCCGCCACAGCGTCTTGCGGGTGGTGTCCTGGTCGGTGGACAGGTGCCGCACGACGGTCATCAGCTCGGGGAGCAGCGCCTCCTGCAGCTTGGCGCGCGAACCGGCGGGGATGTCGGTCCACTGCTCCGGGTCGTGCGCGTACCGCGCGAAGTAGTGCTGCGAGAGCTGCTTGGCGCGGAACGGCTTCTCGCCGATCGCGGCGACGGCCTCCTTGCGCTCGGCGGGCGTGAGGTCGGCGAGGTGCCGCGGCGGCTTCTTGGCACCGCGCGGGGCGACGAAAGTGAGTTCTCCGGGCTTAGGCATGGCCCTACCAGTGTCGCAGACTCGCGCAGTGGGGCCCGCCGTCCTGTGGACGGCGGGCCCCGGGCGTGCGAACGAGCAGGTCAGCCGGTACCGACGAACAGCACCAGGAGCAGCCACACCACCGGTGCCGTGGGCAGCAGGGAGTCCAGGCGGTCCATGCCGTATCGATGTGCGGCTACCGCCGCGTGGCGCCGTGGCCTCCCACCACGACGCCACCACGCTTCAGCCGGACCCGACGAACAGCACCAGGAGCAGCCACACCACCGGTGCCGTGGGCAGCAGGGAGTCCAGGCGGTCCATGATGCCGCCGTGGCCCGGGAGCAGGGTGCCCATGTCCTTGATGCCGAGATCGCGCTTGATCATGGACTCGCCCAGATCGCCGAGCGTGGCGCTGGCCGCGACCGCGAGGCCGAGCAGCAGGCCCTGCCACCAGGCCCCGTCGTCGATCAGGAACTGCATGCACAGGGCGCCCGCCGCCATCGCAAAGGCGATCGCGCCGGCCAGGCCCTCGCGGGTCTTGCCGGGGCTGATGCGCGGGGCGAGCTTGCGCTTGCCGAAGCGCCAGCCGACCGCGTACGCGCCGGTGTCGCTGACCACGGTGAGGATCAGGAACGTCAGCACGCGCCGCGGGCCGTCGTCCGCGGCGAGCATCATCGACACGAACGTCGCCAGGAACGGCACGTAGAACGCCGCGAAGGCGCCCGCCGTGACGTCCTTGAGGTAGCCCTCGGGCGGGTCCGTCATCCGCCAGACGAGCACGGCGAGCGCCGTCAGCGCCATCGCCACCCAGGCGCCCTCGGCGCCCCGTAGGTACCCGGCGACGACCATCGCCGCGCCGCCGACCGCGAGCGGCACGAGCGGCGCCTTGATGCCCTTGCGCTCCGACAGCCGCGTCGTGAGTTCCCAGAGGCCCACCACCACGGCCACCGCGATCACGCCGACGAAGACGGCCTTGACGACGAACAGCGACACGAGGATGACCGCGCCGAGCCCGACGCCGACCCCTATGGCGGCGCCGAGGTCGCGTCCCGCGCTCTTCTTCTGGGGTGCGGCGGCGGGCCGCGGGGCACTGGGCATGGGCTCCTGCGGCTCCTGCGACGCGGCCCTGTGGGACGTCGTCGGCGGCGTCTCGTCGCGGAACGGGGGACCGCCCGGCACGGCGGCCCCCCGGTCGTCATCCTGGTCTCCGCCATGCGCGGGAACGTCGGGCACGATGGGCATGGGCCGAGTCTGCTGGGCCTGCGGCGCATCGTACGCGGGACCCGCCGGGGCAGCCCCCTGGACAGGTCCCCGGTCGGACGGCCCCCAGTACCCGGCTTGTGGCGGCGCCCCCCAGGAAGAGTCGTTCATCAGACCTCGAGCAGCTCGGCTTCCTTGTGCTTGAGCAGCTCGTCCACCTGGGCGACGTACTTCGCGGTGGTGTCGTCGAGCTCCTTCTCCGCGCGGCGGCCCTCGTCCTCACCGACCTCGCCGTCCTTGACGAGCTTGTCGATGGCGTCCTTGGCCTTGCGGCGGACGGAGCGGATCGAGACCTTGGCGTCCTCGCCCTTGGTCTTGGCGACCTTGATGTAGTCGCGGCGGCGCTCCTCGGTGAGCTCGGGGAACACCACCCGGATGATGTTGCCGTCGTTGCTCGGGTTGACGCCCAGGTCGGAGTCCCGGATCGCCTGCTCGATGTTGCGCAGCGCGCTCTTGTCGAACGGGGTCACCACGGCCATGCGCGGCTCCGGCACGGAGAACGAGGCCAGCTGGTTGATCGGCGTCAGCGCACCGTAGTAGTCGGCCACGATCTTGTTGAACATCGCCGGGTGCGCACGGCCGGTGCGGATCGCGGCGAAGTCCTCCTTGGCGACCACGACGGCCTTCTCCATCTTCTCCTCGGCCTCGAGGAGGGTCTCTTCGATCACCACTTGCTCCTGCGTGTCTTGAGTAGGCCCGGCTGCTGTTCCTCGGTCTGGTCGGCGGCCGGCTGCGTCGCGTCTTCTTCCTGCACGGTTCCCGACCGGCAGGACATTGTCCATCCCCCGGTCAGGGACCGTCCCCCGGCCGTCAGGCCCGTTCGCCCGGGCCGCCCACGAGAGTGCCGATCTTCTCACCCTTCACGGCCCGGGCGATATTGCCCTCGGCGAGAAGCTCGAAGACCACGATGGGCAGCTTGTTGTCGCGGCACAGGGTGATCGCCGTCATGTCCGCGACCTTCAGGTCCCGGGTGATGACGTCGCCGTAGCTGAGGGAGTCGAACTTGACCGCCTCGGGGTTGGTCTTCGGGTCGGAGTCGTAGACCCCGTCCACGCCGTTCTTGCCCATGAGCAGGGCCTCGGCGTCGATCTCCAGGGCGCGCTGGGCGGCCGTGGTGTCGGTCGAGAAGTACGGCATGCCCATGCCCGCGCCGAAGATGACCACGCGGCCCTTCTCCAGGTGCCGCACGGCGCGCAGCGGGATGTAGGGCTCCGCGACCTGTCCCATGGTGATCGCGGTCTGCACGCGCGAGTCGATGCCCTCCTTCTCCAGGAAGTCCTGGAGGGCCAGGCAGTTCATGACCGTGCCGAGCATGCCCATGTAGTCGGAGCGCGCCCGGTCCATGCCGCGCTGCTGCAGCTCGGCGCCGCGGAAGAAGTTTCCGCCGCCGATCACGACGGCGATCTCGGCACCGTCACGCACCACGGCCGCGATCTCGCGGGCGATGGCGTGCACCACGTCCGGGTCGACGCCGAGCCCCCCGCCCCCGGAGAAGGCCTCCCCGGAGAGCTTCAGCAGGAAGCGGCCGCGTACTTTGCCGTCGTCGCTCTTGTCGGCCTTGGTGGTCATGGAACTCTCGCCTCTTTTACGTGTCGCACATACGAAGAAGGCCATTGCCGATGGGGTGTCGTTGGCATCCCATGCGCGGCAATGGCCTCCTCGTCAGATCTGCTGTCGTCCCCCACGCGCGCGTACGCGGCGGCGTACGCGGACGACTGCTGACGACCCTATAGGGGTCGCGCGTCGATCGCGGTACGGACTCAGATGCCGACCTTGATACGCGTGAAGCGCTTCAGGGTGGCACCGGCCTCGTCCAGGATCTGCTGGACCGACTTCTTCTGGTCCAGCGCGTAGGGCTGGCCGAGGAGCGTGGCGTCCTTGAAGAACGCGTTGACGCGGCCCTCGACGATCTTCGGGAGGGCGGCCTCGGGCTTGCCCTCGGCGCGGGTGGTCTCCTCGGCGACGCGACGCTCGGACTCGACGACCTCGGCCGGGACGTCCTCGCGGGAGAGGTACTTCGGCGCGAAGGCGGCGATGTGCTGGGCAATGCCCTTGGCCAGGTCGGCGTCGGCCTTGTCCAGCTCGACCAGGACACCGATCTGCGGGGGCAGGTCGGGCATGGTGCGGTGCATGTACGCGGTGACGTACGCGCCGGAGAACTGGGCGAAGCGGTCCAGGACGATCTTCTCGCCCAGGTTGGCGTTGGCCTCGTCCACGAACGCCTGCACGGTCTTGCCGGCCTCGATCTCGGAGGCGAGCAGCGCCTCGATGTCGGCCGGGGAGGTGGCGGCGACGTGCTGGGCGATCTGGTTGGCGACCGACTGGAACTTCTCGCCCTTGGCGACGAAGTCCGTCTCGCACTTCAGCTCGACCAGGACACCGGAGGTGTTGTCGTCGGCGATGACGGAGACGACGGCGCCGTTCTCGGCGGAGCGGCCCTCGCGCTTGGCGACGCCCTTCTGGCCCTTGATGCGCAGCGCCTCGACGGCCTTGTCGACGTTGCCGTCGGACTCGTCGAGGGCCTTCTTGCAGTCCATCATGCCGGCGCCGGTGAGCTCACGGAGCTTCTTGACGTCGGCGGCGGTGTAGTTCGCCATGATCTGTGAATCTCTTCTCGGAGTTCGAAGTCTCGAAGTCGGCGTCCGCCGCCCGCCCCACCGAGGGGGCGGGCGGCCGCCGGAAACCTACGGTCCGCGGGTGAACGGCGGGCGGCGTGTCCGCGCCGCCCGCCTCTCCCGCTCCGGCCTGGGCCCGAGCGGGAGGTGTCCCCGCGACGACGCTGAGGGTCAGGCCTGCTCGGCGGCGGGCTGCTCGGCGGTCTCCGCCGGCTTCTCGGCCTCGGCGGCCGGAGCCTCTGCGGCCGGAGCCTCGGCGGTGGCCTCGTCGGCCTTCTTCTCGCCGCCCTCGAGCAGGTCGCGCTCCCACTCGGCGAGGGGCTCGCCCTGGGCCTTCTCGCCCTCGGCGGCCTTGCCGGCGCCGGAGCGGGCGATGAGGCCCTCGGCGACGGCGTCGGCGATCACGCGGGTGAGCAGGGTGACGGAGCGGATCGCGTCGTCGTTGCCCGGGATCTTGTAGTCGACCTCGTCGGGGTCGCAGTTGGTGTCGAGGATGGCGACGACCGGGATGTTGAGCTTCCGGGCCTCGCCGACCGCGATGTGCTCCTTCTTGGTGTCCACGATCCAGACGGCGCTGGGCACCTTCTGCATCTCGCGGATACCGCCGAGGGTCTTCTCCAGCTTGGCCTTCTCGCGGGAGAGGACGAGCAGCTCCTTCTTGGTCAGACCGGAGGACGCGACGTCCTCGAAGTCGATCTGCTCGAGCTCCTTCAGGCGCTGCAGGCGCTTGTAGACGGTCGAGAAGTTGGTGAGCATGCCGCCCAGCCAGCGCTGGTTGACGTAGGGCATGCCGACGCGGGTGGCCTGCTCCGCGATGGCCTCCTGCGCCTGCTTCTTGGTGCCGACGAACATGACCGTGCCGCCGTGGGCGACGGTCTCCTTGACGAACTCGTAGGCGCGGTCGATGTACGACAGCGACTGGAGCAGGTCGATGATGTAGATGCCGTTGCGCTCGGTGAAGATGAAGCGCTTCATCTTCGGGTTCCAGCGACGGGTCTGGTGACCGAAGTGGACGCCGCTCTCCAGCAGCTCCCGCATCGTGACGACGGCCATGGCCGTTCTCCTTGGTTTCTCGGTTGTGCCGCGGATGCCGGACGGCACCCGCGCCTGACGCCCGCGGTGCGCCTGCCGCAAAGGACCGAGGGGCGCTGACACCGGCTGGTGACGGCCAGATGTCGGGGCGTGCGAAGTCGACCCGGTGGCCCGGATCGCCACAAGAAGTGTACGGGACCGGCGGGGCGGCGGGTGACGCCGCTGTCCACAACCCGTCGGTACTCCACAGATCCCGGCCTTGATCCACGCGTTCGCGCGATCCGCGGGACGGTTCCCGCATGAACGCCGAACGGTGGATGCGGGTACGGGCGGGACTGGCGGGTCTGCTGATGACGGCCCTGGTGACGGGCGCGGCGCCGTCGAGGGCCGCGTCGGTCGCTCCGGTCGCCGCGGCGGCGCGGGCGGTCGGGCACGGGGCGGCGGAGTCCGTCCCTCCGCCTCCGCCCGAGGGGGTCGTCCGGGTTCTCGCGGTCGGCCGGGTGTGGCCCGTCGGGACGCGCCCGCGGGTGGCGCGCGGCTGGGAGCCGCCCGCGACGGCGTACGGCCCCGGCCACCGCGGGGTGGACCTCGTGTCGGCGCCGGGCGCCCCGGTGAGGGCCGTGGCCGCGGGACGGGTCTCCTTCGCGGGCCGGGTCGCGGGGCGCGGCGTGGTGTCGGTGGAGCTCACCGGTACGGGCGCCCCTCCCCTGCGCACGACGTACGAACCGGTGCGCGCCTCGGTGGAGAAGGGCGACGCGGTGGCGGCGGGCGACGTACTGGGCGTACTGCAGGTACCTGACCTGGGCGCACACTGCGGGGCCCCGTGCCTGCACTGGGGCCTGCTCCGGGCGGAGACGTACCTGAACCCGCTCTCGCTCCTCCCGCCGTGGCTCCTGGGCCGCGGCCCGTCCCGCCTGCTGCCGGTGGCGGGCGTTCCGGAGGGCCCGCCGGGTCCGCCGGGCCAGCCAGGAGGGTCACCGCCGGATCCGCCGGAAGAACCGCCACCAGGTCCGCTGGAAGAACCGCCGCCAAGTCCGCCGGGAGAACCGCCGGAGGGCCCGGCCCGGGAGAAACCGCCGTGGGCGCCGCGCAGCGACGCCCGAGCACCGGCAGACCCGGCCGGCTCTGCACGCCCCGCAGAACCTTGACGCACGCAGGAACCAGCCGGCCGCGGGCGGCGGCCGACGGGGCGGACGAGGCGGTCGAGACACCCGGGTACGCAGCCCGGGCGCGGCGCTCAGCCCTGCACGCCCCGCAGAGCCATGACGACGGCGGTCTCGGTGATCGTCCGCGGGTCCTCGGCGGCGCCGAGCTCGATGCGGCGTACCGCCGCGTCGACGATGCCCTGGAGCAGCATCGCGGCCATCCGCGGCTCCTCGTGGCCCATCTCCGCCAGGGCCTCCACGATCATCGCGACGAGCCCGCCGTGGGCGGCGCGGATCTTCTCGC
The DNA here is from genome assembly GCF_014650875.1 of Streptomyces minutiscleroticus. Taxonomy (GTDB): domain Bacteria; phylum Actinomycetota; class Actinomycetes; order Streptomycetales; family Streptomycetaceae; genus Streptomyces; species Streptomyces minutiscleroticus. The sequence goes on from NZ_BMVU01000038.1 coordinate 52,897, forward strand.
GGGCGCCCGCGTCCAGCTCGCTCGCGGAGATCGCCACCACGGCCCGGTGGCGCCGGTCGCCGACCAGCGCGAGCTGCCGGCGGACGTACGCCTCGACCTTGCCCTCAGGGGTCGTGGCGCCCGCCATCGCGGCCTCCACCTCGGCCGCCCAGACCGGGAAGTCGACCTCGCAGAGTTCCTCGACGACGGCGGCCCGCGACCGGAAGTACTCGTAGACGGAGGAGCGCGCCAGCCCCGTGCGCTCGGCCAGCGCGGGGAAGGTCAGCGCGTCCGTCCCGCCCTCGGACAGCAGGGAACGCGCCGCGTCCAGCAGGGAGGCTCGCTGCATCGACCGGTGCTCGGCCACGGAGGCCGCTCGAATCCTTGGCACGCCCCCCACTGTACGGAGGGAGGCTCCCGAGCGGGAGCACTCCCCTTCACCCGCCCGGCCGCGGACCGTCCGGACGGGTGGGCGCGGCCGGCGCACGGCAGGCCCCGCGGGGCGGTTCGCCGGCCGCCTCCGGGGCGGTGGACGCCGTGGTTCAGCGCCCGAAACCCGCCAGCTTGGCCCGCAGCTGGAGCACCGACTTCGTGTGGATCTGGCTGACCCGGCTCTCGGTGACACCGAGCACATTGCCGATCTCGGCGAGCGTGAGGCCCTCGTAGTAGTAGAGGGTGACCACGGTCTTCTCCCGCTCGGGCAGTGTGTTGATCGCCCGGGCCAGGAAGCGGCGCAGCTCGCGGTCCTCGGCGACCTCCACGGGGTTGTCGGCCGCCGTGTCCTCGAGGGTGTCCATCAGGCTCAGCCGGTCGCCGCCCTCGCCCCCGACGTGCAGCAGCTCCTCCAGGGCCACCACGTTCGCCAGGGACAGCTGGCTGAACACCGCGTGCAGCTCGTCCACCGCGATGCCCATCTCGGCGGCCACCTCGCCCTCCGAGGGCGTGCGGCGCAGCCGGGCCTCCAGCGTGGCGTACGCCCGCTCGACGTTGCGCGCCTTCTGCCGCACGGAGCGCGGGATCCAGTCCAGGGCCCGCAGCTCGTCGATCATCGCGCCCCGGATCCGCGTGATCGCGTACGTCTCGAACTTGATCTCCCGGCCGATGTCGAACTTCTCGATCGCGTCGATCAGCCCGAACACCCCCGAGGAGACGAAGTCCGCCTGTTCCACGTTGGGCGGCAGTCCCACGCTCACCCGGCCCGCGACATACTTCACCAGCGGCGAGTAGTGCAGGATCAGCTGTTCGCGCAGCCGCTCGTCACCCGTCGCCTTGTACGACCGCCACAGTTCGTCGAGCGTCGAGGGAGCGGGCGGCCGCACGCTGCCGCGGGCGGCCGGGGGAACTGCCGCCCGGTCGGACCCGGAGGTGTGCTGGGGCATTCGTCGCCTTGTGCCGTTCTGCCGTGAACCGTGAGTGCCTGGGTGCGCTGCCGGTCTGATGTCGGGATGCCTGTCTGAGTCGGAATTCCCGTGAGCGTAGCGTGACTGGAGAGTCGCAGTGTGCGAAGAGGGTTGGCATCACCCGGAAGCAGATACGTTCCACTGGACGTCGGCGAGCGTCCCGGCCGTTGCCCTGCGTGAGCACGGAACCACCTCAACTACCCGGATCCGCACGGGTTTCGGGTATGGCCCGGACGGCCGAACACGCTGGGTCGGCATCCGTTCCGGCCCCTGACCCGGAGATCACCGTCCGGTGTGTCAACTTCCAGCCGTCGCCGTGTCGTTCGACGAACCCGAGCGAGCGGAGTTCGTACAGCCTCCCGACCGCGTCGTCCACCGTGGTCCCCGCGTCGAGGGCGATCTCCCGGACCGCCGCCGGCCCGCGGGCGGGCAGCGCCGCCAGCACCCGCGCGGCGGCCGGGGCCAGCAGGTCGCGGGGCAGTACGGGCCCGCTCCGCTCCGGTGCCACCTCGCCCATGTCCCCGACCAGCTCGGCCACCTCCGCCGCGTCCGTGACGAGGACCGCCTCCCCGCGCAGGAGTTCGTGCACACCGGCCGAGAGCGCGCTGGTGGCGGGGCCCGGCACCCCCATGGTGAACCGGCCGAGGCGCTGCGCGGCGCGCGCCGTGGACAGCGCCCCGCTGCGGTACGCCGCCTCGACGACCACCGTCCCCCGGGTGAGGGCCGCGATGACGCGGTTGCGCAGGACGAAGCGGCTCGGCGTCGGGTGGTCGCCGGGTGGCAGCTCCCCGAGCACGAGGCCCTGCTCCGCGATTCTCGTGATCAGCCTGCTGTGCCCGCGCGGGTAGGGCCGGTCCACGCCGCAGGCCAGGACCGCGGCCGTGGCACCGCCCGCCCCGAGGGCGCCGCGGTGGGCCGCTCCGTCCACGCCGTACGCCCCGCCCGACACGACGACCCATCCGCGCTCGGCGAGTCCGGCGCCGAGCGCGCCCGCCATGTGTGCGCCGTACTCGGTGCAGGCCCGGGCGCCCACCACCGCCACCGATCGCAGCGCCCACAGACGCAGATGGGGTCCTCCGCGCACCCACAGCCCGACGGGCCGCGCGTCCCCGAGGTCGTCGAGCTGCGCCGGCCATTCGGGCTCCCCCGGGCACACGAAGCGCACCCCGCCCTCACCGGCCACGCGCAGGTCGTGCTCGGGCCGCGCCCGCTGCGCGCGTGCGCGCATCCCGGTCCGGCGCCGGTCCGACGCGCCCGGCAGCGGCTGCCGTCCCGTCGTGAGCCGGCGGGCAGCCTCCACGGCCCCCAGCTCCCGCAGCCAGCGTCCGGCCGCCTCGTCACCGGGCTCGACGACACGGGTGAGGAGGACCCGTGCGAGCCGCTCGTCGGTGCCGGGCTCCGATCCGGTCCCGCCGTGTCCCCGCCCGGTCACGAGCCCGCCCCGATCGCCGTCGGCACTCCCCGCGGCACCCCGGTGCGCAGTTGCAGGGCCAGGGCGACGTCCGCCGCGCGGGGCCGTCCGTGGCCCGCGAGGTCGGCGACGGTCCAGGCCACGCGCAGCACCCGGTCGAGCCCGCGCGCGGTCAGCAGGCCGCGCTCCAGCGAGCGCTCGGCCCCGTCCATCGCCCCCGGCGCCGCCGGCCAGCGGGAACGCAGCTCCCTGCCCGGCACCTCGCCGTTGGTGCGCCACGGGGTGCCGGCGAAGCGGACGGCCGCGCGCCGCCGGGCCTCCCGCACCCGGGCCGCGACGGTCTCCGTGTCCTCGCCCCGCCCCGCGCCGCCCGTCAGCTCGGCGCGGGTGACGCGGTCCACCTCGACGCGCAGGTCCACCCGGTCGAGCAGCGGGCCGGAGAGACGTGCCTGGTAGCGGCGGATCACCGAGGGCGGGCACTCGCACAGGTCGTCCGTACGGGAGAAGCGGCCGCAGGGGCACGGGTTGGCCGCCAGGACCATCAGGAACCTCGCCGGGAAGCGCACGACGCCCGCACTGCGCGCGATCACCACGTGCCCCGACTCCAGGGGCTGACGCAGCGCGTCGAGGACGTGGCCGCCGAACTCCGGGGTCTCGTCGAGAAACAGCACCCCGCGGTGGGCCAGGGACACGGCTCCCGGCCGGGCGACCTGCCGCCCGCCGCCGACGAGCGACTGCATCGTGGCCGAGTGGTGCGGGGCGCAGTACGGCGGGACGTCCACCAGGGGCTTGCCGGGCGGCAGCAGTCCCGCGACCGAGTGCACGGCGGTGACCTCCAGGGACTCCGTCCTGCCGAGCCGGGGCAGCACGCCGGGCAGCCGCTCGGCGAGCATCGTCTTGCCCGCGCCCGGCGGTCCTTCGAGGAAGAGGTGGTGGCCGCCGGCCGCGGACACCTCCACGGCGGTGCGCGCCGCGCGCTGGCCGACCACGTCGGCGAGGTCGGGGCCGTGCTCGTCGCCGGGGCCGGAGTCGGCGCGCATGCCGGTGGCCGCGCCCGTGCCCGGCACCCGCAGGCCCGCCAGGAGCGGGTCCGGCCGCCCCTGCGGGTCCGGCTCCTCCTCGGGCACCGGCTCGTCCGCGAGGACCGCGATCAGCTGGCGCAGGCTGCGCACCCCGAGCACCGACACCCCCGGCACGAGGGCGGCCTCGGCGGCGGCGCACTCGGGCACCACCACCTGCTCGTACCCGGCGTCCGCCGCGGCGAGCACGGCCGGCAGCACGCCAAGCACCGGCCGGACGCGGCCGTCCAGGCCCAGTTCGCCGATCATCACCACGTCGGCGAGCGCCCGGGGGTCGATGCGCTCGGCGGCCCCCAGCACCGCGCAGGCCACGGCGATGTCGAAGCCGCTGCCCGCCTTGGGCACCGACGCCGGGCTGAGCCCCACGGTGAGCTTCTTCTGCGGCCACGGGGACCCGGAGTTGACGACCGCCGCCCTGACCCGGTCCCGGCTCTCGACCAGGCTCTTGTCCGGCAGTCCCACCAGCGTGAACGCGGCCACCCCTGGCTCCAGGTCCGCCTGGACCTCGACGACGACGCCCTCGACGCCCACCAGTGCCACCGCGCACGTACGGGCGAATCCCATCACGCCACCCCCCGTGCGTGCTCCACCTCGGGCGCGCCGCGCTCGGGGAGGAGGACGCCGATCAGGTCGATGCGCACGCCGCCCGGCGGTGCCCCGCCGTGCTCCTGCACCCACCGCTCCGCCAGGCCCCGCAGCCGCTCCGCCTTGGCGGGGGTCACCGCGGCCATCGGGTGCTGGAAGGCCCGGCCTGCGAGGGCCCTGCGGGTCTTGACCTCGCAGACGACCAGTGCGTCGCCGTCGCGGGCCACGATGTCGATCTCGCCGGCCCTGCCGCAGCGCCAGTTGCGCTCCAGGACCGTCAGGCCGGTCTCGGTCAGCCGCCGTACGGCCAGGTCCTCGCCGTACCTGCCGAGCGCGCCGCGTCGTGCGTCGCGCGGTCGTGCGATGCGTGGGGTCATGTCGGCACCACCTCCGGCACCCACACTGACCGCGGCCGGGACCGCTGTTGGATCTTGGTGGACGAGCGCCCGGCTGTGGACAACCCGCTCACCCGTACGAGTGAGAAGGATCGTTGCCGTCGGCAACCGGCACGCGGAGCGTCACGGCAGCCGTCGGCGGCCCCGGCACTTCACAGCCGTCGGGGCCGCCGTTCCACCGGGCTCGTCCGTCAGCCGCCCGGCAGTTCGAGGTCGCTCTTGTTCAGCTCCTCGATGTTCACGTCCTTGAACGTGAGAACCCGGACCTGCTTCACGAAGCGGGCCGGCCGGTACATGTCCCAGACCCAGGCGTCCGCCATCGAGACCTCGAAGAACACCTCACCCTGCACGGAGTGGACCTGCATCTCGTAGTCGTTCGTGAGATAGAAGCGGCGCTCGGTCTCGATCACGTATTTGAACAGTCCGACGACATCGCGGTACTCCCGGTAGAGCTTCAGCTCCATCTCGGTCTCGTACTTCTCGAGGTCCTCGGCGCTCATGGCATGTTCCCCTTCAGCCGTGCGTCCCCCCATTGTGCGCCAGCGCTGCGAGCGCCTAGACGATTTCCGTGTCGAGGGTCTCGGGTGTGGCCGGGGGTCCTTCGTCGAGCAGCCTGCGCAGCAGCCCGGCGAGTCTGGTCGGGTACACCGTCTCATGCGCCTCGGACAGTTCCTGCAACGTCCACCAGCGCGCTCCGGCGACGCTGCGCCGCTCCAGCTCGGTCGGGGCCGCCAGCCGGGTCTCCGTACGGACGGTGCGGGCCAGGTAGTACCACTCGTCCTGGTCCCAGCGGCGCCCCGCGAACGGGAAGGAGCACGTCCGGCGCCACAGCACCGGCCCCAGCTCGACGCCGGTCAGCCCCGTCTCCTCCGCCAGCTCCCGCAGGGCGGCCTGCTCGCGCGTCTCGCCGTCCTCCACGCCGCCGCCGGGCGTGAACCACCAGTCGTCCGCCGGGTCCTCCGGCTCGTGGCCGTGCAGCAGCAGGATCCGGTCCTCCGGGTCGAGCAGCACCACCCGGGCGACCCTGCGCAGCTCACCCGGCACGCAGGCCGCCCTGTCCGGTCCGCCGTCCGGCCCGCCGGCCGCCTCAGCCGGCAAGGGCCCGCTCCTCGGCCGCGGCCCGCGCACGGCGGCGCTCGCCGCGCTTGGCGATCGGCCCGTACGCACCGCCGCCCAGTACGAGCACCGCGCCCGCCACGATCAGGACGAGGACGGGGCGCAGCGGGCCGGGCTCCGAGACGGCGCCGAGCGTCTCGAAGCCGGTGGGGCGCTCCAGCATGCCGTCCATGGGCCAGGCGATCGCGTCGACGCGGGCGCTGACCGCGCCGCGCGGCACCGTGCCGTTGCCCGCCTCGGTGAGGTGGGCGGTGGAGTCGAGGGAGCCGCTGCGCTCGTCGCCGAGCAGGAAGAGCCGGCCCTTGGGCACGGTGACCTCCGGGATCGTGCCCGCCTCGGCGGGCTCGCCCGGGCGCAGATACGGTTCGTCGATCTTCTCGCCGTTGACGGTCAGCCTGCCGTCGGTGCAGCAGGCCACCGTGTCGCCGCCGACCGCCACGACCCGCTTGACCATCGGCAGGTCGCCCCAGCTGGCCTGTTTGAAGACGACGACGTCACCGCGCTCGACCTCGCCGCCGCCGATCCGCTCGGCCAGGACCCGGTCGCCGGCGGCGATGGTGGGCGACATGGAGTCGGTGGGCACGGTGTACGGCTGGTAGACGATCGCGCCCCAGGCGAAGCCCCCGAGGAAGAGCACACAGCCGAGGGCCACGGCCAGCCCCGACAGCACGCTGCCGAGCCGTCCGCGGCCCTCGCCCGTACGACCTGTTCCGCCCATCCCAGTGCTCCTCCGGCTCGGAGAGACCCGCCTTCCCGGTCTGGTCATGGCCATGGAAGATCGGTGACCTGGGACGGCACCCTACCCGGCGGTACCCGCCTCAGAAACCCTGCCGTTTCCCGCGGTGAGGCGACGCCGGCGCCACAGCACCAGCGGTACGGCGCCCGCGAGGCCGAGGGCGCCCGGGGCCGCGGCGCCCAGGTTCTGGTCGAAGGTGTCCGGCACGGGCAGCGTGTCCCAGCGGGTGGGCGGCCAGGCGATCACGATGGCACGGCCCACGACCTTGTCCACCGGCACGAACCCGCCGTTCTCGTCCGACTGGTGGTACCGGGAGTCCAGCGAGTTCTGCCGGTGGTCGCCCATGACCCAGATTTTGCCTTCGGGCACCTTCACCTTGAACTGGCCGCCCTGGTCGTCCTGGCTGCACGGCGTGTTCCCGGGGTACACATAGGGCTCGTTCAGCGCCTTGCCGTTGACCTTCAGCGGGCCAGTGCCCTGGCACTCGATCGTGTCGCCGCCGACGCCGACGACCCGCTTGATCAGGTCCTTCTCCTCGGAGGACGGCATCAGGCCGATCCAGCTGAGGAACGTCTGCACCGCGTTCGGCGAGGCCGTCGGCTCGCCCGCCAGCCAGTCGTCCGGGTCGTTGAAGACCACGACCTCGCCGCGCTCGGGCTCGGAGCCGAACCACGGCGTGAGCTTGTCGACCAGCACCCGGTCGCCCTGCTGCAGCGTGTTCTGCATCGAGTCCGAGGGGATCGAGAACGCCTGCACCAGGAAGGTCTTGATCAGCAGCGCCAGGACCAGCGCGATGCCGACGAGCAGCGGCAGCTCCTTCCAGAAGGACCGCTGCTTCTTCGGCCCGGGGCCGGCCCCGTCGCGCGCGCGGGAGCCGTCGTCGCCGGATTCACCCGAGGCCACGACGTCGTCCGAGGTCACGCCCTCCACCCGCTCCGGCTGCTCCTCGGGGCCATCGTGTCCGGATCGTGCGCCGACCGCCACATCCCCCACATCCACTCCTCATGCCGTACCGCCGCCTGCGCCGGATGCGGTGCAGGCCCACCACTCCCATAACGAGCGGGAGTTCCGCAGGGATCGGGAGCGGGATCATTCCGTTGAGATCCGCGGAGGCCACCCTATGCGACGGGCCGAGGGCCGTGGCCGACCCGTCGGGCGCGTCGGGCACCGAGGCGTACGTGTCCGGCTCCTCCAGACGCGTCCAGTGGTCGAAGGGCCAGGCGATCCAGCCCGCCCTGCCGACGACGTCCTCCTCGGACACCGTGCCGCTGTACTTCTCGTCGCGGTGGAAGCGCGAGTCGGCCGAGTTCGAGCGGTGGTCGCCCATCACGAAGAGGCGCCCCTGCGGCACCCTCACCTCGAACGGGAAGGCGGAGGGGTCGTCGCCGGGGTTGATGTAGGGCTCGTCCAGGGGCGTGCCGTTGACCGTCATGCGGCCCTGCTTGTCGCAGCACTCGACGGTGTCGCCGCCGACCGCGACGACCCGCTTGATCAGGTCGCGCTCGTCCTCGGAGGGCAGCAGCCCGATGAAGGTGAGCCCTTCCTTGACCTGCTTGACGACCACGGGGTCGTCCTTCTGCTGCCCCTGCTCCTCCTCCAGCCAGTTCCCGGGGTCCTTGAAGACGACGACGTCGCCGCGCTGCGGCCTGGCGCCGAACCAGGGGGTGAGCTTGTCCACGAGGACGCGGTCACCGATCCGGATCGTCTGCTCCATGGAGCCCGACGGGATCACGAAGGCCTGGACGAGGAAGGTCTTCAGAACGAGGGCGATGACCAGGGCGACGCCGACGAGGAGGGGTATCTCCTTGATCGCCGAGCGTCGCCGGCGGCGTTTGACCTTCCTGGCCAGTTTGCGCCGGTCGGCCCGGCCGGGCAGGACGGGACCGCTGGTGGGCCGGTATCCGGTGGGCAGCCGGGTGTCGACGCGGTGGCCGCCGCGCGGCCTGCCGCGGCTACCCACGGGCACCGCCGGCGCCGGGCACGCGCGCGTAGGCGTCGGGGCGGGGCAGCCGCGTCCAGTGCGCCGTCGGCCAGACGATCCAGTCCGCCCTGCCGACGACGTCGTCCACGGGGACCATGCCGCCGCCCGGGGAGCCCAGGTGGTCGCGGGAGTCGCTGGATTCGCCCCGGTGGTCGCCGAGGACGAACAGGGCGCCGGAGGGCACGACGACGTCGAAGCGGGCTTCCGACGGGGCGTCCCCCGGGTACACGAACGCCGTCTCGTCGACGGACCGGCCGTTCACCTCGATCCTCCCCTGCCTGTCGCAGCAGACCACGTGGTCTCCCCCCACACCGACCACCCGCTTGACGTAGTCGGCGTTCCCGAAGGACCCGGCGCCGTCGAACACGACGACGTCCCCGCGCTCCGGGTCGGCACCGAAACGGTACGCCAACTTATTTACGAGAACGCGGTCCCCGATCCTCAATCCCGGCTCCATGGAACCGCTGGGAATCTCGAAGGGCTGCACCACGAATCGGCTGACCAGCAGCAGGAAGACCAGGCAGGCCAGCAGGGTCAGGCTGATCCGGCCACCGGGGAGCCACCGGGCGACCCCGGACGCGCAGACGGAGCGCGGCCGCTCCCCCGCCTCCCCGGTGTCCGAGGTCTCCTCGGTGCCACCAGGAAGGGGGGAGCGGCCGCGCTCCGTCTGCTGTGCTTCGGTGTCCATCGAGGCCAGATGCTATCCGGACGCCCGCGGACCCTCCGCGCGAGATCAGTTCTCGCGCTTCTCCTTGATCTTCGCGGCCTTGCCGCGCAGCTCGCGCAGGTAGTACAGCTTGGCGCGGCGCACGTCACCGCGGGTCACGAGCTCGATCTTCTCGACGATCGGGGTGTGCACCGGGAAGGTGCGCTCGACGCCGACGGAGAACGAGACCTTGCGGACCGTGAAGGTCTCGCGGACACCGGCGCCCTGGCGGCGGATGACGACGCCCTTGAACTGCTGCACACGGGAGCGGTTGCCCTCGATGACGCGGACGTGGACGTTGACGGTGTCGCCCGGGCGGAAGGCCGGGATGTCGTCGCGGAGCGACGCGGAGTCGACGGAGTCGAGCAGGTGAGACATGATCGTCTGCTTTCTTCGCCGATGCCACAGGTCATCAGCGGGAACTGGTTCCGGGAAGGTGTGCCGTCCGTGTCGGAGCGGGCGTCGTGTCCCCCTGTGGCAGGGGCGCGCGCCGGACGACGGACAACAGCCGCCTATTCTTCCACGGTCTCGTGCCTGCGCCAAAATCGACCGGCCGGGGCCCCGTCCGGATCCGGCTCCCAGCCCAGGATGGACAGCATCTCGCGGTCCTTGCGGTCGAAGGCGGCGGGATCGCAGCGTTCGATGAGGTCGGGGCGGTTCGCGGTGGTCCGCCGCAGGGCCTCGTCGCGGCGCCAGCGGGCGATCTTCCCGTGGTGCCCGCTGAGCAGCACCTCGGGGATCTCCCGGCCGCGCCAGTGGGGCGGCTTCGTGTAGACCGGGCCCTCCAGGAGGTTGGCCATGGCGCCGGGCGCGAAGGAGTCGTCGCGGTGCGACTCGGCGTTGCCGAGGACTCCGGGCAGCAGCCGGGCCACGGCCTCCGTGATCACCAGGACGGCCGCCTCGCCGCCGGCGAGCACGTAGTCGCCGATGGACACCTCGTACACCGGCATCCGGGTGGCGTACTCGTCGACGACGCGGCGGTCGATGCCCTCGTAGCGGGCGGGCGTGAAGACCAGCCAGGGGCGCTCGGAGAGCTCCACGGCGAGCTCCTGGGTGAAGGGGCGCCCACTGGGGGTGGGCACCACCAGGACGGGGCCGCGGGCGCCCGTCTCGTAGCCGTCCGCGAGCACGGTGTCCAGCGCGTCGCCCCAGGGGTCGGTCTTCATGACCATGCCGGGACCGCCGCCGTACGGGGTGTCGTCGACGGTGTTGTGCCGGTCGTACGTCCACGTGCGCAGGTCGTGCACGCGGACGTCGAGCTGTCCGCGCGCGCGGGCCTTGCCCACGAGGGAGACGTTCAGCGGGTCGAGGTACTCGGGGAAGATCGTGACGACGTCGAGCCGCATCAGGCGCCGGCCCCCGGAGCGCCGCTCCCGGCGTCGTCGTCCTCGGCGTCGTCGTCCTCGGCTGCGGCGTCGCGCGCGGACGCGACCTCCGCGTGGCCGTCGACGAGCCCCGGCGGCGGGTCGATCACCGCCCGCTGCTCCGCCAGGTCGATCTCGGTGACGATCTCCTCGACGAACGGGATCATCACCTCGGTGCCGTCCGGGCGCTCCACCACGAACAGGTCCTGCGAGGGCAGGTGCGAGATCTCGGTGATCCGGCCGACCTCCGCGCCGTCGACGGTGACGACGTCCAGGTCCATCAGCTGGTGGTCGTAGTACTCGTCGGGGTCCTCGGGCCGCTCGTCCGGGTCGATCTCGGCGATCAGCAGGGTGTTGCGCAGCGCCTCGGCGGCGGTGCGGTCCCCCACGCCCGCGAAGCGCAGCAGGAGCCGGCCGCTGTGCACGCGTCCGGTCTCGATGGTCAGGGGACCGGCGGACGCGGGGTCCGTGGCCAGGACGGCGCCGGGAGCGAGCCGCAGTTCCGGCTCGTCGGTGCGTACCTCGACGGTGACCTCGCCCCGGATGCCGTGGGCGCGGCCGACGCGTGCGACTACGAGCTGCACTGGTTCTGGATCTCCTGTCGTGTGCCTGGGCGGCACGGCTTCGCTGAGGGGCACTGCTTCACCGGAACGGCCACGGGCCGCCGGAACGACTGCGGGCCGGGGACGGCCGGAGGCCCTCCCCGGCCCGAGCCGGTGCTGCGTTCTGCGTCAGCGGACGTGGTCCACGTCGACGAGGTCGACGCGGATGCCGCGGCCGCCGATGGCGCCCACGACGGTGCGCAGGGCGCGAGCGGTGCGGCCGTTGCGGCCGATCACCTTGCCGAGGTCGTCCGGGTGCACCCGGACCTCGAGAACGCGTCCGCGGCGCAGGTCGCGCGAGGCGACCTGCACATCGTCAGGGTTGTCGACGATGCCCTTCACGAGGTGCTCGAGAGCCTCCTCGAGCATGCTCAGGCCTCGGTCGACTCAGAGGAGGACTCGGCGGCCGCCTCGTCCTTCTTCTCGGCCTTCTTCTTCTGGGTGATGGCCTCACCCTTGCCCTCGTCCTCGCCGCCCAGGGCGTCGAAGGACGGACGCGCGGCCTTCTCGGCCGGCTGCAGCAGCGGAGCCGGGGCGGGCTCGCCCTTGAACTTCTGCCAGTCGCCGGTCTTCTTCAGGATGGCGAGCACGGGCTCGGTCGGCTGCGCGCCGACGCCCAGCCAGTACGCCACGCGCTCGGCGTCGACCTCGATGCGGGACGGGTTCTGCACCGGGTGGTACAGACCGATCTCCTCGATGGCCCGGCCGTCACGGCGGGTACGGGAGTCGGCGACGACGATGCGGTAGTGAGGCGAACGGATCTTGCCCAGACGCTTCAGCTTGATCTTGACTGCCACGGGAGTGGGTTCTCCTGGATTTGACGTGGTTGGGCACGGCGAGGAAGCCGCGTGGGGTTGCGGTACCCGAGTGCCCGATGGACGCGTCAGCCGGAGGAGAGAGGGGTCCTGTGCGGCTGTCGAGTACAGCTAGCCATTGTGCCATACGTGACGGGGCCGCCCGACCCGGGAGGGGCGGCGCCGGACACGGCCACAGGCCCGGACGGCGCGGCAGCTGGGCGTCCGCGGCAGCCGGAGCGTCCACGGCACCGGGCCGTCCGCGCGCTGCGGGCCGCGCACGGGCGCGGCGACGGGGGGGCGCTCGCACATGGGGCGCGCCGCGCCGTCCGCCGCGGACGTCGGGGTGCGGGTGCCGCGGAGCGCCCCGCGGCACCCGCACCGGTCGGGTTCGGGCCGGCTCAGCCCGCCGCCGCAGCCACCGCCTCGGGGATGCGGAACGGCTTGCCGCAGCCCCCGCACACGATGGGGGCCTGGGCGAGCACGGACGGGACGACCCGTACGTTGCGCCCGCAGTCGCAGACGGCCTTGACGCGGACGCCGCCGCCGGACGAGCCGTGCCGTGCGGCCGGGCCACGGAAGCTGCGGGCCGAGTCGGCGGCGGTCGCTGCGGTGTGGGCCTTGAGCGCGCGCTGCAGCCTCTCGATGGTCGGACGGTAACGGCGCCTGGCCTCGGGGTTGAGCGTCACCAGTGAGAAACCGCTGCTCGGGTGCGGCTCCTCCGGGTGGTCCAGGCCCAACTCCTCGGCGATGGCGAGGAATCTGCGGTTGTGGTATCGACCGGCACGTGAGGTGTCGCGCACCCCGCGGGCGGCGGCGATGCCGTGGACTGCCTCGTGGAGCAGTCGTTCGAAGGAGAGTTCGTGTCCGCAGGCGGACGACGACTCCCCGATCAGGGACTCGGGCGCGGCAAGATCGGGCAGTTCGGGGTGGTGCCGCTGAATGTCGGCCCACGCTCCTGCCAGCTCTGCGGCGAGAACAGGTGGTGTCGTGCTCACGTCGTGAGAACGAGCCTGGGTGCCGCTGTGTTCCTATTCCGGGGCATCCCAAATAATTTGCACGTACCCGTCAGTTGCCACTGATGCGTCCGGACGAGGGCGGGTGCGCTGATCTGCGGAAAAGCCACACAGCTCACACCAAGTCAGTACGTAGTTACGCGTACGCCCCGGCGCGTAGATCCTCTACGCGCGCCGCAGGACCCGGAGTCGTCGGAGGCGCAAGAGGTGTTTCGGCCCGGAACGGGCGCCCTCGGTACGCGCGGGCCACGACGGCGACGTTACCGGGTGCGCCGTCGTCCACGGGGACCGGCCCGCCCTCCGGCGATCAGACACCGTACCGCCACCGGACGTCCGGCCGGACGCGCCTCGCCGTCCTCTCCGAGGAGTCCTCTCCGAAGACGTCCACGGAATCCGCGCGCGGCGGGGAACCGGAGTCCTCACCCCGGCCGGCGCGGTACGGCGGCGTGCCGCGCGGAACCTCACGCACCGGTCCGGGAGCGCGTCGGGCGGCGCACGGGGGCGCGCACAAGTGGCACACAAGCAGAGTGCCGAAACCCCTGGACTCCATGACGGGCGCGGAGTTTCCTGAGTCGAGGGGAGTGCGCACGCACTGCACGGGGGCGGACGGATCAGAACACGACCACACCTCTCGGCGGATTGGGGCGCTTATCCATGACACCTACGCTCGTGCGGCCGCACCTTCCTCACGCGGGGCCCGCGCCCCGGGTGGACCAGTGCGCACGCGCGCGTGACTGGGCCGAGATCCAGGAGCGGATGCTGGTGCCGCTCTACGAAGCCGTCCACGAACGACTCGATGTGGGCTCCGGCACCCGGCTCCTCGGGCTCGGATGCGGCTCCGGACTGGCCCTCCTCATGGCGGCGTCGCGCGGTGCCGCGGTCACGGGTGTCGACTGCCGGGCCCCCGAACGGCTGGCCCTGGCGCGCGAGCGGCTCCTCCCCCAGGCGTACGGCTCACGCGCACGCGCCGCCGCCCGCATCGTCGAGGGCGGCCCCGAGGACGCGGCCGACCCGCAGGCGCCGGCGTACAACATGGTCACCGCCTTCGAGCCGATCGGCTGTCTGGCCGGCGACTCCGAAGGGCTCGCCGACCTGCTCGCGGCGGCGACACCGCTCACCGAGCGCGGCGCGGCGGTGGTGCTCGCCGGCTGGGGCCCGCCGGAACGTTGCGCCACCTCGTCCGTGCTGCGCGTCGCCGCCCGGCTGGCGGATCCGCTGCGCGCCTCGGCCGGTTGGCGGCCGGCCCTCCGGGACGACCTGGAGGAGGTCGCGCAGCGGGCCGGCCTGCGGCCGGACGGGTCGGGCCGCGTGGCGTGCCCCTTCGGCTACGCGGACACGGAGAGCGCGGTGCGTGGCCTGAAGTCGACGGACCTGTTCGACGCGGCCCTGGCGGCGGCCGACCACGTGCAGGTCGACAAGGAGTTGAGGGAGGCGCTGCATCCCTACCGGCGCAAGGACGGCACGGTGTGGATGCCGAACGTCTTCCGGTATCTGATCGCGCGTACGCCGTAGGAGGCGTACGCCGTAGGACGCGGGCGGCCCGGTCCGCGTACGCCGCGGGCCGCAGGCGCCGCGCACGGCGGGCCCCGAGGGACGGAACCGGTACGGAAAACGGGCCGGGGCGCCCCTTCGGCGAAGGGGCGCCCCGGTCGCGTGCACGGCGGGGAGGAGGTCCCCGCGTCCGCGCGTCAGCCCATGAACTTCTTGAACTCGTCCGGCAGTTCGAAGTCCTGGGCCTGCTCCCCGCCCGGCAGGCCGAACGCGCCGCCCGCCTGGGCCGCGGCCTCGCGGCGCGCGGCGGCCTCCTGCTCCTGCTGCTTGCGCTTCATCGGGTTGCCCGAACGCTGCTTGCCCTTGGCCTTCTTCGGCTGCTTCTTCTGCCGGCCGGGGCCGCCCATCCCCGGCATGCCCGGCATCCCGGGCATCCCCGGCATGCCGCCCTGGGCCATGCGGGACATCATCTTGCGGGCCTCGAAGAACCGCTCGACCAGGTTCTTCACCGCGCTGACCTCGACGCCGGAGCCCTTGGCGATACGGGCGCGGCGCGAGCCGTTGATGATCGTCGGGTCCTGGCGCTCGCCCGGGGTCATCGACTTGATGATCGCGGCCGTGCGGTCGACGTCGCGCTCGTCGAGGTTGTTGATCTGGTCCTTGATCTGGTTCATGCCCGGGAGCATGCCGAGCAGCTTGGAGATCGAGCCCATCTTCCTGACCTGCTCCATCTGGGCCAGGAAGTCGTCGAGCGTGAAGTCCTGGCCCTTCTTGGAGGCCAGCTTGGAGGCCATCTTCTCGGCCTCCTGCTGCGAGAAGGTCTGCTCGGCCTTCTCGATCAGCGTGAGCACGTCGCCCATGCCGAGGATGCGGGACGCCATGCGGTCCGGGTGGAACGCGTCGAAGTCGTCCAGCTTCTCGCCGTTGGAGGCGAACATGATCTGGCGGCCGGTGACGTGCGCGATCGACAGGGCGGCACCACCACGGGCGTCGCCGTCGAGCTTGGAGAGCACCACGCCGTCGAAGCCGACGCCGTCGCGGAAGGCCTCGGCGGTGTTGACCGCGTCCTGACCGATCATCGCGTCGACGACGAAGAGGACCTCGTCCGGGCTGACGGCGTCGCGGATGTCCGCGGCCTGCTGCATCAGCTCCTGGTCGATGCCGAGGCGGCCGGCGGTGTCGACGATGACGACGTCGTACTGCTTCTGCCGGGCGAACTCGATCGAGTCCTTGGCGACCTGGACCGGGTCGCCCACGCCATTGCCCGGCTCGGGGGCGAAGACGCCGACGCCGGCGCGCTCGGCCACCACGCTCAGCTGGTTGACGGCGTTGGGGCGCTGGAGGTCGCAGGCGACCAGCAGCGGGGCGTGGCCCTGGCCCTTGAGCCAGCGGCCCAGCTTGCCCGCGAGGGTGGTCTTACCCGCACCCTGCAGACCCGCGAGCATGATCACGGTCGGGGGCTGCTTGGCGAACCTCAGCCGGCGGGTCTCGCCGCCGAGGATGCCGACGAGCTCCTCGTTGACGATCTTGATGACCTGCTGGGCGGGGTTGAGCGCCTGCGACACCTCGGCGCCGAGGGCCCGCTCCTTGACCTGCTTGATGAAGGCCCGCACGACGGGCAGCGCGACGTCCGCCTCCAGCAGTGCGATACGGATCTCGCGCGCCGTGGCGTCGATGTCCGCCTCGGACAGGCGTCCCTTGCCGCGGAGGTTCTTGAAAGTCGCTGCGAGGCGATCGGAAAGAGTGTCGAACACGGCGGTCGCGAATCCTCGGGTCGGGAACGGAAGCGGACAGGTCGCCCTCCAGGGTATCCGGCCGCGCGCACTCGGTCTCCACCCCTGCCCGGACCTGCGGACGGAGGACCCCGCGGACGCGGCTCAGGCCCGCAGCGCCTCCTCCAGCGTCCGCGCCACCGAGGCGGCCTCCTCGCCGGGCAGCGGCGCCCCCTCGGGACCGGTGACGTAGAAGGCGTCCACCGCGTTGGCGCCCAGCGTGGACACGTGCGCGCTGCGCACCCGCACCTTCGCCAGGTCCAGCGCCCGGCCGATGCGGTGCAGCAGGCCGGGGGCGTCCTGGGCGCGGACCTCGATGACCGTGGCGAGCCGGGAGCCGGCCGGGGCGACGGTCACGCGCGGCGGCGGCGCCGGGGTGCCCCTGCGCCGCGGGTAGGCGGCGTCCCGCTCGGCCAGGCGGCCCGCGATGTCCAGGGAGCCGTCCAGGGCGCGGACGAGGTCGGCGCGGAGCCGGGCGGCCTGCGGCAGCGAGCCGTACTCGGCGGCGACGCGCCAGTCGAGCAGCAGCACGGAGCCCGCCCCGTCGCCGCCGTCGCCGTGGACGCCCTCGGGCAGTTCCAGGGCGCGCAGTTCGGCGGTGCGCACGGTGAGGCGGTGCATGGCCAGGACTCCGGCCACCGCGGGCAGCACGCCGGGTTGGTCGGGGATCGCGATGAGCAGTTCCACGCCCAGCGGCTCCGGGTCGGCCGGGGGTTCGTCGGCGGGCGGCTCGGTCTGCGCGTGCAGCGCGAGCACGGGGCCGCCGGTGCGGAACGCCTCGACCGCGAGCCGCTCCTGCTCGGCGGTGGGCGCGGCGGCCTCCGGGTCGGCCGGCTCGTCCCCGGAGAGCACGGCCGAGACCCGTTTGACCAGGTCGGCCACGAGCGAGCCGCGCCACGAGGACCAGGCGGCGGGACCGGTGGCCAGCGCGTCCGCCTCGGTCAGCGCGTGCAGCAGC
The DNA here is from genome assembly GCF_014650875.1 of Streptomyces minutiscleroticus. Taxonomy (GTDB): domain Bacteria; phylum Actinomycetota; class Actinomycetes; order Streptomycetales; family Streptomycetaceae; genus Streptomyces; species Streptomyces minutiscleroticus. Next base: position 70,282 of record NZ_BMVU01000038.1, read on the forward strand.
TCCAGCGTGCCCTGCGTGCCGACGGCCTCGGCCACGGCCCGTACGGTCGCCGGGTCGTCCAGGTCGCGCCGGGTCGCCGTCTCCACGAGCAGCAGGTGGTGGCGGACGAGGACGGCGAGCACGGCCACGTCGGCGCGGTCGAAGCCGATGCGGGCGGCCACGTCCTTGGCGATGATCTCGCCGGCCACCGAGTGGTCACCGGGCCAGCCCTTGCCGATGTCGTGCAGCAGCGCGGCGACCAGGAGCAGGTCGGGGCGGTGGACGCGGCGGGTCAGCGCGGCGGCGCGGACGGCCGTCTCGATGAGGTGCCGGTCGACGGTCCAGACGTGCACGGCGTTGCGCTGGGGGCGGCAGCGCACCCGCTCCCAGTCGGGCAGCAGCCGGGTGACCAGTCCCTCGGCCTCCAGCGCCTCCCAGACCTCGACGGTGGGCCGGCCCGCGCCGAGCAGGGTCACCAGCTGCTCGCGCGCCTCGGCGGGCCAGGGCGTGGGCAGCGGCCGGACGGCGGTGGCCATGCGCCGCACCGCGTGCAGCGACAGCGGCAGCCCGGCCTGGGCGGCCGCGGCGGCGGCGCGCAGCGGCAGCACGGGGTCGCGCTCGGGGCGGGCCGCGCGGGCGAGGACGACCTCGCCGTCCTGCTCGACGACGCCCTCGGCGAGCGGCGAGCGCTCCGCGACGGGCTTGCCCGCCGCCCTCCCGTCACCCGCCACCGCCCTTCTGAGGAAGTCGCTCCGCTCCCCCACCAGCCTGCGCAGCCGGGGTCGTACGGCCCGCGAGCGCAGCACGCGCCCGACCTCGCGCCAGGTGACGTCGCCGGCGTACGAGATCACGCGCGCGGCCTCGTACACCTGGCGCAGCAGGGTGTCGGCGTCCAGCAGGCCGAGCCCGGCCGCGACCTGGTCCTGCTCCTGGAGGGCGAGGCGGTCGGTGGCGCGGCCGGTGGCCAGGTGCAGGGCGTCGCGCACGTCGAGCAGCCGCCGGCGCGCGTCGTCGAGGCCCTCGCGCGGGGCGTCGGCGAGCCAGGAGGCGGCCACCGCGCGCAGGGCGGTGACGTCGCGCAGGCCGCCGCGGGCCTCCTTGAGGTCGGGTTCGAGCAGGTACTGCAGTTCACCCTGGCGTTGCGCCCGTTCGGCGCAGAGCTCCCGGAGTTCGGGCAGGCGCTCGGGGGCCTGGTTGCGCCAGTCGGCGAGGACGGCCGTGCGCAGTCCCGCGGTGAGCCCGAGGTCGCCGGCGAGGTGGCGGGCGTCCAACAGGCCGAGCTGCACCTTCAGGTCCTCGCCCGCGGTCCTGCGGGCCTCGTCCGGGGTGCGCACGGAGTGGTCGAGCGCCAGGCCGAGGTCCCACACGGGGTACCAGACGCGGTCGGCGAGGGCGGCCACGGCGTCCGTGTCGGCGCTGCCGTCGTGCAGGAGCAGCAGGTCGAGATCGCTGCGGGGCGACAGCTCGCCGCGTCCGTAGCCGCCGACGGCGACCAGGGAGACGCCGCGCAGGCCCTGGGCCCCCGCGTCGAACAGCTCCTTGAGCCAGTCGTCCGTCAGCTTCGCGAGGGCGGCACGGCGCGGCGGCCCGGACCGCGCCCCCTCCTGGAGGAGGCGCAGCCGGGCCGCCGCGTAACCGCCGGGTCCCGAGTCCTCTGCGTCCGTACGTACGTCCGTGCTCGTCACCCGGCGGCTCCTGCCTGTCGTCCCTCGGTCGTTCTCTCTACAGCGCTTCGGGACCGCGTTCCCCGGTCCGCACCCGCACGGCCGTCTCGACCGGGACGGACCAGACCTTGCCGTCCCCGATCTTGCCGGTACGGGCCGCCTTGACGACGACGTCGATCAGCTGCTCGGCGTCGCCGTCCTCGACCAGCACCTCGATACGGATCTTGGGTACCAGGTCGACCGTGTACTCGGCACCCCGGTAGACCTCGGTGTGTCCCCGCTGCCGGCCGTAGCCGCTGGCCTCGGTGACCGTCAGCCCGTGGACCCCGAAGGCCTGCAGGGCCTCCTTGATCTCGTCGAGCCGGTGCGGCTTCACGACCGCCGTGATGAGCTTCATGCGTCCACCTTCTTGCTCGGCGCTGCCGGGGTCTCCCGGGCGGGGGCGGGGGGAACGGTACCGACGGTACGGGCCGCACCGCCGCCGGCGCCGCTGAAGTCGTATGCGGTCTCGGCGTGCTCGACCTGGTCGATGCCGGACACCTCGTCGTCCTCGCCGACGCGCATGCCGAGCGTCTTGTCGATCAGGAAGGCGAGGACCGCGGAGACCACCAGCGAGTAGACGAGGACGCCGGCGACACCGGCGAGCTGCTTCCAGAGCTGGTCGAGGCCGCCGCCGTAGAAGAGGCCCGCCACGTCGGACTGGCCGCCGCCGGTGGCGAAGAAGCCGATGAGCAGGGAGCCGACGATGCCGCCGACCATGTGGACGCCGACCACGTCGAGGGAGTCGTCGTAGCCGAACCTGTACTTCAGGCCGACGGCCATGGCGCACAGCAGACCGGCGATGGCGCCGACCGCGATCGCGCCGAGCGGGGAGACCGCGCCGCCGGACGGGGTGATGGCGACCAGGCCGGCGACCGCGCCGGAGGCGGCGCCCAGCGTGGTGAACGCGCCGTGGCGGATCTTCTCGTAGATGAGCCAGGCGAGCATGGCGGCGGCGGTGGCGACCTGCGTGTTGACGAACATCAGCGCGCCGACGCCGTCGTCGTTGCCCAGCCACGAGCCGGCGTTGAAGCCGAACCAGCCGAACCACAGCAGACCGGCGCCGAGCATGACCAGCGGCAGGCTGTGCGGGCGCATCGGGTCCTTCTTGAAGCCGACGCGCTTGCCGATGACGAGGATCACGCCGAGGGCCGCGGCACCGGCGTTGATGTGGACCGCCGTACCGCCGGCGAAGTCGATGACGCCGAGGTCGAACGCCCAGCCGCCCGTGCCCCAGACCCAGTGCGCGACCGGGAAGTACACGATCGTGGCCCAGAGGGTGACGAACAGCGCCCAGGCGGTGAACTTCACGCGGTCCGCGAGGGCGCCACTGATCAGCGCGGGCGTGATGATCGCGAACATCAGCTGGAAGACGGCGAAGACGTAGACCGGGATGGTGTAGCCGTCCCACAGCTCCGTCTTGCCGATGCCGCTGAGTCCGACGAAGTCGGAGGACCAGCCGATGACGCTGCCCGAGTCGGTGCCGAAGGCGAGGGAGAAGCCGTAGAGCACCCACAGGATCGTGACGATCCCGAGGCTGATGAAGCTCATCATCAGCATGTTCAGGGTGCTCTTGACGCGGACCATGCCTCCGTAGAAGAAGGCCAGGCCCGGGGTCATCAGCATCACCAGGGCGGAGCAGATGAGCATGAAGCCGGTGTTGGCGGCAGACAGCGTGGGCGCGTCTGCGGCTAGCGTGATGGCTGGTGCCATCGGCGTCTCCTCGTCGTGGTACGGCCCCGTGCGGGCGAAGCCTGAGCGGTCGTGAGGGGGTGGGCTTTATGCGCCACGAGACTGGCGCAGCGCCGTTTCGGTCGACGCCCCTCGTTGTTTCGCCGCAGTGACGAAGAGGTCCTGGGTGTTACGCCTCCGTGAACTGCCTGATGCCGTGCGGGCCGATCGTTATCGTGGCGCAACCTTGTCCGAAGGCGGAAACCGGCCACGGCGGCCATCCGAGGGCCTGGCGCGGGGGAGCCGAGTCGGGCTGTTCGGGATGGCCGGCCGTGACCGGCGTCTGGGGGTCAGACCGCCTCGGCGGTCTCCGGGAGGGCGAGGGCGAGCTGCTCGGTCAGGTCCACGACCTCGGCGAGGCCGCCGAAGTCGCGCACGGCCGTGTCGACGGTCTTGCGGATGCGGGTGTTGACCCGCTCGGAGCGCACCTTGCGGGCGATCGCCATGGCCTCCCGGGCGGGCTCCGTGCTCTTCTCCGGCTCCCGCTGCAGCAGGTGGACGGTGGCCATGCCGATGAGGTTCAGCGCGTACGAGCGCTGGTGCTCGGGGTCCTTGCCGAAGAGGTCGACGGCCCGCTGCATGACGGGCTCGGCGAGCGAGGCGTAGGTGGGGCTGCGGCCGGCGACATAGGCGAGGTCGCGGTAGCTGTGGGAGTTCTCCCCGTGCAGTTCGGCCTCGGAGAAGAAGCGGATCCAGTCGGGCTCGGGCTCGTCGAGGTCGTCGACGTCGGCGAAGGTGTCCTCGGCCATGCGCACCGCCCGCTTGCACTTGCCGGGCTGGCCCATGTTGGCGTAGGCGCGGGCCTCCATCGCATACAGCATCGACTGGGTGCGCGGGCTCGCGCAGTCGCGGCTGCCGTACTGGGCGAGGTGGATGAGTTCGAGCGCGTCGTCGGGCCGTCCGAGGTGGATCATCTGACGGCTCATGCTGGAGAGGATGTACGAGCCGAGCGGCTTGTCGCCCGCCTCCTTGGCCGCGTGCAGGGCCAGCACGAAGTACTTCTGCGCGGTGGGCTGCAGCCCCACGTCGTAGCTCATCCAGCCCGCCAGCTCGGCCAGCTCGGCGGCGACCTTGAACAGACGCCTGCCGGTGGCGTCGGGATGCGGCTCCTGGAGCAGGTCGGTGACCTCGTGCAGCTGGCCGACGACCGCCTTGCGGCGCAGGCCGCCGCCGCACTGGGCGTCCCACTGCCGGAACATCACGATCGTGGACTCCAGCAGGTCCAGCTCGGGCTTGGACAGCCGGCCGCCGCGGCGCACGGAGGCGGGGGGCTCGGGGTCCCGGTGCACCGTCGCGGGCGTCGGCACCAGCCAGCGCTGCATGGGCTCGACGAGGGCGGGCCCGGCGGCGAGGCCGAGGGAGCTGCCGAGGAAGCCGCGGCGCGCGAGCATCAGGTCGCTGCGGGAGAACTCGCTGATGAGCGCGACGGTCTGGGGGCCGGTCCAGGGCAGGTCGACGCCGGAGACGGACGGGGACCGGTGGGCGGTGCGCAGACCCAGGTCCTCGACGGCGACGACGCAGCCGAAGCGCTCGGAGAACAGCTCGGACAGCAGGCGCGGGATGGGCTCGCGAGGGTTCTCCCCGTCGAGCCAGCGGCGCACCCGCGAGGTGTCGGTGGAGATGTGGTTGGCGCCGATCTGCCGCGCGCGGCGGTTCACCTGCCGGGCGAGCTCGCCCTTGGACCAGCCGCTGCGCACGAACCACGAGTTCAGCAACTCATTGGGGCGCTTGTCAGCGTTCGTGCCGCTCCCGCCGTTGCCGCCCACTGGAAGCCCCCATCCCTGAAACCGCTCGTGCGCTGTGTGCGCCAAGCCCTACCAGAATGCCGGTGCTCACGGCGGCGGGTCCGACGCTTCTCCTCCGTCGAACAAGCAACCGGCTTGCCTCCGGCATAACCACGAGCGCGCGTGCCCCCAGGACTCGTGCACTCAAAGTAATCCTACGATCACCCGCCCAGCCATGGCGTACTCCGAAACGCCACCATTCGCCACCCCTTCGAATGAACTAGAGGTTGCCTGCAAGCGTTTCACTTGACACATGACAACCCGGGGGCAGGAGGGACGCCGCGCGACAGGGCGCATGCAGTCGAGCGCACCACCCTGGATGCAACCGGGCGCCACCACGGCGTCCCCGCGACGCCGTTCGCGACCGGCGGGAGGCGGTCCGACCGGAACAGAAAGTCACGTTACGGTGACGCCGCGCAACCGATGGCGCGCTGGACCCGTTGGAGGGGGCATGGGCTTCACGATCGGCGGCATCCGGGAGATGCGGTCCGGCTCACGGCGCCGCGACCGTACGTCAGAGTGCACGGCGGTGGCCGAGTTCACCGGACTGTGGGGCTGGGACGTGGTCCCCGGTGCCCGGGCGGCCTCGGGCGCCTGCTCCTGCGGGCGGGTCGACTGCCGCGCGCCCGGCGCGCACCCGCTGGACTTCGCCCCGGTCCTGCGGGCCGGCGCCACCCTGGACGCGGTGACCAGGACCTGGGCCGAGTTCCCCGGCGCCTCGGTGATGCTGCCGGTGGGGCGCGCCTTCGACGTCATCGAGGTCGCCGAGGCGGCCGGGCGGCACGCCCTGGTCCGCCTGGAGCGGATGGGGCTGCCGCTGGGCCCGGTGACCGCCACCCCCGACGGCCGGGCGCACTTCTTCGTGGCCCCCGGCGCCGCGGCGCGCCTGCCCGAGCTGCTGTACCGGATGGGCTGGGACGACGACACGGCCCTCGACCTGCGCGGCCTCGGCCCCGGTACGTACGTCACGGCACCGCCCTCCGACCGCGGCGGCCTGGGCCCGGTCCGCTGGCTGCGCTCCCCCTCCCTGGACTCGGCGACGAAGCCGCCGCAGGCGCGGCTGCTGCTGGGCGCGCTGGCCTACGTGGCGCACCGCTCGGCCGGCTAGTACTCCAGTCCCGTTTCGCGATCTACCCGGTTGATTCGTTGGCGGTTCGTCGTCGGTGGTGGCTGCGTCGGGCTGTTGCCTGGTGACGTCCGCGCCAGGGCCGGTCACCCAGGAGGGGGTGATGCCGGCGTCCAGCGCGGCGGCGATCATCTCTGCGGCCGGGCGGGGCTTGGTCGCAAACTGCGCCTCGTCGGGTGTACCGGCCGCGTGGCGGCGCCGGGGATCGGTGGACCAGGAGCGCTCGGGCAGGTGGAGCCGGCGGTCGATCAGCGCCCGCCCCCGCTCGGTGGCCAACGCGAGGAACACGCCGACCTGGCTGTTCTCGATGCGTCCTGCGGTGCCTGTGTACTGCCGCTGCACTCCCGCCGAGGCCCGGCCCTTCTTCACACAACCCGTCTCGTCCACGACCGGAACACCGCCGTGGGTGCCAAGGTGGTCGACGGTGTAAGCGCGCAGGTCGTCCCGGACGGCATCGGCGTCCCAGCGGGCGTAGCGCAGCAGGCGCTGCATAGGCCCGGGCGGGCAAGACCGGCCTGTCCGGCCAGTTGCCAGCAGTTCTTGCGCTCGGCATTCGACAGCAGCCCGAGCAGGTAGGCGCGGGCGGTGGCCCGCGGCTCAACTCGGCCGAACCGTCCCGCGATCCGGGCCATGACCTGGTCGGACATCGCCCGCCAGCGGGCAGGGTCCACGCTATGGCCCGCGGCCACCGCACGATCTTCAGGAGTCCACACAACCCCCGGTGATCACGCGGTGGCTGTACCCGTTCCCAGCCGGGTCCGCGACAAGATCGCGACCCAGGCTGGAGTACTAGACGAACGAAGCCGCCATGGCACTACAGTTCGCCCGAGGGGTGTCGCGGTGGGCCTGGTTCGCGGCCATGAGCGCGTCGAGCGCGTCGCGGGTGTGCTGCAGCTTCTCGATGTGGGCGGAGAGCCGGTCCCGTTCCTGGGCCATGCGCTCCATAGCGGCGTCGGAGTTGTCATGGCTGGGCGAGTCCACACACGGCAGCAGTTCGACGATGGTGCGGCTGGAGAGCCCGGCTGCGTACAGATGCTGGATGAAGGCGACCCGCTCGACCTCGGCGTCGGTGTAGTGCCGCTGTCCGCCCGCGCTGCGGGTGCTGGTGAGCAGCCCTTGTTCCTCGTAGTAGCGCAGTGAGCGGACGCTGACTCCAGTGCGCGCGGCGAGTTCGCCTATCCGCATCTCGTTACTCCTGTCTGTGACTCCGGCCACATGACTTGCCTCTCACATGAATGTCAGCTTTTAGGTTACCTGTCGGGCCCGCTGCTCCGGGTCCTCCTACCAGTACGGACGAGTGCCAGGAGTACCGGCATGGCCACGTTGTTCGACCGCCACCGTCTCGGTGACCTGGAACTGCCCGACCGCGTCGTGATGGCCCCGATGACCCGGGTCCGGGCAGCGGCCTCGGGTCTTGCGACCCCGTCCATGGCGGTCCACTACGCCCGGCGGGCCAGCGCCGGGCTGATCGTCAGCGAGGGGGTGCAGCCGAGCCTGCTCGGGCAGTCCAACCCCGGCACCCCCGGCCTGCACACCGACGAGCAGATGGCCTCCTGGCGGCCCGTCACCGGCGCCGTGCACGCCAACGGCGGGCGCATCTTCGCCCAGCTCATGCACGGCGGCCGGGTCTCGCATCCCGACACCACCGGCCTCCAGCCGGTCGGGCCGTCCGCGGTCGCCGCCGTGGGCGAGGTGTTCACGCCGACCGGGCCGCAGCCCGCGCCCCTGCCCCGCGCCCTGGAGACCGCCGAGGTGCCCGAGCAGGCCCGCTCGTACGCCGAGGCCGCCCGGCGCGCCG
>NZ_BMVU01000039.1 GCF_014650875.1 Streptomyces minutiscleroticus
GCGTGCGGCGCGGCACCCGGAAGGGGTGCCGCGCCGCACGCGTTCCGTCCCACGCGCCTAGAAGCCGCGCGTCCGCTTCGCCGCCCGGCGGTTGCCCGCGCCCGGGACCCGCAGGAACAGCCGGGAGATCTCCGAGCCGAGGTTCACGCCGATGGCGATCGCCATCGCCAGGGCGGCGGCCTTGGAGAGCGACACCAGACCCCGGTCGACGTCGTTCTGCGCTATCGCCAGCAGCCCGAAGTACGTCGCCGAACCGGGCAGCAGGGGACCGATCGCGGCCGTCGTGTACGGCAGCGCCGAGGTGAACCGGTAGCGCGACAGCAGCTGTCCGAACAGGCCCACCAGGCCCGCCGCGACCGCCGTCGAGGCGACCGGCGAGATGCCGCCGACGTTGTGCATGGCGCCGTACACCGTCGACGCGACACCGCCGTTCGCCGTCACCCACAGCACCGTGGAACGTTCCTGCTGGAGCAGGATCGCGAAGGTGAGCGACAGCAGCATGCCCGCGCCGATCTGGTACAGCGGGCGGTCGCCCGTGCCCAGCGCCGCGTCCGGGTTGAGCTGCGCGCCCAGCTTCACGCCGAAGTACAGGATCACCAGCACCCCGACGACGATGCCGATGAAGAAGTACATGACCTCCAGGAGCCGGGCCGCCGCGGTGATGTAGAAGCCGGTCAGGCCGTCCTGGACGCCCGCGACCAGCGCCCGTCCCGGCAGCAGCGCGAACAGCCCACCGGTGATCACGGCGGACGCCTTCACGTCCACGTGCGCCAGGGTGAGCGTGATGCCGATCGCCGCCGGCGGCATCGCGGCCACCGTGAACTGGTAGAACTCCGGCAGTCCGCGGCCCGCGGCCAGCCACGCCAGCCGGTCGCCGAGCATCGCGCCGAGCGCCGCCGCGACGAAGACGACCACGCCGCCGCCGACGAGTACGGAGGCCGCGCCCGCCAGCAGCCCGGCGGACAGCGTCAGCGCCCAGCCGGGGTACGGGTGGCGGTTGCGGCGGATCTCCGCGAGCCGCCGGTAGGCCTCCTCCAGGGAGATCGAGGTCTCCGGGTCGCTGAGGTCGTCGACCAGCTGGTACACCGCCGACAGGCGCGTGTAGTCGGTGCCGCGTCGGCGCACCGTGCGCGACGCCGTGACCGGGTCCTCGACCAGCGAGGGCTGGTGGGAGATCGACAACAGGGTGAAGGTGACGTTCGGCTCGCAGCGGTCGAGGCCGTAGGAGCGGCAGACGGCGAACATCGCCGCCTCCACGTCCTCGGCGTTCTCGCCGCCCGCGAGCAGCAGCTCCCCGATGCGCAGCGTCAGGTCCAGGACGCGCGGGATCGCGGGGCCCGCCTCGTCCGCCGCCTTCTGCACCGGCTCCGGCGCGGGCCGCTCGGCCACCGGCATGCGCAGCATCGTGCGCATCCGGTCCTGCCAGGGCAGCTCCTTGGTCAGCCGGAGCGCCGGTATGCCGTCCGGCGGCGTGAACGCGGGCGGCGCCTGCTTCGCGCTGTAGGTGCGCGGTGTGCTGAACGCCGACCCCTCCGGCTCGGCCGCCGGCGCCGCCGGGACGTCGAGTCCCTTCGGGATCGCGAACTCCGACGTCGTCGACGACTCGTCCTCCACCGCGACGGCCTGCGCCGTCACGCCCGCAGGCCTGCCGAAGGCGCTCCGTGCCTCGTCGGACTGCGGCTTGCGGTCCTCAACCTCCGGGTCCGCCACCTGTCCCCGCCTCGCCTCTTGTACGTGTGCCTGAACCCCGTACGTACCTCGCGTTCGCCCCAGTATGCGCACGGGAAGGCGGGCGGGAACGCAAACGGGCCACGCGCCCCGGTGGGAGCGCGCGGCCCGTTCGGGGCACGGGGGTCAGTGGCCGCCCTGCTCCTTGAAGCGCTTGTACGACTTCTCGATCTCGGCCTCGGCCTCGGCGCGGCCCACCCAGTCGGCGCCCTCGACGGACTTGCCGGGCTCCAGGTCCTTGTAGACCTCGAAGAAGTGCTGGATCTCCAGGCGGTCGAACTCCGACACGTGGTGGATGTCGCGCAGGTGCTCCACGCGCGGGTCCGTCGCCGGCACGCACAGCAGCTTGTCGTCGCCGCCGGCCTCGTCGGTCATCCGGAACATGCCGATGGCGCGGCAGGTGATCAGGCAGCCGGGGAAGGTCGGCTCCTCCAGGATGACCAGCGCGTCCAGCGGGTCGCCGTCCTCGCCGAGGGTGTTCTCGACGAAGCCGTAGTCGGTCGGGTAGGCGGTCGAGGTGAAGAGTCGACGGTCCAGGCGGATCCGACCGGTCTCGTGGTCCACCTCGTACTTGTTCCGCGAACCCTTCGGAATCTCGATCGTGACGTCGAACTCCACCGGTGGCTCCTCCATGATCAGCGCATACGTCGGGTGGTTAAGTGTCCCTCACGCAGGTGTGTGATCGCGAAAGGGGCTGGTGGTCGTGCCAGAGCTGAGGGCGTGGCAGGCCGCGAAACCGCACGTCGAGCGGTTCGCACGAGCCGCGCGGCCGCGTCTCGCGCGGACCGTGGAGCTGGTGAAACCGCAGGTCGCACGGGTCACGAAGCCGACGGCCTGGCAGTACGCGACGGTCGCCGCGACCGCCGGACTGGCGCTGGCCGCCGGAGTGGTGACCGCCGCCGGGCCCTGGGACTCCTCCGGTCAGCGTACGGCGGAGCGGGAGCGGGCCGCATCGGGGGAGCTCGCGGGTGGCGCAGATCACGGATCGGTGCCCGGTGTGTCCGGAAAGCAGCCCGCGCCCGCGCCCAGCGCCGGGCCCGTCCTCGCGGCCGCCCGCTCCGCGCCCACACCCACCGGCGACGGCCTCGCCGACGTCCTGGACCCGCTGCTCGACGACTCCGCGCTCGGCACCTCGCGCACCGGCGCCGTCGTCGACGTCGCCACCGGGAGGCGGCTGTACGGCAGGGACGCGGGCAAGGCCCTCACCCCCGCGTCCACCACGAAGATCGCCACGGCCGCCGCCGCGCTCACCGCGATGGGCGCCGACCACCGGATCAGGACCCGCGCGGTGTACGAGCCCGGCACCGGGGAGCTGGTGCTCGTCGGCGGCGGCGACCCGACCCTGACCGCCCGCGAGGACGCCGACGGCAACGCCAGCCTGCGCAAGCTGGCCGACCGGACGGCCCGCGCCCTGAAGGACGGCAGGGGCGGCAAGAAGGGCAAGGGCGGCAAGGTGAGGCTGGCGTACGACGTCTCGCTGTACAAGGGCTCCGACCGGCACCCCATCGGCCCCAACGAGAACCTCGCCCCCGTCACCGCGCTGATGGCCGACGAGGCCCGCACCGACGACTCCTCCAGCGGCCCGGCGCCGCGCGGCACGGACCCGGCCGCCGACGCCGCCCGCACCTTCGCGGACCTGCTCCGCGACCGGGGCGTCGAGACCACGGAGCCGAAGGCCGCCGAGGCGGACGACGACGCGAAGACCCTCGCCTCGGTCCAGTCGCCGCCCCTGTCGGCCCTGGTCGAGCGGATGCTGACCAACAGCGACAACGACATCGCCGAGGCCCTGGCCCGCCAGACCGCGCTCGCTTCCGGCGAACCGGCGAGCTTCAAGGGCGGCGCGGCCGCGATCCGCAAGCAGCTGAAGAAGCTGGACCTGCCGCTCAAGGGCGTGAAGTTCGCCGACGGCAGCGGCCTGGACCGGGCCGACCGGATGACCGCGGACCTGCTCACCGCCCTGCTCGCCGAGGCGGGCGCCGCCGGGCGCCCGGAGCTGCGCCCCGTCCTGACGGGCCTGCCCGTGGCGGGCTTCACCGGCACCCTCAGCAGCCGCTACGACGGCCAGCCGGGCACCGGGGTGGTCCGCGCCAAGACCGGCACCCTCACCGGCGTCCACACCCTCGCGGGCACCGTCGTCGACCGCGACGGCCGCCTGCTCGCCTTCGCCTTCCTGACGTCGTCGAACCCGCCCGGCGACCCCGCCGCCGCCCAGCGGGGCCTGGACCACGCCGCCTCCTCGCTCGCCGACTGCGGCTGCGCGTAGGCTCCGGAAGGGGACGCGGCATCCGGGGCGGGGGTGCGGCGGGGCCGCCGCGGGGCGCGATCGGGGGCAACCCCGGCCACGCAGCCCTCACCACACGGCGATCCGCTCCCGTACGGTTGACGCATGACGAGCATCGGTGGTGCGGAGATGGTCGACTGGAATCTCGCGGTGGCGACCGCGACCCGGCTCGTGCGTCCGGGACCCGAGGTGAGCCGCGACGAGGCCCGTGCCGTCGTCGCCGAGCTGCGCAGGCACGCCAAGGCGTCGGAGCGGCACGTCCGCGGCTTCACCGGCCTCGGCACCGACGAGGCCCACGACACGCCCGTCCTCGTCGTCGACCGCCCCGGCTGGGTGCGGGCCAACGTCGCCGGGTTCCGGGAGGTCCTCCGGCCCCTGCTGGAGAAGATGCAGGAACGGCGCGGCAGCACCCCCGGCGGGGCCGTCCTGGGCGCCGTCGGCGGCAAGGTCACCGGCGTGGAGCTGGGCATGCTGCTGTCGTTCCTGGCCTCCAGGGTGCTGGGGCAGTACGAGACCTTCGCCCCGGCCACCCGGGACCTGCCCGCGGGCGCGAACGGCGGCGGCCGGCTGCTGCTCGTCGCCCCGAACATCGTGCACGTCGAGCGTGAGCTCGACGTGCAGCCGCACGACTTCCGGCTCTGGGTCTGCCTGCACGAGGAGACGCACCGCACGCAGTTCACCGCGGTGCCGTGGCTGCGGGACCATCTGGAGGGCGAAATCCAGTCTTTCTTGGAGGAGACGGATGTCGACCCCATGACGATCCTGGAGCGGATCCGGGAGGCCGCCCAGTCCCTGGCCGGGGGCCGTCCCGAGGGCGAGGAGGGCGACGAGGGCGGCCGCTCGATCGTGGAGCTCGTGCAGACGCCCGCGCAGCGGGAGGTGCTCGGCCGCCTGACGGCCGTGATGTCCCTGCTGGAGGGCCACGCCGACTTCGTGATGGACGGCGTCGGACCCGATGTCGTGCCCTCCGTGGAGGAGATCCGCGAGAAGTTCCAGCAGCGCCGCGCGAAGGGCGCCTCGCGCCTCGACACGGCCCTGCGCAAGCTGCTCGGCCTGGACGCCAAGCTGCGCCAGTACCGGGACGGCGAGCGGTTCGTGCGGGCGGTCGTCGAGCAGGTCGGGATGGAGGGCTTCAACCGCGTCTGGACCTCGCCCAACACCCTGCCCACCAAGGCGGAGATCGCCGCTCCCGCGGAGTGGATCGCACGGGTGCACCGCAAGCCCGAGGCGTGAGGCGAAAACGGCCGACGGCAGGCTCGAGCTTCCGCTATCACCCGTCCGAGGGACCGTGAGCCCGGAGTAGGCGTGCAATGCTCGGGGAACGGCTCGGCTCTGTCACGATCTACACACTCTGCGTGACAGGCTTTCGGGCTCACACCCCCGACAACTTCATGAAGGGAACCGGACATGGGTCCCCATCCTGCGGTCGCGGCGATACGCCTGGCGGTTCGCCGCGTACTCCACGACGTACTGAACGACCACGCGCCCGAGCGGCTCTCGCCGGGCGGAGGCCCGCCCGGACGGGCCACGGCGCCGCTCGTCCTGGTCGCCTGCTCCGGCGGCGCCGACTCCATGGCGCTCGCCTCGGCCCTCGCCTTCGAGGCCCCCAAGCTCGGCGTCCGGGCCGGCGGCGTCACCGTCGACCACGGCCTGCAGCCCGGCTCCGACCTGCGCGCCGCCGAGGTCGTCCACCGCCTCACCGGCCTCGGCCTCGGCCCCGTCGAGTCCGTCGCGGTGAGCGTGGGCCGCGAGGGCGGCCCCGAGGCCGCCGCGCGGGACGCCCGCTACGCCGCCCTGGACGCCGTCGCGGAGCGCCACGGCGCCGCCGCCGTCCTCCTCGGCCACACCCGCGACGACCAGGCCGAGACCGTCCTGCTCGGCCTCGCCCGCGGCTCCGGCATCCGCTCGCTGTCCGGCATGGCCGAGGTCTCGGGCTCCGGCGGCCGCTACCGCCGCCCCTTCCTGCAGCTCGACCGGCAGACCGCCCGCAAGGCCTGCATGGCCCAGTCCCTCCCCGTCTGGGACGACCCGCACAACGCCGACCCGGCGTACACGAGGTCGAGGCTCCGCCAGGAGGGCCTCCCCGCGCTGGAGAAGGCGCTCGGCAAGGGTGTCGTCGAGGCCCTCGCCCGGACGGCGCAGCTGTCCCGCGACGACGCCGACGCCCTCGACGCCTGGGCGAGCCGGGCCGGCGAGTCCGTGCGCGACGACTCGGGCCTGCTGGAGTGCACGAAGCTCTTCGCCCTGCCGCCCGCCGTGCGCCGCCGCGTCCTGCGGCGCGCCGCCATCGAGGCCGGTGCGCCCGCCGGGTCCCTGTTCGCCCGCCACATCGAGGAGATCGACCGGCTGATCACCGGCTGGCGCGGTCAGGGGGGCATCAACCTCCCGGGCAAAGTCGTCGCCCAGCGGCAGGGTGGCAAACTGGTGATTCGGCAAGGCTGACGGACGCCCCCGCGGGGGCGTCGGCGTTCCCCGCGGGGAGCACCTGTCAGCCGCGCCCGTGAACCACAGGGACGTGTCGCCGCCGGCAGCGACGGCGCGCCGAGGGCCGTGCGGTACGCGCGGCCGGGCACCACCGGCCGCCGACGGCGGCCCCGGTGTCCCCGGGGCGAGCGGGCCGGAAGTGCGGGACTACCGAAAGTGATGCGGGTGGACGCGAAAGACATGGGCACCGACCTGAAGTCGGTGCTCATCACCAAGGAAGAGATCGACGCGAAGCTGGCCGAGCTGGCGGCGAAGATCGACGCGGAGTACGCGGGCAAGGACCTGCTGATCGTCGGAGTCCTCAAGGGCGCGGTGATGGTCATGGCGGACCTGGCGCGCGCGCTGTCCACCCCCGTCACCATGGACTGGATGGCCGTGTCCTCGTACGGGGCGGGCACCCAGTCCTCCGGAGTGGTGCGGATCCTCAAGGACCTCGACACCGACATCAAGGGCAAGCACGTCCTGATCGTCGAGGACATCATCGACTCGGGACTGACCCTGTCCTGGCTGATCTCCAACCTCGGCTCGCGCGAGCCCGCCTCCCTCAAGGTGTGCACGCTGCTGCGCAAGCCGGAGGCGGCCAAGGTCGCGATCGACGTGGAGTGGGTCGGTTTCGACATCCCGAACGAGTTCGTCGTCGGCTACGGCCTCGACTACGCCGAGAAGTACCGCAACCTGCCGTTCGTCGGGACGCTCGCGCCCCACGTGTACGGCGGCTGACGGTTCTCCCCGCGGTCCCGGACGGGCCGCGGGACGTCCGGGGGACGTCCGGGAACCTCGGCGGGTGTCGCGCCGTTGGAGCATGCGAGACGGTTTGTCAGCCGTACCGCGCGGCTTCGGGTGACAATGCTGGGGTACCGTCCGAAGAACAGTCTTATCAAACTCACTATGGCAGGAGGGACGGGGCGGCACCGCTCCGTGTGGATGGACGTGAAGCGATACTTCCGTGGGCCGGTCATGTGGATCGTGCTGGCCGTCCTTGCCGTGGTCGTGTTGATGCAGGTCGTCGGCTCGTCCGGCGGCTACAAGACGGTGGACACCGGCCAGGTCGTCCAGGCGATCAATGAGGACCGGGTCAAGTCGGCCAAGCTCACCACCGGCGACGAGCAGACCGTCAAGGTCGAGCTCAAGGATGGCCAGAAGGTCGAGGGCAGCTCGAAGATCCAGGCGAGCTACATCGGCGACCAGGGCGTGGCGCTGGCGACCACGCTTCAGGAGAAGTACCAGAACAAGCAGATCACCGACGGCTACACGGTCTCGCCGACCAAGCAGAACGCGTTCGTCGGCATCCTGCTGTCGCTGCTCCCCTTCGTCCTCATCGTCGTCGTCTTCCTGTTCCTGATGAACCAGATGCAGGGCGGCGGCTCCCGGGTCATGAACTTCGGGAAGTCGAAGGCGAAGCTCATCACCAAGGACACCCCGAAGACGACGTTCGCCGACGTGGCGGGCTCGGACGAGGCGGTCGAGGAGCTCCACGAGATCAAGGAGTTCCTGCAGGAGCCGGCGAAGTTCCAGGCCGTCGGCGCCAAGATCCCCAAGGGCGTGCTGCTGTACGGCCCGCCCGGTACGGGCAAGACGCTGCTCGCGCGCGCCGTCGCGGGCGAGGCGGGCGTGCCGTTCTACTCGATCTCCGGTTCCGACTTCGTCGAGATGTTCGTCGGTGTCGGCGCCTCCCGGGTGCGCGACCTGTTCGAGCAGGCCAAGGCGAACGCCCCGGCGATCGTCTTCGTCGACGAGATCGACGCCGTCGGCCGGCACCGCGGCGCGGGCCTCGGCGGCGGTCACGACGAGCGCGAGCAGACCCTGAACCAGCTGCTCGTCGAGATGGACGGCTTCGACGTGAAGGGCGGCGTCATCCTGATCGCCGCCACGAACCGGCCCGACATCCTCGACCCGGCGCTGCTGCGTCCCGGCCGCTTCGACCGCCAGATCGCGGTCGACCGCCCGGACATGCAGGGCCGTCTGGAGATCCTCAAGGTCCACCAGAAGGGCAAGCCGGTCGCGCCGGACGTCGACCTGTCGGCCGTCGCCCGCCGCACCCCCGGCTTCACCGGTGCCGATCTGTCGAACGTGCTGAACGAGGCGGCCCTGCTGACCGCCCGCAGCGACAAGAAGCTGATCGACAACAAGATGCTGGACGAGGCGATCGACCGCGTGGTCGCGGGCCCGCAGAAGCGGACCCGGATCATGTCGGACAAGGAGAAGAAGATCACCGCGTACCACGAGGGCGGTCACGCCCTGGTCGCGGCGGCCTCGCCGAACTCCGACCCGGTCCACAAGATCACGATCCTCTCCAGAGGACGTGCGCTCGGCTACACGATGGTGCTGCCGGACGAGGACAAGTACTCCACGACGCGCAACGAGATGCTGGACCAGCTCGCGTACATGCTGGGCGGCCGCGCGGCCGAGGAGCTGGTCTTCCACGACCCGACCACCGGTGCGGCCAACGACATCGAGAAGGCGACCGCGACCGCGCGGGCCATGGTCACGCAGTACGGCATGACCGAGCGGCTCGGCGCGATCAAGTTCGGCGGCGACAACACCGAGCCGTTCCTCGGCCGGGAGATGGCGCACCAGCGCGACTACTCGGAAGAGGTCGCCGCGCTCGTCGACGAGGAAGTCAAGAAGCTCATCGAGAACGCGCACAACGAGGCCTGGGAGATCCTGGTCGAGAACCGCGACGTCCTCGACAACCTGGTCCTGGCGCTGCTGGAGAAGGAGACGCTGGGCAAGGAGGAGATCGCCGAGATCTTCGCCCCCATCGTGAAGCGCCCGGCCCGCCCCGCGTGGACCGGTTCCTCCCGGCGCACGCCGTCCACCCGCCCGCCGGTGCTCTCCCCCAAGGAGCTGTCGCTGACGAACGGGGCGAACGGCTCGGCCCCGGCGATCACCGGCGCCTCCGCGGACCAGCCAGGACAGTCGCTCGAGAAGTCTCCCGAGGAGCGTCCCGAGAGCTGACCCCGGCCCCCGCGCGGTGCGCGGCCCGGAATGAATGCCGCGTTCCCCAGGTTCTAGCCTTGGGGAACGCGGCATTTCGTATGCCCGGACATGAGACGCGTGGATCCGTACGCGTCGCAGGCTCAGGAACGAGGCACCAGATGACCGACGCCGTGACGCTGGACGGCGAGGGCCCGATCGGCGAGTTCGACGAGAAGCGGGCCGAGAACGCCGTGCGCGAGCTGCTCATCGCGGTGGGCGAGGACCCGGACCGCGAGGGCCTGCGCGAGACCCCGGCCCGCGTCGCCCGCGCGTACCGGGAGATCTTCGCGGGGCTGTGGCAGCAGCCCGAGGACGTGCTGACGACGACGTTCGACCTGGGTCACGACGAGATGGTCCTGGTGAAGGACATCGAGGTGTTCTCGACCTGCGAGCACCACCTCGTGCCGTTCCGGGGCGTCGCGCACGTCGGCTACATCCCGTCCGCCAACGGGAAGATCACGGGTCTGTCCAAGCTGGCCCGGCTCGTGGACGTGTACGCCCGCCGCCCCCAGGTGCAGGAGCGCCTCACCACACAGGTCGCCGACTCCCTGATGGAGATCCTGGAGCCGCGCGGCGTGATCGTGGTCGTGGAGTGCGAGCACATGTGCATGTCCATGCGTGGCATCCGCAAGCCGGGCGCGAAGACCATCACGTCGGCGGTCCGGGGCCAGCTGCGGGACGCGGCCACGCGCAACGAGGCCATGAGCCTGATCATGGCCCGCTGACCCCTCCGCCGCCGGCCGCCGACGGGAGCGGACCGCGGACACCCGTCGGCACGGGCAGCGGACCGCGGGCACCCGCGTCGGCAGGGGCGGTCGCGCGCCCGTACGCGTGAGGTGCCGCCGGGGTCAGGCCGCCGGGGCGGCGCCCGTGTGGTCGTCGTCGTCCTCGGGGAGCTTGCACACGCGCTCCAGGAACAGCGCCGCCCCTATCACCGCGAGGCCCGTGAGGACGGAGAAGCCCGCGTAGATGGCCTGGTCGCGCCGGGCGGGGATGTCCAGGGACTCCAGCAGGAAGGCGCCCGTACCGCCGTACATGCCGGCGACGAGGGCCGCCACCAGGGCGCTGGCCTGCCCGAAGACCACCGCGCGGGCCGCCATCAGCGGGTCGACGCCCTTGGCGCCGGGGCGGCGCTCGCGCTGGGCCCTGAGCCGGGCGCGCAGTGACAGGGCGGTGGCCAGCAGGACCACGGCGATCAGGGCCAGGACGACGGGTGCCGCGAGGGGGACGCTGGGCAGGGTCCCCACCGCGTTCCACAACCGGGCGACCGCCCAGGACAGCACTGCGGCGACGACGAACACGCCGGCCAGCATCCTGATGCGCAGCTCTTTCACTCGTTTCCCCTCGTGCGGCACGGGTCGGCCCGGCGTTCCGTCCCCGGGCCGGCCGCCCGTCGTCCTCGCGGCCGTCGGTCGTCCTCGCGGCCATCCGTCGTCCCTGTGGTCGTCCGTCGTCCCCGTGGTCGTCCGGCCGGTGGTCGTCTCGACCTTAACGACTACTCGGGCAGCCGGAGTTCCAGGTCGGCGCGTGCCGTGACGCCCTCGCGGGTGACGGCGTCCAGGAGCGCGGCGACGGGACCGCGCCCGGGCAGCTGCGCCCCGGGCTCCACGTCGTGCCAGGGGGCGAGGACGAAGGCCCGCTCGTGGGCGCGCGGGTGGGGCAGCGTCAGGACGGGGTCGTCGGAGACCTCGTCGGCGTACGTCACGATGTCGACGTCGAGGGTGCGGGCGCCCCAGCGCTCGTCGCGCACGCGGTGGAACGCCTCCTCCACGGCCTGCGCGCGCTCCAGCAGGGAGGCGGGCGGCAGGGTGGTCCTCAGCACGACCACCGCGTTGAAGTACGAGGGCTGGGAGCCCGGCTCGACGCCCCAGGGCTCGGTCTCGTACACCGGGGAGACCGCCTTCACGCGGACGCCGGGGGTGTCCTCCAGCGCGTCGACGGCGCCCTGGAGGGTCTCCAGGCGGTTGCCGAGGTTGGAGCCGAGGGAGAGCACGGCCCGTTTCGGGTCGTGCAGGGTGGAGTCGGCGGCGTCCACCTGCCGCACCACGGACGCGGGCACCGGCTGGACGGTCGGGTCGCTGGGACCCTCGGCGAACGAGGTCATGCTCGGCTCCGGGTGATGGTGACGGTCACGTCGTCGAAGGGGACCGTGATCGGCGCCTCCGGCTTGTGCACGCAGACCTCGACCTCCTGTACCCCCTCGTGCCCCAGGCACACGGCGGCGATGCGCTCGGCGAGCGTCTCGACCAGGTCGACGGGCTCGCCCTCGACGACGGCCACGACCTCCTCCGCCACGATGCCGTAGTGCACGGTCTTCGCCAGGTCGTCGTCGGCCGCGGCGGGCCGGGTGTCCAGGCCGAGGGCCAGGTCCACGACGAAGGTCTGGCCCTTCTCGCGTTCCTCGGGGAAGACACCGTGGTGCCCGCGGGCCCTGAGGCCGCGCAGCGCGACACGATCCACGCGAATCACTCCTGCAGTCGTCGGACAGTGTTCTCCCGGTGCGTTCCGGCTCCCGGGTCCGGGTCCCCGGGTGCGGCCGGCGCACCGGCCGCGGACGAATCTACCGGCGGGCGCCGCCGGCGCCCGCCCGCGGGGTGCGGGACCGGCGGGGACCGGACGGCGCCGTGAGGTCCCGGGGAGATCGCGGCCGGGGCCGGGGACCCGCCCCCGGCCACGGCCCGTGTCCCCGGTGCATCGTCCCCCGCGCACCCGCCGGTCCGTCCCGCGACGGGCCGGGCCCCGCCCGGCGCGTACGTCACTCGGGCGAGTCGTCGCCGTCCTCCTCGTCGCTCTCCGCCAGGACCGGGGAGGCGTGGTGGGACCAGAGCTTCCAGCCGTCCGGGGTGCGGCGGAAGACGTTCGTGGCGACGACGAGCTGGCCCACGAGCGGACCCAGCTCGTCGCCCTCCTCGGGCGCTGGCCCGCCGCTGAGGATGTTCTCGGTGCAGGTCACCAGGGCGGTGTCCCCGGTCACCGAGACGTGCACGTCGGTGAGGAAGAACTGGATGTACTCGGTGTTCGCCATGATCAGCGCGTACGAGCGCAGGACCTCGCCGCGGCCGGTGAGCACGGGCCAGCCGGGGTGCACGCAGGAGACCACGCCCGCGTCGGCGGGGTCGTGGTACTCCTCGTCCACGCCGAGGTCGGCGGGGGTGAGCCAGAGCGAGCTCAGCCGCTCGAAGTCGCCGCCCTCCAGCGCCTCGTAGAAGGCGGTGTTGGCCGCTTCGACCTGCTCCACGTCGGTGTGGGGGGCGCTCACTTGGCTCCTTCCACGGCCCGGGCGACCCGGACGGCGTCGGCGGTGGCCCGCACCTCGTGCACCCGGACCGCCCACGCGCCGTGGTGGGCGGCGAGCGCGGAGACGGCGGCGGTGGCGGCGTCGCGCTCCCGGGCCGGCGGCGGGGAACCGTCCGGGCCGGCCAGCACGTGCCCGAGGAACCGCTTGCGGGAGGCGGCGACCAGCAGCGGGTGGCCCATCTGCCGCAGCCGGTCCAGGTGGGCCAGGAGCGCGAGGTCCTCCGGGGCGCCCTTGGAGAAGCCGAGACCGGGGTCGACGACGACGCGGTCGGCGGCGACGCCGCCCTCCAGGACGGCCGCCACGCGCGCCCGCAGCTCGTCGACGACCTCGGAGACGACGTCCCCGTACGAGGCCTTGATGTTGGCGCCCTCCAGGAAGCCGCGCCAGTGCATGACCACGAAGGGGGCGCCGGCGTCCGCGACGACCGGGATCATCGCGGGGTCGGCGAGGCCGCCGCTGACGTCGTTGACGAGGACGGCGCCGGCGGCCAGGGCCTGCTCGGCGACGGAGGCGCGCATGGTGTCCACGGAGATCGTCACGCCCTCGGCGGCGAGCCCGCGGACGACCGGGACGACGCGCCTGAGCTCCTCGTCCTCGTCGACGCGGGTGGCGCCGGGACGGGTGGACTCGCCGCCGACGTCGATCAGGTCCGCGCCCTGCTCGACCAGTTCCAGGCCGTGCTTGACGGCGGCGGTGGTGTCGAACCAGCGGCCGCCGTCGGAGAAGGAATCGGGGGTGACGTTGACGACGCCCATGACGGCGCAGCGGTCCCACGCCGGAAGGCCCGCCACATGGCCGCGCCCGCTCTGCTTGCTCATGCGTCCAGCCTAGGCGCTGCCCCCGGCGCCTCCGCGGGCGCCGGGGCGCACCGTCCCGCCCCCGCCCGGTACGTGGGGGCCACCGTCGTACCGGGCGGGGGCGGGTGGACCGGCCGCTCCGCGGCACGGGGGAGGGGCTGTGCGGAGCGACCGGAGCCGGTGGGGCCGGAGGAGCACGGGGTCACGCGGTACGGACGCCGCGCTCCGGCACGGTGGGGGTCGAGGCGGGAGGGGGCGCGGGGGCGCGGGGACGGCCGGCCGGGGAGGCGTCCGTGACGTCAGTGACCTCCTTGACGTCCGTGACGTTCGATACGTCCGGGATGTCCGCGGCGGCCGCGTGCGCTTCGTGGGCCGGGGGGAGGGCGCCCCGGGGGGTTTCGGAGGCTGGGTCCGCCGGTTCCTGGGAGGGGCCGGTCCCAGTGCGCGGGCCGGTCCCAGTGCGCGGGCCGGTCCCGAGGGCCGGGCCGGATCCGGTGGTGGCCGGGTCGGACCCGAGCCCCGCGTCGGTCCCGGGACCCGGATCGGTCTCGGGAACCGGGGCGGTTTCAACGGCGGCTGGAGCGGTCCCGAGACTCGGGGCGGTCCCGTGGACCGGGGCGTCTCCCATGCCGGCCGGGCCGGTCACGAGGCCCGGCCCGGTCCCGGTGTCCGGGTCGGTCCCGGTGTCCGTACCGGTTCCGGTGTCCGGGGTGATCCTGGAGTCCAGGCCGGTCTCGTGGGCCCACACCTCGCCGCCCCGGGCGGAGCAGCCCGTCACCGCGGGGGTCCAGGAGTGCGCCCGGGCCTCGTCCATGAACCGTTCGATGGCGCCCGGCCAGGCCTCGACGTCCCCGACCGGGTCGCCGTCCGCCAGCATCACCCCGGCCACCACGCGGTAGGTGACGGCGGCCCGGCCGCTCGGCGAGAACACCACCGCCGTGCCGCGCCGCGCCGCGCAGGGCCCGAACGGGTCGCGGCCGCCGTGCTCGGCGAGCAGCGCCCGGAGGCGGGCCGCGTCGTCCCCGGTCAGCCGCGCGGCCGGGGGACCGGGACGCAGGGCGAGGTGCAGCGTGGTGACCACGGTGAGCAGGCCGAGGGCGCCGAGGGAGCAGGCGACCGTCCAGGACGTGCTCCCGTCGTAGTCCACGGGGCCCGCCACGCCCACGAGGCCGTACATGACCTGGGTCAGGCGGTCGGCGAGGCTGAGGTCGCCGCCTCCGCGGCGCGGGTGGACGCCGGCGACGGCCAGCCCGAGCACGAGGGAGCCGGCGCCCATCAGGACGAAGTGGGCGAGTGCGCGCCAGCGGCTGCGCCGGCCGGGCGGCGCCGTGAACCGCTCCCGGTGACGCAGCAGCGGCGGCGCGAGCAGCGCGAGCGGGACGGCGGCCGCGAGGAGGCCGGCGGGCGAGGGGCGGTACACGCACTGGGCCGCCGCGCCGGCCGGAAGCAGGACCACGGCGGCGCGCCACGCCCGGTGCTCGCGGCGGCGCAGCCCGGGGGCGAGCAGCAGCAGGAGGACGCCCGCGCTCAGCGACAGGGCGGCGGACAGCGGGCCGAGCGCGCCCGGCGGCGTCCCGGCGCCCGCGTACGCGGGGCCCGGCCCGGGCCCGGGGCCCGGGAACACGCCGGCGGCGATGTCCAGCAGTCCGGCGAGCGCGCAGGCGTGGGCGGCCAGGACGGGGACGGCCTCCGGCCGGGGGCCGTGGAGGAGGCGCCCGGGCCGCCGCGTACGGCCGGGGGCCCCAGCGGACTTCTTGCCATCCATGCCGACAGACATTGCATCCCGTAGTTCCGCGAAAGATCCCGAAACCGGAGCCAGTCCTGCATCCGGTGACATTGCGCCCTGTAGGACGGTGTCGCGGACGGGCGGGTTCACTCGGTGCGCGAAACCGTCGCCGAAGGCCGCCCGGGACCGGGCGGGGGCGGGCCGGGGCGGGGTGTCCCGCACGGGCGGCGGTGCGCCGGCCACCCGCGGCCGGGGGCGTGCCGGCGTACCAGCCAGGACGCCAGGACGCCAGGGCGTCGGGGCGTCGGGGCGTCGGGACGCTGGGGTGCCGGGACGCTGGGGTGCCGGGACGCTGGGGTGCCGGGGCCGCGGTACCGTCTCAGCGGCCGCCGACCACCCCGTCCAGCGTCTCCAGGTCGACGTCCGCGCGGGCGATGTCACGGGCGTCCGCGGCCGTCGAGCGGCGCAGGGCCTCGTGCAGCCGCGCCGGGGTGAGCACGCCCAGGAAGCGGCTGTGGTCGGTCTCGTCGACGACGGCGATCCAGCCCGCGTCGTGCTGCAGCATCGTCGAGAACGCCTGCTTCAGGGACGCCCCCACGGGCAGCCACGCCTCCATGCGGCGCGCGTGCTCGCGCACCGTGCCGGTCCGTGTGCGCGTGTGCTCGGCGGAGACCCAGCCGTGGAGGTTGTCGTCCGCGTCCAGGACGACGGCCCAGCGTCCGTCGAGCTCCTTGGGCAGCGGGTCGTCGAGGTGCACCACGGGCGGCTGCTCGAGGTCGCCGGGCTCGATGGGCGTCACCGACAGGCGCTTCAGGCCCCGGTCGGCGCCGACGAAGTCGGCCACGTAGTCGTTCGCGGGCGCGCCCAGGACGGTCGACGGGGTGTCGAACTGCTCGATGCGGCCCTGCCCGAAGACGGCGATGCGATCGCCGAGCCGGACGGCCTCCTCGATGTCGTGCGTGACGAACAGGACCGTCTTGCGCACGGACTGCTGCAGCCGCAGGAACTCGTTCTGCAGACGCTCGCGCACGACCGGGTCGACCGCGCCGAACGGCTCGTCCATCAGCAGCACCGGCGGATCGGCGGCCAGCGCGCGGGCCACGCCGACGCGCTGGCGCTGCCCGCCGGAGAGCTGGTCGGGGTAGCGGTCGCCGAAGACGGCCGGGTCCAGGCCGACCAGGTCGAGCAGTTCCGCGGCGCGCTCGCGGGCCCTGGCGCGCTTCACGCCGAGCAGGTGCGGCACGGTCGCGGTGTTGTCCAGGACCGTTCTGTGCGGGAAGAGGCCGACCTGCTGGATGACGTAGCCGATGCGGCGGCGCAGCTCGACCGGGTCGACGGCGGAGACGTCGTCGCCGTCGAGGAGGATCCGGCCGGCGGTCGGTTCGATGAGCCGGTTCACCATCTTCATGGTGGTGGTCTTGCCGCAGCCGGACGGGCCGACGAGTGTGACGAGCTCGCCACGGGCGACCTCGAAGGACAGGTCGTCGACGGCCGTGGTGCCGTCGTCGTACCGCTTGGTGACGTGCTCGAACCGGATCATGGCTCCCCATTGTGGCCGTCGGTCGCGGACACCGTGTGACGGCAGTGTTTCAGTCGCCGGGCGAATCCCGGCCGTTGTCGGTGGCGGGGGTTAGGGTCGTCGACAAGTGAACGCCGTCGCGGTGTGGACGTCCACAGGCGGGTATCTCCGGGAGGCGTCGGGCAGATCACAGACGTACGTCGGCATACGGCCGTCGATCCGGGGGGAGGTGGGGCCGATGAGCGAGCAGAGCTGCCTGGTGGCCAACGACTGGGTCTGCGGGGAGTACCTCCGCACCCGGAGCCAGGAGCTGGTCGACGCGACCCTGCAGCACGTGGGCATCACGGCGGCGGCGGTCGGGATCGGGGTGGCCGTGGCGCTCCCGCTGGCCCTGCTGGCGCGGCGGTACCGCCGCCTGGCGGGCCCGATCCTCGGCGTGACGACCGTGCTCTACACGATCCCCTCGCTCGCGATGTTCTCGCTGCTCCTGCCGCTGTTCGGCCTGTCCGCCGCGCTGGTGGTCACGGGCCTGGTGCTCTACTCGCTCACGATCCTCGTGCGCAACGTCCTGGCGGGACTGCGGGCGGTCCCCGAGGAGGCCGTCGAGGCGGCCCGCGGCATGGGGTACGGGCCGGTGCGGCTGCTGTGGGAGGTCGAGCTGCCGCTCGCGCTGCCCGCCCTGCTCGCGGGCGTGCGGATCGCCACGGTCTCCACGATCGCCCTGACGACGGTCGGCGCGATCGTCGACTACGGCGGCCTGGGCACGCTGATCCTCGACGGTCTGGACAGCACGTTCAAGGCGCAGGTGCTCACCGCGTCGGTGCTCTGCGTCCTGCTGGCGGTCGCGGCGGACCTGCTGCTGCTCGGCGTGCAGCGGCTGCTGACGCCGTGGACGCGCACCCGGCGCGCGGGCCGCGCCCGCGTCCGTGCGACGGCGGAGAAGGCGGAGGCGGAGAAGGTGGCGGGGCCGGCATGACGGCGGCGGACAGGACGGCGGAGGCGGCATGAACGCGATCTCCGGGGCGTACGACTGGCTGACGACGTCCGCCAACTGGCAGGGCGAGCGGGGCGTGTGGCACCGGCTCGCCGAGCACCTGTACTTCAGCGGCGTGACCCTCGCCGTCGCGTGCCTGCTCGCGCTGCCGGCCGCGCTGTGGCTCGGGCACCTGGGCAGGGGCGGCGCGCTCGCGATCAACATCTCGAACGTGGGGCGGGCGGTGCCCACCCTGGCGGTGCTGGTGCTGCTGACGCTCACGCCGCTCGGCGAGCACGGCGGCCTGCCGACGCTGATCGCGCTGGTGCTGTTCGCGGTGCCGCCGCTGCTGACCAACGCGTACATCGGCATGCGCGAGGTCGACAGATCCGTGGTGGAGGCCGCGCGGGGCATGGGCATGAGCGGCGGCCAGGTCTTCCTGCGCGTGGAGCTGCCGCTCGCGTACCCGCTGGTCATGACCGGGCTGCGGTCGGCGGCCGTGCAGGTCGTCGCCACGGCGACGCTGGCCGCGATGGCGGGCGAGGGCGGTCTCGGGCGGATCATCACCGCCGGGTTCAACCTGCAGAACACACCCCAGGTCGTGGCCGGCGCCTTCCTGGTGGCGGTGCTCGCCCTCCTGGTGGAGACGGTGCTGGTGGTGGCCGGGCGGGCCCTGGACCCGATGCGCGGCCGTCCCGGTACGGCGCGATGACGGACGACGACTTCTTCTCGACGGCTTCCCCGGGGCGGCGCCCCGGGCGTTCCAGTGTTCCAGTGAAAGCGAATGGGTGATCGAGGATGAACAGCAGAACGCGTCGGGCGGCGGTCGCGGCGGTGGCCGCCGGCGCGCTGGCCGCCGGGCTCACCGCGTGCGGCGGGGACAGCCTGGAGGACGGCGGTTCCGGCTCCGGCACGGCGGACGGCGGCAAGAAGGGCTCGCTCGTCGTGGGGGCGGCCGGTTTCACCGAGGCGAAAGTGCTCGGTGAGCTGTACAAGCAGGTTCTGTCCGACGCCGGTTACAGCGTCACGGTCAAGACGGTCGAGAACCGCGAGATCTACGAACCGCAGCTGGAGAAGGGCGCCATCGACGTCGTTCCCGAATACGCGGCGACGCTCGCGGAATTCCTCAACCTGAGGGAGAACGGCGCGGACGCGAAGACGGTCGCGAGCAGCGATGTCGACGCGACGGTCGCGGCGCTGAAGAAGCTCGCGGAGCCGAAGGGCCTGAAGGTGCTGCCCGCGGGCGAGGCGGTCGACCAGAACGCGTTCGCGGTGAGCGAGGAATTCGCCGAGAAGCACGACCTGAAGTCCCTTTCCGATCTGGGGAAGGCGGGGGTCGAGGTCAAGATCGCGGCCGGTGACGAATGCGAGACGCGGCCCTTCTGCGCGCCGGGCCTGGAGAAGACCTACGGCATCGACGTCGCCGGGATCGACCCCAAGGGCGTCGGGACCACGCAGTCCAAGCAGGCCGTCAAGAACGGCACGGACCAGCTGGTGCTGACGACCACCACGGACGCGACGCTCAAGAGCTTCGGCCTCGTGCTCCTGGAGGACGACAAGAAGCTGCAGAACGCGGACAACATCCTTCCGGTCGTGAACGCGAAGGACGCGGGCGGCCAGGAGATCGCCGATGCGCTCGGCAGGATCACCGACACGCTCACCACGGACGACCTCGTGGAACTGAACCGCAAGGTCGATGCCGAGCGGCAGAAGGAAGCCGATGTCGCGAAGGACTATCTGGAGTCCAAGGGATTGATCGGGAAGTAGCCGTGAACGGCTCACGGCGCCGTGGGCGGCGGGCGGGACCGTCAAAGGCGGATGAGAGGGGGAGAGCGGCGCACTCGGCGCGGACGGGGAGAGCGGAGCGATAGAAGAGCGACGGGAGAGCCGAAACGGTTCTCCCGCGCTTGATGACGCGTTGTGAACTCTTCGGGACGTGTGAAGTCCCTGGGACGGCTGTGTTTTTACCGTGCGAGGCACCATGTTTCGCCTACGCGCGGTAAGTTTCTGGCCATGCCACGTGGACGCCATCGCCATTCCCCACCTCTGCACCGGCTGCTGCCCCCCTCGGTGATCGCGGGCGTGTCGCTCGTCTGTGCCGTGGGGCCCTGGTTGTCCGGCGAACCGGCGGTGCTGCGCGGCCTCGCGGGGGTCGCCGCGGCCACGGCCGTCGTCGGCGCGATCGTGCTGCGGCGCTGGGACGCGTCCGCCGGGAAGCAGGTCGCGGACCTCGCGCGGGCGCGCGCGAGCGACGAGTGGCGCTACGAGGAGCGGGTCGCCGAACTGGAGACCGACCTGGAGGAGTCGCGCGAGCTGCGCACCAAGCTGGAGCAGCGGCTGCGCGCCAAGCGCACCGAACTGGCCGGCCTGCGCAACGAGCACGCGGCGCTGCTGCGGCGGTACGCGACGGCGGAGACGGAGCGGGCCAGCGCCCTGGAGGGCCAGCGGCAGCTCGCCATCGAGACGGCGCCCGAACCGGCCGCGGGCCGGGAGGACGCGACGACGGTCCCCGGGACCTCCGGTGCGGTGGGCACCGAAGGGGCGGAGGACACCGTACGGACGGAGACGGGCGTACGGACGTCGGCGGACGTTCCGGCACCCCGCGAGGAATCCCGCGAGGAATCCCGCGAGGAATCCCGCGAGGAGTCCCGGACGACCTTGACCGCCTCGCTGTACGCGAGCGCCGACGCGGCGCTGATCCGGCTGGCCGGCGGGCGGGCCGGGCGGACCGAGGCGGGCGCGGAGAACGCGGAGAGCGCGAAGAGGACGGAGGCGGCGCAGCCCGCGTCCGGGGCCGGGTCCGCGTCCGTGGACGCGGACGTGGCGAGGAGCGGGGCGGAGGACACGGCCGGGGTGTCGGGCGAGGCGCCGGGCGAGGCGCCGGCCGGATCCGGTGCGGGAGCGTCGGGTTCCGGTTCCGTGGAGGACGGGGGCCGCGCGGACGCCGCGCCGGTGGACGACGCCCCGGCCGCCGGGGACGGACCGGAGCAGGCCGCGGCGGAGACGGACGCAACGGACGCAGCGGTGGCCGAAGGGCCGCAGCCGGCCGCGGCGACGGAGCCGGAGACGGCCGCGGCCCGGGGGCCGGTGGCCCCGGGCGCCGGGGAGACCGGCCCGGCGGCCGGGACCGGCGCGCCCGAGGCGGGCCCCACGGCGGCGGACGCCCCGGCGCCCGGAGCCCCGCAGGCCGGGTCTCCGCAGGCCGGATCACCGGGGCGCGGCTTCTTCACGCCCGCCTCGCCGGTGTCCGGCGCGCGGAACGGCTCCGGCCAGGACGCCTCCGCGGACGCCGCGCAGGCTCCGGCGGCCGGGGAGGACGAGGCGCGGGGGAAGGCCGAGGCGGTCGGCGGGCACGAGCACGCGACCGCCGCGCCCGCCCCGACGGTCCCGCCCGCGTCCTCGGGCCACTTCGCCGTGCCGACGGCCGTGGCGGTCGTACCGGCGTCGCCCGCGCGGCGGCCGATGGTGGAGGGCGGCTTCGACTTCTTCGGAACCCAGAAGAGCGCGGAGGCCCTCGGTCCCGCCGAGTCCGCCGCCCCCGCGGGGCCGGCCGGCCCGGCCGGGCCGGCCGATCCGGTGCGGAACTCGGTGCAGAGCGAGGACCTGGCCGACGTCGTCGGCCAGGAGGCGCTCGCCGTGCACAAGGCCGAGTCCGAGACCTCCTACAAGCCCGCGGGCGACGGGTCCCGGGACGTCGGCCAGGTCATCGACCTGACCGAGCACGACGAGACCGAGCGCATCGACGTCGAGGAACTGCGCGGCGCGGTGTCCTGAAGGCGGGCGCCGGTACCGGTACCTGCACCTGTGTCGGCGTCGGTCCGGTGCCTTCCGGCCGTGTCCGGAGAACCGCGCGCGAGGGCGGTGTCGGTACACACGTACCGCCACCGCCCTCCGCCGTTCCCGGGGAGGCCCGCCCGTTCCCGTCGGGAGGCCACTGGTCCTGCCGGGAGGCCGCCGGCTCCGCCGGGGGACCGCCGTGTCCCTACGGGGGGGAGGCCACGGACCCTGCCGTGAGCCGGCCGGCCCCCTCTACGCCATCCACCGGTCGGGCCGTGCCTCCCGGCGTCCCGTGCGGGAACGATCCGCCTGGGCGTACAGCAGGTCGGCGGCCTCCGCGGCGTCGCGCAGCCGGGCCGTGACCGTCTTGTTCGCGCCGGTGTCCACATGGACGTCCGCCAGGCCCTGCACCCGCGCCCACGGCCCCTGCGCCAGCCGTACGCTCTGCACCTTGGCGTGCGGGACGAGCGCCGTGGTGCGGCGCAGCAGCCCCCTGCGCGCCGCGAAGACCGTGTCCGTGACCGCGAGGCCGTGCCCGCGCCACCACAGCGGCAGGCAGCGGCCCGCCATGCGGGGCGGCCGCGACAGCCCCTCGGGCACCGTCACCCCGGGCAGCACCCGGGCGATCACCGATGCGGCGACCTCGCGCGGGGCGACCGGCACCAGCACGGAGTTGGCGGACCCGGCCACGTCCAGTTCGACGCGCACCCAGCCGCGCCTGCGCCACAGCAGCGGTTCGACGACGCGCACGGTCTGCACGCGGCCGGGCGGCACCGTCTCGTGCGCGTGGTCGAGCAGCCCGTGGTCGATGCGCAGCCCGTCCGGCGACTCGCCCACCGTCCAGTCGTACTCGCCGACGAACCGCCCCACACTGCTCGCGCCCGCCGCGCCCAGCAGCGGCACCCCGGTCGCGAGCACCGTCCACACGCTGTGGGTGGCGAACCACAGCACCGGCGGCACGACGACGGCGGCGATCAGCATGCCCCAGGTCGCCCCGGTGAGCAGCAGCGACACGGCGAGCACGCCGGGCGGGACGTGCAGCAGCCGCCGGACCGGGGCCTCGCCCACCTCGTGCGCGGTCTCGGGGGCGAAACCGGCGGCCCGGGCGAGCAGTTCGGCCCGCAGCCGCTGGGCGTCGTCCTCGCCCAGGTACGCGAGTTCGTCCTTCTTGTCGGTCCCGACGACGTCCAGCCGCAGCTTGGCGACGCCCACGACGCGGGCCAGCAGCGGCCGGGTGACGTCGACGGCCTGGATCCGCTCGAGCCGGATGTGCGCGGTGCGCCGGAACAGCAGGCCGGTCCGGATGCGCAGCTCGCTGTCGGTCACCGCGTAGTGGGTGAACCACCAGC
Organism: Streptomyces minutiscleroticus; assembly: GCF_014650875.1. Lineage (GTDB taxonomy): Bacteria > Actinomycetota > Actinomycetes > Streptomycetales > Streptomycetaceae > Streptomyces > Streptomyces minutiscleroticus. Next base: position 22,912 of record NZ_BMVU01000039.1, read on the forward strand.
TCAGGAAGCCGTAGAGGGCGGCCGCGGGAACGAGGACGGCGAGTCCGACCAGCAGCGTGGTCATGGTGAGCCGGGCCAGTTGCCGCTGCACCTGGTCGGGGTCGTGCACCGCCCAGCCCGCGACCACGGCGACCGGGGCCCAGGCCCGCCGCAGCGGCGTGACCGGGTGCAGCCGCCGCTCCCGGAGAGCGGAGCCCTCCCGCACGTCCTCTCCCTGTACCTCCGCCCCCTGTATCCCCTCCCGCGCGTCCTCTCGTACGTTCTCCCGCGGGGCCTGGCCGCCGGCCGTGTCGGGCGCGTCAGCCGCGTCGGGCACGGTGGGCGCATCGGGCGTGTCGGCTGTGTCGGGCGCGTCGGCCATGTCGTGAGCGGTGCCCGGCGGCGGGCCCGGGGGCGTCGTCACAGCCCCGCCGATCGGGCCTCGCCCAGCTGGGTGAGCCGGTCCCGCAGCCGCTCCGCCTCCCGCGGGTCCAGGCCGGGGATGGTCGCGTCCGTCGCGGCGGCCGCGGTGTGCAGCTGCACGCTCGCGAGCCCGAAGTGCCGTTCCACGGGGCCCGAGGTCACCTCCACGAGCTGCATCCGCCCGTACGGCACGACCGTCTCCTCGTGCCACAGCACGCCCCGGCTGATCAGCAGGTCGTCGGAGCGCTCGGCGTACCGCCAGGACCGCCAGTTGCGCCCGAGCATCGGCCAGCCCCACGCCAGCACGGCCGCCGGGACCAGCGCGAAGGCCGCCCAGACCGGTCCCGCGAGCAGGCCGGGCAGCAGCGCGGCGGCGAGCGTCAGCGGCACCAGCCACACCACCAGCAGCAGGCGCCGCATCCGCAGCAGTCCGGGCGGCAGGCCGGTCCACTCCGGCCCGGCCACCCCTGCGGACGCGGCTCCGACCACCCCTCCGGACGCCGTTCCGGCCACCGTTCCGGATGCGGTTCCGGCCGCGGTTCCGGATCCGGTTTCGGACACCGCTCCGGCCGCCGTGTCTCCCGTGGTCCCCGGGCTCCCCGTCTCCATGCCGCAAGCGTACGTACGCCAGACTGTTCCCATGAGTCCTACGACGGAGACCACGGTCGGTATCGGCGGTGGCGCCGAGAGCACCGACATGGTGCTCAACATCGGGCCCCAGCACCCGTCCACGCACGGCGTGCTGCGGTTGAAGCTGGTGCTGGACGGCGAGCGGATCCAGCGCGCCGAACCGATCGTCGGCTACATGCACCGCGGTGCCGAGAAGCTCTTCGAGGCACGGGACTACCGCCAGATCATCGTGCTGGCCAACCGCCACGACTGGCTCTCCGCGTTCTCGAACGAGCTGGGCGTCGTGATCGCCGTCGAACGCATGCTGGGCATGGAGGTGCCCGAGCGCGCGGTGTGGACGCGCACGCTGCTCGCGGAGCTCAACCGCGTCCTCAACCACCTGATGTTCCTGGGCTCGTACCCCCTGGAGCTGGGCGGCATCACCCCGATGTTCTACGCCTTCCGGGAGCGCGAGGAGCTCCAGCACGTCATGGAGGAGGTCTCCGGCGGGCGCATCCACTACATGTTCAACCGGGTCGGCGGCCTCAAGGAGGACCTGCCGGCCGGCTGGACCGCGCGCGCCAGGGCCGCCGTCGCCGCCGTCCGCGCGCGCATGGACGTCTTCGACGACCTGGTCCTCGGCAACGAGATCTTCCGCGGGCGCACGCGCGGCGTCGGCGTGCTCTCCGCAAAGGCCGTGCACGCCTACGGGGTGAGCGGCCCCGTCGCCCGCGCCTCGGGCGTCGACTTCGACCTGCGCCGCGACGAGCCGTACCTGGCGTACGGGGAGCTGGGCGACGTCCTGAAGGTGGTCACCCGTGAGGAGGGCGACTGCCTCGCCCGCTTCGAGGTGCTCCTGGAGCAGACCCACAACGCCCTGGACCTCGCCGACGCCTGCCTCGACCGGCTGGCCGGACTGCCGCCGGGGCCGGTCAACCAGCGCCTGCCCAAGGTCCTGAAGGCCCCCGAGGGCCACACGTACGCCTGGACCGAGAACCCGCTCGGCATCAACGGCTACTACCTCGTCAGCAAGGGCGAGAAGACGCCGTACCGGCTGAAGCTGCGCTCCGCCTCGTACAACAACATCCAGGCCCTCACCGAACTGCTCCCGGGAACGCTGGTGGCGGACATGGTGGCGATCCTGGGGTCGCTGTTCTTCGTGGTGGGCGACATCGACAAGTAGGCCGGCGAGCCGGTCCGCGAGCAGGCCGCCGGCGGGCGGACCGGAAGGCGGGCCGGGGGGCGGGACAGGCGGTGAGCGGGCGTCCGGGCGGCGAGCGGGCGTCCGGGGCCGCTCAGCCGGGCGGCAGCAGCTCGCCCGGCACCTCGATCCCGACCGGCTGGAGCAGCCAGCCGAAGTCGCCGAGGCCGCCCGGCGCGGTGAGCTCGCCCGCGGCGCCCGCGTCCGCGAGGGCCCGTACGTACGCCGCCGGGTCCGTGGAGGCCAGGGACAGCGGGGGCCGGCCGCCGCCGACGCCGAGGGCGCGCAGCGCGGCCCGCTGGGTGAGCCGCGCGGCCCCGGGCAGCGCGCACGCGTCCAGCGCCACGTGCGCGGTGATGTCGCAGGAGCCGTCGGGCACGGGCCGCGTCTCCCGGCCCTCCCGGAAGCCGGTGAGCGTCCCGAAGGGCGGGCGGGCGTCCGCGCGGTGGGCGTAGTCGACGGCGACGGCGAGGCCGCGCCCGAGGGACGCCACGGCCCGCGCCCAGGCCGCGTCGCGGGTCCGCCCGATCTCGGCCCGCAGCCCGACGGGAACGACGCCGTCCGCCTCCCCGGCCTCCCCGGCGGGACCGCCGTCCAGTGGCCACCAGCTGCGCAGCCACGCCGCGTCCTCCCCGCTCACCGGCTCGCCGAGTCTCTCCGTGCCGTCCTCGCGCACGAGGACCAGGCGCGGCACGCCCGCCTCGTCCACCTCGGCGACGTCCAGGGGCACGTTGTCGAGCCACTCGTTGGCGAACAGCAGGCCCACGGCGCCGGACGGCGGCTCCGCGCACCACGTGACGCGCGGGTCGGGCCCGGCCGGGGGGCCGGCCAGCTCGACGGCGTACCCGCGCGCGCGGGAGGCCACGTCGGCGGGCAGCGCGTCCAGGACGCCGGTCACGAGTTCGCCCCGGCCCGCGCCCATGTCGACGAAGGCCAGTTCACCGGGGCGGCCCAGCGCCTCGTCGACCCGGCACAGCAGCCGGGCCACCGCCCGCGCGAACAGCGGCGACGCGTGCACCGACGTACGGAAGTGGCCCGCGGGCCCCTCGGGCCGCCGGTAGAACCCGCCGGGGCCGTACAGGGCCTCCTCCGACGCCTGCCGCCACCCGCGCCACCCGCCCGTCTCCTCGTGTCTCACCGCGCCAGGCTAAGCGCCGCGGCCCGGCCGCCCTCCACCTTGGGGAGTACGCGAGCCGGTTCCGGATCGGCCCCCGGGGTGACCCCGGTGGTCGGTACGCCTGCCTACGCTGGGTTACGTGCAGCGCCTCTATGGTTTTCTCCGCAGGTACCCGACATGGGTCGACAGCTTCTGGGCCGTCGTCCTGCTCGCGGTCAGCCTGGTGGGCGAGACGGCCGATCCGCAGTCCCGGGGGCAGGCCCCGGAATGGGCCATGGTCCCGATCGTGCTGGGCCTGTGCCTGGCCGTGGCGCTGCGCCGGCGGATGCCGGAGAAGACGCTGCTGCTCGTCGCGGCGATGGGCATTGCGCAGCTCGCGCTGGACGTGCCGGTGATGGCGGCCGACTTCGCCATGCTCGTGATCATCTACACCGCCGCGGCGGACGGCGCCCGGTGGGCGTCCCGGCTCGCGCTGATCGGCGGCCTGTGCGCGGCGGGCCTTTCGCACCTGCGCTGGCCCCTGGAGAACGTGGGCGCCTGGGGCTCGCTGCTGCTGGCGGTCTTCGAGTCGGTGCCCTTCGCGCTCGCCTGGGTGCTCGGCGACTCCATCCGCACCCGCCGCGCCTACATGGCCCAGCTGGAGGAGCGCGCCGCCCGTCTGGAGCGGGAGCGCGAGGCGCAGGCCAAGGTCGCGGTCGCCGCGGAGCGCGCCCGCATCGCGCGCGAGCTCCACGACGTGGTCGCGCACAACGTCTCGGTGATGGTGGTCCAGGCCGACGGTGCCGCGTACGTCATGGACACCGCGCCCGACCAGGCCAAGAAGGCCCTGGAGACCATCTCGGGCACCGGCCGCCAGGCGCTCGCGGAGATGCGCCGGCTGCTCGGCGTGCTGCGCACCGGCGAGCCCCAGGAGACCGGCGAGTACGTGCCCCAGCCCGACGTCGAGCAGCTGGAGGACCTCATAGAGCAGGTCCGCACCTCCGGGCTGCCCGTCGACTACAAGGTCGAGGGCACCCCGCGCCCGCTGCCCAGCGGCGTCGAGCTGACGGCGTACCGCATCGTGCAGGAGGCGCTCACCAACACCCGCAAGCACGGCGGTCCGAACGCCGGGGCCAGTGTGCGCCTGGTCTACTTCGACGACGGGCTCGGCCTGCTCGTCGAGGACGACGGCAAGGGCGCGCCCCACGAGCTGTACGAGGAGGGCGGCGCCGACGGCAGCGGGCACGGCCTGATCGGCATGCGCGAGCGCGTCGGCATGGTCGGCGGCACCCTGGACGCGGGGCCGCGCCCGGGCGGCGGCTTCCGCATCAGCGCCCTGCTCCCGCTCAAGCCCGCCCACTGACACGTGCCCGTCGTTCCTGCCGCCGCCACCCGCCGCCCGCCGACCGCCGCCATCCGCCAAACGCTGTCACCCGCCGACCACGGCCACCTGCCGACCACGGCGACCCGCCGACCGCGGCGACCCGCCGACCACCGCCGTCCGACCGAAGGACCCCGCCATGCCGATCCGCGTGATGCTCGTCGACGACCAGGTGCTGCTGCGCACCGGGTTCCGGATGGTGCTGGCCGCCCAGCCGGACATGGAGGTCGTGGCGGAGGCGGGCGACGGGGTGGAGGCCCTGCTGGCGCTGCGCGACACCGAGGTCGACGTGGTGCTGATGGACGTCCGCATGCCGAAGCTGGACGGCGTGGAGGCCACCCGCCGCATCTGCATGGAGGCCGATCCGCCGAAGGTGCTCATCCTCACCACCTTCGACCTCGACGAGTACGCCTTCTCCGGGCTCAAGGCGGGCGCCTCCGGGTTCATGCTCAAGGACGTGCCGCCCGGCGAGCTGCTCGCCGCGATCCGCTCCGTGCACAGCGGCGACGCGGTGGTCGCGCCGTCCACGACCCGGCGGCTCCTCGACCGGTTCGCGCCGATGCTGCCGGACCCGGGCGGGGAGCCCCCGCTCAAGGAGCTGGAGCGGCTGACCGACCGCGAGCGCGAGGTGATGGTGCTGGTCGCGCAGGGTCTGTCGAACGGTGAGATCGCGGCCCGGCTGGTGCTGTCCGAGGCGACCGTGAAGACCCACGTCGGCCGCATCCTCACCAAGCTGGGGCTGCGCGACCGCGTCCAGGTCGTGGTGCTCGCCTACGAGACGGGCCTGGTGCGCGCGGGCCGCAACGGCTGACCGGGACTGCCCCGGGCCGCCACGGCTGCTCCGGACCGCAAGGGCCGATCCGGCCCGGTGCTGCCCAGCCCGGCCCGGATCAGCCCGGGCCGGTGCCGGGTCCCGCCGCCCGCTCCGCGCGTGACCGGGGCGTGGCGCGGGCCCACTAGGGTCTGCGCATGCTCCTGTGGATCAACGGCCCCTTCGGGGGCGGCAAGACACAGACCGCACACGAGATCCGGCGGCGGCTGCCGGGCAGCGTCGTCTGCGACCCCGAGCACGTGGGCTTCGGCCTGCACCGCATGCTGCCGCCCGGCCTGCGCGGCGACTTCCAGGACCTGGCCGCGTGGCGGCAGGGGGTGTACGAGGTGCTGGACCTGGCGCTCACGGGGCACGACGGCGTGGTGATCGCGCCGATGACGGTCGTCGAGCCCGCCCACTTCGAGGAGACCGTCGGCCGGCTGCGCGACAAAGGGCACGACGTACGGCACTTCACGCTGCTCGCCGAGCGCGAGACCGTGCTGCGGCGGCTGCGCGAACGCGGTTTCGGGCGTCTCCTCGGGCTCGTCGCCGGCAAGGACGCGCCGCTGCGCCGGGAGAGCTGGGCGGTGGAGCAGCTGGACCGCTGCCTGGAGCGGCTGCGGGAACCGGAGTTCGCCGAGCACCTGTGGACGGACCGCACGTCGGTCTCCCGGACGGCCGACCGCATCGCCGTGCTGGCGGGCCTCACGCTCGCGCCCGACAAGGACGGCGCCCTGCGCGGACGCCTGCGCCGGGCGGCGGTGGGGGCGCGGCACATCCGGTTCGACTGAGCGTCCGCGCACCGCCCGGCCCCGTACGCGGTCCGCGCATCACCCGGGCCCGTACGCGCTCCTGAGCCCTGGTGAGCGCCGTACCCGTCCGCGCTCCCGGGCCCCGTACGCGGTCCGCGCCCCAGGGGCCGGCGCGGTGCGGGCTCAGCGCAGGACGCCCTCCAGGAAGTCGCCGCCCAGCCGCGCCACCACCGTGACGTCCAGCTGGTGCAGCACGTACCGGCCGCGGCGCCGGGTCGTGATCAGGCCCGCCTTCTTGAGGAGGGCGAGGTGCCGGGATATCTCCGGCGCCGACATGCCCTCCACCTTCGCCAGCTCGCCCGTGGTGAACGCGCTGCGCGCCAGGTGGCGGCACATCCGCATCCGCACGGGGTGCGACAGGGCCGTCATCCGCAGCGTCAGCTGCTCCACCGAGGGCGGGGCGGCGGGCGCCGGCGAGCTGACGGGGTAGTGCAGCACCGGCTGCCACCCGTACCGGTGCAGGACCATCAGATGGGGGCGGCCCAGGCTCGTCGGGATCAGCAGCAGGCTGCCGTCCGCCGTGCTCGTGCGCCCCTCGTTCAGCTTGTCGACCGTGATCCGCTGCTCGTCCTCGTCCAGCGTCACCACCGGCGACACGGCCGTCAGCGCCTCGGCGAGCCCCTTGCGCCGGAGGATGTCGGTCTTGTGCCGGGCGTCCGCCGTGAGCTGGTGGCGCATCCGGGACCAGACGTCCGCGAAGAACGCCTCGTCGCAGTCCTCCAGGAACCGCCGCAGCCAGACCCGTACGTGCGGCGGGTCCTCCAGCAGCCGCCGGGTGAACCGCACCGGCTGCGGTCCGCGCGCGGCCGCCAGCTCCAGGGCGCGCTCGCGCATCGCGGGGTCGGCGAGGACCCGCGCCGGGCGTGTGTCGTACGGCAGCGCGCAGGTGAACTCCAGGGCCGCGTCCACGAACTGCTCGTCGGACAGCCTGTCCAGCAGGTCCAGGTCCTCGGCGAGCGTGGCGCCCGGAAGCGTGCCGCCCGGCAGTCCCGCCGCGGGCACGAACACGTCCGAGAACGTGGTGCGCCACAGGAAGTCGGCCTCGCCCATGCTGTCGGCCAGGCACGGGTCGAGCCGGGCGGTCACCCCGGCCACCCAGGCCTGGAGCCCGGGGTGGTGCCCCGGCTCCGCCAGTACGTGCAGGGCCATGCAGAGCTCGGCCAGCGGCGAGGTCACCACCGCGACCCCGCCCCGGGCCGCGGACTCCGGCCGGGCGGGGTGGCGCCCCTCCCGGCGCAGGCCGGAGATGTCGATGCGCACGCTCATGACCTCATGGTGCACCCCGCCGCCGACAGCGCGGCCGCCGATCGCCGGCCCCCGTCGATCGACTGACGGCCCGCCGTCACTCGACGCGACGGCCCGCCCGGCCCGCGGCCGGCTCCGCGCGCGTCCCCGGCACGGCCGCGCGCGGTGCACGCGGCGGACGCGGCGGACGCCGACGGGCGGGTCGATCCACCGCCTCCCTGGCGGGGCGCCCGGTGAGGCACCCCCGGTGAGACGCCCTCGGCGGGCACCCATGGCGGGCACTCTTGGCGAGCACCCCTGACGGACGCCCCCGGTGGGCACCAGGGGTGCCCATCCCCGGCGGGGCGGCCCGAGCCGGCCGTCCCGTACGGCCCTTCGGGCGGCCGGCGTACGGCGGCCGTCAGGGCAGCCGGCCCACGAACTCCGCGACGGCCGCGCGGACGTCCTCGGCCGTCCACTCCAGGCCGGGCGCGGCCACGGTGACCTCCGTGCAGCCGAATCCGGGCCCGACGCGTCTCCAGGCGCCCGGGAACAGCGCGACCCCCGTCTCCTCGGCCTGGCGGGCGCCCGCCTCGGCCAGCACTTCCCCGTCGCAGGGCAGCCAGACCTGGAACTGGTGCGTGTGCGGCACCTCGGGGTGCACGCGCGCCCCGCGGACACCGGCCTGCGCGAACCCCTCGCGCAGCGCCGCCGCCACCACGCGCGCGTGGGCGACGTACTCCGGCAGCCGGGGCAGCTCCCGTTCGAGGCCGACCAGCGCCGACAGGGCGGTCGGGAACTGCTGGAAGACCTGCCCGCCGTACCGGTGCCGCCAGGCCCGCGCCTCGTCGACGAGGGTCCTGGGGCCCGCGAGCGCCGCCCCGCCCAGCCCGTCGAGCGACTTGTAGAACGACACGTAGACGCTGTCCGCGAGGTCGGCGATCTCGTGCAGGGGGCGCCCGAAGTGCGTCGTGCACTCCCACAGGCGGGCCCCGTCGAAGTGCACCACCGCGTCGCGCTCGCGGGCCGCCTCCACGGTGGCGGCGAGCTCCTCCCAGGAGGGCAGGACGAAACCGGCGTCCCGGAGGGGCAGTTCGAGCATCAGGGTCCCGAAGGGCTCCTCCAGGCCGCGCACCTCGCCGGCGTCCGGCAGCCGGGGCTCGCGCGTCGGGTGGACGGTGCGCAGCCCGCTCACCGTGCTCAGCGCGTGCCGTTCGTGCACCTCCGGGTGGGACAGGGGGTGCAGGGCCACCACAGGGTTCCCCGTGCGCCCCGCCCAGCAGCGCAGGGCGACCTGCTGGGCCATGGTGCCGGAGGGGAAGAAGGCGGCGGCCTCCTTGCCGAGCAGGTCCGCGACCCGCTTCTCCAGGGTCTCCACGACGCCGTCGCCGTACATGTCCGCCCGCCGGTCCAGGTCGTACACGTCCGGGGCCGCCGCCACCAGCCGGGCCAGCCGCTCGCCGACCGTCTCCTGGTGGCCGGGGCGCGACAGGGCCCGCCGCGCGCTCCGCCAGGCGGCCAGCCGCCGTTCCCGCAGCTCCGCCGGCGGCCCCCCGGCCGCTTCGGTACCGGCGCCCTCCGCGGGGCCGTCGTCCTGGGGGTGACCGGCGCGGCCGTCGTCGTGCGGGGTGGCCGGGCCGTGTGCCGTCTCGCTGTCGCTCATGCCTGGATCATGCCGCGCCCGGTGTCGCGCGGGCACATGGGATTACCCACAGCCTGTGGACGGGGAGACGGCGGCGGAACCGATCGCGTTAACATGACGAGAAATCGTCCGGTACCCCGAGCGGACTGGAACGGAAGGCCCTCGTCGCGTGAGTACAGTCCCACAGCCAGACCCCAAGGACCGCCCGGCGCGGCTCACCGTCGGCGTCGTCGGCGCCGGCCGGGTGGGCCCCGCCCTGGCCGCGTCGCTCCAGCTCGCCGGTCATCGCCCGGTCGCCGTCTCCGGGGTCTCCGACGCCTCCCGGCGGCGCGCCGCCCTGCTCCTGCCCGGCGTCCCCCTGGTGACGCCCGAGGAGGTCCTGGACCGCTCCGAGCTGGTCCTGCTGACGGTCCCGGACGACGCCCTGCCCGGGCTCGTCGAGGGACTCGTCGGGACGGGCGCGGTCCGCCCGGGCCAGCTGCTCGTGCACACCTCCGGGCGGTACGGCGCGAAGGTGCTCGACCCGGCGCTGCGCGCGGGGGCGCTGCCGCTCGCGCTGCACCCGGCGATGACCTTCACCGGCACCCCCGTGGACGTGCAGCGCCTGGCCGGGTGCTCCTTCGGCGTTACCGCCCCCGAGGAGCTGCGCCTCGCCGCCGAGGCCCTGGTGATCGAGATGGGCGGCGAGCCCGAGTGGATCGCCGAGGAGTCCCGCCCGCTCTATCACGCGGCCCTCGCGCTGGGCGCCAACCACCTGGTGACGTTGGTCGCCCAGTCCATGGAGCTGCTGCGCACGGCGGGCGTGTCGGCGCCCGACCGGATGCTCGGCCCGCTGCTCGGCGCGGCCCTGGACAACGCCCTGCGCTCGGGCGACGCGGCCCTCACCGGGCCGGTCGCGCGCGGCGACGCCGGCACGGTCGCCGCGCACATCGCCGAGCTGCGCAGGAACGCCCCGCAGACGGTGACCGGCTATCTGGCGATGGCCCGCGCGACCGCCGACCGCGCGCTCGCCCACGGGCTGCTCAGGCCCGAGCTGGCCGAGGACCTGCTGGGCGTGCTCGCCGACGGGGCGTCCGGCGGGTCCGGCAGGACCGACGGGACCGAGGGAGGGCCCCGATGACCGCCGCCGTGCTGCACACCGCCGACGAGCTGCACGCCCGCGTGCGCCGCGGCCGCCGTGCCGTCGTGATGACCATGGGCGCCCTGCACGAGGGCCACGCCACGCTGGTCCGGACCGCCCGGGAGCTCGCCGGGAGCGACGGCGAGGTCGTCGTCACGGTGTTCGTGAACCCCCTGCAGTTCGGTGCGAACGAGGACCTCGACCGCTATCCGCGCACCCTGGACGCCGACGTGAAGATCGCCGAGGAGGCGGGCGCGGACGCCGTGTTCGCCCCCTCCGTGGAGGAGGTCTACCCCGGCGGGCAGCCCCAGGTCCGCATCGGCGCCGGTCCCATGGGCGAGCGCCTGGAGGGTGCCTCGCGGCCCGGCCACTTCGACGGCATGCTGACCGTCGTCGCCAAGCTGCTGCACCTCACCCGCCCCGACGTGGCGCTGTTCGGGCAGAAGGACGCCCAGCAGCTCGCCCTGGTCCGCCGCATGGTGCGCGACCTGAACTTCGGCGTGGAGATCGTCGGCGTGCCGACCGTGCGCGAGCCCGACGGCCTCGCCCTGTCCAGCCGCAACCGCTACCTGTCCGCGGACGAGCGCCGTACCGCCCTGGCCCTGTCCCGGGCGCTGTTCGCGGGCCGCGACCGGCACGCCGCCCAGGAGGCGCTGCGCGCGCGGGCCCGCGAGGTGCCCGCCACGCGCGCGCGGGCCGAGGCGCTGAGCGCGCTCGGCGAGTCCCGGGCCGCCGCCGACGCGCACGCCGTCGCCAAGGCCGCCCCCGCGGGCCCCTCCGGACCCGCCGCGGTCCTCGCCGCGGCCCGTCTGGTCCTCGACGAGGCCGCCCGCCTGCGGCCGCCGCTCGTGCTCGACTACGTGGCGCTGGTCGACCCGTCCGACTTCTCCGACGTGCGGGCCGGCTTCACCGGCGAGGCGGTCCTCGCCGTCGCCGCCCGGGTCGGCACGACCCGGCTGATCGACAACATCCCCCTCACCTTCGGAGCCGCCCCGTGACGGTCACCGGCATACGTCTGCACGCCCCCGCCCCCGGCTGGTCCCTGGACGCCGACGTCGTGGTGGTGGGCTCCGGGGTCGCCGGGCTCACCGCCGCGCTGCGCTGCGACGCCGCGGGCCTGCGCACGGTCGTCGTCACCAAGGCCCGCCTGGACGACGGCTCCACCCGCTGGGCGCAGGGCGGCATCGCCGCGGCCCTGGGCGAGGGCGACACCCCCGAGCAGCACCTGGACGACACCCTGGTGGCCGGCGCGGGCCTGTGCGACGAGGAGGCCGTGCGCATCCTGGTCACCGAGGGCCCGGACGCCGTACGCCGTCTGATCGACACCGGCGCGCACTTCGACACCGACGAGGCGGGCGGCATCCAGCTCACCCGGGAGGGCGGCCACCACCGCCGCCGCATCGCGCACGCGGGCGGCGACGCCACGGGCGCGGAGATCTCCCGCGCCCTGGTCGACGCGGTCCGCGCGCGCGGTCTCCGTACCGTGGAGAACGCGCTGGTCCTGGACCTGCTGACGGACGCCGACGGCCGCGCCGCGGGCGTCAGCCTGCACGTCATGGGAGAGGGCCAGCACGACGGCGTGGGCGCCGTCCACGCGCCCGCCGTGGTCCTCGCCACCGGCGGCATGGGCCAGGTCTTCTCGGCGACCACCAACCCGTCGGTGTCCACCGGCGACGGCGTCGCGCTCGCGCTGCGCGCCGGGGCCGAGGTCAGCGATCTGGAGTTCGTGCAGTTCCACCCGACCGTGCTGTTCCTGGGCGCGGACGCCGAGGGCCAGCAGCCGCTGGTCTCGGAGGCCGTACGCGGTGAGGGCGCCCACCTGGTGGACGCCGACGGCGTGCGCTTCATGGCGGGGCAGCACGAGCTGGCCGAGCTGGCGCCGCGCGACATCGTCGCCAAGGGCATCATGCGCCGGATGCAGGAGCAGGGCGCCGAGCACATGTACCTGGACGCCCGGCACTTCGGCGCCGAGATGTGGGAGCACCGCTTCCCGACGATCCTCGCCGCCTGCCGCGCCCACGGCATCGACCCGGTCACCGACCCGGTCCCGGTCGCCCCGGCCGCCCACTACGCCTCCGGCGGCGTGCGCACGGACCACCACGGCCGCACCACGGTGCCGGGCCTCTACGCGTGCGGCGAGGTCGCCTGCACGGGCGTGCACGGCGCCAACCGGCTCGCCTCCAACAGCCTCCTCGAAGGCCTCGTCTACGCCGAGCGCATCGCCGCCGACATCGCGGCCCGGCACGCGGACGACGGCCTGCACGCGCGCGTGCCCGCGCCCGTGGCCCCCGCGCAGAAGCCCGCGCACCCGCTGCTCGCCCCGGAGGCCCGCCTCGCGATCCAGCGGACCATGACCGAGGGCGCGGGCGTGCTGCGCTCCGCCGCGTCCCTGGAGAAGGCCGCCGAGCGCCTGGACCGGCTGCACGCCGAGGCGCGCGACGCCCTCGCCGAGCACGGCAAGACGGCCGAGCCCGGCGTCGACGCCTGGGAGGCCACCAACCTCCTGTGCGTGGCGCGCGTCCTGGTCGCCGCCGCCCGGCTGCGCGAGGAGACCCGCGGCTGCCACTGGCGCGAGGACCACGCCGACCGCGACGACGCCGGCTGGCGCCGCCACGTCGTCGTACGGCTGAATCCCGACCGGACCCTCGCCGTGCGCACCACCGACACAGCAGACTTCCCCCCGACCGTCCTCCGGGCCCCGGGCACCGACCGCGCGGGGGAGACCCCCGTACGGCGGCCGGAGCCCCGGCCCCGTCCCCAGGAGCAGTGACAGAAGTGACCACCCCCGACCTTCCCCTCGTGAGCGGCGGCTGCGGCGACGGCTGCGGCTGCGGTGCCGAGGGCGAGTACGAACCGGACGCCGTGGAGTGCGGCCTCGACCCCGCGCTGGCCCAGCTCCTCGCCGACGCCGGCCTCGACCCCGTGGAGGTCGAGGACATCGCCCACCTGGCCATCGACGAGGACCTCGACCACGGGGTGGACGTCACGACGGTCGCCACCATCCCCGAGGCGTCGGTCTCCACCGGTGACTTCACCGCCCGCGAGGCCGGCGTCGTGGCCGGGCTGCGGGTCGCCGAGGCGGTGCTCTCGGTGGTGTGCACCGACGAGTTCGAGGTGGAGCGGCACGTCGACGACGGCGACCGCGTCGAGGCCGGGCAGAAGCTCCTCAGCGTCACCACCCGCACCCGCGACCTGCTCACCGCCGAGCGCAGCGCGCTGAACCTGCTGTGCCGCCTGTCCGGCGTCGCCACCGCCACGCGCGCGTGGGCGGACGCCCTGGAGGGCACGAAGGCGAAGGTCCGCGACACCCGCAAGACCACGCCCGGACTGCGCTCCCTGGAGAAGTTCGCGGTGCGCTGCGGCGGCGGCGTCAACCACCGCATGTCCCTCTCGGACGCGGCCCTGGTCAAGGACAACCACGTGGTCGCCGCGGGCGGCGTCACCCAGGCCTTCGCGGCCGTCCGGGAGACCTTCCCGGAGGTGCCCATCGAGGTCGAGGTGGACACCCTGCACCAGCTGCGCGAGGTCGTCGACGCGGGCGCCGACCTGATCCTGCTGGACAACTTCACGCCCGGCGAGTGCGAGGAGGCCGTGGCCCTGGTCGGCGGCCGCGCGCTCCTGGAGGCATCGGGCCGCCTGACGCTGGAGAACGCCGGGGCGTACGCGCGGACGGGCGTCGACTTCCTCGCGGTGGGCGCCCTGACGCACTCCTCGCCGATCCTGGACATCGGCCTCGACCTGCGTGAGGCGGAGTAGTCGTGCTGCTCACGATCGACGTGGGGAACACCCACACGGTCCTCGGCCTCTTCGACGGCGAGGACATCGTCGAGCACTGGCGCATCTCCACGGACGCCCGCCGCACCGCCGACGAGCTGGCCGTGCTGCTCCAGGGCCTGATGGGCATGCACCCGCTGCTCGGCGAGGAGCTGGGCGACGGCATCGACGGCATCGCGATCTGCTCGACCGTCCCCTCGGTCCTGCACGAGCTGCGCGAGGTCACCCGCAGGTACTACGGCGACGTGCCCGCCGTGCTCGTCGAGCCGGGCATCAAGACGGGCGTGCCGATCCTGATGGACAACCCCAAGGAGGTCGGCGCCGACCGCATCATCAACGCGGTCGCGGCCGTCGAGCTGTACGGCGGCCCGGCCATCGTCGTCGACTTCGGCACGGCGACGACGTTCGACGCGGTCTCCGCGCGCGGGGAGTACACCGGCGGCGTCATCGCCCCGGGCATCGAGATCTCCGTCGAGGCCCTCGGGGTGCGCGGCGCCCAGCTGCGCAAGATCGAGCTGGCCCGCCCGCGTGCGGTGATCGGCAAGAACACCGTGGAGGCCATGCAGGCGGGCATCGTCTACGGCTTCGCGGGCCAGGTCGACGGCGTGGTCAACCGCATGGCCCGCGAGCTGGCCGACGACCCCGACGACGTCACGGTCATCGCCACCGGCGGCCTCGCCCCCATGGTCCTCGGCGAGGCGTCCGTGATCGACGAGCACGAGCCCTGGCTGACCCTGATCGGCCTGCGGCTGGTCTACGAGCGGAACGTGTCGCGCAGCTGAGCCGCGCCGCCCCGGCCGGGCCCGGTCCGCGGGGACGGGGATCCGCGCGGGACGGCCCGGGGCGCCTCGCACCGCCGTCCGTACGAGGGCTGCGGTCTCCGCGCGGGGACCGCGGGCGCCCGTACGGGTGGCGCCGCCCGCGGGCAGGGGGCCGCACGAGTGGCATACCGACGCCATATGACCGTCCTGAGTGGATTTTGTCGGATTAGCTCGTATCGTCACCGCATGCCCACGCCTTACGGATCCCGTGGCGGCATGGCGTTCGGCGCACAGGAGATTCGTGTGCTCCGCCGTGCCCTCGCCCTCGCCCTTCGCTCCGGCACCTCCTCCTCCGAGGACGTCCGGGACTGTCTGCGGCTCGCCGAGGCCGTCGACGAGGCGACCCGGGAGGCCGCCCGGCTGCGCGCCTTCCTGGTCGCCGACCTGACCCGCTACCGGGCCGCCCTGCCCGGCACGGCGGCCGGGTACCTGGCGCTCCTGCGGGAGGCCCTCGGCGCCGGGTACCAGCCGGGCGTCGACGACCTCGCCGCGCTGCGGGCGCTGCGCGGCAACCCCGCGGCGGCGGCCCTCCTGGAGCGCTGCCGCTCCCTGACCGAGGAGGACGTCCGCACCAGGCTCGCCCGCGCCCTGCCCGCGGCCTCCCGGGCCCGCCTGACGGCCCTCCCCGGCGGCCTGGGCGCCGCGCGCCCCGGTGACAAGCCCGGCGGGCCCGCCGCTGACCCCGCGGCCGACCCGGCCCCCACGCGCGAGCCGCGCCCCGTGCGCCTGCCCCGGCCCGTCCCGACCCCGGGCGAGGTCTTCCCGCCCCGCAGGCCGGTCCGGCCCCCGTCGGACCGCACGCGCCGCCGGGTGGCGGGCTAGTGCCGTGACCGGAAAGGTCTGCCGTGGGCTCGCGGCGTCCGGTGCGTCGCGAGGCGGAGGACCACCCTCGTACCGGGCGTACCCGGGTGGCTCCGACAGCGCGGCGTGGGGTCCCCCCCCTGCTCGAAGAGCCAGAGGGAGTGCCGTGCCGGGCGTCGTGAGCCGGTGAACCCTTCCGGTCACGGCACTAGAGCCTGTCGCCGCCCCGGCCCGCGTGTCGCGGGCCCGGCGGCGGCGTCCGCGCGCCGTCTGGCTACTCTGGAGGCATGGACTACGTCTCCGCGCTCCTGCCCCCGGTCGTGATGGCCGCGCTCTTCACCGGCGTCATCGTGACGATCGTGAAGACCCAGGGCGGGGCGAACAAGGCCAAGGAGGACGCGGCCGTCGACGCCGCCGTCGCACACGCCGAGAGCGCCCGCCGGGCGCAGGGCGACGCCGGCGCCTGAGCCCCGCCCGCGCCCGGCACCCTCAGGGGCGTACGACTCCACGTATTCGAGTCGTACGCCCTTTTTGTTTACATCGGCGCGGTAAGCCGTGTACGTCGCATCTTTCGGGACTTGCGACGGTATCGTGTTGAGTTGTGCCTCGCCCCCTGGGAGAACTCGAAGACGCGGTCATGACGCGGGTGTGGAAGTGGAACCGCCCGGTGACCGTTCGGGAAGTCCTCGAAGACCTTCAACAGGAACGCTCCATCGCGTACACCACCGTGATGACCGTTCTGGACAATCTTCACCAGAAGGGCTGGGTGCGCCGTGAGGCGGAAGGGCGGGCCTATCGATATGAGGCGGTCTCCACACGTGCGGCCTACGCGGCCGCACTGATGAACGACGCGTGGTCCCACAGTGACAACGCGGCCGCCGCTCTCGTCGCCTTCTTCGGGATGATGTCACCGGAACAGCGGGAAGCGCTGCATGATGCCGTTCGCGTCGTCCGAGTACCGGAAACCGCCGGGAGCGAGAACCGCGCGGAGGAGAACCGCACACAGGAGAACCGCGCGGATGAGAACGGCGACGAGAAGCCCGCGTACGAGAACCGCCGGGACGAGAACGGTGCGCACGAGAACCCCGCCGCCTCGCCGGACGGCGCCGGGCGATAGCGTCCGAGTCATGCCAGCAGAGCACCCCGAAGTCACCGAAGACGCCGCTAAAGCAATCACCGTCCGCCGGGCCAGGACCGGCGATGTCCCGGCGGTACGCCGCCTCCTTGACGCCTACGTCCGCGGCGGCATCCTGCTCGACAAAGCGACGGTGACGCTTTACGAGGACATCCAGGAGTTCTGGGTCGCGGAACAGGGTGCGGGCGCGGAGGCGCGGGTCGTGGGCTGCGGCGCGCTGCACGTCATGTGGGAGGACCTCGCGGAAGTGCGCACTCTCGCGGTGGACCGCGGGCTCAAGGGCGCCGGCGTCGGTCACCGCTTGCTGGAGAAGTTGCTGGAGACCGCCCGCTGGCTCGGCGTTCGCCGGGTTTTCTGCCTCACCTTCGAAGTCGACTTCTTCGCGAAGCACGGCTTCGTGGAGATCGGGGAGACGCCCGTCGACACCGATGTCTACGAGGAGCTGCTGCGTTCCTATGACGAGGGTGTCGCGGAGTTCCTGGGTCTCGAACGAGTGAAACCGAACACCTTGGGCAACAGCCGGATGCTTCTGCATCTGTGATCGCCGTCGGCTAAAACCCCGGCGCGGCATGCCCGCGGTCCCTATGTCCGAAACGCGCACGTTTCCGGACCACCCGCATCGGTAGGTCTCTCCCAGGGGTTTGTGTTTTTCCAGCAAAAGCGGTTTGCTTTCCGACGTACTGCAGTACTGCATATAACAGGGGACGTGAAACAGCGGCAGCCGTCGCGGACCCCCGGCCCTGAAGATATCGATGAAAGGAAATCCGGTGGCACAGAAGGTTCAGGTCCTTCTTGTCGACGACCTCGACGGCGGCGAGGCGGACGAGACCGTGACGTTCGCGCTGGACGGCAAGACGTACGAGATCGACCTCACGACCGCCAACGCCGACAAGCTCCGCGGTCTGCTCGACCCGTACGTCAAGGGCGGCCGGCGCACCGGGGGCCGTGCCTCGGGCGGACGCGGCAAGACCCGCGCGGCCTCGGGCGGCGGCGGCCAGGACACCGCGCAGATCCGCGCCTGGGCGAAGGAGAACGGCTACGAGGTCAACGACCGCGGCCGCGTCCCCGCCTCGATCCGCGAGGCCTACGAGAAGGCCAACGGCTGAGCGCTCGCCCGCCGCAGCCGGATGCGGTGGCACTCCGTCGCCACCGTGTCCACGAGCCGTACGAGATCGGGGGCGCCCCCACCGCCCCCGCCGAGGGCCGACAGCGTCGGCAGTGACGGCTCCACCGCACAGCCCGGTTCCGGGGGTCGCAGCCACACGGCGGCCCCCTGCGGACCGCCGGCGGCCGCGAGCCCGTCGACCGGAGCCCCGTGGGGCACCGGAGGCCCGGCGGCGCCCGCACGGCCCTCCCGCCCGGCACCCGGCCCGCCCGTGACGCCCCGCGCCGACGGCGTCCACGGCGGCCCGCCCGGCGGCACGGGCGCCTCGATGCGCCCGCCCGGGCCCAGGACCCGCAGGTCCAGCGCGAGCGTCCCCCACTCCAGCCAGTCGAGCAGGCCCGGCAGTTCGTCCGCGCTGCCCGCGGCGACGAGGAACTGCGTCCGGCCGCCCCGCACCGCCACCGGCGAGCCCGGCAGCAGGTGCCGCAGCGCGGCCCGCCCCGCCTCCTCCGGCACGTCCAGCACGTCGAAGCGCACGCCGGTCTCCAGCACCGGCGGCGGGCCGGGCGCGGTCGTCCAGCCCAGCCCGTCCTCGTACCACCGCCGCAGCCACCCGTCCGGGTCCTGCGGGCGGCGCGGGGCGGGGATCGGCGGCGGGATCGCTGCGGTCATGTCAGGAGCAACCGCCCGGAGCACCCCTGGGTTACGCTGAGTCGCTGTCCGTGCGCACAGCGTGCGGAACGGGGGTGCGCTCAGAGGCGGTAGCCGGCGCAAGGATGTTCGCCCGTAGCGGAGGGAACCGGCGCTCCCGGCATGGAGTGTCAGTCGCTGCGGGTAAGACATGCCTAGTGGGAGAGGCGACACTTCGGGCCCGGGCATCTCACGTTCGCCATCGGCGTAGCGGTGGTGGGGGTATCTGCCTGGCCTGCGGGAACATCGTCTCGCACCATCGGGTTGAGGCAGATGTCGGCGTTCCGGGTCAGGAGGCCAAGGACGGTGTCGGCAGTTGGAATGAGCGGTCCCCGCTTGCGGGACTAAGCTGCGGAAGGACAGGGAGGGGAGCGTCCCCTTCACTGCCTGACCGCTCTGAGGAGCGATTAACGATGTTCGAGAGGTTCACCGACCGCGCGCGGCGGGTTGTCGTCCTGGCTCAGGAAGAAGCCCGGATGCTCAACCACAACTACATCGGCACCGAGCACATTCTCCTGGGACTGATCCACGAGGGTGAGGGTGTCGCCGCTAAGGCCCTGGAGAGCCTCGGGATTTCGCTCGAGGCGGTCCGCCAGCAGGTGGAGGAGATCATCGGCCAGGGCCAGCAGGCGCCCTCGGGCCACATCCCCTTCACCCCCCGTGCCAAGAAGGTCCTGGAGCTGTCGCTCCGCGAGGCACTTCAGCTGGGCCACAACTACATCGGCACGGAGCACATCCTGCTCGGCCTGATCCGCGAGGGCGAGGGCGTCGCCGCCCAGGTCCTGGTCAAGCTGGGCGCAGACCTCAACCGGGTGCGGCAGCAGGTCATCCAGCTGCTCTCCGGTTACCAGGGCAAGGAGACCGCCACCGCCGGCGGTCCTGCCGAGGGCACGCCCTCCACGTCCCTGGTCCTCGACCAGTTCGGCCGGAACCTCACCCAGGCCGCCCGCGAGTCCAAGCTCGACCCGGTCATCGGGCGCGAGAAGGAGATCGAGCGGGTCATGCAGGTGCTGTCCCGCCGGACGAAGAACAACCCCGTGCTCATCGGCGAGCCCGGCGTCGGCAAGACCGCCGTCGTCGAGGGCCTGGCGCAGGCCATCGTCAAGGGCGAGGTGCCCGAGACCCTCAAGGACAAGCACCTCTACACCCTCGACCTGGGCGCGCTGGTCGCCGGCTCCCGCTACCGCGGTGACTTCGAGGAGCGCCTGAAGAAGGTGCTCAAGGAGATCCGCACGCGCGGCGACATCATCCTGTTCATCGACGAGCTGCACACGCTGGTCGGTGCGGGTGCCGCCGAGGGCGCGATCGACGCGGCGAGCATCCTGAAGCCGATGCTGGCCCGCGGCGAGCTGCAGACCATCGGTGCGACCACGCTCGACGAGTACCGCAAGCACCTGGAGAAGGACGCGGCCCTGGAGCGCCGCTTCCAGCCCATCCAGGTCGCGGAGCCGTCCCTGCCGCACACGATCGAGATCCTCAAGGGCCTGCGCGACCGGTACGAGGCGCACCACCGGGTCTCCATCACGGACGAGGCCCTGGTACAGGCGGCGACGCTCGCCGACCGGTACATCTCGGACCGCTTCCTGCCGGACAAGGCGATCGACCTGATCGACGAGGCCGGTTCCCGGATGCGCATCCGCCGGATGACCGCGCCGCCGGACCTGCGCGAGTTCGACGAGAAGATCGCCGGTGTCCGCCGGGACAAGGAGTCCGCGATCGACTCGCAGGACTTCGAGAAGGCCGCCTCCCTGCGCGACAAGGAGAAGCAGCTCCTGGCCGCCAAGGCCAAGCGGGAGAAGGAGTGGAAGGCCGGCGACATGGACGTCGTCGCCGAGGTCGACGGCGAGCTGATCGCCGAGGTCCTCGCCACCGCCACCGGCATCCCGGTCTTCAAGCTGACCGAGGAGGAGTCCTCGCGCCTGCTGCGCATGGAGGACGAGCTCCACAAGCGGGTCATCGGCCAGAAGGACGCCATCAAGGCGCTCTCCCAGGCCATCCGGCGCACGCGTGCGGGTCTGAAGGACCCGAAGCGTCCCGGCGGCTCGTTCATCTTCGCCGGCCCGTCCGGCGTCGGTAAGACCGAGCTGTCCAAGACCCTCGCGGAGTTCCTCTTCGGCGACGAGGACGCGCTGATCTCCCTCGACATGTCGGAGTTCAGCGAGAAGCACACGGTCTCGCGTCTCTTCGGTTCGCCCCCCGGCTACGTGGGCTACGAGGAGGGCGGCCAGCTGACCGAGAAGGTGCGGCGCAAGCCGTTCTCGGTGGTCCTCTTCGACGAGGTCGAGAAGGCCCACCCGGACATCTTCAACTCGCTGCTGCAGATCCTGGAGGACGGTCGCCTGACCGACTCCCAGGGCCGGGTCGTGGACTTCAAGAACACGGTCATCATCATGACGACCAACCTCGGCACCCGGGACATCTCCAAGGGCTTCAACCTGGGCTTCGCCGCCCAGGGCGACACGAAGACCGGCTACGAGCGCATGAAGGCCAAGGTCAACGACGAGCTGAAGCAGCACTTCCGCCCGGAGTTCCTGAACCGTGTCGACGACACGGTGGTCTTCCACCAGCTCACCGAGGAAGACATCATCCAGATCGTCGACCTCATGATCGCCAAGGTGGACGAGCGGCTGAAGGACCGGGACATGGGCATCGAGCTCAGCCCGACCGCCAAGTCGCTCCTCGCCAAGAAGGGCTACGACCCCGTGCTGGGCGCCCGGCCGCTGCGCCGGACCATCCAGCGCGAGATCGAGGACGTGCTGTCCGAGAAGATCCTCTTCGGCGAGCTGCGCCCCGGCCACATCGTGGTCGTCGACACGGAGGGCGAGGGCGAGAACAAGACCTTCACCTTCCGCGGTGAGGAGAAGTCGGCCCTGCCGGACGCCCCGCCGATCGAGCAGGCCGCCGGCGGAGCCGGGCCGAACCTGAGCAAGGACGCGTAACACCCGGGCCTCCGGGCGCACGCCGGACAAGGGGCCGGTGCCTTCGGGCACCGGCCCCTTCCGCGTGCCCGGGACCCGTTCAGGGCGTCAGGAGAGCTGCCCGTCGTAGTCCGGCAGCTTGAACGTCCGTTCGGAGTGCCCGCCCGACAGGTCGGTCGCGCTGTTGCCGATGTTCGCGATGATCGTGTAGCCCCGCGCCTCGATCGCGGCGCGCCGGGCGGTCTTGTAGTCGGCCACGTCGTCGAAGAGGTCGCCGAGCCCGCGCACGTACAGCCCCGCGACGTCGTAGCCGACGTGCTGGAGGTTGTAGCGCGTCACGGACTGGACGATCCCGGGGCGGGCGGTGACGAAGAAGACCGCGACCCCGTGCTCCTGGGCGTACTCGGCGGCCTCCAGGACGGGCGCGTTGGCCGGCTGCGGGTAGCTGAAGCCGAAGTCGGTCTCCAGGGCGGTGTTGTCGACGTCCAGGACGATCGCGGGCCTCTCGCCCGCCGGGGCGCCGGCGATGCGCTCCTCCAGGTAGGGGAGGGCCTGGGCCATGACGGCCCGGCAGTCGCGTTGCCAGGTGGCGTGGTCGACGTCCTGGGCGGCGGTGGCGGTGGCGGTGACGGCCGTGGCGGCGGCCGGGGCCGCCGTGGCGGGCGCCGCGGCCGCCGGGGTCACCACGGCGCCGAGGACGGCCGCGGTGGCGGCGGCGGTGCCGAGCAGGCGCGTGCGGCTGCGTCCGGTCATGTGGGGGTTCCTCTCGTCTCGGGAAGCGGGGAACGGGTGCCGCCCGGCATCGTCGCGGCGGCGGGGGACCGGCGGGGGACACCGGCATTACCGAGTGGTAACCGATGGATGCCCACTGAGGGTCGACGAGGCGCGACGCTGTGTCGCGGGACGGCCGCGCCGGGGCGGAAGGGGTGCCGCAGGGGCCGTGGCCCGCGTCGGCGAAGGCGGACGACGGGCGTGCGTCCGGCGTCGGCGGGGGCGACCGGCAAGGGCGCGGTCGGCGCCGGCGGAAGCGGTCGACGGGCGTGCGGTCGGTACGGGCGGGAGCGGTCGGCGGGCGGGTGGTCGGCACGGGCGGGAGCGGTCGGCGGATGCGCGGTCGGCGTGGTCCGGGTCACATAGGGCGGCTGTTGGATCTTCCCGGCCCGTGACATGCCGCACAGGTCCCGGTGCCGGTACTAACCGGGGTAGTGGACCGGTCCGACGGCGCGGAGAGGACCGAGGTCCCCGTCTCCGCCGGACCTTCGGCAAGCCCTCCCGGCCACCGCCCCGTCCCGCGTCGCGGCCCTGACGGGACGCCCTCCGAAGTGCGGCTAAACCAGATGGGGTGGACCGAAAAGGATCAATTGCCGACGGGACGTCTTCTTGATCCTCAATGGTTAGTTTTCGCTCTCAAGTACGACGTACGGTCGTAGGTGGGGACTTTGTCGACGTAACGGGCCTCGGGTTACCAATGGGGCATCCACCCGGCGTGTCCCGCGACGTGCCGGGTGCGCTGATGTTCAGCCCCCCGTCCCCGGAGGTAGTCCCCGCATGTCCCAGCGCACCAAGTCCCCCCGCCCCGGCGCGTCCCCGATCCGTGCGCGTGCGGCCGTCCTGGCCGCCGGCCTCGGAGTGTCGGTCGCCCTGGGGGCCGGGGTCGCGGTCGCCGCGGAGACTGTCCTCGACAGCGCGAGCAGCACCACGGCCTCCTCCGTCAAGGCGCAGGCCGAGGCGCAGGCCAAGGCCGCCGCGAAGGCGGAGAAGGCGGCGGCCGACGCCAAGAAGACGGCCGCTGCCGAGAAGGCGGCCGCCGCGCAGAAGGCCGCCGCCGCGAAGAAGGCGGCCGCCAGGCCCGCGGCCGCCGCGAAGAGCGCCGCCTCCTGGGTCGACCCGGTCTCCGGCTACACGCTGAGCGCCAGGTTCAACCAGGCCGGCGGCATGTGGGCGGCCAAGCACTCCGGCCAGGACTTCGCGGTGCCGTCCGGCACCAAGGTGGTCGCGGCCCACGGCGGCACGGTCGTCAAGGCGGGCGGGAACGGCGCCGGCGACGGCCCCGCGTACGGCAACGCCGTCGTCATCAGGCACGGCAACGGCACGTACTCGCAGTACGCCCACCTGTCCCGCATCGAGGTGAAGGTCGGCCAGGTCGTCACCACCGGCCGGCGCATCGCCCTGTCCGGCAACACCGGCAACTCCAGCGGCCCGCACCTGCACTTCGAGATCCGCACGACCCCGGACTACGGCTCGGCCGTGGACCCGGTGGCCTTCCTGCGGAGCAAGGGCGTCAGCGTCTGACGCACCGGGTCAGGCGCCGCCGTGCGCCTGCGCGACCAGGTCCATGGCGACCTCGAGGACGGCCTTGCGCTTCTCCTCGGGGTCGCCCTCGACGTCCTGCAGGGCGAACATCCCGGCGTGCATCGTGAAGAGCGCGCTGACGCAGCGGACCTGGTCGGTCAGTGGCGCGTCCGGCTCCTTGAGGATGTCGAACAGCGCGATCATGCGCTTCTTGAAGGCGTCGCCGACGCTCAGCTCGCGGACCGTCGCCTGGTTCTCCTGCATGAAGCGGAACAGGGGCGCCGCGCCGGACAGGGCGTCGCTGTAGCGGCGCAGGACCTCCTGCTTGGTCTCCAGGCTGTGCGGCTGCTCCGCGCCCCAGGCGATCAGCTCGTCCATCGGCCTCGTCAGGTCCTCGAAGAGGCTGACGAGGATGTCCTCCTTGGTCTTGAAGTGGTAGTAGAGCGCCGCCTTCGTGACCTCGAGCCGTTCGGCGATCTCGCGCAGGGAGGTCTTCTCGTACCCCTGCTCGGAGAAGAGTTCGAGGGCCACGTCCTGGATGCGCTGACGCGTGTTCCCGCGGCGCGGCTGCTGCTTGCTGCTGCCCATGGCGGCGACTCCTCGGACTCCCTGTGCCCCGGCCGGCCGGCGGCCGTCCGACGATCATGGTGACGCCGGTACGGCCCCATCACAAACTTACTTGACGCCCGGCTAGTTCGCGGGCTACCTTCCCCCACTGTAACCAACTTGCCGGGCGGCAAGTAAGTAAAGAAGTATCACCCAGGGGAGTGGGGGACCATGGCGGAGACGAAACCGGTGGCGGAGGAGAGCGCGGGGGCACCACCGCGCAGCGTGCGCGTCGTCCTGCTCGCGCTGATGGTGGCGATGCTGCTCGCGATGCTGGACAACATGATCATCGGCACCGCGATGCCGACCATCGTGGGCGAGCTGGGCGGCCTGGAGCACCTCTCCTGGGTCGTCACCGCCTACACGCTGGCCACCGCGGCCTCCACCCCGATCTGGGGCAAGGTCGGCGACATGTACGGCCGCAAGGGCGCGTTCATGAGCTCGATCGTGATCTTCCTGATCGGCTCGGCGCTCAGCGGCATGGCGCAGGACATGGGGCAGCTCATCGGCTTCCGCGCGGTCCAGGGCCTGGGCGCCGGCGGTCTGATGGTCGGCGTCATGGCGATCATCGGCGACCTGATCCCGCCCCGGGAGCGCGGCAGGTACCAGGGCATGATGGCCGGTGTGATGGCGCTCGCCATGATCGGCGGACCGCTCGTCGGCGGCACCATCACCGACCACTGGGGCTGGCGCTGGTCCTTCTACATCAACCTGCCGCTCGGCATCGTCGCGCTGATCGCGATCAGCGCCGTGCTGCACCTGCCGAAGAAGCGGTCCGGTGGTCGGATCGACTACCTGGGCGCGGCCCTGCTGACCGTGGGCATCACCGCGATCGTGCTGGTCACCACCTGGGGCGGCACCGAGTACGCCTGGGGCTCCGCGATGATCATGGAGCTGACCGGGATCGGCGTCGCCGCGCTCGTCGGCTTCGTGTTCGTGCAGACCCGGGCGGCCGAGCCGGTCATGCCGCTGCACATCTTCCGCAGCCGCAACTTCACCCTCATGTCGGTGATCGGCTTCATCACCGGCTTCGTGATGTTCGGCGCGACGCTGTTCCTGCCGCTGTACCAGCAGTCGGTGCAGGGCGCGTCCGCCACCAACTCCGGGCTGCTGCTCCTGCCGATGCTCGGCGCGATGCTCGTGGTCTCGATGGTCGCGGGCCGGGTCACCACCTCCTCCGGCCGGTACAAGGTGTTCCCGGTCGCGGGCAGCGTCCTGATGACCGTGGGCCTGTTCCTGCTCGCGCAGATGGACACGGAGACCACGCGCCTCACCTCGGGGGTCTACATGGCCGTCGTCGGCGCGGGCATGGGCTGCCTGATGCAGATCACCATGCTGGTGTCGCAGAACAGCGTCGAGCTGAAGGACATGGGCGTCGCGTCCTCCACGTCCACCCTGTTCCGCACCCTGGGCTCGTCCTTCGGCGTCGCGATCATGGGCGCCCTGTTCAACCACCGGGTCCAGGACGTGATGGCCGAGCGGGCCGGCGCCCTCGGCTCGAAGGTGACCGAGCAGTCGGCGCAGCTGGACGCGGCGAGCCTGGCGAAGCTGCCGGAGGCGGCCCGCGAGGCGTACCAGTACGCCGTCTCCGCCGGTACGCACTCCGCGTTCCTGCTCGGCGCGGCCGTGGCCGTGGCGGCGCTGGCCGCCGCGGTGTTCGTCAAGGAGGTGCCGCTGCGGGGCGCGGGACCGAAGAAGCCGGCCGGGGACGACGCGGCAGGGGACGCCGCGCCGGGCGAGGGGGAGCGGCGGACGGTGGCAGAGGCCGTCTGACCTCCCGGCGTCCCTCCCCGGCCACGGGAGGCCCCCGGCGGACATCCGCCGGGGGCCTCCCGCGTGCCCGCCGGGGGCTCTCGCGGCCGTGCGCGGGGCGGGTGGGACCCGGGTGCGCGGCGGGCGGGACTCGGGCGCGTGGGCGGTGCACGGGCTGGTGGGAGCCGGATGCGCGTGCGGTGCGCGGCCGGGCGTGCGTGCGGAGACGGTGCGTGGGGCGCGGGTGCGGCGATGCGTGTGTAGGACGTGCCGCGGGCGGGCGGGTGCGCGGTCGGGCGGCCGGGCGTCCATGTGCTGCCGTACGGTCAGGCGGCCGGCGGCGCGCGGCCGGGGGCCGTACGGCGGTGGGTGCTCAGTTGCCGGGGAGCGGCAGCATCGGGAAGCTGCCCGTGTTCGTCGGCGCGTGCTCGGGCAGCCACAGCACGGCGACGGCGCCCTCGGCGGGCACGTGCTCCGGCGCCCCGGCGGGCCGTACATTGCGGAAGGTCAGGCGCGCGCCCAGGACCCGGGCCTGGCCGGCGGCGATGGTCAGGCCGAGGCCGTGACCGTGGCCCGCGCGGTCGCGGCTGCCGGTGCGGAAGCGGCTCGGCCCGTCGGCGAGCAGGTCCTCCGGGAAGCCCGGCCCGTGGTCGCGCACCCGGATGACCCGGCCCTCGACCGTCACCTCGACCGGCGGCCTGCCGTGCTTGGCGGCGTTGACGAGCAGGTTCGTCAGGACGCGCTCCAGGCGGCGCGGGTCGGTGGTGACCTCCGACTCGTGCACCACCCGCACCTCGACGCCGGAGTCCCGCGCGGCCACCCGCCGGGACACGAACTCGCCGAGCAGGATGTCCTGCAGCTCCGCCCGCTCGGACGCGCCGTCGAGCCGGGCCACCTCCAGGACGTCCTCCACGAGCGTGCGCATCGCCTGCGCCCGGTCCCGGACCAGCTCGGTCGGCCGCCCCGGCGGCAGCAGCTCGGCCGCCGTGAGCAGTCCGGTCACGGGGGTGCGCAGTTCGTGCGCGATGTCGGCGGTGACCCGCCGCTCGGCCTCGATGCGCTGCTGCAGGGCGTCCGCCATCGCGTCCACGGCCCGTGCGAGGTCGTCGGTCTCGTCGCGCACGACACCGCCGATGGCGTCCCGCACCCGTACGTCCGTGTCGCCCTTGGCGACCTGCCCGGCCGCCGCGGCCGCCTTGCGCAGCCGCCGCGAGAGCTGCCCGCCGATGAGCACGCCGAGCGCGCAGCCGCCGAAGACCACCGCTATCGAGCCGATGAGCAGCGCCCGGTCCAGGTCCTTCATGATCGTGGCGCTGCGGTCGGTGAACCGCGTGTGCAGCGAGAGGATGCGGCCGTCCTTCAGCGGCACGGCCGCCCAGATGTCCGGCGCGCCGTCCGACGGCTCGGCGATGTAGGTGGCCCGCCGGCCGGCCCTGGCCTTGACCAGCAGGTCCTTCGGGATGCCCGGGTCGTCGATCTTGATGCCCGGGAAGTTGGTCCGGCCGGACGTCTCGAAGTTCCGCTGCGCGATCTGGACGCGCTCGTCCGCCAGGTCGCGCGCGTTGTCCAGCATCGAGACCCGGGCGGCGTTGTGCACCACGAGGCTCAGCGCGATCGCGACCAGCGCGCCGACCAGCGCGATCGCCGCGCTGATCTTCCAGCGCACCCCGGTCCGCAGCTTCGGCGCACCGGCGCGCAGCGCCGCGAGGCCGGCCCTCCACCGACCGGTGCTCCGCAGGCCCGTGGGACCGGTCCTCCTCCACTGCTCCGCGGGACCGGTTCCCCGCCTCCGCGCGGTTCCGGCGTGCTGCTCCGCGGTGCCGCCGCGCCGCTCCCCGCTCCCGGTGCTCCGCTCCGCGGTCCCGGTGCGCGCTCGCGCGGCTCCGGTCCGCGGGTCCGCGGAACCGGTTCGTCCGCCGGGCCCGTGCGGCATCCCGTCCCGTCCGTCCCGCCCGTTCCGCGCGCGCCGCGACCCCGCGCGCCCGGCTCCGTCCGGGCGCTCCGGTTCGTCCTCCGGGCCGTGTTCCGTCCCCCGCATGGTCCGCTCAGGCCCTCAGCTTGTAGCCGAAGCCGCGGACCGTCTCGATCCGGTCCTGGCCGATCTTCGTACGCAGCCGCTGCACGTGGACGTCGACGACGCGGGTGTCGCCGCCCCAGCCGTAGTCCCAGACGCGCTCGAGGAGCTTGTCGCGGGAGAGGACCGTGCCGGGCGCGGCCGAGAACTCCAGCAGCAGCCGCATCTCGGTGGGCGTCAGCGCCACCGGCCGGCCGGACCGGCGCACCTCCATGCCCTCGGTGTCGATCTCCAGTTCGCCGGCGCCGAAGGTGAGCACGCCGCCGTCGACCGGGTCACCGGGCTCGGGGCCGCCGGCGGAACCCGCGCCGCTCGCGTGCCCGAAGCGGCGCAGCACCGCGCGGATGCGGGCGACCAGCACCGCCCCGTCGAAGGGCTTGGTCACGTAGTCGTCGGCGCCCGCCTCCAGGCCGAGGACGACGTCGATGGAGTCGGCGCGCGCGGAGAGCATGATCACCGGGACGGTGGACTCGTCCCGGATGCGACGGCACAGGGAGACGCCGTCGAGCCCCGGCACCATCACGTCCAGGAGGGCGATGTCGGGCCGGTCCGCGCGGAACGCCTCCAGGCCCGACAGCCCGTCGGGCATCGCGGTGACCGCGAAGCCGTCGCGCTCCAGCGCGAGCTGGGTGGCCTCGCGGATGACGTCGTCGTCCTCGACGAAGAGGACGTGGGTCTGCTCTGCCATCCGGTGCTCTCAGTATCGATCTGCTGGTCTGTCGGTCTGCTGGTCTGTCGCTCGGTCCGTCGCCCGCCCGGCCGGTGGTCGGGCTGTCGCGGGCGGGGCGGCCGGCGGGCGGGCCGGTCCCGCCGTCGCCCCTTGCGGGGCCGGCGTCCCGCGGTCAGCCCTTGGCCGGGGAGGGGGTGTCCCCGCCCACGACCTTGCTGTAGTCGTTGTGCGTGCGGGTCTGCTCGGCGAAGCGGCCCGTGCTCCAGTGGTACGTGATCACTTCCTCGCCGGAGGGGTACTCCACGGAGTCCCCCTTCTCGTACACCTGCTGGGTCACCACGAGGTCGCCGCGGTCTATCTCCGCGTACACCGGCGGCTCCTCGGCCCGGAACACGTTCTGGTAGCCGTCGCCGTCCACGCGGTACACGTACGAGCCGACGCCGACCGCGTCGCCGCAGGTCATCACGTTCACCACGATGTCGTTGGCGGTCCCGCCGGTCAGCTTGCCGTACGAGACGTCGACCGGGTACTCGTCGGCGACGCACGGCTTCAGATCGTGTTTGACCGCGGTACTGACCAGCGGGTCGTCCTTGACGAGCGCGACGGCGTCCACGCGCTCGGGGGAGGAGGGCGAGACCGCGGGCGTGGCGGTGCCGGCCGCCACCGAGTCGGAGCGGGCCGGCCCCTCGTCGCGGGCGCCGGTGCCGCCGGTGCCGCAGGCGCTCACGGACAGGGTGAGGGCGGTGAACCCGGCCACCGCCGTGATCACCGCCTGCAGAGCCCGTTCGGCTCCGGTGGCCCTGGTGCCTAGGCCGCGCAACGCTCCCGCTCCTCACGTCCTTCGAGCGCGCCCGCACAGCGCTCCTGCCGCGCGCGGCTCTCCAGCTCCTCGCGGAGCCGGGCGAGCGCCCGGTGCAGCGTGCTCTTGACCGTGCCGGCCGACATGCCGAGGGCGGCGGCCGTCTCCTCCGTGGACATCTGCTCCCAGTGTCGCAGCACCACGACACTGCGCTGCTTGGGAGCCAGCACCCTCATGACGTCCATCAGCAGGGCGCGGTCGGCGTGCTGCTCGGTGGAGTCCTCCACGGTGGCGTCCGGGAGCTGCTCGGTGGGGACCTCCTCCAGCTTGCGGGCGCGCCACCACTCCGTCCGCGTGTTGATCATGACGCGGCGCAGATAGGCGTCCGCCAGGCGCTTGTCGGCGATGCCCTCCCAGCGGCCGTACGTGCGCACCAGCGCGGTCTGCAGCAGGTCCTGGGCCTCGACCGGGTCGGGCACCAGGCGCCGGGCGCTGCGCAGCAGCGCGTCCTGTCGCATGCGGACGTACTCCTCGAATCCGAGCACCTCGCCCTGCGCCATCACGACCGCCTCCGCTCCCCGTGTCCGACCTGTCCGCCGTCGGTGTCCCACTGCTTCGCGCACCGCTGCATGCGGTACGCCGAAGACGCTACGGAGGCGTTGTCACGGGGTTGTCCGAAGCAGCCTGCGGGGAGCCCTCGGCTGTCCGTCGGTTGTGTAACGAAAGTAGGGGCGGGGTAAGGGCGCGTAGGAGTTCAGGGGGTAATGGCCTGAATTGTCCGGGCGGCGGACGGGTGTCACGAGGCGCGAACGACCGGTTCCGCTGTGTGCCGCTTGTGCGGAGCCTGTGCCGTCCGTGAGGACCGCGGGCGCTGTGAACCCGCGGGCGGTGCGGGCCTACGGGCGGTGCGGGTGCCGCGGACGCTGTGAACCCGAGGGAGCCGCGGGCCCCGCGGGTCAGCCCAGCGGCAGCCGGTACAGGCCGCCCGCCATCGGTTCGACGAGGCCGTCGGCGACGAGGCCGTCCAGGGCGCGCGCCCGCTGGACCGGCTCGTCCCACACCCGGTCGAGGACCGCCTGCGGCACCGGGGCGACCGCCTCGCGCAGCACCGCCAGCAGCCGTCCGCGCACCTGGCGGTCGGTGCCCGCGTACGTCTGGCCGCGCCGCGGCGGTCCCTCGTGGGCGGGCTTGCCGGCCAGCCGCCACGCGCACAGCGCGGAGATCGGGCACCGGGCGCAGTTCTCGTTCTTGGCCGTGCAGATCAGGGCCCCGAGCTCCATGGACGCGGCGGCCCAGCGGGAGGCGGTCCGCTCGTCCTCCGGCAGCAGCTCGCGGGCCAGCCGGCGCTCGGCGGCCGTGGTGGCGTTCGGCGGGTACTGCACGCCGGTGACGGCGCGCGCGAACACCCGGCGCACGTTCGTGTCGAGCACCGCGTGCCGCTGCCCGTACGCGAAGGACGCCACGGCCGCGGCGGTGTACTCGCCGATGCCGGGCAGCGCGAGCAACTGCGCGTGCTCCATGGGCACGTCGCCGCCGTGCCGTTCCGTTATGGCGACCGCGGCGCCGTGCAGCCGCAGGGCGCGGCGCGGATAGCCGAGCCGTCCCCAGGCGCGGACGGCCTCGCCCGGCGCCTCGGCGGCCAGGTCGGCGGGGCGGGGCCAGCGCGCGAGCCACTGCTCGTACACCGGCAGCACCCGGTTCACGGGGGTCTGCTGCAGCATGAACTCACTGACCATCACCCCCCACGGCCCCGCGTCGGCGCGCCGCCACGGCAGGTCGCGGGCGTTCTCCTCGAACCAGTCGATGACGGGAGCGTGCAGACCGGCGGCCGCGGAGGCGGCGGACGGGATGCTGTGCGTGGGCTTCGTAGGCGCAGTCATGGCCCTTCGATCCTGCCACGGCGGGCGGTGGAGGCGGGGCACGCGGGGCCGGGGGAGGCATATGACCGCGCCAATGGACGCGGACGGCGCCGCGGTGACCGCGGCACCCGGCCGCCCGGCGGCCGGACCGGGGGCGGGCCGCGGGCCGGGCGGGGAGCCGTGGGCGGGGCGGGGGCCCGGTCGCCGGGCCCGGCCGGTCGTACGGGCCCCCGCCCCGCAGGCCCCCGCCCGGCGAGCCCGTATCCGGAGCCTCCCTTCCACGACCCCCGTATTCCGGAGACCCCTCATCCGACGATCCCCGTATCCGGAGACCCCATCCAACGACCCCGTATCCGGCACTCGCACCCGGTGGGTACTCACCCGGTGAGCACTCACCTGACGAGCGGTCGTCCGACGGGTACCGGCCGGTCCCTCGTGACGGGTGCCGTATCGAGTGGCGTGTCCGAATAGCTCGTCCCCGCGCGGCGGGTGGCGCAGCTCACTCCCCGCGGACCGTGCGGTGCTCCCCGGGCCGGGGCGGCGGCGATGACGCCGCGCGCGAGCCCCGGCGGCGCGGAACGGCGATGCCGGTCACCGAGCGTGTGCGCGGTGGCTTTTTCGTCACGTGGTGCGACGGCCGTGTGCGCCGTCTGACGGAACATCAGGAGTACGGGCGATCAACTGGAATGATGATCGGGAAAAGTTGTGCCTCAGGCGGCGGGTGAGAGAAGCCGACGGCGTGATCTCTCGTACAGTTTGCGCCGTGGGATCTCTGCGCAATCCGGTCGGGCCGCTTCCCTCCTCCATCTACTGGCGACGGAGGGCCGTTCTGCTGTCCGTGGTGCTGCTGTTGGCACTGCTGGCCACCTGGATCGTCACCACCGGGGGCAGCGGTGGCGGCAACGGCTCGGACCAGTCCAACGGCAAGAATCCCGCGCCGTCGATCACGCCCGGACCGTCGAGTTCCGGCCCGGCGATCAGCCAGCACCCCGGGGGCCGTGACGAGTCGGGCGACTCGGACGGCTCGTCCGGTTCCGGTTCCGGTGACGGGGGCTCGGGCGACTCCGGCGGCTCCGGCGGATCGGCCGGGTCCGGCGGTGCCGTGGGCGCGGGCGGCGGCTCCGTCGGTACGGGCACCGTCGGCTCCGGGGGCGGCACGGTCGAGGACGGCGGTCCCGCCGACACGGTCCCGGCCGGCTCCTCCCTGCCCGACTGCACCGCGGGCGACGTGAGGCTGACCGTGCGCAGCGAGCACAACAGCTACGCGCCCGGCGAGAAGCCCTCCTTCAAGCTGACCGCGGAGAACACCTCGGGCAAGGACTGCAAGGTCGACCTCGGCCCGAAGGCGACCGAGGTGACGATCACCCACGCCAACGCGGACGACCCGTACTGGTCGTCGGCCGACTGCGCCACGGCCTCGGACAGCCTGCTGTTCCGCGTCCCGGCGAAGGACAGCGTCACCCGCACCGTCGAGTGGGACCGGAAGCCGAGCGACGCCGACAAGTGCAGGACGAAGCCCTCGGGTTCGGCGGGCGCGGGCACGTACCTGGTGGAGGCCAAGGCCCCGAAGCTCACGAAGGCCCAGACGTCGTTCGTACTGAAGAAGGACTGACCCCCGCCGGACCGGAGGACCGACCGCTCATCGGGCCGGGAGACCGGCCCGCTGCCGGACCGGAGGGCCGACCTGCTGCCGGACCGGAGGGCCGGGTGGCCGTCGGGGCGGGCGTGGGTGTCCCGACAGGGCGGACGCGTCCCGCCGGGCCCGAATCCGGGTCCGGGCCAGGGCCCGGGCTCAGACGTAGCGCTCCAGGATCGACGACTCCGCCAGCCGCGACAGGCCCTCGCGCACGCTGCGGGCCCGGGCCTCGCCGACGCCGTCGACCGTCTGCAGGTCGTCGACGCTCGCGGCGAGCAGCTTCTGCAGCCCGCCGAAGTGCTCCACGAGCCGGTCGATGATCGCGCCGGGCAGCCGCGGCACCTTCGCGAGGAGCCGGAAGCCGCGCGGCGAGACGGCCGAGTCGAGCGCCTCGGGCGAGCCGGTGTAGCCCAGCGCGCGGGCCACCGTGGGCATCTCCAGCAGCTCGGCGTGGCTGAGCTTGTCCAGCTCGGACAGCGCCTCCTCGACGGTGCGGGACCGCTTGGCCGTCGGCTCGGGCACGTAGTCGCGCACGACGAGCTCGCGCTCGGGCTCCACACCGGCGATCAGCTCGTCGAGCTGCAGCGCGAGCAGGCGCCCGTCGGTACCCAGCTCCACCACGTACTCGGCGATCTCCGTGGCGATCCGCCGGACCATCTCCAGGCGCTGCGCCACCGCCGACACGTCCCGGACGGTGACCAGGTCCTCGATCTCCAGGGCGGAGAGCGTGCCGGCGACCTCGTCGAGGCGCAGCTTGTAGCGCTCCAGGGTCGCCAGCGCCTGGTTCGCGCGGGACAGGATCGCCGCCGAGTCCTCCAGGACGCGGCGCTGGCCGTCGACGTAGAGCGCGATCAGGCGCATGGACTGGGAGACGGAGACGACGGGGAAGCCGACCTGCTTGCTGACGCGGTCGGCGGTGCGGTGCCGGGTGCCGGTCTCCTCGGTGGGGATGGTGGGGTCCGGCACCAGCTGCACGCCCGCGCGCAGGATCTTGGTGATGTCCTTGTCGAGGACGATGCCGCCGTCGAGCTTGCACAGCTCGCGCAGCCGGGTCGCGGTGAACTCGACGTCCAGCACGAACCCGCCGGTGCACATCGCTTCCACGGTCTTGTCGGAGCCGAGCACGATCAGTCCGCCGGTGTTGCCGCGGAGGATCCGCTCCAGGCCGTCGCGCAGCGCCGTGCCGGGTGCCACGGCGCTCAGTGAGGCGCGCATCAGCCCATCGGCACCGGAGCTCCCACCGGACTTTCCGGGAGCTGCTGCCCGGTCGTTGGCTGCCACTGCACTCCTCCGGTCGCAGGTTTCCGGTCGCCCACAGGTTCGTACGGACGGGCGAGACCAGGGCAAAGTCTACCGGCGGTCCTCCTCCTCCCGTGGGGCCTCTCGGCGACGTGAGCGGGGCAGCACGCGCAGAGCGTCTCCCATGTCGGCCACTTCCAGGACCTTCATACCGGGCGGGATCTTGCCGGGGTCGGCCGGTACGAGCGCGTGCGTGAAGCCCAGCCGGTGCGCCTCGGCGAGCCTGCGCTGGACCCCGGTGACCCTTCTGACCTCGCCCGCGAGGCCGACCTCGCCGATCGCGACGAGGTTCTTGGGCAGCGGGGTGTCGCTGGCGGCGGAGGCGAGCGCCAGCGCCACGGCGAGGTCGGCGGCCGGCTCCGACAGTTTCACGCCGCCCACGGTCGCGGAGTAGATGTCCCGTTTCCCCAGGGCGCTGATCCGGCCGCGCTGCTCCAGGACGGCCAGCATCATCGAGACGCGGGAGGTCTCCAGGCCGGAGGTGGTGCGGCGGGGGGAGGGGATCTGCGAGTCGACGGTGAGCGCCTGCACCTCCGCGACCAGCGGGCGGCGGCCCTCCAGGGTGACGGTGAGGCAGGTCCCGGGCACCGGCTCGTCGCGCCGGGTCAGGAACAGGCCGCTGGGGTCGGCGAGGCCGGTGATGCCCTCGTCGTGCAGCTCGAAGCAGCCGACCTCGTCGGTCGTGCCGTAGCGGTTCTTGACGCCGCGGACCAGGCGCAGGCGCGCGTGCCGGTCGCCCTCGAAGTGCAGGACGACGTCCACCAGGTGCTCCAGCAGGCGGGGGCCCGCGATCGCGCCGTCCTTGGTGACGTGGCCGACCAGCAGCGTGGACATGCCGCGCTCCTTGGAGGCGCGGATCAGGGCGCCGGCCACCTCGCGCACCTGGGCCATGCCGCCCGGGGCGCCGTCGATCTCCGGGGAGGCCACCGTCTGCACGGAGTCGAGGATCAGCAGGGAGGGCTTGACCGCGTCCAGGTGGCCGAGCACGGCGGCGAGGTCGGTCTCGGCGGCCAGATACAGGTGGTCGTGGATGGCGTGGATGCGGTCGGCGCGCAGCCGCACCTGGCTCGCCGACTCCTCGCCCGTCACGTACAGGGTGCGGTGCTCCTCGCTCGCGGACTTGGCGGCCACGTCGAGGAGCAGCGTGGACTTGCCGACGCCGGGCTCGCCCGCGAGGAGCACCACCGCGCCGGGCACCAGGCCGCCGCCGAGCACCCGGTCGAACTCGGGCACGCCGGTGGAGCGGGCGGTGGCCTGACGGCCGTCGACCTGGCCGATGGGCAGGGCGGAGGTGGTGACGCGGCCGGGGGCCGTCGTGCGGACCGCGGGCGCGCCGCCGTACTCCTCGATCGTGCCCCACGCCTGGCACTCGGGGCAGCGGCCGAGCCACTTGGCCGTCTGCCAGCCGCATTCGGTGCAGCGGTAGGACGGCCGGTCCTTCGCGGTCTTCGTACGGGCAGCCATGGACGAAACCGTAACCGGCCCCACTGACAACGCCGCCGCTGCCCCGTTCCGGCGGGCAGCGGGACAACGGCGGGCGGTGGGGCGGTGGGCGGCGGGGCGCGACGTGTCCCGGCCGTCCGCCGGGTCCCCGCCGCACTCCTGCGGACTCCTGCCGCACCCCCCGGGGACTCCTGCCGCACCCCCCGGGGACTCCTGCCGCACCCTGCGGACTCCTGTCGGACTCCTGTCGGACTCCTGTCGGACTCCTGTCGGACTCCTGTCGGACTCCTGCGGGCCCGGCGCGGATCCGGCGCGGGCCGCGTCGGCCCCGCGCGCCGACCTCGTGCAGTTCCTGTGCCGAGCTCGCGCCGTGCCTCTGCCGGGTCCGCGCCACGCCTGCGCCGGACCAGCGCCGGACCCGCACCGGGCCTTCGGCGGTGATCGATGCGTGATCGTTTTCCGGTCACCGTCCGGCGGGAACGGCAGCGGAACCAACGATTCCTGTCCCCTATCGAGGGATCGTTTCACCCGTACGGATTAAAACTGCTCAACCAGGGAGAAGGGGCCACCTTCCGGCCCCTACGGTCGCACGGTGATGAGCAGGAGTCCGGAAACCTTTCAGCACACGACCGGCCGCACGACCGGCGCGACCGGCTCGCCCCGTGCGCACAGGACGGCGCGCGATCTGTCGGCCGCGCGCACGCTGGCGCAGCGCCCGCCGGCGCGCTACGAGCCGTACCTGGACGGCCTGTTCACCTACTGCCTGTCCGTCCTGTGCGACCACGACCTCGCGACCGCCGCCCTGGGCGACGCCCTCGCGCTCGCCGAGCGCCGGGGCACCCGGGCCCCCGGGGACCACCGCGCCTGGCTGTACGCGCTCGTCCGCTGGTCGTGCCTGCGCCGGCTGGCGGAGGCACGGCGCGGCCGGCACACGGGCCACGCCCAGGGGCGCCCCCGCACCGCGTACGGCCCGGGCGGCACCGCCGGGACGCCCGCGAGCGCCCAGGCCGGTCCCCACGCGGCGGCCGGCGACCCGGAGCGGCCGCCCCTGTCCGCCGCCGAGGAGAGCCGGCGCCGCCGCGAACTGCGCCTGCTGGCCTGGCCCGAGGCCGCCGGTACCACCCCGGAGCAGCGCGAGGCGCTGGAGCTGGCCGTACGCCATCAGCTCGCCGCCCATGAGGTCGCCGCCGTCCTCGGCACGGAGCCGGCCACCGCCCGCGAGCTCCTCGCGTCGGCCGCCTGCGAGGTCGAGCGGACCCGCGCGGCCCTGGCCGTCGTCGAGACCGGCACCTGCCCGGGCGTCGCCCGGCTCGCCGGCCACAACCAGCTGGTGCTCAGCTCGACCCTGCGCCGCGAGCTGGTCCGGCACGTCGACGACTGCCCGCGCTGCCGCCGCACCGCCGAGCGCGCGACCCCTGGGGCCTGGCCCGGCACCAGCGTCACCCCGGACGCCCTGCCCGTGATCGAGGCCCCGCGCGCGGCGGTCCACCAGGCCATGGCGCACGTCTCGCGCGCGCGGGGCACCGCTCCGCGCTTCGACCGGCGCGGCTTCCCCATGGACCCCAAGGACCACGCGGCCCGCCGCGACCGGCTGCGCTCGCGCGCCGTCACGACCACGGTCGTCGCCACCGTCGTCGCCGCGCCCGTCCTCGCCCTGTGGGCGGCCTACCGCGGAGCGCCCCTCACGGGGGAGGGCCAGGACGGCCGCCCGATCGCCGCGGGCGAGGACCGCGGGGCGGACGGGCTCTCCGGGGAGCGGGCGGGCGCGTACGAGAACGCGGGCAACGCCGACACGGAGCCGGACCCCGGCCTCACCGAGGACAGCGGGTCCGACGTCTCCGTGGAGGTCCTCGGCGCCGCCGGCCGGCAGGGCGCGCTGACCGTCGAGGCGGTCTCCGACGGGGACACCACGCTCGTCACGCTGCGGGCGTCGGGCGACGCACCGGTGGACTGGTCGGCGCGGACCGGCGCCTCCTGGCTCTACCTGAGCCGCTCCTCGGGGACGCTCGCGGCCGGCGAGTCGGTCACGGTCAAGGTCTACGTGGACCACCTGCGCGAGCCCGGGGGCCACTGGACGGCGCGCGTGGCGATCGCCCCGGCGGGCGCGGTGGTCACGATCGACGGGTACGGCCCCGCGCACCCGACGCGGCCCGGCCGGCCCGACCCGGCCCCGAGCACGCCCCACTCGACCCGCCCGGACCCGACGACTCCCGGGCCGACCCGGCCGGACCCGACCACCCCGCCGCCGAGCCCGGACCCGGTTCCCAGCGATCCCACGCCGTCCGAGCCGCCGCCCACGGACTCCCCGCCCTCCGACCCCGACGGCGGTTCCGTCCCGCCCCCGTCCGACGGCGGCGACAGTGGCGACAGCGGCGACCCGAGCCCGTCGG
Source organism: Streptomyces minutiscleroticus (assembly GCF_014650875.1). Classification (GTDB taxonomy): domain Bacteria; phylum Actinomycetota; class Actinomycetes; order Streptomycetales; family Streptomycetaceae; genus Streptomyces; species Streptomyces minutiscleroticus. Next base: position 61,274 of record NZ_BMVU01000039.1, read on the forward strand.
GCACCTGAGGCCGCCGGGCCGCGACCGCGGCCGGGAGCGGAAGCGGGACGTGCGGCGCGTGCGCACCGCACGCGGGCTCCGCGCGCCCCGGACACCGGCCGGCGTACGGAGCGGGCGGCCCGGGACGCCGTTCGGGAGCGCCGGGCCGCCGGTCCCGGAGCGCCGTTCGGAGCACCGGGTCCGGGAGGCCGCTCAGAGCGCCGGGTCCGCCGGGCGGGCCGGACCGGCCGGGCGGGCCGGGTCCGCCGGGTGCGGTGCCACCAGGGGCAGCTGGGAGGCCAGGCGCTGCTCGCAGAGCTCGACCAGGCGGTCGTACCCGGCCTTGCCCATCAGCTCGATCAGCTCCGGGCGGTACGAGACGTACACCGGCTCGCCCGCGCCGTGCGCCGAGGTCGCCGAGGTGCACCACCAGTGCAGGTCGTGCCCGCCGGGGCCCCAGCCCCGCCGGTCGTACTCGCCGATCGACACCTGGAGCACCCGGGTGTCGTCGGGCCGGTCGATCCATTCGTACGTGCGCCGCACCGGCAGCTGCCAGCACACGTCCGGCTTGGTCTCCAGCGGCTCCCGGCCCTCCCGCAGCGCCAGGATGTGCAGCGAGCAGCCCGCGCCGCCCGGGAAGCCGGGCCGGTTCTGGAAGATGCACGAGCCCTCGTACGGGCGGGTCTGGCGCGATCCCTCCTCGTCCTCCGAGACCCAGCCGGTCGCCGTCCCCACGGCGTGGTGCTGCCAGATGTCGGGGGTGAGCCGGGCGACGTGCCCGGCCACGCGTTTCTCGTCGTCCTCGTCGGAGAAGTGGGCACCCAGGGTGCAGCAGCCGTCTGCCGCGCGGCCCGCCTGGATGCCCTGGCAGCCGCTGCCGAAGATGCAGTTCCAGCGAGAGGTCAGCCATGTCAGATCGCACCGGAAGACCTGCTCGTCGTCGGCAGGATCCGGGAACTCCACCCATGCGCGGGCGAAGTCCAGCCCCTTTTCGTCGGGTACCGGCCCCGCGCCGCGCTTCGCCCGCTTCCCCGGACGAGCCTGCTCCGGCAGCGGGGAACCCTCGGCAGTTTTGTCGGACTTCGCCTTTTTCGTCTTTGGCACGAGTCCAGGGTAAGTGGCCGGACCCCGCGCAGGGGGCGGGCCGCGGCCCGACGCGCAGTAGCGTTCCGTACATGAGACTCGGTGTCCTCGACGTGGGTTCGAACACGGTCCATCTGCTCGTGGTGGACGCGCATCCGGGCGCGCGGCCGCTGCCCGCGCACTCGCACAAGGCGGACCTGCGCCTCGCCCAACTCCTCGACGAGGACGGCTCGATCGGCGCCGAGGGCGTCGACAGACTGGTCGCCGTCGTCCAGGACGCGCTCCAGGCCGCCGAGGACAAGGGCGTCGAGGAGCTGCTGCCGTTCGCGACCTCCGCGGTCCGCGAGGCGGGCAACGCCGACGACGTGCTGACCCGGGTGCACGCCGAGACCGGCGTGATGCTGGAGGTCCTGTCCGGGGCGCAGGAGGCGCGGCTCACCTTCCTCGCCGCCCGCCGCTGGTTCGGCTGGTCCGCGGGCAAGCTGCTCGTCCTCGACATCGGCGGCGGCTCCCTGGAGGTGGCGTACGGCATCGACGAGGAGCCCGACGCGGCCGTCTCGCTGCCGCTCGGCGCGGGCCGGCTGACCGCGGGCTGGCTGCCGGGCGACCCGCCGGAACCGGCGGACGTGAAGGCGCTGCGCCGGCACGTGCGCACCGAGATCGCCCGTACGGTCGGGGAGTTCGCCCGCTTCGGGGCGCCCGACCACGTGGTCGCCACGTCGAAGACGTTCAAGCAGCTCGCCCGGCTCGCGGGCGCCGCGCGCTCCGCAGAGGGCCTCTACGTGCAGCGCGAGCTCAAGCGCAGGTCCCTGGAGGAGTGGGTGCCGCAGCTCGCCGGGATGACCGGCGAGGACCGCTCCCGGCTCCCGGGCGTCTCCGAGGGCCGGGCCGGCCAGCTGCTGGCGGGCGCCCTCGTCGCGGAGGCGGCGATGGACCTGTTCGGCGTCGAGGCGCTGGAGATATGCCCCTGGGCGCTGCGGGAGGGCGTGATCCTGCGGCGGCTGGACCACATGCCGCCGCGGTAGCGCGGCGGACGCGGACGCCGCACCCCGGCGCCCGTCCCGCCCCGTGCACGTGCCGCTCCCTCCCGGCGCGTACGTCCGCCCCGCCCGGCCGGCCCGTACGCGTGGCAGGTCACCGCCCGGCCGGCCTGTGCGTCCGGTCACTGCCGGACCGGTCCGTACGTCCGGCCGCCGCCCGGGGGCACCCGCCCCCCCCCACCACCACCACCACGTGCACCGGGCCGCTGTCCGGCCGCCGGGCACGTGGCATCGGTCACCCCCGCCCGTCACGGACACGGTGCTCACCCGCCACGTGTGCGGCGATCACCCCTGGTGCGAGCGTGCGGTACCGGCCCGTCGGCCGACAGGTGTTCATCGCCACAGCGACCGCGCGGCCGTCGGCTCCCCGGTGCCGAGCGCGGCCCCGTACCCTGTCTTTCGTGGCAGATCCAGTGGTGCGCATCCCGGATGCGAAGGTCGCCCTGTCGACGGCCTCGGTCTATCCGGAGTCGACGGCGACGGCCTTCGAGATCGCCGCGCGCCTCGGCTACGACGGTGTCGAGGTCATGGTGTGGACCGATCCGGTCAGCCAGGACATCGAGGCGCTGCGCAGACTCAGCGACTACCACCGCATCCCGATACTCGCCGTGCACGCCCCCTGCCTGCTGATCACCCAGCGGGTCTGGTCCACCGACCCGTGGACCAAGCTCCAGCGGGCCAGGTCCGCCGCCGAGAAGCTGGGCGCCTCCACGGTCGTCGTGCACCCGCCCTTCCGCTGGCAGCGGCAGTACGCGCGCGACTTCGTGAACGGGATCTGGCGGATGGCGGACGAGACGGACGTGCGGTTCGCCGTCGAGAACATGTACCCGTGGCGCTACCGCGACCGCGAGATGCTCGCGTACGCCCCCGACTGGGACGTCACCAAGGACGACTACCGGCACTACACGATCGACCTCAGCCACACCGCGACGGCCCGCACCGAGGCGATGCAGATGGTCGACCGCATGGGCGACCGCCTCGGCCACGTCCACCTCGCGGACGGGCGGGGTTCGGCCAAGGACGAGCACCTCGTCCCGGGCCGCGGCACCCAGCCCTGCGCCGAGCTCCTGGAGCGCCTCGCGCTGAGCGGCTTCGACGGGCACGTCGTCATCGAGGTGAACACCCGCCGCGCCATGTCCGGCGCCGAGCGCGAGGCCGACCTGGCCGAGGCGCTCGCCTTCACCCGGCTGCACCTCGCCTCCGCCGCGCGGATCGCGGGCCCGTGAGCGGGGCGGCCGCCCCCCGCCGCCGCGGCCGGCCGCCCCGTGCGGCGGACGGCGACGCACCCGCCGCGCGGGACCGCATCCTGGAGGCGGCCCGCGCGGAGTTCTCCGAACGCGGCTACGAGAAGACGTCCGTGCGCGGCATCGCCAGGGCCGCCGGTGTGGACTCCGCGCTCGTGCACCACTACTTCGGCACCAAGGAGCAGGTCTTCGAGGCGGCCGTCGAGGTCGCCTTCGCCCCGGCCCTGGACGCGCCCGCGGCCGTCGCCGACGGCCCGCTCGACGGCGCCGGCGAGCGGCTGACCCGCTTCGCCCTCGGCCTGTGGGAGAACCCCGCGACCCGCGCGCCCCTGCTGGCGATCGTCCGGTCCGCGGTGGACAACGAGACCGCGGCGGCCGTCTTCCGCAGGCTGATCGCCGCCCAGCTGCTGCGCCGCATCGCCGGGCGGCTGGAGCCGCCGGACGCCGAACTGCGCGCGGAGCTGGCGGCGGCGCAGCTGGTCGGCATCGTGATGCTGCGTCACGTGATCAAGGCCGAGCCGCTGGCCTCGGCGGACCCGGAGCTGATCGTCGAGCGGGTGGCGCCCGTGGTGCAGGGGCACCTCACCGCGCCCTGAGACGCGTTCCGCAGCACCCGTCCGGGGGCGTGCTCCACGGCCGTCCGGGAGGCGCTCCACGGCCGTCCGGGAGGCGCGCTCCACGGCCGGAGGGAAGGCGCCTCGACCACCGCGGGCGTCCGGACCGCAGGTGTCCGGGACGCCTGTCCGGGACGCCCGGACCGTGGACATTCGGTCCACATTCCGGACAGGGTGTCCGGGTGCCGGACCCGAGGCGTAGCCTGAAGGATCCAGGGATCGGAATGGTAGGGAGTGGAGCAACCGTGCCCGAGCTGAGGTCACGTACGGTCACCCACGGCCGCAACATGGCGGGGGCCCGCGCGCTCATGCGCGCCTCCGGCGTCGCGAGCGAGGACATCGGCAAGCCGATCGTCGCGGTCGCCAACAGCTTCACCGAGTTCGTACCCGGCCACACCCACCTCCAGCCGGTCGGCCGGATCGTCTCCGAGGCGATCAAGGCGGCGGGCGCCGTCCCGCGCGAGTTCAACACCATCGCGGTCGACGACGGCATCGCCATGGGCCACGGCGGCATGCTCTACTCGCTGCCGTCCCGCGACCTGATCGCGGACAGCGTCGAGTACATGGTGGAGGCCCACTGCGCCGACGCCCTGATCTGCATCTCCAACTGCGACAAGATCACCCCGGGCATGCTGATGGCCGCCCTGCGCCTCAACATCCCCACGGTGTTCGTCTCCGGCGGCCCCATGGAGTCCGGCCGCGCCACGCTCGTCGACGGCACCGTCCGCACGCTCGACCTGGTCGACGCCATCTCGGACGCCGTCAACGACAAGATCTCGGACGAGGACATCCTCCGCATCGAGGAGAACGCCTGTCCGACCTGCGGTTCGTGCTCCGGCATGTTCACCGCCAACTCCATGAACTGCCTGACCGAGGCCATCGGCCTGGCCCTGCCGGGCAACGGCTCGGTGCTGGCCACGCACACCGCCCGCAGGGCGCTGTACGAGCGGGCGGGCACCACGGTCGTCGAGCTGGCCAGGCGTTACTACGAGCAGGACGACGACTCCGTCCTGCCGCGCAACATCGCCACCCGCGCCGCGTTCGAGAACGCCATGGCGCTCGACATCGCGATGGGCGGCTCCACCAACACGATCCTGCACCTGCTGGCCGCCGCCCAGGAGGCCGGGGTCGACTACGACCTGTCCGACATCGACGCCGTCTCGCGCCGCGTCCCCTGCCTGGCGAAGGTCGCGCCGAACGTGGTGGGCAAGAAGACGTACTACATGGAGGACGTGCACCGCGCCGGCGGCATCCCCGCCCTCCTCGGCGAGCTGTACCGCGGCGGCCTGCTCAACGAGGACGTGCACACCGTCCACAGCCCCTCCGTCAAGGAGTGGCTGGACACCTGGGACGTCCGCGGCGGCTCCGCCTCCGAGGAGGCGCTGGAGCTGTGGCACGCGGCGCCCGGCTGCAAGCGGTCCGCGGAGGCCTTCTCCCAGTCCGAGCGCTGGGAGGCGCTGGACACCGACGCGGCCGGCGGCTGCATCCGCGACGTGGACCACGCCTACTCCAAGGACGGCGGCCTCGGTGTCCTCAAGGGCAACCTCGCCGAGGACGGCTGCGTCGTGAAGACCGCCGGCGTGGACGAGTCGATCTGGACCTTCGAGGGCCCGGCCGTGGTCTGCGAGTCGCAGGAGGAGGCCGTCGAGAAGATCCTCGGCAAGCAGGTCAAGGAGGGCGACGTCGTCGTCATCCGCTACGAGGGCCCCAAGGGCGGCCCGGGCATGCAGGAGATGCTGTACCCGACGTCCTTCCTCAAGGGCCGCGGGCTCGGCAAGGCCTGCGCGCTCGTCACCGACGGCCGCTTCTCCGGCGGCACGTCCGGCCTGTCGATCGGCCACGCCTCCCCGGAGGCGGCGTCCGGCGGCACGATCGCCCTCGTCCGCGACGGCGACCGCATCCGCATCGACATCCCGAACCGCAGCATCGAACTGCTGGTCCCGGAGGAGGAGCTGGCCGCCCGCCGTGCGGAGCTGAACGGCGTGTACGCGCCGAAGAACCGCGAGCGCAAGGTCTCGGCGGCCCTGCGCGCGTACGCGGCGATGGCCACCAGCGCGGACAAGGGCGCGGTGCGCGACGTGACGAAGCTCGGCTGACGCCACGGGCCCGCCCGGCCCCGGCCGGGCGGCGGCACCAGGCACACCACGGGCCCGCCCGGTCGTACGCGACCGGGCGGGCCCCGTGTTCCCGGGGTCCCCGGGAGCGGCCTTGGCCGGGCGGGGCCGGTGGCCGGCGGCACCGCCCGCTCACGGCACCGCCCGCCGCCTCACCAGGTGTCCGGCGCCCCCGCGTCCACCGCGAACACGCTGCCGTCCGGCGCGCTCCCGTACACCCGCCCGTCCCGCACCACGGGCGCCGGCAGCGCGGCGACGAGTGTGTCGGTGCTCCCGCCCAGGCGCGGCCGGGTCTGGCCGAGGGGCTTCCCGGTGCGGGCGTCCGCGGCGAGCAGTCGGCCGTCGGGCGCCAGGAGGTGGACCGTGCCGCCGGAGACCGCGGGCCGGGACGGGGTGGCCACCGACGTCTGCAGGCGCCACAGCTCACGGTCGGCGCCGGCCGCGTCCGCGCGCGTGTCGACGGCGACCAGCGCCCCGCCCGTCCCGGACACGTACACGATCCCGCCGCTCTCCGCGGCCTGTGCCCCGTCCAGCCCGATGGCCAGCGGCACCCGGCGCACCCGGCGCTCCCGCGTGTCGAGCCGTACGACGGCGTCGGCCGTCTGACTGAGGTTCAGCGACAGGGAGTACAGGGCCCCGTCCGGAGCGGCGAACGGGACCAGGTTCCCCTCGGCCCGCTCCGTCCACAGCACCTCGCCCGTCTCCTCGGAGACGGCGCTGACGTCGCTCGCCGAACCGTCGTCGTCCGGCGTCACGGCGTAGAACGTCCCGCTGCCGCCCGCGCCCCCGGTCCCGCCCGTGCCGCCGATCCACTGGGTGCCGAGCCCGCCGACGGCGGCGTCCCAGCGCCGCTCACCGGTCGCGCTGTCCAGCGCCCGGACGGAGCCGCCCGCGCCGACGAGGAGCGTCGTGTCCGCGCTGTGCGCGACGCTCGCGTACGCCGAGACGTCGAGGTCCCAGCGCACCTTCCCGGTGCGGGGGTCCAGCGCCTTGAGCCGGCCGCCGACGGTGACGTGCAGCAGTCCGCCGGAGGACAAGGGGGCGTCCGAGACCACGGTGCCGTCCGCGCCGTCCGAGGAACCGTCCTTGCCGCGGTTCTCCCACACGATCCGGCCGTCCGCGGGGTCGAGCCGGACGGCCGTGACCCCGGTGACCGAGCAGTAGAGGGCGTCGTCCGGTCCGGCCGCGCACCACGGAGGAGGCCCGTCGCCCAGGGACGCGGCCCAGGACTTCGAGGCCCCGGAGGGGCCGGTGCCCGTCCTCGCGGCGGCGGTCCGGGACGGCGGCTCCTCCGCGCTCAGCGCCCAGACGCCCACCCCGCCCATGACGGCCAGCGCGAGCGCGCCTCCGAGCACGGCCGGCACCCGGCGGCGCAGCGCACCGCGCACGGAAGCGGCCGTCGTCCGCGCCGGGGAGCCCGCGGCCGGCCCGTCCCCGTGCTCCTCCTGCGCCGCTCCGCCCGCCGGCTCCCCGCCCGGTTCCTCCTCCGGTCTCCGCACGGCCGGGCCGGCGGTCCGCGCGGGCGGCCCGTACGGTCCGGGCACGGGCGCCGGTCCCCCGTCGCTTCTCGCCGTGCCCCCCTCGGTGTGCTCCTCCTCCGGGACACGGCGCCTGCCCGGCACGTGGAAGGGCAGGCCCGGCACCGGGTGCCGCAGGATCTCCGTCACCTCGGCTGCGGTGGGCCGCTCGGCCGGGTCCTTGGCGAGACACCGCTGGACGAGCGGGACGAGGTCGTCGGGCACGCCCTCCAGGTCGGGCTCGTCGTGCACCACCTGGTACGCGACGATGTACGGGCTGTCGGAGTCGAACGGGCCGCGGCCCCGGGCCGCGTGGGCGAGCACCGCGCCCATGGCGAACACGTCGGCCGCGGGGCCGACCTCTCTGGGCCGCTGGAACTGCTCGGGCGCCATGAAGGGCGGCGACCCGATCAGCTTGCCCGTCTCCGTGTGCAGTTCGCTGTCCGACGGGCGCGAGATGCCGAAGTCGATGACCTTGGGGCCGTCGGACGCCAGGAGCACGTTGCTCGGCTTGAGGTCCCGGTGCACCACGCCGGCCCGGTGGATGTCGCGCAGCGCCTCGGCCAGTCCCGCGCCGAGTCCGCGGACCTCGTCCGGCTGCAGCGCGCCGTTCCGCTTCACCTGCTCGTAGAGGGTCGGGCCGGGGATGAACAGGGTGGCCATCCACGGCAGCTCCGCATCCGGGTCGGCGTCCACGACGGGCGCCGTGAAGGCCCCGCTCACCCGTCGGGCGGCGTTGACCTCCTGCCGGAAACGGGCTCTGAACTCGGGGTCCGACGCGTATTTGGCATGCACGACCTTGATCGCGAGCCGCAGTCCCGAGGCCGAGGTCGCGAGGTGGACCACGCCCATGCCGCCGGCGCCCAGGCAGGATTCAAGGCGGTACCGCCCGGCGTACTCCGGGTGTTCCGCTTCCTGTCCGGGCCCGAAGCCGTGCAGCGGCGGCATCACCCACCCCCGTGTCCGTGTTCGCAGGCGCGACGCACGGAGCCTAGTCGATGGTGCGTGCGATGTCGGAGGCGGTTGCTAGCCTGCGCGCGTCGGTGGAGGAAGACGAGAAGGACACCGAACGAGTCGGTTCGTTCATCGGTTCATTCAACGGGGGAGGCCTGTATGGCTGTTGGGAACGAGACGCACCCGGCCGGGGACGGGGCGGAGCCGGAGACGGTGGGCGCGACCGGGGCGGCGGACGTGGCGGAGGCGGTCGGCGTCGGTACGGCCGGCGGTGCCGGCGCCGCGGACGGGATCGGCGCGGTGGACGAGGCCGACATCGCGGAGGTGGTCCTGGGGGCCGAGGTGGAGACCGCGGCCGCGGCCGCCGGGGTCGAGACGCTGGCGGCGGCCGCGACCTACCCGGTGGCACCGGGCGTCCGGCTGAACGTCCGCAGCGGCCCGGGCTCGCAGTACTCGCTGGTCAAGGTGTTGCCGGCGGGCTCCCAGGTGTCGATCAGGTGCCAGCGGCCCGGCGAGACGGTCTCCGGCTACTACGGCACGTCGAACATCTGGGACTGCATCGCCAGCGGCCAGTACGTCTCGGACGCGTACGTGCACACGGGCAGCGACGGCTACGTGGCCCCGCGCTGCTCCTGAGCGCCCCCGCGGCTCCGCCCGCGCGGTCGGCGCCGCCGCGTTCCGCCCCGGCCGGGTCCGCTCGGCCGGGGCGGACGGCAGCCGGGCGGAGCGGCCGAGGAGGACGGCGTCCCGGGCGGCCGGGGAGCGGTGTGGACGGGGATCGGGGCGAGGGGCGGGGCGGGACAGGGGCAGGGGAGTCGGCCGGGGCGATAATCGACGCGTGAGCGACGACGAGAACGGCACCCCGGCCACCCCGGCGGGTCCCCGCCCCGAGCCCCTCCGCTTCTTCGGGACGACCTGGGTGGAGCACGACGGCGGCTACGCGGCCCGCCGCGTGGGCGTGGCCGTCGGCTCGCTCGCCGCGGCGGTCGCGAGCTGCCTGGTGCTGCGCTTCGCCTACCAGGGCCTGATGGTCGCGGAGGTGGAGGGGTTCGTCGGCGTCCTCGTCGTCGTGATGTTCGCGGTCTGCAGCGCGATCGCCTTCCGCCGCACCTGGGAGGGGTTCACCGCGCGCCCCGACCCGGAGCGCCAGGCGTCGCTGCGCGGCCTGCTGACCATCGGCTTCGTCGGCTCCCTCCTCGCGTACTTCTTCCGCTCGCTGGTCGAGGCACCGGGCGAGCGCCTGCGCCGCGAGGAGTACGAGGCGGCGCGCGAGCAGTACGCGCGCCGTGCCGCCCGCCGTACGGGCAACCCTTCGCGCAAGGGCAGGCGCAAGGGCTGAGACCGCGCCCGCGAGGGCTCCACGAGCGCTTTTCCGCGACCGGCCGCCCCCTCGGCCCTCTCCGAGGCCCCTCCGAGCCGTCCCGGCCGTCCCACGGCACCCAGCAGGATGGCTGTATGACTGCTTCCTCACCCGCCCAGCCGGCCCGTCCGGCCCGGTCCGCCCGTCCGGCTCCTCCGGCCCGTCCGGTCCAGCAGCGCGCCCGCGCCCGCTCCTTCAACTCCGCCGCCGCCCAGTACGCCGCGAACCGCCCCTCCTATCCCCCCGCCCTCCTCGACACGATCGAGGAGGAGGCGGGCCGCCCCCTGGCCGGGGCCCGCACGGTCGACGTGGGCGCGGGCACCGGCATCGCGACGGCCCTGCTGCGCGCCCGGGACGCGGACGTGGTGGCGGTGGAACCGGGCGACGGCATGGCGGCCGAGTTCCGCCGCCGGCTGCCGGACGTCCCGCTCGTCCGCGGCGACGGCGACGCCCTGCCGTTCGCCGACGCGTCCGCCGACCTCGTCACCTACGCCCAGTCCTGGCACTGGACGCGCCCGGACCGCTCCGTCCCCGAGGCCCTGCGCGTCCTGCGCCCGGGCGGCGCACTCGCCCTGTGGTGGAACATGGACGCGCTCGACGTGCCGTGGATCGCCGCGCAGGAAAGACGCCTCAAGGAGTTCTTCGGCGCCGACAGCCCGGGCAAGAAGGGCTCCGGCGGCATCCCGGCCGAGGCCGCCTTCGCCGCCGTCCCCGGCGTACCGCCCCACAGCAGCCACCGGATCCGCTGGAGCCGTACGGTCCCGGTCGACACCCACCTCGCCAACATCTCCAGCCACTCGATCTTCCTGATGCGCGGCGCCGAGGGCTGTGCGGCCTTCCTCGCCGCGGAACGCGACCACCTGCTCGACGCCTTCCCGGACGGGCACGTCGAGGAGGTCTACGACGTGCTCCTGCTGCTGACCCGCCGCTCCTGACTCCCACCGCCCTCCTGACGCGCACCGCCCCCTGATGCCCACCGGTCCGGCGTCCGACGGGCATCGGGCCCACGGACCGCCGGGCCCGATGCCCACGGACCGCCGGGCCCGATGCCCGCGGACGGCGCGGCTCCGATCCGCCCCCGGACCGGACGGGCCGGGAGCGGTTCCGGAGGCTTGACGGTCCCAGCCCCCGGGAGGACTATTCATCACATGGTGAATTTCTCACCCGACCGGTCCGACCGGCTGCCCGACCCACCTGACCCGCCGGGTCCGCCGAGCCCGCCCGGCCGGTCCGATCCGCCCGGCCCACCCGCCGTACGGGCCCGGGACCTCACCGTCGTACGCGGCACCCGCACGGTCCTGCGCGACCTGCGCTTCACCGTCCCGCGCGGCCGCGTCACCGGCCTGCTCGGCCCCTCGGGCTGCGGCAAGACGACCCTCATGCGCGCGATCGCCGGCACCCAGGCCAAGGTCACCGGAACCCTGGAGGTCCTCGGCCGCCCCGCCGGGGACGCCTCCCTCCGCCCGCGGATCGGGTACGTCACCCAGGCGCCCTCCGTCTACGGCGACCTGACGGTGCGTCAGAACCTGGAGTACTTCGCGGCGGTCCTCGACCCCGGCCCGCCCCGCGCCCGGCTCCGCTCGCGCGGAAGAGCGCCCGGCGCCGCCGAACGCCGCCGCGAGAACGTCGCGCGCGCCCTCGCCGACGTCGGCCTCGCCTCCCACGCCGACGCCCTCGCGCACACCCTCTCGGGCGGCCAGCGCAGCCGCGTCTCCCTGGCCGTCGCCCTGCTCGGCACCCCCGAGCTGCTCGTCCTCGACGAGCCCACGGTCGGCCTCGACCCCGTGCTCCGCCGTGACCTGTGGCGGCTCTTCCACTCGCTCGCCGCCGACCGGGGCGCGACCCTCCTGGTCTCCTCGCACGTCATGGACGAGGCCGAGCGCTGCGACCGCCTCCTGCTGATGCGCGAGGGCCGCGTCCTCGCCGACGGCACCCCCGACGCCCTGCGCGCCCGCACGGACTCCGGGACCGTCGAGGCCGCGTTCCTGCGCCTGGTCGACGAGGCGGGAGAGGAAGACGAGGCGAGGGAGAAGGAGACGGCCCGATGAGACGAGGCACGGACGCGGGCACGGACACAGGTACGGGCACGGATGCGAGCGCGCACGCGTACACGGACCCGCGAACGCACGCGCCCGCCCCGGTCACCGCGGGCACGGACGCGCGTACGGACACAGCCGGGCGTACGCGTACGGGCGCGGACGCGAACGCGGGCACGAGACCGCTCCACCCGGCGCGCACCGCCGCCACCGCCGCCCGGGTCCTGCGCCAGCTCGGCCACGACCCCCGCACCATCGCGCTGCTGCTGCTCGTCCCGTGCGTGATGCTCCTGCTGCTGCGCTACGTCTTCGACGGCAGCCCCCGCGCCTTCGACTCCATCGGCGCCTCGCTGCTCGGCGTCTTCCCGCTGATCACGATGTTCCTGGTGACGTCCATCGCGACCCTGCGCGAACGCACCTCGGGCACCCTCGAACGCCTCCTCGCCATGCCCCTGGGCAAGGCCGACCTCATCGCCGGCTACGCCCTCGCCTTCGGCGCGCTCGCCCTCCTCCAGTCCGCGCTCGCGACCGGCCTGGCGGTCTGGGCGCTCGGCCTGGACGTCACGGGCTCGGCCTGGCTGCTCCTGCTGGTCGCGATGCTCGACGCCGTCCTGGGCACGGCCCTCGGCCTCTTCGTCTCGGCCTTCGCCGCCTCGGAGTTCCAGGCGGTCCAGTTCATGCCGGCGGTGATCTTCCCCCAGCTCCTCCTCTGCGGCCTGTTCGCCCCGCGCCCCGCCATGCACCCCGTCCTCGAAGCCGTCTCGGACGTCCTGCCCATGTCGTACGCCGTCGACGGCATGAACGAGGTCCTGCGGCACGGCGACGTCACCGCCGCCTTCGTCCGCGACGTGCTGGTCGTCGCGGCCTGCGCCCTCCTCGTCCTCGTCCTCGGCGCCGCCACCCTGCGCCGCCGCACGGCCTGACCCCGCACCGGCCGCACCCCGCGTCCTCACATCGCGTCCCACGTCTCCCCGCGCCCACGTCTCCCCGCGTCCCGCCCAACGGACAACCCGCTCCCGTACGGCGCCCCGGTGCGACGATGGCCCCCGGACGACGCACCCCCGGAGGGCACCCGCACCATGACCCAGAAAGTCGCAGTCCTCGGCACCGGCAAGATCGGCGAAGCCCTGCTCAGCGGAATGATCCGGGCCGGCTGGGCCCCCGCCGACCTCCTGGTCACCGCACGCCGCCCCGAGCGCGCGGAGGAGCTCCGCGCCCGCCACGGCGTCACCCCGGTCGCCAACGCCGAGGCCGCCAAGAACGCCGACACCCTGATCCTCACGGTCAAGCCGCAGGACATGGGCACGCTGCTCGACGAACTGGCCCCGCACGTCCCCGCCGGCCGGCTGGTGATCAGCGGCGCGGCCGGCATCCCCACCTCGTTCTTCGAGGAGCGGCTCGCCGAGGGCACCCCCGTCGTCCGCGTCATGACGAACACCCCGGCCCTCGTCGACGAGGCCATGTCCGTCATCTCCGCCGGCAGCCACGCCACCGCCGACCACCTCGCGCACGCCGAGGAGATCTTCGGCGCCGTCGGCAAGACGCTCCGCGTCCCCGAGTCGCAGCAGGACGCGTGCACCGCCCTGTCCGGCTCCGGTCCCGCGTACTTCTTCTACCTGGTCGAGGCCATGACGGACGCCGGCATCCTGCTCGGGCTGCCCCGCGACAAGGCGCACGACCTGATCGTGCAGTCCGCGATCGGCGCCGCCGTGATGCTCCGCGACAGCGGCGAGCACCCCGTGAAGCTCCGCGAGAACGTCACGTCCCCCGCGGGCACCACCATCAACGCCATCCGCGAGCTGGAGAACCACGGCGTGCGCGCCGCCCTCATCGCCGCGCTGGAAGCGGCCCGCGACCGCAGCCGCGAGCTCGCCTCCGGCAACAACGGCTGAACTGCCCGACGGCGTCCATACGGGGACCGGGACACCGGGGACCAGGGGAACCGGGATCGGCCATCGAATTCCGGCCGGTCCCGGTCGGCCCCGGCCGGATTCCGGCCCCCCGCCGGCCCGGTCCTGGTTCCGGCCCCGGTCACGGCGCCCGCGTCCCTGCCGCGCCTTCGCGCGCTCGCCGCGCCTTCAGGCGGGCGACAGCCCCATCGCCCGGTACGCCGCGTCCACCCTCGGCCGCGCCATGGCCCGTGCCCGCCCGGCCCCGTCCCGCAGCACCCCGTCCACGTACGCGGGGTCGGCGCACAGCGCGCGGTGCCGCTCCTGGAGCGGCCGCAGCACCTCGACGACGGCCTCGGCGGTGTCCTTCTTCAACGCCCCGTACGAGGTGTACGCGCCGGCCAGTTTCTCCGGCTCCCCGTCCGTGCACGCCGCCAGGATCTCCAGCAGATTGGCGACCCCGGGCCGGTCCTCGGGGTCGTACGCGACGTCCCGCCCGCTGTCGGTCACGGCCCGCATGACCTTCTTGCGCACCGTCTCCGGTTCGTCGAGCAGGTAGACGATGCCGGGCCCGAAGTCGTCGGACTTGCCCATCTTCGACGTCGGGTCCTGCAGGTTCATCACGCGGGCGGCCACCTCGGGCCGCGCGGCCCGGGGCACCGTGAACGTGTGCCCGTACCGCTGGTTGAACCGCACCGCCAGATCCCGCGCCAGCTCCACGTGCTGCGTCTGGTCCTCGCCCACCGGCACCTCGTCCGTCCCGTAGGCCAGGATGTCGGCCGCCATCAGCACGGGATACGTCAGCAGCGACAGCCGGACGCTCCCGCCGCGCTCCCGCTCCCGCGCGGACTTCTCCTTGTACTGGATCATCCGCCGCATCTCTCCGTCGGTCGCGACGCACTCCAGCAGGTACGACAGCCGCGCGTGCTCGTCGACGTGGCTCTGCAGGTAGACCGTGCACAGCTCGGGGTCGAGCCCCGAGGCCAGCAGCAGCGTGGCCGCCTGCCGGCTGAGCCTGCGCACCCGCGCCGGATCGTGCTCCACGGTCAGCGCGTGCAGGTCGACGACGCAGAACAGCGCGTCGGCGCGGTGCTGGTCGACCTCGGCCCACCGGCGTACGGCGCCCAGGTAGTTCCCCAGCGTCAGGTGCCCGGTCGGCTTGATCCCGCTGAAGATCCGTGTCATCTCTCCACCTCCTGGTCGGGACCGCCGCGCCCGCCGGCCGGCGTCCCAGGGAGGGGATACGAGAACGGCCGCCGGAGCGGCGGCCGTCGAGTGCATACGTGAGCGCGGCCGCCGTCAGGCGGCCCACCACTGCTGGTGGCACGTATGCGTCGTCATGGGGTCGAGAGTACGCCTTCCAGGGGGAGCGGGGCCGGAGGTTGACACGACCCTTCCCGGTACGTACTGTTCTCCGAGTTGTCCGACGTGAGCACCGACTCCGGTCGGCCCCGGACAGCCAATCCGCAGCACGTACCCAACGAACGACGCATCGTCGTCGGCTCGTTTTCATGCGTGTTTGTCGAATTGAGGAATCCGCGTTCGAAAGAACGCCCCCGATTAGCTCGGGGACACGGAATCCGCTAAAGTCTCACTCGTCGGAACGGCCCGAAAGGCCGCCCGGCAACCCCGCTCCGACGGGGAATCGGAACCGAAAGGATCTGATAGAGTCGGAACCGCCGGAAAGGGAAACGCGAGAGCGGGAACCTGGAAAGCGCCGAGGAAATCGGATCGGAAAGATCTGATAGAGTCGGAGACGCAAGACC
>NZ_BMVU01000040.1 GCF_014650875.1 Streptomyces minutiscleroticus
CCCGGTTACATTCCGAACCCGGAAGCTAAGCCTCACAGCGCCGATGGTACTGCAGGGGGGACCCTGTGGGAGAGTAGGACGCCGCCGAACAATTCTTGGGAAAGCCCCACACCATTGGTGTGGGGCTTTCCGCATTTCCGGACCCTTTCCGGGACCTTTCCCGGATGAAAGATGTAGTGCACCGGTACTACGGTGGCCCTCATGACGTCCGAGAGCTCCCCGATCCCCGTAGTCCGTTCCGTGCGCGCCGATGAGTGGCCGCAGGTCAAGGAGTTGCGGCTGGCCGCGCTGCAGGATCCCGTCGCGCCCCTCGCCTTCCTGGAGAGCCACGACGACGTGGTGACCCGGCCGGACGCCTACTGGCGGGAGCGGACCGAGGGCGCCGCGGCGGGCAGGACCGACCGGCAGCAGGTGATCGTGGAGGCGCCGGCGGACGGACGGTGGCTCGGCTCGGTCACCGTACTGGTCGAGGAGGCCGGGACCGGAGACCCGTTCGGAACCGAGGTCGACCAGCGGCAGGCTCACCTGGTCGGGGTCTTCGTACGGCCCGAGGCGCGGGGCAAGGGGATCACGGAGCGGCTCTTCGCGGCCGCCCTGGAGTGGGCGTGGGACGTCGCAGGCGTCGACCGGGTGCGCCTCTTCGTGCACGAGCGGAACTCCCGGGCCGAGGGCTTCTACCGCAAGATCGGGTTCGTTCCGACAGGGAGGACCGTGCCTGTGCCGGGGAACCCCGGACAGCGGGAGCTGGAGTTCGTACGGACGCGCAAGCGGGCGTAGCCCTGCAACCAGCCCTGCTGCGACGCCGCACCCTCTCGGGCTGGTGCTCCGGTACCGACGATGTTCCGGTACCGCCGGATCTCACACCGGCAGGTCGTGGTGCGGCCAGCGGGTGCGGGCCTGCTCCCGGGAGCGGAGCAGGGCCAACGTGGGCAGACCGCGGTCCGCGCCCGTGGTGAGCAGGTCCGGGAGTTGCGGCAGCGGCGCGACGGCGGCCACGTCGTCCAGGACCAGGGAGAGTGGTGGGTCGAGGCGACCGGAGGATGACCGTTCGGCCATGCGCCGGCCGCGCTCGACCACGCTTGCGGCCAGGGCCGTCAGGAGGGGCATCGCGCCGGGCCGCGTCCGGGGGTCCTCGATGGCTTCACCGACCACATAAAGTGTTCCCCCTTCGTTGATGAAGGAATCCAAGGTGAGCGCGTCGGTTCGGTTGGGAGTGCAGGACTCGCGGACGTTGATGGTCGAGAGGGCGGCCAGGGCGCGGGACGTCAGCTCCTGCGCGATGTCGCGGCGCTCGGGGTGCGAGGTGAGTGCCGCCTCCAGCTCGCCCGCGGAGCCGGAGGCCGCCTTGGTGTTCGTGCGCAGCGTACGGACCGCGTCCTGGACCTGGGTGCCCTGGGCCCAGCGGTGGACGTGCCGGATGGTGCGGCCGTCGACGGCCGCCGCGTGCAGATAGCTGCGGAGGAGCGTTTCCGCGACGTCGGCCACGGCCTGGTCGATCTTCGCGGTGGGGCGGACGGGGGAGAGCAGGGCGGCCGCCCGCGCCGCCGCGGTGGCCCTGTCCTCGCAGCCGGTGGTCGGCGGCCAGTGGAGGCGGGCCGGCGTGTCGCAGAGGTGCGAGGGGTCGTAGAGGAGGACGGGACCGAGCTTGGCCCGGGCGTCCTTGGTCTCCGCCCAGAGCGCGGGGGAGGACGTGATCACCAGGGCGGGGCCCTCGGCGTCGCGCACGGCCTGGACGGCCAGCGGGTGGCGGGTCTCGGCGGGGCCGAGGACCACCGGGCCGCGGGGCGCGGGCACGGTGACCGGGAGCGGACCGGTCGCGGCGGCGCGCAGCGGTTCGGGGATCAGGGGGCGTTCGCGCACCGGCGCGGCGGCGCCGACGGCGGCCTCCGGAGGGGCCGGGACCACGGCACCGTACGTGCCGGGAAGGCCGGGCACCGGTCCTCCCGCGCCGCCGGTCCCGCCGTAGGCGTCGCCGGGGAGTCCGGACGACAACGGGACCGGGCCGGACGTTCCCGCCGTCCCGTACGCGTCGGGCACACCACCGGTCATGGGTGTCCCCGGAACTGCGGCGGCAGGACCGCCATGGATGTCGTGGACACCGCGGACATCGTGTGCCGTGTGGAGGTACCGCGTATGCGTTCCCGTGGCGTCCGCGGGCGGCTTCTCGTACGCCACGGCTCCTTCTCGGCCCGGGCTCCGTTCGGCAGCCGGTGCCTGCGGCGGAGCCGTGGGCCGTGGGGCGGGCGTCGATGACGCGGGGGTCGCGGGAGGAACGGCGGCGGTGGTCCGGTCCGCGGCGGGGGCCGCCGCGGCCTTCCTGCGGGCCGCGCGGCCCGCCCGCCACCGTGCCGCCGTGCCCATCACGAAGACCGTCAGCACCAGCAGCACCATCAGCTGGCCGATGAACAGCCCCCAGAACAGCCCGTAGCCCGACAGCTGCTCCTCGGGGGTCCCGGGCCAGGCACCCGGGACGTCGTGCGGCTGCCCGACGAGGTGGCGCATGGCCAGCGGGGTGCGGACGAAGGTGACGCCCGAGGGCCAGGAGCCGTGGGCGAAGAGGCCGGCCAGGCCCGTGGCCGACCACACCAGCACGGTCATGCCGAGCAGTAAGGCGAGCACCCCGACCAGCAGTCCGTCGGGGACGCCCCGCTCGCCCTGGCGTCCGCCCTCGCGTCCGCTTCCGCGCTCCTCCGGCCTCATCTCATGCCACCGCTCTCGTCCCGCGCTCTCGTGCCGCTTCGTACGGGTCGCCGGTCACGCCACCGTGGACTCGGACGAGCCGTCGATGTCCGCCATGTGCTGCTCCATGAAGGCCGCCGCCCGCTCCTCCGCCTCCAGCTCGGCGGCGCGCAGGGCGTCGTCCGTGAGGTCGCTGGAGGACTCCGTCATCGCGCGGTCGGTGAAGACCAGGGGACGCTCGGTCTCGGTGATCAGGTGTTTGACCACCTGCACGTTGCCGTTGACGTCCCAGACCGCGATGCCCGGGGTCAGGGTCGGGATGATCTCGACCGCCCAGCGGGGCAGGCCGAGGACCCGGCCCGTGGCTCTGGCCTCGTCGGCCTTCTGGGCGTAGACGGTCCGGGTGGAGGCCATCTTCAGGATCGCCGCGGCCTCCTTCGCGGCGGCTCCGTCCACGACGTCGGACAGGTGGTGGACCACCGCCACGAAGGACAGGCCGAGCCGCCGGCCGAACTTCAGCAGCCGCTGGAACAGCTGGGCCACGAAGGGGCTGTTGATGATGTGCCAGGCCTCTTCGACCAGGAAGATGCGCTTCTTGCGGTCGGGGCGGATCCAGGTGTGCTCCAGCCACACGCCGACGATCGCCATCAGGATGGGCATGGCGATGGAGTTGCGGTCGATGTGGGAGAGGTCGAAGACGATCAGCGGCGCGTCCAGGTCGATGCCGACCGTCGTCGGCCCGTCGAACATGCCCCTGAGGTCACCGTCGACCAGCCGGTCCAGGACCAGGGCCACGTCCAGGCCCCAGGCCCGCACGTCCTCCGTGGCGACGTTCATCGCCTCGGCCGACTCGGGCTCGGGGTGGCGCAGCTGGTCCACGATGTCCGTCAGGACCGGCTGGCGGTCCACGATCGTCCCGTTCACGTAGGCGTGGGCGACCTTCAGCGCGAAGCCGGACCGCTCGTCCAGGCCGTGCCCCATCGCGACCTCGATGATCGTGCGGAGCAGGGCCAGCTGGCCGGTGGTGGTGATCGCCGGGTCCAGCGGGTTGAGCCGGATGCCGTGGTCCAGGGCCGCCGTCGGGTCGAGCCGGATGGGAGTTATGCCCATCTCCTCGGCGATGAGGTTCCACTCGCCGACGCCGTCCTCGCCCTGCGCGTCGAGGACCACGACCTGGCGGTCGCGGAATCTCAGCTGCCGCAGGACGTACGTCTTCTCCAGCGCGGACTTGCCGTTGCCGGACTCGCCGAGCACCAGCCAGTGCGGGGCCGGGAGCTGCTGTCCGTAGAGCTGGAAGGGGTCGTAGATGTAGCCCTTGCCGGAGTACACCTCGCGGCCGATGATGACGCCGGAGTCGCCGAGGCCGGGCGCGGCCGTCGGCAGGTAGACCGCCTGGGCCTGTCCCGTCGACGTCCGCACCGGAAGCCGGGTCGTCTCGACCTTCCCGAAGAGGAAGGACGTGAAGGCGTCCGTGAGCATGGACAGCGGATCCCGCATCGCAGCAGCCCTTCTACCGTCGGATGCCGGTGGCGAACGGCAGTGTGTTCACGAAGGCGCGGTGGTGTTCGCGGTCGCACCACTCCAGCTTCAGGTACGACTTGCCGGCCGAGGCGCGGATGGTGCGCTTGTCTCTCGCGAGCGCCTCCGGCGTACGGGAGGAGACCGTGATGTAGCCGACGAGGTTGACGCCCGCGGCGCCGCTCGCCAGGTCCTCGCCGCGCTGGTCGAGGCGGCTGTGCGAGGCGAGGTCGCGGGGGTCGACCGTGCGGTTCATCTTGGCGGCGCGGCTGGCCTCGGCCACGTCGTTGGTCTTCTCGGTGAGCATGCGCTCGATGGCGATCTCCGTGGGCTCCAGGTCCATGGTGACGGCGACCGTGCGGATCACGTCGGGGGTGTGGACGAGGAGCGGGGCGAGGAAGTTGACGCCGACGGGGGTCATGGGCCACTCCTTGATCCAGGCCGTGGCGTGGCACCAGGGGGCGCGGGTGGAGGACTCGCGGGTCTTCGCCTGGAGGTACGTCGGCTCCATCGCGTCCAGCTCGGCCGGCCAGGCGTTGCGCTTCGTCATCGCCTGGATGTGGTCGATCGGGTGGTCCGGGTCGTACATGGAGTGGATCAGGGAGGAGAGCCGGCTCTGGCCCAGGGGCTGGCGCACCCGGATGTCGGCCTCCTGCAGGCGGGAGCAGATGTCGGTCAGCTCGCGCGCCATGACGACGGCGAGGCCGGCGTCCCGGTCGAGCTTCTTCCCGCCGTGCGGGCGGGCCGCGCGGGCCATCGCCTGGGCCTCGGCGGCCAGCTCCCGCGAGTAGTGCATGCAGGCGACGAGGTAGGCGCGGTGCTGCTCGCTGCTGGTGGAGACCATGGACTGCAGCTGGTCGTAGGACTGCTGGAGCCAGGCCGGGGCGCGGTCGTCGCCGCGCACGGCGACGTCCTTGGCGTGCGCGTCCGGGTCGGCGGGGAGCGTACGGGCGAGCATCTGCAGGCGGGTGACGAAGCCGTCGCCGTTCGCGACGTGCTTCAGCAGGGTGCCGAAGCGGTCGACCAGGGCCTCCTGGTCCTCGGAGTCGCGCAGGCCCACGCCGGGGCCCTCGATCTCGATGGCGGCGGTGACGGTGCGCCGGTCGGCGTGCAGGAGCACGGCGATCTCGTCGGGCCCGAAGGGGGCGGAGAGCCAGTTGATCCGTCCGATGCCGGGCGGCGGGCCGACCTCGACCTCGCGTCCGTCGATGCGGGTGCCGGCCTCCATGGCGGTGCTGCGGTAGGCGGTGCCCTGGCGCAGGGTGCGCTTGTAGCTGCGGTTGATCTCGAACCACTTGTAGAACGTGCGGCGCCGGTACGGGACGTACACGGCGGCCAGCGCCAGCAGCGGGAAGCCCATGAGGAGCACGATGCGCAGGGACAGGACGGGAACGAGGAGCCCGCACATCATGCCGAGGAACGCGCCCGCGATGATCAGGGCGATCTCGCCGGTCTCGCGGTTCCGGCCGATGATCGCGTTCGGCCGGGCGCGGCCGATCAGATACGTACGGCGGGGCGTGACCGGATGGGACAGGTGGGACTCGGTCGTCAACGCCCTTCACCTCCCGAGCGGTTGGTACTGCTGTTGCGTGTGTTGCCGGCGTGAGGAGTGTTCACGGGGCTGTTGCGGGGCGGCGGGGCCGAGGGGGCGGAGCCGCCGCCGGAGCCGGAGGTGCGTGCGCTGTGGGCGGCGACGCCTCCGGTGGCGGGGTTGGCGGGACGCGGCTGGGAACTGCCGCCTCCGCCGCCCGCGCCGTTGTTGTCGGCCCGGGTGCTGTGGGTCTTGATGCCCTGGGCGACGAGGGTGGCGGGGGAGCTGATGACCGCGGCGGCCTTGCCCTCCGCGCCCTGCATGATGCGGTTGTTGCGGGAGCCGGCGATCTCGTCGCCGAAGCCCGGGACGAAGCGGTAGATCATCGCGCTGGCGAAGATGGCCAGCAGGATGATGGCGAGGCCGGAGACGACGGCGGAGAACGCGTCGGGGCCGTCCTCGGCCGACAGGGCGCCGGCCAGGCCGAGCACTATCACGATGACGGGCTTCACCAGGATGACCGCGATCATGATGCCCGCCCAGCGGCGGACGTGGCCCCACAGGTTCTTGTCGACGAGCCCGGCGTACACGACCGTGCCGAGCAGCGCGCCCACGTAGAGGAGGGCGGCGCGGATCACCAGCTCCAGCCAGAGCACGCCGGCGGCGAGGATGGAGACGAGGGAGACGACGATCAGCATGATCGGCCCGCCGCCGATGTCCTCGCCCTTTTCCAGGGCAGCGGAGAAGTTCCCGAAGAACGTGTCCGTCTTGTCGCCGGTGGCCTTGGCCAGCACGTCCGTGACGCTGTCGGTCGCGGAGACGACGGTGTAGAGGATCAGCGGGGTGAACGCCGAGGCCAGGACGGTCAGCCAGAGGAAGCCGATCGCCTCGGACAGGGCCGTGCCGAGGGGGACGCCCCGCACGGCGCGCTTGGCCACGGCGAGCAGCCACAGCAGCAGGGTCAGGATCGTCGACGCGGCGAAGACGACGGCGTACTGCTGCAGGAACGTGGGGTTGGTGAAGTCGACGTTCGCCGTGCTCTGCACGGCGTCGCTGAGCTTGTCGATCGTCCAGGACGCGGCGTCGGCGCAGCCCTTGGCCAGGGAGGAGAGGGGGTCGAGCGTGCTGCCGATGGAGGGACCGTCGGCGCCGCCTCCGCCGCCGCCTCCGCTGTTGTTGCGCTCGCACTCCTCCTTCATGGAGCCGACGACGAACCGGCAGTCGTCGTCACCGGACGGCGACGGCGACGGCGTCGGTGCGGCGACCGCGCGGGTGGCCAGCAGGACGAGTGCCGTCTGGACGGTCGCTGCGGCTGCGGTGACCTTCAGTACGCGGCGTGGGCTACCGGGCATACGTGAAGCCTCCGAACTCCTCGACAGCCTTCGAGATCTCTTCGGACGGCGAGACCTTGTTGTCGCCGTTCACCGGCGCGGGCCCCTCCTGCTGGGAGAAGGCGTCGATCTTCCAGTCACCGTCGGTCCACCGCAGCTGCAGCGTCATCGTGAACCAGTCGCTGCGGACCGGGTCGGTGGAGTCGTCCCCCGCGGTGCCGAACACGCCGGTGCACCAGACCTCCGTGGTCGCCGCGGTGTCCGAGTAGGCCGTGGCCTTCGTGCCGACCGGCATGGTGCGCGACACGTAGGTCTGTCCCGCCGGGGCCTCGCCGTTCCGGTCAAGCCCGACGCTCTTCAGGAACTCCGTGGAGTACGCCTTGTCCATCCTGCTCTTGAACGCGGACACCTTGTCGGCTGCGAAGATCTGTTCGAGGATCTGGGCCCGCCGGGCCGGCTTGTAGATGTCGGCGGACGCGAGCGCCACCGCGTAGTTCGCCGCCGCCGACTGTGCCCCCTCCTGGCTGTGCTCGAAACCCGACGGGATGCCTCCGGTCGTGGTCCGCACGGGGCGGTCGCCGGACGGGGCCGTGGGGGCCGCCGCGCTGCCGGCGGCCTCGTCGTCGGCCGGGCCGGAGCCGCCGCCCCCGCGGTTGGCGAAGGCGATGGCCGCGATCAGCAGCACCACGACGCCGACGACCGTGACCAGGCTTCTGGACGAGGACCGTCCGGACCGCCGGGCGCCGCCGTACATGTCGTCGCCCCGGCCGGGCAGCCGGGTACGTGTCTGGCCGCTGCCCCCGTACCCGCCGTCGTTCCCGGAGCGCGCGGCGTCTCCGTACCCGCTCTCGTCGCCGAGACTCATGCCGCGTCAGCCCCCTCGGCCTCATGGTGAACCGCGTAGTACGACGGTAGCCGCGCTGGTGGCCGCGCGGGCGCGGTGTGGTGACTCGACATCAGGGAAACGCAACCTCAGCCGGTGGGCACGACGGACGGGTGGGGAGATAGGGGGGAACCGGGCGCGCCCGGCCGGGGACTGAGGGGCGCCTGGCGCGGCGGCGGGTTACACGGCCATGCCGTACACGATGGTGAAGAGCGTGCCGAGGGAGCCGATGATGAAGACTCCGGTCAGGCCCGCGATGATGAGCCCCTTGCCCTGTTCGGCACTGAAGGTGTCGCGCAGGGCCGTCGCGCCGATGCGCTGCTTGGCCGCGCCCCAGATCGCGATGCCGAGGCAGAGGAGGATGGCCACCGCCATCACGACCTCGATCATCACCCGCGCCTCGTTGCCCAGAGTGCCGAACGGCCCCCAGTCCGGGGCGATTCCCCCGATGATCGTGGTGATGTCGCCCTCTTCGGCCGCAAGGAACATGTAAGTCACCGCCCCTAATGGGTAGTTCTGTCTCCCCTGCCACTCTGCGCAGAGGTCAGGCTCATTGTCGCCGACAATGGTGCCTTCGTATGTCGACTTGGCGTCATTGATTGGCGGGTTTCGTACGAATCCCTTGCCGCCGCCCCTCGCCGGCCCCTGCGGGCGGTCCGGAACGGTGAATCAGGAGGCGTATGGTCACTCTGTGTATCACGCCAGGTCACGGCGGGCAATGAAGAACAGCGGAACCTGTCGTACGGGTGCGTCGTTATCCCCTTCTACATCTTTTCCAGCTTCCCACGCCGAGTGACGGTCTTTCGGGACTTGGCCACGTGATGATTCTCCGTAAATGTGATCGTTCCGCTGCGGGGTCGCCGCCTCTACACTGACCCCGGTGGACTCCTGTGCGACGAGGGGCGGTTGACGGTGCGTAAGGCGTGGATCGTGGCGTCCGCCGTCGTCGGCGCAGGTCTGAGCTTCGTGATGCTGCTGGTCGTCGGGGTCTACATGGTCGCCGGGAACCTCGCCAACGGCGTCGGCGGCGGTTCGGTCGGACTGGCCAAGGGCGCCGTGCCCGCCGCCTACCGGGCGCTCGTGCAGAAGTGGGGCAATCTGTGCAGCGCGATCAACCCCGCGCTGCTCGCCGCGCAGCTGTACCAGGAGAGCGGGTTCAACCCCAGAGCCCAGAGCGCGGCCGCGGCGCAGGGCATAGCGCAGTTCATCCCCGGCACCTGGGCCACGCACGGGGTCGACGGCAACGGCGACGGCAGACGCGACGTCTGGGACCCGGCCGACGCGATCCCGTCGGCCGCCTCCTACGACTGCGAGCTCGCCAAGTACGTCAAGGACGCGCCCGGCGACCCGACGGAGAACATGCTGGCCGCGTACAACGCGGGGGCGTACGCCGTCATCAAGTACGGGGGCGTCCCGCCGTACGCGGAGACCCGGAACTACGTCAAGACGATCACGACCCTGCAGGAGAGCTTCGCCGCGCCCGTCGAGCGCGTCGACCCCTCGCGGCAGGCCGCCGCGGCGATCGAGTACGCGCAGAAGAAGCTCGGCACGCCCTATCTGTGGGGCGGCACCGGCACCGCCGCGCAGGGCGGGCGCTTCGACTGTTCGGGCCTGACGCAGGCCGCGTATCGCAGCGTGGGCATCGAGCTGCCGCGCGTCGCCAACGACCAGTACAACGCGGGACCGCACCCGAGCCGCGACGAGCTGCTCCCCGGTGACCTGGTGTTCTTCTCCGACGACCTCACCAATTCGCGGGCCATCCGGCACGTGGGGATCTACGTCGGCGGGGGCTACATGATCGACGCGCCGCGCACGGGCGCCGTGATCCGGTTCGACCCGGTCGACACGCCGGACTACTTCGGCGCCACCCGGGTGACCGAGGATGGCGCGAAAGCGTTGCCCACCTCTGTGTGAACCCCTCCCCTGAGCTGCGGAGACGAGTCTCTCTTCGATAACGTCTGCGTGATCATTCGGTGGAGTGCGGAACGCGGGGAACCGGACTGTGCGTTCCTCTATGTGTAGAGCAGATCTACCACCACGGGGGTGCATCGGGCGGCGCGCGCACGGGTGCGCCCGCAACTGACGACGAAGGGGCCGCAGCGCAGATGGCTGGACTCGCCGAATCAGGGTCGAACCCCGACGTCGACTTGCTCTACGACATCAACGGGCTCGCCAAGGAAGCGCCGCACTGGTTCGACCGGTGCATGGAGTTCGTGGGCGAGTACGGGCTGCTTCTCGCCATGGTGCTGCTCGTGCTGTGGTGCTGGTGGGGCGTGCGCCGCCGGGGCGGCGAGAGCGCCGCCGCGTCCGTGGCCGCACTGGTGTGGGTCCCCCTCGCGGCGGGCGTGGCCGTCCTGGTCAACGTGCCCATCCGGGGCTTCGTGGAGAGACCCCGGCCCTTCCTGGAACACCAGGGCCTCGAAGTCCTCATCGAGGGCAAGAACGACTACTCCTTCGTGAGCGACCACGCGACGCTCACGATGGCGATGGGCGTCGCGCTGTTCGTGGCGAACCGGAAGTTCGGCCTCGTCGGCATCCTGCTCGGGCTGCTCGGCGGGTTCTGCCGGGTCTACATGGGCGTGCACTACCCGACGGACGTCGTCGGCGGCTTCGCGCTCGGCACGGCCGTGGCGCTGCTGCTGTCCCCGCCCGCCATGGCGCTGCTGACCCCCCTCATGCGAGCCGTCGAGCGCTCGCCGAAGGTCTCCTGGCTGGTCAGAGCGCGGGGCGCGGAGCGGTCCGGGGACGGGCCGCTGATCCCGGGGGCGCGGTCGGGCGCGGCGTCCGAGGAGCGCGACCTGGCCGCCTGAGCGGCCGGACCGGTCCTTCCCCTTCCACCGGCTCTCCTCCGAGGCCGCGGTGTCCACGGGCACCGCGGCCTCGCCGTGTTCCCGCGCTCTCCGCCGTGCCGTCGTCGGGGCCTTCCGCCGCCCCCGCGGGGTCTCGCGGACACGCCTCCCTACAGCCCCTGCGGATACGCGAAGAAGCGGTCCGGGTCGTACCGCTTCCTCAGCTTCTCCAGGCGGGCGGCGACCGGGCCGTAGTAGGCGGTGCGCCAGTCCTTCAGGCCCGGGTCCGTGTAGTTCTGGTAGGCCGCGCCCGAGGCGTGGGACCTCATCGCCGCGTGCGTGGAATCCAGCCACGACCGGGCCGCGGCGCCCGGGGTGCCCGCGTCCCAGGAGGCGACGTACTGGGCGAGCATCCGCGAGCGGCGGTGCACGAACGCCGTCGCGGTCGGGTCCACCCGGTTCACCGCGCCGCCGAGCGCGGTCAGCGCGACACTGCCCGAGTCCTCGCGCATCCCGGCCACCCGGTCCAGCAGGGTCCGGACGCCGGCCTCCGGCAGGGAGCGGTCGAAGAAGTCCGAGCGGGCCGCGTACGTCTCCCGCCTCAGCGCGCCCCGCGGGGAGCGACCGGGCACCGTCCCCGGCAGATGGCACTGCTCGTCCCCGTCGAAGGAGGCGCAGCCCGCGTACACCTCCATCGACTCCCGGTACGAGCGGCGGCGCAGGGAGACGCCGCTCGCGGGGGCGCCGACGGCGTCGGCGAGCCGGTCGACGGCGTTCTGCAGTTCGCCGTAGGTGCCGAGGGACAGCGCGGTGACGGAGACCGAGGGCGTGCCGCGGGTGCTGTCGAGGCGGCAGGCGGACCAGATCTCGTCGGGCTGGTCCGGTCCCCACTCCTGCCAGGCCCGCACCACGTCGGCGGCGCGCGGCCAGGGCCAGCTCAGGTCGGCGGAGACGGCCTGCGGCGCCGGGTGGGTCCTGAAGTGCAGCTCGGTGACGACGCCGAAGTTGCCGTTGCCCGCGCCGCGCAGCGCCCAGAACAGGTCCGCGTTCTCCTCCGCGTCGGCCGTGATCTCCTTGCCGTCCGCGGTGACCAGGACGGCGCGGGTCAGGCTGTCGCAGGTCAGGCCGTACGCGCGGGAGACGACCCCGTGGCCGCCGCCGAGCGTGAGCCCGGAGACGCCGACGGTCGGGCAGGAGCCGGCGGGTATGGTCGCGCCCTTCGCGGCGAGCGCCCGGTAGACGTCGATGAGCTTGGCACCGGCGCCGACGACGGCCTCGCCGCCCGAGGCCCGCACCGCCGACAGCCGCGACACGTCGACGATCAGCCGGCCGTCGCCGGAGGAGAAGCCCGCGTAGGAGTGGCCGCCGTTGCGGATCGCCACCGGGACGCCGTGCGCGCGGGCGTGGGCGAGGACCGTGCGGACGTCGCCGGTGTGGGCGGCGTAGGCGACGGCCGCGGGTCTCAGGGAGTCGAAGCGGGTGTTGTAGAGCTGCCGGGCGACCGTCCAGTCGGCGTCGCCCGGCCGGACGAGGGTGCCGTCCAGGTCGCGGGCCAGCGCCTTCCAGTCGGCGGGGGCGGCGGACGCGGTGGGTCGGCCCGCGGTGCGGGAGGCCGTCCCGCCGGCGGGCGCGCGCCCGCCGCCGCCGCTGCCGCCCGCCGTGCCGCTGCATCCGGCCGCGGCGGCCGCCGAGAGCGCGGCCGTGCCGCCGACCGTGAACGTGCGCCGTCGCATGTGTGCCCCTCCCTGGAGAACCCGTGGGACGAGACGGGTTCTCGCCCGTACGGGTTCCCCGGTGACGCCGGCGGGAACGGGCGCGGCCCCCGGGAGCGGCCCGTCCGCCCGCACCGCGCGATCGCGGCGTCCGGAGGTCTCGGGAGCTCCGCGTGCCCTTCGCGTGCCCTCCCCGTGAGCGTTCCGTGACCTCACCGCACTGACGGCAGGGGTTCACCCTCCGTTCATTCACGGCCATCGGCGGCTTCACCTGATCTGCCTAATTTCGGCCTTACCGGGTGCGGGGTGCGTACGAAAGAACGCTTTCACACCCTCCGCTCCACAGCAGTACGACGGCAGTCCCGGACGTGCCCGGGGAACTGCACCACGACTTCGCACGCCGCCGGCAGAAGGCGGCTCCTCGGAAGGAACCACCGAAAGTGAAGCTTCAGCGCAAGAACCGGCTTCGCGCCCTTTCCCTCGGTGCCGTCGCCGTCTCCGGCGCCCTGGCCCTGACGGCGTGCGGCTCCGACGACACGAGCGGCAACGCGGACGGCGGCAGCAAGACCTCCACGGCCGCCGCCAGCAAGATCGACTGCGGTGACGCCAAGGGCCAGCTGCAGGCTTCCGGCTCCTCCGCGCAGAAGAACGCCGTCGACGCCTGGGTCAAGGCCTACCGGACCGCCTGCCCCGGCGTGCAGATCAACTACAACCCGACCGGCTCGGGCGCCGGCATCACGGCGTTCCTGCAGGGCCAGACGGCCTTCGCCGGCTCCGACTCCGCGCTGGACTCCACGGAGATCGCCGACTCCAAGAAGGTCTGCACCGGCGGCCAGGCCGTCGACCTGCCCATGGTCGTCGGCCCGATCGCGGTCGGCTTCAACGTCCCGGGCGTCGACACCCTGGCCCTGGACGCCGCGACCCTCGCCCAGATCTTCGACGGCAAGATCACCAACTGGAACGACGACGCCATCGCGAAGCTGAACCCCGACGCGCAGCTCCCCGACCTGAAGATCCAGGCCTTCCACCGCTCGGACGAGTCCGGCACCACGGAGAACTTCACCAAGTACCTCAAGGCCGCGGCGCCCAAGGACTGGAAGTACGAGCCCGAGAAGGCCTGGCAGGCCAAGGGCGGCCAGTCCGCGTCCGGCTCCTCCGGTGTCGCCCAGCAGGTGAAGCAGACCTCGGGCGCGATCTCCTACATGGAGCTGTCCTACGCCAAGGACGGCATCAAGACGGTCGACGTCAAGACCGAGGCCACCGAGCCGGTCGCGGCCACCGCCGAGAACGCCACCAAGTCCCTGACCGAGGCCAAGGTCGTCGGCTCCGGCAAGGACCTGGCGCTCGAGCTGAACTACACGCCGTCCGCCGAGGGCGCCTACCCGATCACCCTGGTCACCTACGAGATCGTCTGTGACAAGGGCAACAAGGCGGAGACCCTGCCCGCCACCAAGTCCTTCCTGAACTACATCGCCTCCGAGGACGGCCAGGCGCAGCTGACCGAGGCCGGCTACGCCCCCGTTCCCGACGACATCATCGGCAAGGTCCGCGAGACCGTCTCGGAACTGAGCTGATCCGAGCGCGGGTCCGCCCCCGAGGGGCGGGCCCGCGCCGTCCGGTGCACCGCCGCCAGGAGCCCCCACCGCATGGGCGGCTCCGCCCCGAGCCGCCCGCACGGCGGCTCCGCAGACCGGAGAACCCGATGGACATATCAACGCAGAACACTGCCGCTCCACCCGTGACCGACCAGCCCTCCGACGCCCAGCAGAAGCGCGCCGCGCGCGGCGCCACCCGACCCGGTGACCGGATCTTCCTCGGTCTCTCCCGCGGCTCCGGCATCTTCCTGCTGGTGATCATGGCGGCCATCGCCGTCTTCCTCACCTACCGTGCCGCGATCGCGATCGGCAAGGACGAGGCCAACTTCTTCACCACCTTCGAGTGGAACCCCACCGGCACGCCGCCGGAGTTCGGCATCGCGGTCCTGGCCTTCGGCACCGTCGTGTCGTCGATCATCGCCATGGCCATCGCGGTCCCGGTCTCGGTGGGCATCGCCCTGTTCATCACGCACTACGCCCCGCGCCGCATCGGCGGCGTCATCGCGTACGTGGTCGACCTGCTCGCCGCCGTGCCCTCCATCGTGTACGGCCTGTGGGGCGTCCTCTTCCTCGTGCCGCAGCTGGACGGCCTCTACGGCTGGCTGGACGACTACCTCGGCTGGACCGGCGTCTTCTCGTGGCAGGGCGGCGCGCCCCGCTCGCTGTTCACCGTCGGCATCCTGCTCGCGATCATGATCCTGCCGATCATCACCAACGTGAGCCGCGAGGTCTTCCGGCAGGTCCCGCAGATGCACGAGGAGGCGGCCCTGGCCCTCGGCGCCACGCGCTGGGAGGTCATCCGCATGGCCGTCCTGCCCTTCGGCCGCTCCGGCATCATCTCCGCCTCGATGCTCGGCCTCGGCCGCGCGCTCGGCGAGACCATGGCGGTGGCGATGGTCCTCTCCCCGCTCTTCGACATCCAGGCCAGCCTGCTCGACTACGGCGGCGGCACCTTCGCGCAGAACATCGCCAGCAAGTTCAACGAGGCCACCGAGATGGGCCGGGACGCGCTCATCGCCTCCGGCCTGGTGCTCTTCGTCATCACACTGCTGGTCAACGGCGCGGCTCGCATGATCATCGCCCGCCGCAAGGAGTACTCGGGGGCCAACGCATGAGCAACGCAACCCTCCCTGACACGCAGGGCAAGCGCCCGAGCAGCCTGCGCGGCGCGACGCTGCCCAAGTGGTTCCCCTGGGCGGTCGCCGCGGGCTCGATCGTCCTCGGCCTCGGCATCAGCGCCGCGGCGGGGCTGGAGAGCGACATCCAGTGGGGCCTGATCGCCGCGGTCCTCTTCGTCCTCGGCTCGTACGGCATCGCCGCGAAGGTCGAGGGGCGCCGGCAGGCCAAGGACCGGGTGGCGACCAGCCTGGTGTGGGTCGCGTTCATCCTGGCCGTCCTCCCGCTGGCCTCCCTGATCTGGGAGACCGTCAAGCGCGGTGTGAAGGTCCTCGACGGGTACTTCCTCACCCACTCGATGGGCATCGTCGGCGACACCGAGCCCGGCGGCGGCATCTACCACGCCATCCTCGGCACCCTGGAGCAGGTCGGCCTCGCCACCCTGATCGCCGTGCCGATCGGCGTGCTGACCGCGATCTACCTGGTCGAGTACGGCCGGGGCCGGCTCGCCAAGGCCGTCACCTTCTTCGTCGACGTCATGACGGGCATCCCGTCGATCGTCGCGGGCCTGTTCGTCCTCAGCCTGTGGATCATCACCCTCGGCATGGGCTACTCCGGCTTCGCCGGCTCGATGGCCCTGACCATCCTGATGCTGCCGGTCGTCGTCCGCTCCACCGAGGAGATGCTCAAGCTCGTCCCGAACGAGCTGCGCGAAGCCTCCCTGGCGCTGGGCGTGCCGAAGTGGCGGACCATCCTGAAGGTCGTGCTGCCGACCTCGATCGGCGGCATCACCACGGGCGTGATGCTCGCGGTCGCCCGTATCGCCGGTGAGACCGCCCCCGTGCTGCTGCTGGTGTGGGTCACGCCCCTCATCAACGCCAACCCGTTCTCCGACCCGCAGGCGTCGCTGCCGGTGTACATCTACCTGCAGTACGCGAACAGCGGCGGCGAGGGCGCGGCGTACGACCGGGCGTGGGCCGCGGCACTGGTCCTCATCCTCTTCATCATGATCCTCAACATGGCGGCCCGCGGACTCGCCCGCTGGAAGGCCCCCAAGACCGGTCGCTGACGCGGCCATACAGCGACCGACGCTCGAAGTACTGGAAGTGAAGAAGCCATGGCCAAGCGCATAGACGTCAGCGGGCTCACCGCCTACTACGGTTCCCACAAGGCCATCGAGGACATCTCGATGACCGTGGAGCCGCGCTCCGTGACGGCCTTCATCGGCCCGTCCGGCTGCGGGAAGTCGACCTTCCTGCGCACCCTGAACCGGATGCACGAGGTCACCCCCGGCGGCCGCGTCGAGGGCAAGGTGCTCCTGGACGACGAGGACCTGTACGGGGCGAGCATCGACCCCGTGGCCGTGCGCCGCACGGTCGGCATGGTCTTCCAGCGGCCCAACCCCTTCCCCACCATGTCGATCTTCGACAACGTGGCGGCGGGCCTCCGCCTGAACGGCAGCTACAAGAAGTCCGAGCTGAACGACGTCGTCGAGAAGTCCCTCAAGGGCGCCAACCTCTGGAACGAGGTGAAGGACCGCCTCAACAAGCCCGGCTCGGGCCTGTCCGGCGGTCAGCAGCAGCGCCTGTGCATCGCCCGCGCGATCGCCGTCGAGCCGGACGTCCTGCTGATGGACGAGCCCTGCTCGGCCCTCGACCCGATCTCGACCCTCGCCATCGAGGACCTGATCGGCGAGCTGAAGGAGCGCTTCACGATCGTCATCGTGACGCACAACATGCAGCAGGCGGCGCGCGTCTCGGACCGCACGGCGTTCTTCAACCTGGCGGCCGTGGGCCAGCCCGGCAAGCTGATCGAGATCGACGACACGGAGCGCATCTTCTCCAACCCGTCGGTCCAGGCGACCGAGGACTACATCTCCGGCCGCTTCGGCTGACCGGACGGGTGCCCCGGCCGCGGCGGCCGGGGCACCCGTCCCCCGATGACCCCTCGCGGTGCTGCATGGCGGTGCCACCGCGAGGACGAAGAGGGCCCGCCCCCTGGCTCCCGGGGGGCGGGCCCGTTCGTTCGTGCGCGGGGCGGATCCCGCCGCGCTACAGCGCGACCAGGTTCACGATCCAGAAGCTGACCGCCGCGACGAGGGCCGCCGCCGGCATGGTGATGAACCAGCCCAGGATGATGTTCTTGGCCACGCCCCAGCGCACCGCGTTCACGCGCTTGGTGGCGCCGACGCCCATGATCGCGGAAGTGATCACGTGCGTGGTCGAGATCGGCGCGTGGAAGAGGAACGCGGTGGTGAACATGATCGACGCGCCGGTCGCCTCGGCGGCGAAGCCCTGCGGCGGGTCGAGCTCGATGATCTTGCGGCCGAGGGTGCGCATGATGCGCCAGCCGCCCGCGTACGTGCCGAGCGAGAGCATCAGGGCACAGGCGATCTTGACCCAGACCGGGATCGGGTCGCTGTAGTCCTCGACGTCGGCGATGACCAGCGCCATCACCACGATGCCCATCGTCTTCTGCGCGTCCTGCAGACCGTGGCCGAGGGCCATGCCGGCCGCCGACACCGTCTGCGCGATGCGGAAGCCGCGCTTGGCCTTGTGCGGGTTGGTCCGCCGGAAGAGCCACAGGATGGCCGTCATCACCAGGTAGCCGATCACCAGGCCGACCACCGGCGAGACGAACATCGGGATGACGATCTTCTCCAGGACGCCGGACCAGTACACCGTCGTCCCGCCCGCGAGCGCCGCGCCCACCATGCCGCCGAACAGGGCGTGCGAGGAGGACGACGGGAGCCCGAAGTACCAGGTGATCAGGTTCCAGGCGATCGCGCCGACCAGGGCGGCGAAGAGGATGCCCATCCCCTTCGAGCCCTCGGGCGTGGAGATCAGCCCCTCGCTGACCGTCTTGGCGACGCCGCTGCCGAGGAACGCGCCCGCCAGGTTCATCACCGCGGCCATCGCCAGCGCGGCGCGCGGCGTCAGGGCCCGGGTGGAGACCGAGGTCGCGATCGCGTTGGCCGAGTCGTGGAAGCCGTTGGTGTACGTGAAGAAGAGCGCGACCCCGATGGTCACGACCAGAGCGAAGGTGTCCATGAGGGGCTCAGGACTCCTTGACGGCGATGGTCTCCACCGTGTTCGCCACGTGCTCGAAGGCGTCGGCCGCCTCCTCCAGTACGTCCACGATCTGCTTCAGCTTGAGCACCTCGATCGCGTCGTACTTGCCGTTGAACAGCGTCGCCAGCAGTTTGCGGTGGATCTGGTCCGCCTGGTTCTCCAGGCGGTTGACCTCGATCCAGTACTCGGTGAGGTTGTCCATCGTGCGCAGGTTCGGCATGGCCTCGGCGGTCAGCTCCGCCGCCCGCGCCAGGACCTCGATCTGCTGCTCGACGCCCTTGGGCAGTTCCTCCACGTTGTAGAGGACGACCAGGTCGACGGCCTCCTCCATGAAGTCCATGATGTCGTCGAGGGACGACGCGAGGCTGTAGATGTCCTCGCGGTCGAACGGCGTGATGAAGGAGGAGTTCAGCTGGTGGAAGATCGCATGCGTGGCGTCGTCACCGGCGTGTTCCGCGGCCCGCATACGCTCTGCGATCTCGGCCCGGGCGGAGACGTCCGCCCCGAGCAGTTCCATCAGGAGCTTCGAGCCCGTGACGATGTTGTCCGCGGAGGCGGCGAACATGTCGTAGAAGCTCGTCTCCCTGGGGGTCAGACGAAAACGCACGTGGGGTCCTCGGGGTGCTTCGGTTTCGGTCAGGCTGATGCTAAGCGCATCATCCGGCCACGGCTAAGCGGCCGTCCCCAAGTGTCGCCCATCAGGCAGAGTGATGGGGACGGGGCCCCGCCGGCCGTCGGCCACAGGCTCCCTACCCAAGGAAATTCGGTACCATATACCCCGTAGGGGTATGTGTATCCGGCGAAGCCGACAGGCCGACCGGAAGATTCTCCAGGAGGACGCGATGACGACCACCGAGGCCGGCGCGACGAGCGCGGAAGCGCCCTCCGAGGCCCCCCGGGACGCCGACGGGGCGGAGACCGACCACGACCGCGGGATCCACGGCTACCACCAGCAGAAGGACGAGCACCTCAAGCGGCTGCGCCGGATCGAGGGCCAGATCCGCGGCCTGCAGCGCATGGTCGGCGAGGACGTCTACTGCATCGACATACTCACCCAGGTCTCCGCCTCCACCAAGGCGCTGCAGTCCTTCGCCCTCCAGCTCCTGGAGGAGCACCTGCGCCACTGCGTCGCCGACGCGGCCCGCAAGGGCGGCTCCGAGATCGACGCGAAGGTCGAGGAGGCGACGAAGGCGATCGGGCGGCTGCTGCGCACGTGAGCCGACGGCGGCCGGCTCCCGGCCGGGCGCGCGGAGGGCCGCTTCCGGCGGGACGCGTGGACGGCCGCCCGTCCGGCCGCGCACTGCGGCCGCCCGGGTGCACCGTCCGGCCGAGGGCGCGGGAAGGCGCGTCCGCGGTCGGCGACGGGCCGGTCACGTGACGCGGCGGGGACCGGGCCGCGTCCGCTCAGTGGTGTGGCCTACTTCGGGTTCGTCCCGTGCTTCGCGAGGAAGCGTTGTTCGGCCATCTTCAGCACCTCGTCGATGCGGTCGGGGCTGAGCCGGTCCTCATGGGCGGCCGAGGCCGCGATGATCAGATCTCCGCACAGCTCGATCTCGGCGAGGGCCACGTGGTCCTGGACCGCCGTACCGCGCATCGGAGCCACGTGCATCACCTCTTCCTGCCGTCACCGACTTCTTAGGGTAGGGAGCGGCGCACGGACAGCGCATGGCACCAACGGACCATTTCCGGTCCGGCACCTTCCGGCCGGGACGGGGCCCGGCGGCGCTACCGCTCGGCGATCCGCCCGGCGAAGATGTCGTCCTCGTCCGGCAGCCGCACGTCGGCGGGGACGCCGAAGTCGTACAGCAGGACCGTCGAGGCGACGGCGACGGTGCCCTCGTGCGTGTCGTTCACGAAGCTGAAGCGGTGCCGGACCTTGCGGACGCGGCCCTCGTCGTCGAGGTAGGCGTCGAAGGGCACCAGGGCCGTGGCGAACCCTTTCGCCGCCGCCCGCAGCGGCCCCCGGTTGCCCTCGGAGGCCCCCTTCGCGGCCAGCGCGAGGTCGGCCGTGCCGCGGTAGTGGCGCACGGCGGTGCCGGCTACCTCGGCCGTGCCGACGTACGTGGCGTCGCGGGTGCCGCGCAGCAGCTCGACGGCGGCGGACGGGTCGGTGGCGCCGCCGGTGACCAGGTTCCCGTCGGACAGCCCCGCCGTGTCGACGCGCACCCACTTGTCGGCGGGCACGCCCGCGCCGCGGTTCTTCATGTACAGGGCGCCCGGGGCGAGCAGTTCGGTGATCGGGCGGTGCTCCTCGCTGCCGGTCGGATCCTGCGGCAGCAGCACCCGCAGCCGGCCGAGCCGGTCCCGGAAGTCGTAGACGCCCTCGCCGCGGATGGTCACGCGGGTGCCGCCGGTGGCCATCTCCATCGACGTACGGGCCCGGGAGCTGCCGGCGCGGGCCAGGCCGGCGGCCGCCCGGTGCAGGCTCTCCACGGGGTCCGCGGCGCGCGCGTCCTCGGCGGCCGCCCCGGTGGGGGAGCAGCCGGTGCCGCAGACCGCCAGTCCCACCGCCGCGGCGGCCAGCGCCGCCGCCGTGCCGGTCCGCCTGTGCTGCCGCTCCCTCATCGTCTGCCTACCCCCAAGCCGGGCCGTCCTCGCGGGCCTTGTCGCTCCGGTTAACGACGGGTAAGGGGTGCCGTCACGCCGAGGGACTCCGTTCACCTGCGCTGGGTACCGTGGTGCGTGTGACACAGCAGGCGGATCCGGTCTCCTCCGGACATCGCACGACGACGGTCGAACAGGGACGCTTCTGCACGGCCCGGTGCTCCTGCGGCTGGCGCGGTCCGGCCCGCCGCGCCCGCAGCCTGGCCAGGACCGACGCGGAGCGCCACGTCGAGCGGCCGTGACGCCGGGTCAGGCGTGCCGCGGAAGCGCCAGGAACTCGTCGACGAGCAGGCGGTCGCGGGAGCGGGTGAGACGCGCGCGGGCCGCTTCCGGGGACATCCAGCACACCCGGTCCACCTCGGCGTTGGGCACGAAGCGGCCCCCGGTCTCCTCGGCCGCCCAGTAGTGGACCACCTTCGGGCGTCCGTCGGCGACGTAGTGGGAGTCGGACAGTCGCGGGCCGGGGGCGCAGCGGTGGCCGGTCTCCTCCTCGACCTCGCGCAGCGCGGCCGCGAGCGGCTCCTCGGCGCGCTTCAGCTTGCCCTTGGGGTGCGACCAGTCGTCGTACTTCGGCCGGTGGACCAGGCAGATCTCCAGGGACCCGGTGCCGGGGGCGCGGCGCCACAGGACGCAGCCGGCCGCCCGGACCGTGCGCGCGGCGGCCGCCGGCCGCTCCCCGTGCCCGGCCGCCACCTGCTGCCCGTCCCCGGGCGCCACCTGCTGCCCGTCCCCGGGCGCCCGCCCGGGCGCCGCCCGCTCCCCGTGCTCCGTCCTCGGCCGTTCCCCGCCCGCTCCGGTCACGCCGTGCCCACCGCCTCCTTCGACCAGGCCCGCTGGAACGCGAAGCGGGCCGCCTCCACCTCGTGCCGCTGGTCGGCGTGGAGCACGCCGAGCGCGTACGCCGTCGCCGGGGCGATCCGCGGGGTGCGGGCCGCGGCCGCCGCGGCGGACGCCGCCTCCGACGCGTCCCGGTGCCGGTCCAGCGCCCGCCCCGCGTCGAGCAGGCGCACGTCGGCGCAGGGGGCGGTGTCGCCGTGCCGCACCTCGCGGGCGTAGCGGTGCAGCCGCAGCAGGAGGCGGACCTGGTGCCAGGGGGCGTCCTGCGGGTGCGGGGCCGCGTCCGGGGACAGGCCGTGCACCAGGGCCTCCGCGTTGTACGGGTGGCCCGCGGTGACCAGGGGCAGCGCGGCGATCGCGGCGGTGAGACGTTCCTCCGCGGCGCACGCCAGGGGCTCGAGGCCGGTCGTACGGGCCGCCGGGGCCAGCGGGACCTCACTGGCGAGCACCGCGACGCTGTCCGCGACCGCGTGGAACCGGGAGGAGCCCAGCGCCTGGAGCGCGGCGGAGTGGGCGCGGGTCCGGGCGAGGGTCAGCTGGCGCTCCAGGAGGGCGCCTGCCTTGGCCGCGCCGACCGCGAGGGCCCCCTTCTCCGGACCGGCCGTCCCCGCGCGGCCGTCGGCCTGCCCGGGCAGGGCCGGGGTGCCGGACAGCCGGTTCAGCGCCGCCAGCAGCCTCTCCAGGCGGGCCGCGTACGCGTGCTCGCGGGCCAGCGTGCCCGACAGCCAGGCCAGCTCGGGCCGCAGGGACTCCGACCAGTCGGCGTCGAGCAGCGGCCGGAAGGTGTGCAGCGTGCCGCTGATGCGGCGGGCCGAGCGGCGCAGGGCGCGCACCGCGTCGGCCGGTCCGTCCGCGCCGGACCCGGACCCGGACTCGCGGTGCTGCCGCAGCGAGCGCAGGAACTCCGTGGCCCGGTCCCGCAGATACGCGGCCAGGCGGTCGCCGTCCGCCGGGACGGTCGCCGGTGCCGTCGCCGGTCCGGCCACGGGGTCAGGGTTTCGCTGTGCCACGCCGGCGCCTCCGGGCGTCAATGAGCATCTCCTGGACGTTGCGCAGGGGGTGGCCCTCGGCGTCGGTCGCGTGCCGGGTCCACTCCCCGTCGGGGCCGAGGTGCCAGGAGGAGGTGGTGTCGGACATGCCGGTCTCCAACAGCCGGTTCAGGGACGCCCGGTGGGCCGGGTCCGTCACCCTGACCAGCGCCTCGATCCGGCGGTCGAGGTTGCGGTGCATCATGTCGGCGCTGCCGATCCACACCTCGGGCTCGCCGCCGTTGCCGAAGGCGAAGACCCGGGAGTGCTCCAGGAAGCGGCCGAGGACGGAGCGGACGCGGATGTTCTCCGACAGCCCCGGCACGCCCGGCCGCACCGCGCAGATGCCGCGCACCCACACGTCGACCGGCACGCCCGCCTGGGAGGCCCGGTACAGGGCGTCGACGACCGCCTCGTCCACCATCGAGTTGACCTTGATGCGGACGTGGGCGGGGCGGCCCGCGCGGTGGTGCTGGATCTCCTTGTGGATGCGGGAGACCAGGCCGTCGCGCAGCGACTTGGGGGCGACGAGCAGCCGGCGGTAGGTCTCGCGGCGCGAGTAGCCGGAGAGCCGGTTGAACAGGTCGGACAGGTCCGCGCCGACCTGCGGGTCCGCGGTCAGCAGGCCGAGGTCCTCGTAGAGCCGGGCCGTCTTGGGGTGGTAGTTGCCCGTGCCGACGTGGGAGTAGCGGCGCAGGGTGTCGCCCTCCTGGCGCACCACGAGCGAGAGCTTGCAGTGGGTCTTGAGGCCGACCAGGCCGTACACGACGTGGCAGCCCGCCTCCTCCAGCTTGCGGGCCCACTTGATGTTGGCCTGCTCGTCGAAGCGCGCCTTGATCTCGACCAGCACCAGGACCTGCTTGCCGGACTCGGCCGCGTCGATCAGCGCGTCCACTATCGGCGAGTCGCCGGAGGTCCGGTACAGCGTCTGCTTGATCGCGAGCACGTCCGGGTCGGCCGCCGCCTGCTCCAGGAACGCCTGCACGGAGGTGGAGAAGGAGTCGTACGGGTGGTGCAGCAGCACGTCCCGCTCGCGCAGGGCGGCGAAGACGTCGGGCGGCGAGGCCGACTCGACCTCGGCGAGGTCGCGGTGGGTGCCCGCGACGAACTTGGGGTACTTCAGCTCCGGCCGGTCCAGGGCCCCTATCCCGAACAGGCCCGTGAGGTCCAGCGGGCCGGGCAGCGGGTACACCTCGGCCTCGCCGATCTTCAGCTCGCGGACCAGCAGGTCGAGCACGTACCGGTCGATGGACTCCTCGACCTCCAGGCGCACCGGCGGGCCGAAGCGGCGCCGCATGAGCTCCTTCTCCAGGGCCTGGAGCAGGTTCTCGGCGTCGTCCTCCTCGACCTCCAGGTCCTCGTTGCGGGTGAGGCGGAAGGTGTGGTGCTCCAGCACCTCCATGCCCGGGAAGAGCTCCTCCAGGTGCGCGGCGATCACGTCCTCGATGGGGACGTAGCGGTCCGGGGAGGCCTCCAGGAAGCGGGAGAGCAGCGGCGGGACCTTGACGCGGGCGAAGTGGCGGTGGCCCGAGACGGGGTTGCGCACGACGACCGCGAGGTTCAGCGACAGGCCCGAGATGTACGGGAAGGGGTGCGCGGGGTCGACGGCCAGCGGGGTGAGGACCGGGAAGATCTGGTGCCGGAACAGGGTGAAGAGGCGGGCCTGCTCCTTCTCGGTCAGCTCGTTCCAGCGCACCAGGTGGATGCCCTCGTCGGCGAGCGCCGGGGCCACGTCCTCCTGGTAGCAGGCGGCGTGCCGGGCCATGAGCTCGCGGGAGCGGGCCCAGATCATCTCCAGCACCTCGCGGGGCTGGAGGCCGGAGGCGGAGCGGGTGGCGACGCCGGTGGCGATGCGGCGCTTGAGGCCGGCCACCCGCACCATGAAGAACTCGTCGAGGTTGCCGGCGAAGATCGCGAGGAACTTGGCGCGCTCCAGCAGCGGCGTGGAGGGGTCCTCGGCGAGCTCCAGGACCCGCTCGTTGAACGCGAGCCAGCTGCGCTCCCGGTCCAGGAACCGGCCCTGCGGCAGCTGCGCCCCGTCCTCGTCCAGGTCCTCGTAGGCGTCCAGGTCGGCGTCGATGTCCGGTTCCAGGTCGGAGACCGCGGACGCCACCGTGTGCGGGCGGTGCGCGGCGATGGAGCCCACGGAGGGCTGCGGGTGCTGGACCTGCTCCTCGGTCTTCTGCTGACTCATGAACCCATTCTTCCGTGCGCGGGCCGGTACGGGCGCGTCGGCGAGGGCGGGAGGCAGCATGCCGTCGGGGTGGGGGGCGGCCCCGTTCGCCGGCGGAGTGTCCGGCGGAGGCGAGGGCTCGGGCACGGCGGGGTTCATTGCCTGAGCGTCGCAAGCCCGTCTGAATCGACGGTTACGGCGACATGACGTGCGGGACACCGGGGGGAGACCCGCGGGCGTCCGCGAGGGCCGGGCTCCGCGGAGCGGCAGGGCTCCGGGGCCGCCCTGGCGGCCCAGGGGCCCGGTGGCTCCGGGGCCCGCGCGGGCGGCCGTGCGGACCGGTGCCGGACGGCCGGCC
This sequence comes from Streptomyces minutiscleroticus, assembly GCF_014650875.1. Taxonomy (GTDB): domain Bacteria; phylum Actinomycetota; class Actinomycetes; order Streptomycetales; family Streptomycetaceae; genus Streptomyces; species Streptomyces minutiscleroticus. The sequence continues at coordinate 25,226 of NZ_BMVU01000040.1, forward strand.
CGCACGGGCGCGCGGTCAGGACTCCGTGCGGTACATCAGGTCCGTCTCGTACGTGGTGAAGCCGAGGCGCTCGTAGACCGAGACCGCCGCCTTGTTGTCGGCGTCGACGTACAGCATCGCCGTGGGCAGGCCCCGGGCGGCCAGGTGGCGCAGGCCGACCGTGGTCAGGGCCCTGCCCAGGCCGCCGCCCTGCGCGCCGGGCCGCACGCCCACCACGTACACCTCGCCCAGTCCCTCCTCGGCGTGCACCTTCGTCCAGTGGAAGCCGACCAGCTCCTCGCCGCGGAAGGCCAGGAAGAAGCCGGACGGGTCGAACCAGGGCTCCGCGACGCGGTCGTCGAGGTCCCGCTGGGTGAGCGAGCCCTGCTCGGGGTGGTGGGCGAAGGCCGCCGCGTTCACCGCGAGCCAGGCGGCGTCGTCCCGCCCCGGCATGAAGGCGCGGACGGTGACGCCCTGCGGCAGCACCGGCTCGGGCAGCTCCAGGTCCGTCAGCGGGCGCCGCATCTGGCGCAGCTCGCGGAAGAGGGTGAGGCCGAGGACCTGCGCCAGGTGCCGGGCCGCGGCGTGCCCGCCGTGCGCCCAGACGCGCAGCCGCTTGCCGGTCCGGGTGAGCAGCGCGGTGCCCAGGGCGCGCCCGTGCCCGTGCGCGCGGTGGTCCGGGTGCACGACGAGTTCGGCGGCCGGCGCCTCGACCGGGTCGGTGCCGTCCAGCTGCGCGTACCCGACGAGGTCGTCGCCCACGGTCAGGAGCAGGTGCTGCACGCCCTCGCGCGCGCCGCCGCGCAGCTGCAGCCTGCCCTGCTCGGACACCGCCTGCTGCCGGTCGGTGCGGGCGGCGGTCGCGAGCAGCGCGAACACGGCCTCCGTCTGCTCGGGGGTCGGCTCGGAGACGGTCTCGATGCGGCGGAGGGGACGGGACGTGGCGGTGTCGTCGCTGGTCATGGCTACGAGAGTACGGGCTGTCCGGTTCATGGCGAAGTGCACCCGACGGCAACCACTCCGTAACCCTGGACCCCCTGTTTCGCTACGCGCGTTGACCCTAGGCTGCGCCAGGACGGAACCCCGTTCACACACCACGCACAGGGGGGCACATGCCAGCCTCGACCCAGCCACAGCGCGAAGGACGCCGCGCCCGGCGGCTCCTCGCGGCCGCCGCCGGCCTCGCCACCGTCGGCGCGCTCACCGCGGCGCTGCCGGCCGCGGCGGGCGAGTCGCACCACGGCAAGGGCGGCAAGCACCAGGACGAGCGGAGCCGCTACCAGGACGTGCAACTGCTGTCCTTCAACGACCTGCACGGCAACCTGGAGCCGCCGTCCGGCTCCTCGGGCCGGGTCACCGAGACGCAGGCCGACGGCACCACGAAGACGGTCGACGCGGGCGGTGTCGAGTACCTGGCGACGCACCTGCGCCAGGCCCGCAAGGGCAACGCGTACTCGATCACCGCGGCCGGCGGCGACATGGTCGGCGCCTCGCCGCTGATCTCCGGCCTGTTCCACGACGAGCCCACGATCGAGGCGCTGAACAAGCTCGACCTCGACGTGACCAGCGTGGGCAACCACGAGTTCGACGAGGGCGCCAAGGAACTGGCCCGCCTGCAGAAGGGCGGCTGCCACCCCACCGACGGCTGCTACGTCGAGGGCAAGAAGTTCCAGGGCGCCGACTTCCCCTACCTCGCCGCCAACGTGCTCGACGAGAAGAGCGGCAAGCCGGTCCTCGCCCCCTACTGGGTGTGGAAGAAGAACGGCGTCAAGGTCGGCTTCATCGGCGTGACCCTGGAGAACACCCCCGGCGTCGTCTCCGCCGAGGGCGTGAAGGGCCTGAAGTTCAAGGACGAGGTCGAGACGATCGACAAGTACGCCAAGGTGCTCCAGAAGCAGGGCGTCAAGTCGATCGTCGCGCTGATCCACGAGGGCGGCGCGCCCGCCTCCTCCTCGTACAACTACGACTGCGACGCCCCGGGCGCCGGCGACGGCATCTCCGGCCCGATCGTCGACATCGCCGAGAACGTCTCGCCCATGGTCGACGCGCTGGTCACCGGCCACACGCACAACGCGTACGTGTGCACGATCGACGACCCGGCGGGCAAGCCGCGCATGGTCACCTCGGCCGCCTCCTTCGGCCGTCTCTACACGGACACCACGCTGACCTACGACCGCCGGACCGGCGACATCGCCCGTACGGCCGTGAAGTCCGCGAACCACGTCGTCACCCGCGACGTGCCCAAGGCGCCGGACATGACCAGCCTGATCGGCAAGTGGAACGCGCTGGCCGCGCCCATCGGCAACCGCGCCGTCGGCCACATCTCCGGCGACATCGGCACGGCCGGCACCGAGTCCCCGCTCGGCGACCTGATCGCCGACGCGCAGCTCGCGTACGGCAAGGAGCTGGACCCGGAGACCGACCTCGCGTTCATGAACCCGGGCGGCATCCGCACCGGCCTGACCTACGCGGCGAGCGGCAGCGAGGGCGACGGCGTGGTGACGTACGCGGAGGGCTTCGCGGTGCAGCCGTTCGCCAACACCGTCAACCTGAAGGACATCACCGGTGAGCAGCTGATCAAGGTGCTCCAGGAGCAGGTCAGCGGCGCGAACGCGGCCTCGCCGAAGGTCCTGCAGATCTCCTCCGGGCTGACCTACACCCTGGACCTGACGAAGTCGGGCGCCGAGCGCGTGGTCGCGGACTCGGTCCGGCTGAACGGCGCCGCGATCGACCCGTCCGCCACCTACCGCGTCGCGATGAACAGCTTCCTCGCGGGCGGCGGCGACGGCTTCACCACGCTGGGGCAGGGCACGAACGAGCTGGTGGGCGAGGACGACCTGGCCGCCCTCACCGACTACCTGACGGCCAACTCCTCGGCCGCCGACCCGATCGAGCCGCCGGCGGCGGACCGGATCACGGTCGTGCGGTAGCGCGCAGGTACGCCTGCGGTTCCCTCTGCGGGGGCGGTGGGTGGTGTCCGGCCGGACACCACCCACCGCCCCTTCCTTTTTCTCTCCCTCCCGCTCCCCTTTTCCCGGCAATGATCTCGGTGAATTCCGTGTAAGCGGCGTCATAAAGTCTGTGTGAAATGCGTTTCGGTTCCCGGGGGACGCTGAAAACAGGTCTCAGGGGCATTTCATCGAGGTCTCAGCGGATATGGCTTTTTCGGGTTCCGGTGTCCCGTAGTGTTTTCCGTGTCGAAGCCGAACAAGGCGAACGGCAAAAGGAATTCACTTCACGAGAAAGAGGGACTCCCATGAGCTTCCACAAGGTCGCCCCGGTCAAGAAGGCCCGCAAGGCCGCTCCGGCCCCGAAGAAGCAGGCCGCGAAGGCCGCCCCGAAGGCGCCCGCGAAGAAGGCGCGGCGCCGCCCGGTCGGCAACAACCGCTAGGCGCCGGCCGCGGCCGCACAGGCCACCCGGCGGGCCGGGGCCGCACGGTCCCGGCCGCCGGGCCGCCCGCCACGCCACGAGGCGGGGCCCCGGACGCGCCCGGCGGCCCCGCCTCGGCCGTGTCCGGCGGACCTGTCGCGGCCGTGTCCGGCGGACCTGTCGCGGCCGTGTTCGGCGGACCTGTCGCGGCCGTGTTCGGCGGGTCCGCGGGTCCTGACCAGGGGGTCTGCCCGGCCCGTTCGCCGGCCCGCTCCGCCGGTCCGCTCCGGCGGTCCGTGTGCCGGCCCGTCCGGCCCGTCTCATGAGGGAGAACCAACGACCATGCGGAAAGCCCGGAAGGCCTTCGCCCGTTTCTGGCCGCTCACGCGCGGCGACCGCCGGTGGCTGCTGCTGATCATCGGCTGCGTCGTCGTGTCCGCGCTGGCCGAGACCGCGTCGATCCTGCTCTTCGCCGACCTCACCGACCACGCCCTGAAGGCGGGCTCGCTCTCCGCGTTCTGGGGCCCGGCCGGCGCCTGGCTCGGCGTCGCCGTGCTCGGCGCGCTCGTCGGCTACCTCGGCAACTCGCTCGCCGCGTGGACCGCCGAGCGCTTCGTCCTGCGACTGCGGGCGCACGTCTTCCGCCACGTCCAGCGGATGCCCCCGCACTTCTTCCAGCGCCACCGCCGGGGCGACCTGGTGGCCCGGCTCACCGGCGACGTCGAGGCCATCGAGCAGATGGTCGTCTCGGGCGTGGTCGGCACCGTCTCCGCCGCCTTCTCGGCCGTCTTCTACGCCGCCGCCGCGCTCTGGCTGCGCTGGGACCTGGCCCTCGCCACCTTCGTCCTCGCCCCCGTCCTCCTCCTCACGGCCCGCCGCTTCTCCGGCCGCATCAGCTCGGCCGCGCGGGACGAGCGGACCGCCGACGGCGCCCTCACCTCCGTCGTCGAGGAGGCCCTCGGCAACATCGTGCTGACCCAGGCGTACAACCGCCGCCGCGACGAGGAGCGCCGCCTGGACCGCGAGGCCCGCGCCTGGCTGCGGGCCAGTGTGCGCGGCGCCCGCGCGAGCGAGCTGTACGAGCAGTTCGTCGAGGTCATGGAGACGCTGTGCGTGCTCGCCGTGATCGGCCTCGGCGCGTGGGAGATCTCCCAGGACCGGATGTCGCTGGGCGACCTGCTCGCCTTCGCGGCCTTCCTCGGCTACCTCTACCCGCCGGTCCGCAGCCTGGGCGGACTGGGACTGACGCTCACCGCCGCCACGGCGGGCGCCGACCGCCTCCGGGAGGTCCTCGACGCCCGTCCCGCCGTGACCGACCCCGCCGACCCCGTCGCCCCGTGGCCCGTCCGCGGGCGGGTGAGCCTCCACGGCGCGTCCTTCCGCTACCCGGGCGCGGCCGCCGACTCGCTGCGGGACGTGACGTTCACGGCGGGACCCGGCGAACTCGTGCTGGTCACCGGCGCCAGCGGGGCCGGCAAGTCGACCCTGTCCAAGCTGCTCCTGCGCTTCTACGACCCGGACGCGGGCGCGGTGCGCCTGGACGGCGTCCCGCTGCCGGACCTGCCACTTGATTTCCTGCGCGAGAACGTCGCCCTGCTGCCCCAGGAGACGCTCGTCCTGCACGGCACCGTCCGCGAGAACATCGCGTGCGGACGGCCCGGCGCGAGCGACGCCGAGATCGAGCGCGCGGCCCGGGACGCCGCCGCGCACGACTTCATCAGCGCCCTGCCCGAGGGCTACGACACCCCTCTCGCCCCCGGCACGGCGGTCCTCTCCGGCGGCCAGCTGCAGCGCGTCGCCATCGCCCGCGCCATGCTGCGGGCCGCGCCGGTGCTCGTGCTCGACGAGCCGACCGCCGGCCTCGACGCGCTCGCCGCCCGCCAGGTGGTGCGGCCGCTGCGGCGGCTGACGGCGGGCCGTACGACCGTCATGATCACGCACGACCTCCACCTCGCCCCCGACGCCGACCGCGTCCTCGTCGTCGAAGAGGGCCGGCTGGTGGAGTCGGGCACCCACGCGGAGCTGCTGGCCAGGGGCGGTGCGTACGCCCGGCTGCACGGGGCGGCGGCGCCCGCGGCCCCGGTGGCCGCGGTGGTGGAGGCCGCGGCCGTCGTCGTCCCGATCGTGGACCGCGGACCGGCGCCCGCCTTGACCAGCGACGGCACGTCCGCCGCCTTGTCGAGGGTGTGGCCGTAGTACGTCTTCGCCTCGAACGCCGTGCCGCCGCTCTCGTTGCGGCCGCTGGTGCCCGAGAAGACGTTGCCGCGCTGCACGACCGACGCGGTGCTGTCCTTGATCACGGGATTGACGAAGCCCTGGAAGCAGCTGTTCTCCAGCAGCGTCCTCGTCGCGCCGCGCGCGTAGTTGCCGTACGAGGAGGTGATGTCGGTGCCCGCCACGTCCTCCGGGTAGTTGTTGTAGAGGTGCGCGTGGGCGGCGTTGTCGGTGGAGGGGTTGCGCTGCCCGGTCTCGCGGATCCAGTTGTGGTGAACCGTGATGCCGGTGACGACGTTCCCGGTCCAGCCGATGCCGAAGGCCTTGTTGTCGTTGCTCAGCCGGTTCCAGGACACGGTGACGTACGTACTGTCCTTGCGGACGTCGATCAGCCCGTCCGCCATGCGCCGCAGGCCGTTGTGGTCGATCCACACATGGTGCGCGCCGTCCGTCTGGACGGCGTCGAAGTCGTGCTCCTTGTCGTTCCGGACTCCTTGGTACGTGTCCCGGACGGTCAGATTCCGGATGATCGCGTTGTGCACGCCGGAGCCGAGGAAGAAGCCCCCCGCCGACGATCTGCCCGGCGGTGCCGGAGCCGACGATCGTCTTGTCGGAGGCGACCTTGATCTCCTTGCCCACGGGCGAGATGTCGATCGTCCCGGCGACGACGATGACGTACGGCTCGGCGGCCGTGGCGTACTTCTCCAGGTCGGCCTGGGTCCTCACGGTCACGGTCCGACCGTCCCGGCCGCCGTACGTGCCGTTCTGGCCGAGGGCGTCGACGGAGGCGAAGCCGTCCGCGGTGGCGGTCGCCCAGGCCGGGGCGGCGGCGGTGACGGTGGCGGCGGACGCCTGCCGGACGCCGGTGCCGAGGAGGCCGGTGCCGGCTCCGTGGGCCAGGGTGCCGGCGGCGACCAGGGCCAGCGGGACGCCGGCCGCCAGCGCGGTCGTCCTGCTCCTGCGGTGCCGTGCCTTGCTGCGGGTGTCGGTCACGGGGTGCTCCCGGTCGGGTCGAGTGAAGGGCGGATCGGTTCACTCGCTCGTGGGAGCCGAGGGGGGAAAGGTTGCCGGGGGCGGGGAGGAGCCGGAGGCCGGGCCGGCCCACCGGGGGCCTCTCCTCCCCGGGAGGCGCCTGCTCCGTGCCTGCTCCGCGCCGGCTTTACGCCTGCTCGGCGCCTGCTCCGGCCGGTGGGGACCGTCGCCGGACGCGGCCCGGGGCGGGCCTCAGAGGGCCAGGTCGGGCGGGGGTGTGGGCGCCCCCGGCAGCCGTACCGTCACCGTCGTGCCGCCGCCCTCCGCGCGGGTCAGCGTCACCTCGCCGCCCGCCTGCCGGACCGTACGGGCCACGATGGACAGGCCCAGGCCGGAGCCGGGCAGGGACCGCGCCGACGGCGAGCGCCAGAAGCGGTCGAAGACGTACGGGAGCTCCTCGGCGGCGATGCCGGGGCCGTGGTCGCGGACGGTGAGGACGCCGCCCGTGAGCCGGACCTCGATCGTGCCGCCCTCCGGGCTGAACTTCACCGCGTTGTCCAGGATGTTGACGAGCGCGCGCTCCAGCGCGGCCGGCTCCGCCCGGGTGTACCACGGCTCCAGGTCGGCCGTGATGGTCAGCTCCGGACCGCGCAGCCGGGCCCGGCGCAGGGCGGTCTCCACGGTGTCCCGCAGCGGGATCACCTGGACGCGCTCACCGCGCTGCCCCTCCGAGCGGGACAGCTCCTGAAGGTCCCCGATCAGCGAGGCCAGCTCCGTCATCTGGGCCTTCACCGAGGCCAGGAGCGCCTTGCGGTCGGCCTCGGGGATCGGGCGGCCGGTCTCCTCGCTGCGGGTGAGCAGCTCGATGTTCGTACGGAGGGAGGTGAGGGGGGTGCGGAGCTCGTGGCCGGCGTCCGCGATCAGCTGCTGCTGGAGTTCGTGGGAGCTGGCCAGGGACGACGTCATGGAGTTGAAGGAGCGGGACAGGCGGGCGATCTCGTCGTCGCTGTCGTCCTCGACGGGGATGCGGACGGTGAGGTCCTCGGTGCGGGCGACGTGCTCGACCGCCTCGGTCAGCCTGTCCACGGGGCGCAGGCCGGCCCGGGCGACCGCGAGGCCGGCGGCACCGGCGCCGAGGACCCCGACGCCGGAGACGAGGAGCAGGATCAGCGCCAGGTCGTTGAGCGTGCCCTGGGTGCTCTTCAGGGAGACGGCGACCATGAGGCCGACGGTGGGACCCGGCGTCCCGGCGAGGGTGGTGGTCGGCATCGGCTTGAGCATCACCCGGACCGCGTCGCCGTCCGCGTCGGTGCCGTTGCGGAAGTACAGCTTGCCGGTGTCGCCGTTCCCGATCTGGTCCTTGTCGGCCTGGGTGACCTTGATCTTCCCGACGGAGGAGTCGAGGACGCAGACGGTCCCGTCCTCCCTGACCAGCTGCAGGTAGTTGTTCCGGTAGGGGCTGTCGGTGCTCTGCGGGGTCTCGGAGCAGTTGTTGAGGGCGGAGTTGAGCGCCTGGTCGGGGGCGCGCACGCCCCTTTGCAGATCGTCGTTGACCTGTTCGTACAGCCTGCTCTGCACGATGAACCAGCAGGTCACCGACACCGCCGCCACCGCGAACGCCACCGCCGCCGCGACCAGCAGCGCCAGCCGCGAGCGCAGCGGCAGCGCACGGAACCGCCTGATCACTCCGCGCCGCCCGACCGCAGGACGTACCCCACGCCCCGCACGGTGTGCACCAGGCGCGGCTCGCCGCCCGCCTCGGTCTTGCGGCGCAGGTACATGACGTACACGTCCAGGGAGTTGGAGGAGGGCTCGAAGTCGAAGCCCCAGACGGCCTTCAGGATCTGCTCGCGGGTGAGGACCTGGCGCGGGTGGGCGAGGAACATCTCCAGGAGGGTGAACTCGGTGCGGGTCAGCTCGACCGCGCGGTCGCCCCGGGTCACCTCGCGGGTGGCCAGGTCCATGCGCAGGTCGGCGAAGGTGAGCGCGTCGTCCTCGGGCGCGCCGACCGCCGACGCCGCGTACGAGCTGCGGCGCAGCAGCGCCCGGATGCGGGCGAACAGCTCGTCCAGTTCGAAGGGCTTGACCAGGTAGTCGTCGGCGCCCGCGTCGAGGCCGGTCACGCGGTCGCCCACGGTGTCGCGGGCGGTCAGCATCAGGATGGGCGTGGTGGTGCCCGCGCCGCGGATCCGGCGGGCGGCCGTCAGCCCGTCCATGCGGGGCATCTGGATGTCCAGGACCACCAGGTCGGGCTGGTAGGCGGAGGCCTTCTCCAGCGCGTCCGCGCCGTCCACGGCCACCTCGGTGTCGTAGCCCTCGAAGGCGAGGCTGCGCTGGAGCGCCTCGCGTACGGCGGGCTCGTCGTCGACGATCAGGATGCGCTGGGGGTCACGGTCGCCATCGGCGGGGCTCATGGGCGTGGTGTTCCTCGGGTGCGGTGGGTCGGGTCCGGCTCTCAGCCTCGCACGATCGCCGTCGGCGGTGTGCGGCCGCGTCGGGGACGCGCGGCGCGGCGGCGGGCCGCGGAGCGGCGCACGGACCGGGGGAGGGCCGGCGGGGCGACCTCGGGGGCGCGGCCGGCCGGCGGGTGCAGCTCGCGGGCCACCTCCAGGGCGAGGCCGAGTCCGGCGGGGTCGCCGCCCGCGACGGTGTGGGCGATCTGCGCGACCTGCGTGACGTGCCTGGTCATGAGGGTCTCCTGGGAAGGGGACGGGCCCGCGGGCGGCTCAGCTGTCGGAGCCGCCGGCGCGCAGGGTGTCGAGGTCGGCCTTGACGGTGTCGATCGGGATGGCGAAGCCGAGGCCGACGCTGCCCGCGCCGGAGGAGGACGAGGAGTCGCCGCTCGCGGAGTACATCGCGGAGTTGATGCCGATGATGTCGCCGTTCATGTCGATCAGCGCGCCGCCGGAGTTGCCCGGGTTCAGCGAGGCGTCGGTCTGGATCGCCTTGTACGTGGTCGTGGACGAGCCGGTGTCGCCGTTGAACTGCTGCCCGCCGAACTCGAACGGCCACTGGCCGCTGCCGCCGCCCCGGCCGGACTGCTGCCCCTGGCTCTCGTCCGTGGAGACGGTGACGTCGCGGTCGAGCGCGGAGACGATGCCGCTGGTGACGGTGCCGGTCAGGCCCTCGGGGGAGCCGATCGCCACGACCTCGTCGCCGACCTGGACGGCGGAGGAGTCGCCGAGCGCGGCGGCCGTCAGACCGGAGGCGTTCTCCAGCTTGATCAGCGCGAGGTCCTTCTTGCTGTCGGTGCCGACGACCTGCGCGGTGTACTCCTTGCCGCCGCTGGTCGACACCTTGATCGAGGAGGCGCCGGAGATCACGTGGTTGTTGGTGACGATCTCGCCGTCGCCGGTGATGATCACGCCGGAGCCGGTGGACTCGCCGGAGTCGGAGGAGGCGCTGATCTCGACGATGCTCGGGCCGACCGCCTCGGCGACGCCCGCGACGGTGCCCTTCCTGGCCGCGGCCACCACGCTCGTGCCGGTGCTGGTCGAGGTGGTGTCGTTGCCGGTCAGCTCCTGGAAGGCGTAGGCGGTGCCGCCGCCCACGGCCGCGGCCGCGATGGCGACGGCGGCGAGCAGGGCCAGCGGCCCCCTGGCGCGCTTCTTCGGGGCGGGGGCGGCGGGAACCGGCTCCGCGAGGAGCGCGGTGGGGGCGGCGGGGTGCCCGTCGGAGCCGAAGGCCGCGAAGGACCCGCCGGAACCGGAACCGGGACCGCCCTCGCCGCCCCGGCCGGACCCGGACCAGGCGGTGGCGTCCGCTCCGGCGGCCGGCGTGGCCGGCTCGTACGCCGGCGGGGGCGGCCACTCCGGGTTCACGGGGGAGTGCCGCCGGTCGTACGAGGACGGAGCGGGCTGGAGAGGCTGCGCGGGCCGGACGGGCTGCGCGGACTGCTCGGACGGCTGCTGGTCACCCTGGTACTCGCCGCTGCGGCGGAAGCTCTCGGTCATGGAGAAGAGCCTGTCGCGCGATCATGAGAGCTCCCTGAGCGCGCTCTGAGAAGCCCGGCAGAACCTCGTATGCCCGATATAAAGCCGTCCGCGAGGCGCCCGGGGGCGGGAAACGGCGGGTTGCCGCGAGGTGAGGGCGCGGAGGGCGCCGGACGAATACTTGTCCACTGCATGTGAAGGCCCTGTGCCGGGAGGGGCGCGCGGCCTACGATCACCGCGCCGGAGGGGGGCTCCGCGGTTCGCCCGGTCCGACGCGGACGCCCGCGCTCGGCCGGGCCGGTGCGTCGTACGCCCTTCTCGGGCCATCGAATCCCCCGGCCCCCGTCCGACGGGCCCGGGACGACACCCACGCACCCAGGAGCCCTGAGTGATACGTGCCCTGCGCGTCCGCCTGAGACGCCCTTCGAGGGTGCTGCCCGCGGCCGCCCTCGCACTGGCGCTGAGCTGCGCCGGAGCCTTCGCCGCCCAGCCCGCGGCCGCCGCCGGCGGCGCGGCGGACCTGCCCGACCCGGGCGTCGCCCGGACCGCCGCCGTCCCCGCCCCGACCGCCTCCGACCGGGAGCTGCGCGAGCGGGTCGTGGCGGCCGCCGAGGACCGGGCGGTGCCCGAGACCCCCAAGAGGACCCCGTTCGTCATCGGCGGCACCGAGACGAGCATCTCCGGCGCGCCGTGGATGGTCCAGCTCGCCTACTACGACGCGACCACCGAGGACAGCTACTTCTGCGGCGGCACCCTGGTCGCCCCGAACAAGGTCCTCACGGCCGCCCACTGCGTCGCCGGCCTGGACTGGGCGGAGAACGGCGCCGTCGTGGCCGGCGCCACCGGCCTGTACGACGGCACCAGCGGCACCGTCGCGGGCGTCTGGTCGCAGTGGAACCACACCCGCTACAACGGCGAGACCTACCAGCACGACATCGCGGTCCTCACCCTCGACCGCCCGCTGGACCAGCCGTGGCTGCGCCTGGCGGCCGCCGGCGACACCCCGTCGTACACGCCCGGCCGGACCGGCACGGTGTACGGCTGGGGTCTGACCTCGGGCGCCGAGGACGCCGACCTCTCGGCGACCCTGCGCAAGGCGAGCCTGCCGCTGGTCGACGACGCCACCTGCGACAGCGCGGCGAAGTCGGTCTTCGGGCAGGACTACTTCGTCGAGGGCTCGATGGTCTGCGCCGGCACCCCGGCGACCGGCGCCGACGAGGGCACCACGACCCCCTGCAACGGCGACTCCGGCGGCCCGCTCGTGGTCGGCAACAAGGTCGTCGGCATCGTCTCCTGGGGCGTCGAGGGCTGCACCGCCCAGGGCGCCTACCCGGTCTTCACCAAGGTCTCCTCGTACACCTGGGCCGCCCAGCCGCGCATCGACGACGCCGACCGGTCGTTCGACGGCCGGGCCGACCTGCTGGCCCGCACCCCGTCCGGCGGCCTGTTCGAGCAGGTCAGCCAGGGCACGTCCCTCGCGCAGCGGAGCTTTTTGAGCCACGGCTGGCAGGACGTGAGCTGGGGCCTTCAGGCCGACCTCGACCGGGACTGGTTCCAGGACCTGGTCATCCGCGACAAGAACGACGGCAAGCTCTACCGCAGCTACTTCGACCACGGCGCCGGCGACTACACCTGGATGCAGATCACCTCGGTGTGGGGCGGCTACACGTCGTACGCGATCCCCGGCGACATGACCGGCGACGCCCGCCCCGACCTGGTCGCGGTGGACACCGACGGCTCGGTCTACCTCTACCCGGGCAAGGGGACCGGCGAGTTCTACGGCAAGGTGAAGGTCGTCGACAGGTCCTGGAAGGGCGTGACGGTCTTCGGGCACGGCGACCTGTCCGGCGACGGCCGGGCCGACCTGCTGGTCCGCAACGGCTCGGGCGTCCTGTACCTCTACCGCGGCACCCAGCAGGAGCACACGCCGTGGTCGACGCGGATCGAGGCCCGCACCGGCTGGAACTTCACCTCGTACGTCGCGAACGGCGACATGACCGGCGACGGCATCGCGGACGTCGTCACGCGTGACTCCGGCGGCAGGCTGTGGCTCTACCCGGGCACCAACAGGGCCTCCGCCGACCTCTTCGGCGCGCGGATCGGCCTGGGCGGCGGGTTCGACCAGTACGACCTGCTGTTCTAGGCGACTCTCCGCACGGGGTGCGCCGGTCCCGTCGGTCCGCTCAGCCGCAGCCGCAGGACCGGCGCACCACCAGCCGCGAGGGGAACTGCTTCAGGCGCTCCCGGCGGGACCCGGCGACCCGCAGGCCGTCGTCGAGCACCAGGTCGACGGCCGCGCGGGCCATCGCGGGGCGGTCGGAGGCGACCGTCGTCAGCGGCGGGTCGGTGAGCCCCGCCTCCTTGACGTCGTCGTAGCCGGCCACGGCCAGTTCGCCGGGGACGTCGATGCGCAGCTCGCGCGCCGCGCGCAGGACGCCGATCGCCTGGTCGTCGGTGGAGCAGAAGATCGCCGGGGGCCGGTGCGGTCCCGCCAGCAGCTCCAGGGCGACCTGGTAGGCGTCGTAGCGGTTGTAGGGGGCCTCGAACAGTCGGCCCTCGGTGTCCAGGCCGGCCTCCTGCATCGCGCGCCGCCAGCCCTCGACGTGGTCGGAGACCGGGTCGCCGACCTCCGGCGTCTCGGAGGTGCCGCCCAGGCACGCGACGTACGGGTGCCCGTGCTCCAGCAGGTGCCGGGTGGCGAGCTGGGCGCCGCCCACGTCGTCGGTGACGACGGCCACGTCGTCGATCGCCTCGGGCCGCTCGTGCAGCAGCACCACCCGGGCGTCCCAGGCATCGATCTCTGCGGCGGCGTTGTCGGTCAGCGCGTGGCTGACCAGGATCAGGCCGGAGACCCGCATGCCGAGGAAGGCGCGCAGATAGTGCACCTCGCGCTCGGCGACGTAGTCGGAGTTGCCGACCAGGACCATCTTGCCGCGCTCGGCGGCGGCCTGTTCGACCGCGTGCGCCATCTCCCCGAAGAAGGGCTGGCGCGCGTCCGGCACGATCATGCCTATGAGGTCCGTCCGCCGCGACGCCATCGCCTGCGCGACGCGGTCGGGCCGGTAGCCCAGCTCCTTGATCGCGGCGAGGACGCGCTCGCGCGTGGCCGGGGCGACCGGCCGGGGTCCGTTGTTGATGACATAGCTGACGACGGCGGTGGAAGTACCCGCCAGTCGCGCCACGTCGTCCCGTGTCACCTTGGCCACGCGCGGAGTCTACGCGGATGGACCTACCTCTGGGCAGGCCGTGCGGCGGCTTCCTGGGGCTCGGCCCCGGCGTCCGCGGAGGCGGCGTGCGCCGTCACGCCCGTCTCGTCCTCTTTCGTCCCGGACGCCGCGGCGCCCTCCCCGGCCTCGCCCGAGCGCGCCGGGGTCCCGGCGGGCCGCTCCGGCTTCTCGGGCGTGACGAAGCGGTAGCCCACGTTGCGGACGGTGCCGATCAGCGACTCGTGCTCGGGGCCGAGCTTGGCGCGCAGCCGCCGCACGTGGACGTCGACCGTGCGCGTGCCGCCGAAGTAGTCGTAGCCCCAGACCTCCTGGAGCAGCTGGGCCCGGGTGAAGACCCGGCCCGGGTGCTGCGCGAGGTACTTGAGCAGCTCGAACTCCTTGAAGGTCAGGTCCAGGACCCGGCCCTTGAGCTTGGCGCTGTAGGTCGCCTCGTCCACCGAGAGGTCGCCGTTGCGGATCTCCATGGGGGAGTCGTCGGCGACGATCTGCTGGCGGCCCATGGCCAGCCGCAGCCGCGCCTCGACCTCGGCCGGGCCCGCGGTGTCGAGCAGGACGTCGTCGATGCCCCAGTCGGCGGTGACGGCCGCGAGGCCGCCCTCCGTCACGACGAGGATCAGCGGACAGCCGGGCCCCGTGGACCGCAGCAGCTGGCACAGGCTGCGCACCTGCGGCAGATCACGGCGCCCGTCGATCAGGATCACGTCGGCACCGGGGGTGTCGACCAGCGCGGGGCCCTCCGCCGGGGCCACGCGCACGTTGTGCAGCAGGAGGCCGAGGGCGGGGAGCACCTCCGTGGACGGCTGAAGGGCGTTGGTCAGGAGCAGCAGAGAACTCATCGCGCTCCCCCCGCCCGGATCGTCATACGTTCGTGCACGGTTCGCTCGCCCATAACGTCTGGTTCCTCCTCGGTCCCTGCGTGGGGGCACCTCCCACGCCCCGGTCCGGGGGCGGCGGGGGAGTTCTGCGGCACTGCTTCGTACAGAGGGCGGAGCCCGCCCCGTGGGCTCCGCGACTGCGCCGCGGGCGCCGTATACAGCGTTCGTATACAACGCCCGGTAAAGCACAAGAGGACCCGGGGGCAACACTGCCCGAGTCCTCTGCTCAGCAGAATAGCCCACATGAGTTCGGGTCCGGCAGGTCATGTGACGCGATCATCTCCCCGGCCGTGCCCCGCGGACGGCGCCGCGCGGAGCCGCCGCGCCCCCGCGCACGCCCTGCTCGAGGCGGCCGACGGGGTGGCGATCGACGCCGCGTACACACCGGAAACACCGACGATGACGGTCCGGTCATCGTCGTCGCACACGGCTTCACCGGCGATCTCGGCCGCCCGCACGTGCGCCGCGCGGCGGGCCTCCTCGCGCGGCACGCGGCCGTGGTGACCTTCTCCTTCCGCGGTCACGGGGCCTCCGGCGGCCGGTCCGCGGCCGGCGACCGCGAAGTGCCGGACCTGGCGGCCGCGGTGGAGTGGGCCCGGAGCCCGGGGCACCGGAGGGCGACCACGGTCGGCTGCTGGGGGCACCACCACCCCGGATACCGGCCGCCGCCTTCGGCGGTCACGCGCGGCTGTGGCCGGAGCGCGGCACGGGCCACGCCGAGCACGCGGCGGACGACGGGCTGCCGGACCGGATCGGGGCGTGGGCGGTCCGCGCGGCGGGCTAGCCTGGCCGTGTCGACCGTCGTCACCGAGTGAGGAAGCAGATGGCAAAGGGCACGGTGCGCTACTGGGCGGCCGCCAAGGCCGCCGCCGGCGTCGCCGAGGAGCCGTACGAGGCGGACACGCTCGCCGCGGCACTCGACGCGGCCCGCGAGCGGCATCCCGGCGAACTGGTGCGCGTACTGCGGCGATGCTCGTTCCTCGTCGACGGGGATCCCGTGG
Source organism: Streptomyces minutiscleroticus (assembly GCF_014650875.1). GTDB lineage: Bacteria > Actinomycetota > Actinomycetes > Streptomycetales > Streptomycetaceae > Streptomyces > Streptomyces minutiscleroticus. The sequence continues at coordinate 40,796 of NZ_BMVU01000040.1, forward strand.
GCACCCGCGGGCATGAGACGGTACGCCTGGCCGAGGGCGGCACGGTCGAGGTGCTCCCGCCGTTCGCAGGAGGGTGACCTTCAGACCATGAGCAACCAGCCCTACGAGGGGCACGGCGCCCATCACCGGCAGCCGGCCCCCCAGCCGCGGTACGAAGACGTCGTGCCCGCCCCGCAGGACGACCACACCCAGCGGTGGGAGGGGCAGACCTGGGAGACCCAGGTGCAGCCGCCCGTCACCGCCGCCGACCTGGCCGAGACGGCGTACCTGCCCCCGCAGACGGGGGCGGATCCGGTGTACGGCCACGGGCACGCGGCACCGGACCCGTACGGCCACGCCGGACAGCAGGCGGCCCAGGGCGGGCAGGGGTACGGCGACGGGCAGGGGTACGGCGGACCGTCCGGCTCCGGCCACCCCCACTCCGCCCCGCAGACGACCTACGGCCAGCAGGCGTCCTACGGCCGGCAAGCGCCCGCGTCCTACGGCCAGCAGGCGCCCTACCAGCAGGCGTCCTACCAGCAGGCGTCCTACCAGCAGGTCTCGTACGGCCGGCAGGTCTCCTACGGCGGACAGGCCGGGCAGCCCGGCGGCTTCGGCGGGCCGGCCGCCCATGGGCAGCCGGCCGACTCCGGGCACGCGCAGCAGTACGCCGGGACCGGCGGGCCGTACGGCGCCCCGTACGGAGGGACCGGGCAGTACGGCGTCACCGGGCAGGCGCTGCCCCCGGAGGCGCCGGCCGGGACGGCCGGGCACCCGGCGCCGCAGGTCCCGCACCCCGCCGCCGCGCACGCCGCACCGGCCCCGGCGGAACCGGCCGCGCCGGGCACCGACGGCGGACCGGCCTACGGTCCGCCCACCCTCACCGGCAACGCCCGGATCACCGACGCCCAGCGCGCCCGCGCCGAGGGCCGCTCGCCGATCATCGAGCCGGGCATCCAGCCCGCCGCCCTCACCGCCGTGCTCGGGCTGCTGCTCTCCGGCGCGGCCGCGATCGGCTCGTACGCGCTGCTCGTGCCGCTGGTGCTGCTGCAGGCCGTGACCGCCGCCGGCTGGTTCCGGCTGAACGGCATGTGGCCCGCCCGCCAGGGCATCGCGCTGGCCTTCCTCGGCGCGCTCGTCGCGGACGCGGCCCTGCTCGCGGCCGGCCGGGAGCACGGCCCCGCGGCGATCCTCGGCGCCCTGGGCGTGTGGGTCCTGCTCTCCCTGGTCCTCCAGCTGCGCAGTCACGCCGACCCCGACGAGCGGATGTACGGCCTGATGGCGACCGTCGCGTCGGCGGCCCTCTCGATCATTGCGGCCGGGCACCTCGCGGCCGTGCCGGACGCGGTGACGACGGGCGCCGCCGCGGTGGCGGTGGGCATCCTGGTCCGCGCGCTGCCGCTGCCGACCCCGGTGTCCGTGGTGGTGTCCCTGCTGGCCGCGGCCGCCGCGGGCTGGGTCGTGGGCGGCATGACGGACCTGGGCACGGGCGGCGCCCTGCTCGGCGCCGGCGCGGGGCTGTGCGCGCTGATCGGCCACCGGGTCGCCGCCTACGACTACCCGTCCCGCTTCGTCCACATGACGGCGGGCGTGGCGCTGCCGCTCGCCGCCGCCGCCCCGGCGGTCTACCTGCTGGGACGCGCCCTGGTCTGACCCGGGACCGGCCGTCGCGTGTGTCACGGATGATCGACAACCGGCCGTCGCCTCCACGACGGGGGCGGCGGCCGGAGTTACGCTCGCGGTCCGGCGTCCGTCTGGCCCGCCGGTGACCGTTGTCGTGGGCGAGCGCCCGGGGTGGGGGAAAGACCGAGACATGCGTGCACTGCGAATACTGCTGGTCCTCGCCCTCGTGCTGGGCGGGCTCTTCGTGCTCGCCGACCGGCTCGCGCTGAACTATGCCGAGGACCGGGTGGCCGAGAGGCTGAAGAACAACGAGGGGCTGGCGCGTACGCCCGACGTCTCCGTCCAGGGTTTCCCCTTCCTCACCCAGCTGGCGGGCGGCAGGCTCGACGAGGTCCGGGTCGGCATCGAGGACTTCGAGGCGTCCGCCGAGGGGACCGGCGACGGCGGCTCCGGCGGCACGGGCGGCGACGCGATCCGCATCGACCGGCTGGACGCGCGGCTGCACGGCGTCACCCTCTCCGGGGACTACAGCTCCGCCACCGCCGACTCCGCCACCGGCACCGCCACGATCGGGTACGACGAGCTGCTGCGGACGGCCAAGGCCGAGCCGATCCGGGTCACCTCCGGGATCACCGCCCGGGTCGTCGGGCTCTCCGACGGCGGCGACGGCAAGATCAAGGTCCAGGTGGAGGCGACGGTGCTCGGCACCAAGCTGCCCCAGCCGGTCACCGTGCTCAGCTCCGTCGCCGTGAAGGACGACAGGATCGAGGTGCGCGCCGACTCCCTGCCCGACCTGGGCGTGGCCCTGGCCGAGAACAAGTTCCGCGAGATAACCGACATCCAGCAGCGGATCGACGGGCTGCCGGGCGGCATCGCGCTCGACAAGGTGGCCGCCGCGAAGGACGGGGTCGAGATCACGGTGAAGGGTTCGGACGTGGAGCTCGCCGGGTAGGACGCACCGGAGGCGGACACCTGTCCGACAGGCGAGACGGAGCCGTCCGCACCGCGGCGCGCAGGGGCCGGGAGCCGCACCGGTCCCGGCCGGGGACTCCCCCGGTGCTCCGTCTTTCCCGTATGCCGGACGATCGCGTCTCAGTATGCGACATACCGGTGACACGCGCGCCGGTACGTCCCTACGATCGGTGACATGAAGCGACAGGCGGATCTCACGAAGCGGCGGGCAGTAGACCTGTGCCGCGTCGCCGCCATGCTCTGTCGCCCCTTCTGAGCGGGAGCACCGCCTCCCGAGCCCCGCGGCACCCGACCGTCCTCGTCGGGTCCGCCCGTGTGCCGCGTACGCCCCCGGACCCCCGGCCCGCGTGCCCGCGCCCGCCCGAGCACCCCAGCACAGCACCGCCGCAACTGCCCCGGAGGAGAGAACAGCATGAGCCGCAGCGACGTCCTGGTAGACGCCGACTGGGTCCAGGAGCACCTGGACGACCCGCAGGTCGTCCTCGTCGAGGTCGACGAGGACACCACCGCGTACGACAAGAACCACATCAAGAACGCGATCAAGCTCGACTGGACGAAGGACCTGCAGGACCCGGTCCGCCGCGACTTCCTCGACCAGGAGGGCTTCGAGAAGCTCCTGTCGGCCAAGGGCATCGCCAACGACAGCCTGGTCGTCCTCTACGGCGGCAACAACAACTGGTTCGCGGCCTACGCCTACTGGTACTTCAAGCTGTACGGCCACGAGAACGTCAAGCTCCTCGACGGCGGCCGCAAGAAGTGGGAGCTGGACGCCCGCGAGCTGGTCGAGGAGGTGCCGGAGCGCGCCGCCACCCAGTACAAGGCCAAGCCGCAGGACACCTCGATCCGCGCCTTCCGCGACGACGTCGTCGCCGCGATCGGCAACCAGAACATCGTCGACGTGCGCTCGCCCGACGAGTTCTCAGGCAAGCTCCTCGCCCCGGCCCACCTGCCGCAGGAGCAGTCGCAGCGCCCCGGCCACGTGCCGACCTCGCGCAACATCCCGTGGTCGAAGAACGCCAACGACGACGGCACCTTCAAGTCCGACGACGAGCTCAAGGCCCTCTACGAGGACGAGCGGATCGACCTGTCCAAGGACACCATCGCCCTGTGCCGCATCGGCGAGCGCTCCTCGCTGACCTGGTTCGTGCTGCACGAGCTGCTCGGTGTCGAGAACGTCAAGAACTACGACGGCTCCTGGACCGAGTACGGCTCCCTCGTGGGTGTGCCGATCGAGCTCGGCCCGGCCAAGTAAGACCCGAGTCACGAGCCTCAAGGACGGAACCGACATATGTGTGGAGCGAAGGCCGGCGGCCCCGACGCCTCGACGATCAAGCCCGGTGAGACCACCATCCAGGGCCAGGTGACCCGGGACGGCGAGCCCGTGACGGGGTACGTCCGCCTGCTGGACTCGACGGGCGAGTTCACCGCCGAGGTGCCCACCTCGGCGACCGGACAGTTCCGCTTCTACGCGGCCGAGGGCACCTGGACGGTGCGCGCCCTGGTGCCCGGCGCCACGGCGGACCGTACGGTCGTCGCGCAGAAGGGCGGCCTCGCCGAAGTGGCGATCGCCGTCTGAACGGTCTCTCCCGCGGGCGCCGGTCCCCGGCCGGCGCCCGCGGCACGCCGCAGGGCCGCACCCCGGGAGCCGGACGCTCTCCCGGACGGGTGCGGCCCTGCGGCCGTCCGCGGGCATAGCCTGGAGACATGTACCGGCGAAGGCGCCACGTCTACTTCGCGATGATGGGGACCTGCCTCGGCCTGTTCGTGCTGGCCTGGGGGGTCGTACGCCTCTGGTCGGTCCCCGCGGCCGTGGCCATGTGCGTCGTGGCCATGGTGATCCCGCCGCTCGCCGCGATCACGGCCAACCGGCGCGGCCCCGAGGACCGCTGGTGGGACGAGAGGCCCGGCGCCCCCGGAGAGCCCGGCGGCCGCGGGGCGCGGTCCCGGTCCGACCGGGCGGACGGCGGGCACGACCCCGAGTCCGAGGCGTGGTGGGACGAGCTCGACCGCAGGGGCGGACGGGGCGGGCGGGACTGACGGCCCGCGGACCGACGCGGACCGGCGCGCGGTGTCGATCGGACCGGTGCGCGACGGTGATCGGACCGGCGCACGACGGTGATCGGACCGGTACGGGGACGCGGACCGTCGGCCGGTGGCGGCCGGTACGGGGGCGCCCGCCGTCAGTAGACGAGGGCCTGGGTCTCCTCCGCCATGGCCTCCTGCACGAACACCTGCGCGCCCGCGATCCGCACGCCCTCGATGACGTCCTTCTCGGTGATGTCGCGGCGCGCGGCGCACTGCGTGCACAGCGTGATCCGGCCGCCGGCCAGGATCGAGTCCACGAGGTCCGGCAGCGGGGCGGCGTGCGGCAGCTCGAACTCGGCGGCCCGGCCCGGCAGGGCGAACCAGGCGGACTCGCCGGTCAGCCACAGCGAGACCTCCACGCCGCTCGCGACGGCGACCGCCGCCACCGTGAACGCCTGAGAGCAGCGTTCGGGGGCGTCCGCCCCCGCCGTCACCTTGATCACGAGCTTCTTCGCCATGGCCGAATCGTAGTCACTCCCGCACGGCCGGTGGAGGCGCCGGCCCGGCCCGCGCTGCGGTGGGGCGCCGGGCCGGACCGACCTCACGGAGAGTCCCCGGGCCCGGACGACTAAGCTGGGGTCCGGCTCTGCCGCCACCCCGCCTCCGGCCCCGGCCGGGCGGGGAGCCGTCCGTCCACCGCGTCACCCGAGGAGCACCCCGTGCTTGAGGCATTCTTCGAAGTCCTGCTGGTCCTGGTCTGCGTCGGCGTGCTGGCCTTCGCCGGGCTGACCGTGAAGAAGCTGTACCAGGGCCAGCGCTGACCCCCGACGCTCCCACCGAGGAACTTCCGAGCTCATGATCGAGATCCCGTCCGACCTGCACAAGGACCTCGTCCCCCTCGCCTTCCTGCTCGGCAGCTGGGCCGGCGCGGGCGTCCACGACTTCCCCGGCGCCGAGAAGTGCAACTTCGGCCAGGAGGTCGCCTTCACCCACGACGGGCGGGACTTCCTGGAGTACCACTCGCGCACCTGGGTGCTCGACTCCGACGGCAACAAGGTCAGGCCCCTGGAGACCGAGTCCGGCTTCTGGCGCATCGACAAGGACCGCAAGGTCGAGGTCACGATGGTGCGCAACGACGGCGTCGTCGAGGTCTGGTACGGCGAGATGGCCGAGAAGAAGCCGCAGATCGACCTCGTCACCGACGCGGTCGCCCGGACGGAGGCCTCCGGCCCCTACAGCGGCGGCAAGCGCCTGTACGGCTACGTCAACAGCGACCTGATGTGGGTCGGCGAGAAGCAGACCCCCGAGGTCGAGCTGCGCCCCTACATGTCGGCGCACCTGAAGAAGGTCGTCACCCCCGAGGACGTCGAGCGCTGGGCCAAGGCCCTTCCGGACGACATGCCCGACGACGGGATCGCCTTCTTCAAGTAGCCCTAGACTTTCAGTGTGGTGAGCACCGACTGGAAGCACGACCTGCGGCAGCGCGGCTACCGGCTGACACCGCAGCGCCAGCTCGTCCTCGAGGCCGTGGACACCCTGGAGCACGCGACCCCCGACGACATCCTCGTCGAGGTGCGCAGGACCGCGTCCGGGGTGAACATCTCCACGGTCTACCGGACGCTGGAGCTGCTGGAGGAACTGGGCCTCGTCTCCCACGCGCACCTGGGGCACGGCGCGCCCACGTACCACCTCGCGGACCGGCACCACCACATCCACCTGGTGTGCCGGGACTGCACGAACGTGATCGAGGCGGACCTGGACGTGGCCGCGGAGTTCACGGCGAAGCTGCGCGAGACGTTCGGCTTCGACACGGACATGAAGCACTTCGCGATCTTCGGCCGCTGCCAGGACTGCGCGGAGCGGACCGGCGACGGGGACTGACCCGCACAGCGGTCCCCGATGGCCGGACGGTGCGGGACGCGGCCCCGCGCCGGGAAATAAAAACGGCAACCAACCGGTCGTAGGCTGTATGCCCATGAAGAGCCCCCTGCTGTCCCTGCCCGGCGCCGTTCCCGCCGAGGGCGTGGACGAAGGCGTCGCCGCCCACTACGGCGACCTGTTCCGCGAGCAGCGCGCCCTCGCCGACGGCACCGGTTTCGTGGACCTCTCGCACCGCGGCGTGGTGACCGTCTCCGGCGAGGACCGGCTCGGCTGGCTGCACCTGCTGCTCACCCAGCACGTCAGCGAGCTCCCGGCGGGCCGTGCCACCGAGGCGCTGATCCTCTCCGCCAACGGCCACATCGAGCACGCCCTCTACCTCGTCGACGACGGTGCGACGGTGTGGATGCACACCGAGCCCGGCGGCCAGGACGCGCTGATCGCGTACCTGGAGTCGATGAAGTTCTTCTACCGCGTGGACGTGGCCGACAGAACGGACGAGTTCGCGGTCGTGCACCTGCCGGCCGGGTCCATCGCCGAGGTTCCCGAGGGCGTCGTCGTCCGCGAGACGGCGTACGGCCGCGACCTGTTCCTGCCGCGCGCCGACCTGGAGGCGTACGCGGCGGGGAGCGGCCCGGCGGCCGGCATCCTCGCGTACGAGGCGCTGCGCGTGGAGAACCACCGGCCGCGGCTCGGCTTCGAGACCGACCACCGCACCATCCCGCACGAGCTGGGCTGGATCGGCACGGCCGTGCACCTGCAGAAGGGCTGCTACCGCGGCCAGGAGACCGTCGCCCGCGTGCAGAACCTGGGCCGGCCGCCGCGCCGCCTGGTCTTCCTGCACCTGGACGGCAGCGAGGTGCACCTGCCCGGCCACGGCGCCGAGGTGCGGCTGGCCGCGGACGGCCCCGAGGGCCGCAAGGTCGGCTTCGTCACCACGTCCGTGCGCCACCACGAGCTGGGCCCGATCGCGCTGGCCCTGGTGAAGCGGAACGTCCCCGCGGACGCGCCGCTGCTGGCCGAGACGACGGCCGCGGCCCAGGAAGTGGTCGTCGAGCCGTAGGGAACCGGGACCCGGGACCGGGAGCCCTCACATCTCCAGCAGCACGGTGAACGGGCCGTCGTTCGTCAGCGAGACGCGCATCTGCGCGCCGAAGCGGCCCGTCGCCACCGTCGCGCCCAGCGTCCGCAGCTGCGCGACCACCTCGTCCACCAGCGGTTCGGCGACGTCGCCGGGCGCGGCCGCGTTCCAGGTGGGGCGGCGGCCCTTGCGGGCGTCCCCGTAGAGGGTGAACTGGCTGACCACCAGCAGCGGGGCGCCGGTGTCGCTGCACGACCTCTCGTCCTGCAGCACGCGCAGCGTCCACAGCTTGCGGGCCAGCTGCGCGGCCTTCTCCTTGGTGTCCTCGTGGGTCACGCCCACCAGGACGCACAGGCCCTCGCCGTCGACCGCCCCGACCGTCTCGCCGTCCACGACGACGCTCGCGCCGTCCACCCTCTGCACCACCGCACGCATGGGGACATCATGCCGTGCGGCGGCACGGCGTCCGTACGGGGCCTTCGGCGGCGTCCCCCCGGGGCTTTTCAGGGGGCCTCCAACCACCCCATGTAGGGCCGATCGGGGGCACTCGGTCACATAGCGGCCACTCGGGGTGGCACGATGCCGTGTACCGCGGCGCACCCTTCGAGGTGACCGCGCCGGCCGAGGGGACGGTAGAGGCACATGAGTACATCCAGCACCGGGCGGCAGCCCGGGTCCGCCGCGCCGATCCGCGCGGGGCGCCCGCAGCGGCCGGGCCCGGCGCGCCCGCCCGTGCAGCGGACCGGCGGCCCGCCCGCGGCGTCCGCCGGACCGGCCGTCGGGCCGCCCGAGCACGGCACGGCCGTCCTGGCCCTGGGCGACCTGGGCCTGGAGGAGCTGCGCGCGCTGCGCCGGGACGCCCAGCGCGACGAGGCGGACCTCAGCTACGTGCGGCGGCTGCTCCAGGGACGGGTCGACATCCTGCGGGCGGAGCTGAAGCGCAGAGGCGGCCTCGCGGAGCCCGTGCGGGAGCCGTCGGTGGTCGACCGGCTCTCGGAGATCCTCGCCGACACGCCCGCCCGGCAGCGCTCGTCGGCCCGCCACGTGACGGTGGGCACGCCGGAGGGCGAGGAGTACCGGCGGCTGGCCGAGGAGATGCTCGCCGAGGTCGAGCTGTCCGACCTCACGGCCCGTACGGACGCGGAGCTGAACACCGCCCTGAGGCGGCTGGAACGCTATGAGCAGCGGGTTTCCCGCAGCCGCCAGGAGCTGCAGCGCACGGCCGACGATTGCAGCACGGAGATCGCACGCAGGTACCGTGAAGGCGAAGCACAAGTAGACGACCTGCTCATGTGACGCGTCCGCCCCGGTGGCCCCGGGGGCCGCGGACGGAGCGGGTCCCGCCCGGAAGGCCCCCGCCGATGTCCGCAGCCCCTGTCCCCACCGCCGCCGGCGTCATACCCCCCGTCCTCGCCGAGGTCGTGCGGTCCGGCTTCGTCGAGGGCCGGCACCGCGGGAGCCTGGTCCTGCTGGCCGCGGACGGCTCGGTCGAGCTGGCGCTCGGCGACGTGGACGCCCCGGTCTTCCCGCGCTCCTCGAACAAGCCGATGCAGGCGGCCGCCGTGCTGCGGGCGGGCCTGGACCTGGCGGGCGAGCGGCTGGCGCTGGCCGCCGCGAGCCACTCCGGCGAGGTCTTCCACCGGGACCTGGTGACCAAGATGCTCGCCGAGCACGGTCTGACGGCCGACCAGCTCCAGTGCCCGCCCGACCTGCCGCTGGACCAGACGGAGGCGGAGACGTACCTGGCCTCCGGCGCCGTCCGCGACCGGGTGACCATGAACTGCTCCGGCAAGCACACCGCGATGCTCGCCGCGTGCGTCCTGCGGGGCTGGCCCACGGAGACGTACCTGGACCCGGACCACCCGCTCCAGCGGCTGGTCCGCACGGTCGTCGAGGAGGCGGCGGGCGAGCGGGTGGCGGCGGTCGGCACGGACGGCTGCGGCGCGCCGCTGATGGCCGTCGGCCTGACCGGCCTGGCCCGGGCCTTCCGCTCCTTCGTGCTCGCCGGGCCGGGCACGCCCGAGCGCCGGGTCGCGGACGCCATGCGCGCCCACCCCGAGTACGTCGCGGGCACCCGCCGTCCCGACACCTGGCTGATGCGGGAGGTCCCGGGCGCCCTGTCGAAGATGGGCGCTGAGGCGGTGCAGGCGGTGGCGCTGCCGGACGGCCGGGCGCTGGCGTTCAAGGTCGAGGACGGGGCCACCCGGGCCCTCGGGCCCGTCCTGGCCCGCGCCCTGCGGCTGCTGGGCGTGGACGCACCGGTCCTCGACCGCGTCGGCCGCGCGCCGCTGCTGGGTGCGGGCCGCGAGGTGGGGGAGATCCGCGCGGCGTTCTGAAGAATCGTTCCGCTGCGATGCGGGCGGACCGTCGCGGTCCCGCCCGCACCCCGGAAATCCGGACGACATCCCGCTCCCCGTCGGCCTAGCGTGCTGCCATGAGCCTGCGCCCCGACACCCATGACATCGACGTACGCCCGATCGCCGAGGCCGAGATCCCGGAGTGGACACGCGCCCTGAACACCGGGTTCCTGCGGCCGCCGCACCCCTCGGAGGCGGAGCTGGTGGGCCGTGCCGCGTACATCGAGCCGGAGCGGACGCTGGGGGCGTTCGACGACGGGCGGTGCGTGGGGACGTTCCGGTCGTTCGCGCAGCGGCTCACGGCGGTCGGCGGGGCGGCCGTCCCCGCCGACGCGATCACGAACGTCTCCGTCACGGCGACCCACCGCCGCCGTGGCCTCCTCGGCCGCATGATGGCCCGGGACCTGGCGGCCGCGAGGGAGCGCGGCGACGTCGTGGCGACGCTCATCGCCGCCGAGTACCCGATCTACGGCCGGTACGGCTTCGGGCCGGCCGCCCGCGTCGCCCGGTGGACCGTCGACGTGCCCCGCACCGGTCTCGACCGCCGCCGGTCCGGGCCGGACGACGGCGGGCGCGTCGACCTCGTGGACGGCGAGGACGTCCGCAAGCTCGGCCCCGAGCTGCACGAGCGGCTGTGCCGGATCCAGCCGGGCGCCGTGGACCGCACCGAGCGCTGGTGGCAGCTCGCGACCGGCGCGCTGAGCACCGGCCGCCCCTGGACCGAGCCCTTCCACGCCGTGTACCGCGCGGCGGACGGCGAGGTGCAGGGCCTGCTGACCTACACCGCCGACGACCACTGGGGCGACCGCAAGCAGCCCCTGGTCACCGCCGAGGTCAAGGACCTGATCGCGGTGACCCCGACCGCCGAGCGGGCCCTGTGGCACTACCTGTGCTCGGTGGACTGGGTGACCACGGTCAAGAGCGGCGGGCGCGCCCCCGACGACCTGCTTCCGGACCTGCTGCCCGACCCGCGCGCCGCCGGCATCGACATGGTGGCGGACTTCCTGTGGGTGCGGATCCTGGACGTCGTCCGCGCCCTCGAGGCCCGTACGTACGCCGCCGCCGGCACGCTCGTGCTGGAGGTCGCCGACGCGGACGGGCTGTCCGCCGGCCGCTACCGGCTGGAGACGTCGCCGGACGGGGCGTCCTGCGTCCGGACGACCGGGACCGCCGACCTCGCGCTCGACGTGCGCGAGCTGGCGGCGCTGTGGCTGGGCGACGAGTCGGCGGTGCGGCTCGCCGCGCTCGGGCGGGTGACGGAAGCACGAGCGGGCGCCGCCACCGTCGCCGACGCCCTGCTGCGTACGCCCAGGCGACCGTGGTGCCCGGACGTCTTCTGATCCCTTCTCCCTCGTTCCGTTCCCCTTCCTCACCTCCTTCTCCGCCTGCTCCGTAGCGACGGGCACGGGTGACGGTGGTACCGGCCGGCGCGGCTCCCGGCTCCCCTCCGGAAGGGAGCCGCGCCGGTCACATCCGAGGGCCGGTCCGTGGGACCGGCGGCCCGGGCCCGCTCCCCCCGGCGCGGGCCCGGCGGGACCGGGCAGGACCCGGTCCCGGTCTCAGCCGGACCGGGCGAGCAGCATCACCAGGAGGACCGCCCCGACGCCGCCGAGGGCGCCGTTCCTGGCCTTGACGCCGATGGACAGCGCGACGAAGGCGATGATCCCCATCGGCCCGTACTTCCACTGCACGAGCTGCTCGAATCCGATGACCAGGGCGGCGACGACGAGAGCGACGAGCGGCATGGCGGTCCCTCCTTCGGGACGGAGCGGCGGACTTCCGCGGGGAGGACCGTCCACCTGGTCGGATGGGTGCGACTCTGGTAGCCAACATCTAAATTTTCCAACCATGTTGCTGAAGTTGGCGACCAACTCACATCAAGCTAATCCCACTTGGAGGAGTCTCATAACCACCTTTCCGGCAACTCCCTGAAGATGGCGTGAAGTTGTAGTGTTCCGTTGTGGACCCGGAGAACGGCGCCGCCGAAGGACGGAAGAGACCGGTGCGGCCGCAGCGGTCGCACCGCGAGGTGGCCGAAGCACTGCGCGACCGGATCAGGACGGGCGAGCTGCGGCCGGGACAGCGCCTGCCCACGCAGACCAGACTGGCCGAGGAGTTCGGCGTCGAGCGGGGGGCCGTACGGCAGGCGCTGCGCATCCTGAGGTCGGAGAACTTTCTCGCCGACGTCCCCAGGGGCGGCCCGGCGATCGTCGCCCTGCCCGCGGAGCGGGTACCGACCGGGCCCGGAGCCCCGCCGCAGCCCACCACGGTGACGCTCGCGCCGCGCATAGCGGCCGCCTTCCGTGCGCCGCACGTGGAGATCGACGCGCTGTGCCTGACGTCGGTCTCCCTCACCCTCGCCATGAGCGAACCGCTGCGCCACATCCACGCGGGGCGCATGAAACCGGCCAAGGTCGACGTGCGGGTCCTGCTGCCGGGCCGGAACATCGACCTGGCCTTCCCGGCTCCGGTGGACGGCCGGGACGACCGGGGCGACGACGACCCCGTGCACCAGCGCTGGCTGGCCCAGCGCAACGCCCAGGGCCAGGTGCTCAAGCACAACCTGCGCGCCCTGCGGGCCACCCACGGCATCGAGGTGAACGTCTCGTTCCGGGCGCTGCCCTTCACCCCGCCGGTCAAGCTGTACCTGCTCAACGGCGTCGAGGCGCTCTTCGCGTACTACACACTCAAACGGCGTGAGGAGGAGTTCGGCAACGAGCAGCTGGAGCTGTACGACGCCGAGGGCACGCGGTCCACGCTGTTCTCCTTCGGGCTGGGGGCCGGGCTGCGGGACACCACGTTCGTGGAACAGTCCCATCTGTGGTTCAACGCGCTGTGGGAGACCATCAGTTCGGAGCTGGTGCTCTCGGACTGAGGCCTCCCGGGTGCGGCGCCGGCGGCCGTGGCCGCCGTCCTGGCCGTGGCCGTGACTCCGACTTCGACGCAGGTCAAAGGGCGGGGCCCGACACGGTGAGGGCCAGGACGACCGCTCCCATGGAGCTGAAGGCGGGGCTCTTCGCCCGGATGCCCACGGCCAGGAGCAGCAGCCCGACGACGCCCGTCGGGCCGTACCGCCACCGGACGAGCTGTTCGAGGCCGATGACGAAGACAGTGGACACGAGCGTGATGACGGGCATGGTGGTTCCTCCTGACAGACTCCTCGGCGCGGTACGCGAGGTGGAGAACGCGGCACAGGGGACAGAGCCGGGTGCCAACTGCCGACAGGAGGAGGGAAAACTTCCGCCATCTCTTACAAGTTGGCAACCAACTTTGGCTTACTGATCCCCACTTGGCCGGTATTTATAAACAACTTTCAAACAACTCCCGGGAGATGGGCTAGAGTTGTAGCGTTTGGTCGTGACTCAGGAGAACGTTGCAGTGAACGGCAGCAAACGGCTCTCGCCGCAGGAGATCGCCGATGTCCTGCGGGACCGCATCCGCGCCGGTGACCTCAAGGCCGGGGACCGGATGCCCACCCAGGCCGAACTGGCGGAGGAGTTCGGGGTCGAGCGCGGCGCCGTCCGTCAGGCCCTGCGCGTGCTCCAGGAGGACGGCCTGCTCAGCAATGTGAGCAAGGGCAGCCCGCCGCGTATCGCCGAGCCGTCGGCGGCGTCGTACGAGCCGCAGCCCCCGATCGTGGGTCTCGCGCCCCGGCTCACACGGGCGTTCGAGTCGCCGCAGGTCCGCGTCGACACGGTGTGCCTGACGGCGGAGACCCTGATGCTGGCCCTCGGCGAGCCCGTCCGCCTCGTCCACGAGGGCCGCGTCCGTCCGCGGTCCATCGACGTCCGCGTCCTGCTGCCCAGCCGCGACATCCCCCTGGCCTTCCCCGTCCCCGTGGACGGCCGGGGCGACGTGGTGCACCAGCGCTGGCTCACCCAGCGCAACGCCCAGGTGCAGGTCCTGCGTCACAACCTGCGCGCCCTGCGCTCCTCCCACGGCGTCGAGGTGAATGTCTCGTTCCGGGCGCTGCCCTTCACCCCGCCGGTCAAGCTGTACCTGCTCAACGGCGTCGAGGCGCTGATCGCCTACTACCTCGTCACCGAACGCGAGGAGGAGGTGGGCGGCGAGACCCTGGGGATGTACGACGTCCTGGGCCTGGAGTCGCGGCTCTTCTCCTTCGAACGCGGGGCGGGCCATCGGGACGCGATGTTCGTGGACCAGTCGCAGAAGTGGTTCGACGCCCTATGGGAAACCATCAGCACGGACCTGACACTTTCCTAGTGACTTCTGATACAAAGCAGACCGAATCGGTGGCGGAACAGCCAGGGATACAGACAGAAAAGCTGCGGAATCTGATCACACGAGCGCGCTTCGTCCTCTTCGACTTCGACGGGCCGATCTGCCGCCTCTTCGCGGGCCTGCCGGCGGAGCGCGTGGCGGGCGACCTCGTGGAGTGGCTCGGGCGGCAGGGCCTGCGCGGGCTGCTCACGGACGAGGAGCGCGCGCACCCCGACCCGATGGCGGTGCTGCGCGCCGTCGACCGCCGCCACCCGCGCAGCGACCTGGTGGCCGAGCTGGAGGAGCGGCTCACCCGGCAGGAGCTGAAGGCGGTCGCGCGGGCCTGGCCCACGGCGTACGCGGACCCGTTGGTGCGCACGTGGAGCGCGGTCGGCGTACGCCTGGCCGTCGCCACCAACAACTCGGCGCGCACGGCCGCCGCGTACCTCGCCGGCCGCGGTCTGAGCGGGTGCTTCGCGCCGGACGTCTACGGCCGCACCCGGGACCTGCGCCTGCTCAAGCCGGACCCGTACTGCCTGCACCTGGCCCTGGACGCGCTGGGCGCGGCCCCGGAGGACGCCCTGATGATCGGCGACGCCCCGTCGGACCGCGCCGCGGCACGGGAGGCCGGCGTCCCGTTCCTCGGCTACGCGCGGCACCCGGGCAAGGCGGAGAAGCTGCGCCGGGCGGGCGCCGAGGTGGTCGTGGACTCCCTGGAACCGGTGCTGGACATCGTCCGGGGCGTCTGAGCGGCGGAGCGCGGCCGGGGCCGTCCGACACGTCGGTGGCGGCCGGCCCGGCCGCGGTGCGTACCCTCCCTCCCATGAGTGGGACAGGGCTGCGGGAACGCAAGAAGCTGCGGATGCACCAGGAGGTCTCGGACATCGCGATCGCGCTGTTCCTGGAGAGGGGGTTCGAGAAGGTGTCCGTCGCGGAGGTGGCGGCCGCGGCCGGAATCTCCAAGCCGACCCTCTTCCGGTACTTCGCGGCCAAGGAGGACCTCGTCCTGCACCGGTTCGCCGACCACGAGACCGAGGCGGCGCGCGTCGTGGCGGCGCGGGCGGACGGCGAGTCCCCGCTCGGCGCGCTGCGCGGGCACTTCCTCGCCGCCCTGGACGGCTCCGACCCCGTCACCGGCCTCAACTCCGACCCCCGCGTCCTGGCCTTCCACCGGCTGCTGTACGGCACCCCGTCCCTGGTCGCACGGCTCCACGCCTACCTGGAGCGGTCCGAGGCGGCGCTCGCCGACGCACTCGGCGGCGACCTCGACGCCCGGCTCGCCGCGGGGCAGATCGTCGCCGTGCAGCGCCTCCTCGCGCAGGAGAACTGGCGGCGGATCACCGGCGGCGAGGACGTGGAGGCGGTCAGGCCGCAGGCGCGCGCGGCGGCCGAGCGGGCGTTCCGGCAGCTGGCGGCGGGACTGTCGCGGTACGCGTGACCCCGTGCGCACGGGGGGAGCGCGGCTGAAGGCAACCCGGTAAGAAATTTAACTCGGTTACGTTATTCTCGGTGGAATGACGTCTCCCGACCCTGCCCACGCGCCCGCGCCCGACCGGGGAACCGCCCGGGAACTCGCCCGGGAACGCGCTCACCACGACGCCTGCCGGGCCGCCCTCGCCGCCATGGTCGACGGCGCCCGGGACCACGTCCTCACCGCCGCCGACGTCTCCGCCTCCGGCGCCGACGCCGAGGTGCTCGGCCGCCGGCTGCGCACCCGGGACCGGCGGATGCGCGAACTGCCCGCAGGACCGCTGTTCTTCGGGCGGCTGGACTTCGGCCACGGGGAGCACGCCGGGCAGAGCTACCACGTCGGACGGCTCCGGGTCGGCGTGGACCCCGCCGCCCCGCCCCTGGTGGTGGACTGGCGCGCCCCCGTCTCCCGCGCCTTCTACCGGGCGAGCGCCCGCGACCCGCAGGGCGTCGCCGTGCGCCGCCGGTTCGGCTGGACACCGGGCAGCCGGGGGGACTCGGCCGACCTGACCGGCCTGGAGGACGAGCACCTCGGCGCGGGCACGGGCGCGGGCGCGGACCCGGGTACGGGCGCGGCGGCGGGGACCGGCCGCATCCTCGCGGACGAGATCGAACGCCCCCGGGTCGGCCCCATGCGGGACATCGCCGCCACCATCCAGCCCGAGCAGGACGACCTCGTCCGCGGCGACCTCGCCGTCTCCGTCTGCGTGCAGGGCGCCCCCGGCACCGGCAAGACGGCCGTGGGGCTGCACCGGGCCGCGTACCTGCTCTACACCTTCCCGCAGCGCGTCCGGCGCGGCGGCCTGCTCGTCCTCGGACCCAACCGCACCTTCCTGACGTACATCGCCGAGGTGCTGCCCGCGCTCGGCGAGACCGGGGTGCGGCAGTCCACCCTCGCCGACGAACTCGCCCGGCACCCCGTCACCGCCGCCGACGACGAGCGCGCCGCGGCCGTCAAGCACGACGCCCGCATGGCCGAGGTGCTGCGCCGGGCGCTGTACGCCCGCGTCGCCGTGCCCGGGGAGGCCGGCGCCCCGGACGGCCTCACCGTGCCGGACGGCTCGTACCGCTGGCGGGTGCCCGGCGAGGAACTGGCCCGCGTCGTCGCGGACGTACGCGCCGAGGAGCCGCCGTACGCCGTGGGCCGCGAGCGCGTGCGGACGCGGATCGTGGCGCTCCTGCGGCAGCGGGCCGAGCGGCGCACGGGGCCGCGGCCGGCCGCGTGGGTGCGGCGGATCGAGCGGGCGCGGGCGGTGAGCGCGTACGTCGACGCGGCCTGGCCGAAGGTGCGGCCCGAGGAGGCCGTGGCGGACCTGCTCGGCGACCCGGAGGCGCTGGAGCGGGCGGCGGACGGGCTGCTGGACGCGGAGGAGCGCAAGGCGGTGCTGTGGCCGAAGCCGCCGCGCTCGTACCGGTCGGCCCGGTGGTCGGCCGCCGACCTCGTCCTCCTCGACGAGGTCGCCGGGCTCGTCGAGCACCCCGAGGGGTACGGGCACGTGGTGGTCGACGAGGCGCAGGACCTGTCCCCGATGGAGTGCCGGGCGATCGGGCGGCGGGCGCGCTTCGGCTCGCTGACCGTGCTGGGCGACCTGGCGCAGGGCACCACGCCGTGGGCGGCGCGCGAGTGGCGCGAGACCCTGCGCCACCTGGGGAAACCGGAGGCCGAGGTGGTCCGCCTGACGACCGGCTTCCGCGTTCCCCGGGCGGTCGTCGAAGTGGCCAACCGGCTGCTGGAGCGCCTGGACGTGGCGGTGCCGCCGGCGCGTTCGCTGCGCGGCGGCGGGGGGCTGCGGCTGCGGCCGGTCCCGGCGGGGGAGGTGCTCGCGGAGACCGTCGCCGCCGTGCGCGAGGCGCTCGCGCACGAGGGGTCCGTCGGCGTCATCGGCGCCGACACCGGGACGGCGGCGGTGCGGGAGGCGCTGGCCGCGGCGGGCATCGGGGCCGCGGGACCGGACCGGCCGGGGGAGCGGGTGACGGTGCTGGGGGCGGGCCTCGCCAAGGGGTTGGAGTACGACCACGTCGTCGTGGTGGAGCCCGCCGCCGTCGCGGAGGCGGAGACACGCGGCCTGCACCGGCTCTACGTCGTGCTCACCCGGGCGGTGTCGCGGCTGGACGTGGTGCACGCGCGGCCCCTGCCGTTCGACGGGCCGCCTGTCCTCGACCGATCACCTGTCCTCGACTGATCCACTGTCGTGCGGTGTTCGGGTGTTACCGGAAGGCGACGTAGCCATAACCGTGCGCGTACCAATGTGACCGGTTGCATGGCTAGTGTGATCACACCGGTGAGCGGCGGACGCCTCCCCTCGGCAGCCCGTCAACTCCCCCCCTTGCGGACGGGCCGGTCCGGCGCTCACCGGTTTTCGCGCGGACGCCTCCACGGCCTCCGTCCCGGCCCAGCCGCCTCCGTCCGGGCTGTCGCTCCTCCGTCCCGGGCCTACTCCTGCGTGTCGAGCGGACGCCCCGTGGGGCCGCTCTCCGAACCTGCGGGGGCCGCGTCGCCGACGACCGCTCCCGCCCACGTCAGGGCGGTCCAGCCGGTCTCCGGCGAGCCCTCCAGGACCACCACGCCGGTGTTGTCCAGCGGGTGCGCGGCGGCGAAGTCCACGTCGACGTTGCGGGCGCGGGCAGCCGTCCAGGCGCGGATGGCGGCGCCGTGGCTGACCATGGCCACGGTCCCGGCGCCGGAGGCCGCCGCCTCCGCCACCACCGCGTCGAACCGGCCGAACGCCTCGGCGCCGCTCTCCCCGCCCGGCATGCGCAGCCCGGTGTCGCCGGCCGCCCAGGCGAACGCCGTGACCATGTACGCCTCGCCCGCCTCGGTGTCGCCGGGCTCCATCTCCAGGTCGCCGGCGGCCAGTTCCCGGATACCGTCCCTGACCAGCACCTCCAGGCCGCGCGCCGCGGCCAGCGGAGCCGCGGTCAGCTGCGTGCGGACCAGGGTCGAGGCGTACAGCGCCTCGATCCTCTCGTCCGCGAGCGCGTCCGGCAGCGCGGCGGCCTGCTTCTCGCCCAGCTCGGTCAGCCCGGGTCCGGGTACCGCGGTGTCCAGCAGGTTGGCGACGTTGGAGGGGGTCTGACCATGACGAATGAGGAGAAGGCGCATGATCGCCACTCTCTCAGACAACGGCGGAGGCCCACCGTCCGGGCGGCGTGGTGTGGCGCACTTTTGCAAGCACCCGCTTGCAAGAGTTAGCGAAAGTGGTGCACAGTAGGGCCATGGCATCGCTCAACGTCGGCAATCTCGGCGAGTACCTGCGCGAACAGCGGCGCAACGCGCAGCTGTCGCTGCGGCAGCTCGCCGACGCCGCCGGGGTGTCCAATCCGTACCTGAGCCAGATCGAGCGCGGGCTGCGCAAGCCGAGCGCGGAGGTGCTGCAGCAGGTCGCCAAGGCCCTGCGGATCTCCGCCGAGACGCTGTACGTGCGGGCCGGGATCCTCGACGCCGAGCGGGACCGGGACGAGGTGGAGACGCGTGCAGTCATCCTCGCCGACCCGACCCTGAACGAGCGGCAGAAGCAGGTGCTGCTCCAGATCTACGAGTCCTTCCGCAAGGAGAACGGATTTGAGGGTCCTCAGGCGGCCGGGGGGACCGGGGACGCCCGGGACGCCGCCGGCACGGCCGGCGAGGGCGATGCCGAGGCGTACGGGTCCCGCGCCGCGCGCGAGCCGTACGCACGGGGGGACCGGGAGGACCGCGGCGGCCGGCCGGCCGGGCGGGACGACCAGGACCAGCGCGACCAGCAGCACCCGAACGACCCGAACGACGAGCAGGACCAGCGGTCCGCGAGTTGATCCGGCGGGCCGGTCCGGCCGGCCGGGGCCCGTGCCCCGGCGCCGGAACCGGTGCCCGCACCGGCGGGACGGCGCGGTGACCGGCGACGGGGCCGGCTCCGGCGGCCCGCCGGCACGACCGGCCCGGTCCGGCGACCGCGGCGCACCGACCACACACCCTCACGCTGCAAGCGATTCCGGGAGGACCATCGTCATGGCCATCACCGACGACCTGCGCAAGACCCTCAGCGACCCGACCCCGCTCTACTTCGCCGTCGGCACCGCCGACCTGGCCATCCAGCAGGCCAAGAAGGTGCCCGGGCTGGTGGAGCAGTTGCGCGCCGAGGCCCCGGCCCGGGTCGAGGCCGTGCGCAACGCCGACCCCAAGACCGTCCAGGAGAAGGCCGCCGCCCGCGCCAAGGAGGCGCAGGAGACCATCCAGACCAAGGTCTCCGGGTTCATCAACACCCTGGACGCCGACCTGAAGAAGCTCGGCGAGCAGGCCCAGGACCTCGCCCTGCGCGGCGTCGGCGTGGCCGCCGAGTACGCCGTGAAGGCCCGCGAGACCTACGAGAAGGTCGCCGAGCACGGCGAGCAGACCGTGCGCACCTGGCGCGGCGAGGCGGCCGAGGAGATCGAGGAACTCGCGATCGCCGTCGAGCCGAAGGCCGAGCCGGACGAGGGCGAGATCAAGGTCGCCGAGAAGACCGCGGAGACCGAGGCCGGGGCCGAGGCGGCCAAGAAGGCGGCCGTCAAGAAGGCCCCGGTGCGCAAGACCGCCCCGGCCGCTCCCGCCGCGAAGAAGACCACGCCGCCCACGCCGTGACGGCGGTGACGGGCCGGGCACCCTCGGGGTGCCCGGCCCGTTCTACGGGTACGGTGACCGCGTAGGAGCCGGAGAACGGGCGAGAGAACGGGCGGGTGGACAGCGTGTTGATGTTGGGCTTCGCGGGGTTCCTGGGGCTGCTGAAGATCGTCCTGATGGGCCTCGCCGCGTTCGGTCTCGTCGACGCCCTGTTCCGGCGCGAGGACGCCTTCCGGGCCGCCGACAAGCAGAGCAAGCCGTTCTGGACGATCATCCTCGCCCTGGCGCTGATCGTCAGCTACCTCTTCTCGATCCTGTCGTTCCTGCCGGTCATCGGCGTCATCGCCAGCATCGTCTACATCGTGGACGTGCGCCCGGCCCTGCGCTCCCTGCCCGGCGGCGGCCGCACCGGCCGCCGCGGCTCCAGCAGCGACGGCCCGTACGGGCCCTACAACGGCGGCCGCTGACCGACGCCGCCGTCCCCGCCCGCTGCCGGCCGCAGGCGTCCGTCGCCGGGACCGGGCCTCAGCCCGTCCGGTCCAGCAGCAGGACCGCCACGTCGTCCGTCAGCTCGCCCCCGCCGAGCTCGCGCACCTCGTCCACCGTCGCCTGGAGCAGCTCCTCGCCCCGCAGCCCCTGCGCGAGGCGGCGGCGGACCACCTCCACCATGCCGTCCTGGCCCAGCCGCTCGTTGCCCTCCCCGACGTGGCCCTCTATCAGACCGTCCGTGTAGAGCATCAGGCTCCACGCACCGCCCAGCTCGACCTCCTGGCGCGGCCAGCGGGCGCCCTCCAGCAGGCCGAGCGCCGGTCCGTTGTCCTCGCAGGGCAGCAGGCGGGCGGGTACGCCGGGCCGGGCGAGCAGCGGGGACGGGTGCCCGGCCAGGCACAGTCCCGCGCTCCGCCCGTCGGGCGCGATGTCCACCGTGCACAGCGTCGCGAAGATCTCCTCGCTCTCGCGCTCGTGCTCCAGGACCCGCTGGAGCGTCGACAGCAGCTCGTCGCCGCACAGGCCCGCGAAGGTCAGCGCCCGCCAGGCGATGCGCAGCTCCACGCCGAGCGCCGCCTCGTCGGGCCCGTGGCCGCAGACGTCGCCGATCATGGCGTGCACGGTGCCGTCCGGGGTCCGCACGGTGTCGTAGAAGTCGCCGCCGAGCAGGGCCCGCGACCGGCCGGGCCGGTAGCGGGCGGCGAACCGCAGCGAGGAGCCCTCGAGGAGCGGCGTCGGCAGCAGGCCGCGCTCCAGGCGGGCGTTCTCCTGGGCGCGCAGCCGGGACTCGGTGAGCCGGCGCTCGGCGGTGTCGGAGCGCTTGCGCGCCACCGCGTACCGGATCGCGCGGCTGAGCAGCCGGCCGTCCAGCTCGTCGCGGAAGAGGTAGTCCTGGGCGCCCTCGCGCACCGCGTCCGCGCCCGCCTCGGCGTCCCCGGACGCGGTGAGCGCGAGGACGGCGTGCCGGGGCGCGAGCCGCAGCACGTGCTTGAGCGCGGCCAGCTCGTCCTGCTCCCCGTCCCCGCCCTCGGCGGCCCGGCCGGGGACGGGCAGCGCGAGGTCGAGCAGGATGCAGTGCACGTCGTCGGTGAGCAGCCGCTCGGCCTCGGTGAGGTTGCGGGCGCTGCGGACGCGGATGGGCTTGCCGGCGGCGTCGAGCATCGCGGGGACGCTCAGCGCGCCGGCCGGGTCGTCCTCGATCACGAGCAGCGTCAGACCGGCGCCGGACGGCGCGGTGCCGGCCGTGGCACCGGTCGTGGTGCCGCCGCCGGGCACGGCCCGGGCGGCCGGGTCCGCCGCTCCGCCGCCGTCGGGAGCGCCGGGCCGGCCGCCGAGTCCCCCGGACGCCCCGGACGAGGGCGCGATCGGCGAGGACGCGGTCGGCGCCGGACCGCCTTCCACGGCGGGGATGGCTCTCTGCCGCGGTACGGGTACGGTCATCGTCTTGGGTTCCTTCCCTCCCCCCGAGGGCACGGCGGGCGAGGGGCCCTCGGACCGCCGACGGGGACCATAGCGGTAGCCGCGCTCTCATAGGAACGCGGTGCGGCAAGCCGCCAGTGTCATATGCCGGTTTCCGTACCGCACTTGGGCACGCCGACGACCTGCGCGGATGACGAACGTCACGCGGGGCGCGGCCCGTCTTCACCTCGTACGTGCCGGGGGTCACGTGGGGTATGTCACGCGACCGGAACCCGTCGGGTCGAGGCCGGAAACCACGGCGGGCCGAGCCCGCCGCCCGTCACTTGTCCGGGCGCACGACCCCGAGGATCGGCATGGAGCCCGCGCCCGCGACGGTCACCGTCCGGCCCGGCCGCGGCGCGTGCACCATGGAGCCCTCGCCGATGTACATCGCGACGTGGCTGGCGTCGGAGTTGTAGATGACGAGGTCGCCCGGCCGCATGTCCTCGACGTCGACCCGGGGCAGCTGCCTCCACTGCTCCTGCGAGGTGCGGGGGATGACGAGGCCCGCCGCCGCCCAGGCCTGGGAGGTCAGCCCCGAGCAGTCGTACGTCCTGGGCCCCTCGGCGCCCCACTCGTAGGGCTTGCCCGTCTGCGCCATCGCGTACGCGACGGCCTTCTCGCCCCGGGTCGAGGCCTCGCCGGCGGCCCCGTCGAGGACGCCGGAGTCGAGCCAGGCGGCCTGCGCCTTCCGCGCGGCCTCCCGCTCCAGCTTCGCCAGCCGCTCCTTCTCCTCCTCCTCGAGCTGCGACTCCAGCTCCCGCGCGGCCGCGATCTGCTTCTTGACCTCCTTCTTCGCCTCGGCCTTGGCCTTGCGGTCGGCCTCCAGCCTGCGCCACTGGGCCGAGGCGTCCCTGCTGTACTGCCGCAGGTCCTCCTGGGCGCGGGCCAGCTCGTCGAGCAGGTCCTTGGTCGCCCGCTGGCCCCGGCGGGTCCGCTCGGCGCCGTCGAGGAACGCCTCCGGGTCCTCGCTGAGCGCCAGCCGGGCCTCGTCCGGCAGGCCGCCGGTGCGGTACTGGGCGCGGGCCGCGGCGCCCGCACGGTCCTTCAGGCCGTCCAGCCTGGCCTGCCCGGTGGCGATGGCGCGGGCCAGCTCGGCGATCCGGGCGGACTGCGCCTCGGTCTCCTCCTCCGCCGCGTTGTACGCGTCCGTGGCCACCGCGGCGTCGTGGTAGAGCTTCTCCAGCTTCCTGCGGACCTCCTCGAGGTCCTTGGCGGACACGGGCGCCGGGCTCGACGACGAGGGCGTCGGGTCGGTGGGGGCGGTGGTGGCCGCGAAGGCGGCCCCCGGAGCGCCCAGAACGGTCACGGCGCAGACCAGGGCCATGGCCGCGGTGGTCGGACTCCGCTTGCCGGATACCATGCTCCATCCCCCAACTGATTAACCGTCAGTAACATATGGGCGCCTCGGGGATGGTGCCATGTCGTCGCGCAATGCGACAGAGGCGGGCAGAGACTCCGTACCTCCCCCCTCCCCGTCCCCCTCGCCCCGGCGTCCGTCCCCGTTGTGTGACGAACGACCCGCGGGGGCCGTTCCCCCGTGCCGGAAACCCGCGGCGGCGCCCGACCGTCCCCGCGTACCGGCGCCTGCCGGCCCCGGGGCGGCGGCCGCCCGGTCGCCGCCCGGCGGGCCGGCGTCCCTCAGCCCCGCGGTGCCAGCGCCTCCCAGCGCACCGTCACCTCGCCCTGCCGCCAGCGCCGCGGCCCGTCCGTCACCGGCCAGCCGGCCGTCAGGCCCCGCACCGCCCGGATCCAGCGCTGGCGCGCGCCGTACGAGGCGTAGGGCGCGGCGGCCGCCCAGGCGCGGTCGAAGTCGCGCAGGAACGCGTGCACCGGCTCGCCGGGGACGTTGCGGTGGATGAGCGCCTTGGGAAGGCGTTCGGCCAGGTCGGAGGGGCGGTCCAGGGAGCCGAGGCGGGCCGCGAACGTGACGGTGCGCGGACCCTCGGGGCCGAGCGCCACCCACACGTGGCGGCGCCCGATCTCGTCGCAGGTGCCCTCGACCAGCAGGCCGCCGCGCGTTCCGGGCCCGGCCGGGGCCAGCCGGGCGCACAGCCGCTCCCAGACGCCGGCGACCTCGGCCTCGTCGTACTGGCGCAGGACGTTCGCGGCGCGGATCAGCAGCGGGCGCTGCGGCAGCGGGATCTCGAAGCCGCCGTGCCGGAAGGACAGGCCGTCCCGTTCGTAGGGCCTGGCCGCCGCGACCCGGGCCGGTTCGATCTCCACGCCCACCACGCGGGTGCGCGGGGCGGCGGCCCGCAGCCGCCCCAGCAGCTCGACCGCGGTCCAGGGCGCGGCCCCGTACCCCAGGTCCACGGCGACGGGGTCCGCGGCCCGGCGCAGCTCCGCGCCGTGGACGGCGGCGATCCAGCGGTCCATGCGGCGCAGCCGGTTGGGGTTGGTGGTCCCGCGCGTCACCGTGCCCACGACGGGGGTCCCCCCGCCCGAGCGGAGCCGGGAGCGGCGGAGGGAGGCGGCGCGGGCGGTCATACCTATGAGGGTATGCGCGGGATCGGGGTACCCGTGAGGTGCCGGGTCCCGCGCGGAGACGGCACCGGAACCGCGGGGACCGCGCAACGGAAACCGCGAGGCAGCGACCGCGAGAACCGCGAAGCAAGGAACCGGCACCGGCACCGGAGCCGCACGGGACCCGGCCGGGCACCCACGCAGAACGCCCTCGAACGGTTGAGCGACCATGGGCAACGATTCGGCAAAGTGGAAATGGAGCGGGATGCTCCGGTGTTGCACGTTCGGAGGCTGACCACGCCTTCGACCGCAGGCCGCAGCGAGGAGGACCGCCACGTGAGCCAGTACGCGAGCAGGCTCGGGCGCCGCTCGGCGTCCCCGTCGCGGTTGCGGATGCCCGGCGCCCCGCGCCGGCCGCGCCGGATCGCGATGCTCTCCGTCCACACCTCGCCCCTGCACCAGCCCGGCACCGGCGACGCGGGCGGCATGAACGTCTACATCGTGGAGCTGGCCCAGCGCCTCGCCGCGATCAACATCGAGGTCGAGATCTTCACGCGGGCCACCACGGCCGCCCTGCCGCCCGAGGTCGAGCTGGCGCCCGGCGTCCTCGTGCGCCACGTGGACGCGGGCCCCTACGAGGGCCTCGCCAAGGAGGACCTGCCCGCCCAGCTGTGCGCCTTCACGCACGGGGTGATGCAGGCGTGGGCGGGCCACCGCCCCGGCCACTACGACCTGGTCCACTCGCACTACTGGCTCTCCGGCCACGTCGGCTGGCTCGCCGCCGAGCGCTGGGGCGCGCCCCTGGTGCACGCCATGCACACCATGGCCAAGGTCAAGAACGCGTCGCTGGCCGAGGGCGACACCCCCGAGCCCGCCGCCCGCGTCATCGGCGAGACCCAGATCGTGCGCGCCGCCGACCGCCTCATCGCCAACACCGCCGAGGAGGCCGGTGAGCTCGTCCGCCACTACGAGGCCGACCCCGGCAAGGTCGCCGTCGTCCACCCCGGCGTGAACCTCGACCGGTTCCGCCCGGCCGACGGCCGCGCCGCCGCCCGGGCCCGCCTCGGCCTGCCCCAGGACGCGCTGGTCCCGCTCTTCGCGGGCCGCATCCAGCCCCTGAAGGCCCCCGACGTCCTGCTGCGCGCGGTCGCCGTCCTGCTGGACGACCGGCCCGAGCTGCGCTCCCGCATCGTCGTCCCCGTCGTCGGCGGCCCGAGCGGCAGCGGCCTGGCCAAGCCCGAGGGCCTGCAGAAGCTGGCGGCCCGCCTCGGCATCGCCGACGTCGTGCGCTTCCGGCCGCCGGTGGGCCAGGACCAGCTCGCGGACTGGTTCCGCGCCGCGTCCGTGCTGGTCATGCCCTCCTACAGCGAGTCGTTCGGGCTCGTGGCCGTCGAGGCGCAGGCGGCCGGCACGCCGGTGATCGCCGCCGCGGTGGGCGGGCTGCCGGTGGCCGTCCGGGACGGGGAGACCGGCTTCCTCGTCCCCGGGCACGACCCCGCCGACTACGCGCGCGTGCTGCGCGCCTTCGCCGACGAGCCCGCCCTGGCCGAGCGGATGGGGGCGGCCGCCGCCCGGCACGCCCGGTCCTTCGGCTGGGACACGGCCGCCTCCGCCACCGCCGACGTGTACACGGCCGCCATGGCGGAGCACCGCCGCCGCGTCCGCGCCCGCCACGCCTGACGCGGCCCGGCGGGGTCCGGCGGCCTGACGCGGTCCGCCGGGCCTGACGTACCCTCGGCCCCATGGCTGACGCAACGTCGATCATCGAGCAGGTCCTCGGGGACGCCGAGCTGGAGTGGGAGAGCCCGGAGCCGGGCTCGTACGTCGTGACGCTCCCCGGCACCCGCAAGCTGTCCACGACCGTCTCGCTGATCGTCGGCCGGCACTCCCTGTCGCTCAACGCCTTCGTGATCCGCCACCCCGACGAGAACGAGGCGGGCGTCCACCGCTGGCTCCTGGAGCGCAACCTCAAGCTGTACGGCGTCAGTTACGCCGTCGACCCCCTGGGCGACATCTACCTGGTGGCCAAGCTGCCGCTGGCCGCCGTCACGCCCGAAGAGGTCGACCGGCTGCTCGGTTCGGTCCTGGAGGCGGCCGACGGCGCGTTCAACACCCTGCTGGAGCTGGGCTTCGCCTCCGCGATCCGCAAGGAGTACGCCTGGCGGGTGTCGCGCGGGGAGTCGACGCGCAACCTGGAGGCGTTCGCGCACCTGACCCGGCGCGCGCGGGACTGACACCGCGGCGCCGGCGGAGCCGGTACGGGCTCAGCGGGCCCCGGCGCTCGACCGGTAGCGGCCGGGCGCGACCCCGACCAGCCGCTTGAAGTGCCGGGTGAGGTGGGACTGGTCGTAGAAGCCGGTCTCCGCCGCCACCTCGGCCGGCGACCGCCCGTCCAGCAGCAGCCGGCGGGCCCGGCCCA
The DNA here is from genome assembly GCF_014650875.1 of Streptomyces minutiscleroticus. Taxonomy (GTDB): domain Bacteria; phylum Actinomycetota; class Actinomycetes; order Streptomycetales; family Streptomycetaceae; genus Streptomyces; species Streptomyces minutiscleroticus. The sequence continues at coordinate 67,810 of NZ_BMVU01000040.1, forward strand.
CGCGCCGGGACATCAGGTACTGGTGCGGGGCGATGCCGAACGCGGCGCCGAACGCCCGCACCAGGTGCGCCGGATGCGCGCCGACCAGCCGCGCGGCCTCCTCCAGCGCGACGCCCTCGACGAGCCGGGCGTCCAGCAGCTCGCGCAGCCGGTGCGCGATCCCGCGCTCACCGCGGCCCGTCCCGGCCCCGCCCCCGTACCCGTACGCCGGGCCGCCGCGCCCCCGCGGCCGCAGGTGCCCGCGCAGCCGCTCGCCGATGAACAGCAGCCTGCTGGCCGCCTCCAGCTCGTCGCCCGGCCGCTCCAGCGCGGTGTGCAGCAGGCCGACGCGCTGCCGCAGCACCGGGTCGGCGAGATCGGGCCCGTCCACCGCGGGGCCGATGAGGCTGTCGTCGAGCAGGCTGGAGTCCAGGTAGATCACGCGCTTGCGGAAGCCGTGCGGCGTCGCGGGGGAGCCGTTGTGCGGCACGTGCGGCGGCAGCAGCGAGACCGTGTCGTGCGGAGTGCCGTGCTCGTGCCGGTCCAGGTCGTAGCGGACGGCGCCGTCGTCGACGATCAGCAGCGTCCAGGCGTCGTGCACGTGCATCGGGTAGGCGTACCCGGTGAAGCGCGCGTGGAAGACCTCCACGACACCCGGAACCCCTGGGCGCCATGCGGAAACGTCCCGCTGTCGGTCGTCGGCGGCCATGCAAAGAACGTACAAGACGCTGCCCGGGACCGGTCGGCAGCCTTCTGGCATGAGTACGACTGCTTCCGAGAACGCCCCCGTCCGCTTCGACACCAAGATCGCCGTTCTGCTGCGCGAGGACCTGGAGGTCTGGCAGCGCCTGAACGTGACCGCGTTCCTGGTCAGCGGCCTGGGCACGGCGGTGCCCGAGGTGATGGGCGAGCCGTACGCCGACGCCGACGGGGTCGCGTACCTGTCGATGTTCCGCCAGCCCGTGCTGGTCTTCGAGGGCTCCAAGGAGACGCTGACCACGGCCCACGGGCGGGCCCTGTCCCGCGCCCTGCCCCGCTCCCTGTTCACCGCCGACCTCTTCGCCACCGGCAACGACCGCGACAACCGGGCGGCGGTGCGGGCCGTGACCACCGCCCAGCTGGACCTGGTCGGCCTCGCGGTGTACGGCCCGCGCAACGCCGTGGACAAGGTGATGAAGGGGGCGCGGATGCACCCGTGAGCGGACGAGCGGCGGGCGTACGGCCCCGGCGGCCGTACGCCCGCACGGTCCGGGCGACTCGGGCGGTCCCGCGGTCCGTACGGACCGTGCGGATCAGACGGAGCCGATCCCGGCGGCGGGCTCCGGACCGTCGGCGGCGCTCCTCGCCGCGGGATCGGCCCCGTCGGCGGCGCTCTTCGCCGGGGCGGCGGACCGGGCGGCGGGGCGGGACTCCGGCCGCTCCGCCGGAAGGCGCCGCATCAGGAACGCGTACCCGGCCGCGGCGGCCGTGCCGACGACGGCGCACACGCCCCACAGCCACTCCGCCCCGTACCGGTCGATGACCAGGCCCGACATCAGCGGGGCGACGAGCGCGGCCACCGACCAGGAGACGCTGTACATGCCCTGGTAGCGGCCGCGGCCGTGGGCGGGGGAGAGGCGCACGACGAGGCTCGTCTGGGTGGGCGCGTTGACGATCTCGGCGAGGGTCCAGACGCAGACGGTGAGCGCGAAGACGCCGACGGACCCGGCCAGGGCGGTGAGCCCGAAGCCGTACCCGGCCAGCAGCGAGGAGACGACGAGCAGCGTGCGCGGGTCCCGGTGCTCGATGAACCGGGTGACCGGGATCTGCAGCACGACGATCAGTACGCCGTTGACCGCGATCGCCATGCCGTAGTCGGCCGGGGTGAACCCGGCCTGCCCCATCGCGACCGGCAGCCCCACGGAACCCTGCTGGAAGACCAGGGCGACGAGGAAGGACAGGCCGACGACGCCCATGAAGCGCCCGTCGCGCACCACGGTCCCGAGCCCGGTGCGGGGCTCGCCGTCCCCGCCCTCCCCCGCCTGCTCCGGGCGGGACTCGGGCAGCTTGACGAAGACGACGACCGCGCAGGCCAGCGTCATGCCGGCCTCGATGAGGAAACCCGCCCGGTAGCTGACCTCGGCGATGAAACCGGCCGCCATGGAGGAGACGGCGAAGCCGAGGTTGATCGCCCAGTAGTTGAGCGAGAAGGCGCGCACCCGGTCCTCGGGCCGCACGATGTCGGCCATCATCGCCTGCACGGCGGGCCGCGAGGCGCTGCTCGCGGCGCCGACCAGGAAGGCGACGGCGGCGATCGCGACCGGGTCGCGCACGAAGCCGAGCAGGGCCACGGAGACGGCGGTGGCGGACTGGGCGACCAGCAGGGTGGGCCGCCGCCCGATCCGGTCGGCCATCACGCCGCCGCCCAGCGACGACACGACACCGCCGAGTCCGTGCAGCGCGGCGACGAGACCGGCGTACGAGGCGGAGTAGCCGCGGTCCAGGGTCAGGTACAGCGCCATGAAGGTGGCGACGAAGGCGCCGAGCCGGTTGACCAGGGTGCTGGTCCACAGCCACCAGAACGCGCTCGGCAGTCCCGAGACGGTTCCCCGGACGCTGTGTCCCAGGGCGGCGAGCGGCATAGGTGTCCCCCAGATGCGTGTAAGCGGCTCAAGCGGTGAGCAGAACTTACTGAGTGAGGGTGCGGGGAGGCCACTCGATTAACAGAAGCCGTCAATCGACGGCGCCCGCCCCGCCCTCCAGGGCCGCTTGTCCGGCTCGCGGGCCGGAAGGCGGGCCGTGCACGGGGTCCATTAGGCTCACAGGCATGGCCGACGCACCGTACAAGCTGATCCTCCTCCGCCACGGCGAGAGCGAGTGGAACGCGAAGAACCTGTTCACCGGCTGGGTGGACGTCAACCTCAACGAGAAGGGCGAGAAGGAGGCGGTCCGCGGCGGTGAGCTGCTCAAGGACGCCGGCCTGCTCCCCGACGTGGTCCACACGTCCCTCCAGAAGCGCGCCATCCGCACGGCGCAGCTGGCGCTGGAGGCCGCGGACCGCCACTGGATCCCGGTCCACCGCTCCTGGCGCCTGAACGAGCGCCACTACGGCGCCCTGCAGGGCAAGGACAAGGCGCAGACGCTCGCCGAGTTCGGCGAGGAGCAGTTCATGCTGTGGCGCCGCTCCTACGACACGCCCCCGCCGCCGCTGGACGCCGACGCGGAGTTCTCCCAGTTCCACGACGCGCGCTACGCCACGCTCCCGCCCGAGCTGCGCCCGCGCACGGAGTGCCTGAAGGACGTCGTCCACCGCATGCTGCCGTACTGGTTCGACAGCATCGTCCCGGACCTCCTCACCGGCCGCACGGTCCTGGTCGCCGCCCACGGCAACAGCCTCCGCGCCCTGGTGAAGCACCTGGACGGCATCTCGGACAAGGACATCGCGGGCCTGAACATCCCCACGGGCATCCCGCTGACCTACGACCTGGACGCCGAGTTCAAGCCCCTGAACCCGGGCGGCACCTACCTCGACCCGGAGGCCGCGGCGGCGGCGATCGAGGCGGTCAAGAACCAGGGCAAGAAGAAGTAGCCAACTCAGTCGATCAGGCCCCTCGCCGGCGGTTCCGTTGTCGGTGAGGGGCCTGTCGTCGTGCCGGGCCGTCCTCGGGGCGGGAGGCGGCCGGTGCGGGGTCGTCCTGCGCGAAGGGCCCTTCACCCGTGCCGGCGGGCACAGCGGCTGGCAGCCGCTCGGCGAGGACCACGGCTACCTGAGCGCCTCGCAGCCGGCGGCCGGCCGGGTCACCGCCGACGCCGCCACTGACCTGTACGTCCTCGGCGAGGACCTCGGCGACGACGACCAGGACATGCGCGCCTTCTTCCACCGCGGCGGCACCGACGTCGCCCGCGTGGCCGGTGCGGTCCGCGTGCCGGACGACGGCGGCCACCAGGTCGGCGGCGGCCCCGTCACCGCCGTCGCGGACTTCGACAAGGACGGCTACGGCGACCTGGCCATCGGCCGCGGCCAGGAGCAGCCGGACGGGGCCCGCGGCTACGTCACGGTCCAGTACGGCGGCGCCGCCGGTCCGGACACCGCGCGCGAGCCGGTGAGGTTCACCCAGGACACGGCGGGCGTACCGGGTGCTTCCGAGGAGGGCGACCGCTTCGGCGCCGCCGTCGCCGCGGGCGACGTCGACGGCGACGGATACGCGGACCTCGCCGTCGGCTCCCCCGGCGAGGACCTGGCGGACAAGCGCGACGGCGGCATGGTCACGGTGCTGCTCGGCCGGGCCGGCGGCCTGTCCGGCAGCGGGGCGAAGGCGTACGACCAGAACACCTCCGGTGCCGCGGGCGCCATCGAGAACGACGATCTCTTCGGACTGAACCTCAAGTTCGCCGACTTCCTACACCTCGCTCGGCGCTCCCTTCCCCCGGTGACCCGGCGGTCCCTTCCCCATGATCCGGTGGTCCGCCCGCCCGCCCGCCCGCCTGCCTGCCCGTCCGGACGGACCACCGGTCGGAGGACACGGCCGCTTCACCGGCCGTACGCCCGAAGTACGAGTCACGTTCGGCGGGCGGCCCTTGGCCGCGCACCGGTCCTCTGCCACGATCGCGTCGTGGCCGACGTCTCGAAGATCCTGAACCGGGCGGACCTCCTTCTCGACCTGCTGGGCCCGGTGGTCGGCGCGGTGCTGCTGATGACCGGGGTCGACACCTACCGCGACGGCGGTTCCATGGCCTGGCCGCTCATGGGGGCCGTCCTCCTCCTGGGCAGTCTCTGGGTGCTCCTGCGCCGGGTCAGGTCCCGGCGCGGGAGGCCCGGTCCGTCGGCGTAGCCCGGCGCACGGCGGCCGTACGCCTCCCGGGCACGGCCGCGCATTCCGCCGGTACGGCGGTCGAACGCGCCGCCCGGCACGGCGAAGGGCTCGTCCCCGGCACGGTGAAGGGGCCCGTCCTCAGGACGGGCCCCTTCACCCGTACGCGCAAGCGGTGCGTCAGCCGCACTGACACGGATTGCCCGACTGGCAGCCGCAGCCGCAGCCCGAGCCGCAGCCGCAGGCGCCGAACAGCGGAAGGCTCCTGATCTCGGCGGGCTTTTCGGTGTCGCGGTCCTGCGTGGGGTCGGGCGTGCTGGTGGCTTCGGCCATGGGGCCCTCCTCGAAGGCGGATACCTACGCCCAGTGCATGCCCGGTCCGTGCGGCGCGTCAACCGCGCACGGGAGCTCGAACACTTCTGCGCACCGGCCGCGCGCCCCGCCCCGGGAACAGGGCCGACGACCGCCGGGGAGCGGGGCCGGCGCCCACCCCGGCGACAGGACCGGCGTCCGCCCCGGCGACAGGGCCTGCGTCCGCCCCGGACCTCCGTACGGCCCGGTCGCGGGCCTGCGGCTACGCCTCCGCCCCCGGCGTCTGCACCGGCTGCATCCCGTCCGCGTGCTCGCCCGTGACCAGGTAGACGACGCGCTTGGCGACCGAGACCGCGTGGTCCGCGAAGCGCTCGTAGTAGCGGCCGAGCAGCGTCACGTCGACGGCCGTCTCGATGCCGTGCTTCCAGCGGTCGTCCATCAGGTGCTGGAAGAGCGTACGGTGCAGCAGGTCCATCTCGTCGTCGTCCTGCTCCAACTGCAGGGCGAGGTCCACGTCCTTGGTGATGATGACCTCCGCCGCCTTCGCCATCAGGCGCTGGGCGAGCTGGCCCATCTCCAGGATCGTCGCGTGCAGGTCGTGCGGGACCGCCCGCTCCGGGAACCGCAGCCGCGCCAGCTTCGCCACGTGCTGCGCCAGGTCGCCCGACCGCTCCAGGTCCGCGCTCATGCGCAGGGAGGTCACCACGATGCGCAGGTCCGTCGCCACCGGCTGCTGCCGGGCGAGCAGGGCTATCGCCCGCGCCTCGAGGTCGTGCTGGAGGTCGTCTACCTTCTGGTCGGCGGCGATCACGCTCTCCGCCAGCTTCAGATCGGAGTCGAGGATCGCCGTCGTGGCGCGTCCGATCGCCGACCCGACGAGCCGGGCCATCTCGACCAGGCCATCGCCGATCGAGTCAAGTTCCTCGTGGTACGCGTCCCGCATCAGGATGTCCCTCTCTACGTCTGTACCGGGGTTCCAGGGGGCTTCGAGAACCCCACGCTCCCACGGTCCGGGCCGTACGCGTCCGTTTCCGTCACCCCAAATGAACCACCCCTGGCGTCAAGGTGAACTCTGGGCGACGAGTGTTCGAGGTGACACCCGGACGGCTGTGAGCAGAGCGGACGCCGTGCCTAACCTGGAGCCATGGACGTGAACGCGGCGGTCGCCGCAGCGGCAGCGATCGCCGGAGTGCTCACCGGTGCCATCGCCGTGCTGGCGTTCCGCTGGAGCGAGCGCGAGCAGAAGCGCCCGACCCGCACCTCCCTGCACACCGACCCCGTACTGCCGCCGGGCGTGGACACGGTGCTGTCCGTGCTCCGCTCCTCCGCCGTCGTGCTGGACGAGGCCGACTCGGTGGTCAAGGCCAGCTCCGCGGCGTACGCGCTCGGACTGGTGCGCGGCGGGAAGCTGGCCGTCGAGCCGATGCTGCAGATGGCCCGGGACACCCGCAGGGACGGCGAGATACGGCAGGTCGAGCTGGACCTCCCGCGCCGCGGCACGGGACGCGGCGACGCGCTCGCCGTCTCCGCCCGCGTCGCACCGCTCGGCTCCCGGCTCGTGCTCCTGCTGGTGGAGGACCTCACCGAGGCCCGCCGCATCGAGGCCGTGCGCCGCGACTTCGTCGCGAACGTGAGCCACGAGCTGAAGACGCCGGTCGGCGCCCTCTCCCTGCTCTCGGAGGCCGTCATGGACGCCTTCGACGACCCGGAGGCGGTGCAGCGCTTCGCCGGTCGCATGCAGGTCGAGGCCACCCGCCTCACCAACCTCGTACAGGAGCTCATCGACCTCTCCCGGGTCCAGAACGACGACCCGCTGGAGGACGCCGAGCCCGTCCGCGTCGGCGAGCTCGTCGACGAGGCCATCGACCGCTGCCGCCACCAGGCCGGCACGAAGCAGATCACCATGGTCGCCGGCGGCACCGCCGACCTGTCGGTCTGGGGCAACCGCGGCCAGCTCGCCGCGGCCCTGGGCAATCTCGTCGAGAACGCCGTCAACTACTCGCCCGCCCGCACCCGCGTCGGCATAGCCGCCCGCCGGGTGAGCGCCTCCGGCGGCGACCTGATCGAGATCGCCGTCACCGACCAGGGCATCGGCATCTCCGACAAGGACAAGGAGCGCATCTTCGAGCGCTTCTACCGCGTCGACCCGGCCCGCTCCCGGGCCACCGGGGGAACCGGCCTGGGTCTCGCCATCGTCAAGCACGTGGCCGCCTCGCACGGCGGGGAGGTCACGGTGTGGAGCTCGGAGGGACAGGGCTCCACCTTCACCCTGCGACTGCCGGAGGCGGGCGCGGCCCGCGACCGCGCACCCCGCACGCCCGGACTCGACGAGGACGGGCGGACCGACGGAACGACCGCCGTCACATCCCCGTACGAACCGCTTCCCGCCCCGGAGGTCCTTCCGTGACCCGAGTGCTCGTCGTCGAGGACGAGGAGTCCTTCTCCGACGCTCTGTCCTACATGCTGCGCAAGGAGGGCTTCGAGGTGGCCATCGCGGCCACCGGGCCCGACGGCCTCGACGAGTTCGAGCGCAACGGCGCCGACCTCGTCCTGCTCGACCTGATGCTGCCGGGCCTGCCCGGGACGGAGGTCTGCCGCCAGCTGCGCAGCCGCTCGAACGTGCCGGTGATCATGGTCACGGCCAAGGACAGCGAGATCGACAAGGTCGTGGGCCTGGAGATAGGGGCCGACGACTACGTGACCAAGCCGTTCTCCTCACGCGAGCTGGTCGCCCGTATCCGGGCCGTGCTGCGCCGCCGCGGGGAGCCCGAGGAGGTCACCCCGGCCGCCCTGGAGGCGGGGCCGGTGCGCATGGACGTCGACCGGCACGTGGTCACCGTCTCCGGGTCCAAGGTCGACCTGCCGCTCAAGGAGTTCGACCTGCTGGAGATGCTGCTGCGCAACGCGGGCCGCGTCCTCACCCGCATGCAGCTCATCGACCGGGTCTGGGGCGCCGACTACGTGGGCGACACCAAGACCCTCGACGTCCACGTCAAGAGGCTGCGCGCCAAGATCGAGCCGGACCCGGGCGCGCCCCGGTACCTGGTGACGGTCCGCGGCCTCGGCTACAAGTTCGAGCCGTAGACCCGGGACCCGGGCGGCACCGGCCGGAGCCCGGGGCGCACGGCGGTACGGCGAAGGGCGGCACCTCCCGCGAGGAGGTGCCGC
>NZ_BMVU01000041.1 GCF_014650875.1 Streptomyces minutiscleroticus
ATCGCCGCCGCCTACCCCCTCGCCCAGGCCGCCCGGGCCCAGCAGGCCGGCGACGCCGGCCACAACCGCGGCAAGCTCGTCCTCACCCTCGACTGAAACCACGGCGGACAGGCCGCGGCACCCCGACCGGCGGAGCGTTCCGTCGAGCGGGGTGCCACGGCTGCTGCCTGCACCTCGTGATCGAATACATGGCGAAGGAGACCCCCTCATGCCCAACGCCCCGCATGCCGAGCACCGTCGGCGACCTCCGCCTGCCGCACCGCCCGGCCATGACCGCGACGCCGCGGGACCGGCCCGTCCCGGAGGGTGCCCCGGCCGCACCGAACGCCGCCCACAACGCCCACTACGCCCGCCGGGCCTCGCACGGGCTCACCCCCACCGAGGAGCCCCCAGCCCTTTCCCGATGGTCAGGACTGCCGGCTGACCTTCAGCGCCCACCGCTCCGGCCACCTTCCACGGCGGCGCGACGGGCCGCACCGACCACCCACCCGCGCTCTTTGAGGAACGAGGAACAGCGATGACCGATCCCGCGGACAGGACCCCCAGCACAGCACGCGACGGACGCCTGAGCTACGCGGTCTTCCAGCTCGCCCGGGCCCACCGCGGCTACGCCTCCGCCATGCTGCGCGAGATGGAACTGCACCCGGGACAGGAACTGCTGCTCATGCAGCTGTTCGACCGGGACGGCCAGACCCAGTCCGAACTCCTGGAGAGCGTGGGCCTTGACCACTCCACCGTCTCCAAGTCCCTGCGCCGGATGCAGGACGCCGGCCTGGTCAGCAAGGAGCCGGCCGAGCACGACCGGCGGGCGGTGATCGTGCGGCTCACCGACAAGGGCCGCGCCATGAAGAAGCCGATCACGGCCATGTGGCGGACCCTGGAGGAGAGCTCCGTCCAGGACCTGACGGCGGAAGAGATCGAGGCATTCGTCACCGTCGCCTACAAGATCGAGCAAGCGGTCAAGGACCGAGACCGCCCCCACGGCGAACGGAGCTGAGTCCGCGCACCGCATCCCCGTATGCGGAAGGACCGGCAACACGCGGCGGACGACTGTGACCCCCGCCCGGCACGCCACCGAACCGATCGCCGATGAGGTGGCCGGGACACCATTGTGCGGCTGGCACCGGTCCCGTGACCCGCTGCCCGGCGGCATCGGGACAGTCGAGGGAGGCCACCCGACGACGCGACGTCCAGGCACTGGGTACCGGCCCCTTCGAAGAACCACCTCGACCCGCATCAGCGCCCGGTTGCCGACCGCGAACGGTGCGTGCGGTGGCGCCGTGCCTGCTGCCGCGCGAGGCCGGTGCGCCGGTCGGTACGGTGGCCGGCATGGACGAGCAGGAATTACGTGTCTTGCTGGGGGCGCAACGGGCGGCGGCCGAGGCGCGACAGGTCACCGACGCGTGGCGGCGTATCGAGGCGTGGCTGGAGGCGCACGCTCCGGGGACGCTGGCCGCGCTGCGGCCGGGCGCCCTGGTGACGGAGGTCGCCGCGCTGCAGGAACGGATCGGGGTGCGGATACCGCCTGGACTGAAGGCGTTGTGGAGGGAGCATGCCGGGGTGCACGACCTGCCTTGGGCTGCGTTCCTGCTCGGCGACTGGGCGCTGATGGACTTCGAATCGGTGGCCGAGGTGTACGAGCGGATGCGGGACTTCCATCGCCGCGACGGCAGTGAGGAGTGCGTGATCTGGCGCGCCGCGTGGATCCCCGTCTGCTCCTTCACCGCTCGCGACCACACCTCGGGCCTGTTCCTGGACGCCGAGACCGGGCGGATGCACCACTGGGACCGGTACGGGGACCGCACACCGCGCTACGAGTCCCTGACGACCTACCTGGAGGAGATGGCGGACCGGTTGGAGGCGCCGTCGCTGATGACGGGTGAGAGACCGGGCCTGCTGGACCTGCGCGCCCTGGTGTGGGGACCGCCGTCGGACGCCGGCCGGGCGGCCGCGTGGGAGCCCTTTTCCGAAGGCTGACGGAGCAGTCCGTGCGGGGCGACCACCTCGTTTCGTGTGCGAGGGCTTGCCATGCCTTTTCCTCGGCCCGTCGTAGATGTGGCATGTTCATGTATGAGACGCAGAAGGCGCCGGACAGGATCAGGATCTTGTGGGGTGGGTGCGTCGGTCGAAGAGGGGGAGGCCGAGTGGGGTGACAGGGACCACCTCGCGCACCAGGGAGGGGAATCCACGGATCGTCGTACGTTCGTGTCTCGTCGTGGAGCGCGTCGGCTGGCTGTGGCCGTCGCCGTCACGTCCGGGGTGCTGCCGTCGGCCGCGACGGCGACGGTGGCCGCGGACCCGCCCGCCGTCGCGGAGGCCGTGGTCCCGGCCGCCGAGCGCACGACCGACCTGGCGGCGTCGCTCCAGGCGCCCGAGCAGATCAGGGGCGCGGACGGGGCCGGCACGCTGCTGAGCGGTTCGAGCCGGCCGGCACGCTGCCGAGCGCGCCGCCCGGCCGCCTGACCGGCCGGGCCGGTCGGCTGCAGCGCTGCCCGACCACGAGGGGGACGCGCGGCCGTGCAGGATTTCTCACCCGGCCGCGGCTCTCACTGGCCGGCAGACGGCGCACCGACGTGGAAGCGGGAGATCGCACCGAAGGGCCTGCGCGTTCACTGCCGTGCGCACGCGCGGGCCCTTGCCTGCCTGTACGGCGTGGTGCGGTGCGGGAGTCTCAGCGGTAGTCGTCCGCCGTGCCGTCCTTTCCGCCGTACCTGACGTCCTCGAAGTACGCCCAGGCGTCCGGCCGACTGCCGTCCACGTCCCGCACGCCGTATGCCTCGGCGAGCTCCGCGCTGGAGGCGGACCTGCCGTTCCAGCGGGCCGCCCGGTCCGGGTCGGCGGCGAGTGCGGCGACCGCGCGGGCGAGGTAGTGCGGTGACTCGGCGATGGCGAAGTCCGGCTCCTGGGCGACGGCGTCGCGCCAGTTCTCCTCGCTCACGCCGAAGTGGGCGAGCATCTGCTCCGAGCGCAGGAAGCCCGGTGTGACGGCGACGGCCGTGCCCCCGTACTCCGCCAGCTCCTCGCCCAGCCCGAAGGCGATCCGGATCGGGGCGTTCTTGGCGAGGTCGTAGTAGAGGTTCTCGCGGTAGCGGCGGTTGGAGGCCGCGGTGCCGTCGGTGACCTCCACGTGCAGCGGCGCGTCCGAGCGGACCAGGAGCGGGAGGGCGAGCGCCGCGGTGATCACGTGCGAGCGCACCCCGAGTTCCAGGATGCGTAGGCCGTCGGCGAGCGGCGTCTCCCAGCTCTTCTTGCCGAAGACGGAGCCGGTGAGCAGGTGTTCGCCGCCCCAGAGGTCGTTGACGAGGATGTCGAGACGCCCCTGTTCGCGGTCGATCCGCTCGACGAGGGCGCGGACCTGGTCCTCGTCCAGGTGATCGGTGGGGACGGCGATGCCGGTGCCGCCGGCCGCCGTGACCAGCTCCGCGCTCTCCTCGATGGTCTCCGTCGTCCGGCCGACCTCGCTGGCGCGCTCTCGGGTGGTGCGGCCGGTGACGTAGACGGTGGCGCCGGCCCGGCCGAGTTCGACGGCCAGAGCACGTCCGGCCCCGCGGGTGGCCCCGGCGACGAGCGCGATCCGGCCGGCCAGTGGGCCCTCCTGGCCGGTGTACTGGGTGGTGGAGTCCTTGTCCATGCCACCACCGTGCACACTAAAGACGACAGCCCACGTCACCTTTTTCCGGGAAGTTCCCGCGCACACGGCCAGGCCGCGCTCCCGCTTCATGGAGTCGACGGCGGAGCGGCGGAGCGGGATGGCCCACCGCAGTACCCCGCTCGCTTCGGTGCGCTTGTGGTGCGGAGCTGACAGGACACACGCGGCGGACGTCCGTACGTGCACGCCGGCCTGGGCGGACGGCCGGTTCCGCCGTGGAGCACCGACCGTCCGGGCGTTCTTCGTCGCCTTCCGCCTGGGAGTGATCGTGGTCCGGTGCGTCCCCCGTCGCGGGTAGGTTGGATCACTGCTCCAAGAGCCGAGGGGGAGCCATGGCACTGGGACGCAAGGGCGCGCGGCGCATCGTCGTCGACGGCACGACCTACCGCTGGCGACTGCGACGCAGGCCGACCTACTTCCAGGGCCTGGCCTGGACACCGTGCACGTTCGCGGTCGAGCACGCGGACACCCCGGGAACGACGCTCGTGGTCACCACCGACCAGCCGCACCCGAGCAACTGGATCGGACGCGAGGCCGAGCCGGTCCTGCCGTCCGACGTCGCCCGAGTCATCGACCGTGCCCTGCGCGAAGGCTGGCTCCCGACAGCCCCGGGCTCCCCTTTCCACCTCGGCCTGTCCGCCGGCTTCACGCCCTCGCCCTGAGTGAAGCGGGGGAGTACCGCTTCAGGAACTCGATCCGAGCCGGTTCCGACTGCTGCGATCGACCGGAGCGACGGTCGGACAGGATGCCGATGAACGCTCCCGTCCTGTGTCGTCGGTGGCAGCCGTAGACGTCGGGTGGCCGCTCACGCCGTCAGCCGAGCAGCACGGCAGGGGGCGCGAGCGGGCGGTGAAGCAGCCCTTCGACGAGGCGCTCGCAGAAGCGTGCGCGGTGCCGCTCCATCGCGCTCCGCCTGCGCGAGTTCGCCGTCCTGGGCTCTGTGGCCGTGCAACCTCCGTGGCGGTGCGCAGCGTCTCCAACAGTGGCACACGGGCGCCCCTTCGACAGTGAGTGGCATACGGGCGACCGCAGCCGCTGTTCGCTCACCACATCGTTCGGGAGGCACCCCATGGCCCTGGTCGGCCTGTTCTGGATCACCGAGGACTGCGTCTACGTGGGGGCCGAGCCGGTCGGTGCGGCGACCGGGGTCCGGCTGACGGAGGACGGTGTCGAAACCCTGGGACTTGATCAGGGCAGGTCGTGGACGTGGAGCCAGGTGCGGCGGATCGAAGTCCGCGACGTGGCCGTGCGGTCCACCGCCCGGCGGCTGGTGTCCGTGGCTCTCGACAGCCTGCTCGTGGCGGTGACCGGAGACGGTGAGCTTCCGGCCTCCTACACGGTGTGCGTGGACGCCACCGACGGTCCCGTCGAGGTGAGCGTGGCGTCCGCCGTCGCCGGCGGCATCTACTCGCCCGTCGAGTACGAACTGTCCTGCGCGCTCCTGACACGGCTCGCCGACGGCGGTACGGCAGTCGGCGAGCTGCTCGCGTGGCGTCGTGACCACGCCACCGACAGCACCCCGTCCCGCGAGGAGCGTGAGGCACTGCTGCGCAAGTGGACCAGCAGCCACTGACCCGGGCCTTCGGCCAGGGCTTTCCGCACCGGACGCCGACACGCCACTGTCGTCTTCGTCAGCGCTGTTGTGCAGCCGGGCCCGGACGGAGCCGTTTCCCCGCGCCGCACGAGGTGCGCTCGCCTCTCAGCGCCGGGCCGGGGCTCCCTCGGGCTGCGGCCGCTGCGGAGCCGCCCGGTCGGCGAGGCGGTTGTTGCGTTCGATGGTGGGGACGTGCTGCTCGGCCCAGGACCGCAGCGCGGCGAGCGGTGTCTCCAGGGAGAGCCCCAGTTCGGTGAGCCGGTAGTGGACGTGGGGCGGCACGGTGGGTTCGACGCGCCGGGCGGCCAGGCCGTCGCGGACGAGACTCTGCAGGGTGGCGGAGAGCATCTTCTGCGAGATGCCCGGTATACGGCGCCGCAGCTCGCCGAAGCGGACCTCGCCCGGGGCCGCCTCGGCGAGCACCTTGACCGTCATGGAGGTCCACTTGGTGCCGATCCGGTCCAGCAGCTGCCGGGTCGGGCACAGCGGATCGAAGAGGTCACCGCGCTGGGACCTGGTCACCTGAAGCTCACCACCTGTGGGGAAAGTGCCGTCTTGGAGGCTCCCAGGATAGTTCCTTACCGTTTTCTGGTCACCGATGGTTACCACCACGTCCGGAGTTTCCCGTGCCCGAACTCAACCGCGTCCGGATCAACGGCATCGACGTCAACGTCGCCTCGGCCGGTACCGGACCCGCTGTCCTGCTCCTGCACGGCTTCCCCCACACCTGGCGGCTGTGGAGCGAGGTCATGGCGGACCTGTCCGCCCACTACCGGGTCATCGCGCCGGACCTGCGCGGGTTCGGCGCGAGCACCCGGGCCGACACGGGGTACGACGCGGGCGCCCTGGCCGGGGACGCCGCCGCCCTGCTGGAGGCGCTGGGGACGTCCTCGGCCACCGTGGTGGGGATCGACGCGGGCACCCCGCCGGCGTTCCTGCTGGCGATGCGCCGCCCCGACCTGGTGGAGCGGCTCGTCGTCATGGAGTCCCTGATCGGCACCCTCCCCGGCGCCGAGGAGTTCCTCGCCGGCGGCGCCCCGTGGTGGTTCGGCTTCCACGCCGCCGAAGGGCTCGCGGAAAGGGTGCTGGAGGGCAACGAAGCCGCCTACATCGACTGGTTCCTCACCGCGGGCACGCTCGGCGAGGGCGTGGCGGCGCCGATACGGGAGGCGTTCATCCACGCGTACACCGGGAGGGAGGCACTGCGCTGCGCCTTCTCCTACTACCGGGCCCTGCCCCGAAGCGCCGCCCAGATCGAGGAGGCGGTCGCCGGGGCGCGGCTGACAGTGCCGACGATGGCCATCGGAGCCCATCCGGTCGGCAAGGCGCTGGAGCACCAGCTGCGCCCGATCGCCGACGACCTCACCGGGCGTGTCATCGAGGACTGCGGCCACATCATCCCCCTGCACCGCCCCGACGCGCTGCTCGCCCTGCTGCGGCCCTTCCTGGCAGGTCGGCGTCCCGCGCCGATGCCGGCGGACCGCTGAGAGAACCGACACCCTCCGGCAACTCTCCGCCGTCGACACCGCGGTGATCCCGCTCAATGCCCTCGGCGGACTCCGAACGCCGGGACGGGCAAGGCAACGTGTTCCGAGGCGCCGCAGATTGACGCAGGCGCAACCTGCCCGCCCACGGGTCGTTGGGCGGGCCATGGGCAGGCAGAAGCAGGGCAAGCAGCACGGGGAGCGGCCGCCGACCCCCGCCGACGGAGTGCACGAGACCCTGTTCATCGTGGCGCGCGCCGAGTGGCTCGGCTACATCACCGGCCAGGGCGATCACCCGCTGGGGTACGCGACCGTCGGGGAGGACTACGACACGGTGATGGCGTCCGTCGCCGGCTTCGCCGACCACCGCAAGCAGGACGACGGAACGTGGCTGCCCTCCCTCGACACGCGCGACGGCCGGCCGGGGCGGACACTGCAGCCGCACGAGCCGGTGACCACGCTGCACCGATCGGTCACGATCGCCTCGTTCCTCGCTGACAGCAGCCTTCCGCCCGAGGCGGTCGTACTGCACACCATCGGCATGGACCCGTACCGCTTCCTCGCCGTCTACCGGGAGCAGCACCCACACCAGACGCCGGTCGCCTCGCGCATGTGGACCGGCATCCAGAACGTCAGGATGACTCCGGTCCCGTCTTCCTAGATCACGGTACGAACCGAATCGATGAGCGCGACGATTCGGTTTGCGGGCCACCGTCGCGTACGCCGGTGTGACGGACCGCCGGGTCGCATCACGCGGGTTGCGGTGGTTGTCCCAGGCCCGTGCGGCACGCTGCACGGGCCGCACCCGGTCGCCGGCGGCTGCTGGAGTCCCACAGCCGCCGCTGGGCCCGGGGGAGGGCGTTCAGGCCCTCGCCCGGCGCGTCCTCCCATGCCGGGTGTGCGGCGGTCTCGCGCTTCTGCGTCCATACCCGCGGGTGGTCCAGGGGGAGACCCTTGACGAACAGGTCGCGCTCGGGTGTCCGGACCAGGGCGGCGATGGCGTTGTTACGACCCGCGCTCACGGCCTCGGCGCCGGTCACGGTCCCGCTGTGCCTCTCGATCAGGCGCAGCACTGTGCCCGGCAGGTCGGTCAGGCGCGGTGTGGGCACGAGAGTCCTCCAGAAAGGGACAGGGTCGGGGCAGCGTCCCGCACGCGACGGGCATGGGTACGGGTACTGGTGCTGGTACTGGTACGGACAGCCTGGCAGCTGCGGGGCAGTACCGGCTGGAAGAGAGCTGGGAGAGAGCTGGGAGATCGACCCCGAGGACCTGGCACACCTCTCGTGGTAGTGGTGACCCTGCGGCCGGGGTCCAGGAAGGCTGCCTGGCCGCAGGCGACGTCTGGAGGGCGAGCCGCTGTGAACCACCGTCCGCGGCGGGGGCGCCGTGGACCGCACTCCGGCCGGCGAGGGAACGGCCGTGCCGTCGGCGGTGTGCCGTCTCCGTCCGCGGCACGGCCGGTCAGGGGCTGTTGCCCGGCGGGTAGACGCTGAGGTCGCCGTAGGCCGACAGAACGGCGGCCGGGTCACCGGGTTTCTGCCGCAGGGTGGCGTCCAGGAAGGCGAGCGTGGTCGCGGCGACGACGCGCGGGCTCTCGGTGCGGCCCAGGGAGCCGACCGCCGAGGGCACGGGCGGCAGGTACAGGGGGCCGTCCATGAAGGTGAGGTGTGCGGCGCCGGGGACGGTGAGCCGGTAGCTCGTCGCGGTGTTGAGCTGGAGGACCTCGGTGAGGCGGGGTATGTAGTGCGGGTCGGTGTCCGGGGTGATCGACTGGGTGAGCGCGAGCGCCGGCTGGTGGAGGGAGCGTGAGGTGGGGTCGTAGGGATAGCCGTCCAGATCGATGACGGCGTCGAACCGGCGGTCCTGGCGGGCTGCCTGCAGAGCGGAACCGCCGCCTATGGAGTGGCCGGTCACCGCGGCCCGGCCGGTGTCCAGACGCCCGGTCAGCGGGCCCGCGATCCCGCCTCGGTCCAGACGGCCCAGCTGCGTGAGGACGAAGCTGAGGTCGGCGGCGCGAACCGTCGCCCAGCCGGCCCCCAACTTCTCGTCCTTGTCCGGGTCGCCCGTGGAGGCGGTCCTGGTGCGAATCGTCCGGCCGTCGGCGAGGACGACGGCGGCGGAGTCGTACGGGTGGTCGAGGGCGGCGACCACGTAGCCGTGGCTGGCCAGTTCCTCCGCCCAGGCGGTGTTCTGGGTGCGCACTCCGCCCAGCCCGGGAGAGAACAGCACGAGGGGGAACCGTCCGCTCCCGTCGGCCACCGGAGCGTCGAAGACGGCATGGGTGTGGGCGCGCGGGACGCCGTCGACCAGGAAGCCGGGCAGGCCGACATGGCGGGCGAGGGCGTCGGAGACGGTGCGCGCCTCGTGCTCCGTGCGTCCGAGGTACCGGGCCCGCTGCGCGCTCGCGGGGCTCTTCCGCGCGGGATACCAGAGCTGGACCACGACCGTGCGCCGGTCGTGCGGGTCGGCGGTGGCGGTCTCGGGGCGGTGCGGGTCGGTCCACTGCACCACGCGGGTGCCGACCGCGAAGCGCCCCGACGGTTCGGGGAACACGGGTACGGGAAAGGCCCAGGCGGCCACCGGACCCGTGGCGATCAGGCCGACGCAGGCCACCGAACCCGGCAGCGCCGGCCACCATCGGACCCGCCGCACCGTCCGGCCGGTACGGCGTCGCAGCAGGGGGGAGAGGGCGAACGGCAACGCGACGGCAGCGCCTGCCAGTACCGGCAGCATCTGCCAGCGGATCCCCACCGCACTCAGCGCGATCGCGGACAGCACGAGAACCGCTCCCGCCGCGATCGTGACGCGTGGGCGGGCAGCGAAGGGAAGCCAGCGCGCCACCACCAGCGCGACGGCACCCGCCAAGGCGAGGAACTCCAGAGGGGACATGTACAGCCCCGCGATGATCTCGGTCACCCGGCCATCCTCAGGGCGGGGCACACGATGCCACATCGATCCCGGGTCGCCCTCGCATGCGACCGGAGTCGCCATCCGAGGCATGTCGCCGGTGCGACCGGAGTGGCATCCAGGCATCTCGCCCGTGCGACCGGAGTCGTAACCGAGCACGCCAGGTGAACGACGGTTTTGCGACCGTGGAAGGAAGCGGGACTCCTCCTGCGGTCGTACCTCGGCGCGGTGCCGTCAGACGGTGGACTCATGTGCTTCGCGAGCCCGCGGCCTACCGTGACAGGGCCGCGGTTCGCCGGGGAGCGCGGGGTGTGTCCTCCTTGGACCCGACCAGGCTCCGGCTGTACGCGGTGGCGGCCCCTGCCGGGGGCCGCCATGACGCTGAACCGACAGGGACGTGTGATGACCGAGGCGGCCGCAGAGCCGGGCAGCGCCCACCCGGTGCGCCACCGGGACCGCGTGCGGCGGACGAGGACGGCCGTACGGCTGACGGGGTACGCCGACCCGGCCCCCGTGCGAGCGGCGCGACCGGGGAGAGCCGCCCGGCGCCGGGGCCTTCGGCTGCCGCCCGTGGTGTGGGACTCGCTGTTGCCGGCGTTGCTCCTGCTCCACATCATGACCATGCGCGCCCCGCGGGAGCTGCCGGCGGCCGTGGCCCTCACCGCCGCTCTTGCGCTGCCCCTGGTGTGGCGGCGCCGGGCCCCGCTCACGGTGTTCGGCGCCGTGGCAGCCGCGGCCTTCGTCCAGTGGCTGATGGACCTCCAACTGCCGGCTGACGTCGCCTTGCTGGTGGCTCTCCACACGGTGGCCGCGAACTCGGGCCGGCGCGGCACGCTCGTCGCCGGTGCCGTCGTGGAGGGCGGGGCACTGCTGGCCTGCCTGCGCTGGGCGGCGGAGGGCGCATTCCCGACCCTCTTCGTCGCGGTGACCGCGATGGTCGTCGCCGCCGCCGTCCTGGGTGTGAACGTGCGGACCACGCGCGCCTACCTCGCGGCCGTGGAGGAACGGGCCGCCCGCCTGGAGCACCAACAGGACCAGCAGGCACGGCTGGCCGCCGCCGAGGAGAGGACACGTATCACCCGGGAGATGCACGACATCGTCGCCCACAACCTGTCCGTCATGGTCGCGCTCACCGACGCCGCCGTCCACGCGCAGCACCGGTCGCCCGACAAGGCCACCACCGCGATGCTCCAGATCTCCGAGACGGGCCGGCAGGCCCTGACCGACATGCGGCGCTCGCTGGGCATCCTGCGGACCGGCGAACCGGACGCCGAGCGCCACCCGCCGCCCGGCGTCGCACAACTGGAGACCCTCGCCGACCAGATGTGCGCCGCCGGGCTGCCGACCCGCCTCGAGGTCCAGGGCGGCCATGCGCACCTTCCCGCCACCGTGCAACTGACCGTCTACCGCCTGGTACAGGAAGCCTTGACCAACACCCTCAAGCACACGCCCACCGGCACCCACGCGAAGGTCCGGGTGCTGTGCTCGGCCGAGGCCGTCGCGGTGGACGTCACCGACAACGGCCCCTGCCCGCCACCTTCCGGCGTCACACCGTCCGGCCACGGCATCCCCGGCATGCGCGAGCGCGCGGCCGCCTACGGGGGGACGTTGCAGGCCGGACCGCTTCCGGGAGGCGGCTGGGGAGTCCGTACCCGCCTCCTTCTCGGCAGCAGCGGAGCGGCGTCCGCATGACGGTCCGCATCCTGATCGCCGACGACGAAGCGCTGCTCCGGATGGCCTTCGGCACGGTCCTGGAGGCCCAGCCCGACATGGCACCGGTCGGCGAAGCCGCGGACGGCGTCCAGGCCGTGCGCCTCGCCCGGGAGCTGCGCCCCGATGTCGTCCTCATGGACGTCCGGATGCCCGGGACCGACGGGATCGAGGCGACCCGGCAGGTCATCCGGGTCTCCCCGCGGAGCAGAGTGCTGATCCTCACCACCTTCGACCTCGATGAATACGCCTTCGCCGGACTCAGGGCCGGAGCGTCGGGCTTCCTGCTGAAGAACACCAGGCCCGAGGAGCTGCTCACCGCGATACGCGGTGTGGCCGCGGGCGACGCCGTGGTCTCCCCGCGGATCACCCGCCGCCTGCTGGAGCACCTCCGCCCGCACATCCCCGACGGCAGCAGCACCGAACGCGACGAACGGCTGGGCAGGCTCAGCGCCCGTGAGCGCGAGGTGCTCGTCCAGGTGGGCCGCGGCCGGTCCAACACCGAGATCGCGGCCACTCTGCACCTCGCGGAAGCGACGGTGAAGTCCCATCTGGGGCGGATCCTGCACAAGCTCGAACTCCGCGACCGGATCCAGGCCGTGATCTTCGCCTACGAAAGCCGCCTCATCCGCCCGGCATGACGCCGTCGCCCGGAGCCGCCCGTCCTCCCGGTCACCGCGATCGACGATCCGGCACTGCCGGAGGTGCCGGCCGACCCGCCGCCTCGCCCGAGGACATCGAGGACCTGGACGGCTGGACCCTGCACCGGCTCCGCCACAGTGTCTCCGTCACGGAGCCAGCGGGCGATCGGCGCAGCGGTGACGAAGCCGTCGCCAGGGCTTCGAGATCGTCCCGTGGCTCCTTCCGGGTTCGTCCCGGCGATCGCCCTGCATCGTTCGAGATCGACTACCTCGCTGTCGAACGCGAGAAAATCTATGTCGGCCGCAGTAGACATTCGACGGCGGCATGGGTATGCTTTCCCTCGTAGCCGCAAGGAGACAACAGGGCCCGGCAGAGACGAACTGCCGGGCGGCAGTACCCGCAGATGCAGTACGCAGTACGGTGCGGCGGTGGAGTTCCGAAGCCAGAGCGGTTGCAGGACGGCGACGGAGCTGACGGCCGGACCGGGTGGCCCGCAGTGATCAGGGGCCGCCATGAGCAGGACAGCAGTACCGTTCGATAAGTAATCGATCACGAGGGAAGAACGGAGGAGCTCGCGCCATCAGGATCGCCCGGGCAGAAGGTGTGGGCCCGGGTACCGCAGGACATCGCAAGTGAGGTGGTCTCCGGTCAAGCAACCGCGATCCCCGCGCCCCCGACAGCAGTCAGGTCGGGCCCGCGGACACAACGAGCCGGCGCAGTACCAAGGCCGGCGGATGGTCTAGCAGTTCCTTCGGGGCCCTGGTGCCGTACGGCACCAGGGCCCCTCCACACGTTCCGGAAGAGGTGTAAATGACAGCGGACGATTCCTATGACCGCCTTGATGACGATGATTACCCCGCCTACACCATGGGCCGGGCCGCCGACATACTCGGCACCACCCCCGGCTTCCTCCGTGCCCTCGGCGAAGCCCGCCTCATCACCCCGTTGCGTTCCAAGGGCGGCCACCGCCGCTACTCCCGCTACCAGCTGCGCATCGCCGCCCGCGCCCGCGAACTCGTCGACCAGGGCACGCCCATAGAGGCCGCCTGCCGCATCATCATCCTCGAAGACCAACTCGAAGAAGCCCAGCGCCTCAACGCCGAGTACCGCCGCGCCGCCGAATCGGCGAACCCGACGGCCCCGGACCGGGACGGCTGAGACCCGCACCCTCCCCAAGGGTCGGCGGGCACGCGGTTCTCCACATGTTCCATCGCCTGTCCTGGACAGTGTTCCGAGTCGGCCGATGCCCTCCGTCACGTCGGGTGGTCCGGCGAGGCCGTCGGCCGCACGGCCGTCGGGAGTCCGGCTGTCCCCTGAGGCGCACCTCGCCACCGTCCCACCATCTCTTCTGCGACCGGGACGGTCGCGAGGCGCAGCCGCTCACCCTCGTGTCGGCGGGAGGGCTCCCACAGGGGTCGGCCGTGCGGGGTGGACTTCGAGTCACCCCTGCCCATGCCGAGGCCGCAAAGGGAGCACGGTCGACGCGAGTACCGCGACACCGTCCTCCGCCCTGGTCACCACTCCTCGCCCATCTGCAAGAGCGCGGCGCCCACGGGTCGGTACCGGACCCGCTTCGACCGTCTCCGCCCCCGGCCCTTGGCCGATGCCCTCGCACGCCGCGGCAGCGCCCGGAGCCACGGAAATGTCACGGGTTCATTCCGGCTCCTGTCCGTGAGCAGCCCGGATACAACCCTTGCGGCCCGATGCGAGTCAGAGATGTCGCGATGAGGCGAGGGCCTTCGTACAGCCGGGCCACAGAAATGGCATACGATGCGCACGACTCTCATAAAGATCAAATAAGAGGATGTACACGTCATGGCCTTCCGTGCCCCCTACCGTTCCCTTCGCGGCATATCCGCCGTTGCCGCCCTGCTCGCGATCGGCGCGGTGGGATGCTCGGACGTCTCCGACGCCGTCGACAGCGCCAAGGACGGCGCGAAGAAGGCGGCGCGCCAGCGCTCGGTGTTCTCGCTGGACGTCGGCGACTGCTACAACCCGAACGGCAAGGCCGAGGGGACGGCGTACGCCGTCGAGATCGTGCCCTGCGACGAGGCGCACGAGGGCCAGGTCGTCGGCGAGTTCTCGATCGACGAGGGCAAGGAGTTCCCCGGTGACGACGGGGTCACGACGATCGCGGACAACCGCTGCCCGGTCGAGGCGCAGAAGTACTTCCCGGACACCTGGGCGCTGCCCAAGGGCGTCGACCTCTTCTACTACACCCCGACCAAGGAGAGCTGGGCGACGGGTGACCGCGCGGTGAGCTGCACCTACACCGCGGAGAAGGGGACGTTCAGCGGCTCGCTGAACACCGCGAAGTCCCTTGAGCCCGAGCAGACCACGTACCTCAAGGGGTCGAACGCGGTCTACGAGGCCCTGTGGGCGAACCAGCCCGAGAAGGACACCGTCGAGGACGACCTGGCCGGCTACAAGGCGCAGGCCAAGGCCGTCGCGGCCGCCCTCGACACACACGTCGAGGGCCTGAACGGCATCAAGGGCGCCGAGGTCGGCAAGCTCCGCGCGACGCTGACGAAGGCGGCCGGGAACTGGAAGAAGGCCGCGAACGCCGCCGACGCCGACGCCTTCTACCTCGCCTACGACCCGGCGTTCACCGACATCGACCCGAACAAGTCGGTCGCCGCCCGCAAGGAACTGGGCCTGGCCACCACCGTCCCGGCCGACGAGGTCGAGGTCTGGGCGGGCTGACGCTCCGCCGGATCAGCGGGGCCGGGTCCGTCGAGGACCCGGCCCCGCTTTCTGGTCCTCCGGGCCCGTAACACGGTTCGGGCATGAGGTGGGGCGAGGCATTCGGGGGGTCTCGCCTTTTCCCGGCGAAGGTGCGGGGCGTCCACGAGCTGCCCACCCGCCGGCGACGAACTCCGGCCGGGACGTCGTCCCGGAGGGGGCGGCCACATGCGGCTGCCCGTTCTCTCCCGCCCGCACCCGCGACGATGAGGAAGCGTCCGTGGGCGTCGCAGGGGTGATGACCGATGCGCCGCCGGACAGTGAGGCACGACGACGCTCGCGGGCCTGGGGTCGCACGGCGGACGTGCTGCCGCCTTCCCCGTACGACCGTCCGTGCCGCGATCACACGGTTCGTGAACTCCGCGTAAAAACACGCAAGTTGACTGCCCCATCGAAGGCGGATATACCTTCGGGTGCCGCCATCCGCGGAGCGGGCCGGCGTTCGAGCGACAGGGCCGAGGGCCTGTGTCAGTGAGCATCCGCTCATCCTGCAGTCGTCCGGTCATTCATTTGTCTGGTAGCCGTTGGACGTCAGGACGTGGGCCGTGATGCCCCGGACGGATGCCGCCTTGACACTCTTGCAGGCCTGTGCTTGCAGTTCCATTGGAGGAACACCGCACCATGCTCCGACTCCCTTCCCGCTCTGGAGCCTCACGCCGCGTGAGCCTGCTTGTCTTCGCCACGGCCGCGGCTGTCGCTCTGACCGCGTGCGGGTCCGGCAACACCAACCGCCAGGGGTCCGGTCGGTCCGTCGCAGGCGACTCCGGTGCTCGCTCCGGCAAGCAGGAGGTTCTGACGGAGGCGGCCGCCGGCCGCATCCTGGACGACTACGAGAAGGCCAACAACAAGGCCAACGCCACGCGGGACGTGAAGCTCCTGGGGTCGGTCGAGGCGGGACAGCTGAACGTGCAGAGCCGCGCCGAGTACGAGCAGTACGAGACCTGGTCCGAGGAGGAGAAGAAGGAGTACGGCGAGGAGTTCTCCTACGTGGACCGTCACTTCTATCTGCCCGATCCGAAGAGGGCGTCGTGGTTCGCGGTCGAGGCGAAGTACGAAGGGGACGACTCGACGGAGACACTGATGGTCTTCGACCGGGTGAACGGCAAGTACAAGATGATGGCGGCGGTGGACTTCGAAGGGGACATACCGCAGGCGGTCGTCGACAAGAACGGGCACGTCGAGGCCGTCGCCGGTTCCGAACGCGTGGGAACCCTCGCCCCGAACGAACTCGCCCCGGCCCTCAACGACTTCCTGGAGACGGGCGGCAAGGGCGCCGGCAAGGACCTGGCCACCACCGACGTCACCAAGAACTACCTCACCTTCCACCGTGAGCGCGAGGCCGACGGAACGACCACCACGTACCGCACCGGCGAGCCCGCGGGCTGGTGGAAGGCGTACTCCCTGCGCCTGGCCGACGGCGGGGTCCTCACCCTCTTCCAGAACTCCTACGTCACCGAGTACCGGATGACGGCGGAGTCGGAGACCGTCTTCCACCCCGACGGTGCGAGGGCGGTGTACGACGACACGGCGCGCGCTCTCGTCGTCGACGAGTACCAGAACCAGGTGCTGGCGACCCTGACTCCGTCGGACAAGCCGAAGATCCTCGCCACCTACGACGTGCTCGTCGACTCGCGGTGAGGACATCCCCGTCCCCTGCGCGGCTGGAGCGTGCCGGCCGGTGCTGACAGCCCTCCGCGACGCACTCGTCACCGAGGTCGACGGCGCACCCGCCACGGCGTACGACGGCATTCACGGCAGCACCGCCGCGGTCATGGCCGCCGTCGGCGCCGTACTGCCGCTGTCCTGACGACGGCCACCATCCCCGCAAGGGACACCGCGCCGACGGGAGTGCTCCGATGCTCCGGCGGCAAGCACCTCGATGACTTCGGAGACCCGGGAACACCCTCCGTCCGGGAATCCGGGCACTTCCCGCACCCGTGCACAGGCGACATCACAGCCCGTGAACGGAGTCACCGGCAGCCGCCGCCGAGGCGGCCGGGCCCCGTGGCCGGCCGCGCGGCAGCAGCGGGTCGGATCCCGGCGCGGCCGCGCCATGGCGTAGGCCCGGTCGCCGAGGGGACACCGTCGCCCGTTCGGCGCGGCCGCCGGCTCCGCCGGCGCAATACGGCCGGTCAGGCCCGGTCCGCGGCGCGGAGGGCCCGCGCGAGCCACTCCAGCTCCTCGGTCGCGTCGGGCGCCGCGTCCTGCCCGCGCACGCGGGCGACGAGCCTGCGGTAGCGCTCCGCTCCCGCTTCGATCCCGGCCTCCAGGCTGCGCAGCACGGCGGCCCGGTCGGCGTCGCCGAACAGCTCGGACAGCATCTCGGCCGCCGCCGGTCCCTCGGGGGCGAGGCCGCGTTCCCTGGCCTCCGCGACGGTCTGCACGGCCTGCCTGGCCCACCAGATGGAGGCCCCGGGGAGACGGCCCTGCCCCGGTGCGGGCGTGTTGAGCTCCATCCATGTGCGCAACCGCGCGCGGAAGCCGGGGTCCCGCACCAGTTCGGCCAGTTCGATCCAGGCGTCGACCTGCTCAGGCGTGGGGTCGTCGGGCAAGTCGACGCTGAAGGCGTTCAGGCGGTCGCGCAGGCGCGGCTCGACGTCGAGACCCCCGAACACCTCCTGCTTGAACTCGTCGATGATCTGCTCGCGTTCGGCGGCGGAAAGCCGCGCCAACCGGTTCATCAGTGCTGTCTCCTCAGCGGTCGAACCACGTGCGGCCACGGTGGACAGGACGGCCCGGCTCACCTTGAGCGAACGGATCCGCGCGTCGAGCGCGGCCACATGCGCGTCGGCGACCTCGGCGACCGTGGTCCGGCCGCTCAGCACCCGGCACACGTCGTCGAGCCCGAGGCCCAGCTCCCGCAGGGTGCGGACCAGTTCGACGCGGGCCACGGACCCGGCGTCGTACAGCCGGTAGCCGCTCGCGGAGCGGGCCACGGGCGGCACCGCCCCCTCGTCCGACCAGAAGCGCAGGGTACGCACCGGAATCCCGGTGCGGTGCGCGAGCCGGCCGATGGTGAGCAGGTCGCGGGGTTCCTCGTCCATGGGAGAGATCCTGGACCCTCCAGCCGCTGGAGACTCAAGCGTTTCGGTGCGACACCCCGTGAGTCCTCCGGAACCCTGCCGGGTCCCCCGTGAACCTGCTCCCCTTGTTCTTCGGTACAGAGGGCGGGGCGCCGGGCCGCATCGAAGCTCCGGCCGCCCAGGCGGTCCACCAGGCCGCGGACAGGACCTACGCCCGCGACCACGCTTCGACCGTCCTGCGGCGGGAGGCGCCCGAGGCGCTGCGCGCCGCCTGTGACCGGCTGCGGGAAGGACGGATGACCGGCCCGGACGGGGCGTCGGCCGCGCTCCGCGACCCGGGCACCTCAGCATCGTCGCGAGTCGGCCGGTTCTGCCGGGCCTGAATCGCTTCCGGTACCCGGAAAGGCCGTAGCCACGAGAGCCGCCCGCCGTCTCCCTGCGCCGTGGGCGCCTGTGCCGTCCGACGGGAAACCCCGTGGTCAGACGGTGAGCGGGCCATTCCGGGCGTGGGGTTCTCCCTGAGGAGAGACCGGTTCGGGCGGCGCGCCGTGGCGTGCGGGCTCCTACGTTGGCCGTGCGCGGGTTCCGCTGCGAGGACGTGGCAGGGAGGGAAGGGCATGAGGGACGCACGCAGTGCAGGGGCTGGGGAGCGACGGGTGGTGCCGCCGGCGGCGAGGCGTCGAGCGGCCCTGTGGAGCCTGGCGGGCGGCACGGTGCTGACCGCGGCCGCCACCGCCGTGATGATCACCGGGACCGTTCCTCTGGCGGCCACCGGCGCCGCCGGCCGGCCGCCGGCCGGCGGCGAGCCGACCTCGACGGCTCTGTCTCCCGTGCCCACTGCGGACGGCAGGACCGGGCCCGGCCCGTGGCGTGATCCTCTGACGACCGCGGAGATCGAGCGGGCGCAGCAACTGGCGCTCGCGGAGGACACGGACCTGCGCACGGCCAGCGAGAACGTCGAGAGGGAGCGGGGCAGGCCGCAGTACCTCGGCACCGATCTGGCCGAGAGCCCACCGTCGGTCGGCGGCGTCTGGGAGCGCAAGGTGGTGGTCCGCTTCTACGACTACAGGGACGACACCCTGACCCACAAGACGGTCGATCTCCTGACGCAGAAGGTCGAGAGTTCCAGGACGGTACGCGGTGTCCAGCCTCCCCCCACCCGGGAGGAGGCGCGGGAGGCGGCGGCGCTGCTGCTCGGCGACCCGCTCGGTGACGGCCTGCGGCAGGACTTCGCCCGAGCCACCGGCGGCGAACTCACCCGTGTCGAGCAACTGCAGGTCACGGGCTGGACCTACGAGCCACGGGGCATCCAGAGGGGTCCGCTCCGCGCGTGCGGCGCCGAGCGCTGCGTCCAGGTGTCCACCCGTGTGCCCGACGGCCCGAGGATCAACGCCGACAACTACGTGATCAACCTCAGTGACCGCTCTGTGCACCGCCTTCGAGCCGAGAGCGGAGGGCTTTCCTCATGAAGAAAGTGTTCCGGCCCCTCACCACGGCCGCGTCCCTGGCGCTGCTGCTGCCGTCCGCACTGCCCGCCGCTGCCGGGGCGGCGGACGCCACGCGGACAGGCGCGGACGCGCGGAACGCCCCTGCCCGCGCCTGCAGCCCCGACAACGCCATCGAGCACACGCTCAGGGGCGGCGGTACCTGGCGGATGTGCTGGCACGACACGCGCCTGGAGGGGCTCGTACTGGAAGACGTCACCTTCCAGCCCAGGGGGGAGGCGGAACCGATCAGGATCCTGCACCGCGCCTCTCTGGCGCAGATCCACGTCCCCTACGACAACGGCACGGCCGAGTACTCCGACCTCACCGAGGACGAACTGGGGGCCCACGCCAACCCGCTGCGTCCCGAGGACTGCCCCGGCGGTGCCCTCAGGCAGATCCGGAGCAATCTCGCGACGCGGGGAGAGACCGTCAGCGGTCTGTGCGTCACCACCCAGGAGCGCGGTTTCGCCTTCCACGGCGACAACGCCGACCTGCCCCGCAGCGTCCACCGGGGGAACGAGGCCCAGCAGGGCCAGGACCTGGTCGTGTACACGGTCAACGAGGCCGGGCACTACCACTACATCAACCAGTGGAACTTCTCCGACGACGGCACGATCACACCGAGGCTGGGGGCCGCGGGGAACCTCTCCCCGGACGACTTCAACGCCGCGGACGGCACCGGCTGGCCGCTCGGCGAGGGCGCCAGGGCCTACTCCACCAGCCACCACCACAACGTCTTCTGGCGGCTGGTCTTCGACCCCGACGGCACACCGACCTCCCGGGTCGAGCAGTACGACACCCGGCAGACCGGCCACTCCGCGAAAGAGCCCAGGACCCCCCTGCACGAGACCACCCGGACATCCGTCGACAAGGAGACGGGCGGCCTCACGGACGCGGACACCCAGCGCTGGTGGCGCATCGTCAGCAAGTACGAGAACACCGACGGGCACCCGCGCTCCTGGGAGATCGTCCACCACAACCCCCATCGGTACGGCGGGCGGCCCTTCACCGAGAAGGACATCTACTTCACGGAGTACAAGGCGGGCGAACGGTACGCCAGCGACAACAGGATGTCTCCCGAACTCAGCCCCCTCGAACACGTCGGGCAGTTCGTCGGCGGCGAGAAACTGACGAGGCCCGTCGTCTGGGTGCAGGTGGGGTACCACCACATCGCGCGGGACGAGGACCAGGCGCCCATGCCGGTGCACTGGCAGAGTTTCCAGATCGTTCCGCGCGATGTGACGGCGATGAACGCGCTCACGCCGGACCACCTGCGCCTGCCCCGCTACAACGGCGGCGGTCACCCCGCCCACCACCCGCCCTCCGGCAAGGGCGACAAGTAGACCCCTGACCCGGGACGGCAGGACCGGCCGGTCCTGCCGTCCCGGGCCGGGGTGCGAGACAGGCGGCCTCGCGTCATCGGCGGTCGCGTATTCCTCGACGAGCGAGGGCCTGTGGTCACCGTGTGCGGCCGCTGTCGGGGTGTCGATCGCGCCGGGCGCGACCGCCACCACCCGGACCCCGCGAGGTGCCAGCTCGACCGCCCAGCTGCGGGTCAGCGACTCCAGCGCGGTCTTGGTCGCCGCGTAGACAGAGCTGCCGGGCCAGGCCCGCTGCCCCACCGACGTACTCACATCGACGATCACTCCGCCGGACGCCTCAAGGGACGGCAGCGCGGCCTGCGCCAGCAGGATGGGGGCGATCAGGTTGGTGGCGATCTGCGGCACGATCGTCTCCGGCTCGAGCGTGCCGAGGGCACCGCTGCGCACGATACCGGCATTGTTGACCAACACGTCCAGCCGGCCGTGCGTCTCCAGCGCGGTCCGGATGATCAGCTCGGGTCCGCCGTCGGCGGTGATGTCGGCGGCCAGCGGGGTGATCCGGTTGTGCCCGGCGGCGGTCTCGTCGAGCGGTTCGGCCCGTCGGCCGACCGCGAGGACGTGGGCGCCCTCGGCGGCGAAGGCGCGGGCGGTCGCCCGGCCGATCCCGGTGCCGGCCCCGGTGACGACGACGATCGTGTTCCTCCGAGGTGCGGTGCTGCTGTCCATGCCGGCCATCGTTCAACCCTGCCGCCAGCGGCAGGGTCAAGCGGCGCCCGGTGGGCTTGTCACCGTCTGCGCACCCACCCCGCGGGCAAGGGCGAGCGCCGCAACCCGGGCGAGCGGGACTTCATCGCGCTGATCGACGGTGTCCACCACTCGCCAAGGCACCGATCACGCCGGTACGGGACCGTCTCGACGCCCACGTCTCCCTCGCCCTGCGCGAGCTGACCGCCGAGCGTGCATGGCCGACGGTGCTCTGCCGCTTGCCTGCGCGCCCGGCCCGGTGGGTGTGGGCGAGCCCGCAGCACCCGTCGATCCGGTCTTCGGCGCACCACCGGGCGCAATGGGTGTTCGAGGACCGGATCCGGCCGAGGACGTGCCGGGCGGCCAAAGGAGCGGTCCACACCACGCGGACGATCGATGCACCGAGGCGGCCACCCTGTGGACGGAAGTCGCAGCACTGATCGCGAAAGCCGGTGAAACCGGCGACGCGCAGTCGCCGGCGCGGACAGGTGCCGTCCTCTGCGACCTCGCACGCATCGAGCGCGAAGCCATGCGGGCGCTGAACCGCCTGAGCAGCGAAGCCCCACGCGTCACCCGGTCCTGACCGCCGGACGTGATCCCGGCCTCGGCCGCGGCGGCGCCGTGGTCCGTCGCTACGGCCGCCGTCCGGACTGCCGCGCCGCCGGGGCCGCCGCTTGCTCCTGAACCAGGAGGATCTGTGCAGCACGGCTGCCGCATCACGGAGCAGAGGACCGCGCATGACGCAGGCGTGCGACTCGCCGATAGCCTGTGGCGTCATGACGCGCACTTGGATCTTGCCGGTACTGCTCGTGCTCTGCGGCTCGGTCTTTGCGGCCGGGCGGGTCCTCAGCGGGAGCCCGGGGGAAGCCGCCGCACTCCTGCTGGGGTTCGTGCTGCTCGCAGGCGTGACCTCGCCCCTGGTCTTCCCGAGATCGATCGGTGCGCTGGAGGCGCAGCGCCGCAGCGCGGTCGACGGCCATCCGATCGTCTACTGGCGGCCGGGCTGTACGTACTGCCTGCGGCTGCGCGTCCGGTTGGGACCGAGCGCCCGCCGGCTGCACTGGGTCGACATCTGGCGGGATCCGGAGGGAGCGGCGGTGGTGAGGGCGGCCAACGACGGCAACGAGACCGTGCCGACCGTCGTCGTGGCGGGCCGGCCGCACACCAACCCCGAGCCAGGATGGGTGCGCGAACAGCTCCGCCCCTCCGCATGATCGTCAGCCGCCGCCGTGCCCGGGGACTGTCCGGGCCCGTCCGCGTCGGCCACCCGGAGGATCTCCCCGCGGGCCGTGCCGACGGGCCAGTCCTGGTGGGCGTTGCCGACGAGGTGGGAGAGCCCGAAGTCCCACGACGTGTCGCGGCGCCCGGTGCCGATGGGCGGCCGGTCGGCGTCGAGACCGTCACGGACGACCCGCCACCACTGACGTGATCGGTGCCGGCCTCACGAAACGCGACGCGAACCGAGCATGCAGCCCCGCCAGTACCCTGTCCCACTCCTGAACCAGACCCACCCCGAGCTCAGCCACACAGCAACTCAACCACACGCAATTGTGCTTGCAGTGCTAACACCCGCCTCTGACAAGTGCCGTGGCCCCGGGGAGAGCGGCCGGTGAGTCCTGCGACTGCGGATGCGCACCGGCATCCGTTGAGATGAAGCCGGAGTGATCCGTGGACTGCTGTGCGTGGAACACGCGCCCCAAGTCTCCTGCGCGACGCCCGGACCGTTCCCTCCGGGATGTCGCCGCGCAGGCGCGGCCCGGTGCGGCGGCCCCGGGGGCCGACCCCGTCCCCAGCCACCGCGCGGTGCTCGACGCCGTCCGCGACCAGGACCCCGCCCGCGCCGAACGCGCCATGGTGAACCTGCTGGCGAAGGCTGTCGCAGACCTCGACCACCTCACGCGCGTACCGGACGTCGCGCCGCGGTCCTGAGCCTCATCGCTCCGCTTCGCGCCCTGGACGCACCCGCCGGCCTCGACCGCCGGCGGCGGGAGCAGGCCGACTCGACGCCTCCGGCGTCCGGTGTCCGACGTTCACGTCCGCGTCCGCACCGAGCGGCAGACCCCGAGTGCGAGGTCCGCCGCGCGGTGCGCTCCGAAGCGGCGCGCTCCGCGGCGGAGGGCGCGGCCGACGGGTTCGCCCGCGGCCACGGCATGCGACGCTGCCGCCACCGAGGCCAGGGCGAGGCTCACGTCCGGTTACGTCCTGACCGCCGTCACCGTCGGGCGACTCGGCGGACGGCCGGCGGTGGGAGGAGAACCCCCGCCCCGACGGCCGACGCGGCCTTGCGGAACCACCTCGACCGGTACGAGATCCCCGGCTCGTCTCGTGGTGAACCCTCGGCGCCCGGCCTCGGCGTCTCCGGGATCCCGGACAGTGTCACAAGCTCAGGACTGCTCCACGATGCGTCCCGCCCGTGTGGCCATGTGACGCAGCCAGATGTGGGCGGGATCCCGTTCGTGCGCGGGATGCCACCACAGGGATTCCAGCAGGTCGCCCAGTTCGAAGGGGAGGTCGGCGATGGTGACGCCCTGGTCGGCGGGGTGGAGGCGGGCGACGCGCTCCGGCATCAGTCCGATGCGGTCGGTGCCGCGTACGAGGTGGGGTACGGAGAGGAAGTCCTCCGTGGTGATGGAGGACCGTATGCGGATGCCTTCCTGGGTCAGGCGCGGCATCGTGGAGAGCGCAGAGAAGGGGTGCTGGTAGGCGAACACCCAAGGCCGGTCCGACAACTGCTCCCGGTCCAGCGGCCGGTCGGCGGTGTCGGAGGAGACCACGCAGACCCAGCGGTCCCGGTAGAGCTGCAGCATGGGCATGTTCACCAGGACGCCCTGGGGCAGCACGATCGCGTCCACGGCCCGCAGATGGTCGGAGGCGCGGTGCACGAACCGGGCGGTGCTGTGGTGGAACGTCAGACGTACGTGGGGCGCCTCCCGTTGGACCAGATCGGCCAGGACCCGGCCGAAGACCGGCAGGTGGCAGTCGGACACGACGAGGGTGAACTCGTGTTCCGACTGTTCGGGGTCGAAGTCGGCGCGGGTCTGGAAGACCCGGTCCGTCCAGCTCAGGGCGAGTGAGGTCTGTTCGGCGAGGCGCTCGCCCAGGGCGGTCAACTCGTAGGAGTTGCCCACGCGGGTCAGGAGTTCATCGTCGAAGTGGCGGCGCAGGCGGGCCAGGGCGGCGCTGAGGCTCGGCTGGCTGAGTCCGAGGCGCTGGGCGGCGCGTGTCACGCTGCGTTCCTGCAGCAGGGCGTCCATGGAGACGAGCAGGTTGAGGTCCGGACTCACGTCCCACCCCTTCGTAGGGCATCAGCTTCATCTATAACGGACATCAGTGAATTCAGCTTCCCTGATGAAACAACGCCCGGCAAGACTAGGGCACCGCGAGCCCGGGGACGTAGCCGCACCGGACTCCGCGTTCTCGGCAGGGCCCCGCGCCCGCCGCATCGACGCGTGGAAAGTTCTAGAAGGGCAGGGACGCCGATGTCGTCGTTTCACGTTCTCATCGCCGGCGGAGGAATCGGGGGCCTCTGTCTGGCGCAGGGATTGAAGAAGGCCGGAATCAGCTGCGCCCTCTACGAGGCGGCCCCCGGCATCGTGCGCACCGGATACCGGCTGCACATGAACGCCACCGGCGGCGGCGCGCTGAAGGAGTGCCTCCCGGAGAACCTGTACGAGCTGTACATGCAGACCTCGCGGATCGCACCGCGCCGCGAGGTGTTCGTCATGCTGGACAGTCAGTGCGAGGAGATCGGCGCGCGCCCCCACCTCGGGCCGCCGAACGACCCCGACTGCCCGCACACCGCGGTCGACCGGCGCACGCTGCGCCAGATCATGTACACGGGCCTGGAGGACGTCGTCCACTTCGGCCGCACCGTCACCGGCTACGAGGAGGACGGCGACAAGGTCCGCCTGCTCTTCGCCGACGGCACCTCCGCCACCGGCGACGTGCTCGTCGCCGCGGACGGACTCCACTCCCCGGTACGCCGTCAGCGGCTGCCCGACATCCCCACGGTCGACACCGGCATGCGCTCCGTCGCGGCCCGCGTCCCGCTCACCGACGACCTGGTCGCGACCCTGCCCGAGGCCCTGTTCGACGGCTTCGTGCTGGCGAGTTCGGCGGACGGGGTCAACTTCTCCCTCGGTGCCTGGCAGCCCCGCCGCCCCGTCGCCGAGGCCGTCGCGGACCTCGCCCCGGACGCGGACATCGACCACGTCGAGCCGTACATGATGGTCCACTGCGGCTTCACCGAAGGCAGCCCCTGCCTCGCCGGCGTCCCCGACCTGTGGAGCGCCGGCCCCGAGCAACTGCACTCCGTCATGCGCGAGGCCGTCCGCGGCTGGCACCCCGCCGTCGCCGAACTGGTCGAGCGCGCCGACCCGTCCACCCTCGCGCCCATGTCGGTACGCCGCCTGGAGCCCGCCGACACCTGGGAGACCGGCCGCGTCACCTTCCTCGGCGACGCCATCCACGCGATGCCGCCCTCCTTCGGCTCCGGCGCCAACACCGCCCTGCGCGACGCGGCGTCCCTGGCCGGCGCCCTGGACCGGGCGGTCAACGGCGGCGGCGACCTGCTGCGGGAGATCGCCGCCTACGAGCAGGACATGCGCGCCGAGGTCTGGCCGATCTTCCGCGCCTCGGCCGACCCGCGCTCCTTCGAGCAGGCCGACTTCCTGCCCAACGACGTTCCCGTCGCGAACCGCTGATCCCCCCGCACACCCGCCTACTTCTTGGAGAAGCCCCATGCCCGTGGTCGAGGACATCGAGTTCACCGTTGACGGCATCACCCTGCGCGGCCGGCTGACCCGCCCCGACGACGTCGAGGGGCCGCTGCCCGTCGTCATCCTGCAGGGCGGCCTCGGCGGACCGGCCGAGTCGATGAAGTTCCAGGCCCAGGGCTTCGCCGAGCAGGGACTTGCCTGTCTGGCGTACGACCACCGCTGCACCGGGTACAGCGGCGGCGAGCCCCGCCAGCTGTTCGACCCCTGGCAGCAGTGCCGCGACCTGCGGCACGTCATCACCCACCTGACCCTGCGCGACGACATCGACGGCGACCGCATCGGCCTGTGGGGGATCAGCATCGGCGGCGCCAACTCCCTGTTCGTCGCCGCCACCGACACCCGCGTCAAGGCCGTCTCGGCGATCATCCCGCCGGTCAGCGGCTGGAGCGCCCGCAAGCTGCAGCCCGCCGACACCCTCGCGGAGTTGGAGGCGCTCATCCCTGTGGACCGTCAGGCGCAGGCCAAGGGTGAGCCGGCCAGGACCATCCGGCTCCACGGCGAGCCCGCGCCCGGCGACCCCGTCATGTTCAGCGACGAGGAGGGGCTGGAGTTCGTCGAGAACATGATCCACAACCTGCCGAGCTTCAAGAACGCCATCACCGTCTCCACCCTGGACCACCTCTTCGAGATGGAGGTCCGCGCCTACGCCGAGCGCATCACCCGGCCCACGCTGATGATCCTCGCCAGCCAGGACACCGTGGCACCGGTCGAGGAGGCACGGGAGATGTTCGAGCGCATCCCCGAGCCGAAGGAGCTCATCGAGTACCCCGGCCAGCACTACGAGATCCTCTCGAACCACTTCGGCGAGATCATCGCCCGCTCGGCGAAGTGGATGGCCGAGACGCTCGCCCAGTAGCACCGCACACCGTTCCCACCGCGCGCCCGGCCCGTTCGCGGCCGGGCGCGCGGCTCCGCCCGTGCGTCCACCCGCGCCACCGGGCGACCGATCCACCGAGAGGCCCCTCAGGACGCGTCCCGCCCCGTCGGCCGACTCCCACGTCGGCGGAGACGAGGAGGGTGCTGCTGCCGCTGGTCGGCGGCGCGTTCCTCGTCGTGCTCGGCGAGCCGATCCTCGGCGTCGCCGTTCCGTCGATCATGCGCGACCTGGACGTCAGCGCCAGCACCGCCCAGTGGGCCGCCAACGCCTGCATGCCGACCATGGCGACCGCCATCCCCACCGGCGGTTCCTGCTGCGCCGCGTGGGCGCCCGGCGGCTCTTCGCCATCGCCATGGTCCTGTTCAGCGTCGGCGTCCTGACGGCCGCGCCGACGCACCCCTTCGCCCTACTGGTCACCGCCCGTGTCGTCCAGGCGCGCGGCGCCGCGGTCATGACGCCCGTGCTGATGGCCACGGTCGCCGCCATGGTCCCGCCGGCTCCCGCTACCCGCACCGGGTCGAATGGTTTCTACAGCGAGCACCCGGTCGAGAGGCTCTACGAGTTCCCTGATGGCCACAGCCGCGAGCCGCGCTGGAGCGTCACCTTCCGTCAAAGCGCTCACGTACTCGAGGGCCTCCGCAGGCGACAACGCCGGCAGTCTCCGGCGCAGGGTCCGCGCAGCGGGCTTGCGTCCGTGCGTTGCGGCGACTCCGCGTATCACGTCATGCAGATCGTCCACTGCGGTGCGTACCGGCAGACCCCGGATGCGGGCTCGGTAATCCGCCTCCCACTGCCCCGTTGCCGCGGAAACGACACCGATCCGGTGCAGTCCTCCGTCGACGCGGTCGACCAGATACGGTCCATTGCCGACCAGCGCGAACCGCGGGTTGCGCGTGCGTACGAACTCCTCGGACTGCCAGGAGACGATCCAGACCAGCTCGTGCTCCTTCACATGAACCACGGCCGTACGCATCGCACCCGCATCCGTGGCCCGCCACTCCTGATAGTCGCGCTCCAACTGTTCCGCAACAGCCTGAACCGCGGCTTCTCGCTCGATCACGATGCAGCATCCCGTACGGGCCCGAGACCCGACCAGCCAATTCCCGCTGCTCAAGACCGCGGAGAAGAGGGCCGGCAGGGTTCGCTGATCGATTTCAGGAATACGACAGCCGTGGAACGAGCGCTCCGCACCCGCACCGCCGCGCACCCGGACAACGTCGCATCGGGCTCCTGACCTGCCTTTACGATGGCGGCAGCTCAGTGTCGAGCCTGTCGGCGGGCACTCGTTCGATGCGGGTCCAGCCCTTCCAGCCCCGCTCCTCCAGGATCGCCAGCAGCCGCGCGGCGCCCGGTGAGGACTCGACCATGGTCGAGTCCAGCAGGTCGACGAACTGGTCGTCGATGCCGTCGTCACCGCCCACCTCGCCGGCCTCCACAGCGCGGATCATCAGGCGCTCCAGGAGGTCGGCGATCTCGACCATCCGCAGATCGTCCACCGGCCAGTCGAGTGCCTCGTCGAGAATGCCGTAGAGCTTCACCATGTCGGGGTCGTCCAGCTCCTCGTGCTTCTTGGCGATCACGGCGTCGATCCGGTGCGGCACCTGGGCGGCGATCATGATCCAGGCGTCCCGCTCCATCTCGATGTAGCGTTCCTCGACGCCGAGACCGCGTAGCCGGTCGAGGTAGTCCACGACGCTCTGCGGGAGTGCCAGGTGCTCACCGGCGGCGAGCCGGGCGAGTCGTCTGCGGGTGTCCTGCAGCCGCCGGATCTCGGCGCGCAGGTCCTTGTCGATCTCCTGGACGCCGCCGGCGAACTCCTCCGGGCCGGCGCCGAGGAGTTCCTGCACCCGGGCCAGCGGCACACCGGCGTCCGCAAGGCTGCGGATCCGGATCAGCCGCACGACCGCGGCAGCGTCGTAGATCCGGTATCCGGACCGGTCGCGCTCGGGCTCCGGCAGCAGCCCGATCTGGTGGTAGTGGCGTACCGCCCGTACCGTCACCCCTGCGTACGCCGCGAGCCGGCTGATGGTGAGCATGGGTCTCAGACTGCCTCAGGCGACCTTCCGGCGATAGGTGGCCATCGCAAGCACGTACGCCGCGACGAGGGTGCCCGCGCACCAGGCGAGGGCGGTCCAGATGTCGTCGCCGACCGGCCGCTGGGCGAACAGGTCGCGGATCGTGTTGACGATGGACGTCACCGGCTGGTGCTCGGCGAAGGCGCGCACCGGGCCGGGCATGGTCTGCGTCGGCACGAACGCCGAGCTGACGAACGGCAGGAAGACGAGCGGGTAGGCGAAGGCGCCCGCGCCCTCGACCGAGGTCGCGGAAAGCCCGGGGATCACGGCGAGCCAGGTCAAAGCCAGGGTGAACAGGAACAGGATGCCGGCGACCGCGAGCCATGCCGGCAGTCCTGCCCCGGTGCGGAAGCCCATGAGCAGCGCGACGCCCACGACGATCACGAGCGAGATCAGGTTGGCGACCAGCGAGGTGAGGACGT
The DNA here is from genome assembly GCF_014650875.1 of Streptomyces minutiscleroticus. Lineage (GTDB taxonomy): Bacteria > Actinomycetota > Actinomycetes > Streptomycetales > Streptomycetaceae > Streptomyces > Streptomyces minutiscleroticus. The sequence goes on from NZ_BMVU01000041.1 coordinate 29,457, forward strand.
GCGCCCACAGCACACCTGAGCGTGCGATCGGCATGGACCGGAAGCGCTCGAAGATGCCGCCCTTCATGTCGGTGAACAGCCGGTAGGCGGTGTAGGAGATGCCCGACGCGACGGTGATGAGCAGGATGCCGGGCAGCATGTAGTTCACGTACGGAACCGACCCGGTGTCGATCGCGCCGCCGAACACGTAGACGAACATCAGCATCATGGCGACGGGCGTGATGACGGTCGTGATGACGGTGTCCACGCTGCGCGTGACATGGCGCAGGGTCCGCCCCGTGAGCACGGCGGTGTCGGCGAAGAAGTACGTGGTCATCCTTGTCCCCCCAGGTGTTCCGTGTCGGCGGCGTCGCTGTTGTCGCCGCCGATGATCGCGAGGAAGATCTCCTCCAGGGTCGGCTGCTTCTCGACGTACTCGACCGTGGCGGGCGGGAAGAGCCGCTTGAGTTCGGCGAGCGTGCCGTTCGCGATGATCCGGCCCTGGTGGAGGATGGCGATCCGGTCGGCGAGTTGCTCGGCCTCGTCCAGGTACTGCGTGGTGAGCAACACGGTCGTGCCGGAGCCGGCGAGTTCCTTGACGGCTCGCCACACCTCGATGCGCGCCTCGGGGTCGAGACCGGTCGTCGGCTCGTCCAGGAAGATCACCGGTGGATCGCCGACGAGGCTCATCGCGATGTCCAGCCGGCGGCGCATCCCACCCGAATACGTGGACACCTTCCGGCTGCCGGCCTCGGTCAGTGAGAAACGCCCCAGCAGGTCGTCCGCGACGGCGCCCGGGTCCTTGAGGTGGCGCAGCCTGGCGACGAGCACGAGGTTCTCCCGGCCGCTGAGGATCTCGTCGACGGCCGCGAACTGCCCGGTGAGACTGAGGGACTCCCGCACGTTCGCCGGTTGCGCGGCGACGTCGAAGCCGTGAACGCCCGCCGTCCCCGCATTGGCCTTCAGGAGCGTGGCGAGGATCCTCACGATCGTGGTCTTGCCCGCCCCGTTGGAGCCCAGCAGGGCGAAGATGCTGCCCCGCGCCACGTCGAAGTCCACGCCGCGCAGCACTTCGCGCTTCCCGTACGACTTCTCCAGACCCCGCACGCGTATCGCCGGATGGGCGGTCGATCGGGTCGTCATGGTCATCTGCCTCCTTCGGAGAGCTGTCCGGGCGGGTGCGAGGAAGCTCCTGCCGGAAGGATGGAGGGCTGACCCAGCGTCAGGGTCAAGCCCGCTCCGACCGCGGCGCCCGGATCGCCCGCTTCGACGGCGAGCAGTTCCCCCCCCCCGCAGACGCGGAACCGTCTGCCCCGCCGGAAAGCGGTCGAGCTGCTCGTGCAGGACGTCGACGCCGCGTCGCCCGGTGGAGGAGGCGATGAGGTCTGCGGGCGCGGGGGCCTCGTAGGCGGAGAACAGCCGCCGTCACATCTCCTGGCTGCGGGGTTCGGAGTCGATCAGTGTGCCGTCGAGGTCGAAGAGGGCGGCCGCGATGTACAGGGTGAAGGCCGCTTCGGCCTGTGCTGTCCTGGGCACGCCGGTTGCGGCGGCCGCGGCGCTCGGACCGCTGCCGTCGCGCACGTCCTCCGCGCAGACCGGTACGGGCTCGGCTCCTTGCGGCGCCGCGCGTCAGAGCTGGGAGCCGCCGCCGTCCACGGCGAGTTCGGCGCCGGTGGTGAAGGTTGCCTCGAAGGCGAGGAACACCACCGCCCTGGCGACTTCGGCGGGGGTGTCCAGGCGCAGCATGGGGTTGTCGGCGGCCATCTGCGCCTTGGTCTGCTCGGCGGCCTGCCTCGGCATCGACTTCTCCAGGATGCCGGAGTCGATCGGGTCGGGGCTGACCGCGTTGACGCGGATGCCCCGCGGGAGCAGCTCCCGGGCCAGGCTGCGGGTCATCGAGCGCAGCGCCGCCTTGCCCGCCGCGTACGCGCTGAGCATCGGAAGCCCCAGTACGTTGACGACCGACGTGGTGAGCACCACGCCGCCGTCCTCGGCCAGTAGCGGAGCGAGCTTCTGCACCGTGAAGTAGGGGCCCTTGGCGTTGACGGCCATCAGCTGGTCGAAGAGCTCTTCGCTGGTCTCCTCGAACGGCGCGAAGCCGTTGACACCCGCGTTGGCGAACAGGGCGTCGACCGTGCCGAACCTGGTCTTCACCCGGTCGGCCAGCGCCTCGATGTCGGGCAGCGAGGCGGCGTCGCTGCGGACCGCGACCGCGTTGCCGCCGAGCCGGTCGCGGGCTGCGTCCAGGGCGGTCCGGTTGCGTCCGGTGATCAGCACGCGTGCCCCTTCGTCCACGAGCAGCTGCGCGGTGGCCAGGCCGAAACCGCTGCTGCCACCGGTGATCACTACGTTCCTGCCCTCGTACTTGCCCATGGCGGACACACTCCATCTGCGAGAAACGGCTGTGGGATTCGGTCCGGCCGGTCGCTCCCGGCCCGACATCATCGAGTCAACAACCGCCCCCGGCCGGGCGTCCAAGACCCGTTTCGCACCCCGTCATGCAGAAACTGCATCACGAGTAGGCTGCCGGTATGACCACCGAAGTCCCGTCCTCCACCCCGCCCGGTCCCGGCCCGGACCTGGATCTGCGACTGGTCCGGTACTTCACGGTCGTGGCCGAGCATCTGAACTTCGCCCGGGCGGCCGCCGCGCTGCACGTCGCCCAGCCCTCCCTGAGCCGGCAGATCCAGCGGCTGGAGGACGCCCTCGGCGTACGCCTGCTGGAGCGCACCACCCAGGGCAGCCGCCTCACCGCGGCCGGCGCGGCCTTCCTCCCGCGGGCCCAGACGCTCCTGCACACGGCCCACCAGGCGGTGCTCACCGCACGCGCCGCCGCGCCGCCCCGCACGATCACCATCGGCTACGTCGAGGACCTCCTCGTCACCCCCGCGGTACGGGACCTGCGCCGCCGCCATCCCGAGGCCCACGTCCGCACCCGCCACCTGGACTGGGACGAGGCCCGCGCCCTGCCCGAGGGCCGGGTCGACGCACTCGTCGTGCGCACCCCGCTCCCGGTTCCGGGCGACGGCCTCGACGTGACCGTCCTCTACGACGAGCCCCGGGCACTCCTCGTGCCCGCCTCCCACCACCTCGCCGGCCGGGAGTCGGTCACCCTGGACGACTTCGCCGACGAACCCCTGGTGGCCTGCGCGGGCATGGCCGCGCTGTGGACCGGTTTCTGGCGGTTCGACCCCCGCCCGGACGGCAGCCGCGCACCGCTCGGCCCCCTGCTCGTGGACACCTTCGAGGACAAGCTCGAAGCCGTCGCCGACAAACGGGCCGTCGCCCTCGTGCCGGCCGACGACCGGCGCTGCACACTCCGCGACGACCTCGCCACCGTCCCCGTCGAGGGGATCGAGCCCTGCCAGGTGGTCGTCGCCACCCGCTCCGCGGACGCCAACCCGCTCGTCGCCCACTTCCGTGAATCCGCCAAGAACCTTCTCGTCCGCGCAGCCTGACGCGCCCGGGGTTCCGGGCGGCCCACCTTATGTGGCCGAGCCGGACGTGAGAGCAGAACCTGCGTCTGGCGCGCCCCGCCTGCTTGGCGGCCGCCGCGACGGCCGCCCGCTTCGCGGGGTCGGGGAAGCGCAGATTCATTGCTTCGGGCTCTGACATGGCCCCCGTGGTACCAGCGGTACCACGGGGCGTCTCATGGTCCGACCGAACCGACTACGACTTCGGTGATTTCCACACTCCGAGCGTGCTGCGGATGCAGCACGGCGAGCCCGGCCGCCTGCCGCGCTCGCCGGCGTCTTCGGCCTGGTCGAACCCGGTGCCGACGGCGGTGCCCTCACCGTCGAGCCGGCCTCCGGCGGTCATCTGCCGGCGGGGCTGTGAACGAGTGATGTGACTGAGGCAGTTGGGGTTACCGGCGGTCGCCGTCACCGCGTGCTGCTCGGGCGCATCGCAACCGAATAGGGGTCCGCGAGGAGAGCGCGGCCGCCTCGCAGTAAAACATGTGCATGCGCTGCTGAAGGGGCGCACGCGCTCTGATGCGACCGAAAGGGAGCGATCAAGTGTGGCGTGCCATCACTTGCGGTGGCGTCGCTCCACGCGCCCCACGCACGGGCTGCAGCGGTACGCGAGCGACGCACCACCAATACCGCCTGCCTCCTGGGCCGGGCACCCCAACGGCACTGACCGAGGCCCCGCCGGGCCCGGACGGCGCGGACGTCGCACCCGGCCTGCACTCTTCGATCTCCCGTGGCAGTCCAGGGGATCCAAGGTCGCCACTCTGCGCTGGAGTCCTCCGGACGGTTCGGCCCGCGCTTTGGTGAGGCGGGTGCTCAGGGGCGGGTCGGTAATGTGTGCGGGTGGAGTACGAGGGTGTAAGCGAGTTGACAGAAGCCGAGTACCGAAACGTCTGGGACCGCTTCTACGCGGAGTTCGCATTCCGACCGAGCGTGAACCCGGCCGAGTGGCCTGCCATCAAGGAGCCCTCCGATTCCGTCACGTGGAGTCTGGCGTCACTGGACGAAGACCCGCACTACACGCGTCTGGACCGTTTCGTCGCGCTTGTGGAGCAAGGGCTGACTGCGTGCGTCGAGCCGGAGGCCAGGCTGTTCGCGCTCGACTGGCAGCACATCTCCTACTCCTTCGCTCCGCACCGGGTCGGCGGGCAGGGACAGCGACCATGGCCGCTGAGCACCTACCCTGACGGCGATTACTACATCTACCTCTCGGCGGACTTCCGGCTCGGCAGCTTCGGGCACCCCTGGGAGTCCACGGTGTGTCTGTTCGGCCGGGAGCTGCTGAACGCGGTGGCGAACGACATCGACGACGTCCTGGGGCCACCGCTGCGCCGTGCTGGTCGCAGGCTGCCTGCACCCTGACGTCCGCTCCCATCCCGTACTGCGCGAGAAGCCGCGTCGCCGACCGTGGAGCGGTGCGAGCGCGGTCGAGCGGGTGTCCGTGGGGACCTCGTCCGGTGCCTGGAGGGAGCTGTCCGTGTCGGCGCAGGTGGCCGCGAGACGGCTCACGGTGGCCGGAAGAATCCCCCGCCGCCTGTGGATTCACAGGTGCTCGGCCACCTCGGTGTGCCGTTCCGTTTCGCTTCTCCGGTCTGTGCTGTGCGCAGACAAGAGACACCCCAGGACGGGATGGCACTTCCGCGCGCGGTTGCCGAGGCCGGACAGCGGGATGAGCCGTCCACTGCCTGGGAACGTCGTTGATCAAGCTCGTCGCCCGAGGGGACGGCCCTGAGGGGTGGGGCATGGGCTGAATCGGGGCGGAGGGCCCCGACCGCGGGACCGCACCGTATGCGATCGTGCGCGATACGCCCGTACGTGCGCGGTCGTTCCCACAGGCAGCGTGCCACCGACGATGTCTTCTCGCCGACGGGTAAGATCCGGGAGATTCAGCGGACGCGCGTGCGCGGTGAGCGCACTTGCGTGACCGTCGCGAGGGGGAACTGCATGCTCGTCCTCAGCCAGTACGTGGAACGCTCCTACGCGCTGCGCCTCCTCGACTCGGACGGCGGAGCCGGAGTGGGCTACCTGCTCAAGGAGCGGGTGAGCGCGGTGGCCGACTTCACGACCGCGATCGAGCGGGTCGCCGCCGGCGGAACGGTGGTGGACCCGGAAGTGATCCACCGACTTCTCCGGCTGCGCCAGGACCCCCTGCAGCGGCTGAGTCCCCGGGAACGCGAGGTGCTCGCGCTGATCGCGGAGGGCCGCACCAACGCCAGTCTGGCGGCGCACCCGTTCATCAGCGAGGCGGCTGTGGACAAGCACATCGGCAACATCTTCAACAAGCTGGATCTGCCGGTGGACACCGACGGCCACCGGCGGGTGCTGGCGGTCCTCGCCTTCTTGCGGGCGTGAGCCGTGGCCTTCCGCTCGGTGACCGCGGCCGGGAGCCTCGACCTGTGCGGTGGTCAGGTGGTGTGGGGGCCGGCGCGGTGTCGGGCCGGAAGTGCGGGCCCTCGCCGACACCTGTCGACGAGGGCCCGAAGACGGGCTTTCGGAGCGGACCTGGCGTGGCCGGGCCTGCGGGGCGCGCCGTGCTCGATCGCGTCGCGCGATCGATGTGCTCTCCCGGCCGGCAGGCCGGGCGGGCGGGCGGGCGGGCGGGTCAGCGCAGTCCGGCGAAGAGGTCGTTCTCGGGTGTGGCCGCGCCGGTGGTGTCCTGGACGCGTACGAAGGTCTCCATCCCCATCAGCTCGCCGAACCTCTCCTTGCCCATCTTGAGGAAGAAGATGTTCTCGCCCTGACTGGCGTGCGCGGCCAGCGCGTCGAACTTCTGGGCGCTGAACGCGGTGGTGTCCACCCACGTGGTGATCTCGTCGTCGGGCAGGCCGATCTCGGCCATCGCGGCGGCCTCGGCCGGGTCCGGCTCCGGCACGTCCTCCTGGAACTCGCGCATGATCTCGCCGAACCGCTGCATCCCCGAGCGGGGCATCGTGGTCCAGTACACCTTCGGCGTCAGCCCGGTCGTCTCCAGCGCCGCCATCGTGATGCGGTGGGCCTGGATGTGGTCGGGATGGCCGTAGAAGCCGTTCTCGTCGTAGGTGACGACCACATCGGGCCGGTAGTGCCGCATGAGGTCCGCGAGCCGGGCCGCGCCTTCCTCCACGGGGGTCTGCCAGAAGGATCCGGGGGCGTCGTTGCTCGGCCAGCCCATCATCCCGGAGTCGGCATAACCCAGCATCTCCAGATCGCTGATCTTCAGGACCTCACAGCTCGCCTCGAGTTCTTGCCGGCGCATCGCGGCGACCGCCGCCGGATCGTGCCCGGGATCGCCCGGCTTGACGCCTCCCGGTCCGTCACCGCAACTGCCGTCGGTACACGTCACCAGAACCGTGCGGATGCCTTCCGCCGCGTACCGCGCGAGGATCCCCCCGGTGCTGGTGGCCTCGTCGTCGGGGTGGGCGTGTACTGCCATCAGCGTCAAGGGCCGGTCAGTCATGAAGCAGTCCTCCTGTAAAAAAAGCCTGGTCCAAGTGCGCGGTGGGCATACCGCGATCCTGGGGCCCGGATCGTGGTGGGGCGGGCGACCTGGTGGCCCCCGTGTCTCCCGCCCGAGCGGCGCCGGTTCCCCGATGGATGCAACCGTGCCGACCGGACCGGCTGTTCCCGGCGCGACCGCTTGGTTTTCCAGAGGTCGGCATTTCAACGTGACCAAGGTACAGGCGCGACCCGCATGCCCCAGCGCCACGTCGGACTCGGTGAGTTCGAAGCCCGTCCGGTCGAGGTGTCGGCCGCCACCTGAAGCGCTCAGTCGCACACCTGAAGCGCTCAGTCGCATCCGGGCTCGCGGATTGTTCGAAGCGGGGCTGCTACCACTCGAATCGCCGGTGCTGCACATGCGTGAACCGCGCCTTTTCGAGGCTCCCGCGCCATTCGTCCGCATCCTGTGTGTCCATGATGCGGCGACCCGTCGCATTGCTTCCTCGAGCGCGCCGGCGATCCGTTGCCGCGAGAGCCCTCGGAGCCGACCAGCGCGGTACGCGCCGGACCGTGTAGCCGCACGGCGGTGAGGGCCTTGACGCGGGTGAGCGGGCGCCCTTACCCCACGACGATGACGTAGTGGGCCCCGGCCGCCTGCTCGGCGCGGATCTCGGGCGCGGGCGGGCGGTTCGCGCCCGCGGCGAGGACGGCCTCGCCGCGGACGCACCTCAGGGGCGCCGGTGCCTGGTTCCGCGATGAAGCGCAACCGCACGCCAGGCGCCTGCTTGCGCACGGCGGCGCGGAGCACGGGACCACTGGGGGGCGTCGTGCGCCCGGTGCGTACGAGGATCCGACCCCCGTCGTGCGCCGGATCCGGCCGGGGCCTCGGCTCGTCGCGAGGCGGTGATGTGCAGGCGATCGGCCGCCGCGGCCACGCTGCCGTCCTCCAGGAGGGCGTCGAGCGAGGTGAGGAGGTGCGGATTCAATTGCATGAGAGTCATTGCAAACGTGTTTTACATGCACTTGAGGTTAATGATTGTGCTCTCTACCTTCGAGACGTGGGCGCAACCGCACACGGTGTGGCCCGATCGACCGCATCACCCCTTCTCAGTTGGGAGTACCGCCATGTCCAAGTCGGTTCAGCACGTCGGTGTCACCGCATCCGCCGACCCCGTTTCCGACGCGGAACTGCTCGCGCAGACCGCGCTCGCGGTGGAGGCGGCGGGTTCGGCGCTGCGGGAGCGCTTCGGCGACGTCGTCCGCTACGAGACCCGCGAGGAGTTGATGCGGGCGCTCGCCGCCAACGACGACGCGGCCCTCGACATCCTGCGCCCCCGGCTTGCGGCCCTGCGTCCGGACGCGGGCTGGGTGGAGGACGAGCTCGCGGGCGGGGCCCTGCCTTCCGGCGAGTGGTGGATCGTGGATCCGGCCGAAGGCAACGTCAATCACCTGCACGCCCTGCCGGATTGGGCGGTCACCGCCACTCTCGTGCGTGACAACCAGCCGGTGCTCACCGCGGTCCACCTGCCGTTGACCGGTGAGACCTACACCGCGCTCGCGGGCGGCGGCGCCCACCTCGACGGCCGGCCGCTGCGCGTGTCCCGGACCGCGGACCTCGGTCTCGGCCTGGTGGCCACGAGCCAGGCCAGGCCGGACGAGGACGAGAAGGTCGTGCGGCGCATCGGCTCCTCGATCACCGCGATGCTCTTCGACGCGCTGGTGGTGCGCGCCTCCGTGCCCGCGACCCTGCACCTGCTGAACGTGGCCGCCGGTCGGATCGATGCCTTCTGGCAGTTCGCCGGGGCCCGCGCGGACCTGCTTCCGGGGGCGCTGCTCGTCGCCGAGGCCGGCGGACGGCTCTCCGATGCCGAGGGCCGCCCCTGGACCCCCGGGAGCGAGAGCTTCCTGGCCGCCGCCCCCGGCGTGCACGCCGAGGCCGTCGCCACGCTCTCCCGCTGACCTCGCACAAAGCACAAGTACCGGAAGGACCGGATCAACATGACCAAGATCGCCGTACTCGGGAACGGTCGCGTCGGCGGCGGCCTGGCCACAGCCCTCACCCGGGCCGGGCACGAGGTGACCGTGGCGGACCGCTCGCCGGGCTCTGCCGCCGCCGCTGCCCGGGCAGCGCGGATCGTCCTCAACGCCACGCCGGGCGCCGGCTCGCTGGAGCGGCTCGTCGCGCTGCGCGAGGAGCTGCGGGGCAAGATCCTCGTAGACGTCTCCAATGCCACCGTCGACGGACCGGACGGACTGCCCGCCGACCTGCTCTACCCGGGCTCGAGCCTGGCCGAGCAGCTCCAGGAAGCGCTGTCCGACACGCGTGTCGTCAAGACGCTCAACACCATGCTCTTCACGGTGATGACCGCGCCCGCCGCGCTCACCCAGCCGCCGACCGTCTTCCTCTCCGGCGAGGACCCGGAGGCCAAGCAGGTCGTCCGCGGGCTTCTCGCGGACCTCGGCTGGCACCAGGACTGGATCGCGGACCTCGGCGGGATCGGGACCGCACGGGCCACCGAAGCCGCGGTCCTGTTCGTCCCGCATGTGATCCGGTCCAGCGGATTCACGCCCTTTGCCGTCTCGATCGCCCGCTGACAGCCCCGACGCGCCTCTTCGTGACGCATGACCGTAAAACGCGGCGAGCCACCATGCCCCACCCGCGCTCCGGACACCGGAACGACGATCACGCTTGAGTCTGCATCAACACCGAAGCCCTGCGCTCTCCCTCAAGGAATGGCGCGGGGCTTCGTCGCATTCCAGGGCCGGCCGACCAGGAGACCCCAACCTGGCCGGGCGGGTCCGCTGCCCCTGCCTGCAGGACGGGCTCCGGAGCCGGCGCGGGTCGTGCCATGCGAGAAGGGCGGCTGGGCGGTTGCCGGGGAGTGCGTCTGCTCGGCGGGGAGGCAGCCGCCTTGGCATGGCGCACGCCGCCGCCGACCACCGCAAGGTGGTTGCCGTCGTGTCCGGACGATTGCCGTCCGGGACGCCCCCGTCGCCCGGTCGACGGAAGACCGGGGCTGTGGATCCGAGGCTGTCAGTCGACGGTCGCCCGGGGTGAGCCGAGGGGCGGACGGTGCCGGTCCACGATCCCCTCGACGATTCTCATCAGGCGGTCCCCCGCCTGATCGATGCTTCCATTCTGCGTGCTGACCTGTGCGCCTTCGAGTACGAAGGTGATCTCGGCCGCGGCCTGCTCGGGGTCGGGCAGTCCGGCCTCGGTGCACATGCCGACCAGTCTGCGGGTCTGGTGGGCCTTGTGCTTCTCGATCACCTGCCGTGCGGGATGGGAGCGGTCGGGCAGTTCGGCGAGTGTGTTGATGAACGGGCAGCCCCGGTGCGAGACGGCCGGCAGTCCCTCGGCGATGAAGCGGGCCAGGCCCAGGATCTGCTCCCTGGGTCGGCCGGGGTACTCGGTCCGGACCCGGTCGAAGGCCGCCTGGTAGTCGGCGGCGACGATCCGCATCCACTCCGCGACCAGCTCGTCCTTGGTTTCGAAGTGCCGGTAGATCGCCATTTTGGTGGTCTCGGCCTTCTCGGCGATCGCCTGGACGCCCACCCGCCGGATTCCCTCTCTCTGGAAGAGCTCTTCCGCCGCGTCGAGGATGCGCTCACGGGGCGGCAGTTTCGCCACCCTGCTCGGCCTTCTGACGGTCGATGCCATGACTGCTCCGTGACGTCCGGTCGGGTGCGGGCCCCTGGTCCCACTGCCCTTACGATACCATTCCGTTCCACACGATACCGCTCGGTATCACTAGGGACTCAGCGGTATCGTCTTGTCCGATGGGAGATGAGAGTGAGAGTTGCCGAGTACGTGAACTACGACGCGGTCGGACTTGCGGAACTGGTGGCCGCAGGGGAGGTGACCCCCGCCGAACTGCAAGCAGCCGCGCTCGAGGCCACGCAGGCGGTCAATCCGCAGATCAACGCCATCGTGGAGACCTGGCCGGCCGACGACGAGCCCGAGCCCGGCAGCACACCGCTTGCCGGGGTCCCTTTCCTGGTCAAGGACATCGGCGTCGCCATGGCCGGGCGACGCATGGAGATGGGCAGCCGCCTTGCGGCCGGCAACGTCGCACGCGCCGACTCCTCCCTGATGCGGCGCTTCCGCCGCGCCGGACTGGTGACGTTCGGACGTACCGCGACGTCGGAGATGGCCTACAGCATGACGACGGAACCAGTGCTGTACGGCGCGACCCGTAACCCGTGGAACCCGGAGCGGAGTGCGGGCGGATCCAGCGGGGGCTCGGCGGCGGCTGTCGCTGCCGGAGTGGTTCCGGTCGCACACGGCACCGACGCCGCCGGCTCGCTCCGTGTCCCCGCCGCCCACAACGGCCTCTTCGGGTTGAAGCCCACCCGCGGCCGGGTCTCCATGGGCCCCGACTTCGACGAGCTCTTCAGCGGCCTGGCCGTGCACGGCAGTGTCAGCCGTACGGTGCGCGACAGTGCGGCCCTGCTCGACCGGATCCGCGGTCCGGAACCGGGCGACCCCTACTTCGCCCAGCAGCCGTCCCGGCCGTACACGGAGGAGGTCGCCCGCCATCCGGGCTCGCTGCGCATCGGGGTCCTCACCCAGGCATGGGGCGGACGCCGCACCGCCGCGCCGGTGGCCGACGCCCTCTCCCGCACCGCGGATCTGCTCGACTCGCTCGGCCACCAGGTGGAGGAGGCCGAGGTCGGCCTCGGGGCTCACTGGGAGGAGTTCGTGCTGGCCAACGCCCGTCTGTTTACGGCGAACCTCGCGGCCTCGGTCGACGAACTGGCCACCGCCTTCGACCGGCCCGTCGATTCCTCCACCCTCGAACCGGCGACCCTGTCCGGCTACCACTACGGGCGGCGGGTCAGCGGTCCCCGGTTCGTCGCCGCCCTCACGATCCGCAACCGGGTCGCCCGTAGTCTGGCGCGGTACTTCGACACCCACGACATACTGCTCACCCCGACCGTGCCGGAGCTTCCCTCGCCCCTGGGCGCCCATGCCGAGAGCGCGCAGAGGCTGGACGGCCTCGGCTGGATCGACCGCGTCTTCGGCCGCTCCCCGTTCACCATGCCGTTCAACACGGCGGGCACGCCCGCCATGTCCGTGCCGGTGACGGCCGACGCCGGAACGGGGCTCCCGATCGGGATGCAGTTCGCCGCCGGATACGGCCTCGAGAGCCGCCTCTTCCGCCTCGCCGGCCAGCTGGAGCAGGCAAGCCCGTGGTCGGGTCGGATTCCCGCGGTGTGGGCGGGGAATCGCACGGGCCACTGAGGAACGCTCCTGAAGCCGGGAGCCCACGAGCCGTACCGACCAGCCCGCTGCCTACGCGCACGGGGAGCGTCCGCGCCACGTGGCCGTGTCCTGCCCGCCTGCCGTGAGGGGCGGATCCCTCTGTGTTCCGGCCGGCATACGCCCGCCTGGGGCCGCGCCCTGGGCCTGGCTCCGAGAGCCGGCCGTGACCCCCGGTCCCAGGCACGGCACCACCACGGCCAACCGCTTCGGGCGGTGCCGCTGCCCGGACCGCCGCACCGCCGAGGCCGCCGCCCGCCGGTGAACCTGAGCGACGGCCCTGTCCGCTCGCCAGGGCCGGGCGCGGTCGACCTGGATGGGCGAGGGCGCGGTCGACGTGGAGGGTGTCCGCCGCGCGCCGGCCGCCTTCCCTGCCGCTCGCGACGCGGTCGCCCCTGGGGTCCGTACCCGGGTCTGGGACGAACGGTGACGGGACCGGTGGGGGAGAGGCGGTGCGGTGCGCGTCCGGCACCGTTCCTTGCCCGTTCAGGCCGTGGGACCACCGGGACGTACGGTCCGGAAGGTGGTGCGGATCTCCTCGGTCAGGGCGGCGGGCTGTTCGAGGGCGGCGAAGTGCCCTCCGCGGTCGAGTCGGCCGTAGTGCAGGAGGTTGGGGTAGCGGCGCTCGATCCAGCGCCGCGAGGCCTGGACGGCCTCGCCGGGGAAAATGCTGAACCCGGCCGGGGTGGGATTCGGCTCGGTGGTGCCGCCCGGCTCGTGCCGCGCCTCCCAGTAGAGGCGCGCGGAGGAGGGACCCGCGTTCGGCAACCAGTACAGCATGATGTCGTCCAGGATCTCGTCGCGCGGGACGACCGTCTCGGGGTCACCGTCGCTGTCGGTGACGTCCTCGAAGAGGGTGTAGATCCAGGCGGCGAGTCCGGCGGGGGAGTCCGCGAGGGAGTAGCCGATGGACTGCGGCCGGGTGGCCTGTTCCTTCGCGTAGCCGGACAGGACGCTCTCGTAGCGCTGCGCCCTGGCCAGCATGCGCTGTTCTTCGGGCGTCGCCGCCTCGATCTCCTCGGTGGTGGGGAAGACCAGGGGCAGGTTGACGTGCATGCCGAGGAAGCCCTCGGGGGCCTTGCGGCTGATCGCCTCGACGACGGCGGATCCCCAGTCGCCGCCCTGCGCGACCCATGTGCGGTGGCCGAGGCGGTCCATGAGCTCGATCCAGGCGTCGGCGACGCGGGAGACCCCCCATCCGGTGGTGTGCGGCTTGTCGGAGAAGCCGAAGCCCGGCATCGAGGGGATCACGACGTGGAAGGCGTCCTCGGCCCGGCCGCCGTGCGCGACGGGGTCGGTCAGCGGACCGACCAGGTGACGGAACTCGAGGACGGACCCGGGCCAGCCGTGGCACAGCAGCAGCGGCAGCGCCGAGGGCTCGGGCGAGCGGGCGTGCAGGAAGTGGACACCGATCCCGTCCAGGACGGTGCGGTACGACCCGATGCCGTTGATCTCGTCCTCGCAGCGCCGCCAGTCGTAGTCGCGGGCCCAGTGGTCGCACAGGGCGCGGATCCGGTCGAGCCGGGGGCCCTGGTCCGCACCGGTCTCCCGGTCCGGCCACCGGGTGTCGGCCAGCCGGCGGGCGAGCCGGTCGAGGTCCCGCTGATCGACCGAGACGGGGAACGGCTCGATGGCCGTGGGCTGTGAAGGCACTACGGGTCTCCTTGTCGGGACGGTGGTGCGGTGCTGCACCCTATCCACAAAGTGGAAGCGTTTTTCAACTTGAGAGGCCGGCCTCAACTTTGTTACGTTCGGCGCATGACCGAACGTCCCCTGCGCCGTGACGCCGAGCGCAATCGGCAGCGTCTGCTGGAGGCGGCGCGAGAGCTGATGGCCCGTGACGGACTCGGAGTGCCCTACGAAGCGATCGCCCGTGCGGCCGGAAGCGGCATGGGCACTCTCTACCGGCGCTTCCCCCAGCGGCAGGACCTGGTGGACGCCCTGTTCGCCGAGCACGTCGAGGCCGTGGCGGCCCTGGCCCGCCAGGCACTCCGGGCCGACGATCCATGGACCGGCCTCACCTGGTTCATGGAGCGGCAGTTCGAACTCGAAGCCGACGATCGCGGTCTGAGCGAACTGCTGCGCGGTGCCCGACAGGGGACCGACCGGCTGGCCCAGGGGTGCGCCAGGATCGCGGAACTCGCCGCGCAACTCATCGAGCGCGCGGTCCGCGCGGGCCGGTTGCCGAGCCACGTGGTCCCCGGCGACCTGGAGACCGTCCACCTCATGGTGGGGGCGGTGATGGACGCCTCCCGGCAGCACGACCCCGCCCGATGGCGACGTGCACTGGCCGTGTCGCTCGCCGGACTCCGCCACGCCGAACCGACCCGCCCGCGCGAGGAAGAGGAAGCCGACACCCACCCCCGAAAGGCCCCGGTCCCCCCGGCATCACCGAACGGAGAGCACGCCCACCATGTCCCTGCCCCCTGAACTGGTCGACATCCTGCGCACACCCGCCCTGTGCTTCCTGACCACCCTCATGCCGGACGGCTCACCCCAGATCACCCAGACCTGGGTCGACACCGACGGGGAGAACATCCTCGTCAACACGGTCCCCACGCACCAGAAGACGCGCAACGTCGAACGCGATGCGCGCGTCGCCGTCGCCATCGCGGACCCGGACACGCCCACGCGGTACTGGGGAGTCCGGGGGCGTGTCACCTCCACCACCACGCAGGGAGCCGATGAACACATCGACGCGCTGTCGCACAAGTACCTGGGACGCCCCTACCCGGGTTTCGCCGACGGAACGCAGCGACGCGTCCTGCTGACCATCACCGCCGACCGACTGCACACTCCGCGCGCCTAGGTTGTGTCTTCGAAAGATCTTTGAGGACGGATCACGGCTGGGCGGTCCGTCGCCACGAACCGCCCGATGCGGAGCGGAAGTCCGGCTGGCCGCCGCTGCCCGCCTCCTCGCGTGGTCGGAAGCGGTTGGACGACCGCCGGGTGGCGGGCGCCGGCCGGGAGGAGGAGGTACGAAGCTGTGCGGGCATGGCCGGCGGGACGTTCCACGGGGTGATCAGCAGGCTCGGCCCCACCGGCTGGCGCATCAGGACGGTCCTCCCCGAGCCGCCGGGCTCGACCGTCCAGTCGCCGTGGATGCGCACGGCCTCCTCGGAGAACCAGCGCAGGAACTCGGCTCCGCAGGCGACCTCCGCCCGCGACTCGGCCAGCGACTTGCCCCTTTCCAGCGTGATGAGAGCAGCGCGATGTCCTCGGTGCGCGCGATGAGGAGATCGTAGGCGCGTCGCAGGACTTCCCCCGCTCGCGCGGCGCGGTCGCCGCCCACGAACTCCGCGCCGCCGACGCCGCGTCGAGGGCGTCCTCCGGTGAGCCGTCACTCGATCAGCGGGCCCTTCTCCACCCGGTCGAGTACGCCGGCTCCGGATACGCCGCCGCTCATCCTCGCAGCTCCCTTCTTCCTCGCCGTAGTACGACAGGCGTCACTGTGCGGCACCGGACGGCGGCTGTCACGGTGGGGGAGGTGCGGAGCGGGACTCCGTGCGGACGGGGCGCCGATCTTGGGCGTCGCTGTCTGCGGGTATACGCAATCAATGGTCACGTATCCACTTCTGGCCGGGCGCCCTGCCTGTGTACACGGGGCGCCCAGCCAGCATCGGCGGGTGCGGGGGACGGCGCTTCGCCGGTTGCGGGACCGTCGGCCGTGGCCTTCCACCGGGACCGCTCACGGATGCGGCGCCCCGCGCGGCGGGGCCCCGAACAGTGGGACGAACTCAGATGCTGACCACGACCTTCCCCCGCGTGTGTCCGCGCTCGGCGTACGCGTGCGCTTCCGCGATCCGTGCGAGCGGGTAGGTCCGCTCGACGCGCGGTGTGTAGCGGCCCTGCCGGCCGAGTTCGCCCGCTTCGGCGAGGAGCGTGGAGTCGTTCTCCGCGCCGGCCAGATGCACACCCAGGCGCTGCGCATTGGTGTAGTCGGCGACCGTCGACACGCGAGCGGGGTCGCCCACGATCTTGATGAGGTCGGCCAGGGACCCGGAGGCCGCGGTGTCCAGGGCGATGTCGACACCGTCCGGAGCCAGAGTGGCGAGGCGCTCCGCGAGGCCGGGGCCGTAGGTGGTGGGAACGGCTCCGAGGGAGGTGAGGAAGTCGTGGTTGCGCTCGCCTGCCGTTCCGATCACGGTGGCGCCCCGAGCCACCGCGATCTCGACCGCGGCACTGCCCACGCCTCCGGCGGCGCCCTCGACGAGCAGGGTGCGCCCCCGCAGGGGACCGAGCGGCTTCAGCCCGCCCATCGCGGTCACCGATGCCAGACCGGCGCCGGCGGCCTCCTCGTCGGTCCACGTGGCGGGTGCGTGGGCCCAGGCCGAGAGGACGGCCAGCTCCGCCGTCGCCCCGGTGACGCCGCCCAGCCCGAAGACACGGTCGCCGATGCCCACCCCCTCGACGCCCGCACCGATCTCGTCGACCACGCCGGCGGCGTCACGCCCGGGAATCGCGGGCAGGTCCACGGGGAGCAGCTCGCGCACCGCGCCGGAGCGCACCTTCCAGTCGACGGGGTTGACGCCGGCCGCCGCGACGCGGATGCGGATCTCGCCGGGTCCGGGGTGCGGGTCCGGCACCTGCTCGACCACGAGGGTCTCCACACCGCCGTACTGGTGATAACGGACTGCGCGCATGACGTTCTGCCCTTCCACGCGGCCTGGACCGGCCGTACGTGAGATCAATGGGATGCATGGCCGGCGAGCGCCGACGCCTCCTACGCTAGAACCTGACGTCGGTGTCAGGTGCAAGTCCGGCGGGCCGCCCGGACGGAGGAGGACCAGTGCGCATCGGCGAGGTCCCCGAGGAGGCGGGAGCGAGCGTCCGTGCGCTGCGCTACCACGGGGAGGGGAACAGGACCTGCTCCGGGCCGACCGCAGCCCTTCGTCGAGGCCGGACACGCCGTCGACTTCGCCTCCCCGGCGGAGTACTGCGGCCGCTGGACCGGCACAGCGCGGACCCCGAGGTCGCGGGCGAGGACTGCGCCCGCTACGTGGCGCACGCCGAGCAGGCGCTGCGCGCTTTCGGTCCGCTCACGGCACTAGCCACCCCGGCGGTCCGGCGTACAAGTCCTACACGGTACGGGACGGCAACCTCTTCACCGCTCAGAACCCCGCCTCCAGCGCCCCCATGGCCGAGGACGTGATTGCCGCTCTGCGGTGACGCCGCCGGTCCCGGCGACGAGGGGATGCTGCCCTGACGACAACAAGGGTGTGCCGATGGCGGTCACCTGTCCGGAGGCGGGCCGGGCAGAGGCCGTTCGGCCGCCGTGCTCACGGCCCCGGAACCGCGCGGACGGGATGACCGGCAAGGACGGGGCCGGTGCGCAGGTGCGCCGGTTCGCGCGCGCCGCTCACGCCACCGCGTTCGAGGCGTCCGCCGGCCGGCGGCGTGTCGCGCGATGCGCGGGAAGGGCCGCGAGCACGGCGGCGCCGAGCACGGCCGCCGCACCGAACGACAGCAGCAGGCCCGCCGGGGGATGCTGGGCCAGACCGGCGCCCATGCCGCTCGCCGCACCCTGCGCGTCGATCAGACGACGGGCGAGTGGCAGGCCGAGGACCAGACCGGCCAGGACCGCGGCCAGGACGGTGGAGGCGGTGGCCGTGACGGTGATCGCGGTGATCTGCCGGGGGGACAGCCCGATCGCCTTCAGCGCGAGGAGATCCCGTTCCCCCTCGCGCATCATGCCTCCGATCGTGGTCAGCAGTTCGACGAGGCCGATGAACGCGAGGACGGCCAGGAGGCCGACGACGACTCCGCGCAGCGGGGACAGCCCCTCGGCGGGGTTCGCCACGGTGTACACGTCGAGGCGCCCGTGGGCCGCCGAGGACAGTTCCGCGGCGACCGTGCGGGGGTCCTCGCCCGGGCGTAGGCGCAGCAGGTGGACGTCGGCCCTGAGACGCGAATCGTTCTCCTTGAGGGTGTCGAGGGAGGTGGTGATCACGTGGCCGCCGTTGCCGGGCTCGACGGTGCGCCCCACGATGTGCAGGACCTGCGGCCGGTCCCCGACGGTGACGCGCACCCAGTCGCCCACGCGCACCTGCAGCAGGTCGAGCAGTCCCTGCCCGGCCACGGCCTCGTCGGGACCGTGTGCGGGGCGGCCCTCGACGACGGCGTACGGGTAGGGGTTCCCGCGGGTGCCGAAGCCGCGCAGCGAGATGGTGCCCGTCTGGCCGGGGACCAGCGCGGTCGTCTCCACGCCCGGGACGGCGGCGGCGATGCGCGGATTGTCCTCGAGCAGCGCGCGCGTGGCGGCGTCGTCCGGGCCGTCGCCGACGCGGACGGTGAGCGCGGCCACCGGACCGGTCCGCCCGGACCCGCTGTGGAGGCCGTCGAGGGTGGCCCACGCGCTCATCGCCACCACCATGAGCAGCAGGGGCAGCGTCAACCGGGCGACCGTGGCGAGGGACCGGGACCGCCGGGCGAAGGCTTGGTGCCAGCCCAGCACGAGGGCAGGGGGCACGCGCCGGCCCAGGGCGGCGCGGGCCGCGGCCGACAGGCGGCCGCCGGGTGCCGCGGCGGGCCGGGGGACGGGCACCGGTGGCACCCGCCCGGCCCGCCACGCCGCCAGTCCGGTCGTCGCGGCGATGAAGAGGACCGTCCCGGCCGGTACGACGAGCAGCGCCGTGGTGTGCCCCGGCAGCCCGCGCCACACGTCCACCGCCTCGCCGAGACGCCCCGGTATCCGGCCGCCGAGGGCCGGGACGAGTACGGCCGCGGCCACGGCGCCCAGCAGGGCGTACGCGACGTGCTGGAGCAGGAAGACGCGCACGACCTGGCCGGGGGTGAAGCCGATCGCCTTCAGGACCGAGATGTTCCTGAGGTGGCCGCGGACGCGGGTGACGATCGCGCCGTGCGCGGCGAGCCCCGCGGCCAGCAGCGCGCCCAGCCCGAACAGTCCCAGTATCTGGCCCAGCAGCCGGTTGTCGCCCTGTGCGCGGTCCCGGGCCTCCTTCCAGGTGGACACCTTGGTGACCGCGTCGGCGCCCAGGCCGGTCACGGCGCGCTGGACGACGTAGGCGGTGTCCTCCGGGTCGGCCAGGCGCAGTCCGACGACCCGGCCGTCGGGTGTGCCCAGGGCGGAGGGCGGCAGCCAGACCAGCCCCGGCTGCTGTCCGGGGTCGTACTGCGGCTCGGCGCTGTCGGCGATGCCCACGACGGTCAGGGCGCGGTCCGTACCCGACAGGCGCACGGTGTCACCGGGCTCGGCCAGCAGGGCGCCGGCCAGACTGCTCTCCAGGACGACGCCGTCGGGGTCGGCCGCGCGCAGCCAGTGGCCGGAGGTGAGCAGCGGGCGTCCGACGGACGGCTGCCGGGAGGAGGTGCCGCGCAGCTCCACCGAGGCGCGGGCGCCGTGCAGGGCGAGCGTGGCGGAACGTGTGGGGTAGGGGCCCGCGACGGACTCCACCCCGTCCAGGCCGGACAGTGCGCGCGGCTCGGAGGAGGCGTCGGTGTGGAGCCACACGTGTGCTCCGCGGGTCTGGGCGAACGTGCGCTGCCAGGGGTTGGTGGCGTAGACGAAGAACGCCATGGCCAGCAGCAGGGAGGCGACGATCCCCACGGTGGCGAGCACGATGAACAGGGCTTCGCCGCGATGTCTGCGCAGGTCGGAGTGGGCCCAGCGCGCCATGGCTCGCATCGGGCTCAGCCCTTTCGCGGGTGGGTGCGCGGGCCGGTGCCCGGGAACTGGTCGTGCACCGTTGCTCAGTCCTTGAGTTCCAGTACGCCTGATATGCCCGTACGGCGGACCTGCGGTGCGCCGCTCGTCAGTTCGGCGTCGTCCGCTATCCGTCCGTCGAAGAAGCTGATGACCCGGTCGCCGGCGCTCGCCAGCCGGGCGTCGTGGGTGACGAGCACGATGGTCTGACCGCGGCGGTGGAAGCGCGACAGCAGTCGCATGACCTCACGGGTGCCCTTGCTGTCCAGGCTGCCGGCCGGCTCGTCGGCGAGCAGCAGCGGCGGGTGGTTGACCAGGGCGCGGGCCAGGGCGACCCGCTGCTGCTCGCCGCCGGACAGTTCGCCGGGCATGCTGTTCTCCTTGCCCGTCAGACTCAGTTCGGCCAGCAGCTCCTCGCGCCGTGCGCGTGCCCGCTTCGGGGGGACGCCGGCCAGCAGGGCCGGCAGTTCCACGTTGTCGGCGACCGACAGGTCCGACACCAGGTTGAAGAACTGGAAGACGATGCCGATGTGCTTCCTGCGCTTGACGGCCCACCGCGCCTCCGAGTACCCGTCGGTGCTCTCGCCGGCCAGGTGGATGCTTCCGGAGTCCGGGCGCTGCAATCCGCCGAGCAGGTGCAGCAGCGTGGACTTGCCGGCTCCGGAGGGACCGGTGACGGCCACGAACTCGCCCTGCCGGACGGACAGGTCGACCCCGCGCACGGCCCGGACGGGGCCTCCGTCGCCGTGGTGCGTCTTGACCAGGCCCTGCGCCCGCAGCAGGGGAGTGGGACGGTCGCTCACTCCGTGTCCTCCAGTTCCTCCTGGCACCGCTCCAGCCAGTCGAGGTCCGCCTGCAGGTGCAGCATCGCGCCCTCGATCAGCAGATGGGCGATCCGGTTGTCGCGGTCCTCGGCGGCGGCCAGCTTCGACAGGGCGCGCATGGTGTTGAGGTACTGGCGCCGTTGCCGGTTGATCAGTGTGATCTGGTCGGCGAGACCGGTCCGCGGGGCGAGCGCGAGCTTCATGAAGAAGTCGTCCCGTACCCGTGGTTCGTCCGCCGTCTCCTCGAACCAGACGTTCAGGGCCTCCCGTCCGGCCTCGGTGAGGCGGTAGATCTTCTTGTTGGGCCGGCTCGACTGCTCGACTTCTTCCCCCTCGATCAGCCCTGTCTTCTCGAGGCGGCCGAGGGTCACGTAGATCTGGCCGATGTTCGGCTGAGGGTACGCGGAGCCCAGGAGTTGCTCAAGGTCCTGCTTGAGTTCGTAGCCGTGGGCCGGACCGCGCGCCAGCAGGGCGAGGAGGGGCAGCCGCACGAGTGCTCCCTTCCCCATGTCCGTCCCGGGTTCCGCCCGGCGGCCCCGGACCGGTCCACCGGGGGCCGTCTTGATCGAAGGCCCTAGTATCGCGCATACCTAACAGGTATACATGGTTCCGGACTCCGGGCGAGGGTGCCCGGCGCCGGTGAGCTGGGAGGGACCCATGCGGTGCACGCATGCCGCCGGCCGGGTCCTCCTCGTCCTCGTCGTGCTCCTGACCGGATACGCCGCTTCCGGTGTCGGAGCCGGCACAGCGGGCGCCGGAGGCCGCGGCCCGCTCACCCTGGCCACGGCCGGGGATCTCACCGGCTATCTGCGGCCGCTCCTCGAGGGGTGGAACCGCGCCCACCCCGCGGAGCGGGTGACCCTCGTGGAGCTCCCGGACTCGGCGGACGAGACGCATGCGCAGATGAGCACCGACCTGCGCGACAGCGACCGGGGCCGTTTCGACGTCCTCAACATCGACGTCAACTGGACCACGCAGTTCGCGGCGGCGGGCTGGATCCGCCCGCTGCCCGGCGACCGCTTCCCGCTGCGCAGCTTCCTGCCGCCGGTCGTCGGCACGGCCACCTACGACGGGCGGCTGTACGCCGTCCCGTACGTCACCAACGCCGGGCTGCTGCTGTACCGCAAGGACGTCCTGGCCGAGGAGGGCGTGCCGCCGCCGCGGACCTGGGCCGAGCTGGAGCACGCGGCGAAGACCGTCGCGCCCAGGCACGGACTGGACGGGTACGCGGGCCAGCTGCTGCCCTACGAGGGACTGACCGTCAACGCCGCCGAGGCCGTCTACTCCGCGGGCGGCACGATCCTCGGCGACGAGGGCGCACGGGTCACCGTCGACTCGGCCGCGGCCCGTGAGGGCATCGGCTTCCTGGTCCGCGGCGTGCGCGAGGGCTGGATCCCGCAAGAGGCGCTGACTTACAAGGAGGAGGAGTCCAAGCAGGCGTTCCAGGACGGCCACCTGCTCTTCCTGCGCAATTGGCCGTACGCCTACGCCGTCTCCTCGGCCCAGGGGTCCCCGGTGGCCGGCGAGGTGGGGGCCGTCCCCCTGCCCGGCCCCGACGGGCCGGGCACGAGCGTGCTGGGCGGCTCCAACCTGGCCGTCACCTCGCACGCCCGGCACCCCGAATCGGCCGTGCGCCTGATCCAGTACCTCACCAGCGAGCCCGTGCAGCGGCAGGTGCTGACCCGCGGTGCGCTGCCGCCCGTACGCGCCTCGTTGTACGAGGAGCCGGAACTGATCCGCCGGTTCCCCTATCTGCCGACGCTGCGCGAGGCCGTGCTGACGGCCGAGCCGCGTCCCAAGAGCCCGAATTACGACCAGGTGAGCCTGGTGGTCCAGGCCGTCGTGCAGGACGCGCTGGCCGGACGGCTGACACCTGCCGAGGCGGTGCGGCGCCTGGCGCGCGAGCTGACGGCCGTGTCCTCGCGCTGACCCCGAGGGGACGCCTTCCGGGAGCCGTGCGCGCGGCCGTTCCCGTCCCCGGCGTCGGCGCGGGGCCGGCTGATCGTTCTCCATTTCCCGGCTCACTACATACACGTTAGGTATACGCGAGCTTCGTCAGGTGCCCGGTATGGGCGATAAGTAGTAAGAGGACGCCCCCAGTTGCGTACGCATGCCGCTCGATCCATTGACACCCGCGCGTCACGCCTACTTAACATGCATGCATAACCCACACCACGCACAGACAGGTTGACGGGGTGAGTGACAAGCACACCGACGCGCACCGCTGGTGGCGCGACGCAGTGATCTACCAGGTGTACGTCCGCAGCTTCCTGGACAGCACCGGGGACGGCATCGGGGACCTGGCCGGAGTCCGCGCCGGCCTGCCGTACCTGAGAAAGCTCGGCGTGGACGGGATCTGGCTGAGCCCCTTCTACCCCTCGCCGCAGCACGACCACGGCTACGACGTCGCCGACTACTGCGACGTGGACCCCGTCTTCGGCGACCTCGCCGAGTTCGACCGGCTGACGGCCGCCGCCCACCGGCTCGGCATCAAGGTGCTGCTGGACATCGTGCCCAACCACAGCTCCCTCCAGCACCCGTGGTTCCAGGAGGCGCTCGCCTCCCCGGCCGGCAGCGCGGCCCGCGCCCGCTTCCACTTCGCCGACGGCCGCGGCCCCGACGGCGCCGAGCCGCCCAACAACTGGCACTCCATGTTCGGCGGCCCGGCCTGGAGCCGCGTCACCGAACCGGACGGCACCCCCGGCCAGTGGTACCTGCACATGTTCACCCCCGAGCAGCCCGACTGGAACTGGCGCAACCCCGCGGTCGGCACCGAGTTCGAGCGGGTGCTGCGCTTCTGGCTCGACCGCGACGTGGACGGCTTCCGCATCGACGTGGCCGCAGGGCTGTTCAAACACCCCGCCCTGCCCGACTCCCCGGACCCCGAGGCCGACGCCCGCACCCGCGACTCCGTCAACCCGCTCGCCTGGAACCAGCCCGAGGTGCACGACGTGTGGCGCCGCTGGCGTGCCGTGTGCGAGGAGTACACCGCCCGCGACGGCCGCGAGCGCCTGCTGGTCGGCGAGGTGTCCGTGCCCAGCGCCCGTGAACAGGCCAAGTACGTCCGCCCCGACGAGCTCCACCAGGCGTTCTTCTTCGACCTGCTCAGCGCCGCCTGGGACGCCGACTCCTTCCGCAAGGTCATCTCCGAGGCCATGCAGGACATCGCCGGCACCGGCTCCACGGTCACCTGGGTCCTCAACAACCACGACCAGGTCCGCACGGTCACCCGGTACGGCGAACCGACCCCCGAGGGCAGCGGACTCGGCCCCGCCCGCGCCCGCGCCGCAGCCCTGCTGATGCTGGCCCTGCCCGGAGCGGCGTACATCTACCAGGGCGAGGAACTGGGCCTGCCCGAGGTCATCGACCTGCCCGACGACGTGCTCACCGACCCCATCTTCCGCCGCACCGGCAAGCGCGCCCGCATCCGCGACGGCTGCCGCGTCCCGCTGCCCTGGTCCGGACAGGCGTCCCCGTTCGGCTTCACCTCCGGCGTGGAGGGGACCAAGCCCTGGCTGCCCCAGCCCGACTGGTTCGCCGAGCACGCCACCGACCGCGCGCTCGCCGACACACGGTCCTTCTGGCACCTGTACCGCGACAGCCTCCACCTGCGCGCGCTGCTGCCCCAGCTGGGCGAGGGCACGCTGCGCTGGCTGGAGACCGAGCCGGACGTGCTCGCCTTCGTCCGCGGCGACGGCCTCGTCTGCGCGGTCAACTTCGGCACGACCCCCACCACCGCCCCCGTGTCCGGTGTCCCCCTGCTGGCCAGCGCCCCCTGCCCCGACGGAGTCCTGCCCGGCTCCACCGCGGCCTGGTGGGTCGCCCACGACACCGGCCTGTGAGCTTCCCCCGTCCACACCCGCACACGAAAGAACATCGATGATGATGAGACGACGCACCACCCTGCTCAGCGGCTGTACCGCCCTCGTCCTGGCCCTCGGCGCGACCGCATGCGGAGGCGGGGAGCCGGTCGCGGCCGGCGGCGGCGACCAGGCGCTCAGCGGCCAGACGGTCTCCGTGGCCGGTGTCTGGTCCGGCAGCGAGCAGAAGAACTTCCAGAAGGTCCTGGACGCGTTCACCGAGAAGACCGGTGCCGAGACCCGGTTCGTGCCCACCGGTGACAACGTCTCCACCGTCGTCGGCAGCAAGATCGAGGGCGGTGACGCCCCCGACGTGGTCATGGTCCCGCAGGTCGGTGTGTTGCAGCAGTTCGCGAAGAAGGGCTGGCTGCGGCCGCTGTCGAAGACCACCGAGAAGAGTGTGGACAGTGGCTTCGCGAGCGTGTGGAAGAAGTACGGCAGCGTCGACGGCACCTTCTACGGCCTGTACTTCAAGGCCGCCCACAAGTCGACCGTGTGGTACAGCCCCGAAGCCCTCGACCAGGCCGGTGTCGAGGCCCCCGAGACGTACGACGACATGCTGAAGGCGGGCCGCGTCGTCTCCGACTCCGGTCTCGCCGCCTTCGCCGTCGCCGGCCAGGACGGCTGGACGCTCACCGACTGGTTCGAGAACGTCTACCTCTCCCAGGCCGGACCCGACAAGTACGACGCGCTCGCCGCGCACGACATCGCGTGGACGGACGCGAGCGTGGTGAAGGCCCTCACCACGCTCGGCAAGCTGTTCAAGGACGAGCAACTGCTGGCGGGCGGCCAGAAGGGCGCCCTGAACACCGACTTCCCCGGCTCCGTCGAGAAGGTCTTCGGCCCCCAGGCCGAGGCCGCCATGGTCTACGAGGGCGACTTCGTCGCCGGGGTCGCCAAGGACCAGTTCGGCCGCGCCATCGGCGAGGACGCGGACTTCTTCCCCTTCCCGGCGGTCGGCGGCGGCGAGGCGCCCGTCGTCAGCGGCGGCGACGCGGCAGTCGTCCTCAAGGACGGCAAGCACCCCGAGGCCGCCATGAAGCTCCTGGAGTACCTCGCCACTCCCGAGGCCGCCGCCGTCTGGGCGAAGGCGGGCGGCTTCCTCTCCCCGAACAAGGACCTGGACCCGGCCTCCTACGGCGACGACGTCACCCGCGCCACCGCGGAGTCCCTGGTCGCCGCCGGTGACTCGGTCCGCTTCGACATGTCCGACCAGGCGCCCGCCGCCTTCGGCGGCACCAAGGGCGTCGGCGAGTGGAAGATCCTGCAGGACTTCCTGCGCGACCCCTCCGACCCCGAGGCGACCGCGGCCCGGCTGGAGGCCGCGGCGGCCAAGGCCTACGAGGACTGAGCCGCCATGACCACCGCACTCGTGAAGGACGCACCGAGCACCACCCCGCCCGCGCCCGCCCCCGCCGACGGCCGGCGCCGGGCGCGGCGGCGGGGACGGCTCGTCGCCCTGCTGTTCGTGCTGCCCGCCCTGCTCCTGCTGGGCGCGCTCGTCGTCTACCCCGTGCTGTTCTCCGTCGGCCGCAGCTTCTACGACGCCTCCGGCACCCGGTTCGTCGGCGGCGACAACTACGCCGAGATCTTCCGCGACCCGGCGACGCTCAAGGCCATCCGCAACACCGTGATCTGGGTGGTCGTGGCCCCGGTGCTGCTGACCGGACTCGGCCTCGTCCTCGCCGTCCTGGTGGAGAAGGTCCGCTGGGCCACCGCCTTCAAACTGCTGATGTTCCTGCCCATGGCGGTCTCCTTCCTCGCCGCCGGCATCGTCTTCCGGCTCGCCTACGACGAGGACCCGGACAAGGGCGTGCTGAACGCGGCCGTCGTCTCCGTCCACGACGTCTTCGAGGGCGCCTCGCCGTACCCCACCGTCCGCGCCCGCGACGGACAGGGCCTGCACAAGGACGAGGACGGGTCCTACCGCACGGAGGCGGCCGTCTCCCCGGGGCGGACGGTGGCGCTGCCCCTGGTCGGCCTCCCCGCCAAGGACCTGCCCGACGACGCCGCCCCCGCGTACGGGGCCGCCGCCCGCGAGGCCGGCCCCGACGAGCTGCGCGGCACCGTCTACCTGGACTTCGTCCCGGGCGGCGGAGGGAAGCAGGGCGAGGTCGACCGCGAGGAGAGCGGACTGCCCGGGATGACGGTCGAGGCGGTGCGCGACGGAAAGACGGTGGCGAGCACGGACACCGCCTCCGACGGCTCCTTCCGCTTCACCGGGCTGGACCCGGGCTCCTACACCCTGCGGCTGCCCGCCGCGAACTTCGCCGCGCCCTACGACGGCGTCTCCTGGCTCGGCCCGACCCTCGTCACCCCGGCCATCATCGGCGCGTACCTGTGGATCTGGACCGGCTTCGCGATGGTGCTGATCGGCGCCGGGCTGTCGACCCTGCCGAGGGAGGCGCTGGAGGCGGCCCGGATGGACGGGGCGAACGAGTGGCAGATCTTCCGCAGGATCACCGTCCCCCTGCTGGCCCCCGTCCTGACCGTGGTGTTCGTGACGCTCGTGATCAATGTGATGAAGGTCTTCGACCTCGTCTACATCATCGCGCCCGGCCCGGTGCAGGAGGACGCCAACGTGCTGGCGACCCAGATGTGGCTGGTGTCCTTCGGCGGCGGCAACAACCAGGGGCTCGGCAGCGCCCTCGGCGTGCTCCTGCTGCTCCTCGTGGTCCCCGCGATGATCTTCAACGTCCGTCGCTTCAGAAGGAGCCAGTGATGACCGCCGTCCGGCGCGCCTTGAGCAGCAGCCTGGTCCAGGCCTTCCTCGTCCTCATCGGCCTGATCTGGCTCACCCCCCTGGCCGGGCTGTTCCTCTCCTCGCTGCGCTCCTCGCAGGACACCGCCGAGGGCGGCTGGTGGACGGTGTTCGCCCACCCAGGGCAGCTCTCCTTCGACAACTACTCCGCCCTGCTGGAGAACAGCGGGATCACGCAGTCGTTCTGGAACACCGTGCTCATCTCGGTGCCGACGACCTTCCTGGTGGTGGTCGTCGCGGCCCTGGCCGGCTACGCGTTCGCCTGGCTGGAGTTCCCCGGCCGCGATGCGATCTTCCTGGTCGTGGTGGCGCTGCTGGTGATCCCGGTGCAGGTCGGCCTGTTGCCGGTCGCGAAGCTCTTCGGCCAGCTGGGGCTGTTCGGGTCCATCCCCGGCGTCGTGCTCTTCCACGTGGCCTACGGGCTTCCGTTCGCCGTCTTCCTGCTGCGCAACTACTTCGCCGAGATGCCGAAGGAGATGCTGGAGGCGGCGCGGATGGACGGCGGCACCGAATGGCGCATCTTCCTCCAGCTGGTCCTGCCGGTGGCCCGGCCCGCCATCGCCTCCCTGGCCGTCTTCCAGTTCCTGTGGGTGTGGAACGACATGCTGGTGGCGCTGCTCTTCGCCAACAGCGGCGCACAGCCGCTCACCGTGGAACTCCAGTCCCAGATCCGCCAGTTCGGCAGCAACATCGACGTCCTGGCACCGGGCGCCTTCCTGTCGCTCGTCGTCCCGCTCGTGGTGTTCTTCGCCTTCCAGCGGCACTTCGTGCAGGGGGTGATGGCCGGATCGGTGAAGTAGGGGGACACGATCGGCCCCGGCCCCAGCACCGGCCCAGGCCCCGGCTCCCAGGCGGAGCCGGGGCCTGGGCCCGTCGTCAGGCGGCCTCCGGACGGAGCCGGTCCGGCCCATCGCGGCCTGCGTGCCTGTGCCGGGCGAAGTGCCGCAGCAGGGCCGGGAAGTGGTAGCCGCTGCAGGACACCGGTTCCAGCAGGGACGCGTCGGCGAGTCTCTCCAGCAGCAGTTCGGCCTGCTGGCGGGGAACGGCCAGCGCCCGCGACGTGGACGCCGGTGTCAGGGTGGTGCCGCAGGAGGCCAGGCGCGCCCAGGCCCGCACCTCCCCCGGGGCCAGCCGCCGCAGGCTCCGCTCGAAACACGCGACGACGGAGTCGTAGGACAGCAGGAACTGCGGACCGTCGTGGATCTGCCGGAGCGCGGTCCTCAGCGACCGCTGCGGCCGGGCCGCGAGCCAGTCGCCGACCGCGTGCAGGACGAGTGGCAGCCTGCCGCACGCCTGTACCAGCTCCAGGGCCGCCGGCTCGTCCGCCGCCACGCGTTCGCGGCCCAGCAGGGAGGCGAGGATGCCGAGCGCGTCCGCGTCGGACACCGGTCCCAGCACGATCCGGCGGGTCACCGACAGGTTGGACAGCCGTGCGGTGCTCGTGAGCAGGACGGAGCACTGCGGGCTGCCAGGCAGTAAGGGACGCACCTGTGCCACGTCATGGGCCTGGTCGAGCACGACGAGCAGTTCACGGGCGTCGGTCATCGACCGGAACAGGGCGGACAGGTCGCTCAGCCCGGTGGGCACGGCGGCCGGCGGCAGCCCGAGCGAGAGCAGGAAGCTGACCAGGACACCGGAGGGGTCGGCAGGTGTGCCGTCGGGGCAGAGGTTCGCGTAGAGCACGCCGGCCGGGAACGAGTACTGCACCAGGCGGGCGGCGCGCAGGGCCAGCGCTGACTTGCCCGCGCCGGGCACACCGTCCACCGCGACGACGGCCGGCCCGGAGCCGTGCGAACGGAGCAACGCGGCGGTGACGGACGCCAGCGCCTCCTCGTTGCCCACGTAGTCCCCGCTGCCGTACGGCAACTGGTGGGGCACCGGCCACGGGGCGGTGGACCATTCCGGCACCCCGGGGGACCTCTCGGTGGCGGCCCGCGGCTCCTCGGCCGTCGAGCCGGCGAGGATCTGCTGGTGCAGCCGGACCAGTTCGGGGCTCGGATCGATGCCGTGCTCCTCGGCGAGGGCCCGGCGCACCTTCTGGAAGACGGCCAGTGCCTCGGCCTGCCGGCCGGTGGCGTGCAGGGCCTGCATCAGCAGGCCGTGGGCCCGCTGGCGCAGCGGGTGCGCCGCGGTCAGCAGCATCAGGTCCGGGACGGCGCCCGCCGCCCGGCCGAGAGCGAGTTGAAGCTCGCTGTGGTCCTCGCTCAGCGCGATGCGCATCTCGGTGAGCCGGCTGCGCTGGCGCTCGGCCGACTCACCCGGAATGGCGCTGAGCGGGTCTCCGTACCAGTGGCCGAGCGCCTCCTCCAGCAAGGCGGCGGCCTCGGCGAGACGGCCCCGGGCGCGGGCCGCCGAGGCCCTCAGGACGAGCGTGTCCACCTCGTCCACGTCGGTCACGACGGCGGGAAGCGCCAGGCGGTAGCCGTCGCCCTTCGACAGCAGGACGTCCCGGCCCACGCCGCAGGTGTCCAGGAACCGGCGCCACTTCCAGGCGTGCGTGCGGACCGTGGCGACCGCGGTGTCGGGCGGCTCGCTCCCCCAGATGCCGTTGACCATCTCGGACAGTGTCGCGGCTCGACCCGGCTGGAGGAGCAGGACGGCCATGAACGCCTGGCACTGCGGCGAGCCGAACTCCTGTACACGGGAACCGGTCTGGATCTGCATCAGGCCCAGAACGTTGAACCGCAGACGGCCCTTCTGCGGGATCGCCGCGGGGAGCGGGCCGCCTGGGACGCTGCCGACGGGGGCGTCTTCTGCTGTCGCCATGGAACCTCCTTCAGCGCGGAATTCGTCGGCCGGAGCACCGGAAAAATGGAGTCACATGAAGGAACCGTCATGCCCTTCCACGGTGAATACCGTGGTAATCGGCGATCGTCTTCCCTGGATCCGCCCACATATGCGACGAGTGGACGCATCGTCGGACACCAATGCGTTGTTCGGCAGGTCGGTCGCCAAGCGATGACGACGGCGGAAAAGAGGGGATCGGACAACTTCCGGAAAACAAAACGGTTTCGACGAGTATACGGATCATTCGACGCGCGGACAGTGAGGACCGGTGTGCCGGCGGAATGGGACACGCATTTCGGCCACGTGGGACGCGCATCGCATCCGCGCAGCGGTCGCGCGGTGCGGGCGCCGTGACACACCGGTCGTCCGGCCGCGCCCGGACGGGCCCGGGCGCGGCCGGACGGGCCGGGAGCGGGGTGGGCGGCATGGGTGCACAAGCTGCGGACCCGGTTGCCGGGACGGCTCGGTGACGACGCAGGCGATGCGCATGTCGTCCGAGGTCGGCGGCGGTGCCCCGCGTGGCGCGAGAACGGCCGGAATGTGAGGGTCCGCTCGCTCCCGGTCACCTTCCCCGGCGCTCCGGCACCGGACCGGTCGACTCCGGTTGGTCCCGGTGTGCGAGGTTTCCCCGTTGGCTCCTGCACGGCGACCCGCGAGCCGGCCGTGTCCGGCGTCCCGCCCCCGCTGTGCCACGAAGCGGCCGTGGGCATGGAACCCGCGGGGGAAGGTCGTGCCTCCGCCGAGGACGGGGCGGAGGCACGATCCCCGCGTTCGGCGCCGTCCCGTGTTTCCGTGGCAAAGCCTGCGGGTTACGGGTTCAGGACCGCTCTGTTCCTCACCGGGGGTGGGCGGGCGCGGTCGCGACGGTGGTCGCC
Organism: Streptomyces minutiscleroticus; assembly: GCF_014650875.1. GTDB lineage: Bacteria > Actinomycetota > Actinomycetes > Streptomycetales > Streptomycetaceae > Streptomyces > Streptomyces minutiscleroticus. The sequence continues at coordinate 60,356 of NZ_BMVU01000041.1, forward strand.
GAGGAATCCGCCCGGACGTAGCCGCGGGCGCCGGGGAATCGCGAAGCGGTGTCTTTCCGCAGCCGATCCTGGGGAAAATACCTGTTTTTCTCGGAACGGCGGCACGGGCCGCTGCGTCCGTGTAAGGGAATTCCCTTGCGCGGCTCATTCGTTTTTCGCGGCGCCGGTGAGTGCGCACCGGATGTGCCGCACGGACCGGGCGGTCCCGTTCTCTCCCCGCGCCGGAACGGCCGGTGAGCCGGCGGGCGTGCGCACCCGGGCGGGAGGAACACCGCGGCCGAGGGCCGCACGGCCGCATCGGCCGCGCCCGCCGGACGGACCGTCGTCCTCCCGGCGCGAGGCGGCGTGCGGCCCTCTCCGCGTCGCGCCGGCCCGTCACCGCGGGGCGGCGCGTACCACGTCATCGCGGTGCGGGGCGCAGCACCACGTCACCGCGGGTCGGGGTGCACCAGAACCTTGCCCGGAGGGAGCGGCGCGGCCGCGGAGAGGAGGGAGACCAGACCTTCGAGGTCCACCTCGGCGGAGACGAGGGCCTCCGCCGCCAAGGGGTCCTCGCGGTCGGAGAGGAGACGCACCACGGCGTCGAAGTCCTCCTCGGCGGTGCCGTAACTGCCCGCCACCCTGACCGGGCGGCCCTGCCAGGAGAGGGCGGAGACGGACTCCGAGCGGCGCAGGGCGTCCAGGTCGCAGTCCAGGCCGGGGTGACGGTCCCCGGGCGCGGTGCCGCCGTAGAGGACCAGCAGCCCGCCCGGCGCCAGGATGCGCCGTGCCACGTCCAGCACGGCGGGCACCACGAAGCTGGTGGCGGCCACGACGACGTCGGCGCTGCGGTCCGGGAGCCGGTCGAAGGCGTGGACGTCGGTTCCGGCCACACCGGTGCGCCGGACCGCCGCGACGCGCTCGTGCCCGCGGTTGCCCAGCGTCACGCGGGCGCCCGCGCGCCGGGCGAGCGCGGCGATGAGCACCCCGGCGGTTCCCGCGCCCAGCACCGTCACTGCGGCACCCGCCAGGTCGCCGGCCCGGCGCCCGGCCACCCGGAGACAGTGGACCGCGCAGGCCAGCGGCTCGGCGAAGACCAGGCGGCGCGCGGGCAGGCCGTCGGGGACGGGCTGGAGCGCCTGCCGGAGGAGGGCGGGCGGTCCCGCGGCCCACATGCGGTCCGCGAAACCGGTGCCCCGGTCGACCCGGACATTGGGGTCCAGCACCACCCGCGTGCCCTCCGTGAGGCCCGCAACGGTGGACGTCCGCACCCTGCCGACCAGTTCGTGACCGAACTGGCTCGGCCCGTGGCGGGCGCCGGCGACCTCCTTGAGGTCGGAGCGGCACAGGCCGGCCAGCTCGATGTCGACCAGGACCGAGGAGGCTCCCGCCGGGCGCGGCGGCGGCGAGGAGCGCAGGAGGGCCCGGCCCTCCTCCAGCGTCACCCGCATGCCACCGCGCCCGCCCTCGTACGCCGCCCGGCGCCGCGCTCCCGCCGCGCCGCCGGCCGGCCCGCGCCGCAGCGGTCCGGTGCTCCTGGTGTCCGGTGCGTGGGGTCCTCGGTGGCCGGTCCGCGGTCGTTCACGTGATCTCCTCCAGTGCCTCGGCGAAGCGGTCGGCCACCAGGTGGGCCTCGTCGGGGGTCAGGATCAGGGGCGGCCGCAGTTCGATGGTGCTGCCCTCGCCGTGTTCGGAGACCCGGACGAGCACGCCGTGGTCCTGCAGCGCCCGCTGGTAGGCACGCGCCCGCGCGACGGCCGGGCTGCCGTCCGGCTCCACGAGCTCCACACCGAGCATCAGCCCGATCCCGCGCACGTCACCGAGGACCGGGCGGTCCCGCTGGAGATCGCGCAGCCGGGTCAGCAGGACCTCGCCGCTGGCCCTGACGTTCTCCAGGAAGCCGGGCCGGCGCACCACCTCCAGGGTGGCGAGCGCCGCCGCGGCCGAGAGGGTGTGACTGCCGTAGGTGAAGCCGTGCAGGCCGCGGTCCCAGTCGGCCATGCGCTCCTCGGTGAGGATGGCCGCCATCGGCAGACCGCTGCCGGTGAGCCCCTTGGCGAGCGTCATCATGTGCGGCTGGACGCCGAAGTGGTCGGCGGCGAACATGCTGCCCGTACGGCCCAGGCCGGTCTGGATCTCGTCGAAGACCAGCACGATCTCGTGCTCGTCGCAGAAGCGGCGCAGTTCCTGGAGGTAGCCGTCGGGCGGGACGATGTTGCCGCCCGCGCCGCTGATCGGTTCGATCACCACGCAGGCCACGCTCCCGGAGCTGGCGTAGGTGATGAAGTCCTCGATCCGCTCGACGCAGAGCATGCCGCAGGTGTCGGGAGTCTGCCGGTAGAAGCAGCGGAAGCAGTAGGGGCCCGGCACGTGCAGGCCGCCGGGGTAGCGGTAGGGGAACGGCGCGCGCAGCTTGGCCGTCCCGTTCAGGCCCGCCGTCGCGATGCTCTGCCCCAGGTGGGCCCGGAAGGGCACGATCACGTCGCGCCGCCCGGTGTGCAGCTGGGCCATCTTGATGGCGCCCTCGTTGGCGGTGGAGCCGCTGGAGCTGCGCAGGTTCACCCGGGTCAGATTGGGCGGGCTGATGGCGGCCAGCTCCTGCATGAGCCGGTCGGTGGGCTCGGTCCGGAAGGAGGAACTGGCGAAGACCAGCCGCTCCGTCTGCTCGCGGACGGCCGCCATCACCTCCGGGTGCTGGTGGCCGAGCAGCAGGTTGAACGTGCCGGAGACGCAGTCGAGGTACTCGCGTCCCTCGCTGTCCCAGGCGCGTATCCCCTCGCCGCCCACCAGCGTCGTGTCGCCGAGCCGGTACTGGGACACCTGCTGGGGCGTGGCGTACCGCTCCCCGGCGCCCGGCCTCGCGGGGGGAAACGGACGGTCAGTGGTGGTCATGGCGTGCTCCGTGGTCGGCGGCGAGGCCGTCGAGCTGTGCCCGCACCCAGGACTCCAGCGTCCAGGGCCGGGCGGCCTCCCTGCGACGTGCCGCCGAACGGGCCCGCTCCCCGTCGTCCTGCGCCAGTGCGGCACCGATCGCCTCGGCCTGCTCCGCCAGGTCGAAGGGGTTGACGGTACGGCAGTACGGGCCGAGGACCTCGGCCGCGCCGCACATCTCGGACAGGATGACGTCGGCGTCGTGCTCGTTGACGAGCGGGGCCTCGAAGGTGCTGAGGTTCTGGCCGTCGACGGTGGAGTTGAACATCAGCAGGTCGGCCCGGCGGAAGCAGGCGATGGTGTGGTTCACGTCGTTGTCGGTGTGGATGCGCACGGTGTCCGGTCCGAGCGCGGCGTTGGCCTCGCTCACCGCGGCCTCCACCCGCCGTACGTAGTCGGCGTTGGCGGGCACGTACAGCCGGTTGGGGTTCATCCGCACGAGCATGCGGACGTCGGCGAGGTCACCGGAGCGGGCGGCCAGGACGAAGGCGCGCACGGCGCGCTCGGCGTTCTTGATGGGGTCGGTGCGGCCGCTGTGCACGACCAGCCGGTGGCCCGAGGCCCACTCCTCGACGCCCTCGGGCAGCTCCGGCTGCCGGCCGTCCAGCGTGAGCGGGCTGTAGCCGAGCGGCATGGTGCGCAATTGCGTGCGGTGGCCCTGCCGCTCGACCGTCATCGCCTCCCGGTCGACCCGGGCGTCCGGCAGCAGGTCCGCCACGCAGTCCAGGAAGTTGCGGCACCAGCGGTCGGCGAAGAACCCGATGGTCGTGGCGGGCAGCATGTCGCGGACGATGCCGGCGCGTGCCTCGCGGGGCAGCACCCGCCAGTAGTCCGCGGACGGCCAGGGGATGTGGACGAACAGCAGGATCGGCGCGTGGGGCCGCTGCTCGCGCAGGAGGGCGGGGACCCGCACCAGCTGGTAGTCGTGCACGAGGAAGAGCGGGTCGGCCGACGTGGCGGAGCTCTTGAGGAGCTCGTCCGCGAAGTCGTGGGTGAACCGGTCGAAGTCGGACCAGCCGGCGCGTGTGGCGGCGTCGAAGGACGGCTGCGTCCAGCGGTCCCAGCCGTAGTTGTTGGCCGCCCACAGCAGGTCGGCGGTCACGTGGTTCTGCACGGACCGGAAGACCCGTTCGTCGTGCCGGATCAGACGGACCCGGATGTCGCGGCCGGAGTGCAGCCGCATGGTGACGCCCTCCGGGTTCGCGGCGGCCGCGCGCCGGTCGTCGTCGGAGTCGGCGCTGGCGATCCAGGAGACGTTGAGCACGCCCGCCTGCTCGGCGACGACGTTGCCGGTGCCGCCGGGGGCCAGCCAGGCCCGCAGTTCGCCCGTGCCGGGGTCGGTGTCGTAGGACAGGGCCGCGCGCTTGCTGGCGAGGAAGACGTCGGTGGTGGTCATGGCTGGGCTGCCTTTCCGGTCGTCAGGTCGATATCAGCGCGGGAGTGCAGTGCAGGACGTCGGCCGGCGGGTGCGGGCCGAGTTCGGGGTAGCGGCCGGCCAGTTCGCTGTGCAGGCACGCGTTGCGCGGCCGGCAGGCGTAGGCGGTGCCGGTGCGCGGCGCGGGTCTGACCAGGGCGGGGTCGGCGCCGAGGGCCTCGGCGATGTGCCGGGCCCAGGCGGCCCGGCCGATACGGCGCGGCCCGCCGAGGTGGAGGACGCCCCTGCGGCCCGCGCGCAGCAGGGCCGCCGACCAGTGGGCGACGTCGTCCACCAGCACGGGGGTGTTCCAGTGGTCCTCCGGCACCAGCAGCGGCCGGCCGCTCCTGAGGGTCCGTACGGTGCTGGTGAGGAAGTTGGGGCGGGCCCCGGTGTCGCCCAGGCCGTAGACCAGACTGACCCGCAGGACCAGGGCGTCCTGCGTGGCCAGCAGCTCCCTCTCGGCGGCGAGCTTCGCGCGGCCGTAGGCGTTGGCGGGCTCGGGGACGGCGGACTCCCCGTGGCTCTCGGCGTGTCCGTCGAAGACGTTGTCGGTGGAGATCAGCAGGACGGGCCGGCCGTCCAGCGCGGCGGCGATGTTGCGGGCACCGCCGTGGTGGGCGGCCATGGTCTCCGCGGGGTGGGTCTCGCACCAGGTGATGTCGGACGGCCCGTGCACCGCCACCACGGCGTCGGGGCGGACACGCCGGACCAGCGCCGCGACCGCGTCCGGCGACTCCACGTCGACCTGGTGCCACCGGGCGCGGCGGCTCTCGGCGGTCAGGGGCGGCTGCCGCGAGCTGACGGCCACCTCGCTGCCCAGCGCACTCAGGCGTGCGGCGATGTGCCCGGCGACGTAGCCGGCGCCGAAGAGCAGGACACGCTCCGGGACGGGACGGCTGTCGCCGGAGTGGCCCGGGCCGGGCCCCGCGGCTGATTCGAGCACGTTCTTCCTCCCCACTCGGGACTTCTGTGAACCGGCGCACCGGGGGCGCCGGCATCCGGCCGCATCGGCGGGCCGGGGCGCGGGCGGGGGCGGTCAGCCGGACCGGACGGTGTCCAGGCCGGCCAGCCCCGTACGGTCGTGGCCGAGGCGTTCGTCCGCGAGGACGAGGGTGTCGACGGCACGGGTGCCGGACTCCACGACGGCCCCCGGCAGTACCACCGAGCGCACGACGGCCGCTCCGGCCCGCACCCGCGCACCGGGGTGCAGCACACTGTCCGAGACGGTCGCGCCCTCCTCCACCACGGCGGTGCCGTCGCCGCCGACCAGTCCCGTCCCCGGTGCGAAGCGCGGCCGGGCGGCCGCCAGCGTGCACGGCAGGTCCTCGGCGGCGAAGGGGCGCGGCTCGGCCAGCAGCCGCAGCTGCTGGTCGTGGTAGCGCTCCACCGTGCCGATGTCCGCCCAGTACGACTCCACCGGATGGGCACGGACGTCCCGGCCGCCGCGGATCATCGCCGGCAGGACGTCCCGGCTGATGTCGTGCTGCCAGCCGTCGGGGCCGGTGGCGGCCAGATCCGCCAGCACCTCCCGCAGGATGTCGGCCCTGAAGAGGCAGAAGGCGGTGAAGACCAGGTCCGAGGTCGGCTCCCGCGGCTTCTCGACCAGGGAGAGCACCCGCAGGTGCGCGTCCGTCTCGACCATGCCGAAGAGCCGGACCCACTTGCGCTCGATCGCCTGCACGCCGATGGTGCAGTCGGCCCCGGAACGCCGGTGGGCCTCCAGCATCGGGCCGTAGTCGATCCGGTAGACGTGGTCCGCGTGCAGGACCAGGACGTCCCGGGCCCCCGGGGCGAACACGTACGGCGCGTTGGCGAGCAGGGCGTCGGCGGTGCCCCGTTCCGGCGGCCGGGCGGGCAGCAGTTCCCCGGGGCCGGGCAGACCGTGCTCGCGCACCAGCCGGTCGTGGGCCCCCAGGTGCATCCGGGTGCCCGTGCGGCCGTCCCAGTGGCGCAGGACGTGGCCGGCCAGCTCGGTCTCCCGGTGCAGGGACATCAGGACCACCTCGGGGACCCCGGAGGCGGCTGCGTTGGCCAGACTGAAGTCGACCAGCCGGCAGGACGCCGCGTACGGGACCATGGGCTTGCAGGTGTCGGCGGTGAGCGGACCCATGCGCTGGCCGAGACCGCCCGCCAGCAGTGCGGCGCGTACTCCGTCCAGGGTCACCACGTCCTCCCCTGCGCCGTGCCCGCCGGGACCAGGTCCCGCAGCGTCGCCAGGGACCGGGCGACGCCCTGCGCGGTGGGCAGCAGCGCGTCCTCGTGCTCCACGTACAGCACGCCCCGGAAGTCCTCGTCGAGCAGGGCGGAGACGACCGATCTCCAGGGCAGGTCGCCTGCGCCCAGGGCGCGGAAGCGGATGGCCGGGCCCGGCCCGTACCGCGACCAGCCGGCCCCCCTGGGCTCCCCGGGCCGCCGCCAGACCTGGAGGTCCTTGGCGTGGACGGCGGCCAGGTCCTCCCCCCAGCCGGTCACCGCGGCGACGGGGTCGTGGCCGACCGCGGCCAGGTTGGCCGGGTCGACGCACAGGCCGACGCCGGGGGCCGCGGCGAGCAGCGCGCGGGCGCTGGCGGAGTCGTAGGCGACCTGTTTGGGATGCGGCTCGACCAGCACGCGCACACCGAGGTCGGCGGCGAGGGCGAGCAGCGGCCGGGCGGCGGCGGCCCACGCCTCCACGTTGTCCTGCCAGGCGACGTCGCTGCCCCACCACGACAGCCAGCGGCTCAGGTCCGGCACGCCCAGCATCAGCCGGGCGTACGGAGCGCCGAGCGCGGCCGCCAGCCGGACGGCGCCCTGTGCCGCGGCCAGCCCGTGACGGCGCTTGTCGTCGGCGGTGCCGCGCAGCACCGGGTCGGTGTGCGGGCCGTGCGGTCCGAGCACCAGTTGCGCGTCGCGGCTGTTGCTGACGCATCCCACCGTCAGGCCGTGGCGGGTGAGCAGCGTCCGCAGCCGGTCGACGCGGGAGGGGTCCAGGGCGTCGGCACCGGCGGCCAGGCCCAGAGTGGAGTCGGTGGGCAGGTCGACGACGCGGACGCCCTGGCGGGCGGCCTCGGCCAGCGCGGCCTCCGCTCCGGCCGGGGCGAGCGCGGTCAGGCACAGGCCCAGGGTGATGCCTTCCGCGGTGTCGGTCATGGTGTGCCTCCGGTGGGTGCCGGTTCGGGCAGATCGACGACATGGCCGCCGGCGGGGTGGTGCGTGCCGCCGGTGTGCTGCCAGAGCGACAGTGCGCCGAGCACCACCTCGGTGATGTCCGCGGGGATGAGCGGGGGTCCGGTCGCGCCCAGCCGCGCCAGTCGGCCGGCGAAGGCGTCGGCGAAGGGCCGGCAGCCGTGGAACACCCCGCCGACCAGCAGGACCCGCCAGCCGTCGGTCAGGCCGGCCGTGTCCCGCCCGGCACGGGCGGCGTCGGCGAGGTCGTCCAGCGCCTCCTCGACCACGCGTGCGGCGGCCTCGTCGCCGTCGAGCCAGCACCGGCACACGGCGGGCGCGAGAGCGGCGACGGCCCGCTTCGGGAAGGGTTCGGCCGCCAGCCGCCGGGCCAGGGCGCGCACGTCGTGCGTGCGGCCGCCGGAGGCGTCGGCGCCCGCCTGCGCGCACAGCCGCGCCCCGAGCGCGGTGGGCGCGGCGCGGCCGTCCGCAGCACGGACCGCGGCGCGCAGTCCGGCCAGCCCGAGCGCGTAGGCGCTGCCCTCGTCGCTGCCGAGGTACTCGCAGCCGCCCACCGGGACCGGCGGCCCCTGCCCGTCGCCCGCGACGACCGCCGAACCGGTCCCGCTCACCACCACCAGGCCGCGGCCTCGCAGCGGGGGCGCGTACAGCAGCGGTGCGGTGTCCCGGGTGACGACGACGGTGCCCGTGAGGCCGGCGCGCGCGGCGGCGCCGGCCAGGCCGGCGGCGTGCAGCGCGGCGCCTTCGTCGGGGATCGACGCGCTGGCGATCCAGCCGGCCGAGGGCACGCCGTCCACGTGGGCGGCGACCCGGGCCAGCAGCCCGGCGAGCGTCTCCTGCGCGGTGGCGGCCCCCACCGACGCCGGGTTGACGGTGCCGGTCTCCCACCCGGTGCCGTCGTCGAGCAGGACCCGGGTGCGGCTGCCGCCGGCGTCGACCGCCCACCGCGGCACGGTGTCGGAGCCGCCCGGCCGGGAGGGCCCGGCGGCTGACACCGGCTCGGCCGAGGTCTCAGCCGAGCGCATCGCGCAGCTCCTTCTCCCCGATGAACGAGGTGTGCGTGCCCGCGGTCTGCACGGCGTGGGCGCCGCCCAGCGAGCCCGCCGCCGCGCACACCTCCCACGGGCGGCCCTCCAGCCAGGCCCACAGGAAGGCCGCGACGTAGCTGTCGCCCGCGCCGTTGGTGTCCACGACCTGCTCGGGCGGCAGCACCACCGGCGGGACGTGCCGCAGGGACCCGCCCCTGGGCCGCAGGAAGCTGCCGTTGCCGCCGTCCATGGCAACCACCACGCGCGCCCGGCCGCGGTCGAGCACCTCCGCGGTGACCTCCTCGACCCGGCCGTCCAGTTCGCCCGCGGACATGAACACCAGGTCGGCCTGGAAGGCGAAGTCGTGCCGGTAGGAGTCGCGTCCGTCCCAGCTGTGCAGATCGGTGGAGGTGGTCAGGCCCGCGGCGACGGCGTCGGCCAGGGCGTGCCGGCTCCAGGGCACCAGCGAGGCGTGCACGTGGCGGGCGCGGCGCATCGGCACCCGGTACAGGTCCGCGGGCGGCGCGTCCTCCGCGGGCTGCCTGCCGTCGTAGAGGGAGAGCCGGCGCCCCGCGGGGTCCACGAGGTTGACACTGCGTCGGGTGCCGGCCGGGTGGACGTGGTGGTCGAAGGGGAGCCCCGCCGACGCGTAGTGGTCGATGATCATGCGGCCGCGGCTGTCGTCCCCGATCGTGTCGACCAGGTGGACCCCCAGTCCGAGCCGGTGCAGGCCCATCGCCACACCGTTGCCGGTGTGCGCCACGTACTCGTGCATGGGCGGCACTTTGATCGTATCGGAGTCGGGGAGCGGCAGCCGCGGTACGTTGGCGATGGTGTCGACGCCGACACCGCCCACCACGAGCACGTCGATGTCAGGCACGCGCGACTCCTTCCCCGGTCGTGAAGCTGTCCTCCGAGCTCTGGTGCGGGGCGGTGAGCGAGGCGCGGATCTCCTCGTCGGAGACGTCGTCGGTGATCAAGGTCTCCCCCAGGTCCTCGGGCAGTACGAAGTACAGGTGACCATCGCGGATCTTACGGATCTGGGAGAGCGCCGCGACGACCGCCGCGGGGTCCACGGCGGCCGGCAGGGCGTCCAGGGTGACGGGCAGTCCCACGCGGCGCAGCAGTCCGACGATGCGGTCGAGCACACTGGTGGCCAGCAGGCCGCGCCGGGCCGCGATGCGCGCGGCGCAGGCCATCCCGAACGCCACGGCCTCACCGTGCAGCACGGGACCGTACCCGGTGACGGTCTCCACGGCGTGGCCGATGGTGTGACCGAAGTTCAGCGGGCGGCGCAGTTCGACTTCGTAGGGGTCCCGGGCGACCAGCTGTGTCTTGACCACACTGGCACCGTGGACGAGACGCGCGGTGACCGACGGCTCCGCGGCCAGGACGGCCCGGTGGTGTTCCTCGATGAGTTCGAAGAGGGCCGGGGAGGAGATGACGCCCTTCTTGATGGCCTCGGCGAGTCCGGCCCGGGTCTGCCGCAGGTCGAGCGTGGCGAGGTAGCCGATGTTCGAGACGACGGCCATCGGCTGGTGGAAGCTGCCTATCAGGTTCTTCGCACGGGGGTGGTCCACGGCGACCTTGCCGCCCAGCGACGCGTCCACCTGCGCGAGCAGGGTGGTCGGCACGTTGCAGTAGGGCACACCCCGCATGTACGCGCTGGCCACCCAGCCCACCGTGTCGATGACGACTCCGCCGCCCACGGCCAGCACGACGTCGCGCCGGGCGAAGTCGGTCTCGGCGAGCCAGTCCAGCAGACCGATCGCGGTGGCGACGCTCTTGCTCGCCTCACCGGCCGGGAACGAGGTCCTCTCCACCGCGACCCCGGCGTCCTGCAACCGGTCGGCCAGGCGCGCCCCGTGCAGCCGTGCCACGGTGTGATCGGTGACGAGGGCCACCCGGCGCCCGTCGATGCGGTCGAGGAGGACGTCCAACGCGGCCGGTTCGTCCTCGCACACGTCGACGGGGTACCGGTCGGTCCGCTGTGCCGACCCGAAGATCAGGGTGCCGGCCTTCACGGCGAGTTCCAGTTGCTCGGTGGTCCTCATGTCTTCGGAAACGAAAGTCACAGATCCGCCTTCTCAAATGCGTGACGCCACACGGTGAGCCGGGGCGGCCGGGCGAGTACGTGTGCGGGAAGCGAGGAGCGTGCGGTGGCCCGGCGGACGGGACGACGCCCGCCGCACGGACGTCGTCCGGGGAAGTCAGCGCCCGACGGCCCTTCCAGGGTAGGCGCGTCCGCCGTCGGCCGATCTTCGGTCGTTATCGGGACGATAACCGGCGGATGTACGGGCCGGGACGGGGACGCACGGCGGTCCCCGTGACCGCCGTGTCCGGCGGTCACGTCGCCCCGGTGCCGCCGGACACGCGGGCCCGGACGGCGTCCCGGCCCCTCCGCGACGCCGTGCCCGCGGTCATCCGCCGTAGATCGCGCGATTATCGGGGGCGCGGCGGCGTGCCTACAGTCGGAGGAGGAGTTCGACAGCCGGGTCCCAGCGCGGAGGAACGCTTGGAAACCACGACATGGACCGCGTGCCGGCTTCGGGCCGTGGGGACCCCGGCCGCCGTCGCGACGGACATCGGCGTCGGCGTCGACCGTATGACGGGCCATCGCACACCGTGGTGGCCGGTACGCGCCGTGCGCCTTCCCGCCGCGGACACCCGCGGCGGGGCCGGGCCCTCCACGGCCAGGAGGAGGCGACGGGACAGCGGCGGGGCCGACGGCGACCGCCCGGGCCACCGTCGTCCCCGCCGCCCACGACGAGTGGTCGCGGCAGACCGGCGCGGCGCCGGTGGCGGAGTACGTCCGCCACCGCAGGCTGCCCCACCGCGCCGGGGACGGCGGCCTCCGCGTCGTCACGCCGTCGGAACGCCCCGCCCGCCGGGCGACGGCGGACCGGACCGGACCGGCAGTACCGGGCCCGCACGACAGGCTCCGCGAGCGTCTCCCTGAGGGCGTTCGCGTCCTGTCCCCGCAGCGCGGTACGGCCCGGCCACCGGACGGGGGCCGCCGTCCGCGCACCGGCGGCGTCCTCACCGGAATCGTCCGAGCGGGGCGCGGCGTACTGGACGTGCCGTCGGTCCGCACGGCCGCCGTCCCCGCCCCGCACCCCGATGCCAGAGCCATGAGACGGAACGGTCCCGGGCCCCGTGGACCGTGCGAGAGGAGTACGTGTGACGGCAGGCCGCTCTTCCCACTCGGGCACCCTTGCCGAACGGACACCGGCACACGCCACGGTGCGGCCGGACGCAGTGGCCGTCCACGGCGGCGGCCTCCGCCACCGGGAGCCCGCCCGGCGGCCGGTCCGCCTCCCCGATCCCCTCGTGACGGACGCGCGCCTTGACGCGGTCGCCCCCTCCGGTACGGCGCCACCGCCGCCCACCGGCGGAACGGCGGTGGGTCCGGTCACGGCAGGGGAGGAGGACACGGCGGAGGGCGGCCGCGGAGCCGGCCCGGCCACGTCGGGCCCGGCCGGGAGGACGAAGGGGGCGGCGGGCGGCCGCACCGGCGTGCCGAACCGGCCGACGCGGACGGCGGAGGGGTCCGCGACAGCGATGTCCTGTTCCCGGCCCTCCGCGGTCCATGCCTGGACCGGTGGCTTCCTCCGACGGGAGACGTCCGAACTCCGGCCTTCGGGAGCGTGATGGGGAAGACAGAGACGCATGAGCCGACGCCGGGCAGGAGCGCGGTCGTCCTCGCACTGCGCCTGTACGGCCGGGAACTGTTCCGATTACGACGACTGACCCTGCCCGCGCTGCTGTTGCCGGCCGTGGGCAACATCGGCATCCGCTACGCGGCTCCCCTGCTGGTCGCCAAGTTGGCCGGGCAGGTGACCGGGGACGGTCTCACCCTGGCCTCTGCGCTGCCGTACGTGCTGGGCCTGGGCGTGGTGCTGCTGCTCGCCGAGGCCGTGTGGCGGGTCGGGCAGCACTGCCTGAACCGCGTGGACGCCCTCGGCGCGGAGCACCTGTACGTGATCGCCATGGACGAGCTCTTCGCCCGGGACGCGGCGTTCTTCCACGACAACTTCGCCGGCTCCCTGACGAAGCGGGTGCTGGGTTTCGGCAGGCGCTTCGAGGACTTCGTCGACACGGTGACGTTCCGGGTGGTGGGCATCCTCGTGCCGCTGGTGTTCGGTGCCGTGGTGCTGTGGCGCTACGAGCCGCTGCTCGTAGTGGGTCTCCTGGTGATGATCACGCTGACCGTGGTGGGCGTCGTACCTCTGATCCGTCGCCGTCAGGCGCTCGTCCACGACCGTGAGGCGGCGATCGCCCGGGTCTCCGGCCACGTCGCCGACAGCCTCACGAACATGGAGACCATCCGGGCCTTCGCGGCCGAGCGGCGGGAGGCCGACGAACACCGCAGGCGCGTCGCGGACTCCCGGCGCCTGACGCTGAGGTCGTGGGACTACGGGACCTGGCGCGTGGACACCCTGGTCGCGCCCATGTCGGTGCTGACCAACGTGCTGGGGCTGGTGGTCGTCATCGCCTTCGGCGGCCCGGGCCAGGGGGTGGAGGAGATCGTCGTCGCCTTCACCTACTACTCCAACGCCACCCAGCTCATGGTCGAGTTCAACCAGACCTACCGGCGTGTGGAAAGCGCGGTGACCGAGGCGGCGCAGTTCACGGAGCTGCTGCTGGACCCGCCCACCGTGGTGGACGCTGCGGAGCCCGAACCGCTCGCACCGCGGGACACCGGCGTCCGCTTCGAGGGGGTGACCTTCGCCCACGCGGGTGCGAAGCCGATCTTCCAGGGCCTCGACCTGG
>NZ_BMVU01000042.1 GCF_014650875.1 Streptomyces minutiscleroticus
GGCGGGGTGCCGCCCGGTCCGGGCGGCACCCCGCCGCTCCCCCACGTCACGGTCTCCCGGCTCCCCTCATGCCGCCGCCTTCCGGCTCCCCTCGTGCCGCCGTCTCCCCGGCCTCTCCCCTCTCCCCGTGTCACACCCTCCCCGTGTCACACCCTCCCCAGCGCCCCGTCCAGGTCCCGCCACAGGTCCTCGACGTCCTCCAGCCCCACCGACATCCGCAGCAGCCGGTCGCTCACCCCGGCCGTGCGCCGGTCGGCGGGGTCGACGACGCGGTGGCTGATGGACGCCGGATGCTGGATGAGCGTGTCGACGCTGCCCAGGCTGACCGCGGGCGTGATCAGCCGGACGCGTTCGATCACCTCGTGCGGGTCGCCCGCCGTCTCGAAGGCGATCATGGCGCCGCCCAGCCGCGGGTAGCGCACGCGGGCGACGCGCGGGTCGGCGGCGAGGCGGCGCGCCAGTTCGGCGGCGGTCGCCGACGCCGCCCGCACCCGTACGGGCAGTGTCGACAGGCCGCGCAGCAGCAGGTAGCCGGCGAGCGGGTGCAGCACGCCGCCCGTGGCGAACCGCACCTGCCGCAGCCGCCGCGCGAACTCCTCGTCGCAGGCCACGACCCCGGCCATCACGTCGCCGTGCCCGCCCAGGTACTTGGTCGCGCTGTGCAGGACCAGCCGGGCGCCGTGCTCGGCGGGCCGCTGCAGGACCGGGGTCGCGAAGGTGTTGTCGACGAGCAGCGGAACGGTTCCGCAGGCGTGCGCGACCGCCCGCAGGTCGAGTTCGGCGAGCGTCGGGTTGGCGGGCGTCTCGACCATCACCAGGCCGGTGCCGGGCCGCAGCGCGTCCGCGATGCCCGCCGGGTCGACCCACGTCACCTCCGTGCCGAGCAGCCCGGCCGTCAGCAGGTGGTCGCTGCAGCCGTACAGCGGGCGCACGGCCACGACGTGCCGCAGACCGGTCGCGCCGCGCGCCAGCAGCACGGCGCTCAGCGCGGCCATGCCGCTGGCGAAGGCGACCGCGCTCTCCGTCCCCTCCAGCCGGGCGAGGGCGGCCTCGAAGCGCGCGACCGTCGGGTTGCCGAGCCGGCCGTAGACCGGCGGCCCCTCGGGCTCGGCGCCGTCCGCCGCGAACGCGTCGACCCGGGCGGCCTCGCCCCGGCTGTCGTACGAGGGGTACGTCGTCGACAGGTCGATCGGCGCGGCGTGCAGACCGAGGCCCGCCAGGTCCTCCCGGCCCGCGTGCACGGCCTCGGTCGCGAAGGCCCGGGCGGCGGGACGCGGCAGGACGCCGTCCTGGCGACGGTCGTACCGGACGCCGTGCGGATCATCGCTCCGGGCGTTCCGCGGGTCGCCGTCCCGGACGCCGTACGACTCGCCGTCCCGGACGCCGTACGGGTCACCGTCCCGGGCGTTCCGTGCGTCGCCGCGCGGGACGGCGCCCTGCGCGCCGCTCCACCGGGCGGCGTACGCGCCGCCCCCGCCCCCTCCCCCCGTACCGCGTCCGCCCGTACGCCCCGGGTCCCCGTCCTCGATGCCCGCCACGTCCGCCACGTCCTCCGCCCTCACACGTCCCGCGTCCATGTGTCCCGCTCCTCCCCTGCGTCCGGCCCTGTGTCCGAGTGCTCGGCGACAGCCTGAACACCGGCCGGGGAACGGGCGCCGGATCCCGTGCTACGTTCGGCCGGTGGCCGACTCCGTCGTACTGGATCCGGTGGACCTGCATCTTCTGCGCGTGCTGCAGAACGACGCCCGGACGACCTACCGCGACCTCGCGGCGCAGGTCGGCGTCGCCCCGTCGACGTGCCTGGACCGGGTGGCGCGGCTGCGCCGCTCGGGCGTCATCCTCGGCCACCGGCTGCAGCTCGACCCGGCGAAGCTCGGCCGGGGGCTGCAGGCGCTGCTGTCGGTGCAGGTCCGGCCGCACCGCAGGGAGCTGGTGGGGCCGTTCGTCGAGCGCATCCGGGCCCTGCCCGAGTCGCGCACGGTCTTCCACCTCACCGGACCGGACGACTACCTCGTGCACGTCGCGGTCGCGGACATGACGGACCTGCAGCGGCTGGTCCTCGACGAGTTCACCGCGCGGCGGGAGGTGGCCCGGGTCGAGACCCGGCTGATCTTCCAGCAGTGGGACTGCGGCCCCCTGCTGCCGCCGCCCCCTCCCGGTGGCGCCCCGGCCGGCGGCTCGCCCTCGGCGTAATGGGCTGACGCGCACGGCGGATCGTACGAGGATGGCCGCATGTCACAGACCAAGCACCCACTGCCCCGTGAGGTCGCCGACGCCTACGTCGACGACCTCGTCGCCCTCGACCCCGTCACCGGCACGTACCTAGGTGTGAAGGAGAGCCACAGCAGGCTGCCCGACACCTCCCCCGCCGGTCAGGAGGCCCTGGCCGACCTCGCGCGGAGGACCCTGGCCCGGCTGGACGAGGCGGAGCGGCAGCCCGGCGCGGACCGTGACATCGAGCGCAGGTGCGGGCGGCTGCTGCGCGAGCGGCTCACCGCGGAACTCGCCGTGCACGAGGCCGACGAGGGCCTGCGGGCGGTCGGCAACATGGAGACGCCCGCCCACGCGGTGCGCGAGGTCTTCGCCCTGACCCCGACCGGGACGGAGGAGGACTGGGCCGCCGTCGCCGAGCGGCTGCGCGCGGTGCCGACGGCCCTCGCGGGCTACCGCGCCTCCCTCGAACTCGGCCTGGAGCGCAAGCTGTACGCGGGGCCGCGGCCCACGGCGACGTTCATCGGGCAGCTCACCGAGTGGTCGGACACCGACGGCTCGGGCCGCGGCTGGTACGAGGAGTTCGCCGCGGCGGGCCCGGACGCGCTGCGCGCGGAGCTGGACGAGGCGGCGCGCGGCGCGACCGCGGCCGTCGTCGCGCTGCGGGACTGGATGCGCGACGTCTACGCGCCCGCGGTCGAGGGCGCCCCGGACACGGTCGGCCGCGAGCGCTACGCGCGCTGGTCGCGCTACTTCAACGGCACGGACCTCGACCTGGACGAGGCGTACGCGTACGGCTGGGCCGAGTACCACCGGCTGCTCGCCGAGATGCGGACCGAGGCGGAGAAGGTCCTGCCCGGCGCCGCGACCCCGTGGGTCGCGCTCGCCCACCTCGACGAGCACGGCCGGCACATCGAGGGCGTCGAGGAGGTCCGCGAGTGGCTGCAGGGCCTGATGGACCGGGCGATCGAGGCCCTCGACGGCACGCACTTCGACCTCGCCGAGCGAGTGCGCAAAGTCGAGTCCCGTATCGCCCCGCCCGGCAGCGCCGCGGCCCCCTACTACACGGCGCCGTCCGAGGACTTCTCGCGTCCGGGCCGCACCTGGCTGCCGACGATGGGGCAGACCCGCTTCCCGGTCTACGACCTGGTCTCCACCTGGTACCACGAGGGGGTGCCCGGCCATCACCTCCAGCTCGCCCAGTGGGTGCACGTCGCGGAGGACCTCTCCCGCTACCAGGCGAGCGTCGGCGGCGTCAGCGCCAACGCCGAGGGCTGGGCGCTGTACGCGGAGCGGCTGATGGACGAGCTGGGCTTCCTCCAGGACCCGGAGGAGCGGCTCGGCTACCTGGACGCGCAGATGATGCGGGCGGTCCGGGTCATCGTCGACATCGGCATGCACCTGGAGCTGGAGATCCCGGCGGACTCCCCCTTCCACCCCGGGGAGCGCTGGACGCCGGAGCTGGCGCAGGAGTTCTTCGGCTCGCACAGCAGCCGCCCGGCGGACTTCGTGGAGAGCGAGCTGACCCGCTACCTCACCATCCCGGGCCAGGCCATCGGCTACAAGCTCGGTGAGCGCGCCTGGCTGCTGGGCCGGGAGAACGCGCGCAGGCGGCACGGCGACGCCTTCGACCTCAAGGCGTGGCACATGGCGGCCCTCTCGCAGGGCTCGCTGGGCCTGGACGACCTGGTGGACGAGCTGTCCCGGCTCTGACGGGCACGACACGGCGCGGCGCGCCGTCGGCGTCCGGCCGTCCGGCCGGGCCGCCGTCGGCGGTCCGCCGGGCGCCGCGGCGGTTCGTCCGCCGGGCGCCACGCCGGTTCACTCGCGGGACGCAGCGGCGATTCGTCCGCCGGACACCTCGGCGGTTCCCGCCGTACGGCCCGGTCCGTGCCCGTGTGCGGCTCAGTCCGCGACCGCGCCCCGCTGCCGCAGCGCCGACCCCGACCGTCCCTTCACGACCTCCAGCTGGGCGTGGACGCGGCGCCGCAGGTCGGCGACGTGGCTGACGATGCCGACGCTGCGGTCGCGTTCGCGCAGCGAGTCGAGCACGTCGAGGACCTCGTCGAGCGTCTGGTCGTCGAGGCTGCCGAAGCCCTCGTCGATGAAGAGGGTGTCGAGGCGCACGCCGCCGGCCTCGTCCGTGACGACGTCCGCGAGGCCCAGGGCGAGCGCCAGCGAGGCGAAGAAGGTCTCGCCGCCGGAGAGCGTGGAGGTGTCCCGCTCGCGCCCGGTCCAGGCGTCCACCACGTGCAGCCCGAGTCCGCTGCGCCCGCGTCCGGACCGGTCGTCGGAGTGGACGAGGGTGTACCGCCCCGAGGACATCCGCCGCAGCCGCACGGTGGCGGCGGCCGCGACCTGCTCCAGGCGGGCGGCGAGGACGTAGGACTCCAGGCGCATCCGGCGCTCGTTCTCGGCGGAGGTGCCGGCGGTGAGGGCGGCGAGCCGCGCCACCCGGTCGTACTCCTCCCGCAGGGGGCCCAGGCGGCGCAGGGACGCGGCGGCCTGCCGGCTCAGCCGGTCCAGCTCCCGGCAGCGCCGGTCGGCCGCGTCGCCCGCGGACAGGGCCTCGCGCAGGCGGCGCTCCGCCGCGGCGGCCGCGCGCTCGGCGGCCGCGAGGTCGACGGGCGGGCGCTGCGCGGCGGCGGCGGTGTCGGCCTCGGCCAGCACGGCGCGCACCGCCGCCTCCTCCGTCTGCCAGGCGTCCAGCTGCCGCTGGAGCGCGCGGTGCCCGGCGTCGTCGAGCAGGGCGTCGGCCGCCGCCTGCGGGGTGTCGAACCCGGCGCGGAAGGCGGCGTCGGCCAGGCGCGCGTCGGCGTCCTTGAGCCGCTGGGCGGTGTCCTCGGCGGCCCGCGCGGCGTCCGCGGCGTCGGTGAGCCGGGCGACCCGCGCGTCCAGCTGCGCGGCCCGGGCCGCCACGCTGCCGGCGTCTCCCCTGGCCCGGTCGATCTCCGCCTCCAGGGCGCTCCTCTCGCGGTCGAGCGTGTCCCGCCGGGAGGCGCGCGCGGCGGCGCGGACCTCGGCCTGCTGCCGGGCCGTGAGGCGGCGTTCGCGCTCCTGCTCGGCGTGGCGCAGCTCCTCGCCGGCGGCGTGCAGCCCGGAGGCGTCCGCCCGCGCCCCGGCGTACTGCCGCTCCAGCTCCGCCTCCTCCTCGGCGAGTCGGCGGGTGGGGGCGTCGCCCGCCTCGGCCGTGGCGGCGGCCAGCGCCTCGCGGGCGAGGGCGAGGCGCCGTTCGTCCTCCGCGCGCCGCGCCTCGGCCCGCCGGTAGGCGGCGAGCGCCTCCTCCTCGGCCGCGCGGTCGACGTGTCCGGCGCCCCTGCGCGCGGGCGCCGGGTGCTCGACGGCGCCGCAGACCGCGCAGGGCTCGCCGGCGACGAGGCCCGCGGCCAGTTCGGCGGCGATGCCCAGCAGCCGCTGTTCCTTCAGCTCCAGCCAGTGCTCGTGGGCCCGGGCCGTCTCCTCCCGGGAGCGCAGGGCCCGGGCCTGCGCCTCCTCCGTGTCGCCGGCCAGCCGGTCGCGCAGCCGCGCGGCCGCCAGCCGGGCCCGGGCGGGCTCGCGCCGCACGGCCAGCTGCTCGGCGCGCGCCGCGGCCTCCTGCGCGGCCTCCACCCGCCGCACCAGGGCGGTACGGGTCTCCTCCCACGAGGCGAGCCAGCTCCCGGCCTCCTGCAGCACCTCCTCGTCGGCGTGGTCCTGGCGGTCCAGGCCGGCGCGTTCGGCGGTGAGTTCGGCCAGTCGGTGCTCGGCGCGGCGGGCGGACTCCAGGCCGCCGCGCTCCTCGGCGGCCCTGCGGGCGGCGGCCGCGAGGCCCGCCGCGCCGGCGCCGGCGAAGGCGTCGGGCAGGGCCGCCCGCGCCCGTGCCTCCTCGGCGGCGGCGCGCCGGTGCTCGGCCTCGGCGGCCTCCCGCAGGGCGAGGGCGGGCGCCACCGCCTCGGCCCTGCGGGCCCGCTCCATCCGGGTCCGCGCCCGGCGCTGCTCGCCGGAGCGCTCCTCCAGGGCCGCGGCCCGCTTCCGGGCCTCGGCGAACCGGCGCTGCAGCCGGGCCAGTTCGCGCGCCTGGCCGAGGGCGTGGTCGGCGGCGGTCCGCTCCTCCTCGGCGGCCCCGCGGCCGCACCGGGCCACGGCCAGCCGCTCGCGGGCGGTGCTGCGTGCGACGGCGGCCCAGGCCAGGACGGCCTCGCCGAGTCCCGGGTCGCCCGGCTTCCCGTCGGGCGGCGGGAGTTCCACGAGGTCGCCGGCGGCCTGGTGCATCCGGTGCGCGTCGGCGAGCAGGTCGGCGTCGCCCTCGCGCACCCGCGCCTCGGCGGCGCGCCGCCGCTCGGCGAGGCGCTTCTCCACCTCCGCGAACCGCTGGGTGTCGAAGAGGCGGCCGAGGAGCCTGCCCCGGGACTCGGCGTCGGCCCGCAGGAAGCGCGCGAAGTCGCCCTGGGGCAACAGGACGACCTGGCAGAACTGCTCCCGGCTCATGCCGAGGAGCTGGGTGATCTCCTCACCGACCTCCTGGTGGGAGCGGCTGAGGTCCTTCCAGGAGCCGGCCGACGCGTCGTACTCGCGCAGCCAGGTCTGCGCCTTCTCGGTGGTCGTGCCCGTGCCGCGCTTCTTCGGCCGCTCCCAGGGCGGCTGCCGGGTGACCTCCAGGCGCCGCCCGGCGACGGTGAGTTCGAGGCGGACCTCGGTGCGCGCGCCGGGTGCCGCGTGGTCGCTGCGCAGACCGAGGCCCTGCGTGCTCTGCCGGGCGCCGGGCACGGCCCCGTACAGGGCGTAGCAGACGGCGTCCAGGACGGAGGTCTTGCCCGCGCCCGTCGGGCCGTGCAACAGGAACAGGCCGGCCGCCGACAGTTCGTCGAAGTCGACGCTCTGGGAGCCGCCGAAGGGGCCGAAGGCGGTGATGTCGAGCCGGTGCAGCCTCACCGCGCCACCTCGCGGACCGCCTCGTCGGCGCGCACGGCGTCGAACGCGTCCCGCAGCACGGCCTGTTCGCGCCCGTTCGGCCCGGCGCCGCGCACATGGGCGACGAAGTCCTCGGCGATCTCCTGGTCGCTGCGCCCGGCGAGCCGCCGGGCGTACGACACGTCGGGGTCGTCCGGGGCCCGGTCGGGCTGGAACACCAGGCTGAGCGTGTGCGGGAAGCGCGCGGCGAGCCGGGCCATGGGGTCGGCCGGACGCACGGTGTCGGTGAGTGTCGCCTCCACCCACGCCTCCTCGTACCGGGTCAGCCCCTCGTCGGCGAGCAACTCCTCCAGCGGGCCCCGGATCCGGGCGAGCGGGCGCGGCACCGGGCAGTCGATCCGCTCGGCCGTCACCGCGCCGCCGGCGTCCAGGTCGACGAGCCACATGGTCTTGCGGTGCTCCGCCTCCGAGAAGGAGTACGGCAGCGGGGAGCCGGAGTAGCGCACGCGCTCGGTCAGGGTCTGGCAGCCGTGCAGGTGGCCCAGGGCCACGTAGTCGACGCCGGCGAAGACCCCGGCCGGTACGGAGGCCACGCCGCCGACGGTGATGTCCCGTTCGCTGTCGCTGGGTTCGCCGCCGGTGACGAAGGCATGGGCGAGGACGACGGAGCGGGTGCCCGCGGGCCGTTCCGCCAGATCGGCGCGCACCCGGTCCATGGCGGCGCCGAGCACCGCCTCGTGCCCGGCCCTCTCCACTCCGAACTCCCCTTTGACCAGCGCGGGTTCGAGGTAGGGCAGGCCGTAGAAGGCGACGTCGCCGTGGGCGTCGGCCAGCACGACCGGCGTGCCGCAGGCGGCGGGGTCGGTGCGCAGGTGGATGCCCGCGCGGCCGATGAGCCCGGCGCCGACGCCGAGCCGGCGCGCCGAGTCGTGGTTCCCGGAGATCATGACCGTCGGCACGCCGAGGTCCGCGAGCCGGTGCAGGGCGTCGTCGAACAGCTCGACGGCGGCCAGCGGCGGCACCGCCCGGTCGTACACGTCCCCGGCGACGACCACCGCGTCGACCTCGCGCTCGCGCACGGTCGTGACGAGGTGGCCGATGAACTCGGCCTGGGCACCGAGCATGTTGACCCGGTGGAAGGCCCGGCCGAGGTGCCAGTCGGACGTGTGCAGAAACCTCATGATCCCCGAGACTATCGGGCGGGCCGGGCCGTACGGGCGGCCACTCCCGCATCCATCGACCGCATACAGGACATATCCCGCCAGGAGTTCGTACGGGACGCACGGCAGCATTCCGCCGTCCCGCGCGAGCGGCGCGCACCGTGGGCCTCCCGCCCGCCCGGACGCCCCGCCTCACACGTCCCCGTACGCCTCTCCCCCGAGTGCGAACCGCGCGCTCCCGGCCGTCGCGTCGGCCAGCCACGCGCGGAAGGCGTCCACGTCCGCGTCCGGCAGTCCGACCTCGATCGTGACCTCCTCCGCGTACCGCACGTCGCGGACCTCGCGGCCGGTGGCGCGCAGGTCGTTCTCGACCTTGCCCGCGCGCTGGTGGTCGACGGTCACGGTGGCGAGCCGGAAGCGCCGGCGGGTGCGGGTGCCGAGCGCGTCGAGGGCCTCGCCGACCACGCCTCCGTAGGCGCGGATGAGTCCGCCGGCCCCGAGCTTGACGCCCCCGTAGTACCGGGTCACGACGGCGACGACGTACCGCATGTCGCGGCGCAGCAGCATCTGCAGCATGGGCACGCCCGCGGTGCCGCCGGGCTCGCCGTCGTCGCTCGCCCTCTGGACGGCCGCGTCGGCGCCGATGACGTACGCGAAGCAGTTGTGCGTGGCGTCGGCGTGCTCCCTGCGGACCGCGGCGACGAAGTCCTGGGCCTCCTGCTCGGTGGCGGCGGGGGCGAGCGCGCACAGGAAGCGGGAGCGGCTGATCTCGGTCTCGTGGACCCCTGCGCGGGCCACCGTGCGGTACTCGTCCTGCATCCGGCCAGCCTATGCGCTCGCCGGAGGGCTCCTCGCCGCGGCTGGTGCCGCGACCGGAAAGGTCTGCCGTGAGCCGGTGAACCCTTCCGGTCACGGCACTAGCGGGGGCGCCTCCCCCCGCGCGGCACCAGGGCGGCCGTCAGCACCGCCGTGCCGGGGGCGAGGTCCCGCCAGACGGCACCGTGCCAGGTGAGGACGGCTACGGCCGAGGTGGGGAACGTGCGGCGCACGGCGTCCAGGGCGTCGCCGAGGCCGTCCCCGGCCAGGTCGAGGACCAGCTCCTGCAGACCGGGGTTGTGCCCGACCAGCAGCAGCGTGCGCGCCTCGGCGGGCGACTCGCGCACGACGCCGAGCAGTCCGGGCGCGCCGGCCCCGTACAGCCGGGGGTCGTAGCGCACCGAAGGGGGCGTGCCCCACTGGGCGGAGGCGAGTTCCCAGGTGCGGCGGGCGCGCAGGGCGGTGGAGCACAGCGCGAGGTCGGGCAGGCAGTCGGCCTCGGCGAGCGCGCGCCCGGCGGCGGGCGCGTCCCGCAGGCCGCGCGGGGCGAGCGGCCGTTCGTGGTCGGCGACGCCCTCGGGGCGGGCCGACTTGGCGTGGCGCAGGACGACGAGGCGGCGCAGCGGCCCCTTCCCGGCGGTGTGCGCCGTCACGGCCCGGCCGCCCGGCCGACGTCGCGGACGAGGTCGAGGCCGAGGAGGCGGTCCGCGTAGGCGTACGTCTCGAAGCGCGCTCCGTCGGGCAGGTCCGGCGCGTGCCCGGCCGCCCGCAGCTCCTCCAGCACGGCGGGCACGTCGAGGTCGTCCTCCCACGCCGTGCGCAGCCGTCCGCGCACGGCCTCGGGCACGGGCCGGGAGGGGCGGGTGGCCCAGGCGGCGACCTGCGCGCGCAGCCGGGCGAGCGTCCCGGCGGCCTCCGCGAGCGCGTCCGCGCCGAGCGTCACGGCCTCGTGACGCGCGTGGCCGAGCAGGGCGAGCCGCAGCGCCGCGGGCTCCGGCGGCACCGCGTCCCAGTCGGCCGGGGCGACCTCGACCCGCACGCCGTCGACCTCCTCACCGCCCGCCCCCACCACGTGCAGGCCCCGGGCGCCGCCGAGCGTCGTGCCGACGTCGAGCTGGTCCCCGAAGGGGCGGATGCCCAGCTCCGCGGCCTCCTCCCGCAGCTCCGCGCGGCCCTCCCGCCCGGCCAGCACGGCCCAGACGGGCGTCCCCTGCAGTTCGAGGGCGCGTACGAGGAGGTCGGCGGCCAGCAGGACCCGCAGCCCGGTGGCGTCGGCGCGCGGCACGTGCGCGGTGACCCGGGTCAGCCCCCTGCGGACGGCGGTGGCCTCGGTGGACGCGCCGGTGCGGGCGTCGGTGATACGGAGCACGGCTCCGAGCCTAGGCGGGCCGGGCGCGCCGCGCAGGGCCGCGGGGGCCCTTCCGGACATGGAGCGGCCCCGAGGTGGGACCCGTACGGGAGAAGGGCGCCGCTAAGGCCCCGAAGGGGCCGTGAAAGGGGACGCGGGAATCAGCGTGCGGGGCCCGCTGTTGCCCCGGCACGACGGCGGGTCCGCGCCGGGCGCCCGCGCGGACCCGCACACCGCGCACGCGCGCGCCGCGACCGGCGGCGCGCACGACGAGACGAGGAGGCCGCCCGTGTACGGCGACGACGAGACGCTCCGCAGGATCCTGACCGAGTCCGGCGACACCTGGGCGGTCGTGGGACTGTCCTCGAACCGGAACCGGGCGGCCTACGGCGTCGCCCAGGTCCTGCAGCGGTACGGCAAGCGCGTCGTGCCCGTCCACCCGAAGGCGGAGACGGTCCACGGCGAACAGGGGTACGCGTCGCTGGCCGACGTCCCCTTCGAGGTGGACGTGGTCGACGTCTTCGTCAACAGCGACCTGGCCGGCGCGGTCGCCGACGAGGCCGTGGCGAAGGGCGCGAAGGCGGTCTGGTTCCAGCTCGGCGTCGTCGACGAGGCGGCCTACGAGCGGACCCGCGCCGCCGGACTCGACATGGTCATGGACCGCTGCCCCGCCATCGAGATCCCCCGCCTGGGCTGAGGGCGCCCCGGCCCTGGAGCCGTGTGCGGCCGGCAGGTCCAAGACCTGCCGGCCGCACACGGCTCCGCCCCTCCCGTCCGGACGGCTCAGCCGGCTCCGCGCGAGGTGACCGTGAACTGCGCCCCGTCCGGGTCCCGCAGGACGGCCTCCTGCCGGTCCGGCCGGTGCTCCGCGACCGTGCCGCCGTGGGCGAGCGCCGCGCTCACGCAGGCGTCCACGTCGGGGACGACGAAGTGGATCCGCCAGTGCGGGCGGACGGCCGGGTCGGGGGCCGCCTCGACCGCGCCCGAGTGGATGCGGGCGACCACGTCGCCCTCGCTGCGCAGGACGACCTCGTCCTCGTCGTAGAGGACCTCGCAGCAGCCGGCGCGCTCGGAGGCCCAGTCCAGGACCTCCCCGTAGAACATCGCGGCGTCGAAGGCGTTGCGCGTGTGCAGACGGACGAAGGTCCGGGCGGCGCGGCGCCAGACCTCCCAGCCGGAGAACAGCTCGCCCTCCCAGATGCCGAAGACCGCGCCGTCGCGGTCGGCCAGCAGGGCCGTGCGCCCCGGGGGGAGCGCGATCGGCCCGACCGCCGCCGTGCCACCGCGCTCCGCCACCCGGGAGACCGCCTCGTCCGCGCTCGGCACCGCGAAGTACGGGGTCCACGCGACGGCGACCTGCCACATGGAGGCCACCGCCGCGATGCCCGCCACCGGGACGCCGTCGGCGTGGGCGACCCGGAACCGGTCGCCCATGTGTCCCCGGCGCCACTCCCAGCCGAGGACCGCCCGGTAGAAGTCCTCGGTGGCCTCCACGTCGCGTGCGGTCAGGCTCACCCAGCACGGGGCGCCGAAGACCGAGTGGCTGGTGACGGCGGTGTCGTGGAGTGCTGTGTTCCGGTTCATCGTGGTGCCGTTCTGTGCTCTGTGATGGCGCGTCAGACCTGGGGTGTGAACCGGTCCCAGACGCGGTGCTTGCCCAGCAGGGCGGAGACCTGCTCCAGTACGGTCGCACCGCTGTCGCCGGTGACCACGCCCGGCGCGCCGGTGGGGATGCCGGCCGCCTCCAGGACGGTCTCGGCGCCGGCCCAGCCGCCGAGGGCCTTGCCGTGCCGGAAGGCCTCCGACAGCAGGAGCAGGACGCGCGGGTCGGTGGCCGCGACGGGAGCGGCGTCGTCGGTCTTGGCGTCGCGGGCGCCCAGGGCGTCGCTGCCCGGGCCGGGCACGCCCGCCACCAGGACGGCGTCGAACTCCACCGAGCGGGCGGTGGCGAAGGTGCGCTGCACGGTGACCGGGTCGCCGCCGGCGTCGAGCTTGCCGCCCGACGGGGCGATGACCAGGGGCACCATGCCGGCGTCCAGGATCGTGCGCCGCACGGTGCGCACGTCGTCGAGGTCGGTGGTGTCGTCGGCGACGATGCCGATCATGCGCCCGTCCGGCGGCCAGACCCCGCCCACCTGCGACAGCGCCGGGCTGGGCGTGACGTCAGCCAGCGGCACCGACGGCGCCGGGGCGGGCAGGCCGAGGCCCTCGGCGACGCGCTCGCACAGCACGGGGTCGATGTTGGCCAGCGTCTGCAGGGCGCGCTCCTTGATCGCCTGCTCGTAGCACTTGCCCAGCTCGAAGGTGTAGGCGTGGACGATGTGCTCGCGCTCGATCGGCGTCATGCTCTGCCAGAACAGCCGCGGCTGGCTGAAGTGGTCGTCGTAGGACGCGGGGGCCTCGCGGACCTTGCGCGCGGCGGGCACCTCCACCGGCGTCTCGACGAAGGCGGCGGTGTCGGCGCCGGCGAAGAACGGGCAGCCGCCGTCCAGGGAGTTGGGCTTGTAGGGCGCCGTCCCCGTGTGCACGGCGTGCTGGTGGAAGCCGTCGCGCAGCATGTCGTTGACCGGCGCGTGCGTACGGTTGATCGGGATCTGGTTGAAGTTCGGCCCGCCGAGCCGGCTGAGCTGGGTGTCGACGTAGGAGAACAGCCGCGCGGCCAGCAGCGGGTCGTCGGTGACGTCGATGCCCGGGACCAGGTGGCCGACGTGGAAGGCGACCTGCTCGGTCTCGGCGAAGAAGTTGGTGGGGTTGGCGTTCAGCGTCAGCAGGCCGATGGGCTGGACCGGCGCCAGCTCCTCGGGGACGATCTTCGTCGGGTCCAGCAGGTCGATGCCCTCGAAGGTCTGCTCCGGGGTGTCGGGGAAGACCTGGATGCCCAGCTCCCACTGCGGGTACGCGCCGGACTCGATGGCGTCGTAGAGGTCGCGGCGGTGGAAGTCGGGGTCGACGCCGCCGGTGATCTGCGCCTCCTCCCAGGTCTGGGAGTGCACGCCCAGCTTGGGCTTCCAGTGGAACTTCACCAGCGTGGTGGCGCCCTCGGCGTTGACCAGCCGGAAGGTGTGGACGCCGAAGCCCTCCATCATGCGGTAGGAGCGCGGGATGCCGCGGTCCGACATGTTCCACAGCGTGTGGTGGGTGGCCTCGGTGTGCAGGGTGACGAAGTCCCAGAAGGTGTCGTGGGCGCTCTGCGCCTGCGGGATCTCGCGGTCCGGGTGCGGCTTGCCGGCGTGGATGACGTCCGGGAACTTGATGCCGTCCTGGATGAAGAAGACCGGGATGTTGTTGGCGACCAGGTCCCAGACGCCCTCGCTGGTGTAGAACTTCGTCGCGAAGCCGCGGGTGTCGCGCGCGGTGTCCATCGAGCCGCGCGAGCCGAGGACCGTGGAGAAGCGCACGAACACCGGCGTCTCGACGTCCTTGCCGAACAGGGCGGCCCTGCTGACGTTCGAGGCGGTGCCGTAGCCGACGAAGACGCCGTGCGCGCCCGCGCCGCGCGCGTGCACGACCCGCTCGGGGATGCGCTCGTGGTCGAAGTGGGTGATCTTCTCCCGCAGGTGGTGGTCCTGGAGCAGGACGGGCCCCCGAGGCCCGGCCTTGAGGGAGTGGTCGGTGTCGTACAGCCGGGTCCCCGTGGAGGTCGTCAGGTACGCCCCGGACTGGGCTCGGGCCGTCGGCGGCGCACCCGTGGGCCGCCCGGTCGCGGTGCCGGTGGCGGGAGCGCCCTGGTCGGGCTTGGGCGGCAGCGGCTCGCGGGCCTCGGTCGGCTCGGCGAGCGTGGGAGGCTCCGCTCCCGGCTTGCCGGGCACACCGTCCTCCGGCCCGTCACCGCGCAACGCGTCGACGGCCTTGGCGGCAGCGGCCTTCACAGGGTTCTTGTCGCTCATGGCACATCCAAGCTGTCTCGGGGGCGGACCACGGTGCCGACGGAGGGGTACGCCCACCGACATCGTGCGCCCAGGAGGGTGTGACCGCACGGTCGGGCGGCCTCCGGTGCGCCGACTGGGTACCCCCGCGCCTGCCCTCAAACCTCACCCTTCCCACCCCGGCCCACGCCGCCCCGGCGGACCGCCGCGGGCACGTCCGGGCAGGTCACCGGCGTGCCCTTGCCGGCTTCGGCGCGCCCCGGCAGGGATGCGCCCCGGTCCGCGCGAGCCCGGCCCGCGGCACGCCCCGGCCCGGACGCGTGCGGCCCGGATGTGGCCCGCCCGGGTGCGCCCCGGGCCGGGCGTGCCGCGGGCCGGGGCGGGCCGGGCCGGGCGTGCCGCGGGCCGGGGCGGGCCGGGGCGGGCCGGGCCGGGCGTGCCGCGGATCAGCCGACGCCGAGACCCTCGACCACCTCGGCGCCGGGCAGCCCGGCGAGCGCCTTGCCGGGGACGAGCAGCTTGCCCCGCCGCCGGCCGCTGCCCACCAGGACGTACGGCAGGTCGGCCACCGCGGCGTCCACGAGGACCGGCCAGCCGGCCGGCAGCCCGATCGGGGTGATGCCGCCGTACTCCATGCCGGTCTCGCCCGTGGCGGTGTCCATGGGCGCGAACGAGGCCTTGCGGGCCCCGATCCGGCGGCGGACCACGCCGTTGACGTCGACGCGCGTGGCCGACAGGACGACACAGGCCGCCAGGGTCGTCCCACCGCCCCGTTTCCCGGCCACGACGACGCAGTTCGCCGACCGGTCGAGGAGGTCCTTGCCGTAGTGCTCCAGGAAGACCGCGGTGTCGGCCCAATCGGGCTCGGTGTCGACGTACACGATCTGCTCCGCCGGCACGTCGCCGCGCCAGTGGCGGACCGCGTCGGCGACCGGGCCCACCAGGACGTCCAGGCAGTCGGGGGCGGGCGTGGCGTTGTCGAAGTCTCCGATGGGTGCGCGCATGGACCGCACGCTAACAGCCGCAGTCCGGGCGGTTGAGGGGCGTCCCGGTCCCCGGGCGGCCCGCGCGTCGGCGCACGGGCGGCAGGGGCGTCAGCGCACCGGCGGCACGGACACCGTCATGGTCATCTCCACCGGCTCGTCGCCGGTGTTGGCGTAGGTGTGGGGGACATTGGCCTCGAAGGAGGCGCTCGCGCCTGCGGGCACCCGGTGCGGGACGCCGTCGACGGTCAGGGTCAGCTCGCCGGCCGTCACGTGGAGGAGTTCGACCGTGCCGCCCGGGTGCGGGTCGGACGCGCTGCCGTCGCCCGGCATGAGCCGCCAGTCCCACATCTCCAGCGGGCCGGGCGCCTCGGTGCCCGCGAGGAGGCGGTTGTAGCTGCCCGCCTCGGTGTGCCAGAGCCGCACCGCCTGGTCGGCGGGGACGATCCGCACCTTGGGCCCCTGGTCGTAGTCGAGCAGGGTGGTGACGCTGATGCCGAGCGCGTCGCCGATCTTGACGACGGTGCCGATGCTCGGGTTGGTGCGGGCCTGCTCGATCTGGATGAGCATCCCGCGGCTGACCCCGGCGCGGGCGGCCAGCGTCTCCAGGGTGAAGCCGCGTTCGGTGCGCCAGCGCTTGACGTTGCGCGCCAGGGACTGGGTCAGCAGGTCGAGGTCCGACACATTCCGTCCAATATTCTGAATGAAGAGCTCACTACGCCGAACTACGGTGTGGTGCACCGGATCGTTCACCGCACTGTACTGCGCGGCGGACCGTGACAGCACTCCTCGCCCTGGCCGTGGGCCTGTTCCGGGACCCGGCCGCCTCCGGCGGCGGACCGCCGGCGCGGCGGACGCCCGCGCCCGCCGCGGCCGTCGTCTCCCCGCTCGTGTCCCTCGGCGTCGTCGTGCCCGCCTCCGCGGAGCCGGCGCCGGCGGGCTGCCGGGTCCCGCGCGGTGCGCGGACCTCGCTCCGGCCGGCGCGGTGCCGCCCGCGGCGGGCCGGGCCGCCGTGCCGCACCGGCCGCCCGGCGGGCCCACGACCCGGCGCGCTCACGACTCGGCGGGCACGTCGTCCCGCGCGCCGTCGCCGAGCTCCGCGAGCCGGGCGGCCTTCTCGTCGTCGAGTTCCGCGAGCGCCAGCAGCTGCTCGGGGGTGACGCCCTCGGGAATCGGCACCGGCGCGGGCGTGCGCAGCGGCGGCTGCCAGCCCTCGGCGGGCGTCCAGCGCCGTACGACCTTGGCGGGCGCCCCGGCCACCACCGCGTGGTCGGGCACCGTGCCGCGTACCACCGCGCCGGCCGCCACCACGACGTTCCGCCCGATCCGCGCGCCCGGCAGGATCACCGCGCCGGTCCCTATCCAGCACCCCGGGCCTATCTCGACGGGGTCCATCCGCGGCCACTGCTTGCCGATCGGCTCGTGCGGGTCGTCGTAGGAGTGGTTCGTCGACGTCACGTAGACATAGGGGCCGAAGTAGCAGTCGCTGCCGATGGTGACCGTCGTGTCGGCTATGACGTGGCTGCCGCGGCCGAGGACCACGCCGTCGCCGACGCGCAGGATCGGGTCCGGGCCGAGGTCGAGGTCGGGCATCAGCCCGGCGGTGAGGGTGACCTGCTCGCCGATGATGCAGTGGGCGCCGAGGTGGATCCACGGCTCGCCGAAGACCGTGCCGAGCGGGAAGGCGAGCCTGGTACCTGTTCCCATCGCGCCGAAGCGGAAGCGCCCGGGCTGCTCGGCCGTGACGGCTCCCCGGCGCTGTGCCCAGGCCCAGCCCGCGTGGACGACGCGCTGCGCGAGGCGGCGGCGCCAGGACGAGAACGTGTTCCTGCTCTTGGGCACCCGCTCACCGTACTCAGCGCGTCCGGCGCCCATGCGGTCCCGTGCCTGTGATCTTCGCCCCACCCCGGCCGCCGTCGCGGAACCGTCGCCTACGGTGCCGTTACCCACGAGCCCCCGAGGAAGAGGGAGACAGCGATGGCGCACCGCGCGCTGACCGTCGGCATGAACGGCAAGGAACCGCGGGTGGACCGGGAGGCGTTCGCGGCGCCCACGTCGGTGCTGATCGGCGACGTCACCCTGGGCGCGGGGGCGAGCGTCTGGTACGGCGCGGTGCTGCGCTCCGAGTGCGAGCCGATCGTCGTCGGCGCCGGCAGCAACGTGCAGGACAACTGCACGCTCCACGTCGACCCGGGTTTCCCCGTCCGCATCGGCGAGCGGGTCTCGATCGGCCACAACGCCGTGGTGCACGGCGCCACGGTCGAGGACGACTGCCTGATCGGGATGGGCGCGACGGTGCTGAACGGCGCGGTGATCGGGACCGGTTCGCTGGTCGCCGCGCAGGCCCTGGTCCCGCAGGGGATGCGCGTGCCCCCGGGCTCGCTCGTCGCGGGGGTGCCCGCGAAGGTCAAGCGGGAGCTGACCGCTGAGGAGCGCGAGGCCGTCTCGCTGAACGGCGCCCACTACACGGAACTGGCCCAGCGGCACCGGGCCGCACACACGGAGACGGAGGAGGCCGCCACGGAGTGACGGCCGCGGGACTCCCGGGGGCCGCCGGAACCGGACGGAGGGCAGGGCCGACGGCCGGAGGCGGTGACGGCCGGGCGGCGGCACCGGGTGAACGGCAGGCCCGGCCGTCGCACGCGGTGACGGACGGCCGGCGGCACCGGGCGGATGCCGGCGGCCGCCGGACGCGGTGACGGGGCAAGGGCTGCGAGGGCCGGACGCCACGGCGGCCGGGCGCGGCGACAGAAGACGCCGCCGGCCGCCTGACGGCCGGGGACCGTGGCGGCCGGGCGCGGTACCGGGCGGCGCTGCCGTGCCCCCGGCGCGGTGGCGGTCAGTCGGTGGCCGGGACCGGCTCCGGCTCGGCCGCCGCCGGCTTCTGCGTCTCCGCCGTCGCCGCCGCCTTCTTGGCCTTGCGGCGCAGCACCAGCATCGAGGTGACGCCGATGAGCACGGCGGCCACCAGGCCGAGCCAGGAGAAGCGCTTCAGCCACGACTCGGCGACGACGCCCACGTAGTAGATGACGGCGGTGGTGCCGCCCGCCCAGACGATGCCGCCGAGCACGTTGGCGATCAGGAACTTCCAGTACGGCATGCGCAGCACACCGGCGAGCGGGCCCGCGAAGATCCGCAGCAGGGCGACGAAGCGGCCGAAGAACACGGCCCACATGCCCCACTTCTCGAAGGACCGCTCGGCCGTGGCGATGTGCCCCTCGCTGAAGTGCCGGGGGAACTTGGCCCCGAGCCAGGCCAGCAGCGGACGGCCGCCCTTGCGGCCGATGGCGTAGCCGATGGAGTCGCCGATCACGGCCCCGGCGCTGGCGCAGGCGCCGAGCACGAACGGGTCGATGCCGGCGTGCTGCGAGGAGAGCAGGGCGGCCGAGACCAGGATGATCTCGCCGGGCAGCGGAATGCCCAGACTCTCCAGACCGATGACCAGGCCCACCAGGGCGTAGATGCTCACCGCCGGGACGGTCTCGAGCCATTCCTGGACGTGCAACGCCGGTTCCTCCCGTGTCGAGTGCGGCTGTGGGCCCCGGTGCGTGACGCTTCGGTCGGCCGGACGGGCCCGGCGCGCGCTCCCCCTGTGCGCACCCCGGGAAGCCTACCCGCTCGACCGGACCGGCCGGAGTCCCGCGGGTCGTACCGGTGCGCGGGCTGTACCGGTGCGGCGGGCCCGCCGCCCGCGACCGCGCTCCCCCGGCCGCGGCTCAGACGACCACGTCCGCGTCGAGCCGCAGGTCGCGCGAGGAGGCCCCGGCCCAGACCGTGCGGCGGCCCGTGCCGAGGACCCAGCCGTGCCGCTCCGCGTCCCACGAGGAGAGCGTGCGCGCGTCGACGCGGACGGCGACCCGGCGCCGCTCCCCCGCCCGCAGCGCCAGCCGCCGGTAGCCGCCGAGCACCCGTACGGCCTGGTCGAGCCGGAGGTCGGGCGAGGGGCCGACGTAGACCTGCGCGACCTCGATCCCGTCCCGGCGGCCGGTGTTGCGCACGGTGAACGACACCTCCAGGCCGTCCCCGCGGCGCCGCGCCCGCAGGTCCTCGTAGGCGAAGGAGGTGTACGACAGGCCGTGCCCGAACGGGAACAGCGGCGCCACGTCCCGCGCGTCGTACCAGCGGTGGCCGACGTGGACGCCCTCCGTGTACTCCTGGACGCCGGACACGCCCGGGTAGCGCAGCGGGTCGCCGGCGACCGGGTGGCGGTCGTCGTCCACGGGGAAGGTCTGGGTGAGCCGGCCGCCGGGGTCGCGGTCGCCGAAGAGGACGGCGGCCGTGGCGGCCGCGCCCTCCTGGCCCGGGTAGTACATCTGCAGCACGGCGGCGGTGCGCTCCAGCCACGGCATCGCGGTCGCCGACGAGGTGTTGAGGACGACCGTGGTGCGCGGGTTGGCCGCCGTGACCGCCTCGATCAGCCGCTCCTGGTTCCCGGGCAGGGCCAGCGTCGTGCGGTCCTGTCCCTCGGTGGCGTCCTCGTAGGCGAACAGGACGACGCTGTGCGCGGCGCGCGCCGCCCGGACCGCCCCGGCCACGTCCGCGGCGCGGGTCGCGCCGGTGATGTGCCGCAGACGGAAGGTCTGGCCCTCCTTCCCGCCCTTCGCGGTGATCCGCAGCCGGTGCGTGCCGGCGGTGAGGCGGAGGCTCCTGCGGCGCACCGCGAGCCCGTCGGGCGCGGCGGAGACGAGGCCGCCGGCGAAGTACTCGGTGAGGCCGGGCGCCCGGGGGAAGAGCTCGACGTCGCCGAGGAGCACCTTCGGCCGCGCGCCCGAGCAGTGGACGACGAAGGTCCACTCGTCGTCCTCCCCTGCGGTGAGCGTCCCGTCGTACGCCCAGGTCTCCCCGGGCGCCACGGCCTGCCCCTCGGCGTCGAGGCCGGGGGTGAGGGCGCCGTGCGGCAGGGCCTTGCCGTAGAGGTCCTCGCCCAGCGCGTACGTGACCCTCGCCCCCCGTCCCGCGCGGGCCCTGATCGCGGCGAGCGGGCTGTCGGCCCGGTCGGGGACGACGTGGGCGCTGCCGCCACCGCTGACGAAGGGCACGGACCCGGTGGGCCCGACCATGGCGATGCTGCGGGCGGCGGCGCCGGTCAGGGGCAGGGCGCCGCCCTCGTTGCGCAGGAGCGTCGCACCGGCCTCGGCCACCTCGCGGGCGACGGCGGCGCCGGCCGCGGGGTCGCGCCCGGGGCGCGGCGGCGCGTCGGCGTCCAGCAGTCCGAAGCGGTCCAGCACGGTGAGGACGCGGCGCACGGACCGGTCGACGTGGGCCTCGGGGACGCCGCCGTCCCGGACGGCGGTCCGCAGGGCGGCGCCGAAGTGCCGGTCGTCCGGCATCTCCATGTCGAGGCCCGCGGCGAGCGACGCGGCGGTGCTGTGGGTGGCGCGCCAGTCGCTCATCACCCAGCCCGTGAAGCCCCAGCGGTCGCGCAGGACGTCGGTGAGCAGGGCGCGGTTCTCGCAGGCGTACGTGCCGTTGACCTTGTTGTAGGCGCCCATGACGGCGCCGCACCCGGCGTCGACGGCGGCCTCGAAGGCGCGCAGCTCGGTCTCGTGCAGGGTCCGTTCGCCGACCCGTACGTCGACGGTCTCACGGTCCTTCTCCTGGTTGTTCACGGCGAAGTGCTTGACGGTCGCGACGAGCCCCTCGCCCTGGACGCCCTCGATCTGGGCCGCCACCAGGTCGGCGGCGAGCAGTGGGTCCTCCCCGAAGGTCTCGAAGTTGCGTCCCGCGTACGGGGTGCGGATCAGGTTGACCATCGGCGAGAGCAGCACGTCCTGGCCGAGCGCGCGGCCCTCGCGGCCGACGACCCGCCCGTAGCGGCGGGCCAGCGCGGGGTCGAAGGCGGCGGCGAGCAGGACGGGCGCGGGCAGGGCGGTGGCGTGCCGGGCGACGCGCACCCCGGCCGGGCCGTCGGCGAGCCGCAGCGGCGGGATGCCCAGGCGCTTCACACCGGGCACGTAGCCGGCCTGGCCGAGCCTCTCCGGATCGGCGGCGCCGTGCAGCAGGGAGATCTTCTCGTCCAGGGTGAGCCGGGCGAGCAGGCCCTCGACGCGGGCGGAGGCGACGGGGCCGGCGGTGCGCGCGGAGCCTGCGGGCCCCGTGGCCGTGGTGCCCGCGGCGCGCGCGGCGGCGGGGGACCCCGTGGTCGCGGCGAGGGCGACGGCGGTCGCGCCGCCCAGCAGGCGCAGGGCTGACCGCCGGGACACGGTGTCGGGCATGGGCCGTCACTCCTTCGGTGTGCGGGCACGGCTGGGCGCGCCGCATCTGCGCCGGCGGCGCGGGTGCGTCCGGCCCTGGACGCACTATGCGCCAGGGACGGACCGACACACCGCTGGACACAACGGACGCGGCACGAATCCCACGACCGCCACCGAAGGGACCGTTCCGGCGCGCCGGAACGGCGGCACGGCGAACCGCCGGAACGGTGACACGGCGGAACGGCGGACGCCCCGGCGGGACCGGAGGGGGCCCGCCGGGGCGTCCGGCGAGGGCGCCGTGCGGCGCGCGCGGGAGGAACGGGGAGGAACGGGAGGAACGGGAGGAAGAGGAAGGCCGGCTCAGCCGTTCGGGCGGAGGGTCCAGACGACCGTCATCTCGCCGGTCACGGCGCCGTCCTCGCGCTGGATCTCGACGGCCACCGGGAACTCCGGCCGACGGCCCGCGTCCAGTTCGGCGACGACCTCGCCGGCGGGCCGGCCGAGCGTGGCGGTGGCCTTCACCGGTCCGAGCGCCAGCTTCCTGTAGGCGATGTCCGCGCGCACGGCCAGCGGCACGGCGCGCGAGAGCTGGTCCCCGAAGGCGGCGAGGACCACGGCGCCGCTCGCGGACTCGCCGAGGGTGAACATCGCTCCGGCGTGCGGCCCGCCGACGTGGTTGTGGTACTCGCCCTGGTCCGGCAGGACCAGTACGGCCCGCTCCGGGGTGGTCTCCAGGTACTCGAGGTTCAGGGTCCTGACCATCGGCACCGTGGCGGCGAGCATCTCGCCGATCGACATCTGGTCTGCGCTCATGGACCGGAACGTTACCGGCGAGTAGCAAAGCTTGGCCAGGGGGCGGACGCGGCCGGCGGGCCGGGCGGCGCCCGCCGGCACCGGGCCCGTGGGGGCGGAGGATGGCAGCCCGTCCCGCCCGCCTCTATGGTTACAGGCCATGTGGCCAGGAAATAATCAGCCGCCCGGGGGAGACAACCAGCCGCCCGGGGGCGAGCAGCACCCGCAGGACCAGAACCCGTACCAGCAGCCGGGGTACCAGCAGCCGAACCCGTACCAACAGCCCGGATACCAGCAGCCCGGGTATCCGCAGCCCGGGTACCAGCAGCCGAACCCGTACGGGCAGCAGCCCGGGCAGCCGCAGTGGGGCGCCCCCACGGTGCCGCTGGGCGCGCCGGAACCGCCGTGCAAGGACGGGCGGAAGACGAAGGTCACCGCGATCGTGGCGGCCGCCGCCGTGCTGGTCGCCGCGGGGGTCACCGGTTTCCTGGTCCTGGGCGGCGGCGACGAGGACGACACCGCGAGCGGTACGTCCTCGCCCTCCCCCACGGCGTCCGCCTCGGCCACGGAGAGCGGGTCGTCCGGCGCCGAGGACAACCCCCGCGGCGGCGAGGCCGAGAAGCCCACGGTCCCGGGCTGGAAGGTCGTGGTGAACCCCAAGTGGGGCACCGCCTTCGACGTCCCGGCCGACTGGGAGGTCGAGTCGCCCGGCGTCTTCATGGGCTTCGAGGACGATCAGAAGGGCGACGGCTCCGTACTCATCGGCATGTCCGCGCCCGCGTACTTCAAGTCCAAGTGGTGCACCTCGGACGACGACAAGGACGGCACCACGGAGGACACCGAGCTGGCCGCCACGGGCACCAAGGGCCAGAACGGCGCCAAGAACACCGACGACGTCGCCCGCAACGACTCCGCCTGGTGGGTCTTCGGCGGCTACACCGACCAGAAGGACTCCTCCAAGAAGCTGCTGAAGATCGGCGAGCCGAAGAAGTACACGACCGAGTCCGGGGTCGAGGGCAGCGTCGCGACGACCTACTCCAGCGGGGTCCCCAAAACCGGCAAGTGCGACTCCGACGGCAAGGCGACCACGTTCGCCTTCAAGAACTCCAAGGGCGACTTCGTGTCCTGGACGTTCTTCGGCGCCAAGGGCGTCGAGGAGGAGGTGCCCGACGCGACCGTCCAGAAGATCCTCAGCACCGTGCGGCTGCACGGCGACCCCGAGGACTCCTGACCGCGGGCGCGTGCCCGGACACGGCACGGACCCGCGCCCGGGCACGGAGCACCGGACCGCGGGGCCCGCGGTGATCGGGCCCCGGGCCCGGAAGCATCGGCCCCGGATCCGCAAGGACCGGGCCGTCGGCTCGGGGAGGACCGAGCCGACGGCCCCGGAAGCGTCGGTCCGCAGGTCGGAGGGCGTACGACGGTCCGGGGCCTACCTCGCGGCCAAATGGTTTGGCAAGTCGGGGCCGCGGCGGCGATAGTCGCCCGGTGACCTCTGCCGCCGACACCCGCAGCCCGCGCCGCCCCGCCTGGGCGGGACGGAACTACACCCTGCTCACCGCCGCCGCGGTCGTGACGAACCTGGGCAGCCAGGGCGCCCTGATCGCGGCGGCGTTCGCCGTGCTCGACGCGGGCGGCGACGGCGGCGACGTGGGTCTGGTGGCGGCCGCCCGCACGCTCCCGCTGGTGCTCTTCCTGCTGATCGGCGGCGCGGTCGCGGACCGGCTGCCGCGGCACCGCGTGATGGTCGCGGCCAACGCGCTCAACTGCGTGTCGCAGGCGGCCTTCGCCCTCGTCGTGCTCACCGGGGAGGCGCGGCTGTGGCAGATGATGCTGCTGACCGCGCTCGGCGGCGTCGGCCAGGCGTTCTTCAACCCGGCGGCCGAGGGCATGCTGCTCTCCTCCGTCGAGGGCGAGCACGCGGGGCGCGCCTTCGCGCTGTTCCGGATGGCGATGCAGGGCGCGGGCCTGGGCGGCGCGGCGCTCGGCGGCGTGCTGGTCGCCGCGCTGGGACCCGGCTGGGTGCTGGCCCTGGACGCGGCGGCCTTCGCGGTGGCCGGCGTCCTGCGCGCCTTCCTCGCGGTCGGGCGCGTCCGGCCCCCCGCGCCCGGCGGGGGCCTGCTCGCCGACCTGCGGGACGGCTGGCGGGAGGTCGTCGGACGG
Source organism: Streptomyces minutiscleroticus (assembly GCF_014650875.1). GTDB lineage: Bacteria > Actinomycetota > Actinomycetes > Streptomycetales > Streptomycetaceae > Streptomyces > Streptomyces minutiscleroticus. Next base: position 24,424 of record NZ_BMVU01000042.1, read on the forward strand.
CGCTGGCTGTGGGCGGTCGTCGCGCAGTTCTCGGTCGTGGTGGCGGTCGTCGGCGCCGCCGAGTCCGTGTACGGGCCGCTGGTCGCCCGGGAGAGTCTGGGCGGGCCGGGCCCGTGGGGGCTGGCGCTGGGCATGTTCGGCGCGGGCACGGTCGCCGGAGCGGTCCTCATGATGCGCTGGAGGCCGCGCCGCCTGCTGCTCGCGGGCACACTGTGCGTCTTCCCGCTGGCCGCTCCGTCGGCCGCGCTCGCCGTGCCCGTGCCGGTGGGCGTCCTGTACGGCGTGATGTTCGTGAGCGGCCTGGCCATCGAGGTGTTCGGGGTCTCCTGGATGACCGCGCTGCACCAGGAGATCCCGCAGGAGAAGCTCTCGCGGGTCTCGGCGTACGACTGGTTCGGCTCGATCGCGATGGTCCCGCTGGCGACGGCCCTCGCGGGCCCGGCCGAGCAGGCCTTCGGCCGGACGGCCTCCCTCTGGGGCTGCGCGGCCCTGGTCGTGGTGGTCACGGCGGCGGTGCTGTGCGTACCGGACGTCCGGAACCTGACCCGGCGGACCAGGCCCGTGACCCACCACCCGGTGGACGCGCCCACGGCGTCGGAGGCGCCCGCGCGGGAGGACCTGGAACGCGCCGCCGGCTGAGGCGCCCGGTCCGGCCGCCCCGCCCACCGGCCGCCGCCCAAGGCTCCTGACGCCCCGCCTCCCGGCCGCTGTCGCTGTCGAAGGCTCCGGCGCCCCATCCCTCGGACCGGCGCCGAAGGCCCCGGTGTCCGGGCCCGCACCCGCTGCCGGAGGCCCCGGCCGTCCCGGCCCTCGGCCGATGCCGAAGGCCGCTCACGCTCAGCCGATGCGGAAGGCCCCGTCCGGCGGCTCCGGCGACGGCACGGCGTCCTCGTCCCGTACGGGCGCGGCGTCCCCCGTGAACTCCCGCAGCGCCGCCCCGTGCTCCACCCGCGCGGGGAAGGCGTCGGCGGCGGTGCGGCGGGCCAGGGCCGCCGTGTCGAGCGGGCCGTGCGCGGCGACCAGCACCGCGTTGCCGAAGCGCCGCCCGCGCAGCACACCGGGCTCGGCGATCAGCACCGGCTCCGCGAACACCGCCGCGAACGTGGCGAGCTGGGAGCGCAGGAAGGCGAACGGCGCGGCGTCGGCGAGGTTGGCGAGGTAGACGCCGTCGGGCCGCAGCACGCGCGCGGCCTCGCGGGCGTACGCGAGCGAGGTCAGGTGCGCCGGGACGCGCGAGCCGCCGAAGACGTCGGCGACCAGGACGTCGGCCGAGCCGTCCGGGGCGCCCTCCAGCCAGGCGCGGGCGTCGGCCCGGTGCAGGGTGACGCCCGAGTCCCCGGGCAGGGGCAGGTGCTCGGTCACCAGGTCCAGCAGGCCCCGGTCCGCCTCGACGACGTCCTGGCGGGAACCCGGCCGGGTGGCGGCCAGGTAGCGCGGCAGGGTGAGCGCGCCGCCGCCGAGGTGCAGCGCGTCGAGCGGCCGTCCGGGCTCCGCGACGACGTCCAGGACGTGCCCGAGCCGGCGCGCGTACTCGAACTCCAGGTGCGCCGGGTCGTCCAGGTCCACGTACGACTGCGGCGCCCCGTCGACGGTCAGCAGCCAGGCCCGCTCCCGGTCGACGTCCGGCATCAGCTTCGCGGTCCCGTGGTCGACGACGCGGGTCACGGGTATCGGCTCCTCCACGCACCCCATTGTGCCGGTGGGCGGACCGGGCGTGCCGGGCCCGCCCCCTCCCGGAAGGGGGCGGGCCCTGTTTCCGGTCAGCCCACCGAGGTGACCGTCCCCGCGCCGACCGTGCGCCCGCCCTCGCGGATCGCGAAGCCGAGGCCGGGCTCCAGCGGCACCTCGCGCCCCAGCTCGACCGCCATGGTGACGGTGTCGCCGGGCCGTGCGACGGCCGCCGCGCCCAGGTCGACGTCGCCGGCCACGTCCGCGGTGCGCAGGTGGAACTGCGGCCGGTAACCGGTCGTCAGCGGGGTCGTGCGGCCGCCCTCGCGCGCCGACAGGACGTACACGCGCGCGGTGAAGCGGCGGCCCGGTACGACGCTGCCGGGAGCCGCGACGGCGTGGCCGCGGCGGACCGCGCCGCGCGGCACGCCGCGCAGCAGCAGCGCCACGTTGTCCCCGGCCTGCGCCTCCTCCATGGGCTTGCCGAAGGTCTCCACGCCGGTGACGACGGTGTCGAGGCCGGCGCCCAGGAGCTCGACCCGGTCGCCGACGCGGACCGTGCCCCGCTCGACGGCGCCGGTCACGACGGTGCCCCGGCCCGTGATGGTGAGCACGTTCTCGACGGACAGCAGGAACGGCGCGTCGAGGTAGCGCTCGGGCATCGGCACGTACGTGTCCACGGCGTCCAGCAGCGCCTCGATCGAGGCAGTCCAGCGCGGGTCGCCCTCCAGCGCCCGCAGTCCGGACACCCGGACCACGGGGACGGAGTCGCCGCCGTAGCCGTGCGCGGTGAGCAGTTCGCGGACCTCCAGCTCGACGAGGTCGATGAGCTCCTCGTCGCCCGCGTCCGCCTTGTTGAGCGCGACCACGACGTGGTCGACGCCCACCTGGCGGGCGAGCAGCACGTGCTCGGCCGTCTGCGGCATGACCCCGTCGAGCGCGGAGACCACGAGGATCGCCCCGTCGAGCTGGGCGGCCCCGGTGACCATGTTCTTCACGTAGTCGGCGTGGCCCGGCATGTCCACGTGGGCGTAGTGCCGGGTGTCGGTCTCGTACTCGACGTGCGCGATGTCGATGGTGATGCCGCGCGCCGCCTCCTCCGGCGCCCGGTCGATGCGGTCGAAGGGCACGTACCGGGTGCCGCCGCCGGCGCGCTCGGCGAGGACCTTGGTGATGGCGGCGGTCAGGGTCGTCTTGCCGTGGTCGACGTGGCCCATGGTGCCGATGTTGAGATGCGGTTTGGTGCGGACGTAGGCCGTCTTGGGCATGGCTGTACCTCGAAGCCTGCTGGAAGGGAACGCGCGCCGGGTCGGGCGGTGCGCGTGGGGGTCCCGGCGACGCGGGACACGGACCCCGAGGTGGTGCCGACCCTCCCCCTTCGGGGTCCGCCGGACGATCCGGAGAGGGTCAGCTTCGGGCGCCGTCGACGGCGGCCACGAGGAACGGGACGGCAGCCTTCGGCGCATCCGCGACGGCGGATGCTGCGAGGGGGAAGGCGTACCGGAACATGACGCCGATCGTCGCCGACGCGCCGTCCGGCGTCCAACGGTTTTCCGGCAGCACGGCGGCCCCGCGGGGGACGGGGCGGCGGCCCCGCGGAGCGGCCGGCAGCGGCGGGAAGCGACCGGGCCGGCGGCGGGAGGCGTACGGGGCGGGGGCGCGGCCGGGCGCCGCACGGGGCGTGGACGGGTCCCGTACGGAACGGAAACGGGCCCCGGAAGAGGCACTTGGGACTCCGTTTGTGACTCCGATGAGACGAAGCGCACGGCGATCACACACATTTGTCGGCTAGTGTCACCGGATGCTCGATGCCACCACCCGCTCTGGGGGCACCGCCACGGCCACTCCCCCGGCCGCCGCCACGGAGCTCGCATCCACTCCCCTGCCCACCGGCCGCCCCGCCCTCGCGGGACCGGCCGCCGTCCCCGCCGCGCCACCCCGTTGGGCGAGAGCCCTGCTGTCCCCCTGGTTCCGGCTGTCCCTGCTCGTCGCCCTGCTCGCGGGCGCCGCCGGCTGCGTGCTGGCGTTCGAACCGCAGCGGCTGCTCTCCGACGGCTGGCCCGCGCAGCTCAACGGCGCCGCGGCGGCCGTGGTGTTCGCCGTGGCGTACGGCCTGTGCACGGTCGCGTTCGTGCCGCGGCCGCTGCTGAACCTCGCAGCGGGCGCCCTGTTCGGCTCGCAGCTCGGGCTCGGCGCCGCGATCGCGGGCACGGTGCTCGGCGCCGGCGTCTCCTTCGGCCTGGGCCGCGTGCTCGGGCAGGACGCCCTGCGCCCGCTGCTGCGCGCCCGCTTCCTCAAAGCCGCGGACGGCCAGCTCAGCCGGCACGGCTTCCGCTCGATGCTGGCGGTCCGGCTGTTCCCCGGCATCCCGTTCGCGGCGGCCAACTACTGCGCCGCGATCTCCCGCATGAGCTGGCCGTCGTTCCTCCTCGCCACCGGGCTCGGGTCGATCCCCAACACCGCCGCGTACGTCGTCGCGGGCGCCCGCGCCTCGACGCCCACCTCCCCCGTCTTCCTCGTCGCGATGGGCTTCATCGCCGTACCCGGCCTGATCGGCGCGGTGGTGGCCTGGCGCAAGCGGCACCACCTGCGCGGACGCTGAGGCGCCCCGGCCCGCGGCGGCGGCTTGGCCCCGTACCCCGGCGCCGTCAGGGTCCGCGCCGCGCCCGCCGGACTCACCACGGGATTCCGCCAGGCGCTCGGCGATCTCCGCGCGCCCCCAGGCGCCGTCCGCCACGATCACGCGGTAGCGGCGGGCGAGGGGGTCGCCGGGACCAGTTCGAGCTCGTCGAAGAAGACGAGGGAGGGGGCGACGGCGGCGAACGGGTCGTTGCGCACGAACCAGTGGGCCGGGTGCGCGCCGCCCTCCCCGCCGTGGTCGTTCTCCGGGGCGTGCGCGAAGACCAGCGTGGCGTGCCCGTCGGCGCCGTCGTGCTCGCCGGTGTACGCGAGCCAGGGCGCCCGCGCGCCCATCGTCTCCGGTCCCCCGCCGTCGGGGCCGGTGATGCGGCCGTCGCGGAAGGCGCGCGGGCCCCGCCAGAACCGCCCCGTGCAGCCGGCCGTCTCGCGCCCCGCGGTGGTGGGGCTGCCGAAGAGCAGCGGCTCGTCGCGGCGGTTGGTGACGGCGGTGGTCCAGGTCAGCGCCCAGGAGCCGGTCGCGTGCCGCACGTCGTGCACCTCGACGCGGCGCTCCTCCTCCGCCCACAGCGCGCCGTCGTACGGGTGCCAGGTGAGCCGTTCGGCGAGCATCCGCCGCACGCGCCGGGAGCCCGAGCCGAAGCGGTGCTGGAAGACGATCGCCGTGTACGGGCCGCCGTCGGCGCCCTCCGCCGCCCGGACGGCGTCGAAGTCGGCGAGCGTGGGCACCGGGGGGCTTCTCGCACCACACCCAGGCCCCGGCGCGCAGCGCGGCGACGGTCCGGTCGCGGTGCGGGGTGGGCGGCGTGCACACGCTGACGAGGTCGGGGCGCTGCTCGGCCGGCATCCGGTCCAGGTCGGTGCAGGCGTGCGGCACGCCGCCCTCCGCGCAGAACCGCTCGACCGCCTCCCGGTCGACGCCGACCGCGGCGACGACCTCCGCCTCGCCCTCTTCCGCGAGGCGGGCGAGGGCGGGCAGGTGGCTGCCGCTCGCGATGGCGCCCGTGCCGATCACGGCGGCTCTGACGCGGCGGCCGCCGAGCGGCGCCGGCGGTCCGTTCCCGGAGGTCGCGCTCGGAGCGGGGGCCGGGGTCGTCCGGCCGGTGGCGGCGTCGCGGGCGGTTCCCATGTACGTGATCAGCACTCCGTCGGACGAGGCGGCAGACCCGGCGGGCGTCTGCCGGACATCGCCCCGACGCGCGCAGCAAGCGCTTTCTCCCTCGCCCGGAAACGTAAGCTCCGTGCTCGCGGCGGGTCAACACCCCGGCGGCGGCCCGCGTCCGGCCGCACTGTCCGGGGCCTGTCCCCGGCCTGTCACCCGGGGGCGCTACGCTGCCCCCGACGCCCGTGATCACCCCATACGACAACACGGTGCGTCCGTCCGCCTTTTGTTCGCACCTCTTCCGCCATCAGCACTTGGATCACGAAACTTCATGTCTTGGTTTGAATCATTCATCCTCGGACTCGTCCAGGGGCTGACCGAGTTCCTTCCGATCTCCTCCAGTGCCCATCTGCGGCTCACCGCGGCGTTCTCGGGCTGGGAGGACCCCGGCGCGGCCTTCACCGCGATCACGCAGATCGGCACGGAGGCGGCGGTGCTGATCTACTTCCGCAAGGACATCGTCCGGATCGTCTCCGCCTGGTTCCGTTCGCTGGTGGACAAGTCGATGCGCGGCGACCACGACGCCCAGATGGGCTGGCTGGTGATCGTGGGCTCCATCCCGATCGGCGTACTGGGCGTGACGCTCAAGGACCAGATCGAGGGGCCGTTCCGCGACCTGCGGGTCACGGCGACGATGCTGATCGTCATGGGTGTGGTCCTCGGCGTCGCGGACCGGCTGGCCGCGCGCGACGAGACGGGCGGCCGGCACCGCGCGGCCAAGGAGCGCAAGACGCTGCGGGACCTGGGCGTCAAGGACGGCCTGATCTTCGGTGTCTGCCAGGCCATGGCCCTGATCCCGGGCGTCTCCCGCTCCGGCGCGACCATCAGCGGCGGCCTGCTCATGGGCTACACCCGTGAGGCCGCGGCCCGCTACTCGTTCCTGCTCGCCATCCCCGCGGTGCTGGCCTCCGGCGTCTTCGAGCTCAAGGACGCGGCCGAGGGCGGACACGTCGACTGGGCCCCCACCGCCTTCGCCACCGTCATCGCCTTCGTCGTCGGCTACGCGGTCATCGCCTGGTTCATGAAGTTCATCACCACCAAGAGCTTCATGCCGTTCGTCTACTACCGGGTCATCCTCGGCATCGTGCTGATCGTGCTGGTCAGCATGGGCGTGATGAGCCCGCACGCGGGCGAGCCGGCCCACTGACCGGACCCCGCACCCGCACAGAACGGCGGCCCGCGTCCTCCACCAGGAGGACGCGGGCCGCCGCCGTGTACGCACATGGCGGCGGTGGTGACATGGGACCGCGACGGCGAGGCCGACGGAAGCGGGGCGGTGCGCCGCCGGGAGGTCCGGCGCACGGTCCACCGTCCGGTCCGCCGCACGGTCCACCTTGCGGAGGACGGGCGGTCCGCCGAAACGGCGGCGAGATCGACTGAAACCTTCTCGAAACAGTCCCCACGAAGCCGCCACAGAAACCCACGTGACCAACCACATACTGTCCAGGTAGCCGTCCGGTAGCGCACGGTCAGCCGTTGGCCCTACGCTGGTCCGCATGTCCGAAATCACCACCCCTGGCTCCGTGCGGTCCGCCGCCGCGGTGAACGAACAGATCCGCTCGTTATGGATACGCGCGGGCGGTTACCTCTCCGCCCAGGAGCGGGCGGAATACGAACTGCTGGTGGTGGAGTGGGCCGAGGCCGTGCGCCAGGAGGTCGTCGCAGCCGCTTGAAGAGCGCCGGAGCCCGACGCGGCAGCGGACGGGTCCCAGCCGGAAGGACCGCCTCCCGACGGGACGGCGTATCCGGCGGAGCAGCCCTCGACCTGGGAAGACGGGCCCCTTTCACCGTAGACGCCTGACGGTCCCGCCCCACGGAACGCCTCTTCCTGAGCCGCCCCGCCCCACGGAACGCCCCTTCCCGAGCCGCCCCGTCCGCCGAGGGCCTCCCCTTGGGCCGTTCCCCTCCGTTCCGCCGGGCGTCCCTTCCTGGACCGCTCCCTTCCGTTCCGCCGGACGAGTCGGACGAGTCCTCCCGAACGCTCTCTCCCGCCGTGCGAGCCGTACGGGCGCCGCCCGCCCGGCCCGGCCCCGCGTCGGCCACAGGACCGCGCACTCCCGCACAGAACCCCCCGTCGGCGAACCGCCGACCGCCCCGGACCTCCGGCGCCCGCCGAGCCCCGTTCCCGTGCTCGGCACTCCTGGTGTTCCCGGCACTCCCGGCGCTCCGCACCCGGTGTCCGGCGCCTGCGGCTCGTACGGCGCCGCGGGTGCCCCTCAGCGCCCTCCGGCCACCCGCAGCACCGCCCCCGTCGTGTACGACGCCTCCGGCGACAGCAGCCAGGCCACGGCCGCCGCGATCTCCTCGGCCCTCCCGGCCCGCCGCAGCGGGATGCCGGGAGCCATCCGCGCGGGCCGTCCCGGGTCCCCCATCGCGGCGTGCATGTCCGTCTCGACCAGACCGGGCGCGACCGCGTTGACCCGGACGCCGTCCGGGCCCAGCTCCTTCGACAGGCCCACCGTCAGCGCGTCCACGGCCGCCTTGGTCGCCGCGTAGTGCACGTACTCGCCGGGGCTGCCCAGCGTGGCCGCCCCCGAGGAGATGTTCACGATGACGCCCTCGCCGCGCGCCGTCATGTCGCGCGCGGCCCGGCGCGCGCACAGCAGGACGCCCAGCAGGTTGACCTCCACGACCCGGCGCAGGTCGGCCGTGTCCGCGTCGGCGAGGCGGCCGAGCGGGCCGGTCACCGCCGCGTTGTTCACCAGGCCCGTCACCGGCCCGAGCCGCTCGGCCGCCGTGTCGAAGAGCCGCTCGACGTCCGCCTCGACGGACGTGTCCCCGCGCACGGTCACGCAGCGCGCCCCCGCCTCGCGCACCGCACCGGCCACTTTCTCGGCGGCGTCGGCGTCCCGCGCGTACCCGACGGCCAGGTCGTGCCCGTCCGCCGCCAGCCGCAGGCAGGTCGCGGCGCCGATCCCCCGGCTGCCGCCCGTGACGACCGTGACCGGACGTGCCATGTGTGCCTCCTCGCACCTCGGTGCACCGCGATGCACCCCGCCAACCCGCCGGCCCGGCGAACCGCCGGATCACCGAGCCCCTGGTCCGCCCTACGATCGCAGACGGGCCAGGGCGTCCTCGTCGGCGGGGTAGGGCGGTTCGTGCGGCAGCAGCGCCCGCGCGCGGTCGAGTTCGCCGGCGCGCACGAGACGGTGGATCCCGGCGGCGGCCGCCGTCACGTCCGTCACGCCCACGATCCACTCGTCCGCGTACCGCGCGGCCGCCTCCCCCGAGAGCCCCAACTGCAGGGAGCGGTACGGCAGCGGGGCCAGCCGCAGATCGCGCTCGGGGTCCCACTGCACCCGCGCCGGCGCGCGCCGCAGCTCCCGCCGCCAGGCGTCGCGGTCGCCGTGCAGCGCGGGGACGTGGTGCGACAGACAGGCGTGCCGCAGCGCCCAGGCGAACCCGTCGCGGTCGATCTCCACGGCCAGCACGGTCTCCTGCCCCTGCTTGGTGCCCCAGCCGCAGCGGTACATCATCCAGAGGAAGGACGGCTTGATCCAGGTCATGCGGTCGCGCTTCCAGGCCGACGGGAAGCGGCCGTCGCGGGCGGCCGGGACGCCGATCTCCGGCGGGTACGCCTGGTAGACGGTGATCGTCGAGGCCGTGTGGCGGGCGCGGACACGGAACTCGGGCTCGCTCTCGGGGTCCACCGCACGGCCGTCCGGCACGGCGTGTTCCTCCGGCACGGCGTGTCCGTCCCGCGTCGGGCGGTCGTCCGGTGTCGCTCGGTCGTTCATGCGCCTCAGCTTCGGCCGTGCGCGCGCGGACGGCCACCGAATATCGCGTACGCCCTCTTGGCCCGTCGCGCCCCGTGGCCAACACTGAAGCGATGACGCAGCGCGTGGAACTCGCGACGGTGAGGGACCGGCTCGCGGTCGACGGACTGATCACGGAGTACGCGGCGGCCGTCGACGACGGCGACTGGGCGGCGTACCGGCGGCTGTTCACGGCGGACGGGCGCGTCGACTACCGCTCCGCGGGCGGCATCGAGGGCGACGCGGCGCGGGTCGCCGGGTGGCTGGCGCGCGCGTTGGAGCGCTTCCCCGTGCGCCAGCACCTGATCGTCAACCGGCGGGTGCGGTTCGGCGTCCACGAGCAGGACACCGGGGACACCGCCGGGGTCCGGGCGGACTACCTGAGCCCGATGCGGCTCGCCGGGCGGGACGGCGGGCACGGCGCGCCGGACGTCGTGCTCGGCGGCCGGTACGCCTTCGCGCTGCTGCGCACGGACGACGGCTGGCGGTTCAGCGAGGTGGTCGTCGAGGAGAAGTGGCGGCACGGCGTGCCGCCGGCGGATCCCGCTCCGGCGCGCTGACACGGCGGCGCGGCGCGCGGAGGGCCGCCCTCTGTTTGAGATCGTCGCGGGCGCGCACACTGAGAAGGCACGTACCGGGCGTCGGGCCGAGGGAGGCGCTGCATGAACCTGTCCGCCGTCGGCGGAGGCCGTCGGCCGGCCGGCCGGTGGGGGCGCGGTGTGGCCGCCGTGCTCGCGGGCGCCCTGCCGGTGCTCGCCTATCCGGCCCCGTCGCTGTGGTGGTTCGCGTACGTCGCCCTGGTGCCGTGGATCCTGCTGGCGCGCTCGGCGCCGACGGGCCGCCGGGCGGCGTACGACGGCTGGCTCGGCGGGCTGGGGTTCATGCTCGCCGTGCACCACTGGCTGCTGCCGAGCCTGCACGTGTTCACCTTCGTGCTCGCGGCCCTGCTGGGCGCGTTGTGGGCGCCCTGGGCGTGGCTCGTGCACCGGTTCCTGGGCGGCGCTCCCTCACCCCGCCGGGCGGCGCTCGCGCTCGTCGTGCTGCCCTGCGGCTGGCTCGTGCCCGAACTCGTCCGGTCCTGGCAGGGGCTGGGCGGCCCGTGGGGTCTGCTCGGGTCGACGCAGTGGCAGGTGGCGCCCGCGCTGCGGCTGGCCTCGGTCGGCGGCGTGTGGCTGCTGAGCCTGCTGGTGGTGGCGGTGAACGTCGCGGTGGCGGCGCTCGTCGCGGAGCGCCGGGCGCGCGTGCCCGCGCTCGCCGCGCTCGTCGCCACCGCTGCCGCCGCCTCGGCGGCCTGGGCGTGGGCGCCGCGTCCGGACACCGGTGCCCGGGTGCGCGTCGCCGTGGTGCAGCCGGGCGTCGTCGACGGGGCCGGCGCCCCCGAGCGGCGCTTCGCCCGCGAGGAGGCGCTGACCCGGCGGCTGGCCGGGCAGGACGTGGACCTCGTCGTGTGGGGCGAGAGCAGCGTCGGGTACGACCTCGCCGACCGTCCCGACCTCGCCGGGCGGCTGGCCGCGCTCTCCCGCGAAGTGGGCGCCGACCTGCTGGTGAACGTGGACGCGCGGCGCTCCGACCGGCCCGGGATCTACAAGAGTTCGGTGCTCGTGGGGCCGCGGGGGCCGACGGGCGACCGCTACGACAAGATGCGCCTCGTGCCGTTCGGCGAGTACGTGCCGGCCCGTTCGCTGCTGGGCTGGGCGACCTCCGTGGGCAAGGCCGCGGGCGAGGACCGGATGCGCGGCACCGGGCAGGTGCTGATGGACGTCGGGCACGGGCTGCGGGTGGGCCCGATGGTCTGCTTCGAGTCGGCCTTCCCCGACATGAGCCGGCAGCTCGCGCGGGACGGCGCGGGGCTGCTGGTGGCGCAGTCGTCGACCTCGACGTTCCAGGGGAGCTGGGCGCCCGCGCAGCACGCGTCGCTGGCCGCGCTGCGGGCCGCCGAGACGGGCCGGCCGATGGTGCACGCGACGCTGACCGGGGTGTCCGTGGTGCACGGCCCGGACGGCGCGCGGATCGGCTCCCCGCTCGGCACCGACGCGAGCGCCTCGACGGTGTACGAGGTGCCGACGGCGGGCGGCACCACCCTGTACGCGCGCTTCGGCGACTGGGCCGTGCGCGCCGCGCTGCTGGTGCTCGCCGCCGTGGCCGCCGCCGGGACCGTGCGGCGGCTGAGGGCGCGGGCGCGGCTCAGGCGGCAGGACGCCCGGTCACCGCGCGTACCACCCGTTCGCACAGTTCATGGGTCGCCAGTGCGTCCCGGGCGCTGAGCACCTTCCCGGCGCGCACGGCGTCCAGGAAGGCGAGCACGGCCTGTTCGATGCCGCGCTGCCGGGCGACCGGGACCCAGTCGCCGCGCCGCCGCACGGTCGGCTGGCCCTTGTGGTCGACGATCTCCGAGAGGTTCACGACCTGCCGTTTGCGGTCCTGCCCGGAGACCTCCAGGATCTCCTCGGTGGAGCCGCTCATGCGGTTCATCACGCCGAGCGCCGTGAACCCGTCCCCGGCGAGCTGGAGGACGACGTGGTGCAGCAGCCCGTCCTCGACCCGGTACCGCACGCTCACGTCGTCGACGGGCCCCGGCACCAGGAACCGCAGCGTGTCCACGACGTGGATGAAGTCGTCGAGCACCAGCGTGCGGGGCACCTCGGGCAGGCCGACGCGGTTCTTCTGCATCAGGATCAGCTCGCGCGGGTGGTCGGCGCACTGCGCGTAGCCGGGGGCGTGCCGCCGGTTGAAGCCGACCGCGAGGCTCACGTCGCGCTCCTCCGCGAGCCGGACGAGCCGCTCGGACTCGGCGAGTTCGTACGCGAGCGGCTTGTCGACGTAGGTCGGCACGCCCGCCTCCAGGAGCCGGGTGACGATCTCGGGGTGCGCGGCGGTGGACGCGTGCACGAAGGCGGCGTCGAGGCCCTGGCCGAGCAGGTCGTCGAGGCCGGTGTGGCGCTGCCCCGCCGGGAGGTGCAGGCTCTCGGCGACCTCCGTCAGGGTCGCGGGCGTCCGCGTGTGCAGGTGCAGTTCGATCCCCGGCAGGGCGCCGAGCACCGGCAGGTACGCCTTGCGCGCGATGTCGCCGAGTCCGATGCAGCCGACCTTCACGAACGTCTCCTCTTCGGGGTGCCCGCGCACCCGGCGGGACCCGGCGCGCATCTCGTCGGAAGCATACGGCCGCGCCGGAGCCGTCACCCGTGCGGAGCACCTCCCCGCCTGTCGGCTCCCCCGGCCGGCGCGCGGCGAGCAGAGTGGCGCGGGTGCAGCGAACCACGATCACCGCGACGCTCCTGACCGCCCTGGCCGCTCTGGCCGTCTCGGCCCTGTCCGGCTGTGCGACGGTCCGGAACCCGCCCCCGGGAGCCGCGCCGTCGGGGCAGCGCCCGCCGGCGTCGTCGCGTCCCGCGGTCAGGACCGAGCCGCAGATCGTGCAGGCCCCGGCGCGGGAGGCGCTGGAGCGCGTCGGCCCGTCCCGGAGCGCGGCCGGGAAGGCCCCGGCACCCCGCCGGTCCGCGGCGCCGCGCCGGGCGCCCGCGGCCCCGGCACCGGTCCCCGCCGCGACGACGGCACCCGGGCGCGCGCGGCCCGCGGCTCCCGGGCCCGCGCACCGGCCCGGACCCCGTGCCGTTCCCCATCTCCCCGCGCAGGGCGCCTCGCCGGGGCGGGCGGACGTGTGCGCGCTGGGCGGGAAGTACGGCGGCTGGAAGCCGGCCAGCCCGCAGGCGGTCATCTGCCGGAACGCGTACGGGCAGTGAGCCCGAAGGGCGTAGGGGCGTCGGACGGTGCAGGACGTGGGGCGCCGGACGGTGCAGGGCACGGAGGGCGGAGGACGGGCGCCTGCGCCGGTACGGAGCCGTGGTGCCGGTATCGGTACGGAGCCGTGGCGCCGGCGTCGGCCGGTGCCGTCGTGTGCCCTGCCGCGCGCCGGTGGGGCCGCCGGTCAGGGGCGCCGCGGCGGGCCGAGTCTCTCCCCGCCGGGGCCCTCCTCGGCCAGCGTCCGCTCCAGGCGGCCGATGGCCTCCCGGACGCCGTTGCCGTAGTCGTCGTCGGCGAGTGTGTGCACCGCGCCGCGCGCCAGCCGCAGATGGCCGTGGGCGTCCTCGGCGCGGCCGAGCTTCGCGTAGTCCGCGGCGAGGTTGAGGTGCAGGGACGGGTAGAAGGCGCGCACCGCCGGCGACCGGTGGTGCTCCGCCGCCCGGTCGTCCGTCAGCTCCGCCGCCGCGGCCAGCGCCCGCAGGTCCCAGGCGAGCTCGTCGAAGGGGTCGTCCTGGGTGTCGGCCATGTAGTGCGCGAGGGTGCAGCGGTGCAGCGGGTCGCCGTTCTCCCCGATCTCCGCCCACAGCTCCAGGAAGCGGCTGCGGGCCTCCTCCCGGTCCCCGCCCCGGTGCAGCATGACGGCCTGCCCGATCCTGGTCATCATGGCGTCCGCCGCCGTCCGCTCCTGCCGCTCCGCCACCGCGCGTCCTCCGCACTCGTCGATCGCCGCCGCCCGCGCACGCCGTGCCGCCCTGCCCGCACGCGTGCCCGGACCGGCAGGGACGGCACCGGTGTCCCTGCGCCGTCCCTGCCGGTGACGACGCTAGCCGCAGCCACCGACGATCACGGGCAGGCGGCTCCGGGGACACCGGAGGACCGCCGCCGGAGTGTCGGCTGCGACGGCTGCCGCGACCGCGGCTGCCGTCACGCCGGGCGGACCCGCCTCCCGGGGCCCGGCCGTGACCGGACGACGGCCCGGTCACGGACCCGCCTCCCACTTCCCGGGGCCGGGAGTCCGCCGGCCTCACTTGCCGAGGTCGGGAATCCGCCAGTCGATCGGCTCGTGCCCCTGCCGGGCCACCGCCTCGTCGATCTGCGTGAAGGGCCGCGAGCCGAAGAACTTCTTCGCGGACAGCGGCGAGGGGTGCGCGCCCTTCACCACGGCGTGCCGGCTCTCGTCGATCAGGGGGAGCTTCTTCTGCGCGTAGTTGCCCCACAGCACGAAGACCGCCGGGTCGGGCCGGTCGGAGACCGCCCGGATCACCGCGTCGGTGAACTTCTCCCAGCCCTTGCCCTTGTGCGAGTTGGCCTCGCCCTCGCGGACGGTGAGCACCGCGTTGAGCAGCAGGACGCCCTGCTCGGCCCACGGCATCAGATAGCCGTTGTCCGGGACCGGGTGGCCGAGCTCCTCCTTCATCTCCTTGTAGATGTTGCGCAGGGAGGGCGGCGTGCGCACCCCGGGGCGGACCGAGAAGCACAGGCCGTGGCCCTGGCCCGCGCCGTGGTACGGGTCCTGGCCCAGGATCAGTACCTTGACCCGGTCGAACGGCGTCGCGTCGAGCGCGGCGAAGACCTCCTCGCGCGGCGGGTAGACGGGACCCTTCTCACGCTCCTGCTCCACGAACTCCGTGAGCTCCTTGAAGTAGGGCTTCTGCAGCTCCTCGCCCAGGACGCCGCGCCAGGACTCGGGCAGCATGGCGATGTCGGTCACGTCGGGTTCCTCCGGTGTGCAATCACGTACGAGAGCACAGAACCTACCGCCGCCCACCGACAATCGGGCCGGGCGGCCGGAACCGGTGGTGCCCCGTCCGGTCGGAACGGCCCGGACGGGGCACCTGGCGTACGCACCGCTGCGGACCGCGGGCCACACGGGGCGGCGGTCCGAGCAGGACAGCGGGCCGCGGACCGCCGCTCAGGCCACGCCCGCGTTGAGGAAGAGGCCGCCGTCGACGACGAGCGTCTGACCGGTGATCCAGTCCGACTGCTCCGAGGTGAGGAACGCGGCGGCGCCCCCGATGTCGGACGGCGCGCCGAGCCGGCCGAGCGGGTAGCCCGCCGACGCCTCCGCCTCCCGCCCCTCGTACAGGGCCTGCGCGAACTTCGTCTTCACCACCGCCGGGGCGATCGCGTTGACCCGCGCCCCGGGCGCGAACTCGTGCGCCAGCTGCAGCGTCAGGTTGATCATCGCGGCCTTGCTGACGCCGTACGCGCCGATGAACGGGGAGGCCGAGACGCCGGCGACGGAGGCGATGTTGACGATCGCGCCGCCGTTCTCCTTCTGCCAGGCGTGCCAGGTCTTCTGCGCGAAGCCGAGCGCCGAGACCACGTTGGTCTCGAACACCTTGCGCGCGACGTTCAGGTCGAGGTCGGCGATCGGCCCGAAGACCGGGTTCGTACCGGCGTTGTTGACCAGGAAGTCGACGCGGCCGAAGGCCTCCATGGTGCGCTCGACGGCGACGGCCTGGTGCTCCTCGTCGTGCGCCTTGCCGGCGACGCCGATGACGCGGTCGGAGCCGAGCGCCTCGACGGCCTCCTTCAGGGCGTCCTCGTTGCGGCCGGTGATGCAGACGCGGTCGCCGCGCGCGACGAAGGCCTCGGCGACGCCGTAGCCGATGCCCCGGCTGGCGCCCGTGACCAGGGCGACCTTGCCGGAGAGCTCGGGAAGTGCGGTCATGTTCGGTGTCTCCCGGCCCCTAGTCGAGCGGCCCGCCGGCCACGTACAGCACCTGACCGGAGACGAAGCCCGCGTCCTCGCCCGTGAAGAAGGCGATGGCGTTCGCGATGTCGTCGGGGCGGCCCACGCGCTGCACGGGGATCTGGGTGGCGGCCGCGGCCTGGAACTCCTCGAAGTCCATGCCGACGCGCTCCGCGGTGGCGGCGGTCATGTCGGTGACGATGAAGCCGGGGGCGACGGCGTTGGCGGTCACGCCGAACTTGCCGAGCTCGATGGCGAGGGTCTTGGTGAAGCCCTGCAGGCCGGCCTTGGCGGCGGAGTAGTTGACCTGGCCGCGGTTGCCGAGCGCGGAGGACGAGGAGAGGTTGACGATCCGGCCGAACTTGGCGTCCACCATGTGCTTCTGGACGGCCCGCGACATCAGGAACGCGCCGCGCAGGTGCACGTTCATGACGGTGTCCCAGTCGGCGGCGCTCATCTTGAACAGCAGGTTGTCGCGGAGCACACCGGCGTTGTTCACCAGGATCGTCGGTGCGCCGAGCTCCTCGGCGACGCGTGCGACCGCGGCCGCGACCTGCTCCTCGTCGGAGACGTCGCAGCCGACCGCGAGGGCCCGGCCGCCCGCCGCGGTGATCTTCTCCACGGTCTCCTTGCACGCGGCCTCGTCGAGGTCGATCACCGCGACGGCGCGCCCCTCGGCTGCCAGTCGTACGGCGGTCGCGGCGCCGATGCCGCGCGCGGCGCCGGTCACGATCGCGACGCGCTGGTCAGTGGTGGACATTGCTGGTTCTCCTCGCCCTTGGAAAGCCTGACGTGCACAACCGTGCGGGAGCCTCGGGAAGCCTCGTGTGCGGCTCGCGCGGCCACCCCTCCCACCGATGAGCGACCGCTTAGTACCTTCGGCACACGTGACGCTAGAAGCGATGGCACCCGGTGTCAACGGCGCATCGCCCGGCTGTGATCCATTACCTCACCAGCACGTCCAGCAGCCGCTCCGCCTCGGCGACCGGGTCGACGGTCAGACCGGTGTGCACGGGGCCCGGCTGGACGACGGTGGACCGGGGTGCGACGAGCCAGCGGAAGCGCCGTCCGGCGTCGTCGCGCGCGGCCTGGCCCGCCGCCCGCCCTCCGGCGCACACACGCTCGACGGCGCTCAGCGCGGCGCGTACGGCCGCCGCGTCCGCCGCCGGGTCGAGCGCCAGCAGTCTGCCCTCGTCCAGGTGGGTGCGCGCGGTGACGAGGGACCGGGCCCGGCAGTAGACCAGGACGCCGGCGTTGATGCACTCGCCGCGCTCGACGCGCGGCACGACGCGCAGCAGCGCGTACTCGTAGACGTCCTTCCCGCCCGCCGCGCCCGCCACGTTCGGGCCGCTCGCTCCGCCCGGTCCGCTCACCGCGTCCCACCCGCTCACTTGCCTGCCTCCTGGATGCGCTCGTGGATGAGGGCGGCGCGCGCGAGGAGCGGCTCCGCGTAGGCGCGCCGCAGCGCGTCCGGGGTGTCGAAGCCGGGTTCGTCCGCCAGCCACTCGTCGGGGACCTCGGCGGTGACCTCGGCCAGCAGGTCCTCGGTGACCAGCGGCGCCAGCTCCGCGGCCGCGGCGGCGACGTCCGGGCCGAAGGGCGCGAGGGCGTGGTCGGAGGCATCGTACGGGCGCTCGGCGAAGCGCTGCGCGCCGGGCCAGTTGTGGTGCCAGATCATCGTGGCGCCGTGGTCGATCAGCCACAACTCCCCGTCGCGGACCAGCATGTTAGGGTTCCGCCACGATCGGTCGACGTTGTTGACCAGCGCGTCGAACCAGACGATCCGCCCGGCCTCCTCGGGGCCCACCCGGTGCGCGAGCGCGTCGAAGCCGAGCGCCCGGGGGAGGAAGTCCATCCCGAGGTTCGTCCCGCCGCTCGCCTTGAGCAGCTCCTGCACCTGCTCGTCGGGCTCGCCGAGCCCCAGGACGGGATCGAGCCCGACCGTCACCAGGCCGGGCACGCGCAGACCCAGGCGGCGGGCGAGTTCACCGCAGACGACCTCGGCGACGAGCGTCTTGCGGCCCTGTCCCGCGCCGGTGAACTTCATGACGTACGTCCGCAGGTCGTCCGCCTCGACGAGACCCGGCAGCGAGCCGCCCTCACGCAACGGCGTGATGTAGCGGGTCGCGATCACTTCCTTGAGCATCGCCCCAGGCTACTGGGGCGGCCCCCCGCACCGGACCACGAGAGGATCACCATGCCCACCGAGGACCTGCCCCTGCAGTTCGCCCGCACGAGGCGCTTCTCGCTCGGCGTGCCGCGGCGCTTCACCGTCTCGCCGGACGGCAGGCGCGTGCTGTTCGTGCGCACCGCCGGCGGCCGCAGCGCCGTGAGCGGCCTGTGGATGTCCGAGGACGGCGTGGAACGCCTGCTCGCGGATCCGCTCGCGCTCGGCGGCACGGAGGCGGAGGGCGACGTCCCGGAGGCGGAGCGCGTCCGCCGCGAGCGGGCGCGCGGGACCGGCGGCGGCATCACCGCGTACGCCGCCGACGCGGCCTGCCGCCTGGTGGCCTTCACGCTCGGCGGGGACCTGTGGACCGTGCGCACGGACGGCGGCGGCCCGCGCCGCGTCCCCACCGCGGGACCGGCCGTCGCGCCGCAGCCCGGCCCGGACGGCAGCCGGATCGCCTACGTCACCGGGGGCGCCCTGCACGTCGTGGACGCCGACGGCGGCCGCGACCTGGTCCTCGCCCCGCCCGAGGGCCCCGAGGCGGCGTACGGGCTGCCCGACCACGTGTCGGCCGAGTCGATCGGCCGGACGCGGTCCTTCTGGTGGTCGCCGGACGGGGACGCCCTGCTGGCCGTGCGGGTGGACACCTCCGGCGTCCAGCGGTGGTGGACCGCCGACCCGGCCGACCCCGCCCGGCCGCCGCGCGCGGTCGCGTACCCGGCGGCCGGCACCGCCAACGCGCGCCTCTCGCTGCACGTCCTGCGGCTCGACGGCGGCCGGGCCGACGTCCGCCTGCCGGAGCGGGCCGGCTCCTCGCACCCGACGGGCGCCTGGACGGACCCCGCCTTCGAGTACGTCGTCGCGGCGGGCTGGGACGGCCCGGGCCCGTACGCCGTCGTGCAGACCAGGGACCAGCGCTCGGCGCTCCTGCTCGGGATCGACGCCGCGACGGGCGCGACGGAGCCGCTGTCGGAGTTCCGTGACGGTCACTGGCTGGAGTTCGTGCCGGGCACGCCCCTGCGCACGCCGGCCGCGGGATGGGTCGTGACCACGCAGGAGGGCACCCGGGGCCTGCTGATGACCGGCACGGGCGTCCGCACGCCGGAGGGCCTGTACGTGGAGGAGGTGTACGGCGTCGCGGACGGGCGGCTGTACTTCGCGGCGGGCGAGGACCCCACGGAGACCCATGTGTGGGCCTACTCCCCCGCCGCGGGCTTCGAGCGGCTGACCGACGGGCCCGGCCTCCACTCCGCCGCCGTCGGGGGCGGCACCGTCGTCCTCGACAGCAGGACCATGGCCGGGCAGACCGTGACGGTCCTGCGCGACGGCGCACCGGCGGGGAGCATCCGGGTCCTGGCCGAGCGGCCCGTCGTCGAGCCCCGGCCGCGCTTCCTCACGCTCGGCGACCGGCAGCTGCGGGCCGCCCTGTACCTGCCGTCGTCGTACGAGCCGG
Source organism: Streptomyces minutiscleroticus (assembly GCF_014650875.1). Lineage (GTDB taxonomy): Bacteria > Actinomycetota > Actinomycetes > Streptomycetales > Streptomycetaceae > Streptomyces > Streptomyces minutiscleroticus. Next base: position 43,705 of record NZ_BMVU01000042.1, read on the forward strand.
GGCCCGGCCGGCTGCCGCTGGTCGTGCACTCGTACTCCGGTCCCGGGCTGCGGACCGTGGTGCGGGCGGCCGCCTAGCACCACGCGGTCAACCAGTGGTACGCCGAGCAGGGCTTCGCCGTGCTGTCGGTCGACGGCCGGGGCACACCGGGGCGCGACCGGGACTGGGAGACCGCGATCCACGGCGACCAGCTGGGCCCGGTGGTCGAGGACCAGGCCGACGCCGTGCGCGCGGCCGCGGCCCTCTTCCCCGAACTGGACACCGGGCGCGTGGCGATCCGCGGCTGGTCCTTCGGCGGGTACCTCGCGGCGGGCGCGGTGCTGCACCGGCCCGACGTGTTCCACGCGGCGGTCGCGGGCGCGGCCCCCACCGACCTGCGGCTGTACGACACCCACTGGAAGGAGCGCTATCTGGGCCACCCGGACGTCCAGCCCGAGAACTACGAGCGGTGCTCCCTGGTGGCGCACGCGCACCGGCTCACGCGTCCGCTGATGCTCGTCCACGGCCTGGCCGACGACAACGTGGTGCCCGCGCACGCCCTGCGCCTGTCGGCGGCGCTGCTCGCCGCCGGACGCCCGCACAGGGTGCTGCCGCTGCCCGGCGCGACGCACCTGGTGACCGCGGAGGGCGTCGCCGACACCCTGCTGCGGTGCGATCTGGCCTTCGTCCAGGAGTCCTTGGGGAACGGGTCCTCCGAGGAGGAGTACGCGGAGGAGCAGTCGGAGTCCGCGTCCTCGGAGTCGGAGGAGGGGTCCTCCCGGAAGGAGCCCCGGGTGAAGAAGCCGCCGCGGCGGTGAACGGGCAGCGGCGGCCGTGCGTACTGCTGGGCGGGTCAGGAGATCCCGTACCGTCACGGAAAGGGCCGCCACCATGCACAGGACATCGTTCGGGGCCGCGTCCGGGCCCGCCCGGCGCGCCGTTCTCGCGGCGGCCGGCGCGGCCGGTGCCGCGGCCGCGCTGACCGCCTGCGGGGGCTCGGACGACGGCTCGCCGGGTTCGGACACCGCGGCGCCCGCCGACGGCGGGAACGGCGCACCCGAGGGCGGTGAGGCCGGTGCGGACGGCGGCGGGCGGGCGCTGGCGTCGACGGCCGACATCCCGGAGGGCGGCGGCAAGGTCTTCGCCGGCCAGGAGGTGGTGGTCACCCAGCCGAGGGCGGGCGAGTTCAGGGCCTTCTCGTCCAAGTGCACGCACCGGGGGTGCGCCGTGAAGGGCGTCGCCGACGGGGTCATCACCTGCCCCTGCCACGACAGCCGGTTCTCCGCCGAGGACGGCAGCGTCGAGAAGGGCCCGGCGACCGGCCCGCTGCCCGCCGTGCGGATCACGGTGGACGGGGAGTCGATCCGGCTGGCGTGAGAACGGCCCGGACGACGGGCGGGGCGCCCCGCGCGGAGGGACGAGGGAGCCGCCGCGGGGTGCCGGAGGGAACGGGCGCGGGGACGCCGTCGGAGGGCGTCCCCGCGCCCTTCCGCGACCACGCCCTTCCGCGAGCACGCCGGGCGCAGCGGCCGAGCAGCGGCCGGGGCCCGTCACGGCCACGCCCGGAGACGGCCCGCGCCGCCGCGTCCGCTACACGTAACGCCTCGCCGGTGCCGGCCCGGCCGCCGAGGCGACCGCGTCGGCCAGCGGGGCGATGTCGTCCGGGGAGAGGGACGAGACGGTGATGCGCACCCCTGGGGGGGCGTCCATCCGGAAGCGGGCCCCCGGGGCGACCGCCCAGCCGGAGTGCAGCAACCGGGCCACCACTCCGGTCTCGTCGGGCACGGGCACCCACACGTTCATCCCGCTGCGCCCGTGGGCCTCGATGCCGCGCGCGGCGAGCGTCTCGATCAGCGCGTCGCGCCGCTCCCGGTACGAGGCGGCCACGGCCCGTACGTCCACGGCGCCGTCCTCCCACAGCCGTACGACGGCCCGCTGCAGCAGCCGGCTGACCCAGCCGGGGCCGAGCCGCTGCCGCCCCAGGACGCGGTCGACGGTGACGGCGTCCCCGGTGAGCACGGCGAGGCGCAGGTCGGGCCCGTACGCCTTGGCCGCCGAGCGCACGAACGCCCAGTGGGCGGTGGCCCCGGCCAGGGGGTGCAGGGGCAGGTCCACGATGCGGTGCCCGTGGTCGTCCTCGACGAGCAGCACCTCCGGGTGGTCCGCCAGGACGGAGCGCAGGGCCCGCGCGCGCGAGGCGCTCACCGCGGCACCGGTGGGGTTCTGCGCGCGGTCGGTGACGATCAGCGCGCGGGCACCCGCCCGCAGGGCGGCGCGCACGTCGTCGGGGAGCGGTCCCTCGTCGTCGACGCCGACGGACAGCAGCCTGAGTCCCATGGCCGGGGCCAGGTCCAGCAGGCTGCGCCAGCCGGGGTCCTCGACGGCGACGGCGTCCCCGGGACGCAGATGGACCGCCAGGACGCGCTCGATGGCGTCCAGCGAGCCCGAGGTGACCGCGATCGGCCCGTCCGGCACGCCGTCGGCGTCCAGGTCGGCGCGGGCGGCCCGCGCCAGCCCCGGCTCCACGGCGGCCTCCCCGTAGAGCACCGGTTCCCGGTCCCCGCGGCCCGCCGCCCGTGCGAACGCCTCGGCGAGCGGCGGCAGCAGCGCGGTGTCCGGATTGCCGTCGGACAGGTCGCGGACGCCGGGCGGCACGTCCACACGGAAGCGCTCGCGGGCGGTGGTGGCCGGTTTCGGCCGCACCCGGCTGCCGCGGCGGCCCGCCGTCTCGATGACGCCGCGTTCGCGCAGCGTGCGGTAGGCGGCCGCGACCGTATTGGGATTGACCCCCAACTCTCCCGCCAACTCCCGCATGGGCGGCAGGAGTTGGCCGGGCTCCAGCTCTCCCGAACCCACCGCGCGCTCGACGCTGGCCGCAATCTCGGCTGCGCGCCGACCCTCGATCCGATACTCTCCTAGCACAAACAGCATTATGTACTAGTGCAATGGAGAGCGCAATGCCGGAGACGAGTGCCGCGCCCGTGACGACGCCGGACGCCGCCTACACGCCCACCGACCGCACCGTCCCCACGCGCTCCGCGAAGCGCGCCGCCTACGACCACGAGACGGTGCACTCGATACTCGACGAGGGGTACGTCTGCCATCTGGGCTTCGTCCGCGACGGGGCGCCGGTCGTGCTGCCCACGCTGTACGGGCGGGTCGGCGAGCGCCTCTACGTGCACGGCTCGACGGGTTCGCGCCCGCTGCGGGCGGCGGGCGACGGCCCGCAGGACGACCCCGGCCTCGCCGTCTGCCTGACCGTCACGCACGTCGACGGCCTGGTCCTGGCCCGCTCGGCCTTCCACCACTCGGTCAACTACCGCTCGGTGGTGGTGCACGGCACCGCCCGCCAGGTGACGGACCCCCGCGAGAAGCGCGAGGCCCTGGACGCACTGGTCGACCACGTGGTCCCGGGCCGCGCCCGCGACTCCCGGCCCGCCAGCGCCAGGGAACTGGCCGCCACGGCCGTGCTCCGCCTGGACCTCGGCGAGGTCTCCGCCAAGCTGCGCACCGGCGGCCCGAACGACGAGCCCGAGGACCTCGCGCTGCCGCACTGGACCGGGGTCCTGCCCCTGCGCAAGGGCTACGACGCCCCGGTGCCCGCCGCCGACCTGGCGCCCGGGATCGGGGTACCCGACTACCTGAGGGCACTGGCATGCTGATCCACCCCTGGGACGCGGCCCGCGACGACGCCGAGTGGCAGCACTGGCTCACCGCCCACGACTTCGGTCAGCTCGCGGTCAACGGCCCGGACGGCGAGCCGCCGTTCGTCCAGCCGATGCACTTCGCCTACGACGCCGGGCGCGGTGAGGCGCTCGCCCACCTGGCCCGCCCGAACCCGCTGTGGCCGGCGCTGGAGTCCGCGCCGGCCGTGACGCTGAGCGTGGTGGACGACTACGTGTTCGTGCCGGGCCCCTGGCAGGCCCCCTCGGACGTCCCGTCCGAGCACGGCGTGCCGACCAGCCTCTACGCGGCGGTGCAACTGCGGTGCACCGCCCACGTGGTGGACGATCCGGCACAGAAGGCCGAGCTGCTCAACCGGCAGCTCGGCCACTTCCAGTCCGCCGGCGGCTCCGCGCGCGCGGCCGTCGGCGAGGCCCCGTACGGCCGCCTGCTCCCCGGCATCCGGGGGCTGCGGCTCGAAGTGACCGGCGTACGGGCGAAGTTCAAGTACGCCGGGCACAAGCCGGAGGACGTCCGCGGCCGCATCGCCGCCGGACTGGCGGGGCGGGACGGACCGGGGGACGCGGCGGCCCGGGAGCACCTGCTGCGCAGGCGGGGCGCCTGAATGCGCGGCGGGCCGGGGGCCGGGCCGCGACCGGAGGGGACGCGCCGCGCGGCCACCACCGCCCGCGGGAACGGGTCCGGGCCCGCGAACAGTAGGAACGGGACCGGGACCGGGACCGCGAGCAGGCGGAACGAATCGAAGGGACCGCGCGTGGCTCCGGGGGACCGCGCGGCGGCGGAGGCACAAGGGCGGCCCGCGGACCGACGCCGCAGCCGCAGCCGCAGTCGCAGTCGCCCACCACGTGCCCGGCGGACCGCGTACCACCGCCCCGGTCGGCCGCGTGCCGTGCGAGCCCCACAGGGGTGGGCCCGCACGGCACGCGGCACCTGGTAGGCAGCACTCGGCACGTGGCACCGCTGCGGGCTCGCGTAGCGTCCCCGCCGGGGCCGTGCGGGGCCGGTCGGCCGGGGCAACCGCGCCGGACCGGCCTAGGTGGGGGTCCCCCGGGCGGCCACCCGGCTCTCGGGACCGCCCGCGCTCCCCGCGACGGGTTCCGCGGCGGCCTTGGCGGGCGCTGCGGACTGGGCGATGAACGCGCCGGCCAGCACCACCGCGCCGCCGGCGATCTGCGGCGCCGACAGGTGCTCGCCGAGCAGTACCCACGCCGCGACCGTCGCGATGACCGCCTCCAGGCACGCCACGACGCCTGCCACCTGCGGGGAGAGCCGGCGTACGGCCAGCACGCCGGTGACGTACGCGGCGACGGTGGCCACGAGGACGATCCAGGCGAGCAGCAGCCCGGCCGCGACGGGCGTGCCGTCGAGGTCGGCGGTGCCGCCGAGCACCGCCCATTCCATGGTCCAGGGACGCGCCACGGCGGTCAGCACGGCCGCGCCGACGAGCAGTCCGTACGCGATGACGCCCAGCGGGTCCGGCGCCTCGTCGCCCGCGTCGCCGCCCTGGTCGGACAGGACGAAGTAGCCGACCTGGCAGCAGGCGGCGCCGAGCGCGAGCAGGAGCCCCAGGGGGTCGAAGCCGAGCCCCGCCCAGACCTCGACCACGCAGGCCAGCCCGCCGACCGCGAGGACGACGCCGACGGCGGCGGCCCGCGTCACCGGACGCCGCTGCACGAACCGCACCCACCCGAGGACGAGCGCGGGCGCGAGGTACTCGACCAGCAGCGCCACCCCGACGGGGATGCGAGAGAGCGCGGCGAAGTAGCAGGCCTGGACGCCGGCCACGGCCAGCAGCCCGAAGCCGGCGAGCAGCCCGGGGCGGCGGCGCAGCAGGGCGCGGTGGCGGACGGCGTACGGCAGCATCACCAGCGCGGCGCCCGCGACCCGCAGCCACACCACGTGCAGTGGGTCGAGGCCCGCCTCGATCAGCGGCTTGGCCGCGACTCCGGACCCGCCGAAGGCCACGGCCGACACGAGCGCGAGCACGAGCCCGGTCCTCCCGGCACGGGGGACCCCACCACTCCCAGACGTATGCACCGGCACATGATGACAGGCGTGGACATGACCGTCACCCCCGTTGACACCTGTCTCACCCGGTGGACGCGTTCCCCCTCGCGCGGCGGGTCCGCCACCCGCTCCCCGTCATCCGGCGGGCCCGTCCCCCGCCTCGACGCGCGCCAGCAGCCGCCGTGCGTCCACCCCGGCGTGTCCGAGCACCTCGGAGGCGCGCGACCCGGGGTGCGCCACGAGTCCCGCGAGCAGGTCGACGCCGCGAGGGAAGCACTCGCCCCGCCGCGCGGCGCGCGCGGCCGCGTACTCCATCGCGGCCGTCGCCGCGGGCGACCAGCCGCCCTCGGTCACGACCGGTACGGCACCCGAGTCCTCGACCGCGCCCTGCCAGCGCAGTCCGTAGCCGATGCTGCGCTGGACGAGGTAGCCGAGCAGTCTGGCCGGCTGCGCGTCGCCGAAGACCGCGCGCACCTCGGGGTCGGACTCCAGCAGCGCGTGGAGCAGATGGGCCGTGTCGATGTGGCGGTCGGCGTCGCGCTGGGCCCTGCGGCGCGCGCCGGCGACCACCGGTGCCAGCCCGGGACCGAGCCCGGACGCGGCGTCCGTTGCGTTCGGACCGCTCCCGGCGGCCGGTTGCTGGGGAGTACAGGGCTGCACGTTCCCCACCCCATCAGCCGTCCCGTCGAAGGTCATCCTCGTCGAGAAGCATTTCGGCGTCCGACAGGAGGTGGGCGTCCAGGAACGTCTTCTCCTCCTTGGGGATGACTTCGACGTCACTCCCCCCTCACCGGCCTCAGCGGGTGCGTCTCGCCCTTGCACGGGAGAGGCGGAGGACACCAGGGCGCCCCGCGGACTCCTTCCGCGGGGCGCCGTCCGCGCCGGGAGGATGCGCCGGGGCCGGCGCACTCCCCAGGGCGGGCCATCAGTCCTCGTCGGCGAGGATCAGGTACAGCCTCTTGCGGGCGTCGTTGACGACGGCCAGTGCCTTCTCGCGCTGCTCCTTGCTGCCCGTCTTCCAGACCTGCCCGAACGCCTCCATCAGGCCGACGCCGGCCTGCCGGACGTCGTTCAGCGCCTCCCAGTCGACGCCGCGCGAGGCCTCCTCCCAGGGCGCCTCGGGGCCCTCGTCGGCCGCGGCGCGCCCCTGCTCGGTGAGCGAGAAGAGCTTCTTGCCGCCCTCGGTCGCACTGCTGATCAGGCCCTCGTCCTCCAGCAGCTGGAGGGTCGGGTACACCGAGCCCGGGCTGGGCTTCCACGCCCCGCCGCTGCGCTCGGCGATCTCCCTGATCATCTCGTAGCCGTGCATGGGCCGGTCCTTGAGCAGGGCCAGGATCGAGGCGCGGACGTCACCGCGCCGCGCCCTGCCCCGCCCCGGACCGCGGCCGCCGCGGCCCCAGGGGCCCGGGCCGAACCCGGGACCACCGAAGCCCGGGCCGCCGAATCCGGGCCCGAAGGGGCCGAAGGCCGCACGCCGCCCTTCGGGGCCACCCGGGCCGGGGCCGCCGAATCCGGGGCCGCCGTGACCATGCCCATGACCGCGTCCTCGTCCGGGACCGAAGCCCGGACCGTACTCCTGTCCGTGGGAACGCATCGCACTCACTCCATTCTTCTTCGATCGATTGCGATGTCTCGACGATATATCGGAACCAATCGGATGACAAGGCCCTGCCGCACGTCGGCCGCGACCGACCGGCGGACGGAGCGACGGCGTCCGGCGCCGACCGGTCCACGCACCCCGGATTGGCCTTGGCCCGCCCCGCTGACCTGCGGCTAGCGTGCTGCTCCATGCGGATCCGAATCGTCGACGCCTTCACCGACCGGCCCTTCTCCGGCAACCCGGCCGGAGTCCTCCTCCTGGACGAGTTCCCGGAGGACGCCTGGCTCCAGAACGTGGCCCTGGAGGTGAACCACGCCGAGACGGCCTTCGCCCACCGGCTGCCGGAGGGCGGCGGGGCCGACTGGGCGCTGCGCTGGTTCACCCCCGCCACCGAGGTCGCGATGTGCGGCCACGCGACGCTGGCCACCGCCCACGTCCTGCGCTCCACGGGCGCGCACGAGGGCCCGGTCCGGTTCGCCACCCGCAGCGGTGTGCTGACCGCGCTCCCGGACGAGGACGGGTCGATCACGCTCGACTTCCCGACCGCGCCGCTCACCCCGGCCGCGGTCCCGGACGGCGTCGCCGGCGCCCTGGGCGCCACGCCCCTCGCCGCCCGCGACACCGGCCCGGACGTCGGGGACCTGCTGGTGGAGCTCGCCGACGAGAAGACGGTCGTCGGCCTCTCCCCCGATGTGAAGGCCCTGGCCGCCTTCTCCGAGCGCGGCATCATCGCGACGGCCCGCGCCGAGGACCCCTCGCGCGGCTACGACTTCGTCTCCCGCTGCTTCTTCCCCAACGTCGGCATCGACGAGGACCCGGTCACCGGCAGCGCGCACACCGCCCTCGCCCCCTACTGGTCCGAGCGGATCGGCCGCCCCGACCTCACCGGACTGCAGGCCTCGGCCCGCTCCGGCCTGGTCCGCACCTCGGTGCGCGGGGAGCGCACCCTGCTCGGCGGCCGCGCGGTGACGGTCGTCGAGGGCGACCTGCTCGTCTGACGGCGCCCGCCCCGGAAGGCCCCGCACGCAGTCCGAGGGGCGTACGCGTCCACGCGTACGCCCCTCGGCAGACCGACGGAAGCGGGTCCGGGCCGTCGGCCGCTCAGGCCGTCGGCAGCCACCCCACCTTGCCCGCCAGCAGCGCGTACCCGACGAACGCCCCGACGTCGAGCAGCGTGTGGGCGACGACCAGCGGCCCCACCCGGCCCCAGCGCCGGTAGAGGTACACGAAGACCACGCCCATCACCAGATTGCCGACGAACCCGCCGACGCCCTGGTAGAGGTGGTACGAGCCGCGCAGCACGGAGCTGCCCGCCAGGGCGGCGGCCGGGGTCCAGCCCAGTTGGTGCAGTCGGCGCAGCAGGTACCCGACGACGACGACCTCTTCGAGGACCGCGTTCTGCACCGCGGACAGGACCAGCACCGGGTACTTCCACCACACGTCGGGCAGTGCCTCGGGCACCACGGTGAGGTTGAAGCCCAGGCCGCGGGCGGCCAGGTAGAAGGCGATGCCGGCGCTGCCGATCACCGCGGCGATCACGGCGCCCCGCCCGAGGTCGGGCCACGGGCGCGTGCGGTCGAACCCGATCGTGCGCAGGCCCGCGCCCTCGCGGAGCAGGAAGTGCGCGACGAGCGCGACCGGCACCAGCGCGGACGCGATGCCGAAGAGCTGCCAGGCCAGGTCGAGCCAGGGCCGCCCCGGCGCCGCCGACGCGTTGAGGGTGGCGGCCTGGTCCTTCAGACCGCCCGGCCGGGTGACCGAACCGATGAAACTGATGAGCGCGGACACCCCGCTCGCCCCGAGCGAGAGCCCGAGCACCAGCAGCGTCTCGTCGCGCACGATCCGCCGCGCCGGCCGCCCCGCCGGCAAAGAGCCGTCCGCCGGCCCCGCCTCCGCCTGCACCTGTGCCTCCCGTCCCCGTGGACCCGTAGCGCCCCGTGTCACCCGTGAAGATGCACGGGAAGCCGCCGGGGCCGATGCCCATGAGCGTACGGAGACCGCCTGTGACAGAACCACGAGGGGGCGCACCGGTGACCGGCGCGCCCCCTCGGCGGACGGGCCGCCGCCGTCAGCCCAGCGGCGGCGCGGGCTTCGGCGCCTCCACCGGCCAGGTGTGCACGGGCTCCCCGATGTGCATGAGCTCGCTGTAGCGGCGGGTGGTGGCCGCGAGGGCCTCCTCCCTGCTCATGCCGCTGTCCAGCGCCTCGTGGAAGGTGCGGGCCTGCCAGGAGGCGCCGTTGGTGCGCCGCTTGCACCGCTCCTCGATCACTCCGAGGTACAGGTCCCGGTCGGCGGGCGCGATGCCCCACGCGTCCAGGCCCGCCGCGGCGAGCGGCAGCAGCTCCTCCTGCACCAGCCGGACCGCCTCCACCTCCTCGACCCCGCCGTGCCGGCCGCGGCCCGGCCACCGGAAGCGGGCGTCGATGCCGTGGCGGCACGCGGCCTCGAAGTTGCCGGCCGCCGCCTCGAAGGGCATCCGGGTCCACACCGGCCGCTCCTCGTCGGCGAGCGCCCGCACGACCCCGTAGTAGAAGGCCGCATTGGCCACGACGTCGACGACCGTGGGCCCGGCGGGCAGCACCCGGTTCTCCACCCTCAGATGCGGTACGCCCTCGTCGTCGAGGTCGTACACCGGGCGGTTCCAGCGGTAGACGGTGCCGTTGTGCAGCACGAGTTCGGCGAGCCTGGGCGCGCGGCCCTCGTCGAGGACGGCCTGCGGGTCCTCGTCGTCGCACATCGGCAGCAGCGCGGGGAAGTACTTGATGTTCTCCTCGAACAGGTCGTACGCCGACGAGATCCAGCGCTCCCCGAACCAGGTCCGCGGCCGTACGCCCTGGGCCTGCAGCTCGGGCGGGCGGGTGTCGGTGGACTGCTGGAACAGCGGCGGCCGCGACTCGCGCCACAGTTCGCGCCCGAACAGGAACGGCGCGTTGGCGCCCACCGCTATCTGCGCGGCGGCGACGGCCTGCGCCGCGTTCCACACGTCCGCGAACCGTCCCGGCGTGATCTGCAGGTGCAGTTGCACGGACGTGCAGGCGGCCTCGGGCGCGATCGACGCCGAGGTGCACCGCAGTCGCTCCACTCCCTCGATGTCGAGCGCGAAGTCCTCGCCGCGGGCCGCCACGATCTGATCGTTGAGCAGGGTGTAGCGGTCGACGTCGGAGAGGTTCGCGGAGACGAGGTCGTCGCGCCGCAGCGTCGGCAGAATGCCGATCATCACGATCCCGGCGTCGACCTCTTTCGCCTTGCGGTGCGCATAGGCGAGAGAGGTGCGCAGCTCCTCCGAGAGCCGGTCGAATACGCGGCCGTCGATGCTGTGCGGGGCGATGTTCACCTCGAGGTTGAACATCGCGAGTTCCGTTTGGAAATCACGGCTCGCGATGCGCTCCAGGACCTGCGCATTCATCATTCTCGGCATGCCGTCGAGCCCGGCGAGATTCAGCTCGATCTCCAGGCCCATGAGATTCCTGGGGCGGTCGAACCGCTTCTCGTCCAGCAGTCGCTCCAGTACCGCCAGGCACTGCTGGAGCTTGTCGCGGTAGCGCTGCCGATCGGACAGGCCGAACGGTCCCGCCACGACCTTCTCCCCCATCGAAGCGTCCCTCCTCGAGCGGGCAGGTCGTTCCGCCTGCCGCTGGTGTTACTGGGGTCACGGTGGATGATGCCCAGGCAATGTGATCCGTAACGCCGCGGACGGAACCCCTGAGCGCTACGCTGAACATCACTCTCCTCCGGCACATTCACGCGGCATGGAGCAGTACGGAGTTTTCACGTGCAGATGCTCGTGAAAAACGCCGACAACAATCGGCCGTCCGCTCCGACAACGTAAAGCAAGGTCAACGACGGGTACCCCCGAAGAATCGGCATGAAACACAACAATTCTTCGACCGAATTGAGTCTTGTTTTTAATACGTCGAACAGGTAGCGGAAACCTGGAGCGAACACGCATCGTATAAACTCCACAAAACGAGGCAGAGAGAGTTGGCGCTCGCGGTCCTGGGCCCTGTCGTCGAAGTGCCGTCGTTCGCCCGAGGATGCGGGCCGTGCGTCGTCCGGCGTACGCGATCATCACGAGCCCGAAGGTTCGGTGGAGGCACCCTTGGTCCCGGCGGCCGCGGGGGACGCCATCGCGACCCTCCGGCGGCGGGGCGAGCGCACGGGCCGGCGTCACACGGCGCGCGGCACTTCACCACATGGACCGGGTCGCGGCCACCACACCTCTGACCGGTAGCTGACAGCGCCGTCCGCCCCCGCCCTCGCGCCGCCCTGCCTGTGAATGAGAGGCGACCCACCATGCCGCTGCACGTGCCCCCGGCTCCCGCGCCCGCCCTGCGTACCGTCCTCACGGCTCTCGGCTCCCCCACCGCGGTCCGTGAGGCCCGCACCCCGTCCCTGCGCGCCGCCCAGGGACCCGTCACGCCCGAGACCCCGCTGCCCGTCCACGTCCTGGACCGCCTCACCCCGGCCGGCACCCCGGCCACCCGGCTCGCCGGGTGGCGCTTCCTCATCCGCTCCGGCGACCACGCCGTGGCGGCGGCCGAGACCCGGCTCACCCCCGACGGCTGGGTCTTCGCCCGGTTCTTCGAGGGTCCCTACCTGGCCTCCACCGAACGCGCCCTGCGCCAGGCCGAGGCCCTCCAGCAGCCCTACCAGGCACGCCTGCTGTCCGTGCCCGAGCTCTACATGCTCACGCTCTGGCTGCACGGCGACGTCGCCTCGGACGGCACGGCGGGCCACCCGGCCGCAGCCGACCTGCTCGTACCGCTGGCACCCGCACCGCCGGGCATAGCGGCGCACCGCCCGCACCGCGTCGCCGACCTGCTCCCCGTGCTCACGCACCGGCTCATGCCCGCACCACTGCTCGGCTCCCCCGCCTCCCCCGCCTCTCCCACCTCCGCCTCGCCCGCTCCGGCCTGACCCGGCCGTCCGCCCCCTCGTGCCCCGCCGCCCGACGGGCCGCGGGGCACAGGCGCGTCGGAAGTCCCGCCGCCCCGTGCACCCCACTGCGCACAGTGACGCTCAGGGGACGCATCGCGTCCTCGGCCCGTTCGGACTAGCCCCATCCGACCACGGCCAATCACCCGAATACACACTGGAGTTGAGATGAACCACCCATGCGGGTGGTGCGTCATCAACCTGTGAGGAGTGCTGCCGCGAAATCCCTGCGGATTGACGTCCGTAGGGCAACACTGGGTCCCGAACCATCTGACAAACGGGGGGCGGCCATGAGCGTGACGCGCCGCGTGACAGACCGTACGACCACCGACGACACCACACCACAGCGAAAGATCCCATCCATGTGCCAGCACCAGCCACCGTGCCCGACAGCCGACTCCGCCGACCGGGAGGCGGCCGCCCTCGTGGCGCACCACCCGGAGCAGGGATGGAGCCTGCTGTGCAACGGCGTCCTGCTCTTCGAGGACACCGGTGAGCTCCTGCCGGACGGCCGGGTCATCGCCCCGCACCGCCCGCTGGGCACCGACCAGGTGATGACGGCCGCCTGAGGCCGCCGCACGTGAACAGCCGCACGTGAACAGCCGAGGGCCGGTTCCGGGACGTCCCGGAACCGGCCCTCGCGCGTGCCCCCGTGTCCGTACGGACGCGGGGGCACGGTCGGCTCAGTCCTCGTACGCGTCCAGCGGCGGGCAGGAGCAGACGAGGTTGCGGTCGCCGTAGGCCTGGTCGATGCGGCGCACCGGCGGCCAGTACTTGTCCGCGGCCGTCACGCCCGCCGGGAAGACGGCCTCCTCGCGGCCGTACGGGTGCTCCCAGGCGCCGCCGAGCGCGGCGGCCGTGTGCGGGGCGTTGCGCAGCGGGTTGTCGTCCGCGGGCCACTCGCCCGCGCCGACCTTCTCGATCTCGGCGCGAATAGCGATCATCGCCTCGCAGAACCGGTCGAGTTCGGCCAGATTCTCGCTCTCGGTGGGCTCGATCATCAGCGTGCCGGCCACCGGGAAGGACATCGTCGGCGCGTGGAAGCCGTAGTCGATCAGGCGCTTGGCCACGTCGTCGACGCTGACGCCGGTCGCCTTGGTGAGCGGCCGCAGGTCGATGATGCACTCGTGCGCGACGAGGCCGCCGGGGCCGGTGTAGAGCACCGGGTAGTGCGGCTCCAGGCGCTTGGCCACGTAGTTCGCGCTGAGCACGGCGACCTGCGTGGCCCGCTTCAGGCCCTCGCCGCCCATCAGGCGCACGTACGCCCAGGAGATCGGCAGGATGCCGGCGGAGCCCCACGGGGCGGCCGAGATCGGGCCGACGCCGGTCTCCGGGCCCGCGGCGGGCTGCAGCGGGTGGTTGGGCAGGTACGGCGCGAGGTGCGCGCGCACGCCGACCGGGCCGACGCCGGGACCGCCGCCGCCGTGCGGGATGCAGAACGTCTTGTGCAGATTCAAGTGCGAGACGTCGCCGCCGAAGTGGCCCGGCCTGGCCAGGCCCACCAGCGCGTTGAGGTTGGCGCCGTCGACGTACACCTGGCCGCCCGCCTCGTGCACCTGCGCGCAGATGTCGGCGACGTGCTCCTCGAACACGCCGTGCGTGGACGGGTACGTGATCATCAGCACGGCCAGCTCGTCGCGGTGCTGCTCGATCTTGGCGCGCAGGTCCTCGACGTCGACCTCGCCGTCCTCGGCGGTCCTCACCACGACGACCTTCATGCCGGCCATGACGGCGCTCGCGGCGTTGGTGCCGTGCGCGGAGGACGGGATGAGGCAGACGGTGCGCTGCTCGTCGCCGTTGGCGCGGTGGTAGCCGCGCACGGCCAGCAGGCCCGCCAGCTCGCCCTGCGAGCCCGCGTTCGGCTGGAGCGAGACCTTGTCGTAGCCGGTGACCTCGGCGAGGCGCTCCTCCAGCTCGCGGATGAGCGTGAGGTATCCCTGCGCCTGCTCGGCGGGCGCGAAGGGGTGCAGCTGACCGAACTCCGGCCAGGTGACCGGCTCCATCTCGGTCGTCGCGTTGAGCTTCATCGTGCACGAGCCCAGCGGGATCATGCCGCGGTCGAGCGCGTAGTCGCGGTCGGCGAGGCGGCGCAGGTAGCGCAGCATCGCGGTCTCGGAGCGGTGCTGGTGGAAGACCGGGTGCGTGAGGTACGCGTCCGTGCGCAGCAGCTCCTCGGGCAGCGCGTCGGCGGCGGCCGCGTCCAGGGCCTCGACGTCGCCCTCGACGCCGAACGCGCTCCACACGGCGCCGAGACGGGCGCGCGTGGTGGTCTCGTCGCAGGCCATCGAGACGTGGTCGGCGTCGACGAGACGGAGGTTGACCCCGCCCTCGCGGGCGGCGGCGACGACCTCGGCGGCCCGGCCCGGCACCCGCGCGGTCAGGGTGTCGAAGTACGCGCCGTGCACGATCTCGACCCCGCCCGCGCGCAGGCCCTCGGCCAGGATCACGGCGTACCGGTGCGTACGGCGCGCGATCGTGCGCAGCCCCTCGGGGCCGTGGTAGACGGCGTACATGCCCGCCATCACGGCGAGCAGCACCTGCGCGGTGCAGATGTTGCTGGTCGCCTTCTCGCGGCGGATGTGCTGCTCGCGCGTCTGCAGGGCCAGCCGGTACGCCTTGTCGCCGTCGGCGTCCACCGAGACGCCCACGAGGCGGCCGGGCAGGCTGCGCGCGAACTTCTCGCGGACGGCCATGTAGCCGGCGTGCGGACCGCCGAAGCCCATCGGCACGCCGAAGCGCTGCGTGGTGCCGACGGCGATGTCCGCGCCCAGCTCGCCGGGCGAGGTGAGCAGGGTGAGGGCGAGCAGGTCGGCGGCGACCGTGACGACGGCGCCCAGCTCGTGCGCCCGCTCGATGACGGGCCGGATGTCGCGCACGGCGCCGGAGGCGCCCGGGTACTGGATCAGCACGCCGTTGATCTCGCGCTCGGCGACCTCGGCGGGGATGCCCTCGCTCAGGTCCGCGACGACGACCTCGACGCCGGTCGGCTCGGCGCGCGTCCCGATCACGGCGACGGTCTGCGGCAGGGCGTCCGCGTCGACCAGGAACAGGCCCTTCTTGTTCTTGCCCATGCGCCGGGACAGCGCCATGGCCTCGGCGGCCGCGGTGCCCTCGTCGAGCAGCGAGGCGCCGGAGGTGGGCAGTCCGGTCAGCTCGGCGACCATGGTCTGGAAGTTCAGCAGCGCCTCCAGGCGGCCCTGCGAGATCTCCGGCTGGTACGGCGTGTAGGCGGTGTACCAGGCCGGGTTCTCCATGACGTTGCGCAGGATCACCGGCGGGGTGAACGTGCCGTGGTAGCCCAGGCCGATCATCGAGTCCAGGACCTCGTTGCGGTCCGCGAGGGAGCGCAGTTCGGCCAGGACCTCGGCCTCGGTGCGGGCGTCCGGCAGGTCGAGCGCGTCGGCGTTCCTGATCACGTCCGGGACCGCGGCGGCCGTGAGCTCGTCGAGCGAGCCGTAGCCGACCTGCGCGAGCATCTTCGCCCGTGCCTCGGGGTCGGGGCCGATGTGGCGCTGCTCGAAGGGGATGCCCTGTTCGAGTTCGGAGAGCGGAGTGCGGTGGGCGGTCATTGCGGAGGCCTCCTGGTCTGACGCGACCTTCGAGGGCACCCGTGGCGGGTGCCCGAACGGCCTCCCCCTCTGTCATCGCGACCTGAGAGCTTCACCGGCCCGCCACCAGGGACGCTCCGGCTTTCACCGTCGGTGAGGTCGGGAGCCGTGGACGCCCGCCCTGCTTTCCAGAGTGACCTCGTCCGTGCGGTACGGGGGCCTGAGAGATTCCGGGGAGGAGTTGCTCCTTCGGCGCCTCCGGAGGGGTCCGGAGAGCTCTCCCGCACGGGGTCAGCAGCCATTGTCAGCGTACCAGCGAGGATGACCGGCGAATTTTTCGAGTGGCCACCTACCCGATTGTGTTCTTTTGTAGTGCCAACGGATGAGTTGCGACCAGTTGGAGGGACCGTGCGCACCGACATCGATCCACGCGACCTGATCGGCCGCAAGGTGTTCGACCGTGACGGCAACAAGATCGGCACCGTCGACGAGGTCTACCTCGACGACGCCACCGGCGAGCCGGAGTGGGCGGCCGTACGCACCGGCCTGTTCAGCAGGGACGCCTTCGTGCCGCTGGAGCCCAGCGAGCTGGTCGGGGACGATCTGCGCGTGCCCTTCGAGCGGGCTCTCATCAAGGACGCCCCCGACTTCGGGGTCGGCCGCCACCTCTCCCCGGAGCAGGAGATCCAGCTCTACCACCACTACGGACTCGACGTGGCCCCGCCGCCCCCGCTCCCGGACCGCGACTTCGGCCGTCTGGCGGGCACCGACGAGACCTAGCCCGGCTCCTGGGTGGTCAATGCCCCGGCCCCGGGTCTTCGCGTCACCAGCGGCAGCGGGTCCGCCGGCTCCAGCTCCGGGTCGTCGGTCCGGAAGGTGCGCACCCGCCCGGGCCCGGAGTCGGGCGTCTCGAACCGCACGGTGACCCGTCCCAGACCGCTGCCCTGGACCCATCCGTGCCCGTGCACGGCGTGCCGCACGTCGTGGCCCGCCCGCCACCGCCGCTCGGCGGCGGGCGGCGCCGGCTCCTCGGCCGGCTCGTCCTGGACCTCCCTCCGCGGCTCCTCCTCGGGGAGCGCGGCCCCGCCCACCGCGGTGCGCGCCTGCGCGAACAGGTCCTCCTGCGTGAAGTCGGCGAGCCCGGAGACCCCGACCCCGAGCAGCCGCACGCCCCCGGTGGTGTCCACCGACTCCAGCAGCCGCGCGGCCGCCTCGCGCACCACGGCCGGGTCGTCGGTGGGCCCGCGCAGCGTCTCCGAGCGCGTCAGCGTGGAGAAGTCGTACCGCCGCACCTTCAGCACCACGGTCCGGCCCGACCGCCCGGCCGCCCGCAGCCGCTGCACGCACCGGTCGGCCAGCCGCTGCACCTCCGCCCGCACCCGCACGCGGTCGTGGATGTCCATGTCGTAGGTGTCCTCCACCGAGACCGACTTCGCGTCCCGCTCGGCCACCACGGGCCGCTCGTCGTGCGCCAGCGCCATCGCGTACAGCGCCTGGCCGTGCGCCCGGCCCAGCAGCCGTACGAGCTCGTCCTGGCCGGCCTCGGCGATCTCCTCCACCGTGGTGATCCCGGCCCGCCGCAGGTGGTCCCCGGTGGCCGGGCCCACGCCCGGGAGCGTGCGCACCGGCATGGGCCCCAGCAGCGCCCGCTCGGTGCCCGGCTCGATCAGCACCAGGCCGTCGGGCTTGGCCTGCTCGGAGGCGATCTTCGCGAGCATCTTGGAGGCGGCCAGCCCCACCGACCCCGTCAGGCCCGTCACCTCCCGTATGTCGGCGCGCAGCCTGGCGCCCGTCAGCCGCGCCGACTCCTCGTCCCAGGCCACGCCGCCGGCCTCCAGGTCCACGAAGGCCTCGTCCAGGCTCAGCGGCTCCACCAGGGGCGACAGGGCCCTCAGCAGTCCCATCACCTGCTCGCTGATGGCCCGGTAGAACGGGAAGCGCGGCACCAGGTACGCCGCGTGCGGAGCGAGGCGGCGCGCCTGCGCCATCGGCATCGCCGAGTGGACCCCGAAGACCCGCGCCTCGTAGGACGCGGTGGCCACCACGCCGCGCGGCCCGAGCCCGCCGACGATCACGGCCTTGCCGCGCAGGCTCGGCTTGGACGCCTGCTCCGCCGAGGCGTAGAAGGCATCCATGTCGAGATGCAGGATCGTGGGCGCGTTCCTCACAGCTCCGATGCTGCCCTACGCCACTGACAACGCCCGGGCGGGGCGGGCGTCGCGGCCTCAGACCGCGCGGTTGCGGCGCCGTGCCAGCTCGTCGGCGGGGTGCTGGCCGAGGAGCGTCTCGCCGGTGTCGACGCGCTCGCCGTGCAGCTGCGACAGCGCGCTCTCCACGTCGCGCCAGACCACGCCCACGGCGATGCCGAAGATGCCCTGCCCGCCCTGGAGCAGCGCGTGCACGTCGTCGGGCGAGGTGCACTCGTAGACCGTGGCGCCGTCGCTCATCAGCGTCATGCGCTCCAGGTCCCGGAAACCGCACTCCCGCAGGTGCTGGACCGCGGTGCGGATGTTCTGCAGCGACACCCCGGTGTCGAGGAACCGCTTGACGATCTTCAGGACGACGACGTCCCGGAAGCTGTAGAGGCGCTGGGTCCCCGACCCGTAGGCGGGGCGCACGCTGGGCTCGACGAGGCCGGTGCGGGCCCAGTAGTCCAGCTGGCGGTAGGTGATGCCCGCGGCGGCGCAGGCCGTCGGGCCGCGGTAGCCGATCTCGGCGGACGCCGCACCGTCGTCGCGCGGCACCGCCGAGGGGCGCTGCGCGGCGGGGCCGCCGTGAGGGGGACGTCCCCCGCTCGGGCGGAGCCGTGGGTTCGGAGAAGGGTACGGGGAGCCGCCCTCCCCCGGAATGCGTCCGGGGGCGCCCCCAGCCGTACCGTCGCCGCTGCTTCTCACGCCGACCTCCGTCCTCGAACTGCCCTCTCGACGGTAGGCAGTCACCGGGGGTGCGTCAACGATCGCCACACTCGGCACGCCGAGTGATAATCACCCTAGGAGTGGTTTTCCGTGCCTCACCGCGGGGAAAGGCTAACCGAATGTCTCCCCGGTCCCACGGTACGGTCCGCTGCCCGCCGGCCCCGCGGAGTCACTGGCTGTTGGTCCCGAAGTCCTCGGGCGAGATCTGGTCGAGGAACTCGCGGAACTTCTCCACCTCGTCCTCCTGCTCGTCCGGGATCGCGATGCCGGCGTCGTCCAGGACCCCGTCGCTGCCGTAGATCGGCGTCCCGGTGCGCAGCGCCAGCGCTATGGCGTCGGACGGCCGGGCGCTGACCTCGACCCCGCTGGCGAAGACCAGCTCCGCGTAGAAGACGCCTTCGCGCAGATCCGTGATGCGTACTTCGGTGAGCTCCTGGCCGACGGCCTCCAGCACGTCCTTGAACAGGTCGTGGGTCAGCGGTCGCGCGGGAGCCATGCCCTGCTGGGCGAAGGCGATCGCCGTTGCCTCCCCCGGTCCGATCCAGATGGGGAGGTAACGGTCGCCCCCCACTTCACGCAGGAGGACGATCGGTTGGTTGGAGGGCATTTCGACCCGGACACCTACGACGTCGAGCTCGTTCACACAGCAACCCTAGGCCGTGCCCGGCACCTTTGGGTAGTCGAGCCGGGAACGGGTGCTCGATCGACGGTCCCGGATCAGGGCAGCCGGACCCCCAGCGCGGACTGCACGAGGGCGGCGTGCAGCCGCACCACGAGGCCCGCGAGCTCCTTGCTCCGCTCCTCCGCGTGCGCCCTGGTCTGCGGGTTGCGGTGGCGGCGCAGCGGGGCGACCACCTGGTCGACGAGGCCGGCCTCGCGGTCGGCGGCGGCCTTCATGACCCGCAGGTGGCGCGGCTCGATGCCGAACCGCCCCAGTTCGAGGACCAGGCCGGCCACGGTGACCGCCTCGGCGTCGTAGAGACCCTCCGGCAAAGGGGTGAGCAGTCCGTACGACTCCCACTCCGCGAGCTCCCGCTCGTCGATCCCGGCGGCGGCGAGCAGCTCGTCCCGGCCGATCCGGGCGACGGTCGGCCCCGCGGGGTCCTCCTCGTCGTGCTGCCCCACGGACGGCAGGCGCACGTCCTCACCGCGCTCCACCGCCTCCAGGTGCTCGCGGATGACCCGCAGCGGCAGATAGTGGTCCCGCTGCATCCGGAGCACCTGGGCGAGGCGCTCGACGTCGTCCGGGCCGAACTTGCGGTACCCGGACGGGGTGCGCTGCGGTTCGACCAGGCCCTCGGACTCCAGGAAACGGATCTTCGAGATGGTCACTTCGGGGAACTCGTCGCGCAGCACGTTCAACACCGTGCCGATGCTCATGAGCCCCCCGGCCGTGGCGGCGGTGCCGTCTGGGGCACCGCCGCTCGGTGTTCGTAGCATGGATCTTTCCTGACGGGTCAGATGCCCCGCTGGCTCGCGTAGAAGACCAGCCGGTACTTGCCGATCTGCACCTCGTCGCCGTTCGACAGCGGGATCGAGTCGATCCGCTCCCGGTTGACGTACGTGCCGTTGAGGCTGCCGACGTCGGCCACCGTGAAGCTGCCGTCGGTGCTCCGGCGGAACTCCACGTGGCGGCGCGAGACGGTCACGTCGTCCAGGAAGATGTCGCTCTGCGGATGACGCCCGGCCGTGGTCAGGTCGCCGTCGAGCAGGAAGCGGCTCCCGGAGTTGGGACCGCGGCGCACCACCAGGAGCGCCGAGCCGAGCGGCAGCGCGTCGACGGCCGCCTGTGCCTCCGGGGAGAGCGTCGGCAGCTGCGTCTGGCCGGTGGCCTCGGAGTCGTAGGCCTCCAGGCCCGAGATGGAGATCGTGGACGTGGTTTCGGACGGACGCTCCGCGGCCGCACCGGCCCGCAGCGGCGCACCGCAGTTGGAGCAGAAGCGGCTCGCCTCCGCGTTGCGGTTACCGCACCTCGTACACACCAGCGCCGACATGGACGGATCCTCCTGCCGCGGCTGCCCCGCAGGGGCTTGGGACGCGTACGGATCGGGGGCGAACCCTCCACCCGCACTCGAGGTTGACGGTTGCCCGAAACCTATGCGCCCGGACTGGGCAGGGTCAACAGACGACGCGCCCTGACCACCCGAAATGTCCCCGCCCGGACCAGCCACCTGGTCCCGGAACAGCGGGCGGTCGGCCCCCTGCCCCCCGGCATCGGGGCCCTGCGCACGGTGACGGGCCGTCGCGTTCTCGCCGCCCTCTCGCGCGCTCTTGCCGAACAACTTCGCAAACAACTTCACGGGCGATTCCCCTTGACCGAAACAGACCCGCCCGTGGGGCAGGACGAACCCTGACTGCACACACCGGTGTCCGCCGGTGATCCGGACATCATCACAACGTCCCTCTGCACCCGACAGTTTCCACCACGCACCACCCGATCGGTGCGCCGACCCCCCGCAACCTCATGCCCTTGTGAGCCGACCCTCATGCACCGGCGCCTCACCCGGAGGACGACTGAGCGTAGTCAGGCGTCTTCGCCGGTCGCAAGGCGTCCACAACGATCTTGTCAGACCGCTCCACCGCGACGGTGGCCTGCTCCTTCTCCAGAGTCTGCACCACTCCGCCAGGGATGTTGAGGGCCGGTTCGAGGTCCTGCGGCTTGCCGATGACCTTGAAACGATAGGGCGCACTGATCTTGTTCCCGTCGACCTGCACCGCGCCACCGGAATCCGTCAGATACGTGCCGGCCACCACGCGCACGCCGTTGACCTGGATCGCCTCGGCGCCGGCCGCGCGCAGTTCCTGGATCGCGTCCAGCAGCATGTCCGCCTCGACCGTCCCCTTCGTGTCCTCGATGTTCAGCGTGATGCCGGGGCCCTGCGCCGCCACCGTGCCCGCCAGGATGCCGAGCTGTCTCTCCTTCTCGGCGGTCTGCCGACGGGCCTCCTCGGCCTGGTCCGAGCTGTTCTCGAGCTCGGTGCGCTGGTCCTCGAGACCTTGTTTCTCCTCCTCAAGACGCTGAGTGCGGTCGTCGAGTTCATCGAGGATGCGGACAAGATCCTCCTGGCGGGCGCCGCGCAGGGCGCTGTCGCCGTCGCTGTTGGACGCGACCTGGACGGCGAGCCCGAAGCCGAGCCCGAACAGCAGCAGCGCGACGATGAGTTGGGCCCGCGTCACGCGCGGCGGCCACAGGCCCTTCACGAGCCGCTGGCGGCCCGTGAGGGCCGGTTCCGCGGGTCCCGCCGGCTCCGGTGCGGGCGCCCCCGGCTCGGGCGGCGCCGGCGGCCGCGTCCCGCCCGGCCGGGGGGCCGCCGGGACCTCGTCGGGCAGCTCCCTGCGGAAACGGTTCTCGTCTCTTTCGTCGTGGCTGCTCATCGGCCTCACGCCCGGAACACGTGCCGACGGATCGCGGCGGCGTTGGAGAAGATGCGGATGCCGAGCACGACCACGACGCCCGTGGACAGCTGGGCGCCCACGCCGAGCTTGTCGCCCAGGAAGACGATCAGCGCGGCCACCACCACGTTCGACAGGAACGACACCACGAAGACCTTGTCGTCGAAGATGCCGTCGAGCATCGCGCGCAGCCCGCCGAACACGGCGTCGAGCGCCGCCACGACGGCGATGGGGAGGTACGGCTCGACGACCGCCGGGATCTCGGGCCGGACCAACAGTCCGGCCACGACTCCCACGACGAGGCCCAGTACGGCGATCACGTTGTGCCCTTCTCTGTGCTCGGCTGTGCTGTACGGACGGTCACACTCGGTGCGGCGGGCAGCCTGACCTCGTCCTCGACGGTCATGCCGGTCCGGATGCCGAAGTTCTCGTGCAGCGCCTTCAGGTACTGGCCGTCGGCGCTGTCCTGGAAGGCGGCGCGCAGCTCGTCCCCGTCGCCCACCGCCAGCACCGTGTAGGGCGGCACCAGCGGTTTGTTGTCGACCAGTATCGCGTCTCCCGCGGCCCGGATCGCCGAAAGGGCGGTCAGCCGCTGGCCGTTGATCGTGACGGCCTCGGCGCCCGACTGCCACAGTCCGTTCACCACGCGCTGCATGTCGCGGTCGCGCACGCGCCCGGTGTCGGAGAAGCCGGACGTCCGGCGGGGGTCGTTGCCGCCCCCTTGGCCGGCCTCCTTGGCGTCGTCCACGACGAGCTTCACCCCGGGGCCGTGCACCGCGACCGCGCCCGAGAGCAGCCCGACCAGTTCCCCCTGGTCACCCCCGTGCTTCCGCAGCGCCTCGCGCTGGCGCGCGCCGACCTCGCCGCGCAGGTCGTCGACGTCCTTCTCGAGCCGGTCCGCCGCCGCGGTCTCGCGGTCGATGCGGTCGATCAGCTCCTCGCGCTCCTTGGCGACCGCCGGAGCGGCCACCCGTGCCTGGGCCGCGCCCAGGGTCACGACGAGGCCCGCCAGCACCAGGCCGGCGGCGAGGCCGAGCTTGGCCCGCAGCGTCCTCGGCATCCCGCCGTCGCCCCGGGCCTTCCTCCGGGCCGCCGCCTCGGCGTAACCGTCGTCGAGGCTGTGGTCCATGACGTTGGTGAGCAGCGACATGGACGCGTCCGGACGCGGGCGGCGTGCGGGTGTGCTCCGTACGGGGGGCTGCTGCGGCATGCCGCACATCGTCGCACGTCGCCCGCACTGCTTTCGAACGCACCCGGCAGCATGCCGGACGGGCCCCTTCCGGGACCCGTCCGGCATGCGCGTGTGTCGGTGTCCGTCAGCGCCCGGCGCTGTCCACCACCGCGGACCACTCGTCGAGCAGGGCCTGGGCGGACGCGTCGTCGGGCCCCTCGGCCCACAGGTGCGTCACCGCCTCCGCCGGATCGGGCAGCACCATCACCCAGCGGCCGTCGGCCTCCACGACCCGCACGCCGTCGGTGGTGTCCACGTGCCGGTCGCCGGCCGCCTCCACGACCCGCCGCATGACGAGCCCCTTGACGGCCCACGGGGTCGCCAGGTCCCGCTTGAGGACGTGCGCGCGCGGGATGCGCGCGTCGATCTGGCTGAGCGTGAGCTGCGTACGCGCCACCAGGCCGATGAGCCGTACGAAGGCCGCCGTGCCGTCGAAGACGTTGCTGAACTCCGGCACGATGAAGCCGCCGCGGCCGTCGCCGCCGAAGATCGTCGACTCGTCGCTGCCGACCCGGGTCAGGTCGTCCGGCGACGTGGTGGTCCACTCCACCTGCGTGCCGTGGTACGCCGCCACCTGCTCGGCGATCCGGGTCGTGGTCACGGGCAGCGCCACCCGGCCGCTGCGCCGCTCGGCGGCCACCAGGTCGAGCATCACGAGCAGCGCCCGGTCGTCCTCGACGATCCGGCCCTTCTCGTCGACGAGGGAGATCCGCTCGCCCACCGGGTCGAAGCGCACGCCGAACGCCGCGCGCGCGGACGCCACGATCTCGCCGAGCCGCACGAGCCCCGAGCGCCGCGTGTCGGCGGTCTCGGTCGGCCGCGCCTCGTCGAGACCGGGGTTGATGGTCAGCGAGTCGACCCCGAGCTTGCCCAGCAGGCTGGGCAGGACGAGTCCGGCGCTTCCGTTGGAGGCGTCCACGACGACCTTCAGCCCGGCCTCGGCGATGCCCGTCGTGTCGACGTTGCGCAGCAGCGAACCGGTGTACGAGTCGAAGACGCTCGACGGGAAGTGCAGGTCGCCGATCTCGCCCGGGAAGGCGCGCCGGTACTCCTGCCGCGCGAACACCCGGTCCAGCTTGCGCTGGCTGGCCTGCGACAGGTCCGCGCCCTCGCTGTCGAAGAACATGATGTCGACGGAGTCCGGCACACCGGGCGTCGTACGGATCATGATGCCGCCGGCGCTGCCCCGGGCGGTCTGCTGGCGCGCCACCGGCAGCGGCACGTTCTCCAGGTCGCGTACGTCGATGGCGCTGGCCTGGAGGGCCGAGATGACGGCCCGCTTGAGCGCCCGGGCACCTCTCGAGTGGTCACGGGCCGTGGTGACCGTGGAGCCCTTCTTCAGCGTCGTCGCGTAGGCGCCGGCGAGGCGTACGGCGAGCTCCGGGGTGATCTCGACGTTGAGGATGCCGGAGACGCCGCGGGCGCCGAACAGGTGCGCCTGGCCCCGGGACTCCCAGATCACCGACGTGTTGACGAAGGCGCCGGCCTCGATCGTCTTGAACGGGTAGACCCGGACGTTGCCCTGCACGATCGATTCTTCACCGACCAGGCACTCGTCGCCGATGACGGCGCCGTCCTCGATCCGCGCGGCCTGCATGATGTCGGTGTTCTTGCCGATCACGCAGCCGCGGAGGTTGCTCCGCTGGCCGATGTAGACATTGTCGTGCAGGACCGCCTTGTGCAGGAAGGCACCGCTCTTCACGACCACGTTCGACCCGACGACGGTGTGCTCGCGGATCTCGGCACCGGCCTCGACCTTGGCGTAGTCGCCGATGTAGAGCGGGCCCCGGAGCACCGCGTCGGGGTGCACCTCGGCGCCCTCGGCCACCCACACGCCGGGGGAGATCTCGAAGCCGTCGAGCTCGACGTCGACCTTGCCCTCC
The DNA here is from genome assembly GCF_014650875.1 of Streptomyces minutiscleroticus. Taxonomy (GTDB): domain Bacteria; phylum Actinomycetota; class Actinomycetes; order Streptomycetales; family Streptomycetaceae; genus Streptomyces; species Streptomyces minutiscleroticus. Next base: position 68,880 of record NZ_BMVU01000042.1, read on the forward strand.
AGGACGTCGGCCTGGGCCTTCACATAGCTCTCGTGCGTGCCCACGTCCTCCCAGTAGCCCTCGGCGACATAGCCGTAGATCGGCTTGCCCTCCTTCATGAGCTGCGGGAAGACATCACCGGACCAGTCCACCGGAACATCGGGCTCGACGTAGTCGAACACCTCGGGCTCCATGACGTAGATGCCCGTGTTCACGGTGTCGGAGAAGACCTGGCCCCACGTCGGCTTCTCGAGGAAGCGCTCGACCTTGCCCTCGTCGTCGACGATGGTGATACCGAATTCCAGCGGATTGGGAACACGCGTCAGACAGACGGTGACCAGCGCGCCCTTTTCCTTGTGAAAATTGATCAGCTCGGTAAGGTCGAAGTCGGTCAGGGCATCACCGGAGATCACCAGGAACGCGTCGTCCTTGAGTGCCTCTTCGGCGTTCTTGACACTGCCGGCAGTACCGAGTGGCTTGTCCTCATTGGCATAGGAGAGCTCCATGCCGAGCTCTTCTCCGTCACCGAAGTAGTTCTTGACCAAAGAGGCGAGGAACTGAACAGTAACGACGGTTTCATTGAGCCCATGCCGCTTGAGCAGTCGCAGCACGTGCTCCATGATCGGGCGGTTGGCCACGGGAAGCAGCGGCTTCGGCATGCTCGAGGTCATGGGGCGAAGGCGTGTGCCTTCACCACCGGCCATCACTACGGCCTTCATGTCGGAAGCGTCCTCCTTGAAGAGACGACGGTCTAGCCGACCTCCCCCATCCGGACATCCGGATTGTCCCGCACTTTTGCAGCACCAGCCATCGGACGCTCGTCGTCGAGCCGCCTCGGGGGGTTCAATCGGCTGTGGCGTCCGCGCGCACCAAACGGCGGACCTGCACCACGTAGAGAACTCCTGCCCACCAATAGAGGGTTGTACCCCATCCGGCGAACGCCCATCCGAAGATCGCTGCGAGTGACGAGATCCAGCCGTTTCCGTCACTGAGAAGCAGCAACGGGAAGGCGTACATCAGATTGAAGGTGGCCGCCTTGCCCAGGAAGTTCACCTGGGGCGGCGGATAACCGTGCCGCCTGAGGATGCCCACCATCACCAGCAGGACCAGCTCCCGCGCCAGGAGGACGGCGGTCAGCCAGAGCGGCAGGATCTCGCGCCAGGTGAGACCGACCAGGGTCGACAGGATGTACAGCCGGTCGGCCGCGGGGTCGAGAAGCCGGCCGAGGCTGCTGATCTGGTTCCAGCGGCGGGCGAGCTTGCCGTCCAGGTAGTCGCTGACGCCGCTGAGCGCCAGCACCAGAAGGGCCCAGCCGTCGCTCTTGGGCCCGCCGAACTCGGGCCGGAGGATCAGCCACAGGAAGAGGGGTACGCCGACGAGGCGAGCCATGCTGAGGATGTTCGGGATGGTGAGGACCCGGTCCGTCTGGACGCGGGTCTCCTGGACCTCCACCCGGGGGCCTCCTGGGAAACGTGCCTACGATGCTCCCCGACCTTACCCTCAGCCGTCGGAGGGCCGCGCAGAGGGGTTCGTGCGGCGCCCGGAGAAAAATCATGGAGAAAAAGGCTGGAACAGGTCTGCTCCGGCTCTGGGAAGGGTCCGGAAAGGTCCGGAAATGCGGAAAGCCCCACACCATTGGTGTGGGGCTTTCCCAAGAATTGTTCGGCGGAGTCCTACTCTCCCACAGGGTCCCCCCTGCAGTACCATCGGCGCTGTGAGGCTTAGCTTCCGGGTTCGGAATGTAACCGGGCGTTTCCCTCACGCTAT
>NZ_BMVU01000043.1 GCF_014650875.1 Streptomyces minutiscleroticus
CCATCGGCGTCGGGCCGGCCTCCCCGGTGTCGCGTCCCCGTCTCCCGGTCCCGGTCCGCCGGGCCTTCGCCCGGCGGCGGTGCTCAGTCCGTGCCGAACTCCATCGCGGCGCGGTCCAGCAGCTCGTCGTCGTCGCCGGAGACCTCGCCGCGGGAGGCGATGGCCTCGGCGCCGCCCTCCGGCATGGTGCCGATCAGCCCGGTCGCGGCCGCCTGGGCGGCGCCGACGGCGGGGCCGGCGGTGCCGATCAGGCCGAGGCCGGCGTACTGCTCCAGCTTGGCGCGCGAGTCGGCGATGTCGAGGTTGCGCATGGTGAGCTGGCCGATCCGGTCCACCGGGCCGAACGCCGCGTCCTCGGTGCGCTCCATGGACAGCTTGTCCGGGTGGTAGCTGAACGCCGGGCCCGTGGTGTCGAGGATCGAGTAGTCCTCGCCGCGCCGCAGCCGCAGCGTCACCTCGCCGGTGACGGCCGCGCCGACCCAGCGCTGCAGGGACTCGCGGATCATCAGCGCCTGCGGGTCCAGCCAGCGGCCCTCGTACATGAGGCGGCCCAGGCGCCGTCCCTCGTTGTGGTACTGGGCGAGGGTGTCCTCGTTGTGGATCGCGTTGACCAGGCGCTCGTACGCCGCGTGCAGCAGGGCCATGCCGGGCGCCTCGTAGATGCCGCGGCTCTTGGCCTCGATGATGCGGTTCTCGATCTGGTCGGACATGCCCAGGCCGTGGCGGCCGCCGATGGCGTTCGCCTCCATCACCAGGTCGACGGCGGAGGCGAACTCCTTGCCGTTGACCGTCACCGGGCGGCCCTGGTCGAAGCCGATCGTCACGTCCTCGGCGGCGATCTCGACCTCGGGGTCCCAGAACCGCACGCCCATGATGGGCTCGACGGTCTCCACGCCGTTGTCCAGGTGCTCCAGGGTCTTGGCCTCGTGGGTGGCGCCCCAGATGTTGGCGTCGGTGGAGTACGCCTTCTCCGTGCTGTCGCGGTAGGGGAGGTCGTGGGCGAGCAGCCACTCCGACATCTCCTTGCGGCCGCCGAGCTCGGTCACGAAGTCCGCGTCCAGCCAGGGCTTGTAGATCCGCAGGTTCGGGTTGGCGAGCAGGCCGTAGCGGTAGAACCGCTCGATGTCGTTGCCCTTGAAGGTCGAGCCGTCGCCCCAGATCTGCACGTCGTCCTCGAGCATCGCCCTGACCAGCAGGGTGCCCGTGACGGCGCGGCCGAGCGGCGTGGTGTTGAAGTAGGCGCGCCCGCCCGAGCGGATGTGGAACGCCCCGCAGGTGAGCGCGGCCAGGCCCTCCTCGACCAGCGCCGCACGGCAGTCGACCAGACGCGCGACCTCGGCGCCGTAGGTCTTCGCCCGGCCGGGCACCGAGGCGATGTCGGGCTCGTCGTACTGGCCGATGTCGGCGGTGTAGGTGCACGGGACGGCGCCCTTGTCGCGCATCCACGCGACCGCGACGGAGGTGTCGAGGCCGCCCGAGAAGGCGATGCCGACGCGCTCGCCGACGGGGAGGGAGGTGAGGACCTTAGACATGGGAAGAGTATGCACCCTCTCGCATGATCATGCAAAGACGGTCCGGCCTCCGCGCGGTCGGACCGGGGCTGTCGCTGTGCATCCGGGGCGGGCGCGGCCGCGGTGCGAGCGGCATGCCGATGTCGACGGGGCGATGGATCGACGGGGCGCCGGATCGACCCGGGGGGATAACAGGCCCTTGGGGCAACGGGTTGGGAATAACAGGCCCATAGGCCGCTGGACGGTCCGGCGGGTCGACGGACGGGTCGGCGGGTCGGCGGACGGGCCGGCGGGATGCGGTGCGTGCCGCCGACCGTCATGCGTCGAGGAGCGCGCAGGACGCTGTGGATGCGCGGGCGGGGACGGAAGCCCTCTTGTCAAAGGCAGGCTTTGAGATGCCTAAAGCTCCGATGTTAAGGTTCGTGTGTGAAGTCAGCAGCCGCGTCCGCCACGCCCCGGAGCATTCCGCTCGTGGCGCGCCTGCACGTGGACCTCTGTCGCTGCATGTCCGCGACCTGTTGTCCCTGATGTCGTTCGCTCACGACACCGCACTGCGGCGGCGCTGCTGACCTTCCGTCCCGGGGCCGCCGTTCTCGTGCGCCACTTCGCCACCCGTCCGCAAGTCCCCGCGCGTCCCAACGGAGCCTGTCCGTGTCCTCGAACACGAAATCCTTCAGAGTGCCCTTCTGGGCCCAGATAATCGCCGGTCTCGTGCTGGGCGCCCTGCTCGGCTGGCTCGCCCGCAGCCAGGACCTGTCCTGGCTGGTGACGACCCTCGACAAGATCGGCGGCATCTTCATCGGCCTGCTGAAGCTCGCCGTCGCCCCGCTCGTCTTCTTCGCGATCCTCGTCTCGATCACCAATCTGCGGAAGGTGACCAACGCGGCCCGGCTGGCCACGCGCACCCTCCTCTGGTTCATGATCACATCGCTGATCGCGGTGGCCATCGGCATCGCCATCGGCCTGGTCACCAACCCGGGTTCCGGCACCGGCCTCACGCCCAAGGACGGCGCGAAGCCCGAGCACACCGGCTCCTGGCTCGACTTCCTGACCGGCATCGTGCCGACCGACGTGATCACACCGTTCACCGAGCTGAACGTGCTGCAGATCGTCTTCATGGCCGCCGTCGCCGGTATCGCCGCCCTCCAGCTCGGCGACAAGGCCCAGCCGATCCTCACCCTGAGCGAGTCCGTCCTCGAACTCCTCCAGAAGGCCCTGTGGTGGGTCATCCGGCTCGCCCCGCTCGGCACCGTCGGCCTCATCGGCCGGGCCATCGCCACCTACGGCTGGGACCTGATCGGCAAGTACGCCACCTTCACCGCCGACATCTACGTCGGCTGCGCGCTCGTGCTGTTCGTGGTCTACCCGGCGCTGCTCGCCGGCGTGGCCAAGCTCAACCCGCTCCAGTTCTTCAAGGGCGCCTGGCCCGCGATCCAGCTGGCCTTCGTCTCCCGCTCCTCGGTGGGCACGATGCCGCTGACCCAGCGGGTGACCGAGCGCCTCGGCGTGCCGCGCGAGTACGCGTCCTTCGCCGTGCCGTTCGGCGCGACGACGAAGATGGACGGCTGCGCGGCCGTCTACCCCGCGATCGCCGCGATCTTCGTCGCCCAGATCTTCGACATCCAGCTGAGCGTCGGCGACTACCTGCTGATCGCGTTCGTGTCGGTCGTCGGCTCCGCCGCCACGGCCGGCCTGACCGGCGCGACGGTCATGCTGACCCTCACGCTCTCCACCCTCGGTCTGCCCATGGAGGGCGTGGGCCTGCTCCTCGCCATCGACCCGATCCTGGACATGATGCGCACCGCGACCAACGTCGCCGGCCAGGCCCTGGTGCCGGTGCTGGTCTCCGCCCGCGAGAACCTGCTCGACCGCGAGGCGTACGACCAGGCCCACAGCTCGCCGGTCGACGAGAGGCCGGAGCGGGAGCCTGCGGCCGACGATCGGGTGCCGGCCGCGGCCGCCTGAGCCGCGTCCCGGCCGGCGCCGGCGAACGGCGCGCCGGGTCCGCGGCGGCGGACCCGCAGGCCGTGAACCCGGGACGACGTCTCCCGTGAACCCGGGAGGACGTCCCCCGTGAACCCGGGACGACGTCCCCCTCGTGGGCCGCTCAGCCACCGGCTGAGCGGCCCACGCGCGTTCGGCGGCCGCCTCACGGGAGCGCGGGCCACGTCCCGGCGGGCGGGCCGTGGTACATACCCGCCCGCCGGGACGGGGACTTCTCGGCTGCCGCCGAGGACCCCGCCGTACGCGAGGGCGCTCGCCGGGGAGGGCCGGCCCAGCTCGGCGGGGGTGACGGCGCGGCTGCCGTCCGCCGCGGCGTCGGGCAGCACCCGCACGCCGCCCGACCCGCCTATCTCGCCGGGGGAACCGACCGCCAGGTCCGGAACGCCGTCGCGGTCGTAGTCGCCCGCGGCCACCGCCGCGCCGAAGGCGTCGCCGGCCTCCGCGGCGCCCGGCACGCGCGGGGTGCCCTGGTTGTACGCCACCGAGATCGCCTCCTCGAAGGGGTCCACCGGTCCGCCCGCGCGGCCGGACGGCAGCGTGGCGGCGCCCGCGCCCCGAGCGGGTGCCGATCGCCTCGCCCGGGGCGCCCGCGAGCAGGTCGTCGCAGCCGTCGCCGTTCCAGTCCAGGACGGCCAGGCAGGCGCCGAAGCGGTCGCCGTCCTCGGCCCGCCCGTACACCCCGACGGTGTCCTGGCCGGGGGTCTGGGAGCGGGTGCCGAAGGACGCGGCGTCGCCGTAGTGGACGTGGATGCCGCGGCCCTTCGCGTACGACTCCGGGCCGCGGGGGATGTCGACGTCCTCGTCGGCGGCCTCCCGGCACTCACCGAGGGCCAGGCCGCCCGGGGCGAACGGGCGGTGTGTGGTTCTCCGGTCACCCGTGCGACACCCGAAGGGCGGGCGGGGTCGTGCCGGAGGGGCGTGTGCCCGGCCGGGTCTCCGTGGCCGGAACGGCCCCCGCCCGGACCGGTGCGCCCGTGCGCCGTCGGACCCGCCGACAGACTGTGTTACGGTTTAAGAGTTGCAGTTGTGGTACCCATGAACCTATGTGCGCCTGACGGGAATGTTTGTCCTTCAGGCGCATTATTTGTTTTCCGGTTTCTCCGGATGGGGCCTCTGCCTACCAGAAGGAGAAAATCATGGCACAGGGAACCGTGAAGTGGTTCAACTCTGAAAAGGGTTTCGGCTTCATCCAGCAGGACGGCGGCGGCCCGGACGTCTTCGCCCACTACTCGAACATCGCGACCCAGGGCTTCCGTGAGCTCCAGGAGGGCCAGCGGGTCTCCTTCGACGTCACGCAGGGCCAGAAGGGCCCGCAGGCGGAGAACATCCTTCCTGCCTGACCCTCGGACGCTCCGTCCGCCCACCGGGGTCCGCACCGCGACGGTGCGGACCCCGGTTCGTGCTCTCTCCAGGAAGGCAGACAACCGCATGCCCCGCAGGCCCCAGAAGTCCAGCCGGCGCGCCTCGGCACCCCGGACGTCCGCACCGCCGCCGAGGGAGTTCCGGCTGCCGGAGAGCACGACGCCCGCGCTCCCCGCCGTCGAGGACTTCGCCGCCCTCGACATGCCCGAGGGGCTGCTCAAGACGCTCACCGCGCAGGGCGTGACCACACCGTTCCCCATCCAGGCCGCCACGCTGCCCAACTCGCTCGCCGGCCGCGACGTGCTGGGGCGGGGGCGCACCGGCTCCGGCAAGACGCTCGCGTTCGGGCTCGCGGTCCTGGCCCGCACCACCGGACTGCGCGCGGCGCCCAAGGCGCCCCTGGCGCTGGTGATGGTGCCCACCCGAGAGCTCGCCCAGCAGGTCACGGAGGCGCTGACGCCCTACGCGACGGCGGTGGACCTCCGGCTGGCCACCGTGGTCGGCGGGCTGTCCCTGACCAAGCAGGCCGCCGCGCTCCGGCGCGGCGCCGAGGTGCTCGTGGCGACCCCCGGCCGCCTCAACGACCTCGTGGAACGCGGGGACTGCACCCTCGGCGACGTACGCGTCACGGTGCTGGACGAGGCCGACCAGATGACCGACATGGGCTTCCTGCCGCAGATCACCAGGCTGATCCAGCAGGTGCGGCCCGACGGCCAGCGCATGCTGTTCTCGGCCACCCTGGACCGCAACATCGACCGTCTGGTGCAGCGCTTCCTGACCGATCCCGTGGTGCACTCCGTGGACCCGTCCGCGGGGGCGGTGACCACCATGGAACACCATGTGCTGCACGTCCCGGACGAGACCGACAAGAAGGCCGTCACGGCGCGCATCGCGGCACGCGACGGCCGGGTCATCCTCTTCCTCGACACCAAGAGGTCGGCCGACCGGCTCGCCAAGCGGCTCCTGGCCGCCGGGGTCCGCGCGGCGGCCCTGCACGGGGGCCGCTCCCAGCCGCAGCGCAACCGCACCCTGGAGCAGTTCAGGAACGGTCAGGTGACCGCGCTGGTGGCCACGAACGTCGCGGCCCGCGGCATACACGTCGACGACCTCGACCTCGTCGTCAACGTCGATCCGCCCACCGATCACAAGGACTACCTCCACCGGGGTGGCCGCACGGCCCGCGCCGGCGGCTCCGGCACCGTGGTCACCCTGGTCCTGCCCGAGCAGAAGCGGGAGGTCACCCGGCTCATGTCGGACGCGGGCATCCGTCCCCGTACGACCCGCGTCACGTCCGGCGACGCCGAACTGGCCGCCATCACCGGCGCCCGCGAGCCCTCCGGCGTGGCCGTCACCATCGAGGTACCCCAGCAGGCGGCGCCGAAGGCGTCCCGGCCCGGACGGGGGACCGGGACCGGGGAGGGCACCGGTTCCGGTGGGCGGTCCCGGCGCCGGCGCAGGAACGGGGGCGGCGCCGGAACGGCGACGGGTGCCGCCGCGGCGACCGCCGGCCGGGGCTCCGACCGCCGGGCCGAGCCCGCGAAGGCGACGGCCGGCGGTGCCACCGGGACCGGCGGACGCGGCTCCGCCCGCCGGTCGGGTTCCCACGGCAGCGCGGGCGGCACGCGTGGTGCGAACGGTGGCAGCCGCGGTGCGAACGGCGGCCCCCGCGGTGCGAGCGGCGGCACCACCGGCCGCCGGGCCGCGGCCGGTGCGGCGTCCGGGACCGGTTCCGGCAAGTCCGGTTCCGGCAGGGGCGCCCGCGGTTCCGGCCGTCGCGCGGCGGGCCCCGCGTCCTCGTGATCCGTCGCGCGGCGGACGGCGCCTCCTCGTGACCCACTGGGGTCCCGGGCGGATGCACGGGACGGACAGGAGGCGGCCATCCGAATCGGCGGTGACCATCTGAACCGGGAGGCGGTCGTCCGCATCGGGGAGGCAGCCACCTGAACCGGGGGGCGGTCGTCCGCATCGGGGAGGCAGCCACTTGAACCGGGGGCGGTCGTCCGCATCGGGGAGGCCCGGTCTCGGGTGGAGGGACGGGAAGGCGACGAGGGGCCGGGGCGCACGGCTGCGCTGCTCCGCGGCCGAGGCCGGGGCGGTTCGGCTCCGCCCTCGCCGGGCGGTTCCCGGAAGGGGCCGTACCGGATAGCGTGCGGTCCCATCACGAGACCGCGTCCGCCGGCGGAGGCACCTCCCTTGGAACAGACCCGTACGACTCCTTACAGCGGCACCCGCGCCGACCTGCACGAGGCCCTCGGCCGGATCCTCGCCGAACGGTGGACCTGCCGCCAGTTCCTGCCCGACCCCGTGCCCCGCGCCACCGTCGGGCGGCTGCTGGAGCTGGCCCAGCGCACCCCTTCCTGGTGCAACACCCAGCCCTGGCACGTGCACATCACCGAGGGCGACGCCACCCGGCGCCTGCGCGAGGGACTCCTGGAGCACGTCCGGGACGGCAACCCGGCCGTCCCCGACTTCCCCTTCCCGGCCCGGTACACCGGTGTCTACCGACAGCGCCGGCGCGACTGCGGCGTCCAGCTCTACGGCAGCCTCGGCATCGCCAAGGGCGACCAGGAGGGCACCCTGCGGCAACTGCTGCGCAACTTCGAGCTGTTCGACGCGCCGCACGTCGCGATCGTCACCACCGAGGCGGACCTCGGCGTCTACGGCGCCGTCGACTGCGGCCTGTACATCGACACCTTCCTGCTCGCCGCCCACAGCCTCGGCCTGGCGGCCGCGCCCCAGGCCGCGCTGGCCTCCTACGCCCCCTTCCTCCGCGACCACCTCGGCATCCCCGACCACCGCCGTGTCGTGGCGGGCGTCTCCTTCGGCCACCCCGACACGGACCACCCGGTCAACTCGTTCCGCACCGCCCGGGAGAACCCCGAGAACGCCGTCACCTGGCACACGGACGCGTAGACCGGCCCCGGACCCGTCAGTCCGCGTCGAGTTCATCGAGGCTGTTCTCCCACCGGGAGCGGCGTTCGGCGTCGCTCTGCTCCCACCACGGTGTGCCGCGTTCTCCGAGGCCGGTCTTGGCGGTGTGGACGCGGGCGCGGGCCGCCGCCTCCGCCGCACCGTCCCCGGCCCTCTTCGCGGAGCCCACGGCGCGGCGCGCGGCCATCAGGTGCTTCGTCAGGCGGTCCGCGACGTCCTCGGGGATGTCCGGGTCGGTCGCCCGCCACCGGCGGCCGTCGATGACGACGAAGTGTCCGTCGGGGGTGTGCTCCGGCTGCTGTCGGGGTGTCATGGGCCCAGCATGCCTGCCCATGCCTGCCGTGGTCGTCCCGCTCCCGCCACCCGTACCCGCGTACCGGTGCTGACACACGGTCGGCGCACCGGTTAACCTTCGTGATGGCATCGCGTGCCGGTCACCGGCCGGGTGAGGCATGGAGGTGTCGGGACATGCCCTTGGAGGCATTCCTTGTCGGTCGAGTTGAATCACACGATCGTCCACGCCCGGGACAACCGGGAGTCCGCCGAGTTCCTCGCGGACCTGCTGGATCTGCAGATCACCGCTGAGTGGGGGCCGTTCGTCGCGGTCGAGCTGGCCAACGGTGTCACACTGGACTTCGCCACGGTCCCCGTGGACACCATCACTCCGCAGCACTACGCCTTCCTCGTGTCGGAGGAGGTGTTCGACGCGGCGTACGCGCGGATCGTGCGGCGCGGCATCGAGCACTACGCCGACCCGCAGCGACGGCGTCCCGGCGAGATCAACCACAACGACGGCGGTCGCGGCGTGTACTTCATGGACCCGGTGGGTCACGCCATGGAACTCATCACCGTGCCGTACGGCGGTTGGCCGTCGTGAGCGTGTGAGCACCGGGCCGCCCGCGCCCCATGGACGGGGTGCGGCCCCCGCCGGCCGCCTACGGTACGGCCTGGGAGACGGCGGCCGCGTTCCTGGGGGCGGCGGCCAGTCGCAGGCCGACCTCCACGAGGGTCCAGCCGAGGCGGGTGCGCAGGTCCGCCGGCCGTCCCGCCCCGGCGGCGAGGCGGTGCGCGTCGGCTTCGGCACGGAGTTCGGCGGCGCGGGCGTGGTGCAGGGCGAGATGGATCTCGGGTGCATCGGGCGGCCTCTCAGTCCGGTCCCCGTGCTGCGCCGATACTTCGGCGACCTGGCGCAGCGCCCGTACGACCCCGTACGGCCCCTTGGGTGTGCTGACCAACGCGCTCGAGTCCGCTGCGCGACCGGACCTGGAGGTCGTGGGGGAGGCGGGGGGACGGCCGCGCGACGGTCGAGGCCCATGTGTCGCGCGTCCTGAGCGAGCTCGACCTGCGCGACCGGGTACAGGCGATTGTGCTCGTCCATCGGGCGGACCCGGTCATCACGCATGAGGGACATGGCTGAGCTGCCCCGATTCCTGGGGGCACGGTGGCGACCGGAAGCGAGGCGGCCGGCCCGGAGGCGCCGCGGCGGTCGGCCGAGGGCACGGTGGCGGTGGTCGGGGGTGTCCCGGCGTTCGGCCGAGGGCGCGGCGGTGGTCTGCGGGCTCGGTGCCGCATGCGGCACGGCCTGACCGGAGCCATATGGCGTATTAGTCGTTTCAAATGATGATCAAGGGGTTAAGTCCGCGCTGTCGGCTCCCCAGACCCCGGTGCCGACCGCCTGTCCCTTCCCTGGAAGGGCCGGGTGCAGTACGTCATGCGAAGGCCAGGCCATGTGCGAGACGACTCAACCCTGTGATCTTCCGGAGCAGTACGGGCCGCTGTGGGCGGAGAGGCTGCTCGCGCGACCACAGCGACTCACGAGCGACGGCGCCCTGTCGCTGTACGGCAAGAGGGTTCTCGTGACGGGGGCGGGCGGCTCCATCGGCAGCGTGCTCGCGCACCGCGCCGCCGCGCTGGGCGCGTACCCCGTGTTCCTGATGGACCACAGCGAATCGGCGCTGCACTCCGTGCAGTTGAGCCTGTGGGACCAGGGCTTCACCCAGAACGACCACGTGCTGCTGGCCGACATCCGGGACGCCGCCCAGATGCGCCGCGTGTTCCGGAAGGTCCGCCCCGAGATCGTCTTCCACGCCGCCGCGCTCAAGCACCTCTCCCTGCTGGAGAGGAATGCGTGCGAAGCGGTGAAGACCAATGTGTTCGGCACGGAGAACCTGGTCAACGCCGCTCTGGAGAGCGCGGTCGGCAAGTTCGTCTTCGTCTCCACGGACAAGGCCGCCGACCCCGCGTCGATCCTGGGCGCGACGAAACGGCTGGCCGAGGACGTCGTACGGACGGGGGCCCAGGAGAACCTGACACGGTTCGCCTCGGTCCGCTTCGGCAACGTCCTCGGCAGCCGCGGCTCCTTCCTCAGCGTGCTGGCCCACCAGTTGCGCCGCGGCCTGCCGGTCACGGTGACCCACCAGCAGGCCACCCGCTTCTTCATGACGGTCACCGAGGCGGTCGAACTGGTCGTCCAGGTCTCCGCCGAGGCCTCGTGCGGCGAGGTCTACATGCTGGAGATGGGGGCTCCGGTCCGCGTCGTGCACCTCGTCGAGCGGTACGCGCGCCTCCTGGACCTGCCGGTGCCCGACCTGCGCTTCACCGGCCTGCAGCCGGGGGAGAAGATCGAGGAGACCGTGTGCGCGTCGGACGAGCGACGCGAACCGACCGGCGACCCCCTGATCTGGCGGCTCCGGCTCGAACCGGTGCGGCCCGACTTCACGGCCCGCCTGCGCGACCTGCGCAGCCTGGCCCAGGAGGGGCGGGAGGACTTCCTGCCGCAGGCCCTGTCCGAACTGCTGGGCACCTACCGGCCGTCGCGGACGAACAGGGACGCCGCCGTCCCCGGCCCGCTGCTGACCGCCGCGGAACTGTGACCCGCCATGCCGCTCCAGCTCCTGACGGTCATCGTCTTCGTGCCGCTGCTCGTGGCCGCCGTGGACCTGGTGTCCCCCCTGCTCACCGGTCGGCGCCACACCTTCGACGTGGGCCCGAGAACGGTGCCGTGCCAGGACTTCGAGGTGCTCGTCCCGATCTACGGCGACATCGCCTATCTGGAGAACGTCGAGTTCCTGCGCCCGTACGGGGTCCGCGTGCTGCTGTGCACCACCGACGCCGAGTCGCCGGAGTTCTACGCCGCCCTGCGGGCCCTGGCGGACGAGCACGGCTTCCGCGTACTGCGGCAGCACATCCCGCGGGTCAGGACGGCCGACGGGCGGCGCCGTGCGTCGGGCACCGTCCGGGACCGGCTGATCCGGGAGGCGCTGCGGATCGTCCGGGCCCCGTACGAGATCTGCCTCGACGCGGACACCGTCACCACCGAGCCGCTCGACCGCATCGTGGGGGCCTTCCGGAAGAGCGGCCGCGACTTCGCCTCCGTCCACCTGGTCCCGGTCGGCACCCCCGGCATCCTCCTGCGGTTTCAGCGGCACGAGTACCGGCTGGCCATGCGGCGGCGCCACATGTACCCCTGGCTGGTGTCCGGGGCCTGTCACGTCGCGCGCACGGAGGCGCACCGCGCCATCATGGCCAGGCACTCCCTGTTCTTCCAGGGCAACGACGTCGAGATGGGTCTGCTCGGCAACGCCCTCGGGTACAAGGCGGCGTATCTGCACACCGAGGTCCTGACCACGGCCCCGCACCGGCCGCGGGCCTGGCTGCGCCAGCGGCTGGCCTGGGCCGGCGGCGAGTTCCGCCTGATGGCCGTCAACTTCCCCGTACTGGCGCGACACCCGGGCTTCCTGTTCTACGGACTGTTCATCACCTTCCTGCTGACGCCCCTGCGGTGGTGCTCGCTCTGCGCCCCCGTCCTGGCCCTGCTGTCGGTCTATCTGGTCTACACGCTCCACCTGCTCCTGACAGAAGGCCCTCGGCGCGACTGGACCCTGCTGCTCTATCCGTTCTACGCGCTGGTCAACGGCCTGCTCCTGGTGCCCTGCGGCTGGTTCTGCTACCTGCGGATGGCCGTGAAGGACCGCAACGTCGGTGTGATCCGCACCGGCCCTCCCCGCAAGAGCGCCGGCCGGGCCTGAGGCGCGGGCGGCACGTGCGTCCGGGCGGCCGTCGGGCCGGTCCGGCAGACCGGAACCCGGAGGTGACCGGATGACGACCCGATCGGCCCCCCTCGCCCGGCCGGCCCCGCCCACCCGGCCGGCCCCGCCCACCCGGCCGGCCCCGCCCACCCGGCCGGCCCGGCAGCCCCGGCCGGCCCCGCCGTTCCGCGCCAACACGTCCGCGCTCGCCGTGCTGCTCGTGCTCTGCGCGCCGTGGGCGGGCGGCCGGGTGGAGGCGGACCGGGGCCCGTCCGGGGGAACGGGCCGGACGGCGGGGTACGTCCGCCCGGCCGGCCAGGCCGACGGAGCACGTCCCGACCGCAGGACCGCCACCCGCGTCGGGGCCGGCCACGCCGGTCCGCCCGGCGGGCCCGCTCCCGCCGACGTACGTGCCCCCGGCGGAAGCGCCCCGTCCGGCGGGCGCGTTCCCGGCGGACGGGGCGGGCCCGGCTCCGCGCACGGCGCCGAGGAGCCGATGCGGCCGCTGCCGACCACCCCGCAGGACTGGGCCGAGGTGGCGGACGTTCTGGGACGCCCGGGGGAGGTCTCCGAGGACGGACTGGCCTACGTGGTGTCCTTCCCCCGCACCGACCTCGACGTGGTCTCCCGGAAGGTGCGCCTGGCCAGTGGCATCGACCTGACCTCGTTCGCCTCGTTCGCCGTCTACCCCGACCGGGAGGCGATGCTGATGGGCGACCTCGTGGTGACCGAGGAGGAACTCGGACGCGCCGTCGACGCCCTGCAGGCGAACGGACTGTCGCAGACCACGATGCACAAGCACCTGCTCGCCTCGCAGCCGCCCATGTGGTGGCTCCACTTCAACGCCGTCGGCGGCGCCGGGACCCTGGCGGGGGCGGTCCGGGCCGCCGTGGACGCCACCGGCACACCGGACGGGCCGGTCCCGCCGGGACCGCCCCCGCCCGGCCTCGACACCGCCGCCGTCGACGCGGCCCTGCGCCGCAGGGGCGCCCCCGTGTACGGCGCCTACTGGGTGCGCCTGCCGCGGACCGACACCGTCGCCGAGCACCACCGGGTCGTCCCGCCCGGTCTCGGCGTCCTGTCGGAGGTGCACTTCCAGCCGGTCGGCGACGGACGCGCGGTCGTCAACGGCGACATCGCCCTGACGCACGACGAGGTGCAGCCGGTGATCCGGGCCCTGCGCGCCGCCGGGATCACCGTGGTCTCCCTGCACAACCACGCCCTGACCGAGGAGCCGAGGCTGTTCTTCTGCCACTACTGGACCGTCGACGACCCGGTGAGGACGGCCGAGGCGCTGCGCGGGGTGCTCGACCTGACGGGAAGCGAATGAGCACGGACCGGCCGCCGCGGCCCGCCCTGCTGGCCGCGCTGCGGCGCGACCTCTCCGGCCACGTCCTGGAGCGCGGTGACCCGCGCCGCGCCCGGACCCTGGCCCTCGACAACGGCCGGGTGCGGGTGGAGCCCGCCCTCGTGATCCTGCCCCGGTCCGCCGCCGACGTCGGCGCGGCCGTCCGCTTCGCCCGCGACCAGGGGCTGCCGCTGACCGTGCGGGGCGGCGGCCACGGCGCCACCGGGCAGTGCCTGAACCGGAGCGGCGTCGTGCTGGACACCCGTTTGATGCGGCAGGTCCGCCTGGACCGCGACCGGCAGGTCCTGCGTGCCGGCGCCGGCGCCCTCTGGGAGGACCTGCACGCCCATCCGGCCCTGCGCGACGGCCCCCTCGTCGCGGTCGGGGCGAGCACGCCCCAGGTGGGCGTCGCCGGGTCCCTGCTGGGCGGCGCGTAC
The DNA here is from genome assembly GCF_014650875.1 of Streptomyces minutiscleroticus. Classification (GTDB taxonomy): domain Bacteria; phylum Actinomycetota; class Actinomycetes; order Streptomycetales; family Streptomycetaceae; genus Streptomyces; species Streptomyces minutiscleroticus. Next base: position 13,622 of record NZ_BMVU01000043.1, read on the forward strand.
AGCTTCGTCTCGCGCTCCTACGGCCTGGGCAGCGACAGCCTCGAAGCGCTCGAACTGATCACCCCGGAGGGCACCCCGCGGACGGTCGGCACGCACTCCGCCGACCCCGCCGACCGGGAGCTGTTCTGGGCCTCCCGGGGCGGCGGCGGAGGGAACTTCGGCGTCGTCACCGCTCTGGAGCTGCGGGTGCACCGGCTGCCCGCGGGCACGGTCTGCGGCAGCCAGCTCGTCTACCCCCTGGAGCGGGCCCGCGAGATCCTCCCCCTGTACGACGAGTGGATCGAGACCGTACCGGACGGTCTCACGGTGTACTGCCACCTGAGCACCACCCCCGGCCCCACCGGCCCCGGCCGGCCGCTGTGGACGCTGACCCTCACCAGTACGTACGACGGCGGCCGGGACGAGGCGGTCGAACTGCTCCGGCCGCTGCTGCGCCTGTCGCCGCTGCGGACCCTGTGGCGCCGGACGGCGCTTCCCGCCTGGGAGAGGGAGGTCGGCGCCCTGACCGCCGTCGCCGGACGGCGCGCCTACATCCGCTCGGGGCACCTGCCGCCGCGCTCCCTGACCCCCGATGTCGTGGACGTCCTCCTGCACTTCATGGAGTGCTCGCCCTCCCCTCACAACGTCATGATGTGGACCCACTCCGGCGGAGCGGTGGCCCGGGCACCGGAGGAGGCGGGCGCCTGCGCCCACCGGGACAGCCGCCTGGTGTACACCCTGAAGGCCCTCTGGGACGAGGAGAGCGCCACCAGGAGCAACGTCTCCTGGGCGTACGACTTCGGCGAGGCCCTGCGGCCGTACGTCACCGGGGCGTTCGTCTGCCAGCTGGACCCGTTGCAGACCCGCTGGCGGTCGATGTACTACGGCGCCTTCGAGGACCGTCTGCTCGCCGCCAAGCGGCGGTTCGACCCGGACGGGTTCTTCCGCTTCCGGCAGTCCGTCGACTCCTCCTTCGAGCCCACGGGTACCCGGCCGCTGGACCTGAGCGTGCTGGAACCGGCCGAGTGACCGACCTGCCATTGAACAGATTGTTCAGCATAATCCGTTGACATCATTTCGTGCACACCCGATCCTCGTCCCATGCCGTCGACTCCCGAACAGCACACCGACGAACAGCACACCGACCCCTTCACGCCCCCGCGGCCGCAGGAGGCGCGGGCGCACCGCGTCCACGCGTCCCTGTTCCGCATCGCCGAGCGGCACGCGGCCAGCAGGGCGCAGCGCGACCGGCAGGTCCACCCCGCGGTCCTCGGCCCGCACGAGGCCGTCAGGCTCGTGTCGTTCCTGCTCGGCGGGACCGCCCTGCTGGAGGAGGGCGAGCCGGAGGTGGACCACGCCGACGTCACCGCCGCGCTGACCCTCGTCCCGCTGGTCCGCGGGGAGCTGGACGAGCTGGAGGCCGGGCTCCTGCGCATGGCGCGGGGGCGCGGCATGACCTGGCAGGAGATCGCGTTCGGGCTCGGACTCGGCACTCCGCAGGCGGCCCGGCAGCGGTACGAGCGGCTGGCCGGCAGGACCGCGACCGAGGCGGAAGGCCCGGCGTAGGCCGAGGCGGAAGGCCCGGCGCGGACCGAGGCGGAAGGCCCGTCCGGGCCGGGGTCTCCGCCCCGGCCCGGACGGGCCTTATGTCCCCGCTCGCGGCGGGCGCGTTCACTCCGTGCGCAGGCCGTCCGGACGCATCATGCGCCACAGCGGCGGCAGGCTGAGGAGGGTCACCAGCAGAACCACGCCCGCGCCGATGCCGGTCATCGCCGCCACGGACGTCCAGTCGAAGGCGACCGGGCGGCCGACCATGCGCAGCAGGACCGCGGCGAGCGCCAGGCCCGTGAGGCAGGCGAGAGCGAGCCCGAGGGCGATCGGCACGGCGGTCTGCCACAGGACCGAAAGCCCCAGCGTGCGGCGGCGGGTGCCGAAGGCGACGAGCGAGGCGAGCAGTTTCCTGCGCTCGCGCAGCTGCTCCATCTGGGAGACGAACAGGCTCGCCCCGATCAGCAGCAGCACGGCGGCCGAGCCGATGGTCAGGCCCCGCTCCACCGCGGCGAACCGGTCATCGGTCCGGTACTCCGTCAGGGACATGGGCACCAGCATCGGATCGGCCCGCGCCGCCGCGTTGCGCACGTGCTCGCGGACGTCCGGAACGGTCTCGTCCAGGGTGACGTAGGTGGTGGAGCGGACGCTCTTCAGCGTGCCCTCGGGCAGTGCGCCCGGGGTGGCGAGCAGGCCGGTGCCCGCGTTGCCGGTGGGATCGAGGCGGGCGGCGACGCGCTCGACGTCCGCCGGCACGGTCCAGGGGATCGCGGCCCCCGCGTCCGGGTCGTCCTCGTAGGCCGGGTCGAGGTAGAGCTTCCGGCCCGGCTCCGGGTTCCTGTCGGAGGCGTCGGCGGAGGGCGGCAGCAGGAACAGGTCCCCGTCGGCGCACGAGTCCAGCTCGGCGATCTCGCGCAGGGCCGTGCAGTCGCCGACCGTGAGCCGATAGTACTTCTGGGCGTCGAGGGCCCTGTCGCCCAGTTCCGTGCTGCCGAGCGAGGTGGCCCGTACCACGCCCCGCGCCGAGGCGATCCGCTCGGTGACGGCGGGCATGCGGGAGAACTCCACCTGGGAGGGGGCCAGCACCTGCATCTGCGCCCGGTCCAGGTCCGCGCCGGTCCGCCGGGTGTAGTCGCCCTGGACGCCGGTGAACAGGGACTGCAGGGCGATCGCCCCGGCCACGGCCACCGCGATCCCGTTGACCGGGCGGACCGCGAGGCCGCTGCTCAGCTGCAGCCGCCGCACGGCGAGCTGCCAGGCCACCGGACCGCCGCCGAGCCGGGTCACCGCGCGCTCCACCAGCCAGGGCAGCAGCGCGGTCACACCGATCAGCAGCAGGACCACGCCGCCGGTCACCTGCCACTGGTTGAACGGCTCGTCGTCGTCCTGCCCGATCAGCGGGTAGAGCAGGGCCAGACCGGCCAGGGGCGTCAGCAGCCGCCACCACAGGCGCCGCCGCGGCGGCCTCGCGGTGCGCACCACGCCCAGCGGCTCGATCACCACACCGCGCAGCGCGAGCAGGGTCACGGCGACCGCGGCCGGCGGCACCGCGACCAGGACCAGGAGGGCCGGCACCGGGCCGAGCGCGATGTCGGACGGGAACGTCCCGGTCTCGACCATCGGGAAGGCGGCGGCCAGCGGCCGTCCCGCGAAGAACAGCGCCAGGCCGGTCAGGACGCCGAGCAGCGCGCCGCCGAGCGCCTCGCCCGCCGCGACCCTGCGGACCGTCCCCGCGTCCGCGCCGACCAGCCGCAGCGCGGCCAGCCGCCGGTCGCGGCGCTCGCCGCCGAAGCGGACGGCGGCGGCGACGAACACGGCCACGGGCAGCAGCAGGACGATGAAGACGATCAGTACGAGCAGCAGCAGGACCGGGTCCCAGGGCTGGAGCGGCTGGGGCTCCCCGAAGTCCTTGATCCGGGCCACGTAGTCCTGGCCGCCCACGAGGCCGTCGTAGCCGGCCCAGTACGCCAGCTCGTCGGGGCCCAGGAGGCCGGGTTCCGCGATGGTGCCGACCCGTTCGTAGGGCAGCCGGGGGCCGAGCAGCCGCTCGCCCTCGGGGGTGTCGAGCAGGGCGGCGAGCGCGGGGGAGACCATCATCTCGCCGGGCCCGGGCAGCCGCGACAGACCGGGCGGGAGGAGTGCCTTCGGGCCCTCGGGGCGCACCAGGCGGCCGTAGACGTTCTCGTCCCGGTAGGTGCTGTCGTTCTGGGAGACCAGGAGGGTGTCGTCGGCGGCCGTGTCGGCGGTCACGTACGTGCTGCGGCCGTCCTCGCGCTCGCTCCGGGCGTCGAGCGCGCCCGGGACGGCGGTGGCGAACAGCAGCAGGGCGACGCCCAGGCCGACGCCGAGGGCGGTCAGGGCGGTGCGGACCCAGCCCTCGCGGCCGCCGGTGACCGCGAACCTGGCGCCCATGGCCAGGTCCTGCACCCAGGTGGTGCCGTGGGAGGCGCGGGGGCTCATACGGCGCGTTCCATGTCGCGGGAGCGGCCGTCGCGTACGACGATCTCGCGGTCGGAGTAGGCGGCGACGCGGGCTTCGTGGGTGACGAGGACGACGGCGGCGTGGGTGGCGCGGGCGGCCTCGGTGAGCAGTTCCATGACGCGTTCGCCGTTGAGGGAGTCCAGGGCGCCGGTGGGTTCGTCGGCGAACAGGACGCGGGGGGTGGTGACCAGGGCGCGGGCGACGGCGACGCGCTGGCCCTGGCCGCCGGAGACCTCGCCGGGGCGTTTGGCGGCGAGGTCGTCGACCTCCAGGCGGCGCATGAAGTCCAGGGCGGTGGCCGCGGCCTCCTTGCGGGGGGTGCCGTTCAGGCGCAGGGGCAGGGCGACGTTCTCGGCGCAGGTGAGTTCGGGGACGAGCTGGCCGAACTGGAAGACGAAGCCGAAGTCGGTGCGGCGCAGGGCGCTGCGCCGGGCGTCGTTCATGGCGGTCAGTTCGCGGCCGTCGTAGGTGATGGAGCCGGAGTCGGGGGTGACGATGCCGGCGAGGCAGTGCAGGAGGGTGGACTTGCCGGAGCCGGAGGGGCCCATGACAGCGACGACCTCGCCGGGGTGGACGGAGAAGTCGGCGCCGTCCAGGGCGGTGGTGGGGCCGTAGGCCTTGCGCAGGTCGCGGGCGGTGAGCAGGGAACCGGGCGGCGTCACCGGACCACCGCCTCGCGGAGCTTGTCCAGGCGCGCGGCGGTCAGCTCGAGCCAGCGCAGGTCGGCCTCCAGGTGGAACAGGGCGTGGTCGCAGATCAGCTGGTCGGCGAGGTCGCCCTTGCGCTTGCGGTCGGTCAGGATGCGCATCATGCGCAGGTGCTCGGCGCGCTGGGTGTCCAGGATGTCGGCGGCGTCGCGGTGGGTGAGGAGGGCGAGGACGACCTTGGTGTACAGGGTCGACTGCAGGTACGGCTCGGGCTTCTCCGGGGTGGCCAGCCACTGCTGGACGTCGGTGACGCCGGCCTCGGTGATCGCGTACCGCTTGCGCTCGGGACCGCCGCCCGGTTCGATGCCGTCGACCTCCACGAGGCCGTTCTTCAGCAGGCGCGACATCGTCGAGTAGACCTGGCCGTAGTGCAGCGGCCGGTCGTGACCGAACTTCTCGTCGAAGGCCCGCTTGAGGTCGTAGCCGTGGCGGGGCCCGGACTCCAGGAGTCCCAGGAGGGTGTGACCAATGGACATGGCCGGGACTATACACGGCGCGTATAACTGGTGTGTATACGTGGGGTGTATAGAGGGGGAGGGGGTCGGAAGGACATGGTCAGCGGATCGTCGGACCCGCTGTCGTCACAGGGAGGTCACCCAGGCCGCGGTGTCGTCGGGGTGGGGGAACCGGAGGGTGCGGAGGGGGGCGAAGCGGGGGTCGCGCGTGAGGTGCTCGATCTCGCGGTGGCGGCCCGCGTGCTGGGACCAGGCCCACCGGACGGGGTGTTCCCTGCTCAGCCAGCCCGCCCAGGTCTCCCTGTTGCCGCCGAAGAGGACCTCGCGGGTGACCGAGCGGCGGAGCGAGCGGCGCAGGACGCGGGGCATGACGACGCGCTTGGCGTAGTCGAGCCAGAGCACGGTGTCGGCCCGGGCCCACAGCAGGTCGCGGACCTCCGGAGCGCCGAGCGAGTCGACGATCCAGCGGGGCTCGGCCACGAGACGCGACACTGTCTCGGTCAGCCTCTCGTCGACCGCCCAGCCGGGGCCGGTGAAGTACAGCGCGTCCATCTCGTGGTAGGGCAGGCCGAGGCGGCCGCCCACGGTCCGGGCGAGGGTGGACTTGCCCGCGCCCGTCACTCCCACCACCAGGATCCGTTCCACGAGCGCACCTTACCGTCGCCGGACGACCGAGGGTGTGGGTGCGGGGCCTGTGCCCGGCGACCCGGCGGACGGTTCGCTCCGCGCGCACGGGAGCGATCAGGAGTCCGGGGTGACGCATGTGCCGGCAGGCCGGTGCGGCCGGTCCGCGGCCGCGCAGTCCCCGCCGTGTCCCGTCGCCGGTCCGTTCCCACCGCGGCCCTCGCCGCCGGCACGTCGCCGGCGGCAGGCCCGCCCGGCGCCGCTTCACGGTGGTCCGAAGGCGGAACGCGACGGCTTGACGACTGATCCGTCCTCTTCGACGCCACCGGCGTGCGCAACCGGGGAGCACCCCCCGGAGCCCGGGAGCCGGACACGGCTCCCGGGCTCCGCCACGTCCGGCCGGTGACACCGTCTTACGGTGCCGGTGACACCGTTGCGCGGTGCCGACGGCCCTCCACGCCCGGTGCCGATGGGCCCCTCGTCCGGTGCCGGTGACACCGTCGTACGGGGGCCGGCGCCTGCGCATCGGGCGGCGGTGGCGCGCACCCCGGCACATCGGGCGGGGCGACGGTCCGGCGCGCCGGCGGCCCGGTGCGCCGGGCCGCACCGGACGGTGGGTGGTCTCAGCCCGCCTCGGCCCGCCCCCCGCCGTACAGCACGCGGCGCACGCCCTCGTACGTGACCCCGTGGTCCGCCAGGGCCTCGGCGGGAACGCCGGGCCGGGCGGCCAGGGAGAGGAGGAGGTGCTCGGCGCCGATGTGCCGGTCGTGGTGGGCCAGGGCGTTGCGCAGGGCGCCCGTGAGGACGTCCTTGGCGCCGCGGGCGAACGGGCGGTGCCCGGTGCCGAGTCCGGGCCACCGGCTCCGGCCGCCGCGTCCGGCCGTCCGGGCACCGGTCAGCGCACCGGCGCCGTGCGCCTCCTCGACCCGCGCGACGATCTCCGAGAGGTCGATGCCGAGGCCGGAGAGCGCGTCGGCGTCGGCACGGGACAGGCCGCCGCGCCGCCGTGCCTCGGACAGCGCCCGCGCCACGGACTTCCTGCCGTCCTCGCCGAGTCCGAGCGCGTCCAGGGCGAAGGACGCCCGGTCCGCGCGGCGGTCGAGGAGGGCGAGCAGCAGATGCTGTTCCTCGACCTTCCCTGCCTCCGTCCGCTCGGCGTGGGCGACCGCGCCCACGACGACGGCGCGGGCGTCCTCGGTGAACCGTTCGAACATCACTGCCTCCCGTACTTCTTGTGCACGGCCTGCCTGCTGACGCCCAGTTCCGCGGCGATCTCCTGCCACGACCAGCCCTGTTCGCGCGCGCTGCGCACCTGTACCGCCTCGAGCTGTTCGAGCAGCCGCCGCAGTGCGGAGACGGCCCGCAGGCCGATCCGCGGATCGCGGTCGCCCGCCCGCTCGGCGAGATCCGTCGCTTCGGTCATGTTGTCAACCTAGATTGACGAGCGCGGAGTGTCAACCCTGGTTGACGTGTGCGGTGTCCGGCCGTGGGTGCGGTGACGGATGCGTTGACATGTGCAGCGTCAGTCGCAATCCTGTGAGAGCGCTCTTTCAACGATGTAAATACCCGCGCCGAAGCGGAGGGAACGGAGGAACCGAACGGCCGGGGCCGCTCCCCCCACCCCTCCGACGCGACCCCGACCAGACGCCGTCCCCGCACCGGCCTGTCGTCCCGCGGGCCCGGCGTCGAAGCGGAGGCCAACCATGGATCGGGACCCATGAAGCTTTCTCGTTGTCTTTCCGGCGCCGCCGCCCTCGTCCTGTCCGGCGTCCTCGCCCTGGTGATGTCCCTGTCGTCCGCCGGGCCCGCCCGGGCGGGCCAGACGAGCCTGCGGGCCGCGGACCCGAGCGTGCTCCGGGTCGGCGGCACCTACATCTCGGTGCAGTCGACCGGCGGCGGCATCGCCGTACGGCAGGCCCCCTCGACGGACGCCCTGGCCTCGGCCCCGGCCCGGCAGGTCTGGTCCGACACCCGCAACCTCGGTGAGGTGTGGGCCCCGGAGATCGTGCGGGACGGCGGCCGCTACCACATCTACTTCTCGGCCGGCCGCGGATCGGCCCACCGGATGTACGTGATCAGCTCGGCGAGCCCGGACAGCGGGTACACGGCCGAGACGAAGCTGGCCCTGCCGGACGACAAGTGGGCCATCGACGGAACCCTGTTCACCTTCAACGGGCAGCGCTGGTTCGTCTGGTCGGGCTGGGCCGGCGACACCAACGTGGAGCAGAACCTCTACATCGCCCGGATGAGCAGCCCGACCACGCCGACCGGCGCCCGGTACGTCATCTCGCAGCCGCGGGAGAGCTGGGAGCGGGTGGTGGGCAACCCGTACATCAACGAGGGGCCCGAGCCCATCAAGGACCCGAACGGGCAGCTGCACATCGTGTACTCCGCCAACGGCAGCTGGAGCGACCAGTACTGCCTGGCCGACCTCAGGCTGCGGGCCGGCGGCGACCCGACGTACGTGTGGGACTGGTACAAGTCCAACGGCTGCCTGTTCGGCTCCAACCGTGCGACGATGATGTCCGGCTGGGACCCGACGCTGAACGTCAACGGCCCCGGACACCACACCTTCGTCCTGCTCGACGGCGACATCGCCACGAGCCCGCCCGCCGGACCGAGGTTCCCCCTGATGTACCACGCGGTCCCGAAGGGGACGCCGTACGCGTGGGAGAACCGGTACTGGTACACCGGCACGTTCTGCTGGTGGGGCAACACCACCTACAGCCGTGCCAACGTCCCCGGCCCCAACACCGACACGGGCTGGAGCCTGAAGTTCTTCGAGTAGGGACGGCAGGCCGCGCGGTACGCGCCGGGTGAACACCGTTCGCCGCCGCCGCGCAGGGGGACGGCCCTCAGCGCGCCAGCCGCGCGACGCCTCCCGCCTCCAGGGCCGCCCAGAGCGCGCCGTCCGGGCCGACGGCGATGCCGTGCGGTTCGGACGCGGGGGAGGGCAGGCCGTACTCGGTGATGCCGCCGGCGGCGGTGACGCGCCCGATGCGGCCGGCGCCCCACTCGGTGAACCAGCACTCCCCGGCGGAGGCCGCGGTGATGGCGTGCGGCCGGGCCGTGCGGTCGGGCAGGGGGAACTCCTCGACGGCGCCGGAGGCGGCGATCCTGCCGATCTGACCGGCGCCGATCTCGACGAACCACACGGCCTCCCCGTCGCAGGCGATGCCCACCGGCGCGGCACCGGGAGTGGGCAGGGGGTGGAGGGTGACGTCGCCGTCGGTGGTGATGCGGCCGATCGCGTTCGCCTGGTTGAGGGTGAACCACAGCGCCCCGTCGGGGCCGGCGGCGACGGCCGAGGGGAAGCCGCCCTCGGTGGGCAGGGGGAACTCGGTGACCTCGCCTTCGACGGTGATGCGGCCGATCCGGTCGGTGTGCATCTGGGTGAACCACAGCGCGTCGTCCGGACCGGCGGTGATGCCGTAGGGACCGCTCCCGGGCGTCGGGGTGCGGAAGGCGGTGGTCTCGCCGTCGGGTGTGATGCGGCCGATGCTGTGATCGCCGGAGCGGGTGAACCACAGCGCCCCGTCGGGCCCGGGAGCGATGACCGTCGGCCGGCAGTCCGGCGAGTCCAGGGGATACGTGGTGAGGGAGCCGTCGAGGGCGAGCCGCGCGATCCGTCCGGCGTGGACGAGGGTGAGCCACAGCGCGCCGTCGGGCCCGGCGGTGATGCCGTAGGGCCCCTCGGCCTCCCGTGCCACGGGGAACTCCTCGACGGACGGGGTTTCGGAACGGGGCACTGGGTCTCCTTTGCCGGGAAGTGAGGACGGCCGCCGAGGGCCGGTCGGTTCCGCCGTGGCGGCGGTGTGTCCGCGGTGCGGCCGTCCGCTCCCACCGCCCGGGTACGGACGGTGGGAGCGGACGGTGGGAGCGGACGGATGCCGGGCGGGTCCCGGTCAGGCGCCGACGTAGGCCGCGAGGTGTTCGCCGGTCAGGGTGGAGCGGGCGGCGACGAGGTCGGCGGGGGTGCCCTCGAAGACGATCCGGCCGCCGTCGTGACCGGCGCCGGGGCCGAGGTCGATGATCCAGTCGGCGTGCGCCATCACCGCCTGGTGGTGCTCGACGACGATGACCGACCTGCCGGAGTCCACGAGCCGGTCGAGCAGACCGAGCAGCTGCTCGACGTCGGCGAGGTGGAGACCGGCGGTCGGCTCGTCGAGCACGAGGACGGGGCCGTCGCCGCCCTTGTCGCCCATGTGCGTGGCCAGCTTCAGCCGCTGCCGCTCGCCGCCGGACAGGGTGGTGAGCGGCTGGCCGAGGCTGAGGTAGCCGAGCCCGACGTCGGCCAGCCGCCGCAGGATCCTGTGGGCCGCCGGGGTGCGCGCCTCGCCGGCGCCGAAGAACTCCTCGGCCTCGGTCACCGACATGGCCAGCACCTCGCTGATGTCGCGTCCGCCGAGGCGGTGCTCCAGGACGGCCGCCTGGAACCGCTTGCCCTCGCACTCCTCGCAGGTCGTGGCGACGCCGGCCATCATCGCCAGGTCGGTGTAGACGACGCCGACGCCGTTGCAGGTGGGGCAGGCGCCCTCGGAGTTGGCGCTGAACAGCGCGGGTTTCACACCGTTGGCCTTGGCGAACGCCTTGCGGACCGGGTCGAGCAGCCCGGTGTACGTCGCCGGGTTGCTCCGCCGCGAGCCGCGGATCGGGCTCTGGTCGACCGGGACCACACCCTCCTCCGCGGGGATCGACCCGTGCACGAGCGAGCTCTTGCCGGACCCCGCGACGCCGGTGACGACGGTCAGCACGCCGAGCGGGATGTCGACGTCGACCCCCTGCAGGTTGTGCGTCGTCGCGCCGCGGACCGGGAGCCGGCCGGTGGCGGTGCGCACCGTCTCCTTGAGGGAGGCCCGGTCGTCGAAGTGGCGGCCGGTGAGGGTGTCGCTGGTCCGCAGCCCCTCGACGGTGCCCTCGAAGCAGACGGTGCCGCCCGCCGTGCCGGCCCCGGGCCCGAGGTCGACGACGTGGTCGGCGATCGCGATCGTCTCCGGCTTGTGCTCCACGACGAGCACCGTGTTGCCCTTGTCGCGCAGCCGCAGCAGCAGGTCGTTCATCCGCTGGACGTCATGGGGGTGCAGGCCCGTGGTGGGCTCGTCGAAGACGTAGGTGACGTCGGTGAGCGAGGAGCCGAGGTGGCGGATCAGCTTCACGCGCTGCGCCTCGCCGCCCGACAGTGTGCCCGCGGGCCGGTCGAGCGAGAGGTAGCCGAGACCGATCCCGACGAACGAGTCGAGGGTCTGCTGCAACGCGGTGAGCAGCGGTGCCACCATGGCGTAGCCCCTGTTCGAGGAGGCCGGGGAGGGCTCGGTGAGGCCGCGTACCCAGCCGGCCAGGTCGCGGATCTCCATCGCGCAGGCGTCGGCGATGCCGATGCCCTCGATCTTCGACGACCGGGCCCCCTCGCTGAGCCGCGTGCCGTCGCACCCGGGGCAGGTGGTGAAGGTGACCGCCCGGTCCACGAACGCCCGGACGTGCGGCTGCATCGACTCTCTGTCCTTGGACAGGAACGACTTCTGGATCTTGGGGATCAGCCCCTCGTAGGTGAGGTTGACACCGTTGACCTTCACCTTGGTGGGCTCGCGGTGGAGGAAGTCCCGCATCTCCTGCTCGGTGTACTCGCGGATCGGCTTGTGCGGGTCCAGGAAGCCCGACTGGGCGTAGACCCCCACGGTCCACACGTTGTCCGACTTCCAGCCGGGGATGGTGAAGGCGCCCTCGGCGATCGACCTGGAGTCGTCGTAGAGCTGCGTGAGGTCGATGTCGGAGACCGTGCCCCGGCCCTCGCAGCGCGTGCACATGCCGCCGGTGCGGGTGAAGGTCGCCTTCACCGCCTTCTTGGCGCCGCGCTCCACCGTGATCGCGCCGCTCGCGCGGACCGAGGCGGTGTTGAAGGAGTACGCGCTGGGCGGGCCGATGTGCGGCTCGCCGAGCCGGCTGAAGAGGATGCGCAGCATGGCGTTGGCGTCGGTGGCGGTGCCGACCGTGGAGCGCGGGTCGGCGCCCATCCGCTGCTGGTCGACGACGATCGCGGTGGTCAGCCCGTCGAGCACGTCGACCTCGGGCCGCGCCGGGGTGGGCATGAAGCCCTGCACGAAGGCGCTGTAGGTCTCGTTGATCAGCCGTTGCGACTCCGCGGCGATCGTGTTGAACACCAGCGAGCTCTTGCCCGAACCGGAGACGCCGGTGAAGACCGTCAGCCTTCGCTTGGGGATCTCGATGCTGACGTCCTTGAGGTTGTTCTCGCGCGCGCCGTGCACACGGATCACGTCGTGGACGTCGGCGGCGTGCGGCGCGGGCGACTGCGTGTCCGGCTTCTCGGCCCTGCTCATCGTCTCTCCATCTGTCGGTCGGGGCCGCCCCCTGCGGCCCCCGTCGGCGTCGTACGGCCCGGTACGACCCGGCTTTCCGGCGCTGGTGCGCCCGGTCCCCGCCTCCGCGCTTCTCCGGTGGTGCGGCACGCCGGTGCGGCTCGGCGCCTCGGGACACCGGGCGGAACCCGTCGAGGGCCCGCGTCACGAGGCGCCGGGTGAAGCGCTACGGGCCGCCGACGAGGTCGCGGAACACACGGCCCTCGTCGCGGACCCCGCGTCCGTGCACGTCGCGTTCGGGTCCGGGCGCGTCGCGGTGGAGGCCGATCGCCGCGTCACGGCCTGCGGCGGCGGAACACCGGGAAAGGGTGATGTCCATGCCGGTCACGCTACGGTGTGGGCGGCGGGACCGGCTTCTCCATTTCTGACCGGCCGCGTATGGACCTTGGCCACGCACGCCGGGAGGGCGGCGCCGTCGTCGTGGCGCCGGGCCCGGTAGGCGCTCGGGCTCTCGCCGACCAGCTCGCTGAAGCGGGAGCTGAACGACCCCAGCGACGTACAGCCCACGGCGAAGCAGACCTCGGTCACCGTGAGGTCGCCGCGCCGCAGCAGGGCCTTGGCGCGCTCGATGCGACGGGTCATCAGATAGCTGTACGGCGTCTCACCGAAGGCGGCGCGGAAGCTGCGGGAGAAGTGCCCCGGCGACATCAGGGCGTCGCGCGCCAGCGCCGGGACGTCGAGCGGCTCGGTGTAGTCGCGGTCCATCCGGTCGCGGGCCCGCCGCAGCCGGACGAGGTCGTCGAGGCTCTGTCGTCTCACCGGCTCAGTTTTTCACAGCACAGGGGGCCGACGCCGGGAAAAGGACGACCTCCGGGCGGTGCGACAGCGGCACCGGACGGCACCTGCCGGGAACCCTGTGACACCGTGTCAGTCCGCCCGGCCCCGCAGGGCGCCGATCACCTCGCCGAAGGCGTCCATGTACGGCTCCAGCACGGTGATGTACGTGAACCCGTACCGCTCGCGGTGGGCGTGCAGGCGCTCCGCGATCTCCTTGACCGTGCCCACGAGCAGGATCGGGTGGTCCAGCAGGTCCTCGACGGTCATGTACGGCAGATGCCGCCGCAGCTCCCGGGCGGCGGCCTCCCGGTCCTCGGTGACGACCACCTGCTGGACCAGGAGGTTCAGTTCCGGGTCGGTCCCGTACTCCGCGCACAGCCGGCGGGCCAGCGCCACCCGCTCCTGGAGTTCCCCCGCGCCGATCGCGCGCAGTCCCCCGGTCCCCCGGTCGGCGCGCGCCGAGGTGAAGGCGACGGTCTGGGCGCGCCGCGCCGCGAGCCGCAGGACCCTGTCCCCGTTGCCCCCGACGAGCAGGGGCGGCCGCGGCCGCTGGACGGGCCCGGGCTCGTGGGACTCGTCGGGCAGCAGCCGGTCGAGGGCCTCCACCGCGGCCTCCAGGCGCCGGAAGCGGCTGCCGGGGGTGCCGAACTCCACTCCCGCCGCCTCGAACTCCTCGCGCACGTACCCGGCTCCCAGGCCCACCTCCAGGCGGCCGCCGGTCAGCCGGTCGGTGGTCGCGACCTCGCGTGCGAGCAGGGCCGGGTTCCAGAAGGCGGCGTTGAGGACGAAGGTGCCGAGGCGGACGTGCTCGGTGACGTGCGCCGCGGCGACCAGGGACGGGAACGGGGCCGGCCACCCGAGGTGGTCGGGGACGTGGACGATGTCGTACCCCAGCTCTTCCGCCCGGCGGCATTTCGCGGCCCATTCGCTGTCGGACGCCGGCTGCAGAAGGTTGACTCCGAACCTGAACTCCCGGGGCATCGGGTCCCCCTGACGTCGTGAGAGGACGGATGGCGACCGCGCCGACGCTACCAACCGGAGCGCGGCTTCAGCAGACCGCCGATCTCCGCGCCCGAGCCGCCGCCGTCGCCGTCGTCGTCACGGTCGTCGCTGTCGCCGTCGGGCGCCGGCCGCGTCCCACTGCGGCCCCCGGTCCGCCCGTCCCGCCCTCGGTGCTCGTCCAGCCGCCGGTCCGTCCGTTCAGCCGCCCGCGGTCACGGCCTTGAGTTCGTCCAGCGTCTCTCGCATCACCTGCGCCATCTCGCGTGTCTCGGCGTCCGCGATCCAGCGCTCGAAGCCGACCTTGAAGACGGCGACCCCGGCCTCGGCGGTCAGACTCGCCGCCGGCTCCGCCACGCCGCGCCGGCGCAGGGTGTCGGCGAGCGCGGCCGACAGCGAGGAGAGCTTGATCAGTTCGCGCTCCAGGAGCTCCGCGTTCGCCACGATCACGGCCTGGCGCCTGCGTGCGTGCGCGCGGCGCTCGGTGAACAGCCCGGAGGCCGCGTCCAGGGCCGCCGCCAGTACGTCGATCGGTGCCGCGGACGGCGGGGCGTCGGTGACCGCCTGCACGAACCGCTCCCGCAGTTCGTCGGAGCCGCCGAACAGCACCTCGCGCTTGTCGGCGTAGTGCCGGAAGAAGGTCCGCTCCGTCAGCCCGGCCCGTCTGGCGATCTCCGCCACGGTGGTCTGCTCGTACCCGTGCTCGCTGTAGAGCTGCAACGCCGCCTCCGCCAGGCGCCCGCGCGCGTTCGGCTCCCATCTGCCCATGCGCAGATCCTACGTGATGACAGTGACTGACATCGAGTGTTAGGTTGATGGCAGTCACTGACATCAACAGTCTGGGGTCTTCCCATGCGCATTTTCGTGACCGGCGCGTCCGGCTGGATCGGCTCCGCCGTCGTGCCCGAGCTCATCGACGCGGGGCACCGGGTCGTCGGGCTCGCCCGCTCCGGGGCCTCCGCCGCCGCGCTCACCGCGGCGGGGGCGGAGGTGGTCCGCGGCACCGTCGACGACCTCGACGTCCTGCGGGACACGGCCGCCGCGTCGGACGGTGTGATCCACCTCGCCTTCAAACACGACATCGCCTTCAGCGGTGACTTCCAGGGCGCCGCCGAGGCCGACCGCCGCGCCGTCGACGCCTTCGGCGACGCGCTCGCCGGCACCGGCCGCCCCTTCGTCATCGCCTCCGGTGTGGTCGGCCTCGCGCCCGGACGCGTGACGACCGAGCGGGACAGGGCCGAGGCCGACGTTTCGCCGGCCTCGCTCCGGGAGGCCACCGCGGAGGCGGCGCTCGCCCTCGCCTCGCGCGGCGTGCGCTCGTCCGTGGTGCGGCTCTCGCCGACCTGCCACGGCGAGGGGGACAACGGGTTCATGGCGGCCCTGGTCGCCACGGCCCGCGACAAGGGCGTCTCCGGCTACCTCGGCGACGGCGCCAACCGCTGGCCGGCCGTGCACCGCCTCGACGCGGCCCGGCTGTTCCGCCTGGCGGTCGAGAAGGCCCCGGCCGGATCGGTGCTGCACGGCGTCGCGGAGGAGGGCATCCGGCTCCGGGACATCGCCGAGGTGATCGGCCGGCACCTCGGCGTGCCGGTGGCCTCCGTGGCCCCCGAGGCCGCGGCCGGGCACTTCACCTGGCTCGTCGGCTTCCTCGGCGTCGACGCCGCGGCGTCGAGCGCCCTCACCCGCGAACTGCTGGACTGGGAGCCGGTCCACCCGGGCCTCGTCGAGGACCTCGACAAGGGGCACTACTTCCGGGCGCCCGCCGCCACCGCCTGAGCGGTCGTAAGGACGCCGCCCGGGCGGTGCGCCCGCCGTTTTGCGCGGGCGGTGCGGACGGTGTCCTCGCCGGTGGGTCCGCACCCCCGCGTACGCGCCTCGGCCGGACCGTCACCCGGCGGCCGCGTGCACCCGCGCACCCGGGGGAGCGCGGGTGGCGGAGCGCGGAGAGGGTCACGAGGCGCTGTGGTCCCGCGTCCGCCTGCGGTCGCGCAGCCGTACCGCCACGTACGCCACGAGAGCGACGGCCGTCAGGACCAGTACGGCCTTGGAGAAGATCCCCGCGTAGGTCTCCACCGTCTGCCACCGGTCGCCCAGCCAGTAGCCGGCCAGCACCAGGACGGAGTTCCAGATCAGGCTGCCGAGGGCGGTCAGTACGAGGAACACCGGCAGGGGCATGCGCTCCACCCCGGCGGGGACGGAGACGAGGCTGCGGAAGACCGGCACCATGCGGCCGAAGAAGACCGCCTTGGTGCCGTGCTTCGCGAACCACTTCTCCGTGCGGTCCAGGTCGGAGGTCTTCACCAGCGGCAGCTTCGCCCAGACCGCGTGCATGCGGTCACGGCCGAGGAGCATGCCGATCCAGTACAGGACCGCGGCTCCCGCGACCGAGCCGAGCGTGGTCCAGAACAGCGCCGAGCCCAGGGTGAGGACGCCCTGCCCGGCGGCGAACCCGGTCAGCGGCAGGACCACCTCGCTCGGCAGCGGCGGGAAGAGGTTCTCCAGCGCGATGGCCAGACCGGCCCCGGGACCGCCCATGGTCTCGACGAGGTCGGTGGCCCACCCCGCGATGCCGTCCGCAGGCTTCTGCGACAGGGACATGGGCGTGGCATGCATATGAGTCTCCAAGCTGGCGGGTCGGTCCCCGGGCACGGGATCCGGCTACCCCGCAAACTAGGGAATGCAGCTCAAGCCCAGCTGAAGATCATCGTCCGGGTCCGGGTCAGGTGCCGCGCCCGCCGGACGGGGCCCTCCGGCCGTCGGGAACCGGCGGGTGCGTGCGGCGGACGTCCGTCAGCCGGCGTCCCCCAGCGCCGTGGCGCGGTCCCCTTCGTCCCACCGGACCTGGAGGACCCGTACGACGGCGTCGCGGTCTATCGGCCCGAACACATGGGGGAACAGGACGCTTTCGGCGACGCCCGGCGGCGGGGCGGGGGCCGCCGCCTCCCACTCCACCCGGGACGTGAGCCGGTCCTCGTCTATCAGGAGGACCCGCAGCGGCCTGGGCGCGTCGCGGTAGAAGGCGTTCACCACGGCCAGGGTGGTCGCCTCGTCCGGGGAGCAGTGGACGAAGCCCTCCTTTGCGAGGGAGGCGGGCGCGTAGGCCCGGTCGGGGCGGGAGCCCCAGTCGCCGAGCGGCACAGCGTGGTAGATCATGCGCTCGTTATACCTCTGGAGGGAAGCCCGTGTCCGGGCCGGTGTGGCGGTGCCGGCGGACGCGGCGGGGGCGGTATACGTCCTGAAGGGCGTCTTGCCCCGGCGGGGCACCTCGTCCCGGCGGGGCGCTTCGTCCCGGAGTGGCGCCCCGCCGGTCCACCGCTACCGCCACCGCCGGAGCAGCCCGTGACACCTCGTCCGCCGCGGCACCCGGGCCTGGCCGGCGGGCCGGTCCACCTCGACCACGACGCCACCACCCCGGTCGACCCGCGCGTCGTCGGGGCGATGCTGCCCCACCTCACCGAGTTCTTCGGCAACCCCTCCAGCGCCCACCCCTACGGCGACCGGCCGCGCGCCGCGCTCGCGACGGCCCGCGAGCAGGTGGCCGCCCTGCTCGGGGCCCGTCCGCACGAGATCGTCCTCACCGGCTCCGGCTCCGAGGCCGACCTGCTCGCGCTGCGCGGGGCCGTCCTCGCCGCCGGCCGCCCGCGCCCGCACGTGATCACCCAGGCCACGGAGCACCCCGCCGTGCTCGCCACCTGCCGCATGCTGCGGCGCCTGCACGGAGTACGGGTGACGGTGCTGCCCGTGAGCCGTGACGGGCTGGTCGACCCGGCCGCGCTGGAGCGGGCCCTGCCCCGCCGGGGAGCGGCTGCCCAACACCCTGAACGTGAGCATCGACGGCGTCGTCGGGCGCGACCTCCTCGCCGCCGCGCCCGGTGTCGCCGCCTCCACCGGATCGGCCTGCCGCAGCGGCGTTTTCACGCCCTCGCCCGTGCTGACCGCCATGGGCATGGACAGCGCCCGGGCGCTGGGCGCCCTGCGGCTGTCGCTGGGGCGCTGGAGCACCCCGCGGGACGTCGCCACGGCCGCCCGTCTCCTCACCGCGGCCGTCATCGGTGACGCGGTGCCCGCTGCGGGAGGCCGGTGACCGCCGCGCCGCCGGGCGCCCGGACGGCGTCCGTCCGCGGGGTGCGCGGTGCTCAGCCGAAGGGCACGGTGACGCAGGCCAGACGTGCCCCGGCCGTGCCCGCGTGGCCGCGGTGGGTCTGGGTGGCGTGCTCGTGGACGACCAGTGAGCCGGCCCCCTTGCTGCGGAAGCGCCAGTCGACCGTGGTCATGGCACCGCCCATCCCGTGGCCGTTCGTGGTGAAGTCGAGCCACACCTCGTTCCTGGCGTTGGCGTACGCGGGGTCCACCGAGGGCTGAACGGGGTCCATGACGTTCTGGTAGTGCGGACCCGCGTCCTCGGGCTTCGCCCCGCACGGCTTCGTGTGGACGTGGGCGCCGTAGGTGCGGTTGCGCTCCAGGCCCGCCACGCCGAGGACGACGGTGGTCGTGCCGTCCGGGTGCGGCAGCCCCACCACCGCGACGTGGCTGCCCCGCGGGACGGAGGCCGGGTCGTAGGTCACGGCGGTCCTCGGCGAGGAGCCGAAGTGCTCGTGGGCGATCACGACCTGGCCGGCCGGGACCGAGCCTCCGGCCGGGACCGAACCTCCGGCCGGGACCGAGCCTCCGGCCGGCACGGCCGCCACCGCCATCGTCAGGAACGTTGCCGCGAGTACGGACATCAGGGCTCCCTCGTCGCCAGGAACTCTCGTGCCTGCTACGGACCCTCGCGCTCTGGCGGCCCCGGCGCCACCGCATATCGAGCCATGCCGCCCGGCCGGCCCGCGGCGTGCGGGAACGGCCGGTTCCGCCCGCCGCGGGCGCTCGGCGCCGGCCGCCGACGGACCGGGCGGCCGGGCCGGGGCGGCCACGGCCGGCAGGGGGCTACGTCCCGCTCCGGGCCGGGGCGGGCGGCCAGGTGCCGGGATCCAGGAGCCCCTCCGCGTAGGCGCGGGCGACGAGTGCGGTTTTGCCGGTCACGCCCCAGCGGCGGGACAGCCGCTTGAGGTGGTAGTTGACACCGTCCACGGTGAGGCCGACCGCCGCGGCGGTCCGCGCGGTGGTGGCCCCGCCGGCGGTGAGGGCGAGGATGCGCGCCTCGACGGGGTGCACGTCGGCGCGGGGAAGGGGGCACGCGGGCTCGGGCGGGGGAGCCGGTTCGGCGGCCCGCAGCATGAGCAGCAGGTGCGGGAGGTCGGCGGAGGTGTCGCCGACCGGTTCGACGGTCATCTCCCCGTGGCGTTCGGCCCCGGCGGCGTCGGTCCACCGTACGGCGACGGGGTAGCGGGAGCGCCGGTGCAGCCGGATCGCGTCCAGGAGCGGGCCGAGCTGCTGCTTGGTCTCCAGGTGGAACAGGTCCAGGATGTCCCGTCCCCGCAGGGGGCCGGCCAGCGTGCCCCACTCGGCGGCCAGGGCGACGTTGGCCCGTACGACGGTGCCGTCCGCGCGGCAGACGGCCGCGGGCAGCGGCAGCCGGTCGAACAGCCCGGTGGCCGCGTTGCGCCAGAAGACCGCCGCGCGGCTGTCCGGCGCGGGCGCGTCGGCGGACGGGGGTGCGCTCTGCCGGTGCTCCGGGTGTTCCACGGTGTCCTTCCTGCCGGTGGCGGTCCGCCGCGACCTGCCGCCTCCTTGCCGCCGGAGTGGACCGGGGAGGGGAAAAGCAAGCCCGTACGAGGTGTGTTCACTACACATCTAAGTAGTGCGGGGTGCGGGAGGGCCACTCGCGCGGCGGGAGGCTGGGGGAGCCGCCGGATCCCGGCGGCCGCCGCAGTGACCTTCTCCGACCCCGAGGAGACCCCCATGACCGAGGTCGTCCCCCCACCGCACAGCGCGTTCGGCGACAGCGTGCCCGTCGTGGACCTGTCCGGCCACGTGTCCGCCGGCGCGCCCGTCCTGGACAGGATGGAGCGGTCCGCACGGCTCGGACCCGTCTTCGTCCAGCGCTTCCACGGCCACGACACCCTCGTCGTCGGGGGCCTCGACCTCGTCACGGAGCTGGCGGACGAGGAGCGGTTCGCGAAGTCGGTCGGGCCCGCGCTGGTGAACGTGCGCGAGTTCGCCGGGGACGGCCTGTTCACCGCGTACAACGACGAGCCGAACTGGGCCAGGGCGCACGATCTGCTGATGCCCGCCTTCGCGCTCGGCTCGATGCGCCGCTACCACCCGGTGATGCTGCGGGTCGCCCGCCGGCTGATCGCGGCATGGGACCGGAAGGCCGCCGCGGGCACCCCGGTGGACGTGCCCGAGGACATGACGCGGATGACCCTGGACACCATCGGACTGGCCGGGTTCGGCTTCGACTTCGGCTCCTTCGACAGCGACGAGCCCCACCCGTTCGTCGCGGCGATGGTGCGGTGCCTGGACTGGTCGATGGCGCGGCTGACCCGTGGGCCGGGCGAGGACCGCACGGAGGCCGACCGGGCGTTCCGCGCCGACGCCGCCCACCTCGCCTCGGTGGTCGACGAGGTCGTCGCCGCGCGGACGGCGGCACCCGACCCCGGCGCCGAGGACCTGCTGCAGCTGATGCTGACGGCCCGTCACCCGGGCGACGGCGCCACCCTGTCGGCGGAGAACATCCGCAACCAGGTCATCACCTTCCTGATCGCCGGGCACGAGACGACCTCGGGCACCCTGGCCTTCGCCCTGTACTTCCTGTCGCAGCACCCCGAGGTGCTGCACCGGGTGCAGCGGGAGGCGGACGAGCTGTGGGGGGACGTCGCCGACCCGGAGCCGACCTTCGAGGACGTGGGCCGGCTGCGCTACACCCGCCAGGTCCTCGACGAGACCCTGCGGCTGTGGCCGACCGCCCCCGCCTTCAGCCGCGAGGCCCGCGAGGACACCCTGCTCGGCGGCCGCATCCCGCTGCGGGCCGGGCAGTCCGTGATGGTGTCGACCCCGGCGCTGCACCGCGACCCGGTGTGGGGCGACAACCCGCACCTGTTCGACCCCTCGCGCTTCGACCCGGAGCGGGAGGCGGCACGCTCCCCGCACGCGTTCAAGCCCTTCGGTACCGGCGAACGCGCCTGCATCGGGCGGCAGTTCGCGCTGCACGAGGCCACCATGCTGCTGGGCATGCTGGTCCACCGCTACCGGCTGGTCGACCACGCCCGCTACCGGCTGGACGTCAAACAGACCCTCACCATCAAGCCCGACGGCCTCACCCTGACCCTGCTGCCGCGCACCGTCCGCGCCGCGCGGCGCACCGAGGGCACCGGCCCGGCGGCGTCCGCCTCCCCCTCCGCGCCGCCCGCCCGCGTCCTGCCGGGCACGGGCCTGCTCGTGCTGCACGGCTCCAACTACGGCACCTGCCGCGAGCTGGGCGAACAGCTCGCCGTCGCAGCGGGCGACCTGGGCTGCGACACGGAGGTCGCCCCGCTCGACGCGTACGCGGACGGCCTGCCGACCGACCGGCCCGTGGTCGTCGCCGCGGCGTCCTACAACGGGCGGCCCACGGACGACGCGGCGCGCTTCGTCCGCGCGATCGAGGAGGCCGGGCCGGGCGCGATGGACGGTGTCACCTACGCCGTCCTGGGCGTCGGCGACCGCAACTGGGCCGCCACCTACCAGCGCGTCCCCACCCTCATCGACGAACGGCTGGCGCGGCTGGGCGGCACCCGGCTGCTGGAGCGGGCCGAGGGCGACGCCTCCGGGGACCTGTCCGGCGCCGTGCGGGAGTTCACCGGCCGGCTGGGCGAGGCGCTGCTGCGCCACGCCGGCGACCCGGACGCCGCCGGCGCCGCCGCACCGCGGCAGGACGGCCCCGCGTACGCCGTCACCGAGGTCGCCGGCGGCCCGCTGGACGCGCTCGCCGCCCGCCACGGGCTGGTCCCGGTGACCGTCACCGAGACCCGCGGCCTCACCGACCCGGCCCACCCGCGGGTCAAGCGGCTCGTCCGCGTGGCGCTGCCCGAGGGCGTCGCCTACCGCACCGGCGACCACCTCGCCGTCCTGCCCGCCAACGCCCCCGGCCTCGTCGAGCGCGCGGCCCGCGTCCTGGGCGCCGACCCGGGGACGGTGCTGAACATCGTGCCGAACGGCGCCCGCCGCGGCGCCCTCGCCGTGGACCGGCCGGTGACCGTGCGCGAGCTGCTCACCCACCACGTGGAGCTCCAGGACCGTCCGACCGCCGGTCAGCTGGAACTGCTGGCCCGGCTCGACCCCTGCCCGCCGGAGCAGCGTGCCCTGCAGGCCCTCGCCGCCGCCCCGGACGACGACGCGCGCACCCTCCTGGACCTGATCGAGGACCACCCGGCGCTGCGCGAGGTCCTCACCTGGCCCGTCCTGCTCGACCTGCTGCCCGCGATCAGGCCCCGGACGTACTCGATCTCGTCCTCGCCCGCCGACGCGCCCGGCCACGCCGACCTGATGGTCTCGCTGCTGCGCTCGCCCGCCCGCTCCGGCCGCGGTACGCGCGTGGGCACCGGGTCCGGCCACCTGGCCGCCGTACGCCCCGGGGACGTCGTGCTCGCGCGCGTCCGGCCCTGCCGCGAGGCGTTCCGCGTCACGCACGACGGGACTCCGGTGATCATGGTCGCGGCGGGCACGGGACTCGCGCCCTTCCGCGGGGCGATCGCCGACCGCCGCGCGCTGGTGGAGTCGGGCGCCCGCCTCGGCGAGGCGCTGTGCTACTTCGGCTGCCAGGACCCCGAGGCGGACTACCTGCACGCCGACGAGCTGCGCGCCGCCGAGCGGGCCGGCGCGGTCTCGATGCGGCCCGTCTTCAGCGGGGCCCCGCGCGGCGGTCTGCG
The DNA here is from genome assembly GCF_014650875.1 of Streptomyces minutiscleroticus. GTDB lineage: Bacteria > Actinomycetota > Actinomycetes > Streptomycetales > Streptomycetaceae > Streptomyces > Streptomyces minutiscleroticus. Next base: position 36,355 of record NZ_BMVU01000043.1, read on the forward strand.
CTTCGTGCAGCACCGCATCGCCGCCGAGGCCGCCGAGGTGTGGCGGCTGCTGGCGGCCGGGGCGAGGGTCCACGTGTGCGGCGACGGCCGCCACATGGCGCCGGGCGTCCGCGCCGCCTTCCGCGACCTGTACCGGAAGCACACGCCAGGCGCCGACGGGACGGCCGCGGCCGACTGGCTCAACGGGCTGATGGAGTGCGGACGGTACGTCGAGGACGTCTACGCCGGCTGAGACGTGCACGCCGGCCGGCGCGCGCCCTTGTGGCCCCGCGCCCGCGCCGTCGCCCCTCCGCCGGCCGGTGGCGGAGTGACGGCGGTGCGGGGGAAACGTGAAGGAACGCGGGGCGGCGGAGAAACTTTCCTGTGCCACCGATCCGCGGGCCGGGGCGGCGACGGATCATCCATGGTTCGAGGGCGTCGTCGAAGGGCGCCACTCGACGACGGACACCGCGACTTCGGTGAAGGGGCAGGAGAATGGCAGGCACAACGGGCGAGGACGTCCGCGTACGCCCGGAAGGCGGCGGGCAGGCCGCGGACGCCCCGCCGGTGGACGGCGCCTCGGCCGGAACCGTCGCCCGGGTGGGCGCCCCGGGCGGTGACGCCGGGGGCACGGACGCGGGTGCGACGGACAGCGGTGCCGGGGGCGCGGGCGCCCCGTCCGCGGCTGTCCCGGCCGCGGACGCCTCACCTGCGGCTGTCTCGGCCGCGGACGCTCCGTCCGGTGGGGACGGCCGCGTCCCGGCGAGCGGTGCCGACGCTGCGGACGGTGCCGCTCCGTCGAGTGACGCGGCGGGCGGCGTCGAGCCGGCGGGCGACACGGCGGTGTTCGTCGACCCCAGCGGCCGTCGGCTGAGCCGGATGCGCCGGGTGGGCCGGCTCGTGGCGGCCGGGTGCGTGTGCGCGGGCGCGACGCTGGGCCTGGCCGTCACCGGCGGGGACTCCACCGCCCCCTGGCTGCGGATACCCGGACCGACCCGGGACGACGGCCGGGACCGGAGCCCGGGGGAGGAGCGGGCGCCGGTGCCCGAGGAGTCGGTCCTCGCGGCCGCCGGCGGCCCCTCGGCCGCTGCCGGGCAGGCGCCGGACCTGCGGCGGACCGAGGTCGCCGCGGAGACGGCCGCCGGCCCGCCGGACGCGGGCGGCACGGCCGACGCGTCCGCCGGGGCGCCCGCCACGAGCGCTTCCCCGGGGGCCGGCGGCCCCCGGGAGTCCGCCGCGAGCAGCGGGGGAGCGACCGCCGCGCGGCCGGACGGCGGGGCGTCCACCGGGACGGAGCAGGGAACGGGGGCCGAGCCGAGCGGCGCCGCTCCGTCGTCGTCCTCGCAGGCCCCGGCCGGCCCCTCCCCGGACGAGACCTCCGGCGGCGGTCTCCTCGGCGGGATCGCGGACGCGCTCTCCGGCCTCCTGGGCGGATAGCCGGCGGCGCCGGGACCCCGCGCCGCCGCACCGGGGGAGTCCTCCCGGCCGGCCGCGCCCTCTGCGCACCCGTACGGCCGAGTACGGGCTTGCCGACCTGACGTATACGTCCCGGTATGCGTACCGGTCGTCGTGGCGGCGCGTGTTCGGGGGCGGAGGGCGCGAGGATCGATGGATGGGTGTTCTGCTGCCGGTCCTCTTCGCGTTCGTCGCCGCGTTCAGCAACGCGCTGGCCACCGTGCTCCAGCGGCGGGCCGCGCTGAGCGTGCCCCAGACGAAGGGGTTCCGCCCGGGACTCGTCGTCGACCTGCTGCGGCGGCCGGTCTGGCTCGCCGGGATGCTGGCCGTCGTCGTCGCCGGGGCCGGGCAGGCGGCGGCCCTGGCGACAGGACCGCTGTCACTGGTCCAGCCGCTGTTCGTGCTCGAACTCCCCCTGGCGCTGCTCCTGGCCTCCCTGATGGTCCGGCGCGGGCTGCCCCGGGTGCTGTGGGCGGCCGTGGCCGCGGTGGTCGCCGGACTCGGTCTGGCGCTGGCGGCGGCCGCGCCGGACGGCGGCGACGCGTACGTGTCCGTCGCACGCTGGGTACCGGCGCTGGCGGTCGCCGCGGCCGCGACGCTGCTGCTGACCGGGGCCGGGCTGAAGCGGCCGGAGGGCAAGGCCCGCGCCGGCTGCCTCGGCGCGGCCACCGCTGTCTGCTACGCGCTGACGGCCGCCCTGATGAAGGACGCCATGAACGCCCTGGACACCGACGGGGTGGCCGGCTTCCTCACCGCGTGGGAGACGTACGCGTTCGCCGTCGCCGGTGTCTGCGCGGTGCTCCTGCTGGAGCACGCCATGCAGGGCGGCCCCCTGGTCGCCTCCCAGCCGGCCCTCACCCTCGGGGACGCGACGGTGAGCCTGCTGCTCGGCATGGCCCTCTACGGTGAGCGAGTGCGCACGGGCTGGTGGTTCCTGCCCCAGCTGCTCGGCGTCGCCCTGATCGTCGTGGGCGTCCTCACCCTGGCCCGGCGCGGGGTCGACCTCAGGACCGGGCGGTGAGGGAGCGCGCACCCCCGACCGTCGTATGCCCACGCGGTCCGGACCCCCCGCGACGGCCGGCCCACGCGCCGTGACCGCCGGCGGGGTCTGCCGACCCGAGGGGCGTTTGGCGTCGTGACGCGGAGGGACTCGGTCACCGCGCGGTGTCCGGACGCGCCGGCCGACGGCACCGCCGTCCCCGCCCGCGCGGCCCGGGCAGCGGTCCCGGCGGACCGCCGGGCGGGGCCGCGGACCGGGCGGTGGTCACGGCCCGGTGCCGGGGGCCTTCCGTGCCGCGTCGGCCGCCTCCGCCTCCGAGGCGCGTACGTCGGTGAGGGCGGTCGCCAGGGACTGCCAGACGTGGGCGGCCAGGTCCAGGTTCTTCGACTGTGCCGCCTGCCGGCCCAGTTCCTGCAGGGCGGCCGTTCCCTCGTCGACCCGGCCGTCCATGATCGCCAGTTGCCCCTCCAGGACGGACAGGCGGACCCGGTCGCGGTAGGACAGGCGCAGCCCCTCCTGCGACAGCAGCGCGCCGCAGCGGGCCCGGGCTTCGTCCAGCCGCCCCTTGTGGAACGACAGGTGCGCCTGCAGCGCGTGGAGTTCCTGCAACTGCAGCGGGGTGCCGATCAGTTCGATGACGGACCCGGCCTCGTCCAGCCAGCGTTCGGCGGCCTCCACGCGGGGAGGCGACATCTGGAGCGCGGCGGCGGTGGCGGCCGCGCGCAGCCTCGTCCACAGGACCAGGTCGTCCTTGCCGTCGAGGAGCTCCAGCGCGGTCTCCAGCCTGGTCCGCGCGGCGGTGTGGTCCCCCTGGCGGTTGCTGACCATGGCCGCGGTCCACAGGGCCTCGGCCGCCTGGACCGGAGCGGCGGACGGCAGCAACTCCCGCTCCAGCTCGGCGACGTGCCGGGTGGCGGCCTCCATGCTGCCCATCTCCGTCTCGATGCTGATCAGCACCATGAGCGCCGCCGTCGTGTCGGCCACGGACAGGGACTCCTCGCGCGCGAGGTCGAACGCCTCCACGGCCGCCGGCTCGGCCTTCTCCATCTCTCCCAGCGCGCGCAGGCAGCGGGCGTACCGGGTGCGCGACCGCACGCGGAGTTCCGGCGCCTCCAGGAGGTCGCTCAGCTCGACGAGCTCCACGAGCCGGGCGAGCTCCCCCTCGTGGTCGCCGTCGCGCCTGTCGCTGCGGCTGAGCAGCCACAGGGCCTGCCAGCGGGCGGCGGGGTCCTCGCGGTCGTCGTCCTCGACCGCGCGTGCCAGCGCCGCGGCGTTGTCCACGCTGGCCGGCGCCGACGCCGCGGCGGCCAGTACCTCGGTCAGGGAACTGCCCTCCGGCCGGGTCAGGGTGGACACGTCGACGCCGAGCCGCTCGGCGAGATAGGCGACGGCCCGCTCGGTGGGCCGCCGTTCACCGGACTCCAGGCGCGACAGGTACCCCGTGGACAGGCCCTCGCCGACGAGGTGAGCCTGGCTCAGCCCCCGCTCCAGCCTGAGTTTCCTCAACCGGCGGCCGAAGTGCGGCTGGTCAAGCATTCCCACCTCTTGTCGTGTGGCATCTCCGGCTCTCCTTCGTTCCAGGCTGCAAGCCGGAGGCAGAAGTTGCCGCCACCCTACGGAACCAGGGCAACTCTGGCAACCAGGTTGGCAGGTGCCATGGCACCCCTCAAAGGTTGTTTCGTTTCGCTCCGCCGGGTTAAGCGCTTCCTCGCAGGTGGAAGCTCTCGCGTCACCGTCAGGGTACTGGCAAGCCTCCGAAGCGTGTAGGCAAAATCTTGCCAAGATGGTTGCCTGACTTTACCCTTCAAGGTGCCGACCTGATCCCATGCCACTCCGGTTTCGTGGAGGTGTCCGTGCTCCGTCACGCCCTTTCGGGCCTGCGTCGGAGGTCGACCGAACGAGCGGTCACGATGTCCCTGCCGGCCGCGACGGCGGTCCTGCAGCAGGGAGCGACAGGCTCCGCCCCGCCCGGCGGGCCGGCCCGCTTCCCGTTCGGTCCGGCGGGCTGCCCCCCGGCGGCCGTGGACGAGGAGATCGAATGGCCCTGACGCCGTCGTCCGGCCGGGCGGCGGCCTGACGACGGTTCTGCGGTCCGGCGGTGCCTCAGCGCTCCCGTACAACAGGAAAGACGGTACGTCCGTGGTGACCACGAGTATCGCCGACGATTCGGTCGGCAGAGCGAACGCAGTAGCCGCTCCGGTGTTCGCAGTCCGCCAGAAGGGTGTGAAAGGCGGACCGCACAGGAGCACGTACACGGCTCATCTGGCTCTCGACGGATCGACCGTCACGGCCGTGGAGCCGGAATTCGCGCAGCAATTCGGCCGGACCCCGGACGAGATGTACGGGCGCAGCCTTTCCGAATTCCTCCACCCGATTTCGCTGCCGGCCCTCGAGAAAGGCCTCGCCGGCCTTTCCGCGAACGAGTGCGACCGTTTCACGGAAAGGGTGGTGGGCCGGGCCGGGGCCGACCGTACCTTCCCGGCGGATCTGACCGGCGTGGCGGTCAAGGGCACGGACGGGGGGCCGGCCGGCGTGGTCGTCCTCCTCCGCCCGCGCGAGGACGAGGGCGGGGAAGGGACGGACCACGAGGCGGCCGCGCCCTTCGGGTCGACGCTCGGCGACCTCGACGTGCGGGTGCTGGAGGGCGTCGCGAGCGGCGCCTCCACGGTGCAGCTGGCCAACCGCCTGTACATGAGCCGCCAGGGCGTCGAGTACCGCGTCGCCCTGCTGCTGCGGAAGTTCCAGGTGCCCAACCGCCCCGCGCTCGTGGCGCGCGCGCACGCCCTGGGCGTGCTGTCGGTGGACCAGTGGCCGCCGCGCGTGCCCCAGGAGTTCCTCGCACCGGCCCGGTGACCGGTACGCGTCCGGTCGTTCGTCCCGCGGGGCCGCAGTGATGCACGACGCTGCGGCCCCGCGGGACGAACGGCGTGTCCGCGCGGTGCGGTCGCGCACGTCCGGGGGTTTCGGCGTCCCGTTCCCCGGGCACCGCGGACCCGCCCCGCGCACCGGGGACCGGCCCGGCGGGGGACCGGCCCGTCCGCCGGGCCGGTCCCCGGTGCGCCCGGAGGCGCGGTTCAGGCGGCCGCGGGCTGCCAGGCCTCCTGGAAGCGGCGGCGGGCGCGGTGCAGGCGGGACCGCACGGTCCCCACGGGCAGGTCGAGGGTCTCGGCCATCTCCTCCTCGTTGAGTCCGTAGGCGCGCAGGGTGAGGACCTGACGGTGCGCGTCGGACAGCCGGTCCAGCACGTCGCTGATGTGCACGGCGTCGAGCGGATTCGCCCTCTGCTCCGCGTCCATCTGCGAGTACGTCGTCTCCGTGCCCGCCCGCTTCACGGTGCGGACGGCCTCGCGGACCGTCACCGAGCGCACCCAGCCGTAGAACGCCGCCGGCTCGCGCAGCGTGCCCAGGCCGCGGTAGATGGCGAGGAGCGCCTCCTGCGTGGCGTCGGCCCCGTCGTCCTGGGCGATGGACCGGCAGATCCGGGCGACATAGGGTGCGATGCCCGCGAGCAGGCCGTTCATCGCCTGCTCGTCGCCCTGCTGGGCCCGCGGGAGCAGGGTCAGGGGAGTGGGGATGTCGCTGACGGTGTTCATCTCGCGGAACGCTCCTCGTGGCGGCCGGGGCGGATGCGCTGAGCCATGGCCGTGCTCAGCTCGCGTGTGCGGGGACGCGCCCGGACTCGGCGGCGCCCGCGAAGGCGAGCAGCCCGTCCAGGACGTCGTCGCGGAACGCCCGCATGAACGACGGGCTGAAGCAGGAGGTGAAGTACGGGAACTCGACGGCGAGCCGGCCGTCGAAGGAGACGACGCACGCCATGACGGGACTGCGGCCCGCCCGGGGGAAGTAGTTCTCGCGGGCGGGGACCAGCCGGACGTCGCTCGCGCGCAGCCCCTCGGGGAACCGCGGGCCGGGGACCACGCCCATGTTGGTGACGATGACGGTGCCGAGCTGCAGTGCCGGGTTGCGGGGGATCTCCGGCGTGATCCGGGCCTCCCGGAAGTGGTCCCCGCGGGCGATGAAGTCCTTGAGCCGGGTGTGGACGGCGCGCGCCAGCTCCAGCGGTCCGGTGCGCGCCGAGACCTCGACGGTCTGCAGGTGCGTGGTGACCGCGGCCACCATGACGGAGGGGGAGAGCGGCGGGGAGATCCGGGACCGGAGGTCGACGGGTGACAGGCAGCCCAGCGTCCGGGGGCCGTCGCCCTCCAGGCGGCGGCGGGCCGCCGTCAGCGCCGCCGCGCTCACCAGGGAGTGCGCGGACACGCCCGCTCGGCGGGCGGCCTGGCGGAGACGGGTGGTCTCCTCCGTGCCGAGGGTCAGCCGGCACACCTCGATGCGGCCCTCGTCCCGGCCCGGCCCCGTGGCGAACGCGCCGCGGTCCGCGGCGGAGACCGCGGTGGGCGGGCGCGGCACGTCGTAGGCGACGAGCTCGACCGGGTGCCTCCCCGCCTCCTCGACGCGGCGCCCGAGGTACTCGGCGGTGTCGGCGTCGTCCCCGCCGGGCAGCAGCGCGCTGACGGGGCGGGGCCACCGCGGAGCGTCCTCCGGGCCGGTGGCGGGGTGCGCCGCGGCCGTGGCGGCGGAGCCGTCCCCGTGCCGGTCCCCGGCCCCTTCGACCAGCGCCCCGTACCGCTCCCAGAGGGTGTTGAGCAGGGTGATGCTGCTGTGTCCGTCGGTGACCGTGTGGTCCACCACCAGGACGAACAGGTGGTGCTCGCGGTCCGGCGCGCTGACGAGGACCGCGCGCGACAGCGGGCCGCCGACCGGCAGCGGGGCGTTCAGCTCCGCCGCGTAGGCATCCTCCGGGTCGCCGGTGCGCGTGACCAGTCGCGGTCTCTCGTCCGCCGCGAGGAGCCGCAGCGCGTACCCCGCGCCGTCCGGCACGATCCGTGTCCGCAGCGTCGGCTGCTCCGTGGTGACGGCGTCGAACGCCGCCGACAGCGCTTCCACGTCGACGTGCCCGTGCAGGGTGCAGGAGAGCACCGCTCTGCTTCTCTGGCCCACGTAGAGGGTCTCGACCGGACACAGCGCGCGTTGCATGCCGTGAGTCATCTTCTTGCCAACCATTTTCCGTACCCGAGGCGATGACGCGTCGTCACCGCCGGCTGCCCGAAGAAACGCGGTGTTGTTCAGAAGAGTGCAACGCCCAAGGCCACCGAATCCACTTGCGGACGGCGGCGGACCGAAAGCCACGGGCTTTCCCTAAAAGCGGTTCCGGGCGGCCGTCCGCGGTTCAGGGAAATTCCTAGAGTCATTTCCGCCCGACCGGCCGGCCTTGACCGGGCCGCCGCCCGTCCTTCACCGTGATGAGCCGTTGGAACCGGCGGTGGGACGGAATGGATCCCCCCACCCTTGGCGTACGGCCGTCCCCTTACCGCGTGCGCCGGACCCAGGAATTCGCGGGCCGGTCCGGGCCGGCGGCCGTATCCGTCCGGCCCGGCCCGGCCATCCCCGACCGTGTGATCACGGCTTGCCACGTGAGGGTTGTGCTATGTCACTCCACGAGGACGATCGTCGACCGCTGACCGGTGCCCAGGAGGGCCTCTGGTACGCCCAGCGACTCGCTCCCGACAGCGCCGCCTACAACACCGGAGAGGCGGTGGAAGTCCACGGCCCCCTCGACGCCGGCCTGTTCGAGGCCGCGCTGCGCCGCACCGTCGGCGAGGCCGGCACCTTCGCCCTGCGCTTCTCCGACACCGACGACGGCCCCCGGTGCCGGCCGGCACCGGACGCGGACGACTGGCCGCTGCACCGCGTCGACGTCAGCGGCGCCGAGGACCCGGAGCGCGCCGCGTGGGAGTGGATCCGCGGCGACCTCGCGACGCCCGTGGACCTCGACAAGGGCCCGCTGTTCTCGCACGCCCTGCTCACCCTGGCGGCCGACCGGCACATCTGGTTCCTGAGGGCCCATCACATCCTGCTCGACGGCTACAGCTACAAGCTCCTCGGACGCCGGCTCGCCGACACCTACAACGCGCTGGCCTCGGGCGGGCAGCCGGCCCCCACGGCCTTCGCCCCGGTGGACCGGCTCCGGGCCGACGAGGCGGCCTACCTCGCCTCCGACCGGTACGAGCGCGACCGCGCCCACTGGGCCGAGCGCCTGGCCGGACTGCCGGAGCCCGCCCGCCTCACCCGCCGCACGGCCGCCCCCGCCGTGCCGTTCCTGCGTCGCACCGCGGACCTGTCCGCCGCCGAGGCCGAGGCCCTGTCCGCGGCCGCCGCCCGCCTCGGGGTCTCGCGCACCGACCTGCTGACCACCGCCGTCCTGGCGTTCCTGCACCGGATGACCGGCGCCGAGGACCTGGTCCTGGGCCTGGCCACCATGAGCCGGCTCGGCGGCGCCGCGCTGCGCACCCCGGGCACCGCCTCCGACGTCCTGCCGCTGCGCGTGCCCGCCGCCCCCGGCACGTCCGTCGCGGAGCTGGCGCGCGCCGTCGCCGCCGAACTGAAGGCGCTGCGGGAGCACCAGCGCTACCGGGGCGAGTTCCTGCGCCGCGACCTCGGGCTGCTGGGCACCGGCCGCCGGCTGTACGGACCGGTCCTCAACATCGTCCCGTTCACCGAGGCGCTGGACTTCGGCGGGCACGCCGCCACCTGGCACCACCTGTCCGGCGGCGCCGTCGACGACCTGCAGATCTCCGTACGGCCCGGGGCCGGGGACGACGGGCTGTGGCTGGCCTTCGACGCCAACCCCGCCCTGTACGAGGAGGACGAACTCGCCCTGTACCGCGACAGGTTCCTCGCCGTGCTGCGCCGGCTGGCCGCGGCCGGCGCGGCGACGCCGCTGCGGGACCTGGACGTGCTGCTGCCGGGCGAGCACCCGGGCGACAGCCCCGTGCGGACGTGTCCCGTCGAGGCGACCCTGCCGGAGCTGTTCGAGCGGCAGGCCGCGAGGACGCCGCACCGCACGGCCGTGACGTGCGAGGGCGAACGGCTGACCTACGCGGAGCTGGACGCCGGGGCCGACCGCCTGGCCCGGCTCCTGGCCGAGCGGGGCGCGGGACCCGGCCGGACGGTGGCGCTCGCGGTGCGCCGGGGCGTCCGGCTGCTGCCCGCCCTGCTCGCGGTGCTCAAGACGGGCGCCGCCTACCTCCCGCTGGACACCGGCCACCCGGCCGAGCGGCTGCGGCTGGTCGTGGAGGACGCGCGGCCCGTCCTCCTCGTCACCGACGGCGACCTCGCCGAACCGCTGCGGGATACGGAGATCCCCACCGTCCGCCTCGGCGACCCGGAGGTCGAGCGGGACCTGGCCCGGCGGCCGGCCGGCGCCCTGACCGACGCCGAGCGGGGCGGAGCGACGAGCCCGTCCGACATCGCGTACATCATCCACACCTCGGGCTCCACGGGACGGCCCAAGGGCGTGCCGGTGCCGCACGCCAACGTCGTCCGGCTCTTCGCCGCGGCCGCGGAGCACTTCGCCTTCGGGCCGGACGACGTGTGGACGCTGTTCCACTCCTACGCCTTCGACTTCTCGGTGTGGGAGATCTGGGGCGCGCTGCTGCACGGCGGCCGCCTCGTCGTCGTGCCCCACGCCGTCAGCCGCTCGCCCCGGGAGTTCCTGCGGCTGCTGCACCGCGAGGGCGTCACCGTCCTCAACCAGACGCCGTCCGCGTTCGAGCAGCTGGTCGACGCGGACACGGAGGCGGCGGCCGAGGGCTCCGCGCCGCCCTCGGCGGGCGCGCTGCGGTACGTCGTCTTCGGCGGGGAGGCGCTGCGCCCCGAGCGGCTGCGCCCGTGGGCCGACCGCTACGGCCTGGACGCCCCGGCCCTGGTGAACATGTACGGCATCACCGAGACCACCGTGCACGTCACCCACCACCGCCTCACCGCCGCCGACCTGGCGGACCCCCGCCGGGGCAGCGTCATCGGCAGGCCGCTCGCGGACCTGCGGGTGCACCTGCTGGACCCCGCCGGGCGCCCGGTGCCGCCGGGCGCCACCGGCGAGATGCACGTGTCCGGGCCCGGGGTGGCGGCCGGCTACCTGAACCGGCCCGACCTCACCGCCGAGCGGTTCCTGGACGACCCCTTCGGGCCGCCCGGCGGCCGGATGTACCGCTCCGGCGACCTCGCCAGGCGCCGCGCCGACGGCACGCTGGAGTACCTCGGCCGGGCCGACCAGCAGGTGCAGCTGCGCGGATTCCGCGTCGAGCCCGGCGAGATCGAGGCCGTCCTCGCCCGCCATCCGCAGGTGGCCCGCGCGGCCGTCGTCGTCCGCCGCGCCGAGAACGGCGCGCAGCAGCTCGTGGCCTACACGACCACCGCGGGGGACACGCCCGCGCACCCCGCCGAGCTGCGGGCCCACGCCGCCGCGCACCTGCCCGAGCACATGGTCCCGGCCGCCTGCGTCCCCGTCGATACCCTGCCCCTGACGGCCAACGGCAAGCTCGACGTACGGGCCCTGCCGGCACCGGACTTCACGGCCGCGGCGGCCGGCACCCGGCCCGCCACCTCGCAGCAGGCGCTGCTGTGCGGGCTGTTCGAGGACGTGCTGCGGCTGCCCCGGGACACCGTGGGCGTCGACGCGAACTTCTTCGACCTGGGCGGCGACTCCCTCCTCGCGACCCGTCTGCTGGCCCGCCTGCGCGCGCGGACGGGTGCCGAGGTGCCCATCACCGCCCTGTTCGACGGGCCGACCCCGGCCGCGCTCGCCGAGGGGCTCACGGCGCGGACCGCCACCGTCCACCGGGGCCCCGCCCTGGGAGGCGTCCGCCGCCCCGAGCGCGTACCGCTGTCCTTCGCCCAGGAGCGCATGTGGTTCCTGGACCGGCTCGACGACGGGACCGCGACCTACAACATCCCCCTGCTCGTGCCGCTGCGCGCCCCCGTCGACGCCGAGGCGCTGCGCGCCGCCCTCGGCGACGTCGCCGACCGGCACGAGAGCCTGCGGACCGTGTTCGCCGAGCACGAGGGCACACCCCACCAGCGGATCCTGCCGCCCGGGGAGCTGCGCCCCGCGCTGCGCCGCGTGGACTGCCCCGCGGACGAGGTCGGCGCGCACGTCGCCGCGGCGTCGCGGCACCGCTTCGACCTGGGTGCCGAGAGCCCCCTGGCGGCGTGGCTGTTCGGAACCGGACCGGAGTACACCCTCCTGCTCGTCCTGCACCACAGCGCCGCCGACGGCTGGTCGCTGCGCCCCTTCGCCGACGACCTGAGCGCCGCCTACGCGGCGCGCCGCGAGGGCCGGGCCCCGCGGTGGACCGCGCTGCCCGTGCAGTACGCGGACTACGCCGTGTGGCAGCGCGCCCTCCTCGCGCCCGAGCCGGAGGGACCGGGACGCCTGGAGCGGCTGACGGCCCACTGGCGCGAGGCGCTGGCGGACCTGCCGCAGGAGTGCACCCTGCCCGGCGACCGGCCGCGCCCGGCGTCGCCGCGGGGCCACGGCGCCCACGTCACGGCGGCCGTGGACGCCGGTCTCCACCGCGACCTGCTCCGGCTCGCCGACCGCGAGGGCGCCAGCCTGTTCATGGTGCTGCACGGCGCGCTCAGCGCCCTGCTCACCCGCTGCGGCGCGGGCGAGGACGTGGTCGTCGGCACCCCGGTCGCGGGCCGCTCCGAACCCGCCCTGGACGACGTGGTCGGCTCGCTCACCAACACGGTGGTCCTGCGGGCCGACACCTCCGGCGACCCCGCCTTCCGCGAGCTGCTCGCCCGGCTGCGCACGCGCGACCTGGCCGCCCTCGACCACCAGGACCTGCCCTTCGACCGGCTGGTGGAGGAGCTCAACCCGCCCCGCCACCCGGCCCGGCACCCGCTCTTCCAGGTGATGCTGGCCCTGCAGAACAACGAGCGGGCCGTCCTGAGGCTGGACGGGCAGGAGGTGCCGCTGCGGCCCACCGCCACCGGCACCGCCAAGTTCGACCTCTTCGTCGACGTGCTGGAGCGCCACGGCGCCGACGGCGCGCCCGACGGCCTCGACCTGCACGTGGAGTACGCGAAGGACCTGTACGACGCCGCGACGGCCGAGGCGTTCGCCCACGCCCTGCACGAGGTCCTGCGGGCCGTGTGCGACGACCCGGGGGTCCGCGTCCGGGCGCTGCCCGCGCCTCCCGCGCGCACCCCCGGCACGGCCGGCGCCCCGGCGGACGCCGACGGCGCCGGCGTGGAGCGCACCGCGCTGTCCGTGCCCGGCATCCGCGACGCGATCGCGCTGCCCGGGCCCGACGGCGGCCCCCTGCGCCTGTACGTGGTGCCCGGCCGCGCGGACGCCGCCGAGCGCGTCGAACAGCTCCTCGGCACCGTCGGCGGCGCGGTCCGCGTCACGGCGGTCGCCGCCCTGCCCCGCACCGCCGACGGCCGTATCGACACCGACGCGCTGCGCGCCCTGCCCGCCGTCGACCGCGCGGCCGCCGACTCCTGGCGCGAGCGCCTCGCCCGGATCCCCGGAGTCGGCGCGGCCGAGACCGCCGTGGAGAACGTCGAGGAGGAGCTCGGCCGCCGCCACGCCGGCACCCCGCGCCGTACCGGGGGGACCGCGCCCGCCGGGAACGCCGGCACGGCCGCCCGGTCCGCCGTGCCCGCGCTGAGCGAGGGCCCCGAGCTGACCGGACTGCCGGTGTCCGGCTGGGCGCAGGCGCTGGTGCGCGCCGCCGAGGGCGCGCATGGCGACATCGTGCACGTCCACGCGGACGGCAGCGAGAACCGGCGCAGCTACGCGTCCCTGGTCGAGGAGGCGTCCCGGGTCCTCGGGGGACTGCGGCGGGCCGGGCTGCGCCCCGGCGACCGGGTCATCCTGCAGTGCGACGAGAGCGAGGACTTCCTCGCCGTGCTGTGGGGCTGCGTCCTCGGCGGCTTCGTCGCCGTCCCGCTGACCGTCCCGGCCTCCTACACCACCGCCTCGGCGGCGCTGGCCAAGCTGGAGGGCATCTGGAAGATGCTCGGCCGGCCCTGGATCGCCTGCTCTGCGGGGAGGGAGGCGGGTCTGCGCGACCTCGCGGCCCGGCACGAGTGGCCCGGGCTTCGGCTGGCGACGGCCGACGCCCTGCGCGAGGCGCCCGAGGACAGGGACTGGTACGAGGCGCGGCCGGACGACCTCCTGCTGCTGCTGATGACCTCGGGCAGCACGGGGCTGCCCAAGGCCGTGCGCCAGAGCCACCACGCCGTGCTGACCCGGTCCGCCGCGACGCAGGCGACGAACGGGCTCGGCGAACGGGACGTCACCCTGAACTGGATCCCGCTCGACCACGTCACCGGCGTGGTGATGTTCCACCTGCGGGACGTCTACCTGGGCTGCCGGCAGATCCACGCGCCCACCTCCTGGATCCTGGAGGACCCGCTGCGCTGGATGGACCTCGCCCACCGGCACCGCGTCACCGTCACCTGGGCGCCCAACTTCGCCTTCGGACTGCTGGCCGAGCAGGCCCACCGCTTCCGCGACCGCGACTGGGACCTGTCGCCGGTGCGGCTGGTGATGAACGCCGGCGAGGTCGTCGTGGCCTCCGCCGCCCGCCGCTTCCTGCACACGCTGAAGCCCTTCGGGCTGCCGCAGGACGTGATGCACCCGGGCTGGGGCATGTCGGAGACCTGCTCGGTGGTCACGGACACCGCGCTGCCGGGCGAACCGGACGGCTCCGACGAGTCGTTCGTGAGCTGCGGCCGCCCCTACCCGGGGTTCGCCATGCGGATCACCGGCGAACGGGGGGAGGTGCTCACCGAGGGGGACGTCGGCCGGCTGCAGGTCCGCGGCACCTCCGTGACCAGCGGCTACTACGACAATCCGGGAGCCAATGCAGAGGCGTTCACCGAGGACGGCTGGTTCGACACCGGGGACCTGGCGTTCCTGCGCGACGGCGAGCTGTACATCACCGGCCGGGCCAAGGACGTCATCATCGTCAACGGCGTCAACCACTACAGCCACGAGATCGAGTCCTGCGTCGAGGAACTGCCCTCCGTGGTGCGCAGCTTCACCGCGGCCGTCGCGGTGCGCTCCGACCCGGCGGCGTCCACCGACGAACTGGCGCTCTTCTTCCACCTCGCCCCGGGCCACGACACGGCCGCCGCGCTGCGGGAGATCGCCGGCAAGGTGACCCGGGAGATCGGCGTCAGCCCCGCCTTCCTCGTGCCGGTCGCCGAGGAGGCGATACCGAAGACCGAGATCGGCAAGATCCAGCGCACCAAGCTGCGCAAGAGCTTCGAGGCGGGCGACTTCGACGAGGCGGTCCGCGAGGCCCAGCTGCTGATGGGGACCGCGGCCACGCTGCCCGACTGGTTCCTGCGCCCGGTGTGGCAGCGGGCGGAGCGGCACCGTCCGCGCCCGCCGGCGGCCGGACGGCACACCCTGGTCCTGGCCGGCGGCGACCCGCGCACCGAGGCGCTGGCCCGGCGGGTCGCGGACGAGCTGCGGGCCGCCGGCGGACTGTGCACCCTCGTCACCGACGCGACGGCGCACGCCCGGGTGGACGCCGCGCACCACCGGATCCGGCCCGCGGCCGACGCCGACCACACGGCCCTGCTGCGGGACCTGGACGCCGACGGGCGGCCGGTCGACGCCGTCCTGCACCTCGGCGCGCTGCACACCGACGCGGCCCCCGAGGACCCGCTGTCGCGGGAGGCGGGCACCGCCTCCCTCCTCGCGCTCGCCCGCGCCCTGGACGCCAGGCCCGGCGGGCGGCGCCCCGTCGACCTGCTGTACGTGACGGCGGGCGCCCAGGCGGTGCTGCCCGAGGACCGCCCCTCCCCGGCGCACGCCGCGGCCGGCGCCCTGGTGAAGTCGCTGGGGGAGGAGTTCACCTGGCTGCGGGGCGCGCACCTCGACCTCGCCCCGGACGGCGCGGAGGACCCCGTGCCCGTGCTGGCCGCCGAGGCGGCGGACACGCCGGCCGACGCCGAGGTCGCCTACCGCGGCGGCCGGCGCCACGTCCGCCGGCTGGCTCCGCTGCCCGACGCGCCGCCCCGCACCGAACCGCCCGCGGCCGACGGCTTCCACCTGGTCAGCGGGGGACTGGGCGGCGTCGGCGGCGAGGTCGCGGCGCACCTGCTCCAGCGGCCCGGCACACGCCTGCTCCTGCTCGGCCGCACCCCGCTGCCCGCCGAGGACACCTGGGCGGACCACCTGGCCGCCGGGGGCCGGGAGGCCGCCCGCATCGAGACGCTGCGGCGGCTGCGCACCCTCGGCGAGGTCCGCTACGCGTGCGCCGACGTCACCGACGAGGACCGGGTGCGGGCCGCGGTGGACGAGGCCGCGCGGGCCTGGGGCGCGCCCCTGACGTCGGTGCTGCACCTGGCCGGCGTCCTCGACGAGCGGCCCGTACGGGACCTGGACCCCGCCGCCTGGCGCCGGGCACTGGAGGCGAAGGCGGCCGGCGCGTGGACGCTGCACCGCGTCGCCGCCGACCACCCGGTCACCTCCTTCACCCTCTTCTCCTCGGTGAACGGCTACTTCGGCGGCGCCATGAACGCGGCCTACGCCGCCGCCAACGCCTTCCTCGACGCCCTCGCGCTGTACCGCCGCGGCCTCGGACTGCCCGCGCAGAGCCTGGCCTGGAGCATGTGGCGCGAGCGCGGCATGGGCCGCGGCTACCGGCTCGCCCCGCTCGGCGAGGCCCGCGGCTACCGGGTGCTCGACACCGCCGCCGCGCTGCGCTCCTTCGACCTGGCCCGCACCGTGGCCGAGCCGCACCTGCTGATCGGTGCCGACCGCACCGCCCCCTGGGTCCGCAGCCACGTCGCGGGCCCCGTCCGGCAGGTGCGGCGGGCGGCCGCGCGCGTCGCCCTGGAGGAGGGCGCCGACCTGGGAGCCCTGTACGGCGCGGCGGCCGGGGCCGCCCGGGCGGAGGGCCTCGCGGACCACTGGGTGCTGCGCTCGGCCGGCACCTCCGCGCACCGGGCCGACCCGGACGCGGGGGAACGGCTGCGGCGCGTGGAGGACGTGCTCGTCCGGCTGTGGTGCGGCGTACTGGGCCGGGACCGGGTGGGCCGGGACGAGAACTTCTTCGACCTCGGCGGCAACTCCCTGCTCCTGGTCGCCGCACAGACCGCGATCAACAAGGAGTTCGGCTGCGAGCTGCCGGTCGTCGACCTGTTCGCGCACCCCACCGTGCGCGACCTCGCCCGCCGGCTGGCCGCCCTGACGGACACCGGGGCCGCGGCGGCCGGGGACCCGGCGCCGCCGGACGGCCCCGGCGCACGACGGCCCGACGGGTCCGCACCGAGCGGCCTGGAGCGGGCCAAGGAACTGGCACAGCGGCAGCGGGCGGCCCGCGCCCGCCGCTCCGCACGGCACGGGAAGGACCGAGGCCATGCATGAGACCCCCGCCCCGCGGGAGGGACAGGAGGAGTACGACGAGGAGGTGCCCGCCGTCGCCGTGATCGGCATGGCGGGCCGCTTCCCCGGCGCGGACGACCTGGACGCCTTCTGGGAGAACCTGGCGGCCGGACGGGAGGCGGTGCGGCCCGTCACCGACGAGGAGTTCCTCGCCGCGGGCGGCGACCCGCGCGACCTCGACGACCCCTCCCTCGTCCGCATGGCGTCGGTCGTCGACGGCATCGACCGCTTCGACTCCGGCTTCTTCGGCTACAGCCCCGCCGAGGCCGCCGTCGTGGACCCCCAGCAGCGGCTGCTGCTGGAGACGGCCCACCACGCCCTGGAGGACGCGGGCTGCCTCGGGTCCGCCGCCCGCAACGGCACGGTCGGCGTGTACGCGGGCAGCGGCGACAGCCGCTACTACCCGGCCCACGTGCACCCGCGCTTCGCCGGGCAGCCCGGGTCGGTGGCGCTCGTGCACGCGGCCACCGCCAACTCCCTCGGCACCCTCGCCACGCGCGTCTCCTACGAGCTGGGGCTGACCGGCCCGAGCGTGTCCCTGCAGACGGCCTGCTCCACGGCGCTCGTCGCCGTGCACACCGCCTGCCAGGACCTGCTCGACCACCGGTGCGACACCGCCCTCGCCGCGGCCGTCTCCCTCAACCCCTCGGCGAAGCTCGGCTACCGGCACGTGCCCGACGGCCCCTTCTCGCCCGACGGCCACTGCCGCGCCTTCGCCGCGGACGCGGCCGGCACCTCCTCCGGCGACGGCGTCGGGGCGGTCGTCCTCAAGCGCCTGGAGGACGCCCTCGCCGACGGCGACCGCATCCGCGCCGTCATCAGGGGCAGCGCCGTCAACAACGACGGGCGCCGCAAGGTCGGCTTCAGCGCGCCCAGCGCCGCCGGGCAGACCGAGGTGATCCTCGAGGCGCAGGCGCAGGCGATGGTCGACGCCGGCACCATCGGCCTCGTCGAGGCGCACGGCACCGCCACCAAGCTCGGCGACCCCATCGAGGTGTCCGCGCTCACCGAGGCGTTCCGGCAGAGCACGGACCGGCGCGGCTTCTGCGCCCTGGGCTCGGTGAAGACCAACATCGGCCACCTGGGGGCGGCCGCCGGCATCGCCGGCCTCATCAAGGCGGTCCTGGCCCTGGAGCACCGGCAGATCCCGCCGAACCTGCACTTCGACGAGCCCAACCCGCTGATCGACTTCGCCGCCGGGCCGTTCCGGGTGCCCACCGCCCTGGAGGACTGGCCGGCCGGCGACCACCCCCGGCGGGCCGCGGTGAGCGCCTTCGGCATCGGGGGCACCAACGCGCACGTGATCCTGGAGGAGGCGCCGCCCGCCGCGCCCGCCCCGCCCCGCCCGTCCGAGGACGGCCGCCGCCTGGTGCTGCCGCTGTCCGCGCGCACGGCCGGCGCACTGAGCGGCCAGGCCGAGGCCCTCGCCCGCCACCTCGAACGCCGCCCCGACCTGCGTCTGGACGACGTCGCGCACTCCCTGCGCACGGACCGGCCCGCGCTGCGCCACCGCCTGGCCGTGACGGCCGCCTCCCGCCAGGAGGCCCTGGCCGCCCTGCGCACCGCCGTGCCCGACACGCCGGCCCTGTCCGACGGGCCCGCGCGGGTGGCGTTCCTGCTGCCGGGCGGCGGCACCCAGTACCCGGGCATGGGAGCGGAGCTCTACCGCGAGAACGGCTTCTACCGCGACGTCGTCGACGAGTGCGCGCGCATCCTGCGGCCCGCCCTCGGCGGCGACCTGCGCACCGCCCTGTTCGAGCAGCCCGCGCCCGACATCACCTCCCTCTTCCTCGGCCTGGTGGTGACCGAGTACGCGCTCGCCCGCACGCTCATGGAGGCGGGGGTGCGCCCGGACGCGCTCATCGGGCACTCCCTCGGCGAGTACACCGCGGCCTGCCTGGCCGGGGTGATGGACCTCCAGGACATGCTGCCCCTGGTCACCGAGCGCGTCCGGCTCATCAGCTCCGCCGGCGGGGCGACCGTCGGGGTGGCGGCGCCCGTCGGGCAGGTGCTGCCGCTGCTGGACGAGGAGCTGTCGCTGGCCGCGGTGAACGGGCCCGCCGCGTGCACCGTCGCGGGCCACGACGACGCGGTCGCGCGGTTCGAGGCCGACCTGGAGCGCCGCGGCGTGCCGTTCCGGCGGCTGCGCATCCCCGTCGCCGCCCACTCCCACGTCCTGGACCCGGTCCTCGAGGCGTACGAGGGCCGTCTGCGCACCGTCGCGCTGCGCCCGCCGCGCATCCCGTACGTCACCAACGTCACCGGCACCTGGGTCACCGACGAGCAGGCCACCTCGGTACGGCACTGGATCGACCACACCCGCGACACCGTCCGGTTCGCCGACGGCATCACGGCCCTGTGGCGGGACCGCGCCCCCGTGCTCGTGGAGATCGGCCCCGGCGACACGCTGACCAAGCTGGCCGCGGCCCAACTGGCGGAGCACACGCCGGTGACGGTGACCACCATGCGGCACGCCAAGGCCGAGGCGTCGGACGGCTTCGTCCTCGCCGAGGCCCTGGGCCGCCTGTGGAGCGCGGGCGTGGACGCCGCGCTGCCCGAGGTGCCGGGCGCCCCCCGGCGCGTCCCCCTGCCCGGCTACGCCTTCGAACGGCACCGCCACTGGATCGACGCCCCCGGCGCCCGCACGGAGCCCGGCGCACCCGACGCCCCGGCCGCGGCCGCCCCGGAGCCGGGACTCGCCCCGCGGCCCCGCCTGACCACGGAGCACGTGCCCCCGCGCGACGACCGCGAAGAGGCCGTGGCCCGGCTGTGGGAGGAGACCCTCGGCATCGGCGGCATCGGCGTGCACGACAACTTCTTCGACCTCGGGGGCGACTCCATGCGCGCCGTGCTGCTGGCGGGCCGGCTGCGCCAGGCCGGAGTGCTCGACGTGCCCGCCGCGAAGCTGCTGGCCGCCCCCACGGTGGCGGGCGTCCTGGCGGCGGCCGACGGGACCGGCGCGGACTCCGCGGGCCGGGCGCCGAACGCGCTGGCCCCGCTGCTGCCGCTGCGCGCGGAGGGCGGTGCCGCGCCGCTGTTCTGCGTCCACCCGGGAGCGGGCGTGTCCTGGCGCTACACGGGCCTGCTGCCCCACCTGGGCGGCGACCAGCCCGTGTACGGCATCCAGGCCGCCGGCCTCGACGGCACCCGGCCGCCCGCGCCGGACGCCGCCGCCATGGTCGCCCACTACGTCGACCTCGTCCGCGAGGTGCAGCCGCACGGCCCGTACCGGCTCCTGGGCTGGTCCTACGGCGGGTTCGTGGCGCACGCGATGGCCTGCGCGCTGCAGGAGCGCGGGGAGCGGGTGGAACTGCTCGCGATGCTCGACGCGCCCCAGCCGCACGGCACGGCCCACGACCCGGAAGCGGTCGAACGGCAGGTGGCGTCCCTCCTGACGAGGATGGCCGGCCTGCCCGCCGGGCCGGGGACGGTCCCGCCGGACGTCGCGTCCGTCCTGGACCGCATCGACGCGGCCGTCACGGCGGACCCCGCGAGTTCGCCCGTCACGCGCGCCGAGGCGGCCGCCATCGCCGAGGTCATGCGCAACAACCTGCGCATCGCGCCGCAGTTCGTTCCCGGCTCCTACCACGGGGACGTGCTGTTCTTCAGCGCCGCCCAGGAGGAGACGGCGGACTTCCCCACGGACCTGGCGGTGATGGCCGGCAAGGCCGACTCCTGGCGTCCGCACGTCGACGGCACCCTCCACGACCACCGGGTGCCCTGCGGCCACTACGACATGACCGAACCCGAACCCATCGCCCTCATCGGCGCGGCGGTCGCCAAGGCGCTGCGCGCGACGTCCCCCTGAGCCCGCCGGCGGGCCCCGCCTCCCAGGAGACCCCACGTGACCGCGACCCAGGACCTCTACGAACTCGGCGACGCACCCGAGATCGGCACCGTGCCGAAGAGGATGTACGCCTCGCTCATCCGCCGCGAGCGCTACGGGCAGCCCGTCGACGCCTTCCGCACGGAGGTCGTCGACGTGCCGCCCGTCGGCCGCGGGCAGGTGCTCGTCAAGGTGATGGCGGCCGGCGTCAACTACAACAACGTGTGGGCGGCGCTGGGCAAGCCGCTCGACGTGATCGCCGCACGGCAGAAGGCCGGCGCCGCCGAGGACTTCCACATCGGCGGCTCCGACCTGTCCGGCATCGTGTGGGCCGTCGGCGAGGACGTGCGGAACGTGCGGCTCGGCGACGAGGTCGTCGTCCTCGCCAGCCGGTGGGACGAGGCGGCGGAGGACATCCGCCTCGGCGCCGACCCGGCCTTCTCCACCACGCAGCGCGTGTGGGGGTACGAGGAGAACTACGGCTCCTTCGCGCAGTTCGCGGTCGTCGACGACTACATGCTCCACCCCAAGCCCGCCCGCCTGTCCTGGGCGGAGGCCGCCTGCTACATGGCGACGGCGGCGACCGCCTACCGCCAGCTGTTCGGCTGGGAGCCGCACACCGTCCGGCCCGGCGACCCCGTGCTGATCTGGGGCGGCGCGGGCGGCCTGGGCTGCATCGCCATCCAGCTCGTCCGGCACGTCGGCGGCGTCCCGGTGGCGGTCGTCTCCAGCGAGGAGCGCGGCGAGTTCTGCCGCAAGCTCGGCGCCGAGGGCTGGATCGACCGGCGCGAGTTCGACCACTGGGGCCGGCTGCCGGACGCGACGGACGCGGAGGCGATGGGCCGCTGGCTGAAGGGGGCGCGCGCCTTCGGACGGCGGTTCTGGGAGGTGCTCGGCGAGCGCCGCAGCCCGCGCATCGTGCTGGAGCACTCGGGGGCCGACACCGTCCCGACGTCCATGTACCTGTGCGACAACGGCGGCATGGTCGTCATCTGCGGCGGCACCACGGGCTACAACGGCGACGTGGACCTGCGCTTCCTGTGGATGCGGCAGAAGCGCCTGCAGGGCTCGCACGTCGCGAGCGCCCGCGAGGCCCGCGAGGTGACCCGGCTGATCGACCAGGGCCACGTCGACCCGTGCCTGTCGCGGACGTTCGGCTTCGAGGAGATCGGCCTGGCCCACCAGCTCATCCACGACAACCGGCACCCGGCGGGCAACATGGCGGTGCTGGTCAACGCCAAGACGTGACGGTCCCGGACGGCCACCCCGGGTGCCGGCGGCGCGCAAGCCCGCCGGCACCCGCGTGTGCCCGGCCTCCGGCGGTCGGCGGCCCGCAGCCGGGTGCGCGGGCCGGAGCCCCCGGCACCGGCCCGTGGCACGCGGCCGCGCGCCGCTCGGCCTCCAGGCCCGCACGCGCCGCCGCGCCGCCCCCGTTCCGAGCCGCCCACCGCGGTGCCGGGGGAGCGGTCGGACGAAAGGGCCCGGCCGGTCACCGCGTTCCCGCGGTGACCGGCCGGGCCCTTCGCGCCGCGGGCCGTCAGGCTCGCAGCAGCTTCTTGACGATCTTTCCGGCGGGGTTGCGCGGCACCTGCTCGATGAACTCGATGCGCCGCGGGCGCTTGTAGGGCGCGAGCAGGCCCGCGACGTGGCCGAGCAGCTCGGCGGCACCGGTGCCCTCCTCCGCCACGACGTACGCCAGCGGCACCTCGCCGTAGTCCTCGTCGGGCGTGCCGACGACCGCGGCGTCCCGGACGGCCGGATGGGTCATCAGGGCGCGCTCGATCTCCGAGGGGTAGACGTTCTGGCCGGCCCGGATGATGAGGTCCTTGCTGCGGTCCACCAGGTGGATGCGGCCCTCCTCGTCCACGAACCCCAGGTCGCCGGTCCTGACCCAGCCGTCGAGGAAGACCTCCTCGGTGGCCTCGGGGTCGTTCCAGTACCCCTGCATGAGGCCCGGGCCGCGCACGACGACCTCGCCGATCTCCCCGCGGGGCAGCTCGCGCCCGGTCCCGTCCACCGCGCGGGCCGACATGCCGGGCACGACGCGTCCGCAGGGGATGCGGGCGGTGACGTCGCCGGGGGCGGGGTGCTCGTCGGGGCCGAGGGTGACGAAGGGCCCGCCGACCTCGGTCATCCCGTAGACCTGGCGGAAGCCGCAGCCCAGCCGCCGCACCGCCTCGGCGTACACGTCGAGGGGCATCGGGGCGGCGCCGTAGAGGATCTCCCGCAGCGAGGACAGGTCCGTGCCGTGGGAGCCCTTGGACTGGAGCATGAAGCGCAGCATCTGCGGGACCAGCCACATGTGCGTGGCGCGGTGCCGCTCCACGGCGGCCAGGGCGCGCTGCGGGGTGAAGCCGGGCATCAGCACCACCGTGGCACCGGCGGCCATGTACGTCAGGGACACGACCATGCTGCCGTGGTACAGCGGACAGCAGTTGACCATGACGATGTCGTCGGTGGGACGGGCCATGACCAGCCAGCCCAGGGCGATGGCCCGGAACGAGGCGGAGTCGACGGTGACGCCCTTGGCCCGCCCGGTGGTGGCCGAGGTGTGCAGCACGGCGACCGGGTCGGTGTCGGCCACGGCGGGCAGGTCCACCTCCGGCGCGACCGTCCCCAGCGCCTCGAACGCGGGCTTGTCGAACGCCACCCGGATCCGTACCGACGCGGGGAGCCCGGTGTGCCGGTCCAGCAGGTCGGACTCGCCGAGGACGGCCACCGCGCCGACGCGCTCCATGATGTCGGCGACCTCGGGCACGGCCAGGCTGTGGTTCAGCGGGACGAACAGCGCGCCGAGCCGGGCGAGCGCGAAGTAGCTCTCCAGGACCTCGACGCGGTCCTTGGACAGCACGGCGACCCGGTCACCGCGCCGGATGCCCAGGTCGGCCAGCCCCCGGGCGAGTTCGAGCGTGCGGTCGTGGAACTGGGCCCAGGTGACGGCGCGCTCCTCGTCGGCCAGCGCGGTCCGGTCGGGGAAGCACTGGCGGTTGCGTTCCAGCAGCTGCGTCAGCCACATCACGCACCGCCGGTGGCACCCGCGACGGAGCGCCCGGCCACGAACCGCTCGTAGTCGGCGATCGTGCGCAGCCCCTCCATGTCCTCGGCGGTGATCTCCACGCCGAACCGCTGCTCGACGAGCAGGACGAGGCGCACCAGGTCGCCGGAGTCGATCCCGCTGGCGGCGAGGTCGGCGTCGTCGGCGACGACCTCCGCGTACTCGGTGGTCCCGGTGAGTTCGACCAGCAACTCCCTGATGGTGCTCATGGATTCCCCTTTCGCTGCGGCGTGCCGGCCGCCGTGCGGGTGTCGTGTGTCATCCGAACAAGAGGCGCCACGGGCCCGGCGCACTCCCCGGAGCACGGAGTGAGCTTTGTCACGTGCCCGTGCCGCACGGGCGGGGATAGCGCACCCCGTGCGCGGCCTCTTTCCGGAATGGAGGTTCCGCCCGCGCCCCGCGGCCGTGGGCGGTCGGACGCTGAGGGAGTGATGCGAGTGCCCAGGCAGTGCGTGCGGGTCCCCGCCGGACGGCGGTACGGACCCGTCCCGGCGCGGGCCGGTCGCGGAAGGGGTGCGCGATGAGCGCCGGGCAGACCACCGCCGGCGCCCCGCCCGCCGCGGAGGACGAGCTGCTCGCTCACTTCGAGGCGCTCGTCGCCTCCGGCGAGACGGTCGAACCGCGCGACTGGATGCCCGACGGCTACCGCCGGATGCTGCTCCGCCAGATCGCCCAGCACGCCCACTCCGAGATCATCGGCATGCAGCCGGAGGGCGCCTGGCTGACCCGGGCGCCGTCCCTGCACCGCAAGTCGGTGCTGATCGCCAAGGTCCAGGACGAGGCGGGCCACGGCCTGTACCTGTACTCCGCGGCCGAGACGCTGGGCGCGGACCGCGCCGACCTGCTGGACGCCCTGCACCGGGGCCAGCAGCGCTTCGCGGCGACCTTCAACCACCCCGCGCTCACCTGGGCGGACACCGGCGCGATCGCCTGGCTGACGGACGGCGCCGCCGTCATCAACCAGGCGCCCCTGTGCCGTACGTCCTACGGCCCCTACGCCCGCGCGATGCGCCGCGTCTGCCAGGAGGAGGCCTTCCACGTGCGGCAGGGCTACGACCTGATGCGCGCGCTGTGCGAGGGGACGCCGGAGCAGAGGCGGATGGCGCAGGACGCGGTGGACCGCTGGTGGCTGCCCGCCGTGGCGCTGATGTTCGGACCGCCCGACACCGAGGCGGGCGGGGCCGACGCGCGCACCGCCGCGCTCGGCGCAGCCGTCTCCCGCCGCGCCATCGCCTGGGGCATCAAGCACCACACCAACGACGAGCTGCGCCAGCGCTTCGTCGACCAGTGCGTCCCGCAGGCCGAACGGCTCGGGCTGACCCTGCCGGACCCGGCGATCCGCTGGAACGAGGAGCGCGGCCACTACGACTTCACCCCGGTGGACTGGGAGACGTACCGCGACGCGCTCGGCGACGACACGCACTGGGCGCGGCAGCGCGTCGCGCACCGCCGCGCCGCGCACGAGGACGGCGCGTGGGTGCGGGAGGCGGCCGCCGCGTACGCCGCCCGCGAGGACGCCGGCGTCCCGCCGGCCGGCACCGGCGCCGCGGGGATCGCCGCGGACCGGACGGAGGCGGCCGCGTGAGCCGGGGGCGGGAGGGCGCGCCGGCGTCCTGGGAGGTCTTCGTGCGGCCCCGCAGGGGACTTGCGCACCAGCACGTGGGGTCGGTGCGGGCCGACGACGCGGACACGGCCCTCGGCCGCGCCCGCGACCTGTACGTCCGCCGGGGCGACCCGCTGTCGCTGTGGGTGGTCCGCTCGGACTCCGTGCACGCGGTCTCCCCCGACGAGCGCGACCCGTACTTCAGCACCGCGCGGCACAAGCCGTACCGCTACCCGGAGCAGTTCGCCCCGCTGACGCAGGAGGGCCCCGACGGTGACCACGACCAGTGACACGGCGCCCGCCGCACGGGCCGTCCGCGCCGGCGCCCGTACCGGCGCGGCCCGCGCGGACGCCTCCCGTACCGGCGCCGACCTCGCCGTGCTCCTGCTGCGCCTCGGCGACGACGCGCTCGTCCTCGGGCAGCGCCTGTGCCAGTGGATCACGCGGGCCCCGACGATCGAGGAGGACCTGGCGCTGTCCAACATCGCCCTCGACCTCGTCGGCCACGCCCGCACCCTGCTCACCCTGAGCGGGCGGCTGGACGGGACGGGCCGCACCGAGGACGACCTCGCCTTCACCCGCCAGGACCGCGAGTTCACCAACGCCCTGCTCACGGAGTTGCCGAACGGGGACTTCGCGGCGACCGTGGCCCGGCAGCTCGCCTACACCCACTACGCGTCCCTGTACTACGAGGCGCTGGCCGGCTGCGCGGACCCCGACCTGGCCGGGTTCGGCGCGCGGGCCGCCAAGGAGGTCGCCTTCCACCGGCGGCACGCCGACGACTGGACGCTGCGGCTGGGCCTCGGCACGCCCGAGAGCACCCGGCGCATGCGGGCGGGCCTGGAGCGGGTGTGGCCCTACACCGCCGAGCTGTTCGACGAGGACGACGTGGTGCGCCGCCTCGCCGCGGCCGGCACGGTGCCCTCGCCCGCTCCGCTGCGCCCGCTGTGGGAGCGGCGGGTGGGCGAGGTCGTCGCCCGCGCCGGACTCACCGTGCCGGCGCCGCGCTGGCAGGCCCGCGGCGGACGCGTCGGCCTGCACACCGAGGAGTTCGGGCCGCTCGTCGCCGAACTGCAGTCGGTGCACCGTCAGTTCCCCGGAGGCACCTGGTGAGCGGGGAGACGCGGACGGCGGAGCGCCCGGCCACGGCCCGCCGCTCCGTCGAGGAGGTCCGGGCGAGGGTGGAGGCCGTGCCCGACCCGGAGCTGCCGATGATCGGCCTCGGCGACCTCGGGGTGGTCCGCTCCGTCGCCCCGGCCGCCGACGGCGCGCTCGAAGTGGAGATCACGCCGACCTTCCTGGGCTGCCCGGCCCTGCCCGCCATCACCTCCGCCGTGGAGGAGGTCCTCGCCGACTGCGGCCACCCCGACGGACGCGTGCGGCAGGTCCTGACCCCGCCCTGGACGACGGACAGCATCACGGAGGCCGGACGCAGGAAGCTCGCGGACCACGGCATCGCCCCGCCCGTGCCCGTCGCGCCCGGCGGCCCCGTCCCCGTAGAGCTGGGCGGGGTGGCGTGCCCGCACTGCGGGTCACGGGCCACCCGGCCGCACAGCCCCTTCGGCCCCTCCCGCTGCCAGTCGGTGCTGCGGTGCACGGCGTGCCACGAGACGTTCCCCCACCTGACCGCGTTGTGAGGCCCATCGTGAACACCGCCGTGACCGGAGCGGGCACCGCGCCCGCCGAGACCGCGCCCGCCGGAGCCCGCGCCGGCCGGCCCCGGACCCCGTCGTCCCCGGCGGCGGGCCCGCGCACCGGCTGGCACCGGCTGACGGTCGCCGAGGTGCGCCGGCTGACCGAGGAGGCGGTCGCGGTCACCCTGGACGTCCCCGACGGCCTGCGCGCCGCCTTCGCCCACCGGCCCGGCCGGCACGTCGTCGTACGGCACCGGCGCGCCGGCGTCGAACTGCGCCGCTGCTACTCGGTGTGCCCGCCGCCGGACGACCCGGACGCGTTCCGCCTGGTGATCAAGCGGGGCGGGCCCGACGGCTTCGGCGCGTACGCCACGACCGCCCTGGCGCCGGGCGAGTGCCTGGAGGTCTCCCCGCCCACCGGGGCCTTCGCCCTGCCGGACCTGCCCGGCGCGCACCACGTGCTCGTCGCGGGCGGCTCCGGCGTCACCCCGCTGGCCGCGATGGCGGCGGCCGTGCTGCGCGAGGACCCCGCCTGCCGGGTCTCCCTGGTCCACGCGGTGCCCACGGCCGCGACCGCCCTGCTGGCCGACGAGCTCACCGACCTGAAGGACCGGTACGTCGACCGCTTCACCGCACTGCACGTCCTCACCCGCGAGCACCGCGGCAGCGACCTGCTCAGCGGCCGCGTCGACGCCCCGAAGCTGCGCCGGCTGCTCACCGCGCTGGACGCGCTCCCGGCACCCGGTACGGCCTACGCCCTGTGCGGCCCGCCCGGCCTGGTCGCCACGGCACGGCGGGCGCTGACGGAGTGGGGCGCCGACCCGGCGTCCGTCCGCTGCGAACCGTTCACCCCCGGCGCCACGCCGCACGACGCGCCGCCCGTGGCCGTGGCGCCGCCCGCGGCCGGACCGGCCGGGCCGGCGGAGGAGACCCGGATCACCGCGGTGCTCGGCGGACGCCGCGGCACCGTCCCGGTGCGGCCGCAGGACCAGGTGATCCTCGACGCGCTGCTGCGCGCCCGCCCCGACGTGCCGTACGCCTGCCGCGACGGCGTGTGCGGCAGCTGCCGCGCCAAGGTGCTGTCGGGCGAGGTGGCGCTGGGCCGCCAGTACGCCCTCGACCCCCAGGACCTCGCGGCGGGCTACACGCTCGTCTGCCGGGCCCGCCCGCGCACCGCCGAGGTCACGCTCGACTTCGACGCCTGACCCCCCGCGGACCACCCACCCCCCGGCGAGCCGCCGGACACCTTCCAGGTAAGGAGAAGACGTTGACCACCTCTCTGCGGCACGAGGGCAGGACCGCCCTGGTCACCGGAGGCAGCCGCGGCATCGGCCGCGCCATCTCCCGGCGCCTGGCCGAGGAGGGCGCCCTGGTCGCCGTGCACTACGGACACGACCTGACGGCGGCCGAGCGGACGGTCAAGGAGATCGAGGCCGAGGGCGGCCGCGCCTTCGCCGTCCACGCCGAACTCGGCGTGCCCGGCGACGCCGCCACGCTGTGGGAGGCCTTCGACCGGGCCCTGGCCGAGCAGGGGGCCGGACCCGGCCTGGACATCCTCGTCAACAACGCGGGCATCACCGTGCCGCGCACCATCGCGCACGTGACCGAGGAGGACTACGACCGGGTGTTCGCGATCAACACCAAGGCGCCCTTCTTCATCGTCCAGCGCGGACTCGACCGGCTGCGCGACGGCGGCAGGATCGTGAACATCTCCTCGGTGGCCACCAAGTTCGGCTATCCCGCGATCGTCGCCTACACCATGACCAAGGCCGCCCTGGACTACCTCACCCTCGCCCTCGCCAAGGAACTCGGACCCCGCGGCATCACGGTGAACAGCGTCGCGCCCGGCTACACCGAGACGGAGATCAACCCCACCCTGAGCATCCCGGAGATCCGGCAGCGCTACTCGGATGCCTCCGTCTTCGGCCGCCTGGGCCGGCCGGCCGACATCGCCGACATCGTGTCCTTCGTGGCCAGCGACGACGCCCGCTGGACGACCGGCCAGTGGATCGACGCCTCCGGCGGCGTCCACCTCGGCATCTGAGACCGCACCACGGCTCCTGATCCCCCCACGGCGGACGACCGGCCCACGACCGGCCGGTCCCCGCCTCCGGCCATGGCAGCACAAGGAGACGCCATGAACACCAGCACGTCCGCTCTCGCCGAGCCGGCCGTGGACGATTCACTGACCCGGCCCTTCCACGGCCCGAGTCCCTACGACGAGTACGTGCACGCGTCCGTGCTCAACTCGCTGCAGCAGCCGCTGACCGAGGCCGCGGACGAGATGGGCTTCCTCGTCACCACCCAGGTGATGGAGCTGTGGTTCACACTGGTCGTGCACGAGTGGCAGGCGGCCCGGCAGGCGTTCGCCAAGGACGACCTGGACCGCGCCCTGGACGCGCTCACCCGCAGCCGCCGCGCCCTGAGCGCGCTCAACGACTCCTGGAAGCCCATCGCCGCGCTGACGCCCGCGCAGTTCAACGGCTTCCGCGCCGCGTTCGGCAGGGCCTCGGGCTTCCAGTCGGCCATGTACCGGCACATGGAGTTCCTCCTCGGGCAGAAGAACGCCGGCCTGCTCGGCGGCCACCGGGGCGACCCCTCGGTGCACGAGGCGCTGGCCGAGACCTACCGCGCCCCCTCCCTGTACGACGAGGTGCTGCTCTTCCTGCACCGGCGCGGACTGCCCGTCCCGGAGCACGTCAGGGAGCGGGACGTGACCGCCCCCTACGCGTCGGACCCGGGGGTGGTCGAGGTGTGGCGGCGGATCTACGCGGGCCCGCAGCACGACCCGCTGCTCGTCCTGGGCGAGGCACTCACCGACGTCGCCGAACTGGTGACGCGCTGGCGCCTGGACCACGTCATGGTCGTGCGCCGCGCCATGGGGGCCAAGCCCGGCAGCGCCGGCTCCTCCGGCCTGGCCTGGCTGGAGAGGCGCGCGTCCCGCCCGGTCTTCCCCGAGCTGTGGGAGGTGCGCGGTGCCGTCTAGGGTCATCTCCGACTTCGCGGCCGAGGAGGAGAGGCGGGTCCTGAGCCTGAAGCCGGTCCTGGCACCGGTGCACGGCCGCTACGGGGACCACCCCCACCAGGTCTACGACGCCTGGCCCGCCGGGGACCCGGGCGCCCCGCTGGTGGTCCTGCTGCACGGCGGGTACTGGCGCTACGACCGGATGCACCTCACCCCCTTCGCGGCCTACCTCTCCGAGCAGGGCTTCGACGTCCTGCTGCCCGGCTTCCGCAGGTCCGGCGGCGCGGGCGGCTATCCGGAGACCTTCGACGACGTCGCACGGATCGTGGACACCCTGCCCCAGGGGCGCCCGTACGTCCTGGCCGGTCACTGCTCCGGCGGCCACCTGGCCCTGTGGTGCGCGGCCCGCGGGCTGCTGCCCCCCGACTCGCCCTGGTACACCCGCGACCTGCCCACGGGCGTGCTGGCGCTCGCCCCGCTCACCGACCTCGCCGCCACCCGCCGTGACGACCTCAGCGACGGCGCCGCCGTCCAGCTGCTCGGCGGGGAGGAGGTGTTCGAGGAGCGCATGGCCTCGGTCGACCCGCTCACCCTGCTGCGCGGGGCGGGGACGACCGGAGTGCCCACCGTGCTGCTGCACGGGGCCGTCGACGAGGAGGTGCCGCTGACGCAGTTCTCCGACTACGCGGCCGTGCACCACGACCTGGAGACGGTCGTGCTGCCCGGCACGGGCCACTACACGCTCATCGAACCCGGCGCGCCCGGCGCCCGGAGCGTCGCCGACACCCTCTGGGACATGGCGGCCGCCTTCGGCGCCCGGAGGCCCGCACGGGACGCGGACGAGGAGCGGGCCGGCGACGGGAACGACCGGGAGGCGGTGCGGCCGTGACGACGACCACCCCCGCCCCGGCGACCGGCCCCGCCCCGACGAACGCTCCCGCCACGACGACCGGCGAGGAGGCCGCGAGGCTCGACGCCGAGGACGCCCTGGCACCCCTGCGGGAGCGGTTCCTGCTCCCGCAGGGGGTGGTCTACCTCGACGGCAACTCCCTCGGCCCCCTGCCCGCCGCGGTGCCGCCGGTCCTCGCCGACGCCGTGCACCGGCAGTGGGGCACCGGTCTGATCAGGTCCTGGAACGCGCACGGGTGGTGGGAGGCGCCCCTCAGGGTGGGCGACGCCGTCGGCCGCCTCATCGGCGCGGGACCGGGGCAGACGGTGGCCGGGGACTCCACGAGCGTGCAGCTGTTCACCGCGCTGAACGCCGCCGCCGCGCTGCGGCCGGACCGGCCGCTGCTGGTCACCGACCCCGGCCACTTCCCCACCGACCGCTACCTGGCGGACGCGGTGGCGCGCGTCCGGGGCCTCCAGGTGCGGCCGGTGCCCCCGGCCGGTCTGGAGGAGTTCCTCGCCGCCGAGGGCGACCGGGTGGCCGTCGTCAGCTACTCGCCCGTCGACTTCCGCACCGGCGAGCTGTACGACATGCGGGCGGTCACGGACGCCGCGCACCGCGCCGGCGCGCTCGTCCTGTGGGACCTGTGCCACGCCGCGGGGGCCTTCCCGCTGGACGTCGACGGCCTCGGTGTCGACCTCGCCGTCGGCTGCGGCTACAAGTTCCTCTCCGGCGGCCCGGGCGCCCCCGCCTTCCTGTACGCGGCCCGGCGCCACCACGAGGCCCTGGAGACCCCGCTGACCGGCTGGACCGGCCATGCGGACCCGTTCGCCATGGCCCCCGGCTACACACCGGCACCGGGGATCGCGCGGGCCCGTGTCGGCACCCCGCCGATCCTGTCCCTGCTCGCCCTCGAAGCGGCGCTCACCGCCTTCGACGGCGTCGACCTGGCCCGGGTCCGCGCCAAGAGCCTGTCCCTGACGGGCTTCTTCCTGCGGTGCGCCGAGGAGCTGCTGGCGCCCCTGGGCTTCGAGGCGGTGACCCCGTCCGACCCGGCCCGGCGCGGCAGCCAGGTCGCGCTGCGGCACCCCCACGCCTACGGACTGGTGCAGGCCCTGGCGGAGCGTGGCGTGATCGCCGACATGCGCGCTCCCGACCTCCTGCGGTTCGGTGTGAACGCCCTCTACACCACCCACCGGGACATGCTCACGGCCGCCGTGAGCCTGCGGGACGTCGTGCGCACGGCCGCCTACGACCCGGCGCCGCAGCCCTCGGGCCGGGTGGTCTGAGGACCGCGGCCCGTAACTTCGCGCAGGCCCGGTGGTGACCGGTGCGCCCCCGCTCCGGCTTCCGGGGGCGCACCGGTCCGCCTCCCGGACGGGGGGGTCAGAAGGCGTCGCTCGGCACGTAGGTGCCCCAGACCTCGCGCAGGGCGTTGCACACCTCGCCGACCGTGGCGCGGGCGCGCAGGGCGTCCTTCATC